>NZ_LGDY01000112.1 GCF_001279525.1 Nocardia sp. NRRL S-836 | reverse complement strand
TCGGGCCATCCACTCCGGCCATGACCTGCGCGCCCGCTGAGGTCGCGAGCAGCACCGCGACAGCGAGGGTCCGCACCGGCCGGTTCTTCACGCGCAGATCTTCCCACGTCCGCCCACCTGTGCACGTCACTCGAAAGGGGATTTCCGCCCCGCCCGACAACCCGACCACTCCACCCGCTGAATCGCCCGCCCAGCCGTCCTCAGCGTTCCACCGGTCCCCGAACCGCCCGCCCCGACCCCGCCTTCAGCCCCACCGGCACGACACTGGCCATCGCGGGCGAGGACAAGATCGTGCGCTTGTGGGCATTTCCGACCCCCGCCACCCCGGTCGAACTGTCCTGCCTGAACGGCCACTCCACGGCTGTCGTGTCCCTCGCGATCTCCTCCGATGGCGCGCCGCCAGACCCGAACCTCACGTTCCACGGCTTGCCGGAATGCGTGATGACGGTGGCGAGCTCGGCGGGGTGTGCGGGGTCGGTGACGTCCCACAACCGGGTGGTGCGGTCCCAGCTGGAGGTGGCGAGCGTTCTCTTCTCCGGGCTGAACGAGACCGTGGTGACCACGTCGGTGTGGCCGGTGATGGTGCCGAGCGGGCGCGAAGCTCGGGGATCGGTGAGATCCCACAGCCGCACTGTGTGGCCTGAGCTGGCGGAGGCGAGCACGGTGCGCTGTCGATAGGGGTGGGCCGGGTGCGCGGCGGAGTGGCCTGTCTCGCCCAAGACGGAGCTACAAGCAGGCCACCCTGCCCCCGCACCCAGGTGTGCCGTGAGATTGGTTTGCGTTCGAGCCCTGCGGGTCTCGGCAGCCCGAGGTGTAACGCAAGCACCGAAGCAGAAGGCAACCACAGTTGTGTAGCACTGCAAACCACAGGAAAGTTCGTCAGAGCTTTGACCTGCCCTATTCCCTACAAGCAGGAACTATTCGAGTTGACAGGAGTCACATGAGTTGACACCCTGATGGACGTCGCTCACTCATGGGTGGGCGAGAGTGGTCGGACCGGCTCTAGAAACCGGCCCGCCACCTTCTAGTTTCACAGATCGCGGATGAACCGCCAAGTTACGTACGCGATCTGGCAAACAACAGCGACGAGCCTGGCGCCGACAACGGTCAGGCCCTCGCCGTTGCCACGCCGCGAACGGCGCTTACCCCCGCCTTCTTTGAGCGGTGACGCATCGAACCTCCGGCCTCTGTGAGCCATAGGCTCTGTCCATGGGGCAGGTCTTCCAACCCCCGGGGAGATGGAAGGACCAGGCAGCAAGGTTGCGGCGCAACCATTCGCCGTGAATTACACCCTTGTGCATAGTCGAACGCAAACGACCCAACGCTCGGACGCGCCTTTGCTCGTCACACCTTCGGGTGGTTGTGGATAATTTTGTTGCGAACACCGGGTGAAACACTTCAGCAGCAACGGGGACTACCCGCCACAACGGGTGTCATTGAGTGCGTACGCAAGCGATAATGAGCATCACTAACGAAATTGGTTCAGCCATTACCGCGAAGTTATCCACAGGCTTCATGGTGATGCAAATCACAAGCTCCGGGTAACCTTTCGATACGTGGTCGCGGGAGCGCCCCAGCAGCTCCGGGTCTAGGCCCACGGCCCCTAGGTTGGGCTGTGGGCCTTAGACAGCCGGAACGGTAGGAACCTGCCGACTAGGACTACTAGGGGCGGAGGCTGAGGTAAGGACGGCGGCAGCCGGAGGGGCGATGTTGAACCGTCGCGGTGACCTAACTCCGGTTAGTGGTCGTGGCGTGTCTCCCCGCCTCCTGGGTAAGCGTCTGCTTTGGTCAACGCGCAGAAGCAGCGCGGGAGTCCAGGTGGGGAGAGCTCCCCACGCCGTGGCGGCCTCCCGCCGTCTCCCCTGATCGCTGAAGGGGAACGTAGGGTTGCCGAAGACGCTGCTTTGGGCCGCCACAGCGACATCGGCACAGCAGTCGAGGCAGGTGCGGCGTCATGCTGGCGCCGGAAGACGCCAACACCAAGTTCGCCTCAGCCACTGAGCGGTTGATCGCCCAGTGCGCTGCGCTGACCGACGAGGACAACCTGCCGCAGCGGTGATGCACGGCGGCGACTTGGCTCGATCTGCGCAGGTCAGGGGTATCCTCCGGATTCTTACTGGATGCTACGTCGACCCTTGTGGGTTGCCGGTGGTTCCGAGAGATCGGCCGCAGCTTCGGCGACGTCAGCGGGGATGCGGGCGCTGCGGCGGCGACGCGGACGGGCTCGGTTCAGCGCAGCAGCGTGGAGTCGAACGTCAGGCCAGGCATGTCCATGCCGGCCTTGCGACGAAACACGTCCTGCGCGGTCGGGCCGCCGAACACCTGGTCGATGACGTCGAGCGCCGGCCGGGAGAGAGCGTCATCGTTGATCTTGAAGCGTACGGGTGCGACCTCCCGGTTGGCCCACCGCTTGGCCGGATCGCCGACCTTGCCGGTGCGGTACTGGCGGCGGGGGTTGGCATCCGGTCGATCAGCCGGTACCTGTGCAGGAGGGGTCGGTGGCCCGCCAGGTGGCGCGCGCGATCCGGAAGACCTCCTCACGCGTCTCGGCGGTCACGAACACCCCCTGCTCGAGGTGGCGTGACGGAAACCGCCAGCGCAGGAACGACCGTCTGCGCCGCGGGCGGTTAAGAAGGTCTAAGCGCGACGGTGCTTTGTGAGCAATGACAGTCGCTCGGGTAGCGCGCGTTCCACTGCGGCGATGGTGTCATCGTCGAGTGGTCGCCTGGCGTGCCAGTGGCTGAGCTGCTGATGCAATCGCAGGTCCTCACCAGCTTCTCGCGGGATTCCCCATCGGAAGGTCCCTGTACGGATCTGCCACGCGCCATCGACCACCACCTCCTCCCCGGTGCGGTCGAGCCCGGAGGGGCTCGGTCCACCGTCACCGGATCCGTCGTGACGGGTGCCGGACAGGTGAGGAGGATCAGTTCGCGCTAGGCCGATCCGATCGAGAAGACTCTAACCGGTAAGCACATCCCCCAGAAAAACCAGCGGTCCCACCGAGAGCCCCGGCTGCGTCCTCCATTACGCCGATTCCAGCCGGATATCGGCAGTTCAGGGCAATTGGGGCCTGATGCCTACGTGGTGTCGGCGACTCTTCGGAGCCGATCATGTCGTGCTGAAATTTGGGCCATTCGAGTGGTACAACGCCGCGTCCCGCAGATCGACACCGGGGTTTCTTCACTCGAATGGCGCAAGAATGTTGTGCCCCGACCGAGGGCCGCCAGGTCGAGGTCACTGCCTTGATGGAAGGCTTGCGGCGGTACGTGCGCGGCGAGGTGCTTGTCTTGGCTCACCGAACGATGCACTTCCCCGCCTGAACGATCGGGGCGTGCCTTAGGTGTGCACTTTTGTCGTGTCGCGCATCCGGTGCGCGCCTGGCGCTGTGCGGATGGTCTCCCATGATCCAATGATCACCGTCGGCACTGTTGACGAGCGGCCGCTGTCGCACCCAAGTAGGTGAACTTCACGCGCGACCTCGATCCCCGCCGTGTCGGCGGCGCGCTGGGCGCTTCTGCTTCTGGGACAGGGGTGTCGGTGGTTCGGTGGGTTGCTCGGCCTGCTCGGCACTCGAGCTCTTCACGTCCATCTTGAAGACCTGACCGAAGAGCGAGACAGAGATGTCTTTGTCCGCGGGCATCTTCCGAAAGATGAGCCACGCGATCACGCACGGCACGGCGAAGATCCCGATCACCGCTAGAGCTGTGATCCGAGGACCAGCCGTCGCCACGAACTCCAGAAAAGTGGGCAGCACGCACGCGCACCTGTCCGGCAACTAGCCCGAAGTCCTAGCCACCTTGCCAGGTGGGTGGATTCTCGTTAGCCCTCAGGGCCTTCACCGGCTTACCGGCTGTGGGGCGAGGAGTACCGCCCCGTAGTGCTCCAACTTCGGGTGGCCCCCGCTGACGTAGAGGCCTTGGTGCACCGCCGTAGTCGATCTCGGGAGTCGCTATGGGCGCTGGGTCTGCTGCGTCCCCTTGGACGACTTACGCTATCCGCTGGCCGCTGGAGTCGCGGTTGATCGGCACTACGTGTCCGAGATGGTAGCAGACCGACTAGGGCGTGTCCTGCGGATCTTCACCGTAGGTGGAGCACGATGCAGGCCAGGATGATCTCGGCGCGGTGGTAGGCGGCTCGTTTCGCGAATCGGGTTGCCAGGCCGCGGAATTGTTTGAGCCGGTTGAAGCAGCGCTCGGCGACGTTGCGCAGCTTGTAGATGTCGGGGTCGAAGGCCGGTGGCCTGCCACCGGCCAAGCCCTTGATCTTGCGGCGGGCGATCTGGTCAACGCGTTCGGAGATGGTGGCTTTGATCCGCCGCTGCCGTAACCCGATGCGGGTGCAGGGGTGAGCGTAAGCCTTGTCCGCGATCACCCGCCCGACCCGTACTCGCTGTCCGTCGACATCGATGTCGCAGATGTCATCGAGCAGTGGCAGCGGTTGCGGATTGCCGCCGGCTGCCCTGGGGTGAGGATCACCGCGAGCGGCAGGCCGGCGGCGTTGACGGCCAGGTGGAGCTTGGTGGTCAGTCCTCAGCGGGAGCGTCCGAGGCATTCGCCGTCGATGGCGAGGTCGTCGATCCAGTCCGCGCAGCCCCTTTTCCGGGCACCGGTGGCGTGTTGGTGGGGCCCGGATGCTCGTGGAGTCGATGCTGACCACGAACGCGATGTGGTCCTCGAGTGCGCCGAGGGAGTCGTCCTTGACGATCACGTGCTCGAGGATCCGGTCTCAGGTGCCGTCCGCGGTCCACTTGCGCAGCCGCTCATGCGCGCTCTTCCACGGCCCGTAGCGTTCGGGCAGGTCACGCCGCGTAACCGGCCATCGGCCTCGCGGCCGGTCACTCGGCCACCGCGGTGCTGGTGATCGAGTTGGTCGGTGCTGGCCGAGCCGAGTCCAGATGTCTAGGCAAACCCGCGCGTCTGGGCGACTCGCGGGAGACGCGAACGTGATGCTGGTTTGGGGTGGCGCTAGCATGTCCGGCGGCAGAGGTACCTGCCTGTTCCCCGAGCTCTGTGCGGCCCACGCGGCCAGGGCGTTGACGGCCAAGAGTCTCTGACTTGTACCAGCGCGGCAGCACACCGGTGCCGTTGACGAACTCCTCCCCGCGGAGGCGTGGGATCCGCCGGAGGTTGTCGTGCGCCATGACCGTGCTCGCCAGCGGAAGATCCGGGTGCTCGCCGAGCGCACCGGGCTGCCGTTCGGTAAAGCCGCCCGGCTTCACGATGCCGGCGGGGTGAGTTGCACGCGGGCCGACTGGACGGCCTCGGGGTGGCACCGGCTCCTGCCACCCATCGCGTTCTCGCTGGAGATGCTGATCGCCACCGCGACCCAGGACGACGCAGACGGCGACCTGGACGACCTGATCGCCGCACATTCCGTGCTCGCCGAGCAGCTGCCCGATCGCGGCGCCACGCCACTGCGCTGGCACGAGGCGGGAAAGGAAAGCGTCGACCTGGAGCGCCGACGCGAGCAGGCCCGCGAAACCCTGAGTCACGCGCTCGCCGGCCGCGGTCTTCCAGTGCCCACCACACTGCGGGAACTAGCGGACCTGTTGGCCCAGTTGGGGGTCTATCACCACACCCGTGGCACCGATGGCCGCCACCGGTGGCGTGCGCTGCAGTTGCCCGTGGTGGACCTGCTGGACCTGCCCGCCGAGTGGCTCTGCGCCGAGAACGACGCCCGGTGGCTGATGGTGACCTCCATGCCTGCGGCGCGTCTGCACAGGGCGCTGGTGCACAGCGAGCGGGTGCCGACGATCCCCACTTCCATCGACCGGCTGGCCTCCGACGTCGACGCGACCGCGGCCGAGGTCCGGCTTGGTTTGGAGGGCCTGCTGTACCAGGGTGTGCTCTCCATCGAGCGGCGCGGCGCCGCACTCGACTCGCGGCAGGTGCGGGAGGTGCCGGGCCATGCGCGCATCGACCTGCGGATGGACTGGGAGCGAATCCCGGCACCGGACATCAGCACCGACATCGAACAGGAGATGACGTGCTGGAA
Source organism: Nocardia sp. NRRL S-836 (assembly GCF_001279525.1). Taxonomy (GTDB): domain Bacteria; phylum Actinomycetota; class Actinomycetes; order Mycobacteriales; family Pseudonocardiaceae; genus Lentzea. The sequence continues at coordinate 109,683 of NZ_LGDY01000112.1, read as the reverse complement.
CGGCAGCCCCTGGTCGGTGTATCGGGCCGTGGCCGCGGATAGGCGCATCGCGAAAGACACGCTCGAGGTGCTGTCGTTCGTGCCGTTCGTGAAGAGCACTCCGGATGGCCGGATGTCGGAGACGTGCCTCGCAGAGTTCGCGGCTTCCAGCGGCGGCCCCATGTCGGATGTCGTCGAGTCCCTGTTCGCGCTGGAAGCCAGGGGGTTCATCCGGTGGAACAACAAGAAGCAGCGTGTCGAGGGCTACTACCTGCCGACGACAGCGGGCGAACCCGACGCGCTATGACGACGCCGCCAGCCCATCCACAGTGGGAGTCACGGGACGTCACCGTTCAGGAGGACGGTGACGTCTCGGACTACCTGCGGCAACGGTGCCCGAGGGGCCAGATAGGACAGTGACGCCTCCCCTCAACGCGCAGCACGTGATGCCCGCGGTCCGGGGATTTCGCTGCCAAGTCAGCGATCCAGGCGCCGTCCGCGGACCAACCCGCTGATGGCCGCCGGTGGGGTGGTCACCGGGTCCACTCCGACGGGCGACCGGTACGAGTCCATTCGGACGGGCGTGCGGGCCGGGGCGTGCGAGTGCGAGTGCGAGTGATCATGTCTGCCTTCTCGAGACGTTGTTGCTGTTCATCACCCGTGCGGAGCTGCGACGCTGCGTGAGCAGCCGCTCACAGTGGAAGGCTCCGCCGGAGTTGGGGGGTGTCAGCGTGCGCCGGCTTGACCCACGCTCGTGGGCTCTATGGTCTCTGCCGGGCGGGCTGCTGGCTTACCTGCTGGTCGTGCAGGCGGCGACGGCAGCCGTCGTGGTCGCGACCATGTGGCTGACCCCGATCACGTCGTCGGCCTGGTCGTGGTCCGGTGTGTGCTGCTGGCCGGGTCGGTGATCCACGCCGAGGCCGCCCAGAGCATCGAGCGGTACCGCGAGCGAGCCGCCGAAGGCGCGCCCTACACCCACCTGCAGTCGGTCTGGTACTTCGCGCGGTGCTGGTCCTGCCGGTGCCGTTGATCGCCCTGCTCGTCGCGGTCAGCTTCGTCTACACCTGCTGGCGGGTGCACAAGGGCAAGGTCCGCGTGTACCGGCGGGTGTTCTCCGCGTGCACCGTGGTGCTCGGCGCTGCGGCCGCCGTGCTGCCCGTCGCTGGGCGTCCTACATCCCGTCCGCCTTCGACGACCGGGAACCTCACTCCGGGAGGGGCGGGCCAGCAGCGCTCAGCCCGATCAACTCCGGTCGCTTCTCAGGAGCACCCCAGTCAAGGATCTCGCGGAGCCGTCCGGTCAGGTCCACGCCATCAACCCCTGAGCCGCTCAGGTCTACTTCCACAGGAGTCGCGACGTCCAGGACCTCCGCGTCCTCGACCGTGAACTGCAGGGTGAGCAGTGCGCCGGTCAATCGCACACTGCGCAGACAGCCGTACACCGTGAAGCCTCGTTCGGTCGAGACGCAGTAGGAGTCCATCCCTGACCGGACTTCCTGGTCATCGGGCTCATAAGTCGACCGCTGGATCGAGAACGACCTCCGAACACCGGCACCGTCGACCCCGGCGATCCCCACCTCCAAGGCCTCATCGTCCTCGTAGTCCTCGAAGAACCCGACCTCCGCAGCGGTCAGCCTCATGATCGGCAGCCTCTCCCCGCGACCCAAGGTCGCGCTCTAGCCTCGACTTGTAGCCCACCAGCTTGCCTGTCGTGGTCGTCCACCAGCGCCCATCGTAGGGGCGTTGCCCCGCGAACGAGGGACACCCGCGCACCGGCGCACGCTTCGAACGGCACTGACCAGCCCTCGGTTAACGCGATGCGCTTGCTCCCGCGCCCATCGGCGTACGCGAACTCAACCTGCTCAGCTGGCTTCCCTGCTGTTCGATCGCCGTGGCGCGCTCGGTCTCGCTCTGCTGCGCGGCCATCATCTCGTCCAGGCGCTTGGTCTTGCCGCGGTTCTCCCCGCGCGGTGGTCTTGGCCTTGGGCAGCTTGGTCTGCGTCTGCTCGTAGAGCGCCTTGTAGTCCGGCGCCGCGCCGGCGGCTAAATCGGTGCCGTACGGGGCGGGTGGCGGTTCTGGTGGGGTTCCGCCGTACAGGACGCCATCCCGGTTACCCGACCCTGGTCCGCCGACACGCATCGCGATCAACCACCGCCCCTGCCGGCCGCCACACCTCAGCAGCTATGCGTCGACCAGCACAAAAAGGCCCCAGGTCGTGATGCCCCTAGTGCCTGTCCTCAAAGCCAGAGGTGAGGGTGGCCAGGTCGATCATGGCTTGGTAGGACAGGGCGGTCTTGTCGTAGCGGGTGGCGATCGCACGGAATTGCTTGAGCCGGTTGAAGCAGCGTTCGACGACGTTGCGGCGCTTGTAGATCATCGAATCGAAAGCCGGTGGCCGGCCGCCCGCCCGGCCGCGGCGGGCCCGGTTGGCGCGTTGGTCGCGGCGTTCGGGGATGGTGGCCCGGATGCCGCGGCGGCGCAGGTGAGCGCGGATGGACTTGCTGGAGTAGCGCTTGTCCGCGATCACCCGCGCCGGCCGCGTCACGCCCGCCAGCACCGTCTCGAACATGGTGCAGTCGTTGATGTTGCCGCCGGTCAGCACCGTCGTCAGCGGGCGGCCGTGCCCGTCGCAGGCCAGATAGATCTTGGTGGACGGGCCGCCTCGGGACCGGCCGATAGCATGATCATCTGGTTCGGTCTGCCCGCCACACGACCCGCTCGCCCCCTGTGTGCGCAGACGTGCGGCCGCGGCGGGCGCCCGCCGCGTGCTGATGAGCGCGCACAATGCTGGAATCGACCGAGACCTCACGGTCCAGCTCGTCGATCGCCTCCGCGATCACCCGCACCTTCGACACCAGCATGGTCAGAGTGCCGTTGCGTGACCAGCGCCAGAACCGGTTGTAGACCGTCTTCCACGGCCCGTACCGCTCCGGCAGATCACGCCACGACACCCCGGTCCTCGCTTTGAACAACATCCCGTTGATCACCCGCCGGTCATCCACCCGAGGCCGGCCCTGCGCCCCCGAGACCGGCAACAACGGCTGCAACGCCTGCCACTGCTCATCAGTCAGCTCATGCCTGCGCACCACGACACAAGATCAAGTCACGTGAGAACAACCAGCTTTGAGGACAGGCCCTAGCTGCCTTACTTGGACCGTTCGACCTACGGCCCGACCGCACCATCCGTCTAGCGACGCCATCGTTCATCGCACGGATGATCGCGGCTCGCTCCGAAGGCTTCGTGCCACGCAAGGCAATCAAGAAGACAAGGACGAGGGTGACCGCGACACCAAGCAAAGGCGTTGCTGCTAGCTTGAGTTTTAACCAGTTCGGCGTGGTCGTGGGTTGCTGGGTTCGGTCTTCTTGCCGTGCTTGGGTTTCTGTTTGTTTGTTCTGGTGACGGTGTGGACGTCGTGGCGTGCTGCTGGGTGGTGGTTGGGTAGTCCCGCAGGGCGTCCTGGGTCGGGTCGTGAGGGTTTCGGGACACGGGCTGGACATGCCAGTTGTGGGCGCAGGTTCCGAAACCCGCGCCGGACCCTGGCCGGGGTGAGCCGCTGGGCCGGGCGGGGCTTTTCCCAGGGACGGCGCAGATCGATGGTGAGTTCGCGGGCGAGGCGGAGCTGGGTGTAGGCGGTGATCAACAGCCAGGTCCAGCGGTCGGCGGCCTCGGGTGAGCGGAGTTTCGGGGCGGTCCAGCCGAGGGTCTGTTTGAGCATGCGGAAGGTGTGCTCGATGTCGAAGCGGCGCAGGAACGCCTGCCAGGCCAGATCGACCTCGAGCTGGTCCAGGCCGATGCGGGAATGCCAGAGCCACACGGGTTTCGGGATTGCGCCGGAGGGCAGACGGTCGACGTGCAGCCGGATCACGGTGCCTTCCAGGATCGGCAAGTCCCCGTTGTGGGTGGCCCAGGCGATGCGGTGGGTCAGCCGTGGATGCAGCCGGTCCCAGGCCCGGACCGGCACCGGGCCGTAGAGCCGGGTCGTGGTCTGGACGGTGATGCCCGGCTCGCCCCAGGTCCCGGGATCACCGAAGACGAACTCGTCACCGTGGCGGCGGGGCCGGCCTTGTGTGATGCCGGAGATGTAGGCGGGTGCGGGGCGGCGCAGGACTCGATCCGACCGCATCCGCACCAGCACGGCGATCGGCAGGTCGGCCAGCACGTGCGCCAGCCGCGGTCCGTCGTAGCCGGCATCGGCGACGATCACGATGTCCGGATCCCCCGGTGACCAGTGTCCGGCGGCGATCAGCCGGGTCACGACGTCACGGATCTGCCGGGCGGTCACGCTGGCGGCGTCGTCGCCGGGTGCGAGCCGGACCGCGTCCAGCGGCGCGGTCCAGGAGTGACGCCCGGTCTCCAGGGCGACGACGATCGAGTAGGGCCAGCCCGGCACCATCATGTGCTGGTCCTTGCCTCGGCCGTAGGTGTGACACAGGATTCGCTGCGAACACGTGTGTGCTTCCGGGCGCAGCCAGCACGTCACATCCACCGCCAGCACCAGTCGCCCGTCCGCGGCACGAGGCAGGGACACCGCCGTCAGCGCGATCCGTAATCGATCGACGTCGAGGTGTCCGCGTGCCAGCGCGGCATAGCCGCTGCCATGGCCACGGCGATGTTCACCGGTCAGGGACAACTCCGCGATCGAACGCACTGGACCGTCCGCGCACAACACAGCATCGGTCAGCTCGAACAACGCGTCCGCCCGTCGCGTCAGGCACCGGTGGAACTCCTGACGCAACGCCGACAACTCCCCGGACGCCGCAGCATCCCGGGCATGGTGCACACTGATCAACTGAAGCCCTTGGTCTCGATCTTCGTCTGTCGCAAGAAGAAGAATCGACCAAGGGCTTCACTCGTGATCAACCGGGGTCTCGCCCAGCCACTCTGAGGTTAAAACTCAAGCTAGAGCAACCTCGATCGGTACGGGCATGGCGGCATCCTTGTCTGGTGTGGAGTAGCGGTTGGTGCCGGATCCTCCTCCGATGGCGCGCCAGAACACACTGCACCTAACCGACCGGTCCGTTCCCTTCCAGGTGCTGAGGCTGCGCGAGTGGATCCAGAGAATCCAGGCGTTCCGTCCCGCGATCCCGAAACGTGACGCTGTCCGGTCACCCAGACAGCGGCTGGCCGCGCCACAGGAGCGCAACATTCGCCGATATGAATCGAGCCTGAGCCCCGGCCTTGGTGCCGCGATTCACCGGCCGACCGAGCATCCGTAGGGGGAGGCATAGTCCGAGTGACGGGCTTAGCCGTCGCTGCAACACCTCAACGGAGCCCGGTCGTACCGACCGGGGTGACGTAGGATGCTCGCGGGCCTGTTGCATGCCTTGTTGGCCTCAACGGAGCCCGACCGGGGCAACCGGTGCCGCTGGCTCACTGGGCGGCGGACTCCCGTGGCGCGCCTCAACGGAGCCCGGCCGCTCGGACCGGGGCGACCGCGGTCGTCGGTGAGGATGACCGTGCCGGTGTCGCCTCGACGGAGCCCGGCCCTTCCGACCGGGGCGACGCTCTACGCGATCAAGCGAATCCTACGCGGCATAGGCACGCCTCAATGGAGCCTGGTCGTTCTGACCGGGGCGACGCGTCGAACACGGAACCGAGGTTGGGGTCGATCTGGGAGCCTCAACGGAGCCCGGCCGTTCCGACCGAGCAGTGTGCTCGCTGAGCTCGATGGCCGAGCGGTTGCGTTGCCTCAGTGGAGCCCGGTCGTTGCAACTGGGGCGACAACGAGCTGCAGGTGGTGCTCGCCGCGACGTCGGAGGGGCCTCAACGGAGCCCGGTCATTCCGGACCGGGGCGCTGACATCCTGTCCGCGCCAGGACCGGTGGTGGCCACCTCGCCTCAACGGAGCCCGGCCGTTCTGACCGGGGCGACCCATGCACGCGCTGGGCTACACCAGCCAGGAGCTCTACCTGCCTCAACGGAGCCTGGCCGTTCCGACCGGGGCGACTTGGCCGCGACTCCCGCGCTCGGGTTCCTGGTGATCGTGCCTCAACGGAGCCTGGCCGTTTCCGACCGGGGCGACAGGTCGCGCGCCGACTACCAGAAACCTGGTAGCTCATAAGGCCTCAACGGAGTCCGGCCGTTCCGACCGGGGGACGACGACGTCCTGGCGCTGCGCCCACCACCGCTGCCGCCGGCCTCAACGGAGCCCAGTCGTTCCGACCGGGGCGACCGTACGCCAACCCGGTGCTGGTGGCGCAGGAAGTCCTGCCTCAACGGAGCTTGGCCGTTCCAACAGGGACGACCGCGCCCTCGTGGTCGAGAAGGTGCGCAGGCTGTTCGCGCTTCAACGGAGCCCGGCGGTCCTGACCTGGACGACGCTGTCGAGCTGCTGATCGAGCACGACACGTGGCTGCGGCCTCAACGGAGCCCGGCCGTTCTGACCGGGGCGACCAGATCCAGGCGCTGTGGCCCACGACCGGGAACATCATGCCTCAACGGAGCTGGGTCGTTCCGGCCAGGGAGCCAGGGGTCGGAACGACCGAGGCGACCAACTCGGATCCGAGCCGTGTGGGCGTCTACTTCACGCCTCAATGGAGCCCGGTCGTTCCGACCGGGACGACGGTGGATGTGGGTGCTCGCGAGCATCGCCGCCGCCATGCCTCAACGGAGCCCGGCCGTTCGGACCAGGACGACACGGTAGGGGGCCTGGATCGGGGGTACGGGCTGTGAGGCCTCAACGGAGCCCGATCGTTCCGACCGGGGCGAACCGTCGGCGACTATGACAGCACCGAAGAGCTCTACTGGCCTCAACGGAGCCCGGCCGTTTCCGGCCGGGATGACTCTGTGAATAAATGGACGCGCTTCGCGCGACGCATCGAAGCCTCAACGGAGCCCGGTCATTCCGACCGGGGCGCCTAGCTCGGCAACTGCTCGCCGTTGATCAGCGCGTCACGGCCTCAACAGAGCCCAGTAGTTGCGACCGGGGCGGCCGCCGCCGAGATGGACGGCTATCCGCTGATCATCACGCCGCCTCAACAGAGCCCAGTAGTTGCGACCGGGGCGACATGTTTCCCCTGTTCGCAGGCCTGAGCGGCATGGGCTGGCCTCAACGGAGCCCAGTCGTTCCGACCGGGATGACACACGGCTTCGCTGCATCGAGAGAACGCTCCACCCTGCCGCCTTAACGGAGCCCGGTCGTTCCGACCGGGGTGACTCGATCTACCGCCAGGCACGCGGACTGCGCGACACCGTGGCGCCTCAACGGAGCCTGGGTCGTTCCGACCGGGGCCACGATGCTGCGTGGTGTCGATGGCATCCCTCTCGCGATGCCTCAACGGAGCCCGGTCGGTTCGACCTGGGCGACATACGACCAGGCCCCCACGCCGCCATGTTTCGACGTGCCTCAACGGAGCCCGATTGTTCCGACCGAGGCGACACTGGCCTGTGCCAGGACATGACGTCGGACGGTGCGCCTCACGGGGCCCGGTCGTTCCGACCGGGCGACGGCGATCGCGGACGGCACTGTCGTCCTGCACTTCATCGACCCGCCTCAGCGGAGTCCGGTCGTTCGGATCGGGACGACCTGCGGTTGTCTAAAGCGACTAGCTGGGACGGATGGCCGATCAGGGCCTGCTGATCGAGAAGCCTCACGTCGAGGCGGTAGGCGCCTCAATGGAGCCCGATCGTTCCGTGACCGGGGCGACGACACCGTACCGACGAGCGCACTGCCACCGCTGGCGATGCCTCAACGGAGCCGGTCATTCCGACCGGGACGACGTGGCGCGCAGTCGGTGGCCGGGTTCGGACCGGACTCGGTGTCTCAACGGAGCCCGGCCGTTCCGACCGGGGTGACTCCAGGCCGCCGGGCTGTCCATCGACCTGGATCGGTACGCGCCTCAACGGAGCCCGATCGTTCCGACCGGGGTGCCCATGGGCCCGGACATAGTGTGGGCCATGGCTGAGCAGCCTCAACGGAGCCTGGTCGTTCCGACCTGGGTGACTGCTCGTTGTATTCGTAGGGTGTGACCTGGGGATTCTAGATCGCTGTCCGACCGGCTCTGATTCGATTGCTGGACGGGCCGCCTGGGGTCGTGGGCCTGTTGTTCACTCGATCGGGTGATGTGGCGTCGTGGAGTCGGTCGGATGGGCCGAAATTGTCAGACCCCGTCGTAACACTGCGGGCTATGTCGGCAGAGAAGGAAGTGACGGTGCGTCCCAGGGTCGGATGCAGCTTCGATGAGTTCGTGGCGCGGGTGTGCCGGAACGGTCCGGATGAGGATCCGTTTGTGCCGTACGACTATCAGCGTCGGCTGGCGGTGAACGGGTTGCCGGAGTTGTTGCGGGTGCCGACGGGTACGGGCAAGACGCTGGCCGCGGTGTTGCCGTGGCTGTACCGCCGGCGCTTCCACCAGGACGAAGAGGTTCGTGAGGCCACGCCGCGTCGTCTGGTGGTGGTGTTGCCGCAACGAGCGCTGGTGGAACAAACGGCGCGTTCGGTGCGGGCGTGGCTGGTCGGCGCGGGACTGGCGAGCGAACCGGATCTCCTAGAGGAGCTCGATGACGCGGTCGGGTTGCATGTGTTGCTGGGCGGGGCGTCAACCGATGACCGGTTGTGGAAGATGTATCCGGAGCGTGAGTCGGTCATCGTCGGTACTCAGGACATCGTGTTGTCGCGGTTGCTGATGCGTGGGTATGCCGAGCAGCGGGCGTCGTGGCCGGTGGCGTTCGGGTTGCTGCACGCGGATACCCAGTTCGTGTTCGACGAGGTGCAGTTGATGGGGCCGGCATTTCCGACCTCGTTGCAGTTGCAGGGGTTGCGGTCCCGGTTGGGGACGGTGTTGCCGGTGCGGTCGATGTGGATGTCGGCGACCGTGGACGAGACCGCTCTGGCCACGGCCGACTACAGCGGCCCTTCCTCTGTCGTGGACTTGGAAGATGAGGATCGGGCTGGGCCGTTGCGGGTGCGGCTGGAGGCGACGCGGCTTATTCGCCGCGGCGAGGTCGGTGATGATCCCGCGAAGTATCCGGCGGAGCTGGCCGCGTTGGTGGTGGCACAGCATCGGCCTGGCACGCGGACGCTGGTGGTGCTCAACACCGTGGAACGGGCCCGGCAGGTGTTCGCCGCGGTGAGCGCGCTGGCGCCGGCCGCGGAGCTGGTGTTGCTGCATTCGCGGTTCCGGCCCGCTGATCGGGCCCGCCAGACCGAGCAGGCACTCGCTGCACCCGATGCCGCCGGCCGCATCGTGATGGCGACGCAGGTTCTTGAGGCGGGTATCGACACGACGTCGTCGGTGCTGGTGACCGAGGTGGCTCCGTGGTCTTCGATCGTGCAGCGTGCGGGCCGCTGTAACCGTGATGGTCGGGCCGGGGACGCGACGGTGATCTGGGTGCGTCCGGCGGGCAGGAATGCCGCCGCGCCCTACGCCGAGGAGAATGTCCAGGCCGCGGAGGAAACGCTGCGGGCGCTGGAGGGCATGCGGGTCACGAGTGCCGAGCTGACGCAGCGGGGGACTGAGCCGTTTCGGCCGGTGTATCCGCAGCTGCGGTTGCGGGATCTGCGCGGGTTGTTCGATACGGCGGCGGACATGTCGGGCAACGACCTGGACGTGAGCCAGTGGATCCGTGACGCCGACGAGAACACGGTCTCGCTGGCGTGGCGCACGATCCCGCGCGTGCTCGACGACTGGAGTTTTCCGGCGCGGGAGGAGTTGTGCCCGGTGCCGGTAGCGAGTCTGCGTGCATGGCTGCGCACCCACGCCGTGTGGTGCTACGACAATGCCACCTCGCGGTGGCGGCCGGCTCGCGGGGCCGATATCCGGCCGGGTGCAACGTATATCGCTGATGCCGCGCAGGGCGGGTACCTGGCGGAGCAGGGCTGGTGCCCCGAGTCGAAGGCCCCTGTTACACCGGTCGCGACTCACGACGATGAGCGCTCCGACGGTGCCCGCGAGGACCGGTCCACCACGGTTGGCCGGTGGGTGACGCTGGCTGAGCACCTCGATGATGTGGAACGTGAGGTCGCCGCGTTGTGGGGCAGGCTGGCGGGAGCCGATCTGTCCGAGCAGTTGCGGCAGGCTGCGGTGCTCGCGGGCCGCTACCACGATCTGGGCAAGGCCCATCCGGTGTTTGACGCGTCGTTGCGCGCGATCGCGGGCGATGCGTGGCCGGGGCAGGGGCCGTGGGCGAAGTCCGGCACGCGCCAGCGGTTGCGGCACGGTCGCGACTATTTCCGGCATGAGCTGGTCAGCGCGTTGATGCTGCTGGATTCCGGGGCGGGTGTGCTGTCCGGGGCGAGTGAGCCCGAGCTAGTGACGTATCTGGTGGCCGCGCATCACGGCAAGGTGCGCGTGACGGTCCGGTCGATGCCCGATGAGCAGACCACCGTGCTCGGTGTCGGTCATCCCGACGACGGCCCGACACTGCCGTTCACCCTGACCGACGGCACCGTGATCCCCGAGATCAAGCTGGATCTCGACCGGTTGCAGGTAGGGGCGCACCACGGCCCGTCCTGGACGGAGCTGGCCGCGCGGCTGCGCGACCGCGCGGATCTCGGCCCCTTCCGCCTCGGCTTTCTCGAGGCACTGGTGCGGGTGGCGGACTGGCGGGCCAGCAGGTCCTACGAGCAGGAGCCGGCCGCGTGAACCGCATCGCCTTGCCCGGTTGCCGTACCGAACCATTGGGCTCCTACCTGCAGGGATTGGGTCTGTGGCGCTGCCTGACCAGGCTGATCGACCCACATGCCCGTGCCGGCTGGGAATCCGGGCACCTCGTCCTCACCACGGCCGCCGTGTCCGATGTGGACGAACTAGCACAACGGTTGGTGGCGGGGTTCGAGCCGCTGCCGATCGTGTCGCCGTGGAACGGCGGCTCCGGCTTCGCCGGTAACGGCAAGAGCGCGACCGCCGAACGGACCCTGCAGGCCATCCGTGACTCTCATGAACCACGGCTCGCTGGAGTGCGGGCCGCGGTGGTCGCGGCGGACACGGTCGTGGCCGAAGGCCGGCGCCGCGGCTGGGGCGGTAGCAAGGACGAGCTGTGGGACAAGGCCCGCAAGCCCGACGTGCTGACGCTGGCGCGTAACCGGCTGCCGGACGAGGCGCTGGCGTGGCTGGACGCCGCGGTGGTGCTGGGCGCCACGGGCGATCCGGTGTACAGCAGGCTGCTGGGCACCGGCGGCAACTTCGGCCGCCAGGACCTGTCCGCGACCTACCTGCACCGCGCCCTGGCCATCGTGGAAACGCCACGCCGCGACTGGTTGCACGCCGCCCTCACCGGCGCGGAGAACGTGCCCTACGAACGCGACGCCGTGGGACAGTTCGACCCCGGCCGGGCCGGGGGCGTGCAGTCCTCCCCGTTCGAGAAACTCGACGACAAGGGATTCGTCAACCCCTGGTCCTGGCTTCTGACCGTCGAGGGCACCCTGCTCTTCGCCAGCGCGGTCGTGCGGCGCCTGGGCGCGGACACCAGCCAGGCCGCTATTCCGTTCATGGTGCGTTCCAGCCCTGTCGGCTACCCCAGCAGTGCCGCCGCGGAGAACGTCATGGGCGAGATGTGGGCACCGTTGTGGAACCGTCCCGCCGCTCTGACCGAGATTGAGCAGCTGCTCGGTGAGGGCATGGCGGACTGGTGCGGTTCCGCCGCGCGCACCGGGCTGGACTTCGTCCGCGCGATCGGCGCACTCGGTGTCGACCGCGGCATCACCGCCTTCGTCCGGCACGTGTTCGTCGAACGCCTCGGCCAGAGCCCCCTCGCCGTGCCCGCCGGTCGGATCCAGGTGCGGGAACGTCCGGAAGTCATGCTGCTGGCCCCACTCGACACCTGGACGGCACGACTGCGCGGCGACTCCTCAGCCGCGGTGCAGACCGCGCTACGCGAACTGGACACCGCCCAGTTCGCACTGGGCACCGGCCAGCCACACGCGGCACCACGAGTCCTCGTCGCACTCGGGCGGCTACACGAGACCGTCGCTCGGTCCGGCGCCGCCCGCGCGGCCACCGGCACACCACTGGTGCTGCCCGGCGCCCGCGAGTGGCTCACCGCGGCCGGAACCGGCCTGCCCGAGCTCCGCCTCGCTGCCGCACTCGCCTCCGGCCGCGACAAGACCAGGCCTGGTCTCACCCTGCGAGCGCTGTTCATCCCAGAGGAGACTAAGCCCCGGCACACGCGCCCACAGTGGACCGATCGGCCGTCGCTGGTGTCGCTGGGTGCGGGTGCGATCGCTGCACTGGCCGCCGCTCATCGCCGCCGCGCGCGAGCCGTCCCCGAGCCCGACGGGGACATCGATCCCGCGGTCGGCGGCGTGCTCAGCACGTTTCGCTACGCCGTGCGGGCGCCGCTGGACGACGTGACCGCCCTGGCCACCGGCCGCGTCGACGAACTCCTGCTCGGCGACTACCTCAAAGCCCTGATCCTGCTGGACTGGAGCGACACCGCCGGGATACGTCTGCCCGCACCACCGCACGTCGGGCTGCTGCCCGCGGTACGGGCACCACAGGAACTACGGGTGATCGCCCCGTTCTTCAGCGCTGATCCGCTGCAGCTGCGGCTGCGCGAGGACCAGCCGCTTCCCGCACCGGTGCCGCTACGCCCCGGCCCCGACTGGATCCCCCAGCTCGAAGCCGGCCGCGTCAACGCCGTCGCCCAAGACGCACGGCACCGTATGCGGATCGCAGGCATCCGCTGCCTGCCCGGCCCGCCCAGCCACCTCGACGGCCACCGCGTTGCCGCCGCACTGCTCGTCCCTCTCGCTCCGGCGACGCGCGAAAGCCTCGTGCGCGCCGTCGCCGACCTGCCCCCGAACCCCCGCGTTGTTGCTGTTGAAGGAGAAACCGCGTGAGTCCCCACCGACTCGTCTATGACGTCGACCTCGAACCCTTGCTGGGCAGCACCTTCCAGCCCACCGGGTTTCCCGATCTCGGCGCGGCCACCTTCGACCGCTTCACCGGCACCACCACCGAGCCCGCACTGCTGGTGGAGTCGGTCCAGTCCATGGCCAACCGGCTCGAAGCCACGGCCTGGGATAGCGGCACGCACCAACCCCACACTGCCGTCACCGGCCTGCCGCATGTGCGCGTCGAACGCGCCGGAACCGGTGAGTTCCTGACCTCCAGCCGGCTGGAGGCCCACCGCCTGGCCTCCCCGTTCGTCCGCGAGGCCATCCTGGAGGGCACTAAGATGACCCAGGTCATCGCGCAGCGCCTCGGCCTGGCCAAGGACACCCCGCTCAACTTCCCTCACATGGCTGCCGCCCTGGCAGCCATGGACCCGTTCTGTCTGCTGCACGGCGTGTTCTTCGCCCACAAGGAATGGCTGGGCCAGCCCCGCTTCCCCCGTGCGACCTCCGCGGTCATCGAGGCCCGCAATGTGCGCCGCGCGCCCTCAGGTGGCCGCAAGGCCGACCGCGTCCGCCACCAGCTCGACAAGGACGGCACCGGCGGCACGTCCGAAGGCTACGGCTCCGTTCCCTTCCATCGGCTGGAATGGACCGCCGAACGCATCGTCGCCTCGTTCGTCGTCGACACCGCCCTGCTGCGCTCCTACGGACTGCCAGACCCCGCGGTGGCCATGCTGGAAACCCTCGCGCTGTGGGAGATCCGCTCCCTGCTCACCGGCGGCCTGCGCCTGCGCACCGCCTGCGACCTCGACCTCGCCGGCGACATCACGCCCCGCCGCAACACCCCGGCACTGCCCGACCTCGACACGCTCACCGACCAGCTCGCCAAACACATCACCGACGCCGCCGACACCCTCGGCACCGGCGAGCCGATCGTCGTGCAGTGGAAGGGCTGAACCTTTGGCCACCACCCTCGTGGTCCGATTCATCCTGGGCCGCTACCACGCCACCCCCTGGGGCAGCCACGTCAACGAAGGCGCCGTCGAACTCCCACCCTCACCCTGGCGGCTGCTACGCGCTCTGTACGCGACCTGGAAAACCCGCCTGCCCCACCACCTCGACGACACCACCGTGCACGGCCTGCTCACCGCCCTCGCTACCCCACCGACCTATTTTGTCCCCCCGCACCAGGTCAGCCACACCCGCCACTACTACCCCGACACCAAACACCGCACCGGCGCCGCCAGCACCGACCGCACCCTCGACGCCTTCGCCGTCCTCGACCCCGACGCCGAACTCGCCATCCGCTGGAACACCACTCTCACCGAAGAACAACACAAAGCCCTGACACAGCTCGCCGAAGCACTGCCCTACCTCGGCCGCGCCGACAGCCTCTGCGACGCCCGCGTCGACCCCGACTGGCAGCCCACCACCGACCATCACGTCAGCTCCGCCTGCGACATCAGCGACTTCATTCCCGACAGCATGGACACGATCTCCCTGCTGTGCCCCGACCCCGACGTACCGCTGGACTTCGAACAACTGCTGGCCCGCCCGGTTGACATCCGCGCCGGCAAACTGCTCTACCCGAGATCCACCAAGCTCATCGCCTACCTGCAATCCCACCCGATTGCCCCGGCCACCCCCACCGCGCTGGCCCCCACCAGCTCCCCCGAGCCAGTCACCACACTGCGGTTCGCCGTGCTCGACCCACAGGCGCCTTCGATCACTGACACGGTCGTGCTGACCAGCCGGCTACGCGCCACCGCGATCAAAGCCCTCGACAACCACCCACAACTACGGTTGTTCGCCGGCAAGAACGATGCCGGTGGCCATCTCGAAAACCACCAGCACCCGCACTACCTCGCTCTTCCAGACAAGAGCGGCCGCGCCGCCGAACTGGCCATCTGGATCCCCCAAGGCTGCGCGGAGGACGTTGTAGCGTTGCTGCACAAAGAAGTCCGGCGACTCTACGGCCCTCCCGGTGCGCCCGGCCCGGACACCACCAGGATCACACTTACCGGCTACGGCACCGCCGACAACCTCCTACCCGAATACACCCGGCCGAGCCGCACCTGGATCTCAACCACACCCTTCCTGCCCACCGGCCACCTAAAGAAGGACTGGCACTGGTTCGTCCGCAACCGCATCATCAAGGAACTCGCTTACCGAGGACACCCCCAACCATCCACAGTGGAGCTCCTACAGGACCCACAGTTCCGCTTCACCACCCACCGTCCCGGCCAGAAACGTCACCACGGTGCACCACCCGCCTGGGTCCGCATCACGTTCCCTCAGCCCACTCACGGTCCCATCGCGCTCGGCGATCTCAGCCACTTCGGACTCGGCCTCTTCCAGGCCGACCCAGCCCGCCAATGACACCAAGCCGACCGGCAGCACACATCTGCAACGGCGGTGAGAAACAGATCCACTGAGCCGTGCCGTCGGTCTCGTCGCCGGTCGGCACGGCTCAGTGGACCTGCCTACCGCAGCCAATCCTCGGCCATCGCCCGCAGCGACCTCTGTGGAAGAGGCGGACGCGGTGCGTCGTGGGCGCTCACCGCGCGGGGATCGCCTGTTCGCTGACGCCGTCGCCACCACCGCATGAGCCCCACGGTAGAGCCCCGTGAACATGAGGAGGCCCGGCGCGCCTGGGGGTGCACACCGGACCTGCTCCCAGCATCGCACGGCCCGCTCCACCTGTTACACGAACCCGCGCGCTGCGGCAGCCGTCAGGCGGATCCCGCCCGCCGCTGAGACACTGCCCTAATGGCGAAGCGGCAGGTAGGGGTCGTGCGAGTGGCAGCGTCGTCGTTCGGGCGCTGCTGGATCTGCGGGCTTTCCGCAGTCAGCGGAGAGAAGCTCCCTGGCCGCCGTCACAAGGTGCGGCTGCTGTGCCGCCGACACGATGAACTCACCTTCGGCACGGCTACCCAACCTCCGGCCAGCTCAACGTGAAAGCGGTAAGCCACGCCATCAGGTTCGCTGGTAGAAGCGTCGTGGCCAGGCGCGGAGCGTGAGCTTGTGTCCGCCGCTTTTCTGGAACAGCTACGCGCGTTGCGTGCCGACGCCGTGCGCCAGCGGCAGGACCTCGTACTCCGACGCGACCTGATTCTCTGCCGTCAGGAGCAGGCGTTGATCGACACTGAGGTTCGGGTCGGCCAAACGCTAGTGCGCGTTCCTACTCCTAGGGCTCGCAGCCGACCCAGGTGACGATCGCGACTGCGTCAGCGACGATCGTGGAGAGCGCCACCCTGGCGCCGGAGTGTGCAGCCTTGTCCACCATCCTGGCCTCGGCTCGGTCTTCGCGGCCGGGAGCGTCATGTCGCTGTCCGCCGCGGTGTTGTCGTTGCCGTGCCCGACCTGGCTTCCGCGCACCGCCGCGCCGTTGCCGGCCGCGGTCTGCGAACCGACCGCATGGCGGTTGTACGACCTGCGCTGCGGGCGTGGCTGACCATCCGCCGGGTCCGATGTGGACTTCGCAGCCGTACCGGTGTTTCGTGTTCTGTAGGCGCCGGCGTCGCGAGCGGGCGGGCCTACACCGTGTAGAGCTCGTCGACGGCGGTGATGGTGCGGGCGACGCCGGCGTCGTGCATCGCGCGGCCGCGGTGTTGCCCGTTGCCGTAGGAGAGTCGGCCGTTGTCCTCGTGCTCCAGGACGATCGGGTCGAGGAACAGGCTCTGCACGGCTTGCCGCTGCCAGCCCGTGATGCCCGCCGCGTCCACCGCCTCACACAACTCCACCGGCCATTCGCCGGGATCTGCGCTGGTCATTGGTGTGGTGGCGAGCAGGCGCAGCGCTGTGGCGTTCGCGGTTCGCCAGTCCCCGCCGTGATACCAGCAGCAGCTTGCCGGTGCCGGTGCAGGCCGTAGGCGGGCCAGCAGGTGCCGCCATCGCCGATGTCGCATCGGGGGCATGCACCTGCGAGCGCGGAACGGCTTTCCCGGTGGGAAATTCGCGACTGGCGTGATGATGAACTTCGTGCGGTAGACCGGCTTCGAGGCAGGGGCAGGGCGTTGACCACGCCTCAGGTCAACGTCGGCACCGACGAGCCGCTGCAGGTCGGTCGGGTCAATGACGTCCCAGATGGCGTCGGACAGGGTGTAGTCGGTGCCGACGTCGAAGGCGACAAGCGCGAGCATCGTGGAGTCCTGCATCTGCATGTTCTGCACCCACAGCGGCGGTTCGGCGGCCTTAGTGAAGTGAGTACGCCAGACGCTGGCCGCGTACCGCTCCGCGCCGTTGACCAGCGAACACCCTTCGCTGGTCGCGTCCTGGGTGACGATCACGACCGGCCGCAGCCCGTCGGCGGTGTAGATCTGCAACCGGAACGAGCCCAACCGCCTGTCCCTGACCGTCACCTCGTGCACTGGCACATCGAGGACACGGGTGCGCGCACCCGCGTCCTCGGCGAGTACCTGGCGCGAGCGACGGTGTGTGCGGGCGCGATCGGTCACGGCTGATCCCCCCTGCGTTGTCGGCATTCGTCCGGCAAAACGCGGCTCGCTTTCGCCGGCTATATGCGCGGCTCGGCCGGAGGTGTTGGCTCCCCGCCGATCGCAGGTGGTAGTCCTTGTTGGCCCGGTCCCGGTTGTGCAGGCGGGCTCATTTGGTTACCACCGGACGGCGGCCCCTGCCAGAAGATGTCTACGAGCGCTCGTGCCAGTCGACCCGGAAGCTGTGCTACCTCGATGAGCGTCCCGGTGACCAGCTCGCGCAACGCGAGCATCACGATCTTCTTGCCTTCATCAGAGTCGGTGCCTCGAAGCACGATCGCGAGAAGCACGCCGAGTCCGGCGAAGACACTAAGCAGGATGGCGCAAACGCCAAAGACAATGACCACAAGTGCAGTCTATGCGGACAGACCTCTTCCCCAGAGTTGCAACTTTATCATGCCGAGCCAGTTGAGGCGTTCTCTTTCACCCCATCGAGCGACCATTCCTCTCTAGACATGCCCTAATGGGTGACATGCAAATTCGCCATCAAGTGCTTTACCTGGTTTTTTCAGCTAGTCCGCTTCGATAGGAATATGCGGAAAAAAAGCGATGTGTCGCTGGTCACATAGTCGCCGATCTCCCGTGGCGGCCACGGCAAACGGTGCCGCATGTCGCGTGGCGAGGCGCGGTCGACGGCGCCGTCAAGGATCGCAGAGGAACTCGGTCGTCATCTGGTTACGCGGTTTCGGGCTGTTACATGGCGCCGGGTGCTGGCGACTCCCTCTGTGGATGGTGCGGGTGGAAGGGGTACTGGTGGCCTTGTTCGAGATGACGGCCGATGCGTTGCAGGCGATACCGCCAACGGATTTCACCGCTGAGGGAATCTGGGAACGACGCGATCTACAGCGCCTGCTACGCGACAACATCGCCGCGGTCGACGAGAGCCTCCTGGTTATCGCCGAGGAATTCGGCGACTTCGAGGGGAGCGACCGGCGCATCGACCTGTTGTGCATCGATCGCGACGCCCGCGTCGTCGTGGTGGAGCTCAAACGCACCTACCACGGCGGTCATATGGATCTACAGGCGTTGCGATACGCCGCCATGGTGTCGTCCCTGACGTTCGACCAAGTAGTAGACGTGTTCGAGCGGCATCTGGCGCGCGTGAGCCCCGATCGGCAAGGACAGGGGCGGCAAACCCTGACCGACTGGCTCGACGACACCGACGAGCTGTCCGGAGACGTGCGCATCGTGCTGGTATCCGCCGGATTCGGCGCAGAGATCACCACAACCGTCCTGTGGCTCACCACCACCTACGCCCTCGACATCACCTGCATCAGGCTGACACCGCACCGAGTAGACGACCGGATCCTGCTGGACATCACCCAGCTGATCCCACTGTCCGAAGCTGAGGAGTTCACCATCCGGCTGCGCCACCGTGAACAAGCAGCCCGCACGGCGAGCAGCGGACGAGACTGGGCCCAGTACGTGATCGCAACCCCGCCCGAAGAGTCGAAACCGCTTCGGAAACGCTGGGCCATCCTCGAACTGGTGCAAAGACTGCACTCGGCCGGTGTGCCGATGACCGCCATCGCCGACGTCATACCTGGTTCACGGATCATCTCGGCGCCAGGGATCCTCGACGGCCCCGACCTCATCGAGCAGTTCACCCAGAAGTACAAGAGTTTCGGCAACAACATCCACAAATGGTTCACCGACCACCCGATCCACGACCACGATGCCACCTGGCTGGTCTCCAACGCCTGGGGCCGGCAAACCGCCCCCACCCTCGACCGGCTCGTCGAACTCGCACCCAACCAAGACTTCAGCTACCGAGCAGCGCCCTAACCACCTCGGACAGTGCCACGCCACGAGGACGCCGTACTGCTGATCGATGGCCCACGCCAGCGCCAACCTCGACGCGCTCAGGACCTGGGTTCCGCGTTCACACAGGCCGATCGCCGAGTACGTGAACAGCCGCCAGTGGGTGTTCTTCGGCTGACGGCCGGTCTTCGCATGTTCGGCCGAGGTGTGCGGCTGCATGTACGCCCGGATGTCGCGGCGGGGCGCGCCGGGGCCGTAGTCGAGTGCGGGAGTGGGGTTGCCGTACTGGTCTTCGAGTCCTAAAGGCGGATGGCGGCGAGGTCGTGGTGGAACGCCACACCGTCCCCTTCTTCCAGATCGTGGGGGTGAGACGTGGCGTTCTCTACCTCTCGCCGAGCTGCCATTCCGGCCTCACGTGGTGGCACGTGTAACCGTTCGGGTACCGCTCCAGGTTGCCCTGGTGCTCCGGCTCGGCCTCCCAGAGTTAGGTGGCCTGGAGCACCTCCGTGACGACCTTGCCCGGCCACGTCCCGGAGTCGTCGACGTAGGTGCGCGATCCTCGGCGCTAATTGATCAGTCGGTGCAGCGTTGGGCTGATGTCGTGCACCTTCACACCCCCGAAGGTTCGGCTCGTCCCGACAAGCCCCTGGTCCTCTAGATTCCGGAGCAGCTGGTCGACGATGAGCTCGTCTGTAGCTGCCTGTGTGGCAAGGTCGGCCAGTGCGCTCCGGTCTTTCGGTGGGTCATTGATGAGCGCCGCGATGATTCGTTTGTGCACCTCGTCGATGTCCGGCACCACCGCAGTGATCCCGATGGTGTAGCCGAAGCGAGTGAGCTCGTAGTGTGACACATGATCGTTGGCGCGGAGCTGGACGTTCACATAGTCGGCCCGAGCAATCGCATCCAGTGACTCCATGAGGGCTTCACCGGTGAGGCCGGCCTGGCTGACGCGCGACTTCACGGCTGTCCAGTCCAACGGCAGGGTGTACCCCGTGTTGATGGCCTCGCGGATCGTTTCCGCGAGGAGCAGAGTGTCGGCGGGGGTCAAGCCGCTGATCGCGATGGTCGGCGTGCTGTAGGCGGGCCGCGGAGCAACAGCCGGACGCGGATCATGATCATGGATCGTGTGGGCGATGCGCTCCGCGGTTAGCTGAATGCTCGCAGGGGTTCGCTCTGCATTCAGTCAAGCCAGGTGCAGCAGTGGTGCCGGCATCTCGACGTCGTCGAGTCGGATGGGGATGAGGCGAGTGCCTTGCGTGATCCGTCGCACGGCCGCGTTGTCAAGTTCCTCGCGCACCCAAGGCTTGGAGACCGACAGAGCCGAGACGATCACGATGACTGCCTGGCTCCGTGCCAAGCCCTCGTCGAACAGCTTTTGGATGAGGCTGTCGCCGGGCTTGATCTCCCACTTGTCCAACCATGGCTGGACACCGCGTCGAGCCAGCTCCCGCGCGAGCGGCTCAGCGAAAGTGCTCTTGTCCTCGCTGGCGTGGGACAGGAAGGCAAGCGGAGCGCCAGCGTTTACATCGGTCACATGGCAAGCATGACGGACGCCGCCCGGTACCGACCTCGGTGAATTCGCGCCACCAGAACCGGACCCGATGATGGCCAACTTCATCGGGCGTCTGGATGGCAACGGCGAGGAACGAACGATGATCTATCGCCGCCTCAAGGAGGTAGCCCACAGCTTCGGCATCACGTCCACCACACCGGAAGGTCCGGCGAACCTCCTGGAAGACGCGCGCGAGATGTTCGCGCTGTTGTTCTACCGATACAAGATGCTCACGACAGCGGCGGCCGCCCCGATTTTCGCGGTTGAGGACGCGCTGAAGCTACGGCTCACAACAACGAGTCCTTCCACGCGAACATCCAGCGGGCCGAGCAACAAGGCTTGATCAGCACCGAGAAGGCCGATGTGGTTGATGCCGGCCGCCAAATCCGCAACAACTACATCCACGACTGAAAGTGCCCCCAGTGGAGTTTCGGCATGGCCTACCACGGCATCGGCGCGTCGTACCGGCTGGTGAGTGAGTTGTCCCGGAGCCTGCGCGTCCGGACGATGCTTGAGCCGACGCCCTCAGGTGAACTTGGTGCCCGGTGCAGGCGAGCCCAGGCCTACCTCGACCTCATCGAGACCGGCCACGGCGCCCGGCTCGACATCGAGCTGACCGGCTGGTCGTTGTCCGTCGGCGAGGTGCGCATCCCCGTCGGCCCGCTGTCCGCCGCGTTCACTCTCCGCCGGATCACCGACGCCGCCGAGGTCGTCGCGGCCCTAAAGGTTGGCAACCAGCTCGTGCCCGTGGGACATCGCTCCCATACCCGGATCCACTGTGCTCAGCCGCCAAACCCCTTTCTCCGAACCCTGACCCCGGCACGCGTTGAGGCCAGGTGACCTCGTGATGGGGTCGCAGCACTGGCACCCACCGACCACGTGTGCATGACCGCGCTTCGGCGGCGCCACCGTGGTCTTCGAAGCGGCCGCGCGATTGACACGCAGTGCGGTGCGGTTCGGCGCGGAGCCTGGCCGTGCCCGGCGTCCCTGATGCCGGCATTCGCCATGTCCCATGGCACGACGACGTTCACGCCGACCTCAAGTCTGCGGTGACGTGCTGGCCGACCAGTTTCTGTCGGTGGCTTGCGGTACTACTGCCCCATCGCGCTCACTGCGGACAAGGAGAGCAGCATGCTGCGCAGCGTTGCCGACCAGGCAGGACGACGAGCACGGGCATCGGAGCAGGGACGCCTGCGGCTGCAACGAGCCGCCGAACTGCGCCGCGACCGCGACTGGGCGTGGCTGGCCGCTGCCTTTGGACAGCCGTTTCGGGGATGGAACGACGGCCAGGACCTCTACCTCGATCGGTTGATGCAGTTCTGGGACAAAGGAGAACTTGCAGTCGGCCGGATCGACGTCGGCAGCAGGCCAGGGCCGGACGCCAACCGTGCCGGCAACCAGGCCGCACTCAATGTGCTGTCCGAGTTCGACGCCGACTACCCGGACGACCCGCCCGGCTTCTCCGCGTTCGTCGATCCCGACCAGCGCCTCGACCCCTACGGGGACGGCTCGTTCCGCTGGTCCGGGGAGATCCAGCTCGGCATTGGCGTCCCCAACCGCCCCCAGGCCGCGGCCTGGGCGCACATCGGCCCGCTGGGGGAGGGGATGACGGTCCCGCTGGAGATCGGGCACACCGACACCCAGACCACCTACATGCATCTCGTGCAGGGCATCGGGCTCGCACGCTGGGCCTACGGCTCGGAGGAAATCGTGCTGCTCGTGCCGTCGACCTTCGTCCGGGAGGCCTCGCTCGCGGACGACCCCGCGGTCCGCTGGAAGCCGGACCCCATGCAGCGTCCCTTCGGCGCCTTCGTCCGCATGCTCACGGCGGCAGATTCCCCGAAGCCAGCAGATCAGCAGGAACCGGACCGCGGGTAAGGCGCGCATTCGAAGGCCGCTCCTGGCTGGGCTGACATCGCCACGTCACCCTCGTCTCGGTCGCGCAGGCCATCTGCACGCAGCTGCACCGCACCCCAAAAGCCCTCGCGCGGGGGTGACCCTCTACACCGTCCTGCGCGAACTCCACCCCTCACTCGCAACCTGGGCCGGCGTCTGCCATACCTGCCGACAACCCGTTCAGGCCAAACGAGAGCCACCCCAGATCACCTGGCCGCCCAGCTGAGGTGCAATACGGCCTCCGCAGGCTTGCCGGGAAGGTGTCGGTGAGAGGCCGCGGCGGCTTACCGCTTGACTCGAGCGCGGATGGCCAGCGCGGCGAGAGCGATTAGCAGTGGCCCGAGCAGCCTCCCGCTGTTCACCGTCCACCGGCCGGCGGTGGTGAGTTGCTGGTCGGTGTCGCGGAAAACCACCGACCCGAGAGCGACGCGCGCGGCCCGCTCGGCTCGGTCCAGGGTCCAGAGCCGGTCGGGCGGAGGTAGGAGTATCGGTGGTGTGCGCACCTCGACGACGAGTTCGCGAGGTGCGTCGGCAGCATGAGCAGGTTGCAGGGTTCCCGTCATCCGCTGGGCAGGACCGGTGGTATCGGGCAGCCCGAAAGTCATCAGCAGCACGGTAAGTACGGTGACCAAGGCGAGCAGCCAAGCCAGTGCGCGTCCGGCGCGCAACCCGTAGCCGGACAGCACTCGATACAAAGTCAGGACGAGCCGTTCAATGATCGTCTGTGTGCCGCGCTTCCGGGCGCCGCGTCGGCGTGCTTCCATCTCGCCGTAGTAGAAGTCGCCGGCGCCGGGTTCGTCCTTGGCGTCCTCCCGGGCTTTGCGCAGCGCCCGGTACAGCACGGCCACCTGGTCGTCGGTGGCTCGTCGACTCGCCGGTCCGCGGGGATCCCGGTCGGTGCCCAGCGCCTCGGTGGGTCCGAGACGGGCGACCAATTCATCGAGCAGCATCTCGCGGCCGACCGGACGGTCGCCACGGGAACACCACCGCCACAACGCCTGCCACCACCTCGGCGTGCGTGGTTGCCAGCGTGCGAGACGGTGGCGTTCGGGCCGGGCGAACGCCACCGTTCCGCCCATGCGGAGCTGGTCCAGGTTGATCGCGCCTGTGAACAGGCAGCGCCCCAGGTCCACATCAGTGACGGTGAGGTCGGCGACGTCGGCATCGGCGAGGGACAGCAGCCGCGGCAGGTCGGCACCGCGACCGGCGGCGGTTGCGGTGCTCACCGCCGTGCCGTGATCGACGTGCGGGATGTCGCCGGTGACGGTGGACGGCGCGCCGAGGCGGACGCCGGTCAAACTGAGGGTCGACACCAAGGCTGAGCAGTGCAGCAGCCGCACGGCCACCCCGTCGTCGAAGCGAGCGTGGTCGGCAATGCAGCTGCCCGCGATGTGCACGGTGGCCCGCTTGACGAACTCCGCCTGCGCCAGGTCCAAGCTGGGGGTCGTGATCGGATCCAGGTGAGCCGAGCCGGAGAACGTCGCGCCGGTGAGGACCACGGCCGAGCTCGCGGCCACGTCGTGGAAGTACGCGGAACCGGTGAAGGCTGCGTTGTTGAACGACGCCGTGCCGTTGAACCGCGTCCCCAGGAACCAGGCGTCGTGGCCGAACTCGACCTGGTCAAAGCTCGCGGTGTCGAACCGAGTGTGCTGGAAGAACACTCGACCGTGGAAGCGTGTGCCGGTGAACACCGCATCGGCTTCGAAGCGCGCGTCGGAGAGGTCGACGTAGTCATCCTGGGGGTGGTTGAAGCCCCCGAAGACCTTCGCGGAGAAGTTGGCGTGACCGGTGAAGACGCACTTCCGGAGGGACCAGCTCAGCGCTGGCGCGTCCTCGTCTGGCAGGTATTGGAGCACCAGCCCGAAGGTCTCGTTGAGCAGCTGCTCGTCAAAAGTCGTGCCGCGCAGGTCGACCACGACATGAGCACCGGTCAGCGTCACCGTCAGCGTGCGCAGCATCGATTCGATCGCGGCCTTGCGCGCTTCCTTGTCGCGCAGGTGGCGCAGGCAGTACCCGTCCTGGTTACGGCGCCCTGCCGGGACCGCGTCGCACCCGTCGCGCAGGCAGGTGTGCTGCCACTGATCGGGCAGTCGCCGGTGCAGGCCGTGGGCGAGTCGGAGGGAGGACTCCCACGGGGCGCTCACCGGTGCCGCTCGCCCTCGTCGGCGCCGACCTGCTCCGGCGATCCGGCCATCATGGCTTCCTCTGTGCGGTACGGCCACGCGACGTGCTCAGCGAACCGTGCGACGCCGCGCACGGCCGGGCCTTTCCGCCTGCACCCGGCCGGGTCGGGGCTACCAGCACTCGGGTTCTCCGTCCACCTCGTGCACGCGGCCCTGGTATTCGACTCGTTCGCGTGCGCTGATCGAGTCCAGGGTGAACACCCACCGCGTACCGGTGACGGCCTGGCGGCCGGGGCTCGGCGGTGGTGGTGCTGGTGCGGGGTTGCAGCATCCCGCGCACGAGTCAGCTCGGCTGCGAAAGCCGAGACGGAGCCTGACGTGCACGTTCATCGACGTTCCTGTGTCGGCGGTAAGAGCGGTTCTGCACCAGTAACTGCGCTTCTCGACCAGACACGAACCCCTCACCCCGAGAAATCTTGACCATGATCGAGGCGAAGCGCGCGTCGTGCTGCCAGCTGTCTCGGCTCCTCCGTCGCAATGAGTGACAATTCCGCATCTTCTAGACCTTTCGGTGCAACGTTATAGCCTATCCGGGCGATGAGCCGGTATGGGTGATCAAACGAGTACACGATGAGCGCGCCGGCCGGGCCCGCACCGGCCGACACCAGCGACACGGCGCTCTATCAGCTGAAACGGTTCTCCGAGGCTGCGGACAAGATCCGATCGAATGCGACGACCGCGGCCAAGACGCTTGGCGGGCTGGGTACTGCGGGCATCGCGGCGGTAGGGGTCGCCAAGTTCAGCGACGTCTTCCCGCTGCCCGGCGGCGGTGACAGCCGGGCTGTCCTACTCGGCATCGCGGTCATCGTGGGTTTCGCCTTGATGCTGGGCGCCGTCCTGCTGCTCACCGGCAGGATCTGGTACGTCAGCGAGCCGGTCTTCACCACCTCCGACATCGGCACCATGGTGCGCTTGGGATCGGTGACTGAAGGCGAACGCCCTTTGGTTGACGCGGTCTACAAGGAGACCGTGGACCTCAACTTCACGCCCACCGAGCCGGTGCGGTCGCTCAAGGCGTACGAGGCCAAGGCGATCGACCTGGAGAGGGAGGCCGCCGGGAAACCGGTGGCGGAGCGACCGGAGCTGCTCGCCCAGGCGACCGCGATCCGCAACGACATCCGCGCCACCCAGGCACGCGCGGCCACGCTAGTCATCCGGAAGCGGGCGGCGGCCATCGGGACCGTGGCCAGGCTGAGCGCGCCGGTGATCTTGTTCGCGACCGGCCTGGCGATGGCCAACCTCAGCGCCGACGGGCTCGACGCCTGGAGGGCCACCGACAAGAAGGTCGCCACGGTGAAGGCCTGCGCCGACGCCGTCGAGGCACTCACGAAGAACAAGATCTCGATGGACGAGCTGCCGCCCGGCTGCGGCAAACCGGCGCCGTCCGCCGCCCAGACCGCCGACATACTCACCGGCCTGATGACCCGCTACACAACCCAATGCGTCAACGCCACCGCCGGCACACAGGACTGCGTAGCGGTCTTGGACGCGATCGGCAAGGCGGCTGCCAACGCCACGCCCTGAGTTACACATTGCCGTGCACCCTTCCGACGTGCACGGCTCCGCCGCCCGGCCGCTGATTCGTGGCGGCACCAGTGCCCGCATTGGCAGGCGCAAAGGCTGGAAGCGCCGCACGATCGCCGACGCGTCGGCAGCCGGGCTGACCACGATGGCGCTGACGGCGTTCCTCGCGCGCCCGGACCTAGTCGTCACGATCATGACGGTGCGCCTAATTCTCTCTAGTTGCCGTGATATGGCTGGTTCGCAGGGAGTCGCGCAAGAACGGCACATGGCCTGGCTTACGCAGGGCCAGGTGTCGGGCCCTCGCACGGCTGATCGACGACGCCGACGACACGGCTGGTTGACGCTGGCGCCCGCTTCGTGGTCACGCTGGTGAGCGACCCCAACCGCAGCCGCCGCGGCGGCTGCGGTTCGGCCGGGGTGAGTTCGTCGCGGCCGGGCAGTACGGAGTCCGTACCGAGGTGCTTGCAGGTGCTTGATGCGACTTTCTTGGGCTGCAGGAAGATTTGTCGTATCAGTTGAGTAACGGCCGCTACGTTTTGGCGTCGTACGCCGATCGAGCTTATGTTGCTGAACATGCCGTCAGGCGATCGTTCTCGACTGAAAGAAGGATCTATCCGTGGCGGACCGCTTGCCCGCGCTGATCGCCGTCTACCAAAGCGACCGCGCCGACCGCGTTACTACTCTCACCGTCAGCCTCGCCACGATGGGGGCCGCGGTCACCTATCTGGTCGGCACCATCGCCTTCTACGACAAGCTGGACCTGCTCGGCTGGGCGCTCAGCCTGCTGCCGTTCCCTCTGGTCTGCATCATGGCGTTCCACTCGCAGCTGCTCAATCTGGCGGCTGTCCGCGCTCGGTCCATCCTTACCCTCGAACGTGAAATATTTTGTGGTGGTGGGCCCTCTGGTGTCGGTGTCACCGCGACCGAATTCGCCATTAATGTCCACACGGCGCCCGCGCCGCATCGCATCTCCACGCTGATCGCCTATGGTGGCGTCGGGTTGATCAACATGACCTATCTCGTGCTCATGCTCGTCAAGGCCTGTAGCCACATCCACGGCTGGGTCGCGGTGCCCGCACTTCTCTACGCCGCGCTTCTCGTGCCGATCGCGGCTGCCTGGCGACTCAGCGCCATCAACCTGGATCCCCGGGAGATCGTGACGGACTGAGCGAGCCTGCGTGCCGCAGAGTCGTTTGTTGCCTAAGATCTGTCGTTCAATGCGAGAGGTAGGACAGCATGGGGGACAGGTTGCCGTTCAGGGACCTGGTGGTGGTGCTACCAGGCATCGGAGGGAGCGTCCTGGAATCACCGGCCGGGCCGCTCTGGGACCCGTCCTACGGCTATGCCGGCTCGTTGCTGCGTGGACATCACGACCTGCTGGAAGCGCTGGCTGGCGAACCCGAATCTCTGGACGACCCCGAGCATCCTGGTGACGTCACGGCGAGCCGGCTGATCGGCACCCCGGTGACCCTCCCGGGACTTGCGAAGATCAACCAGTATCGGGCGCTGCGGAAGGCGCTTACAGATGCGTTCGATCTCGTTGAGGGTGATCCGCGAGACGACGAAGGTGCTCCGGCCAACTACTTCGAGTTCGCCTACGACTGGCGACGCGACAACAGGGTGTCGGCGGCGCAGCTCAAGCAGTTGATCGACCGCGAACTCCCCAAATGGGAGTCAGGGCTGGCCTCCGGCAGGGCGAAAACTGTGCTCATCTGCCACAGCATGGGCGGCCTCGTCGCAAAGTACTACCTGGACGTGCTCGGTGGTTGGGACCGATGCCGTGCCCTGATCACCTATGGCACACCGTTCCGCGGAGCGATCAAGGCACTGTCCTTTCTTTCGGACGGGTTCAAACTTCTTGGCCTCGAGATCCGGCCGGTGACCGAACTACTTCGCCGATACACCTCCGTCTATCAGCTACTTCCCCGGTACGAGGCGATCGATGTCGACGGCACTCGTCGCCGCCTGGCGGACATCACGCACGACCTTGGGGGCCTCGATGTCGCCCGGGCGCGCCGAGCCTACGAAGACTTCCACCTGCCGCTGGGGAGCCCCGGCGACGCCCGGATCATGCCTGTGGTCGGCTACGGGCACCGCACCTTGCAATCCGCCGTCCTCAGAGCGGCAGCGGTGACTTGCGGGTACGAGGCGCTGTCCCCGGAAATTCCGGGAGGAGACGGAACGGTGCCCGCAGTCTCCGCCCTCCCCGTCGAGCTGTCGGAGGCCGGACCGTGGAGGTTCCAGAACAACAAGCACTCTTCCATGCATACCAAAGCGACGGCCTTGCAACGGCTGGTCCAGACGTTGTCCCTGTACTCGGGAAATGCGCGGTCACTGCAGAATCCGGACGACGACAAGGTCACTCATCAAAGCGCGATACCGGACGGGCCATCGGTCGACCTGCGCATGGGCGACGTTCACCTGGTCGGCGAACCGGTGCGGTTCGAGTGTGTGCTCAGCGATCCTTCGGTAACCGAACCACCGCGCGTGACGATGAGTGGAACTGCAGAGGTGGTGAGGACTGAGACCGGTGAGGGCTACGCCTACACCGTGACCGGGCTGAGACCAGGGGCGTACGAAATCGCGGTGAACTGGGCAGGCTGCTCCGTCTCCGACGTCCTCGAGGTCTCCTGAAACGGTGGCCGAGATGAACAGTTGGCAGACGTGGAACAGGGCAGAGCCCTTGCGTTTGGCGCGCTACGTAGTGTCCAAAGCAGTTCAAGGGCACTTCGGTGCACCGCTGCCTAGCTTCGACCAACGCCAGGCTGATCGGCTCGCCGTGGTGCGGATTGCATACGAGCACCTGCGCAAGCAGCGCATCCTCTACGACACCGCGGAAATCGACTTCCAGAACCACAGTCCGGTCATGCAGGTCATCCGCGAACCTGGTCAGGTCAAGGGCGGGAGCGGCAACTGCCTGGACCTCACGTTGATCTTCGCCGGCCTGTGCCAGTGGATGAAATTACGGCCTCTAGTGGTCCTGCTGGAGCGCCACGCACTGCTCGCGGTGATGCTCGATGCCGACGTCGAGTCCGTCATGGAGGGCAGGGGCGGCGGCAACGACTACCAACTCCTCCACCAAGGGCTGCTGGCACCGAACGCATCCACCGACACCCTGCGTCGGTGGGCGGATGAGAAGAAATGCGTACTCATCGAGTGCACTGGAATCACGGACTCGTCGAGCTACGGGCGCGACTTCGAGGCCGCCGTTACAGCCGGTGAGGACGCGATCAGACGTGGCGACGTGCTCAACGTCGTGGACGTCTCTTTCTGCCACAAGAACGGCCACACACCGTATCTGACAACTTCCGGTCTTCAGGTGACGAGCGAGCTGGCGCTTGGGCCGGTAGCCGTCCATCACCTTCGTAGCCGCATGGCCCGCGTGAATGTGGTGGAACCCTCGCAGTGGCACTGCCAAGCGTTGCGCGCGGTAGAGACAACCGATCGTCGGCTCAGGGAAGAGCTCGCCAACCTGGAGCGGGCGCTGAGCGCCGCGGAGTTCGCAAAGGAATGGCTGGGCAATGAACTCACCAGCCGCCGCCTGCGTTCGGTGCTGTGGCTGCGATCCAGGGTCGAAATGCCGACAGAGCAGGTCATGGCATGGCAGGACTACTTCGCACACGTTGCACTGAACCACCCGTCAACCGAGACCAGCGGCTGTGCGATGGTCGGCTACGTACTCGCCTTGGGGCTCGACGTCGGCCGTAGGAGCGACGACACTGCATTCAGTGCCTGGGCCGAGTCCGTACTCGACGCGGCGGTCGTAAACGATGTGCGGCTGAGAATGGACCAACGGCATCGTCAAGCCAAACTGCGACTATTACTGGTCCTGGACGCCTCGCTGACCGACGAGTGGCCGGAGCGAGTTGACGCGTGGCTGCTCGACGGAGACGAGTTGCGGGAGCAAAACTTCGGCAAATGTCAGCCCACCCAGTACGACGTGGAGACCGTTGTCAACGACCTGGTCGACTGGGCCGCGCTCCTGGTGGAAGAAGTCTCCGAGACGTTGCAGCGCGTGGATATCGCCATGCCGACGGCGTTGCTCACGCGGTGGCTGCCTGAGGAGATCGGTCCTGGCGGTCACCTAGGTAAGCAGCACGACGTGGTCGTACGCTGGGGAACGCGGTTAAACCCGCCCAGGCATCTTCGCGTTCGGAAGAGCGAGATTCGCGGTCGCTGGAAGATCATCGAGGAGCAGGGCCCTTCCGCGATGTGGTGGCTGGATCACGAACAGGCCAGCGATCTCAACGTGGTGGACGTGACGTTGCGCACACAGCACATGGGTGGCATGGGCCTGAGATTCACGCCAGACAGTCATGCCCACCTGCTGGAGCTGCTCTTGAAATACTCGCCGGTACTGCTCTGGCCGAATGCGGACTTGTGTGCCTGGCAAGGCGTCGAGCCCGAGCTAGAACGGTACTGGGTCAGCCTGCCCACCGCGCTCGCGGAGGCCTACCGCAAGAGGTGGCAAGGCATCGACGCACCGCTGGCAACCATGCGCGCGGTGTGGGACGACCCGGAGTGGCTCACGTTCTGCCACAAAGCGCAAGGCCGGGCGGGGATCGCGTGATAAGGGAGACTGAGATGGAGTGGGCGCCGTACTACCGGGGCGACGGATCGGACTACGAGGTCGACCTGCCGGACCCGCCGCCATGGCGCTCGTTCTCCACCGCGGAGAGGCAGGTCAACGACACGTTCCAGCCGCCGCCAGGGCTGGTCGACGCGGTCAACGCGGCGATCTGCCTGTGCCGGCCTTTGCTGATCACCGGCCCACCCGGCTCCGGCAAGTCGTCAGTGGCTGACTCCATCGCCTCAGAGCTGAAACTGGGCAGTGTGCTGCGCTGGCACATCACCTCGCGCAGCACACTGACGGATGCCCTGTACCGCTACGACGCGTTGGGCAGGCTGGATGCCCACAAGCGCGGTGTGGAAGCCGGACTCGGCCCGTTCATCGAACTCGGTCCGCTCGGCACAGCGCTGCTGCCTTCTCAACGGCCTCGTGTCCTGTTGATCGATGAGATCGACAAAAGCGACATCGACCTGCCCAGCGATCTGCTCAACGTGCTGGAGCGTGGTGAATACAACATCCCCGAACTGACACGCCAACGGCAACGCGATGTCCGGGTGCGTCGGTGGAAGGCCACGGTCACCGCCAAAGTCCACAAAGGACATGTTCGATGCACGAAGTTCCCACTCATCGTTATGACCAGCAACGGCGAGCGCGACTTTCCGGCACCCTTCCTGCGCCGCTGCATCCGCTTCACCATGCCGAAGCCGGACGCCGATCAGCTGACCAGGATCGTCACCGCGCATCTCGGTCCCGACGACACGAAGGCGGCCGAGGAGATGTTGCAGAAGTTCGCTGAGGACATCGAGAACCACAAGCCGCTAGCGACAGACCAGCTGCTGAACGCGATCTTTCTCGCGACCAGGGCACCGGACATGACAGGAGACCACCGCAAGCGGCTGACGGAACTGCTGCTGAAGGTGTTGACCTGACGCCGTGCTCAAGCGCCTGATCCAATCTCTCGGCGACGCCGCATTCGACGTGGACGCGACGTCGATCGCCGATGCGCTCTGGTTGTTGCGGCACATGGACGTCGAGTCCTCAGGGATGATCTCAACGCCAACGGCACCGTCGTCGCGGCAGAGCGAGACGAACGAGAAACCACCACCACAGGTCAAGGAAGAGGCACCCCCACACACTTCCGATGATGATCAGACAGGTCTGCATGCCCTGACCGAGGAGACGACAGGGCAGCGGCACGCCGTGAAGACGTTCGCATCCACTGGACGTGGTCTGCCGCAGGCGCTGGAGCTGGCGAGAGCTCTGCGACCCTTCAGGACTCGCTTCCGCAATCCAGCGCAGCACGAACTGGAGGTCGACGCAACGATCGAGCGGTACGCCGAGACCGGCACGCTCACGCCTGTCCTGACACCCGTGCGTGAACGCTGGTTCAGCGTTGATCTAGTGGTCGACAGGTCCGTGTCGATGTCCCTGTGGGAGGACGTGATCGCGGAAACCAGGTCGCTGCTTCGACAGACCGGCGCTTTCCGGACCATCGAACAGTGGTATCTCGACCCGGATTCCTGCGAGCTGCGCACCATCGACGGCGTTGTGGTGCCGTCGAAGCGGCTGCGCGACCCGCAGGAACGTAGGCTCGTCATCGTCGTATCGGACTGCATCGCCGGCGGCTGGCGGGATGACGCAATGTGGCAAATGATGTGCACCTGGGCTAGCTCCACCCCCACCGCGCTCGTCAACCCGTTGCCCCCGAAGCTCTGGCGCCGCACAGGACTTGACCACCCAGCGGCACGTCTACACGCCGGACGCCCCGGTGCGTCAAACCCGTCCCTGCGACACACTCTGCCGCCATTGCTGGTTCTCGTCGCGCCAGGTGAGCAGTGGCTACCGCTGCCTGTCGTGCGTCTGTCGCCCAAGTCGATCGCCCAGTGGGCGGGTGTTCTGATGAGCATGGACAGCGCTGGGTGCGAAGGAGTGTTGTTGCCGTCGTCGGGCCGTCTGACAGCGGAGGACGACGACGAGTGGAGCCCGGACGACCGCGTGCACTCCTTCCGCCTTAGCGCCTCGCCGCTCGCATGGCGGACCGCTGTTCTCTCCTCCGTGAACGACCAGTTTCCGCTGCGGCTACTGCGGTTGATCCAACGTGAATTGGTGCCGGACGCCGAGTTGTCGGACCTGGCGGAAGTCGTCGTCAGCGGCCTGTTCATAGAGGTCCGCGGCGCCGATCTAACGGAGCTGACCCTCAAGTTCCGCGAGGGCGTCGCTGGAGAGCTGCGCGAACACCTGTCCAAGAAGGACGAGTGGGACACCGCCGAGGTGCTGACCAGCTTCCTCGACGACGAACGGGCGTCGCCCGCCGGGCAGGTCGCCGGCTTGGTAATCCGGGAAGGGGGAGAGTACCTCCTTCCAGACCGGCTGCGGCCCTACGCTCACCTCAAGGGTGCGTATGAGGGCCCTGCGGCCCAACCGCATGAGCTGCCGCTCACGCCTCTGCAAACGCGAGGTGCGTTGTTCGGAGTCAGCTTCAACAACAGGCCGTTCGTCCCCATGCTCGCGAACCTGCTACCCGATTTCAGTCACACTACGCACGCCGACCTCACCAAGAGAGAGGTGCTAGAGGCACTTGGAGGACTGGCAGAAACGTCTCTTGACGGTCCTCTCGTCATCGCCTGGAGCGGACACTGGACAGACGGCGTTGACCTGCTGATGCTGGAGACGGCGGATCACGCCTACGTCCGCGTGGAAGAGCTAGTGAAGGCCGGTATCGCGTCGGGCGCGCGTCAGATCCTTCTCCTGCTAGACATCGACTACTACATGTTGCACAGCGGTCCGAAGGTCGAACCGGACCGCTGGCCCAAGCTTCGGGGCAACACCGAGTGGGTCGGAGTGGTCAAGTCCCGGGAACTGATCGTTTCCGAGAAGGCTGCGGCCGGAGAATTCGGCCGCAGCGTCAGCGCACTGCTCACTCAAGGACCAGATGGCGACGAGAACCGTCTTTGGTGGCTGTGGAGTGACGTCGAAGTAGACGGTGCCCAATTCATCGCCGCACTTCAGCCCTCACATGGCGGCGAACTTACGGTCCACCAGTACGGAGTGCCGCAGCCGATGCTGCCGAACCCGCTGCGGGGTTTTCGCAGAACGCCGCGTGTCGACGATCATCTGCTGGAGGCGGCTCGGGGCGTGTCTTCGCTGCTGCCCGACCTCCCAAACATCGACAACTTGGTTGAGTGGGTGCGCTCGGGTGAGTGTGGGGTGCACGCGGTCATCGGCCCACCAGCAGTCGGCAAAACGATGGCAGTCGGCTATCTCGTGAGAATGTCGAATCCAAGCGAGCGTGCGTCGATGCTTGAGTCGGCTCGTCTGTCGTCAAACATCAATCTTAGCGTGAGATCCATTGACGCCAACCTTTCCGTTGCCGGCATGAGCGTTGACGACATCGCCGAGAGCATCGGAGAGCAGATCCTTGAGCGATCCTGGACAGTGCGCAGCGGTACCGCCGCCGACGCATTGCTACACCTGGCAGATGTCCTCGCGGACGCGAAGGGCACGCCACCGGTCATCGTGGTGGACGGACTGAACGAGTCGTTAGACGTGCGGTCCACGGCTCAGTTCTTGGCCGCCCTTGGCGAGCGCAGCACGATGATTGTCACTTCTCGCGAACTCATCGAGGAGCTCGACGCACGAACCGTGCTGCACTTCGGTCCGGTTAAGCCGCTCGCGATCGAGGCGAGCGATGGCAGCGGTGGCGTCGGTTTCGGGCGGCACATCGAGCTTTCCGTCAAGATCGCCAGTCCACCGCTGTATCCGCTGGTGCTGCGTACGCTCATAGCTGACCTCCTGAGCGCCGGACGTCTTCAGCAGGCTGCCGATCATACGCAGAAGCTCGGGACAAGTTTGCAGGAGTTGGGTCGGCACGAGGAGGCGTTGGGCGCCTTCGAGGAAGCGGTCATGATTCTCCGGCGGCTGGCTGAGAGGGAGGCTAGACGCCACCTCCTTCCCGACGTCGCTGATTCGCTGAACAGCCTCGGGGTCACCTTCGCTGAGCTGGGGCAACGCGAGGAGGCGTTAGGCGCCTTTGAGGAAGCGGTCATGATCCGCCGGCGGCTGGCTGAGATGGAGCCGAGCCGCTACCTTCCCGGCCTCGCCCAGTCCTTGAACCGCCTCGGAGGCACCTTGGCTGAGTTTGGGCAGGCACCTTGGCTGAGTTTGGGCGGCGCAGGGAGGCGTTGGGCGCCTTCGAGGAAGCGGTCATGATCTGCCGGCGGCTGGCTGAGATGGAGCCGAGCCGTTACCTTTCCGACCTCGCCCAGTTCTTGAAGCGTCTTGGGGTCAGTCTGGCTGAGTTGGGGCGGCGCGAGGAGGCGTTGGGCGCCTTCGAGGAAGCGGTCATGATCTGCCGGCGGCTGGCCGAGAGGGAGCCGAGCCGCTACCGCGCCGACCTCGCTGATTCGCTGAACAGCCTCGGAGTCATCCTGACGAAGCTGGGGCGGCACCAAGAGGCGTTGGAGGCCAACGAGGAAGCGGTCAGGTTCGACGGTGATGAAGGTCGTGCATCGAGTCCGTCCTGGTGTTAGTACGACAACGACAGATCGTGATGTCCGTGCTTACCATGGTGGCTAATGCTGGCGCGGGTTTGGCTTGCTCGTCGGCAGGTCGACCAATGCAGGACGTGGTCCGCAGTGTAGGCGAAGCGGATGACGATCTGGTTCCAGAGTCTGCGGATCTCGTTAACCGACAAAGAGATCAGCGCGTGGCGGCGCCGAATGCGGGCCCCCCTTTTTTTTTGTGATCTCGCGGGTGATCACCAAAGCCAAGTGCAGTCATGGACAGTGTGATGCGTCGATACCACGCCTTGTAGCCACGTACCTGGTAGTGGTCCAGCCCGGTCTCGTTCTTCGCGTCAGGAAGCACTCCTCGACTGCCCACCGCGCTCCCGCAACGCCCACCAGCCGTTGCAAGGTGGTGTCGGCCGAGCCGAAGCGGATGTAGTGAGCGATGTCGGACCGAATCGGAGAAACTGCACCTGGCCAAGGACTAATGACCCCACCCCGGCCAGCGCAACGGGCGGATGTCGAACGCAGGATCCGCACCCGCTCACACGCTCGGCTTTGGCACCAAGCGGACGGCTGCTCGCGGTGAAAGGACAATCGGGAGCCGAACACGCTGTTGCGGGCGATGATGCAGGACTCGGACGGGATCAAGCAGCTCGCCCAGGTCGCCTACGACGGGTGGGCGGGACGCGTGCTCAAGGTGTTATCGCGCGGCGGGCGCCGCTCGACATCCTCGGGGCCGAGGCTGCGGACCTCGACGAGCGGGCGCTGTGTAACTCGGATCCGAAGTAAACAGATGGGCGCCGTTCGGCACATCTGTAGCTCCTACCCATCCGGCTGGATAAGCCGCATTCATGCTAGGTGGTGACGTCGCCTGGTGGCGGGGGCCTGCCAGCGCAGCCTCGATCTAGAACGTGAGCCTGGG
This sequence comes from Nocardia sp. NRRL S-836, assembly GCF_001279525.1. Lineage (GTDB taxonomy): Bacteria > Actinomycetota > Actinomycetes > Mycobacteriales > Pseudonocardiaceae > Lentzea. The sequence goes on along the minus strand of NZ_LGDY01000112.1, from coordinate 73,516 downwards.
GCCGGACGCGTGACGTATCCCGTGTTGTGTAGTAGCTCGCTGTTACTGCTAATCTCCCCGCCATGACTTCCTGTGTTCAGATGAACACGGGATCTGTCCCGGGTTTCGGTGTTGGAATTGTCGTACTAAGAGCAGTTCACCCGCCTCGTCACCGCCGCACAACAGATCTTCGTGCTGCCCGCTGCGAACGACGGGACCTTTCGGGAAGTCGCGTGGCTCAAGAACGACGCCGGTGTCAAGGATGTCCGCCTGTCGGCTGCGCCTTCCCTGTTCGGGCGAAGTAGATCTACGCCAGCCATTCGCTCAGTCATCCTATCGCCAGCGCCAGCGCCAGCGCCAGCGCCAGCCACTGCGCCAGCCACTGCGGCTCAGCGGTGTGAACGGAGGGCGATCGTCGCACGCGTCCAGGAATTCCGACGGAAGGTTCAACAGATCGGCGTGCCGCGCTCTCCGGCCTGACTCGAAGTGAGCCGCCAAATCGAAGCATTCCGGAGCGCGAGTGGTGTGCGGACAGCAGCCACAAACACGAGTCGGATGTCGCTGGGCTTGGCGACTTGACTGCTCCGCGTGGAGGGATCGCTGTCGCAGGGGACTGCGTCTGCCTGACGGTAGGAGAGGCGTCACCGCGTACTAGACCATTGACGGACCAAGTGTGTCCGCTGTGGACTGTGAAGACCGTCTATTTTGGACTTTCTGGGCCCCTTCTGGGCCCCTTGTCGTCGAGGCTTAACGAGTCACAATGAGTCTGAACAGGCAAAACGTGGCGATGGGGCCGTCTTCGGGGATGTCCCGAAAACGGCCCCATCGTGACCCGTCAGGCCTGGTCGGACCACCACTTCTGGCCGGTCTCGCCGAGCGTGGAGATCGGGTCGTAGTAGGGGTAGCGGCGGTCGAGTGCTTCGGGGTCTTCGAGCTCGATCCCGGTCCGGTAGTTCTTGGTCCAGTACGAAATGCCCAGCTCACGGTCGTATTCGGCGAGCTGGTTGACCCACCGCTTGCCGACGTACGGCACGTCGCACACGATCCGCGGCGTCGCATACCCCGGCAGGTAGCCCATGATCGCGTGCTGCAGCTCCTGCGCCTCCCACACCGACACCCGCCAGTGCTCGGCGTTGGGGATCATGTCGCACATGTAGAAGTAGTACGGCAGGATGTTCGCTTCCCCTTGTAGGGCGAAGCAGAGGTCGAGCAGGTCGGCCGGCGTCGCGTTGACGCCCTTCATCAGCACGCCCTGGTTGCGCACGTCCCGCACGCCGACCTCGAGGGCCGTCCGCGCGGCCTCGGCGACGAGGGGTGTCACGGACTGCGCGTGGTTGACGTGGGTGTGGATGGCGAGGTTCACGCCGCGGCGGGAGGCGGTGCGGGCGACGCGTTCCAGGCCCTCGACGACGCGGGGCTGGAGCCAGTGCTGGGGGAGGCCGGCCAGTGCCTTGGTGGCCAGGCGGACGTCACGGACGGTCTCGATGTCCAGCAGGCGCATCAGGAACGACTCGAGCTGGGGCCACGGGACGTTGGCCACGTCGCCGCCGGAGACCACGACGTCGCGGACGCCGGGGGTCTTCTTCAGGTAGTCGATCATCTGGTCCTGGCGGTCGACGGGCTTGAGCGACAGCTTGTGCTTGTCGATCAGCGGGGTCGAGTTGCCGACCAGGTCCATGCGGGTGCAATGCCCGCAGTACTGCGGGCAGGTGGAGACCATCTCGGCCAGCACCTTGGTGGGGTAGCGGTGGGTCAGACCCTCGACGACCCACATCTCGGCCTCGTGCAGCGAGTCGCGCTGGGAGTGCGGGTGCGACGGCCAGCGGGGGTCGCGGTCGGAGGACACCGGCAGCATGTAGCGGCGGACCGGGTCGGCGAGGAACGCCTCGGTGAAGGCGTCGGGGGAGAGGTCCGCGTCCACCGCCATCGTGTTGAACATCTGCGGCGGGATCAGCATCGACATCGTCGCGAAGGCGTCCATGTCCTTCGCGAGGTCGTCGTAGAACCTCTCGGTGAGCAGGTCGCCCGCGACCTTGCGGAGCTGCTTCACGTTCTTCACGCAGTTCACGCGCTGCCACTGGGCGTCGCGCCACTGCGCCTCGGTCACGTGCGCCCAGCCGGGGAAGCGGCGCCAGTCGGGTTCGACCAGCTCGCGGCGGACGTACGTGTACGGCTGGCGGTCAAGCCGCTCCAGCGCCGTGGGGGCGTCGTGCAGCGCAGTCATCCGTACTCCTCAGCGTCGAGGTCGCGTAAAGATATCCTGTCACACCGCTAGGCTGCCGTAAATATTTCGGCTCCAGCGCTGGTGGAGGCGGCTGGGGAGCATCTGGGGGCGTTCGTGCGTTGTGCGGGTATGCCCCTCTTCGCTTTGCTGCTCGCCGGGATGTTCGCCGAGATCGCGGTGATGGTCGCCGTCGGCAACGCCATCGGTCCGCTGGCGATGATCGCGTTGCTGCTCGTCGGCACCGTCATCGGTCTCGCCCTGGTGCGCAAGCAGGGTGCGCAGACGATGGCGGCCTTCTCCGAGTCGGTGTTCAAGCGTCAGCAGCCCCACCAGGAGATGGCCGACGGCGTGCTCATCGCCGCGGCCGGCGCGCTGATCATGGTGCCGGGCTTCGTCAGCGACGTGGCCGCGCTGTTCCTGCTGTTCCCGCCCACGCGCCGGCTCGTGAGCCGTCGCATCGCGCGCAAGGCGGAGGCCACCGCGCTCAAGTTCGAGCACGAGCGCCGCTTCGGTCCCGGCCAGGTGGTCGAGGGCGAGGTCATCACGGTCGACGCGGACCCGGTCGTGCTCACCGAACGCCGCCAACTGCCGTGATCCGCGCGTACCGGCCCGCCGACCTCGACGCGCTCTACGACATCTGCGTCGACACCGGCAACGGCGGCCGGGGCGCGCGCCACCTGGTCGAGGACCCGCGTCTGCTCGGCCACGCCTACGTCGGCCCGTACGTCGCGTTCGAACCCGACCTCGCCTTCGTGGCGGAGGACGACGACGGCGTGTGCGGCTATGCCATCGCCACGGCCGACAGCGTGGCCTTCGAGGACCGCATGGACCGCGACTGGTGGCCCGACCTGCGCGTCCGCTACCCCATGAAGCCCAGCGCGAACCGGGTCGTCCGCCACGTCCACGACCCGGCCCGCGTCGACCCGATGCTCGCCATCGACTACCCGGCGCACATGCACGCCAACCTGTTGCCGCGCGCGAAGGGCAAGGGGTTCGGCGGTGCTCTCGTGCGCACCGTGCTCGAACACCTTGAGAAGGGCGTCCACGTGCACGTGCGCCGCCACAACACACACGCGATCGGCTTCTGGCAGCACCTCGGGTTCCGGCAGATCGCCGCGGAGGAGAAGCTCGTGCTGGGGCTACGGCTCTGAGTCCGGCTGGTCCGCGGCGACCGGACCGCTCAGGCCGCCACGCACACCAGCGCCTCGACGTGATCGGCGCTCAGCTCACCGGCGTCGTGCTCGCGGTACTCCGCGGCGAGCTCCCACGCCCGCCCGCGGAACGCGCTGCCGCCGAGCACCTTCTGCACGGCCGCCCTGATCGCCTTCTCCGACGGGGTGGACGTCCGCAGGTTCACCCCGGCGCCTGACCGTTCCACCCGTGCCGCCACCTCCGGTTTGTCCTCGGTCATACCCGCCACGACCAATGGCACGCCTTCGGCCAACGCGAGCTGCACGCCACCGAACCCGCCGTTGGTCACCATCACCTTCGTCAACGGCAACAGCTGCTCGTACGGCAGGAACGGTGCCGTGTACACGTTGGCGGGCAACGGGCCGAGGTCGTGCGAACCGGTGCTCGCCACCACCACGACGTCCTCATCGGACAGCGCGCGGATGGTCGGCCGCACGAGCTCGCCGAGGTTCGTGTCGGCGACCGTGCCCTGGGTGACGTGCACGATCGGCTTGCCCACCGAGGCGATCCGGCCCCACCACGACGGCAGCGGCGTCGACGGCACCGGGTCGACCAGCGCGCCCACGAACCTCACCTGCGGCGGCAGGAACTCGCGCGGGTGCTCCAGCCCGGCGACCCCGTTCTGCAGGTGCAGGTGCGGCGACACGGATGACAGTCCGCGCGGCCCGAGCGGCGCACCGAGTTCCCGCAGGATTCGGTCGCGATGCTGGTACACGGGCTTGAACACGCCATTGTCCAACAGCGCGCGCACGGTCGTGTTGCGCAGACGACCCAGCGAACCGGAGCGGTACCGCAGACCCGGACCGAACGGCGGCACGTCCGGCGCGGGCAGGACCATCGGGGTCACGCCGACCGTGACCGCGCGCGGGCCGCCGAGCGACTCCAGCACCGCCGCCCCGAGATGGGCGCTGTCGTGCAGGACCAGGTCGGCCGGCTGCGCGTCGAGCGCCCGGCGCAGATCGGCGACCTGGGCGGGGATGGGGTCGAGGAAGAGCGAGACCAGGTCGTGGCGCAGCTTGGCGACGCCCGTGAGCCGGGCGCGTTCGGGGAAGAGGTCGGACACGTTGCGGCCGTTGTGGTCGATCGCCGGGTCCATCGCCACGAACTCCGCACCCGTCGCGACGACCCGCTCCTCGAACACCCGGCCGGTGCACCACCGCACCCGGTGCCCTCGCGAGACGAGGGCACGGGCGATGGGCAGCAGCGGAACGACGTGGCCGGGCATCGGCACGGTCGCGAACAGCAGGTCCAGAGAGCGCATGCCGGTTAAGAGATCAACACACCCCCGCCGATACCTCCGCGGGCGGTTCGCTACGCCAGCAGGTCCTTGAGCAGCAGCTCGAAGTCGATGACCTCGTACCCGGCGGGCACCACCCCGTAGGTCGACTGCAGGAACCGGCGCAGGTCCTCCGCGGCCAGGTGGAACACCGCGTGCGAGTCCTCGCTGAGCAGTTCGAGCACCAGCACGTCCCCGGTGCCGGGCCGCAGCCGCACGTCACCGAGCCCCGCCGGCGCGAGGAGCCCCTGCGAGAGCACCTCGCGGCCGACGAGCCAGGTCGACTCCTGGTCGCGGGCGTGGAACCGCATCGTCACCGCGTGCGGGTCGTCGGTGCGGTAGTGGAGGTCGACGTCCATGGGTTCGACCGAGCCGTCCGGCCGGATGAACCGGACAACGGTCGCCGTCCCGACTCGGGTCTCGTTGTACATCGCCGATCCTCCTCCGCTCCGAGGTGCTGACGTTCACACGGGCACGGTGCGGGATCGGTTCAACTGACCGGCGACATGATGATGCCGAACTTCACCGGACCACCGACCGGGGACGGCCAGGCGATCTTCACGGTGTCGCCGCTGGTGCCGTCACCAGGAAGGATGAACCGGATGTGGTCCACCGGCTGCGGCACCGCCTTCTTGGGCGCACTCATGTACACGACGGCCTCGTGGTCGCCGTCGACCGTGATCAGCTCGGGCCACTGCTGCGGCTGGCCGCCCGCGATCGGCACGTCCAGCTCGGTGTCGCCCCGCAGGAAGCGCACCTCGCTGAGCAGGCCGCGGATGGTGCACGGGCCGGGGCCCGCGGCACGCAGGTGGATGGCGAACAACCGGTCGGACGCGACCGGCGCCCTGCCCTCGCCGACGGTGATGCGCAGGTCCCGGCTGCTGCACCACCCGGCGGTGTCGGCACTGGCGACGGCCGGGCTCGCGGCCGTGGCGAGTGAGAGCGCGGCCAGTGCGATGATGCGCAATGTCATCGGACAACTCCCCTGAGTGAGTGGATCTCATCTCGGGAACGCGGGAAACGCCGCGGAGGTTGCCTGGATCTTCGTCCTGGGTACCGATGTCGCATGACCGTTTACGGCATCCATGCGTCCCATGAGCAGATACACCCGACCGAGTTGCTCGCCGCCGTGCGCAGGGCGGAGGAAGCGGGCTTCACCGCCGCGATGTGTTCCGACCACTTCTCGCCGTGGAGCGAACGGCAGGGCCAGTCCGGGTTCGCGTGGTCGTGGCTCGGCGCCGCGCTGCAGGCGACCGCGCTGCCGTTCGGCGTGGTCACGGCCCCCGGCCAGCGCTACCACCCGGCGATCACCGCGCAGGCGATCGGCACGCTCGCCGCCATGTACCCCGGCCGGTTCTGGGCCGCTCTGGGCACCGGTGAGGCGAGCAACGAGCACATCACCGGCGACGGCTGGCCGCGCAAGGACGTCCGGACGCGGCGGCTGGAGGAGTGCGTCGAGGTGATCCGCGCGCTGCTCGCCGGCGAGGAGGTCAACCACGACGGTCTGGTCCGCGTCGACCGCGCACGGCTGTGGACCCTGCCGCGCGAGGCCCCGCTGCTGATCGGCGCCGCCGTGAGCCCGGAGACCGCGCGCTGGTGCGCGTCCTGGGCCGACGGGCTGATCACCGTCAACGCCCCGCTCGACCGGCTGCGCGAGGTCGCGGACGCCTACCGGGACGCCGGTGGCCGCGGCAAGCTGCACCTGCAGGTGCACCTGAGCTGGGCGCAGACCCAGGAGGCCGCGCGGCGGATCGCGCTCGAACAGTGGCGCACCAACGTGTTCCGGCCACCGGTGTGCTGGGACCTGGAACTGGCCGAGCACTTCGACGTGGTCGCCGAGCACGTCACGGCCGAGCAGGTCGAGGCCGTGGTCAACGTCTCCGACGACCTGAAGTGGCACGCCGAACGCCTGAACGACTACGCCTCGCTCGGGTTCGAGGAGATCTACCTGCACCACGTCGGCCAGGACCTGACCCCGTTCGTCGACGCGTTCGGCGAGCACGTGCTGCCGGAGGTGACCGCGTGATCCGCAGCTCCGACGTGTGGTGGAAGAACGCCGTTCTCTACTGCCTGGACGTGGAAACGTTCTCCGACAACGGTTTCCGCGGCGCCACCGAGCGCATCGACCACCTGCACGCACTCGGTGTCACGTGCCTGTGGCTGATGCCGTTCTACCCGACGCCCGAGCTCGACGACGGCTACGACATCACCGACTTCTACAACGTCGACCCGCGGCTGGGCACGCTCGGCGACTTCGTGGAGTTCGTGCGCGCCGCACGCGACCGCGGCATGCGGGTCATCGCGGACCTCGTCGTGAACCACACCTCCGACCAGCACCCGTGGTTCCACGACCCCGACAAGCGCGACTGGTACGTCTGGGCCGACGAGCCGCCCGAGGACGGTCCGAAGGGGATCACGTTCCCCGACAAGGAGAACTCGCTCTGGGAGTACTCCGAGGAGGTCGGCAAGTACTACCTGCACCGCTTCTACAAGCACCAGCCCGACCTGAACGTGGCCAACCCCGCCGTGCGCGACGAGATCGCGCGGATCATGGGCTTCTGGATGGAGCTGGGCCTGAGCGGCTTCCGCGTCGACGCCGTCCCGTTCCTGTTGGAGCGCCAGGAGCGGTCCGACGCGATCGAGCTGCCCGACCCGCACGACTACCTCACCGACCTGCGGGCGTTCCTCAACCGCCGCAACGGTGAGGCCGTGCTGCTCGGCGAGGTGAACCTGCCGTACAAGGACACGATGGCCTTCTACGGCCAAGGCGTCGGCGACGAGCTGACCATGTGCTTCGACTTCGTCGGCATGCAGGCGATGTACCTGGCGCTGGCACGGCAGACGAGCGGCCCGTTGACGAAGGCGCTGCAGGAACGCCCGCTGCCGCCGCGTGACGGGCACTGGGCGACGTTCGTCCGCAACCACGACGAGCTGACGCTGGACAAGCTGCCGGTCGACGAACGCCAGGAGGTCTTCGACGCTTTCGGGCCCGATCCGGACATGCAGCTCTACGGCCGCGGTCTGCGCCGCCGGCTGCCTGGCATGCTCGACGGCGACCAGCGCCGCATCCGGATGGTCTACAGCCTGCTGTTCACGCTGCCGGGCACGCCGGTGCTCTTCTACGGCGAGGAGATCGGCCTGGAGGAGGACCTGTCGCTCGAAGGCCGGCTCGCGGTGCGCGTGCCGATGGACTGGGAGGCGGCGGCCGAGCAGCGCCACGACCCCGACTCGCTGCTGTCGTGGATGCGCCGTCTGGTCGAGCTCTACCGCGAGGCCCCGGAGTTCGCGTGGGGCACCGCGGAGGTGCTCGACGTCGGCGACCCGACCGTGTTCGCCCACCGCGCGGACTGCGACGGCGGCACGGTGATCGCCGTGCACAACTTCGCCGAGCAGGACATCACCGTGCGAATCCCGGCCGACGGAGTGCTCACGGACCTCGCGACGGGCGGCACGGTGAAGCCCGCGAAGACCGGTGCGAGGGTCGACCTGGCGCCCTACGACTGCCGCTGGTTCCGTGTGAATCCCGAGTGATGCTTGCGGGATCTTGGCGCTTCACGTGAAGATATTGCCGAGACAGCGTCGTCGACCGAAGGATTTTCAGGGTGAGCGCGTACGGACTGCACCGTGTCCTCGAACCTGCGGGTGTGCTCCCGCAGCAGGCGTGGCGCCTGGACGCGGCACCCGTGCCCGCCGACGACGAGGTGGTCGTCGCGGTCGAGCGGCTCAACCTGGACGCGGCGTCGTTCCGGCAGCTCAGGGAGGCGCACGGGTCACCGGACGCGGTCCGGCAGGCGGTGCTCGACATCGTCGCGGAGCGCGGCAAGATGCAGAACCCGGTCACGGGCTCGGGCGGCATGCTGCTGGGGACGGTCCTGGAGGTCGGGCCGTCCTCGCCGCTCGGGCTCAAGGCCGGTGACCGGATCGCGACGCTGGTCAGCCTCACGCTGACGCCGTTGCGGATCACCGACGGGCTGCAGGACTGGAGCGGCGAGGACGAGCAGGTGCCGTGCCGGGGGACCGCCGTGCTGTTCGGGCGGTCCATCGCGGCCGTGCTGCCCGACGACATGCCCGCCGAGCTGGCCCTGTCCGTGCTCGACGTGTGCGGTGCGCCGGCGCTGACCGACCGGGTCGTGCGCCGGCATCCGGGCGGGTCGGTGCTGGTGCTCGGGGGCGGCGGCAAGTCCGGGTCGCTCTCTCTCGCGGCCGCGCGTCAGGCCGGTGCGTCCCGTCTGGTCGCATTGGTGCCGACGGAACGTGAGGCGGCACAGGTTCTGCAATCGGGCCTCGCGGACGAGGTCGTCATCGCGGACGCGCGCAACCCCGTCGCCGTCGCCGAGGCGGTGGGCAAGCAGGTCGACGTCACGGTCGTCTGCGTGGACGTGCCGGGCTGCGAGCACGGCGCGATCCTCGCGACCGCGGACGGCGGCACCGTGATCTTCTTCTCGATGGCGACCTCGTTCAGCGCCGCCGCGCTGGGTGCCGAGGGTCTGGCCGCGGACGTGGAGATGCTGGTCGGCAACGGCTATGTGCCAGGTCACGCCGCGTTCGCACTGGACCTCGTCAGGACCTGGCCGGGTGTGCGGGCGCTGTTCGAGCAGAGGCAGACTGCGTGACGTGAGTACGCAACTTTTGGTCGGCGGTCGCATCTACGCACCGGATGCGACGGCGATGGCCGTCACGGACGGCGTGATCGTCTGGATCGGACAGGACTCGGTCGGCCGCGCCCTGCACCCCGACGCCGAGGTCATCGAGCTGGACGGCGCCTTCGTCGCACCCGCGTTCGTCGACGCCCACGTGCACGCCACGAGCGCCGGTCTGCTGCTGACCGGCGTCGACCTGACCCGCACACCGTCGCTGGAGGCGTTGCTGGACCAGGTCCGCGACGCCGAGGGCCCGCTCGTGTGGGGCCATGGGTGGGATGAGACGCGTTGGCCGGAGAACCGCCCGCCGACGCGTGCGGAGATCGACGAGGCGGCAGGCGACAAGAGGGTCTACCTGTCACGCATCGACGTGCACTCGGCCCTCGTGTCGTCGAACCTCGTCACGGCCGAGACGCGCGAAGCCGACGGCTACTCCGACGAGGGCCCCCTCGCGCGCGCCGCACACCATCACGTCCGGCGCATCCCACGCGACGCCATCACGCCCGAACAGCGCCGTGCGGCACAACTCGCGTTCCTGCACCACGCGGCGTCCATGGGCATCGCGGCGGTCCACGAGTGCGCCGGCCCGGACATCTCCGGTGAGGACGACCTGCGCGAGCTGCTGGCGTTGGGCGAAGGCCCGCAGGTGGTCGCCTACTGGGGTGCCCACGACCTGCCGGACGTGCCCGTGCAGGGCCTGGCCGGCGACCACTTCGTCGACGGCGCGATCGGCTCGCGCACCGCCGCGCTGGCCGAGCCCTACGCCGACGCGGACACGACCGGCGCGCTGTACCTCGACGGCCAGCAGATCGCCGACCACCTCATCAAGTGCACCTCGCTGGGCGTGCAGGCGGGCTTCCACGTCATCGGCGACGCCGGCATGGCGGCCGTGGTCGAGGGCTTCGCCATCGCCGAGAAGACCCTCGGCACCCCGGCGCTGGCCTCGGCCCGCCACCGCCTGGAACACGTCGAGATGGTCTCGGCCGAACAGGCCCGGCAGCTGGCCGGGTGGGGCGTCATCGCCTCGGTCCAGCCGCTCTTCGACGCCGAGTGGGGCGGCCCGGCCGGGATGTACGTCCAGCGGCTCGGCGCCGAGCGCGGAGTGGGGCTCAACCCCTTCGCACGCCTCGCCTCGGCCGGTGTCGTGCTGGCGTTCGGCTCGGACACCCCGGTCACCGCCATCGACCCGTGGGCAGCGGTCAAAGCCGCCGTGCACCACCACACCGAGGGCTTCGGCGTGTCCCCCCGCGCCGCTTTCACCGCCCACACACGCGGCGGCTGGCGTGCGGCGGGCGTGGACGACGGAGTGACCGGCACCCTGCAACCCGGCGCCCCCGCGACCTACGCGGTGTGGGAGACCGGCGACCTCGTCGTGGCGGGCTCCGACTCCCGCGTCCAGCGCTGGTCCACCGACCCGCGCTCGGGCGTGCCCGGCCTGCCCGACCTCACCGGGCCCGCCCCGGTGTGCGTGCGGACCGTGCTGAACGGCCGGACGATCTACCAGCGGGAGGCCTGATGAAGGTCTTCATCTCGTGGTCTGGGCCTGCCACGAAGGCGTTTGCCACCTTCTTGCGCGAGTGGCTGCCACTCGTCATCCAGTCGGTGAAGCCGTGGATGTCGGACAGCGACGTCACCAAGGGCAGCCGCAGCATGCCCGAGCTGGGCAAGGAACTCGAGGGCACGTCGTTCGGCATCGTTGTGCTCACCGCGGCCAACCAGACCTCTCAGTGGATCAACTTCGAAGCGGGAGCGATCTCGAAGGGCGTCGGAGACTCACGGGTCATCCCGTTGCTGCTCGATCTGACCAAGAGTGACGTGGTCGGCCCGCTCAGCCAGTTCCAAGCCGTCGATGCTGCGGACAGGGCCGAGGTCAAGCAGCTCCTGGAGGCTCTGAACAAGGCCCTGCCCGACCCGTTGCCCGACCAGGCGCTGGCACACGTCTTTGCTCGCGAGTGGTCAGCGTTTTCTGACGAGCTTGCGCGTTTTCGGGAACAACATGAAACCGACGAACGTGTGAGTGCGCGTGGCGACCGGGAGGTCCTCGACGAAGTGCTGGTCACCGTTCGGCAGATCAGCCATGACTTGTCGAGCCAACTGGGCCGCAGGACGTCAAGCCAGCCAGCCCGGGCTTCCTACTTCGACGACGCCCTGCTCCGCGCCGTCCAGGACGTGGACTTCCTGCGCACCCACGACGCTGACTCTCGCCAGGTTCTCGTGCACCGGTTGGAGCAGCTCTTCAAGGACAACTACGAACCAGAAGGGAAGTGACTTGATGGCGTTGCTCGACCTCGACCCGAGGGTCGTCGCCACCGCGCGGGAGCTTGCCGCGCGGGCGGCCGAACCCGTGGTGTCCATCGCGAAGGCGCACACCACGGTCGCGGTCGAGCGCGCCACGCTGCGGCTGGCCGGCATCACCGGCGCGGACTCCACCCACCGCGCCGGTGACGTGCCGTGGGTCAACCGCGTCATCGACACGGTCCGCGAGCAGTGCGGCCTGGAGCACGGCGTGGTGCTCCCGGCGTTCCACGCCCTGAAGCAGCACAACCTCGCGAGCCTCACCGAGCTGGCCGAGGCCTCGGCCGCGGGCCAGGTCCAGTTCACGATCCCCACCGGCAGGGACCTGACCGCGGCGAAGAAGGCGGCCACCTCCGCGGTCGCCAAGGGGCTGAAGACGGTCGACCGGAACCGGGCCCAGCGGGACAAGCTGGTGCAGAAGTGGGGCGATCCGGCGCAACGCCCGTGGATCTACCTGATCGTCGCGACCGGCGACATCGACGAGGACGTGGTCCAGGCGCAGAACGCCGCCCGCGCCGGTGCCGACGTCATCGCGGTGATCCGCTCGACCGGGCAGTCGCTGCTGGACTACGTGCCAGAAGGCGCCACGCACCACGGGTTCGCGGGCACCTACGCCACGCAGGAAAACTTCCGGATCATGCGGGCGGCGCTCGACGACGTGTCGAAGGAGGTCGGCCGGTACGTGCGGCTGACCAACTACGCGTCCGGCCTGTGCATGCCGGAGATCGCCGTGCTGGCCGGGTTGCAGCGGCTCGACATGATGTTGAACGACTCGATGTACGGCATCCTGTTCCGCGACATCAACCCGATCCGCACGTTCGTCGACCAGCGGTTCTCCCGCCAGGTCCACGCACGCGCCGGCATCATCATCAACACCGGCGAGGACAACTACCTCACGACCGCGGACGCCGTCGAGGCCGCGCACACCGTCACGGTCTCCCAGCTGCTCAACGAGCACTTCGCCCACGAGGCGGGACTGCCCGACCACCTGCTGGGTCTCGGCCACGCGTTCGAGATCAACCCGAAGGTGCCGGACTCGTTCCGGCTGGAGCTGGCGCACGCGCTGCTGGCCCGCGAGCTGTTCCCGGACGCGCCGCTGAAGTGGATGCCGCCGACCAAGCACATGACCGGCGACGTGTTCAACGGCTACCTGCTGGACGGGTTCTTCAACCTCGCCGGTGTCCTGACCGGACAGTCCATCCTGCTCGTCGGCATGATGACCGAGGCGGTCGTGACGCCGTTCCTGTCCGACCGCGACCTCGCGCTGCAGAACGTCCGGTACGTGCTCAACGCGGCCGGCAGCCTCGCGGAGGACTTCCGGCCCGCGCCGGACGGGTTGATCGTCAAGCGCGCCCACCAGGTGCTCGGCGAGGCGGTGGACCTGCTGGAGCGCATCGTCGACGACGGCCTGCTCAACGCGATCGCCGACGGCACGTTCGGCCTGATGAAGCGGCCCGCCGACCGGGGCAAGGGCGCGGACGGCGTGGTCGAGAAGGCCGAGACCTACTTCAACCCGGCTTCGGACCTGCTGGAGGCCACGGATGTCTGACGCCAAGAGGTACGTGCGGCCCTACGGCGACACCACCGGTGACGGCATGGTCCAGACGTCGTTCACGCTGCCGATCCCGTTCGGTCCCAAGGCCGACGGCGCCGCGCAGCAGCTCGCGAACAGGATGGGCATGGACCCCGCGATGGTGGTCCACTCGCACCCCATCGGCGCCGACTTCACGTTCTTCGTCGTCTACGGCTCGGTCAAGCACCTCGTGGACCTCGACGAGGTGAAGGTCGTGGAGCGCGAGTACCCGTTGCTCAGCCCCACCGAGGTCAACACCACGGTGAAGAAGATGCTGCGGCGCAAGCTGGTCGTCGTCGGCGGCTGCATCGGCACGGACGCGCACACGGTCGGCATCGACGCGATCCTCAACATCAAGGGCTTCGCCGGCGAGAAGGGCCTGGAGTACTACCGCGAGCTGAAGGTCGTGAACCTCGGTGCGCAGGTGTCGGTACCGGAGCTCGTCCGGCGGGCGCGTTCGGAGAAGGCCGACGCCGTGCTGGTGTCGCAGGTCGTGACGCAGCGCGACGCGCACATCCTGAACACGCAGGAGATGTCGGCGGCGTTCCGCGAGGCGATGGGGGACCGGCGACCGCTGCTGGTCGCCGGCGGCCCGCGGTTCGACCCGCTGATGGCAGGGGAACTGGGAGTGGACCGGGTGTTCAGCCGGGGTACCACCCCCGGTGAGGTCGCGAGCTACCTGGTGCACGCGATGCAGGAGAAGAAGGGGGTCGCCGCGTGAGCGGGGCTTTGGTCGAAGGTTTCTCTGTCACGCACCGGCGCTACGTGCCGCACTCGCACGCCCACTACGGCGGCAACCTCGTCGACGGGGCCTATGGCCTCGGCATGTTCGGCGACGTCGCGACCGAGCTGCTGATCCACACGGACTCCGACGAGGGCCTGTTCGCGGGCTACAGCTCCGTCGAGTTCGCGGCACCGATCCAGGCCGGTGACGTGGTCGAGGCCGTGGCGACGTTGGTGCGCATCGGAAAGCGGTCGCGTGAGATCGAGTTCGAGGCCCGCGTGGTGTGCCGTTCCGCGCCCGAACGCGGGCCCTCGGCGGCGGACGTGCTGGCTGAGCCGATCGTCGTAACGCGTGCCCGCGGCACGGTGGTGGCGCCGAAACCCGCGGAGTAGAACACCAGCCAATCTCGTGTCGCGCCGAATAAACCCGCAACCTCTGCCGTCCTCGACCGTTGGTCAACACAGAGGTAGCTACAAGCGGGGAGGACGGCGCAGTGAAGATCGACCACCACGGGGAGACGCCCCCGTACGAGCAGGTGCGTGTGCACTACGCACACGCCATCGCAAACCGCGAACTGCCGGTCGGCGCCAAACTGCCCACGGTGCGCGCGCTCGCGAAAGACTTGGGCCTTGCGGTGAACACGGTCGCTCGCGCCTACCGCGAGCTGGAGGAAGCCGGTCTTGTCGAGACACGAGGCCGGGCGGGCACCGTGGTCAGCGCCAACGGCGACAGCAACCGCGAGCGCGTGCGGTCGGCGGCGCACGCCTACGCGTCGATGTCGGCGGAGCTCGGGTTGTCGCGGGAGGAAGCGCTGGAGATCGTGCGGGCGGCGTTCCGCTCCTGACACGCCGGCAGGCGGCCGGGACGCGCGTGGACGAACCGTTCCCGGTGCCGGCTTCGTCGCGCGCGGGTGCTCCGCCCCGGCCGACTCGATGTCGTCGTCGAACGCCGCGCGGCGGAGTACTCGTATGTGTGTGCCTGCCTGCTCCAAGCAGGTGATCGAGACCCCCACGAATGCCCTGATTACTCACCCGTTCGGTACCCCTCACCAGCGTCTTCACGCGGCTAGGCTGCCCGTGGACCGCAGATAACTGACTCGTCAGTCAATGAGGGGTGGGAGATGGGGCGGACCGTCCGGGACGGCCTGCGACGCACGGCCGAACAGGCGCAGTTCGTCGAACTGGCCGCGGACTTCGCCGCGGAGGTGATCCGGCCGCGCGCCCGTGCCGTGGACGAGGCGGACATCGAGTCGCCGCTCGACGTGTGGGAGAAGGCGTCGGAGCTCGGGCTGACGACGTTCATGATCCCGGAGAAGCTCGGCGGCGGCGGGGTCACCGACCTGACCACCCAGGCACTGGTCCAGCAGGAGCTCTGCCACGGCGACATCGGCATCGGCAACCTGATCACCTCCAACGGCTTCTTCAGCGCGCCGATCGAGCAGCTCGGTAGCCCTGAACAGCAGGAACGCTTCCTCGGTCCACTCGGAACCGACCTGCCGCCGCTCACGGCCGTCGCGGTCACCGAGCCCGGCTCCGGCTCCGACGCGGCGAGCATCCGGACCTCCGCGCGGCGCGACGGCGACTCGTACGTCCTCAACGGACAGAAGACCTGGATCTCGAACGCCCCCTACGCCGCGATGTTCGTGATCTTCGCGACGGTCGACCCGTCGCTGCGGTCGCGCGGCGTCACGGCGTTCGTCGTGCCGCGGGACACCCCCGGCCTGAGCGTGGGGCCGCCGTTCCGGAAGATGGGGCAGCGGGCGATCGTGAACGCCGAGGTGTTCCTCGACGACGTGCGCGTGCCCGTGGAGAACCGGCTCGGCGAGGAGGGGCGGGCGTTCTCCGGGCTGATGCGCACGTTCGACGCCTCACGGATCCTGATCGGCGCGGCGTGCACCGGCCTGGCGCGCGCGGCGCTGGACTTCGCTTCCGCTTACGCCGCAGAACGCGTGCAGTTCGGCGTGCCCATCGCGCGCCACCAGGCCGTGGCGTTCCGGCTCGCGGACATGGCCACCCGCGTCGACGCGGCACACCTGCTGACGCTGCGCGCCGCCGCCCTGTACGACGCGGGTGAGGCGGTGGCCCAGGAGTCCGCGATGGCCAAGCTGGTCGGTTCCGAGAACGCGATGTGGTGCACGCACGCGGCCGTGCAGACGCTGGGCGGCTACGGCTACTCGCGCGAGTACCCCGTCGAGCGCTGGATGCGCGACGCCAAGCTGGAGGAGATCGAGGAAGGCACCTCGGACATCCAGCGCCTGGTGATCTCCCGGGGACTCGGTGCGCGGTGATCTTCTCCGATCCCGTGTCCGTGGCCGTGGTGGGCGCCAGCGACGACCCGGCCAAGTGGGGCCACTGGCTGGCCCGCGGCGCTCTGGCCGGACGCGGCCGCCGCGCCGTGCACCTGGTGAACCGCGGCGGCGGCGCCGTGCTGTCGCAACCGACCGTGCGCACGCTGTCGGAACTGCCCGAGGCGCCGGAACTCGTGGTGCTCGCCGTACCCGCGGTGCACGTCGCGGCCGTCGTGGACGAGGCGCTGGCGTTGGGCACGCGTGGCTTCGTGGGCATCCCGTCCACGATCGAGGACCGTGTGATCGCACGCATCCGTGCGGCGGGCGCACGGCTGCTCGGCCCGAACTGCCTGGGCGTGTACGACGCGGCGACGTCGTTGCACCTGGCGTGGGGTCGCTTCCAGCCCGGTTCGCTCGGTGTCGTGTCGCAGAGCGGGCAGGTGGGGCTGGAGATCGCTGGACTGGCCGGCGCGGCGGGCCTCGGGGTGTCGCGGTTCGTGTCGGTCGGCAACCAGGTGGACGTGACGGCGGCGGAAGCGTTGCTGGAGCTGGTCTCGCACGAGATGACCACCGTGGTCGGCGTGTACCTGGAGAGCTTCGGGCCGGGCATCCTCACGGCGCTGTCGGAGCTGCGCTCGGCCGGGAAACCCGTGGTGCTGCTGACAGTCGGCGGTTCCACCGCGTCGCGGGAAGCCGCTTTCTCCCACACCGGTGCCTTGACATCCACTTTGGACGTCGTGGACGCCGCGTGTCGACGCACCGGAGCCCTCCGGGTGGCCACACCGGCAGCTCTGGTGGACTTGGCCGCCGTGGTGACGCACGGGGTGCCACGCGGACGCCGGGTCGGGATCCTCGCGGACTCCGGCGGGCAGGGCGCCATCGCGGCGGACCTCGCGGTGGCCGCCGGGTTGACGGTGCCCGCGCTGTCCGCCGTGGCCGGCTTGCCGGAGGGTGCGTCGACCCGCAACCCGGTCGACCTGGCCGGGGCGGGGGAGCAGGACCTGGCGAACTACGCCCGCGCTGTCGAGGTGCTCGTGCGCGGAGGTGATGTCGACTCGGTCGTGTTGTCCGGGTACTTCGGCAGCTACGGTGCGGACACGCCTTCGCTGGAGCCGGTCGAGGTTGCGGTCGCTGACCGGATTTGCTCGCTGGCAAGGGAAACCGGCGTTCCGGTGGTTGCTCACAGCATGTGCGTCGACTCCGCTGCGGTGCGGGCGTTGCGGGCCGGTGGGGTGGCCGTGCAGCACACGATCGAGCGTGTGGTGGGTGCGCTCGGTGACGCTGCTCGGTTCGGCTCGCTGTCGCCGGGGCTTGTCGCGGCGTTCGGCGGTCCGGAATTGTCGGTGCTGTCTGAAAGAATGAAAGCAGGGGACCCCCTCGAAGGGGACCCCTGCGCAAGCACGCCAAGCACGCCGGGGGTGCCGTTCCGCCCCGGTTACCTGGCCGCCCGCGAGCTGCTGGACTTCGTGCGTTTCCCCGAGGCACATCCGGTCACCTCAGCCGAAGAAGCCAGGGCCACCACGCTGAACGGCCCGTTCGCCCTCAAGGCCGACTGGCTGCTCCACAAGAGCGAGCACGGCGGCGTGCAGATCAACCTCACCGACCCCGCCGCCGCCTTTGAGGCGATGGAGGCGCGCCTCGGCCCCGGCACGTACGTCCTCGAAGAGATGGACACGCGCGAGCACACCGTCGAGCTGATCGTCGGCGCCAAGCGCGATCACTCCTTCGGCCCGGTCATCCTCGTCGGTGTCGGCGGCGTCCACGCGGAGCTGTACCAGGACACCGCGGTTGAACTCGCGCCGGTGACCCCGGCCACCGCCGAAGCCATGCTGGACCGCCTGAAGGTCGCGCCGTTGCTGAAGGGCCGGCGTGGCGCGCAGCCGCTCGACCTCACCGCCCTGGCCCAGGTCGTCGCCGCGCTCTCGTGCCTCATCACCACCCGCCACGACCTCGCGGAAATCGAGCTCAACCCGGTCCGCGTCGGCCCCGACGGCGTGCTCGCCGTGGACGCGTTGATCATCCCCGCACCCGAGACGACGAACGACGCGAGCGGGCAGCGCGTCGCATAGGCACGGCCACGCCGGAACGTCCACTTTTTGGCACGAAATGGCCGGGCAGAACGTGGGACCATCCGGCGGTGGCGCACGAGGATCTCCACTTCACCACCGGCGACGTCCACGGCCGCGTACTCCAGGTCGGCGACCTCCACGGCGACGTCTACCTGACCGCCCCGCCGCCGCCCGCCCCGCCCTGCGCGTCGCCGGCCGACTGGGCCTCCACCACCGAGCTGCCCGCGGTGGTGCAGGACCTGCTGTGGGCGCAGGAGGAGTGCGCGGGCCTGCTGCCGTACCAGCTCCCCGGTGCCCGCACACCGTCGCTCGGCACCGTCTACGTGCGTCAGGACCTGGGCAGCGGCGTCGAGGACGCCCAGCCGGAACAACGGCCAGGGCCGATGCTGGACGAGCACGGGCAGCTGGTCGACATGCCCCCGGCGCCGGTGGTGCGGGTCGCGGTGCGGCCGCCGTCCAAGCCGATGCGCGCCGCACTCGACACGGACGACCACCTCGTCATCACCGGCGGGCCCGGCCAGGGCAAGTCGACCCTCACGCTCCGCCTCACCGCCGACATCGTCCGCCAGTGGGCCAGCGCGTCCTCTGACGACGCGCCCCTCGCCGAACCCGTCGTGCCACTGCGCGTCCCCGCCCGCGTGCTGGCCGAGCACCTCGGCCCATCGTTCTCCCAGGCCCTCGCCGACAGCGCGGCCGCCGAGTACGGCCACCTCCTCGCCGGGCCCCTCGATCCAGGCCTGCTCGCCGGCCGCGTCGCCGGCTGCCGGTGGTTGTTGCTCGTCGACGCCCTCGACGAGGTCGCCGACCCGCACACCCGCGCCAAGATCGTCCACACGCTCTCCGCGTGGGCCAAGAAGTCCACCTACCGCGTCCTGCTCACCACCCGGCCGACCGAGGGTGGTGCTCTCGCGGCGCTCCAACGGGTCGCGTCCCGCTACGAGCTGCAGCCGTTCGACGAGGACGCGCTGCGGCTCTTCGCGACCCACTGGTTTGAGGAGGAAGGCGAGGACTGCGCGCGCCGATTTCTCCAGCAGGTCCGCGAGGCCCACCTCTTCGAGCTGGTCGAGGTGCCGCTGCTCGCCACCATTGCCGCCATCGTGTTCGAGCAACACGCGCAGGACCCGTTGCCGGGTAACCAGTTCGAGCTCTACGAGACCTACCTCGCGCACATCAGGAAACCCGGCTCGACGCCCGCCGACTTCGAACGCCACCGCGTTCCGTTGGTCGAACACCTTGGCCGTACCCGCCTGGAGACCGACACGTCCCTGGTCGCGGCGGTCACCACCTGGGCACAGCAGCACCCCGAGGCTGGACCGGCCGACAGCTTGATCGCACACCTCAAGGCCTGCGGGCTGTTCGTGCAGCGGGGCCGGGAACTCGCCTTCCTGCACCACAGCTTCGCCGAGCACGTCGCCGCCACCGCGAAGGCCCGCGAACTTCCCCGGGAGTTCGATTCCCGGCACCCCGCGTTCGCCGACCTTCTCCACCAGGCACAACCGTTGGAAACCGGTCGCTTCGCGCGGGCCGTGCTGCTGCACCACACCCGCCTGCACCCGGCCGAGGCCGACAGGGTGTTGCGGTGGTTGCACGACGGCAAGGCCGAGCAACACCTCCTCGCCGCACGTCTGCTCGCCCAGCACCTGCCCGCGAGCCCCCAGCTGGTCAATGAGTTCCTGGCCGTGGTCAGGGGATGGGCGATGACCACCGAGTACCCGGCCAGGTCGATCGTCCGCCAGGCCAGCCGGGCCACGCACCAGCCTGGTCTGTCCGACTGGCTCGCCGAGCTGGTGCAGGACGACATGGCGCCGTTCGAGTCCCGCGCTGAAGCGGCGACCGCGTTGGTCGTACGGTTGCGAGACGGACATATGACCGAAGCTCTTGCGTTGCTCAGATCGGCAGTCGACGACCAGTCCGCTGCCGTACAGCATCGGTTGTTCGCGGCGGAAGCCTTGGCGCACGGCGAACCGGAACAACGGGAGGTGGCTGAGCGCGGCCTGCGTTCGGTGCTGGTTGATCCCTTTGCCAGTGGCCGTGACTGCCGCACCGCGGCGGTCGTACTGGCTGCTTTTGGTGGGGGAGCGCGTGCTTTCGCGGTCAACGAGCTGGAACGAATCGTGTCCGATGTGGATACTCCGGATCAGGACCTGGCGGACGCGGCAACCGCACTCGTCGAGATCGATGCGGAGTTTCACACGCGTTGCGCCGGCATCTTCCTGACCATCGTGCGCGACCGGGTCCTCAGCATGAACGGCAGACGCGAGGCGGTGCTTGGGCTTGCGGCGCTTGGCCAGCAGGAGCTGGCCGCAGAGGCGATCACGGAAGTCGCGTGCGACCGCCGGCGCACCGGCGGGCAGCAGGTCCGCGCGACAGGCATGCTGGCGCTGCTCGGCCAGCGGATGCGTGCGGCAGCAGGGGACATGCTGGTCGCGCGGCTCAATGCATTCGACGTGGTGTCCGTCAGTCGAGAGGTGTACGTGACACCGCTTGTCCAGCTCGGCCATCGTGATCTTGCGATCGACCGTGTACGTCATCTGCTCGCGGAGCCCAGCACCTCGTGGTTGGACGTGGTGCTGATGGCCACCGCACTGGCGGAGCTCGGCCCGGCGTTCCACGACGAGGCGGCCACCTGCTTCGACCGGGTTCTCCGACATTGCCAGAAGACGCGTTTCGAGTACATCTCCGCACTACGTGGCATGGCCGATCTGGTCGAGCCGCACCGAAGTAGGGCGATAGCGCTGCTACGCGCTGCGCTGACCGACCTCAGCCTGGTCCCCGACGTCCGGTGTGACGTCGCGAGCGAGTTGATCAGGTGTGCGCCCCAGTTCCACGTCATCGCCGTCGAGCAACTGATGGTGATCGCGTCCAGCGAGCGCGACCCAGACGTTCGTGCGGTCGCTTGGGCGCAGCTGCACCGGCTCGGGCCCGCAATGGCTGAGCGGGCATTGAGGGAGCACCTTGCCCTTGCGCGTGATCACGGGACCTCGATGATGCTGGGCCCGGTGTTCGTCTCCGCTCGCGCCGCTGACCGCCGCGTAGCGGCGGATCTGCTCACCGCCCTGCTCATGGACGGGCAGCGCAGTCTGGCCACTCGGCTGACCGCCGCACAGCGACTTGTCATGTTGGGCAAGGCCTTCCATCGGGCGGCGTTGGCCGGTGTAATCGATCTTCTGCGCAGCGGCCTCGTCAAGAACCCCCTCCTGCTGGCGCAATACTTCACCCCGACCGGGCGTGGAATCCGGACTGATCTCGCCGTGGTGCTCGGTGAGCTGCTGACGCGCCAAGGACTGGGCCCGCAGGACCGCTGGTGCGTGATCAAGGCGATCGATGTTCTCGGTCATCAGGTGCCGCTACCGGTCGTGCACGAGCTGGCTGTCGACGAGTCGGCCGACCTGGACGTGCGGGCCGAGGCCGCGGTGATGGTGGCGAGGGAAGACCCCAGGTGGCTCGACGCTGCCACGGACGTTGTTCTCGCCGCGTCCCGCGTGCTGTTCTTCCCCACATGGATGCGGCTGGTCGGACACCTCGCTCAACTGGGCGTGGACGTGCATGCTCGCTTGCGTGAGGTCGTGACATCACCTGACTCGGGGCGCAACGCGTCTGCGGAAGCCGCGTTCCTCGTTGACCCCGAGTCATTGCGTGCCTGTTCGGAAGACCAGTACTCCAGCTTCGACTTCCGGCGGTACGCGCACTGGCTCCGAGCGATGAGGGGTGATCGCTGCTCGGTTGACTATTTGACCTCGGCGCTCGACGATCCCGACCAACCGATCGCCGATCGTTGCTCCGCCGTGGCCGAGTTGGCCCATCTGGACAACACGTTCCTGGACCAGGCGACGGAGACGGTGTGGCGGTTCGCGGAGAGCCGGCACCTGCTGGTCGAGGAGCGTGTCGATGCGGCCAAAGCGCTCGCGCGGCTGATCCCGCAAGAGGCCCACGGACTCGGCAACCTGATCACCGCTCTGGTGCACCACCCGGAACGGAGCGACGAAGCTGCCGCGTCGCTGGTCGACTACCTGTCCACGACCGAGCGGGCCGTGGTCGAGCGGCAGTTGCTGGCCGATCAGTCGATCGCCGTCAGGCACCGGTTGCCGAAGGCCGACAGTTGGGGCGACCTCCGGCTGCGCGCCGAGGTGGAAGCGGCGGTGCGGGAGGTGCTCGACGCACCCGAGTACGGCGACGGCGATCGTCGCGACGCCCTGATGGCGCTCGCTGAGTGCTCATTTGCGCAGGCTGTTGAGGTGTCTGCAGTCCTCCTTGCCGACGGTTCCCTTGCGGCGTTGAAGAAGGCAGCAAAGCTCGGGGAATGGCAAGAGGTGCACGATCGCTTGCGCCGAGCGGTGGTGGACGAAAGTCGGCCGATGCGAGAGCGGCGTGCCGCCGCGCTGGTCATCGGCGACCTCGCGCACAAGCCCTCGGTACGGGACTTCCTGCTCCACGATTTCGGGTCTTCGTGGCGAGATCGTGTGCGCGAGCTCAGACACGTCGGTGGTTTCGATGAGTTGCGAGCGATCCGTGACGATTCGGCATTGCCGCCGCACTTCCGGAGATCGGCGGCGGAATTGCTGTTCTACCGGTCGATCGACGACCGTGTGACGTGCGCGAACGTGCTCGCATCGATTGCCGCGGACGTGACGGTGCGGCCCAGGTTGCGTCTGTGGTCGGCGAACAACCTCAGCGAACTAGGCGCCCGTGGCCGCGCCGAGGCATTGCCGCTGGTGAGTGCAATGGCGCACGACGGAAGGCTTCCTCCAAGCGTGCGGGCAGACGTAGCGGATGCCATCGGCAAGAGGTGGCCCACGAAACGGGACGACATGCTGGAACTGCTGCGCGAACTGCTGCCGTTGGCGAAGCCCTTGCAGCGGACCCAGGTGCTGTACCGCATTGGTGCCATCCGAGCCTGGGAAGGAGCGGACGGCCTTAACGCCATGGCTGCGAATCAGGAGCTGGGACCGGTGGTGCGGTTGTGGGCGGCCATCGCGATGTTCGAGTTGCGGCGCGACATGAAGGAGCGGGCCGCCGTGGTGGCGCGGGAGATCGCGTTCGACGAGCGGGTGCCCGCGCACGTGCGGAGGCGGGCGGCGCAGAAGCTGGCGCGGTGGAGTGAGGTGTGCCGGGAGGAGGCGCGGGAGTTGTTGCGCACCTTGCGATTGCCTTGCTGATTCTGCCGCACGGCCACCCGGCCGGATAGGTTTCCCCGCAGCGGCGACGTGAGGGAGGCCGGCATGTCCGGTGTGGTGGTGGCAGCGCTCGTTGCGGCGTCGTTGGTGCCTCCGCCGGGGGCGGTGACGATCGAGCTGGTCAGCGTCAGCGGCACGGGGTGCAGGCAGGGGACCGCTGTCGTGGCGATGTCGGGGGACGGCCAGGCGTTCACGGTGACCTACAGCGACTTCGCGGTGCGGGCCAAGGGGACCGAGGCGAAGAAGAGCTGCACGATCGAGGTGGAGCTCCGCCACGCGCAGGGGTACACCTACGGGATCGCGCAGACGGATCATCGCGGGTTCGCGCAGCTCACGGACGGGGCGCGGGGGACGCAGCGCAACAGCTACCGCTTCCCGGGGTATCCGACGCGGCACAGCACGACGACCTACCAGGGGCCGATGAGCGACAACTGGCAGGTCACGGACGTGCCCGACGAACCGCAGCACGGGCCGTGCAAGGACCGCAAGCCGCTCACCGTCGAGACCGAGCTCAAGGTGACCGGCAAGGGGAGTGCCACGAGCCTCATGACCCTGGACTCGACGGACTCCAGCGTGACCACGACGCTCCGGCTCTCGTGGCAGAGGTGCGCGGAATAACCAGCGCGGCACCGGCGTTGTCTGCTACAGTTCGTTCATATCGGCGGTGCGCCATCGAGCGCACGTAAGTTCCGAACCGCTGCTGGACCTTTCGAAGTCCGCGGCCCGAACCCCAGCTTCTGACGCTGGCGGACCCACATCAGATGCCCGGCATCTGCAGCGCTCCCACTCCGGCACACACCCTGTGCGCGGAGTAGGACAGGCGCACCTTCAGCAATCCTCCCGAAAGGACAGTTCGATGCACATCGGTGTACTCGACGTACGCAACAACAAGGCTTTCCTCGTCGACGGTCCCGTCGTGCCGCAGCAGCTCGTGAAGCAGCACGACCTGCGCAGGGGCGACCAGGTCACGGGGGAGGCGCACGAGAACAGGCTCACGACCGTCGACACGGTCAACGGGCGCAAACCGCACCGCAGGCCCAGGTTCGAGGACCTGACACCGCTCTACCCCAACGAACGGCTCCGGCTCGAGCACGACCCCGGCGAGCTCACCAGCCGGGCGATCGACCTGGTCATGCCGGTCGGCAAGGGGCAGCGGGCGTTGATCGTGGCGCCGCCCAAGGCCGGCAAGACGATGGTGCTGCAGCGGATCGCGCAGGCCGTCGCCAAGAACAACCCGGAGTGCCACCTCATCGTCGCGCTCGTCGGCGAGCGGCCGGAGGAGGTCACCGACCTGCGCAAGAACGTTCCCGGCGAGATCTTCGCCTCCACGTTCGACGAGCACCCCAAGGACCACATCCAGGTCGCCGAGCTGGCGATCGAACGGGCCAAGCGGCTCGTCGAGGACGGGCAGGACGTGGTGGTGCTGCTCGACTCGGTGACCAGGCTCGGCCGCGCCTACAACCTCGCCGCGCCCAGCGGCGGCCGGATCCTCAGCGGTGGCATCGACGTCGGTGCGGTCAACCCGCCCAAGCGGTTCCTGGGGGCCGCGCGCAACATCGAGGACGGCGGCAGTCTCACGATCTTCGCCACCGCGCTCGTGGAGACCGGGTCGCTGGCCGACACGGTGATCTTCGAGGAGCTCAAGAGCACCGGCAACGCCGAGCTCAAGCTCGACCGCAAGGCCGCCCAGAAGCGGATCTACCCGGCGATCGACCTGCAGCAGTCCAGCACGCGCAAGGCGGAGCTGCTGGTCTCCGAACAGGAGCTCGCCATCACGAACGCGGTGCGCAGGGCCATGACCGACCGCGAGGTCGACGTGCTGCTCGAAGGCCTGCGCAAGACCCAGAGCAACGCCGAGTTCCTCGTGCAGATGTCGAAGTGACGCACGGCTGCGCCAAGATGTGCCGATGAGCTTCCTCCAGGTCACCTGGACCGACCCGGCCACGGGCGCACGCGGCTACCTGGTCATCGACCGGCTGGTGCGCGGGGTCAGCAGCGGGGGGCTGCGGATGCGCGCGGGCTGCACGCTCGACGAGGTGCGCGGGCTCGCGGAGGGCATGACGGCCAAGGAAGCCCTCAACTACGACCCCGAGGCGCGTTACGTCCCGCTCGGCGGCGCCAAGGGCGGCATCGACTTCGACCCGTACGACCCGAGAGCGTTCGACGTGCTCACGGCCTACCTCTACGCGATGTCCCCGTACATCGAGCGGTTCTGGACGATGGGGGAGGACCTGGGGCTGCGGCAGTCCACCATCGACACGGCCATCGCGAAGATCGGGCTGGAGTCGTCCATCCAGGCCGTGTACCCCCTGCTGGACGATGAACACAAGGCCCGCCAACGGCTTTCAGACGCTTTCGCCGTCACGGTCGACGGCGTCGGCCTGGACGAGCTCGTCGGCGGCTACGGCGTCGCGCAGGCTGCTCTCGAAGGCATCGAACGGCTCGGGCTGAGCAACCCCACGGCTTTCGTGCAGGGCTTCGGCTCGATGGGCGGCGCCACGGCCCGGTACCTCGCGAAGGCCGGTGTCCCGGTCGTCGGGCTCGCCGACGTCCACGGCGTGGTCGCCAACCCCGCCGGTCTCGACGTGGAAACCCTTCTGCTGTCCCGTGATCCGCACGGCGGCATCGACCGGTCCCGCCTGCGCGACACCGACGTCCAGCGAGGACGCGACGAGTGGCTCGACGTCGAGGCGGACGTGCTCGTCCCCGCCGCCACGAGCTACGCGATCCACCGGGACAACGCGAAGTCCGTGCGCGCCAAGCTGGTCGTCGAGGCCGCGAACATGCCGGTCACCGCCGAGGCAGAGGACCTCCTCGACGCGCTGGTCATCCCGGACGTCGTCGCCAACTCCGCGACGAACTCCTGGTGGTGGTGGACGTTGTTCGGCGACATCGAGCCCACCGCGGAGTCGGCGTTCGCGAAGATCCGCACGACCACGCGCCGGCTGGTCGGCCGGATCGTCGACGCGCCACGGCCACGCGCGGCCGCCGCCGAGATCGCGGCAGCCGCGGTGGAAGAGATCGATCAACGGTTCCGGTGACCGCACCCGTCCTACAATCGTGACCATGCCCGGACTGCAGCACGCGGTGACGATCGCAGCCCCACCCGAGCGCGTCTGGGAGGTGGTCGCCGACGTCGAGCGCTGGCCCGAGCGGATCCCGACGGTCGACACCGTCGAACGACTCGACGCCGGACCGCTGGCGGTCGGCTCGCGCACCCGGCTGAAGCAACCCCGGCTGTCCCCTGCGGTGTGGACGGTCACCGAGCTGACGAACGGCTCGTCCTTCACCTGGGAGTCGAGGTCGGCCGGCATCACCATCACCGCGGACCACCTCGTCGAACCCCACCCCGACGGAACCAGGCTCACCCTCGCGCTGCGGATGTCCGGCCCGGTGGCCGGGCTCGCCTGGCTGCTGACGCGGTCACTCACGAAGCGGTACGTCGAGACGGAGGCCGCCTCGATCAGGAAGACGGCCGAGACGCGCTAGTCCAGCGCGCCGAGCAGCCACGCGCCCGGCCCGTCCTGGTCCTCCGAGAAGTAGAACGCCCTGATCGCCGCCAGCAGGTCCTCGGCGCCGATCAGCCCGTCGCCGTCGTGGTCGAGCCGCGCGTGGACGGCGCGTGCGTCGGCCTCCGGCAGGCTGATCCACGCCGTGGTCCACCGCACGTACTCGTCCGCGCTGAGCTGGCCGTCACCGTCGTGGTCGGCGACGGCCATCAACGCGTCGAGGTACGGCACGTACACGTCGTCGAAGGCCTCCGGGCGTTCCAGCAGGCCCTTCGCGAACGCCGTCTTGTACTCCACGACGCTGATCCGGCCGTCGTCGTTGGTGTCGGTCACGGCGGAGAGGTGGTCCCACACGCCCAGCAGGTGCTCGCGGAACCGCCTCGCCCTCCGGTCGTCGTCGCCCACTCCGAACGCGGCGGTCGTCCGTGCCGCCGCCAGCTCGAAGTCCGAGCGTTCGATGTACCCGTCCTGGTCGCTGTCGTAGGTCTCGAACCTGCGGTTGAGCTTGCGGTCCAGGAAAGGGGTCATCTGCATGACCCCTTAGTACCCGTTCACCGTTTCCCGCGCCGGACCGGGGCACCCACGTAGTCGGCCAGGTGCTCGCCGGTCAGGGTCGACCGGTCGGCCACCAGGTCGGCGGGTGTGCCCTCGAACACGATCTTGCCACCGTCGTGACCTGCGCCGGGACCGAGATCGATGATCCAGTCGGCATGGGCCATCACGGCCTGGTGGTGCTCGATCACGATCACCGACTTGCCCGAGTCGACCAGGCGGTCCAGCAGGCCCAGCAGCTGTTCGACGTCGGCCAGGTGCAGGCCGGTGGTCGGCTCGTCCAGCACGTAGACGCCGCCCTTGTCGGCCATGTGCGTGGCGAGCTTGAGCCGCTGGCGCTCACCGCCGGACAGCGTGGTCAGCGGCTGGCCCAGCGACACGTAGCCCAGGCCGACGTCGGCGAGGCGGTCTAGGATCGCGTGCGCCGCGGGGGTCCTGGCCTCTCCCGAGCCGAAGAACTCCACCGCCTCGGCCACCGGCATCGCCAGCACCTCGGAGATGTCCTTGCCGCCGAACCTGTACTCCAGCACGGCCTGGTCGAACCGCTTGCCCTCGCACACGTCGCACGGCGCCTCGATCGTCGCCATGATCCCGAGGTCGGTGAACACGACGCCGGCACCGTTGCAGTTCGGGCAGGCGCCCTCGGAGTTCGCGCTGAACAACGCCGGCTTCACGCCGTTGGCCTTGGCGAACGCCTTGCGGATCGGTTCCAGCAGCCCGGTGTAGGTGGCCGGGTTGGACCGCCGCGACCCCTTGATCGGAGTCTGGTCCACGACGATCGCGCCGGAGTCCTTCGGCATCGACTGGTGGATCAGCGAGCTCTTGCCGGACCCCGCCACGCCCGTCACGACGGTCAGCACCCCGAGCGGGATGTCGACCGAGACGTCGCGCAGGTTGTTCTTCGAGGCGCCGCGGATCGGCAGCGTCCCGGACGGCGTGCGCACCGCGGGCTTCAGCGCCGCCCGGTCGTCCAGGTGCCGCCCGGTCACGGTGTCACTGGCGCGCAACCCCTCCAGCGTGCCCTCGTAGCAGATCGTGCCGCCACCCCGGCCGGCGGCGGGACCGAGGTCGACGACGTGGTCGGCGATCGCGATGGTCTCCGGCTTGTGCTCGACCACGAGCACGGTGTTGCCCTTGTCCCGCAACCGCAGCAGCAGGTTGTTCATCCGCTCGATGTCGTGCGGGTGCAGCCCGATCGTCGGCTCGTCGAACACGTACGTCACGTCCGTCAGCGCCGACCCGAGGTGCCGGATCATCTTCACGCGCTGCGCCTCACCGCCGGACAGCGTGCCGGCCGGGCGGTTCAGCGACAGGTAGCCCAGCCCGATCTCGACGAACGAGTCCAGCGTGTGCACGAGCTTCTCGACCAGCGGCGCCACGGACTTCTCCTTCAACGCCCGCATCCAGTCGGCGAGGTCGCTGATCTGCATGTCGCACAGGTCCGCGATGGACACACCCTTGATCTTCGACGACCGCGCCGCCTCGGTGAGCCGCGTGCCGGAGCACTCGGGGCAGGTGCCGAACGTCGCCGCGCGGTCGACGAACGCGCGGATGTGCGGCTGCAGCGCCTCGCGGTCCTTGGACAGCATCGACTTCTGCAGCTTCGGGATCAGGCCCTCGTAGGTCAGGTTGATGCCGTTGACCTTGATCTTGACCGGGTCCCGGTACAGGAAGTCGTGCAGCTCCTTCTTGGTGTACTTGGCGATCGGCTTGGCCGGGTCGATGAAACCGGACTGCGTGAACGTCTGCACGGTCCACTGGTTGTCCACGTTGTAGCCCGGCACCTTGATCGCGCCTTCGAGGATCGACTTCGAGGAGTCGTAGACCTCGGTCAGGTCGATGTCGGAGACCTGGCCGCGGCCCTCGCAGCGCGGGCACATGCCGCCGGTGATGGAGAACTCGCGGCGCTCCTTGACCTTCTGCCCGGCCTTCTCGACCGTCACGGCACCCGCGCCGCTGATCGAGGCGACGTTGAACGAGAACGCCTGCGGGCCACCGACGTGCGGCGTGCCCAGGCGGCTGAACAGGATCCGCAGCATGGCGTTGACGTCGGTCGCGGTGCCGACGGTCGACCGCGGGTCGGCGCCCATGCGCTGCTGGTCGACCAGGATCGCCGTGGTGATCCCCTCCAGGAGGTACACCTCCGGGCGCGGCAGGCTGGGCATGAAGCCCTGGACGAACGCGCTGTAGGTCTCGTTGATCAGCCGCTGCGACTCGGCGGCGATCGTGCCGAACACCAGTGAGCTCTTGCCGGAACCGGACACGCCGGTGAAGACCGTCAGCCGTCGCTTGGGGATGTCGACGTCGACGTCTTTCAGGTTGTTCACCCGCGCGCCCCGCACGCGGATCAGGTCGTGGGTGTCGGCCTCGTGCGCGTTCGTGGCGGCCGCTCTCCTGGAGGTCATGGCGACAAGCTAACTCGGAGACCGCTGCCGCGCGCTTCTTGATTCCTGACCGGTCACTCGCGGACGCGGTAGTGGTAGGTGCACACCTCGCGGAACCCCGACCGCTCGTAGAGCCGGAACGCCGCCTTGTTGGCCTTCTCCATCTGCAGGTACATGTGGTTCGACTCGCGCGCGGCCGCCCACGACGCCAATGCGGCCAGCACGGACCGTGCGGCGCCCTGGCCACGTGCGTGCGGGAGCGTCGCCATGCCGAACACCCCGGCCCAGCCGTTCTCCGCCACGACCCGCCCGACGGCCACCACCTCGTCGTCGACCTCCGCGTAGGCGTACGCGCTCGGCGCCTCGACCCGGCTGAGCAGCTCACGTTCGGCGTCGGTGTCGCGCGTGGTCACCTCGTGCCACGCCGCGAGCCACCCGTCGTCCGGCCTGGTCGTGACGGCACCGGCGTCGGCGTGGGCCTGCCGGATCACGTCGGCCGTGGACGCGATCTGCAACGACATCTCCTGGCTGCGCGCATACCCCCGATCGGCCAGCCGCGCGTCGAGGTCGTCCGCGCACACGCCCGGCGTGATCTGGAACCGCGCGGGGACGCCGCGGTCGGCGCAGAACTTCTCCGCGGCCTCGACCCGGTCCTCCCGGTCGTGCGGCAGCACCGCGCTCACCCACCAGGCGTCGCCGGGGGAGTGGCGCAGCCACCAGCCACCGGCCTCTTCGACGTGCGCGGCCGGCTGAGCCCTTGCCGCGTACTCCTGCAACCTCCTGAGCAGCACGTCAGTCCAGCGAACCGAGCAGCCAGTTGCCGGCCGCCGCCGGGTCCTCGGAGAAGTAGAACTCCCGGATCGCCTCCAGCAACGCCTTCGTGGACAGCAGCCCGTCCTCGTCGGACAGCATGTCGTGGATCATCCGCGCGTCCGCCTCCGGCAGGTTCATCAACGCGCCGGTCCACCTGACGTGCTCCTCGACGCTGAGCTTGCCGTCGCCGTCCTCGTCCGCGATCGCCATCACCGCGTCCAGGAACGGCCGGTAGCCCTCGTCGAACGACTCCGGTGTCTCCAGCAGCCCGTTCGCGAACGCCTGCTTGTACTCCTCGACGCTGATCCGGCCGTCGTGGTCGGTGTCGGTCGCCGAGGACAGCTGCCGCCACAACCCGGTCAGCGCCGCGTGGAAGCGGACCGCCTTCGCGTCGTCGTCGGCGAGCCCGAACGCCCTCGTGGTCCGCAACCCCGCCGATGTGAAGTCATCGCGCCCGATGTACCCGTCGCCGTCGGCGTCGTAGGTGCGGAACCGGCGGGCGAGCTTGCGGTCCAGGAAGGCGGTGATCTCCATGAGGACCTTCTACCGCATTTCGCACACGCCCTCTACAACACGCTGCGCATAAGCGGAATGGATGCGACGCGACCCGCGTGCCGGGCTCGGCACGCGGGTCGCGTCGGTGCGTCGCGGATCAGTAACCGCGGTCGGGCATGATCACCCAGAGCACGAGGTAGACGACGAACTGGGGTCCGGGCAGGAGGCACGACAGCACGAACAAAAGGCGCACCGTGCCCGCCTTCATGCCCCACCGCTGGGCGAGCCCCGCGCACACACCCGCGATCATCCGGTTGGTCCTGGGCCTGCTCAAAGCAACTGTCGTGGTCATGACTCCACAATGCTCCCGCCGGTCTGCCTGTTGCATCAGGGACAGCCCTGGGATACCCCTGAAAGCTGGTCGACGAACCTCAGGCACGTGGCGCGCATGGTGTCGACGGTCATGGACCTGGAGCCGGCCAGCACCTGCAGCGCCAGCCCGTCGAGCATGCTGACCAGCATGTTCGCCAGCAGCACCGGGTCGTCGCCGGACCGGATGTCGCCGGTCTCCTGGCCGTCGCGGAAGATGCTCGCGACGATCTCGCGCCACTCGCCGTAGAAGCGCTCGTTGAGCTCCTGCAGCTCCGGGCTGCGGATCGCCTCGACCCACAGCTCGGCCCAGATCTTCCACGCCTCGACGGTCTCCGCGCCCTGCGGCAGGTACGACTCGACGACCATGCGCAGGCGGGACAGCGGCGGCTCGTCGGACTCCAGGATCCAGCGGCGGCGCTTGAGCGACTGCTCGAAGCAGTGCGCGAACGCGGCGTCGGTCAGCTCCCGCTTGGTCTCGAAGTAGTAGTGGACCGTGCCGCCGGAGACGCCCGCGTCTCTGGCGACGTCGGACACGCGGAGGTGGCGGAAGCCCTCGGTGGCGATCACCCTGCAGGTGGACACGAGGATCTGCGCTTTGCGTTCGGCTTCCACGCTTGGACGGGGCATCCGTCACCTCCTGATTTACTCCGAAACCTTACCGAAGCAACGACCGCAGTTTGCGTTTGTCCACCTTTCCCACCTTCGTCAGCGGCAGCTGGGGCACCACCGTGACGTCCCGAGGTGCGTAAAGGTCACCCAGTTCGGCAATGACCGAACTCCGCACCGCGTCGAAATCGAGCTCGTGCCCGTCATCGAGCACCAGGTACAGGTGCACGGCTTCGCCCACTTTCTCATCGGGTGCCGATACAGCGGCCGCCTGCCTGATTCCGGGCAACGTGACGAGGAAGTCGTCCAGCAACCGGGAGTACACGTTGTCGGAGGTGCGGCCGGTGACGATGACGTCCTTGCTGCGGTCGTTGAGGTAGAGGTAGCCGTCGTCGTCGAGGTAGCCCATGTCGCCGGTGTTGAACCAGCCGTCGCTGGTCTCGCTCAGCGGCGGTTCGCCCCAGTAGCCCCGCATCACGTACGGGCCGCGCACCCACACGTCGCCGTCGCGCACCTCGACCTGCATGGCCGGGTCGGCCTTGCCGACCGTGCGCAGCGTGTCCGGCTTGGCGAGGTCGACGGCCGCGGCGGGCATCAGCGTGATCGGCAAGGCCTCGGTCATGGCGTAGCCCTGGTGCACAACGGGTCCCCACCGCTCGATGGCCTGCCGCAGGCGGTGCGGTGCCAACGGGGAACCACCGAGGATGACGCTCACGAACTGCGGGCCGGGGCAGTCGGGGTGGTCCAGCACCTCGTACATCATCGGCGGCACGAAGAACGTCGCGTTGACCTGCTCGTCGCGGGCCAGCCGCACGAACGTGTCCGCGTCGAACGTCGAGGGGCCGAGCACCAGCTTCGAACCGGTGACCAGCGCGGCGATCGACACACCGGCGCCGCTGCCGTGGGTGATCAGCGTGTTGCACAGCATGGTGAGCGCGGGTGCTTGCTGCAGCGCTCCCCAGCGGCTGCTCGTGCGCGGGCCGTGGACGGCGAGCTTGGGCATGCCGGTGGTGCCGCCGGTGTAGCTGACGGTGGTGAACGTCGCCGCCGGCGTGCGTTCGACCGGGTCGCCGGGCAGGTCGGCCAAGTGCCAGCCGTCGAGGCGGGTGCTGAACTCCGGGTCAACGACCACCGCAGCGACCTCGGCCCGCTCGACCAGCGCCCGCAGCTCGCGCGGGCCCGGCTCCGGTGGCACGTAGACGAGCCGGGCGCCCAGCAGGTGCACGGCGACGGTGAGCAGCAGGGCCTCCGGGGTGTTGCCGACGAACACCGCCACGCCGTCACCGGGCCCGATCCCGCGGCGGGCGAGGCCGTCGGCGAGCCGGAACAGCAGCTCACGGGCCTGCGCGCGGGTCAGCCGGGTGTCACCGCCGATCACGGCCTCGCGGTCCGGGCCGGTCGAGAGGCGCTCCAGGACTAGATCGACATAGGTCATGAACCCTGTCTACTCCGGGGCCTCGTAGGCTGAACGGGTGGTCGCACCCCCGATGGCGCCGGATTCGCCGGAATCGCCGGAAAAGCCCGCACGCCGCCGGCGGTTCAGCGGGCCCGTGCTGTTGCGCATGGTCCTCGCCGTCGCCGGTGGGGCGCTGATCTACCTCAGCTTCCCGCCGCGCCCGCTGTGGTTCCTGGCGCCGGTCGGGTTCGCCCTGCTGGCGTACGTGGTCTACGGCCGCCGTGCGCGCGCCGGGTTCGGCTACGGGCTGCTGTTCGGGCTCGGGTTCATGGTGCCGTTGCTGCGGTGGACCGGGGAGTTCGTCGGGCTGATCGCGTGGCTGCCGCTGGCGCTGGCGTGCGCCCTGATGATCTCCATCGGCACGACGGCGATGGCGTTCACGTCACGGCTGCGGGCCTGGCCGGTGTGGGCGGCACTGCTGTGGTCGGCCGACGAGGCGCTGCGCGAGGTCTTCCCGTTCGGCGGCTTCCCCTGGGGCAAGATCGCGTTCGGGCAGTCGGAGGGGTGGTTCCTGCCGCTCGCCGCGCTCGGTGGCGCGCCGCTGGTGTCGTTCGCGGTGGTGCTGAGCGGGTTCGGGCTGTTCTGGCTGGCGCGCAACCCGAAGCTGGGGCTGCCGCTGCTGGTGGTGCCGCTGGTGGCCGGGTTCGGCGTGCCGGTCGGGGTGGACGCCTCGGCGGGCACCGTCACGGTCGCCGCGATCCAGGGCAACGTGCCGCGCGCGGGCCTCGACTTCAACGCCCAGCGCAGGGCCGTGCTGGACAACCACGTCAAGAAGACCATCGAGCTCGCCGCGGACGTGGCCGCCGGCCAGGTCAAGCAGCCGGACGTCGTGATCTGGCCGGAGAACTCCTCCGACATCGACCCGTTCCGCAACGCCGACGCCAAGGCCGCGATCGACACCGCCGCGAAGGCCATCAAGGCACCGATCGCGGTCGGTGCCGTGGTCGTCGACCGCACCGACGGGCTGCCGCGCAACCAGGTCGTGCTGTGGGACCCGGACAAGGGCGCCACCGACACCTACACCAAGCGCAAGCTGCAGCCGTTCGGCGAGACGATGCCGATGCGGTCGTTCTTCCGGCTGTTCTCGTCCGATGTGGACCGGGCGGGCGTGTTCCAGGCCGGAACCGACGCCCAGGGCTTCCGGATGGGACCCGCGCAGGTCGCACTTGACACATGTTACGAAGTGGCGTTCGACTCAGTGGTCCGCGACTCCGTGACGGCGGGCGCGACGATCATCGCGATCCCCACGAACAACGCCACGTTCGGCCGCACGGAGATGACCTACCAGCAGCTTTCCATGTCACGGGTGCGTGCCGTGGAACACGGCCGGGCGGTCGTGGTGGCCGCCACCTCGGGGGTCAGCGCGATCGTGCGGCCCGACGGTTCGGTCACTCGGAAGACTGGCCTTTTCGTGCCCGACGCACTGGTCGCGGAACTGCCCCTGCGGTCACAGACTACGCTGGCGACCTGGCTTGGAGCCTGGCCCGGGTGGGTGTTGACCGCTGCGGGCCTTGTCGCGTTGGCGCTGGGCTTCACACGACGACGGAAGGACTCGAATGGCGCAGCAGCCTGACCAGGAACTCGGGCAGGTGCTGGTGGTGATCCCGACCTACAACGAGCGGGACAACATCGGAAAGATCGTCAAGAGGCTGCACACGGCACTGCCCGACGTGCACGTGCTGGTGGTCGACGACGGCAGCCCCGATGGCACCGGCCAGCTCGCCGACGAGATGGCGGCCGCCGACCAGCGCGTCCACGTCATGCACCGCACGGAGAAGGCCGGCCTCGGTGCCGCCTACGTGGCCGGTTTCCAGTGGGCGCTGGAACGCGAGTACGGCGTTGTGTGCGAAATGGACGCTGACGGCTCGCACGCCCCCGAGCAGCTGCACCGGCTGCTGGACGCGCTGCCGCAGGCCGACCTCGTGATCGGCTCGCGCTGGGTGCCCGGCGGCGAGGTCGTGAACTGGCCGGTGCAGCGCGAGGTGCTCTCCCGCGGCGGGTCGCTGTACTCCCGCATCGCGCTGGGCGCCAACATCCGCGACATGACGGGTGGGTTCCGCGCCTTCCGCGCGGACACGTTGCGCAAGCTCAACCTCGCCTCGGTCGCATCGGCCGGCTACTGCTTCCAGATCGACCTGCTCTGGCGCACGATCGAGCTCGGCTTCCGCGTGCGCGAGGTGCCGATCACGTTCCGCGAGCGCGAGTACGGCGAGTCGAAGATGAGCGGCAACATCGTCCGCGAGGCGCTGATCCGCGTCACGAAGTGGGGCCTGCGCCGCCGCGGCAACCAGCTCAGGGAGCTGTTCGCCGGCAAGCGGAAGTGACCTCGCCCGTCCGGAGTGGACGGGTTCGGACGGCCCCCGGCGTCGCGCCGGGGGCCGTTTTCGCGCTCGGGGCATTACGATTCAAAATCGATGCGAACAGTGCGGGGGTGAACGCGTGGAGTGGAGTGCGGGCGCGGTCGCGCGGATGCTCGGCGTGTCGCCGACGACCCTGCGCACGTGGGACCGGCGCTACGGCCTCGGTCCGAGCACGCGAGCCGAGGGCAAACACCGCCGCTACAGCGAGGACGACGTCGCGCGGCTGAAGCGCATGGTCGAGCTGACCTCGACCGGGGTGTCGCCGGCGTCGGCCGCCGCGACCGTGGTGTCCGCCGGCGACCTGGACTTCGAGGCAGCGGCGGCCAGGCTCGACGCGGCCGAGATGCGCAGGGTCGCCGTGGACCTGATCGCCCGGCACGGTGTCGTGCACACGTGGGACGCGGTGCTGGTGCCGTTCCTGGTCGAGCTGGGTGACCGGATCGCCACGACGGCGGCCGGTGTGGAGGTCGAGCACTTCGCGAGCAGGAGCATCGGTGACGCGATGCGGGCGTCCGCGGCGACCGGTCCGCCATCGGTGCTGCTGGCGTGCGCGCCCGACGAGCAGCACAGCCTGCCGCTGGACGTGCTGGCCGCGGCGCTCGCCGAGCACGGCTGCGCGACCCGCAACCTCGGCGCGCGGGTGCCGGGGGACGCGCTGCTGAGCGCGGTGACGGTGCTGAAACCGCGCGTGGTGTTCGTGTGGGCCCACGACCGGGTGTACGCCACCCAGGTACCGCTGACGAAGCTCTCCGACGTGTCCGTGCTGGTCGGAGGGCAGGGGTGGGCCTCGGTCACCCTTCCGGCGGGGGTGCGGAGGGCCGACACGCTCGGCACCGCTGTTGAAACGATTTTGAATCGAATCTAGGCTTCGGGGTGTGAGCCTCGCCGACCGGATGATCCGCCTGCTGTGGGCGGCGGGTGACGAGGGTGTCGCCGAACGGGTGCTGCGTGCGCACTGGCGCACCCTGCCCTCCGACGACACCGCGGGCCGGGCGTTGCGCTCGCGCCTGGTTGAGGGCCTGCTGCGGGAGGTACCCGGCAGGGGCGCCGAGATCCGGCGCGCGGTGCTGGCCGACGAGGTGTCGTTGCTCGACGACGCCGAACGCGCGGCGCCGAGCCGCGCGACCGTGCTCGCCATCGTCCGCGCCCTTCCCGTCGGGAGTCCCTGATGACCGCTCTGCCCGTGCGCCACCACCCCGTGCGCGTGCTGCTCCTGTTCGTCGCGGCGTCCGTGGTGACCGCGCTCGTCGGCTCGCTGTTCTCCGTGTCGGCGGGAGCGGACTACCAGGCGCTGCAACGGCCGTCGTGGGCGCCGCCGGGCTGGCTGTTCGGTCCGGTGTGGACGGTGCTGTACGGGCTGATCGCGGTGTCGGGCTGGCTGGCCTGGCGTGCCGGGGCCGGCCGGGGCGAGCTGACGTTGTTCGGTGCGCAGCTGGTGCTGAACGCGTTGTGGACGCCGTTGTTCTTCGGGCTCGGCTGGTACTCGGCGGCGTTCGTGGAGATCCTGGTGCTGTGGCTCGCGATCGCGGCGCTCGTCATCGCGTTCTGGTCGCGCAGCAAGGCCGCCGCACTGCTGCTCGTGCCCTACCTCGCGTGGGTGAGCTTCGCGGCGGCCCTGACCATCTCGATCGCGGTCGCGAACTGAGGGGTGCGGAACGGTGCCGTGACGGCTCCGCCACCGTTCCGCGCCACGTCAGCTGTTCGGCGTGCGGCCGGCCGAGGTCCGGTCGCCACGGGCGCGTTCGGCCGCGGTCAGGCCCACGCCCAGCAGGACCATCGCGGCACCCAGGCCCAGGTGCAGCCAGTTGTCGGCGGTGTTGATCGGCAGGACGTTCGCGCGGGTCTGCTCGCCGACCGCGGAGCCGTAGACCCACAGCAGGACGTAGAGGCCGCCGCCCACCACGAGGAACAGCCGGGCGGCACCCGGCGTCCTGCGCATCACCAGGCCGAGGACCCCGAACGCCAGGTGCACGAGGTTGTGCAGCACGGACACGGCGAACAGGCCGAACAGCAGCGCGCCCGAGTGGTGACCCGCGAACGTCAGCTGGTCGTAGTGGCTGGTGATGCCGGGGATGAAACCGAGGACGCCGACGAGCACGAACGCTCCGCCGACGACCCCGGCCGCCGTTTGCACAGGTTTCATGCGCCTGGCTACCCGGCCACCGCCGGAACGAACTCGCGCGCCCCCTTCGGTGCGGGCGAGCCCGCCGTTCGGCGGTCTCCGGCCCGCGGCTCAGCCGGTGAACCCGATGCTCACCCACTCCGGAGGGCTGGCCGCCCCGATCGCCCCGGCGTTCGCGAGCGTGGACCGGATCGCCACCGCGCCCGGCAGCTGGTAGAGCGGCAGCTGGTGCCCGGCCCGCCAGATCTCCTGGTCCAGCCGGTTGGCGAGGTCCGCGCGCTTGGCGTCGTCCAGCTCCGCGGTGCCCTCCCTGATCAGCCGGTTGATGGTGTCGTTGCCGACCCGGCCGTAGTTCTGGTTCACGTTGGCGGGGTCGAGGTCGTAGATGCCCTTGCTGGAGCTGATCGGGTACGGGCCCTTCTTCCAGCCGAAGCACGTGATGTCGAAGTTGCCGACGTTGACGTACCCCTTGAAGTACTCGGTGGCGGGCACCGCCTCGATCGAGAGCTGCACGCCGATCGTCTTGAACTGGCTTTGCAGCAGCTTCGAGACCTGGTCGCTGACCGGGTTCGGCGTCGGTCCGACGAACCGGACGGTGAGCTCCGCACCGTCCTTGGCCCGGTACTCGCCGTTCAGCCGCCAGCCGAGCGCGTCGAGCTCGCGGCGCGCGGCCTCCACGTCGAACGACGCCACCGCCGAGTTGTCCGCGTAGTGCGGGGAGCCGAGCAGGTAGAGGTGGTTGCCGACGACGTGGGCCTCGTCCCTGACCATCTTGCCCAGCAGCGCCTTGGTGATGTTCCTGGTGTCGACGCCGCGCATGAGCGCCACCCGCAGCCTCGGGTCGGCGAGAGCGCCCGCGCTGCCGAACGTCAGGTGCAGGTAGTCCGGAGTCAGGGCCTGGCGGGTCACGACGCCGGGGATCGACTGCGCCCGCGTGAAGAGGTCGATGCTGGAGCCGACCTCGTACAGGTCGATCGCGCCGTTGGCCAGCGCCTCGGCGAGCGCCGGCTTGTCGACCTGCCGGAACGTGATCTTGTCCAGCTTCGGCCGGGCACCCCACCACGCGTCGTCGCGCACGACCGTGACGAACCGGGCGGTCGGGTCGACGGTGCCGACCTTGAACGGGCCTGCGGTGAGCTTCGGCCCGTCCCGCCAGCCGGTGTTGAACGCCTCGGCGCTCGCCATCGCCTGCTTCGGGTAGAGCGGGCTGAACAGGCCGCGCCACTCCGCGTAGGTCCTCGCGAAGGTGACCTTCACGTCCTGGTCGGACTCACCGCGCTCGACCTCCGCGATGTCCTCGTAGCCGGCCGTCAGCGCCACCCGGTAGCCGGCCGCCCTGCCGCTCAGGGCGGTCGCCTGGGCCGCGAAGTCCTCCCACGAGAACGCCCGGCCGTCGCTCCACCTCGCCCGAGGGTTGAGGCGGTAGGTGACGACCTGGGGGGAGGACGACACCAGCTTCGCGTCCAGCAGGTAGTCCGGGTTCGTCGCGACCGTCGCGTCGGCCTTCTGCACGAACAGCGACGGCATCACCGTGGAGATCATCCGGTAGCCGTCGACGTGGGTGCCGCTGAGCTCGAAGTTGTTCCAGTTGTCGGCCAGCTGGGAGACCGGCCACCTGAGCTCACCACCATCTCTCAGCTTCCCGGGATCGGTGCGGTTCACGTCCTCCAGCTGGACGTCGTCGGTGTTCTTGAGCCCCGTCGTCGGTGCGGCGGGCCCGCCGCACGCGGTCAGCACCAGCGCGGCGGTGGCCAGCGCCACCGCCCTCGTTCCCCGGTTCACGCTCGTCGTCCCCTCTCGGCTGAACCGCCATGGGAGCACGGAATGCGACGCCACGGGAAATCGCAGCTCAAATCGCAAAAAGGATTGCGCACGTCGCTGATCTGCGGTAACGCTCGATTTAATCGGTGGCGCACAGATGTCCGCGCAGGTCACCATTAGCGCACGGAATTCGTTCCGGGAATGGTGGAGCCGGGGCTGTGGAGCCCCACCCGTCTGTAAAACGGGAGCCATCGGCACAGGCGGTTCGACTCCGTCCTCCACCACTGGGCCGCCGGGGTGATCCCCGGCAACGATCCCTTCCGCCCGCGCGACACACGGGGTGGAAGGGGGAACCACCCATGTCGATCACAGTGCAGCAACCGGCGCCCCACGACCTCGTGGGCGGCCGGGTCCTGGTGGCCGGGCTCGCGGGCGGCGCGTTCGAGGCGCAGTTCACCTACCGCGTCCACGAGGGACACGACGAGGTCACCGGCGGGTTCACCGCAGGCGACGGCGTTGGCGGCCACGGACAGTTCCAGGTGGCTGTCGACGTCAGCGGTGCGAGCTTCACGCTGGACCGCCTCCTCGTCGAGGTGTTCTGGAATTCACCCGAGGACGGTGCCGAGCTCGACAAGATCATCGTGCCGGTCGTGTACGGACCGCTGATCGTGCCCGGCTACCGCGTGTACCAGGAGTACGAGGTCGAGCCAGGCGACACGCTGTCGGCCATCAGCCAGCGGTTCTACGGCGCCGCGAACTTCTACCAGCGGATCGTGCGGGCCAACCCGCAGACCATCACCAACCCGGACGTGATCCACCCCGGCGACGTGCTCCGCGTCCCGCAGGCCTGAGTGACCGGCCAGTTACCCGCCGTGCCCGCGACCACATTGACCGGTCGCGGGCATGGTGGTGAGTTGGGACACGGGCTCAAGTGAAGCTGTGCCGAGGACCTGGTGCCTTGTTGGTTTCATACAAAGCACGCTGCTCAACTCGCTTCGCTCCAGCGGTTCTCATACCGGGTAGTAGACGAGAGTGTGTACATCGATTGGGCGGCGACTGCCGCTGAGGTTGTCTGTCCGCGAGGAGAGAAGTCGTTGTTCAGTCGTGTAGCGATCGTCAACCGCGGGGAAGCCGCTATGCGGCTGATCCACGCCGTCCGTGAACTCGCCGCCGAGTCAGGGGAACGGATCGAGACCGTCGCCCTGTACACCGATGTCGACAAGTCGGCGCCCTTCGTGAGGGAAGCCGACCTGGCGTACAACCTCGGCCTGGCGGCCGACCGTCCGTACCTGGACCTCGGGGTGCTGGAGAAGGCGCTCGTCGAGACCAGGGCCGACGCCGCGTGGGTCGGCTGGGGCTTCGTCGCCGAGATCCCCGAGTTCGCGGAGCTCTGCGAGAAGGTCGGGGTCACCTTCGTCGGTCCGTCGGCCGATGCCATGCGCAAGCTGGGCGACAAGATCGGCTCCAAGCTGATCGCCGAGGAGGTCGGGGTCCCGGTCGCGCCGTGGAGCCGCGGCGCCGTCGAGAACCTGGAGCACGCGCTGAAGGTGGCCGAGGAGGTCACCTACCCGTTGATGCTCAAGGCGACCGCCGGTGGTGGCGGCCGCGGCATCCGCAAGATCACCTCGCCGGAGGAGCTGGAGGAGAACTTCGACCGCACCAGCATGGAGGCCGAGCGCGCGTTCGGCTCCGGCGTGATGTTCCTGGAGCGCCTGGTCACCGGCGCCCGGCACGTCGAGGTGCAGGTCATCTCCGACGGCCAGGGCACGGCGTGGGCGCTGGGCGTGCGCGACTGCTCGGTGCAGCGGCGCAACCAGAAGATCATCGAGGAGTCCGCGTCCTGCGTGCTCGCGCCCGAGCAGGTCGCCGAGCTCAAGGCGTCGGCGGAACGGCTCGCGAACGCGGTCGGCTACCGCGGCGCGTGCACCGTCGAGTTCCTCTACCACCCCGGTGAGAAGCTCTTCGCGTTCCTGGAGGTCAACACCCGCCTGCAGGTCGAGCACCCGATCACCGAGATCACCACGGGCTTCGACCTGGTCAAGGCGCAGCTGCACGTCGCGGGCGGCGGCCGGCTCGAAGGCGAGAAGCCGGCCGAGCTCGGCCACGCCGTCGAGGCCCGCCTGAACGCCGAGGACCCCGACCGCGACTTCGCGCCGTGCCCCGGCCGGATCGTGCGGCTGGAGCTGCCCGCCGGCCCCGGTATCCGGGTCGACACCGGTGTGGCCGAGGGCTCGCAGATCCCCGCCGACTTCGACTCGATGATCGCGAAGATCATCGCGTACGGCCGTGACCGCGACGAGGCGCTGGGCAAGCTGCGCCGCGCCATGGCCGAGACCACGGTCATCATCGAGGGCGGCACGACCAACAAGAGCTTCGTGCTCGACCTGCTCGACGAGCCCGCCGTGGTCGACGGCTCCGCCGACACGTCGTGGATCGACCGGGTCCGCGCCGAGGGCGGCCTGATCTCGCACCGCCACTCCGCCATCGCGCTGGCCGCCGCGGCCATCGAGGTGTACGAGGACGAGGAGCAGATCAACCGCACCGAGCTGCTCGCCTCCGCGCACGGCGGTCAGCCGCGCACGAACCACGAGGGCGCCCGCAAGCTGGAGTTCGTGCTGCGCGGCCAGCCGTACGTGGTGAACGTGGCCCGCGTGGGCGCGATCAAGTACCGCGTGGGCGTCTCGGCCGCCGACTCCGACGTCGTGCTCTCCGCCGACGTCGACGTCGAGCGCTTCGACCACCACGTCGGTCAGATCACCGTCAACGGCACCCGGTTCCGCGTCGTCACCGGCACGTCCGGGGTGGTGCACCAGGTAGAGGTCGACGGCGTCACCCACCGCGTCACCCGCGACGAGGGCGGCGTGCTGCGCTCGCCGATGCCCGCGCTGGTCGTCGCCACGCCGCTGGAGGTCGGTGCCGAGGTCGAGGCCGGTGCCCCGGTGCTGGTGCTGGAAGCGATGAAGATGGAGACGGTGCTGCGCGCGCCGTTCCGCGCCCGCCTGCGCGAGCTGAACGTCGTCGTCGGCACCCAGGTGCCCGCCGGTGGCGCGCTGCTCAAGCTGGAGGAGGTCGAGGACGACGCCGGCGCCGCGCAGGAGCAGAGGTCCGAGTCCACCGTCGAGCTGGAGATGCCGGCCCCGCAGACCGACATCCCGGCCGCGCAGCTCGTCGCGCGCGGTCTCGACGACCTGCGCAACCTGTTGCTGGGCTTCGACACCACCGCCGCCGACACCGAGCGCGTGCTGACGAATTACATGGGCGCCCGGAAGAACCTGGCGGAACGCCCGCTGGTCGCCGAGGCACAGCTGCTCGGCATCTTCGCCGACCTGTGCGACCTCTCGCGCAACCGGCCCGCCGGTGAGGAGAGCAAGCCGGAGAACCACATCCACTCCCCGCGCGAGCACTTCCACACCTACCTCAAGACGCTGGACGCCGACCGGGCCGCGCTGCCGACGACGTTCCGCGAGCGCCTGCAGCACGTGCTGAGCCACTACGGCATCACCGAGCTCGACCGCACGCCGGAGCTGGAGCAGGCGGTGTTCCGCATCTTCGTCGCGCTGCGCCGCGGCGTGTTCGACGCGGCCGTGGCGACGACCCTGCTGCGCCGGTGGGTGCAGGAGGCGCCGCCGGTCGAGTCCGAGCGGGTGCAGATCGGCCTGGTGCTGGAGCACATCGTCGCCGCGACCCAGGTCCGCTACCCGCAGGTGGCCGATCTCGCCCGCAGCGTCGTGTTCACCTGGTTCGCGCAGCCGCTGGTGCGCCGCAACCGCGCCCGCGTGCACAGCGAGGTCCGCAAGCACCTGATCCACCTCGACGCGCACCCGCAGGCCGCGGACCGCGAGGAGCGGATCGCGGCGATGGTCGCCTCGGCCGAACCGCTGGTGCGCCTGCTCGGCCAGCGCATCGGCAAGCCCGGCGCGGACAACACCCCGCTGCTGGAGGTGCTGGCCCGCCGCTACTACACCAAGAAGGCGCTGGCGAACCCGCGCGTCAGCGGCGCGTTCTTCCTCGCGGAGAACGAGCCGGAGCAGACCCGCGTGGTCAGCACCGCCGTCGAGTTCCCGGCGCTGGTGGAGGCGATCGGCGACATCGTCGAGCACGCCGGTGGCGCCGCCGTCGTGGCCGACCTCTACGTCAACTGGCCGGGCGGTCCGTCCGACCAGGACGAGATGGCCGCCGGACTGGGAGCCGCACTGGCCGCGCACCAGCTGCCGCCGACGATCACCCGCATCACCACCACGGTGGCGGGCCGCCGCGGCGAGTCGATGCACCACCACTTCACGTTCCGCCCGTCGTCCACCGGGTTCGCGGAGGAGAGGCTGGTGCGCGGGCTGCACCCGCGCATCGCCGAACGCATGCAGCTGGAGCGGCTGCGCGAGTTCGACCTCACCCGCCTGCCCTCGGTGGACGAGGACGTCTACCTGTTCCGCGCGGTGGCCAAGTCGAACAAGTCCGACGAGCGCCTCGTCGCGCTCGGCCAGGTGCGCGACCTGACGCCGCTGCGCGACGACGAGGGCCGGATCGTCGCGCTGCCCGCGGCCGAGGACGTGCTCGCGACGTGCCTGGACGGCATCCGCCGGGCCCGCGCGCAGGCCGGTGGCCGCACGCGCCTCGCGACCAACCGCGTGGTGCTGTACGCGTGGCCGCCGACCGACCTGCACTCCACCGACCTCGACGCCGTGGGCCAGCGCGTGCTGCCCACGACCACGGGCCTGGACCTGGAGGAGGTCCT
Organism: Nocardia sp. NRRL S-836; assembly: GCF_001279525.1. GTDB lineage: Bacteria > Actinomycetota > Actinomycetes > Mycobacteriales > Pseudonocardiaceae > Lentzea. Next base: position 28,922 of record NZ_LGDY01000112.1, on the reverse strand, counting down.
GTTCCTGGCGCGGCGCAAGGACAGCGAGACCGGTGAGCTCACCGACATCGGCGTCCGGATCGCCAACGACGCGGGCTCCGGCATCCGGTTCTCGTTCGTGCAGCCGCCCGCCGAGGCGATCCAGCCGCTCGACGACTACCGCCAGAACGTCCTGCGCGCCCAGTCGCGCGGCACGATCTACCCGTACGAGCTGTGCGACATGCTCGCCGGCGAGGGCGGGTCGTTCGTGGAGCACGACCTCGTCGACGGTGCGCTCGTGCCGGTCGACCGCCCGCGCGGTGGCAACAGTGCGGGCATCGTCGTCGGTGTGGTGACCACGCCGACCGCCGCCTACCCCGAGGGCATGAAGCGCGTCGTGCTGCTCGGCGACCCGACCAAGTCGCTGGGCGCGCTGGCCGAGCCCGAGTGCTCACGCGTGATCCACGCACTCGACCTCGCCGAGTCGCTGTCGGTCCCGCTGGAGTGGTTCTCGCTCTCGTCGGGCGCGAAGATCTCGATGGCCTCCGGTGTCGAGAACATGGACTGGGTCGCGGCCGCGCTGAAGCGGATCGTCGAGTTCACCCAGGCCGGCGGCGAGATCAACATCGTGGTCAACGGCATCAACGTCGGCGCCCAGCCGTACTGGAACGCCGAGGCCACGATGCTCATGCACACCAAGGGCATCCTGGTCATGACCCCGGACTCGGCCATGGTGCTGACCGGCAAGCAGGCCCTGGACTTCTCCGGTGGCGTGTCGGCGGAGGACAACTTCGGCATCGGCGGCTACGACCGCGTCATGGGCCCGAACGGCCAGGCGCAGTACTGGGCCCCGAACCTGCGCTCGGCGTTCGACGTGCTGCTCGCGCACTACGAGCACAGCTACGTCGCCCCCGGCGAGCCCGGTCCGCGCCGCGTGCCGAGCTCGGACCCGGTGGACCGCGACGTGTCGGCGTACCCGCACGTGGTGGGTGACAGCCCGTTCGCCACGGTCGGCGAGATCTTCTCGGTCGAGGCGAACCCGGACCGCAAGAAGCCGTTCGACATCCGCACGGTCATGCGCGCGCTGTCCGACCAGGACCACGACGTCCTGGAGCGCTGGGCCGGCATGGCCGACGCCGACACCGCCGTGGTCCAGGACGTGCACCTGGGCGGCATCCCGGTGACGCTGCTGGGCATCGAGTCGCGCGGCGTGGCCCGCGCCGGCTTCCCGCCCACCGACGGCCCGGACACCTACACCGCGGGCACCCTGTTCCCGAAGTCGTCGAAGAAGGCCGCCCGCGCCATCAACGCCGCCTCCGGCAACCGCCCGCTGGTGGTCCTGGCGAACCTGTCGGGCTTCGACGGCTCGCCGGAGTCGATGCGCCTGCTGCAGCTGGAGTACGGCGCCGAGATCGGCCGCGCGATCGTCAACTTCCGCGGCCCGATCGTGTTCTGCGTGATCTCCCGCTACCACGGCGGCGCGTTCGTGGTCTTCTCCAAGGCCCTGAACCCGTCCATGACCGTGCTCGCCGTCGAGGGCTCCTACGCCTCGGTCATCGGCGGCGCACCGGCCGCGGCCGTGGTGTTCGCCCGTGACGTCGACGGCCGCACGGCCAACGACCCGCGGGTGAAGAAGCTGGAGACGGCGGTAGCGGAGGCCTCCGGTGCCGAACGCGCGGCGCTGGCGGCGGAACTGGCGTCCACGCGGCAGTCGGTGCGGACCGAGAAGCTGAACGAGATGGCCGCGGAGTTCGACCGGGTGCACAGCGTGCAGCGGGCGGTGGAGGTCGGGTCGGTGGACGCGATCATCTCCGCGGCGCAGCTGCGGCCGGCGATCATCAAGGCGATCGAGGACGGCCTGGCCCGGTAGGAACGGCGGTGGGAGGGCCCGGTCACGACGTGGCCGGGCCTTTCCCGTCCGGTTCGGCGATCATCGGGTTCACCCAGGTCGTTCAGGGACAGAAGGCGGCGGATGAAGGGGGACGCGACGCCGGGCCTGAGCGGGTTGTGACGTCGTTTCCGCTGGTGCATGCGGTATGCCTCAACGCCCCCGGTCCTGAACACGGCGTGGCACTTCTTGAGGTCGAACAGCGCGCTCGACGCGATGCCGACGACCAGTCTCCGCTCAGGTCATAAGCCATGTGGACGAGCTGTCGTCCTTCGGTCAGGCCGCGTCCAGCTTGAACGGGTCGTGCTCCGCCAGCAGCTTGTCCAGCCGCGCTTTGTCCACCCGGCTCGAGAGGTAGGAGTCCTCCTGCCGGTCCCTGATCACCTTGGCCAGCGTGAACGCCGACGTGACCGTGTAGAGCATCGCGATGCCCAGGAACGCGCGCACCCAGCCGTCGACGGGCAGGAACACGACCCCGAGTCCGACGGCGGTCAGCGACAGGCCGAAGGACAGGACCGCCTGCACGTAGAAGGCGCCGGAAGTCGGGGTGCTGGCAGGCTTCGTGGTCATGGGCTCAAGAGTCGTGGGGTCGCACAAGACCTGTCATGAGTACGGCTACTCATTCGTGGCCCCGAACGGAACGGGCACGAGAGACTGGGAGCCATGTGCCCCAGAAGGTGGACGGCGTGCCGAGCGTTTCTGGTACGGTCGTACTAATGTACTGGGTGGTGCTGGTCGCGTCCGGAGTGCTGGAGGCCGTGTGGGCCACGGCGCTCGCGGCGTCGCGGGGGTTTCGCCGGCCGTGGCCGGTGGTGGTGTTCGCCGTGTCGATGGTGTTGAGCGTCGCGGGGCTGGCGTGGGCGATGCGGGAGATCCCGGTCGGCACGGCCTACGCGGTGTGGGTGGGCGTGGGTGCGGTGCTCACGGTGCTCGTCGCGGTGGCGCGGGGTGAGGAGAAGCTCGGCGTGGCCAGGGCGGTGCTGCTGGCCGCGTTGATCGGGTGTGTCGCCGGGCTGAAGGTGGTGAGCTGATGCACTGGGCCGTGTTGCTGGCGAGCGCTGTGCTGGAGGCGGTGTGGGCGACCGCGTTGTCCGAACGGGCCTACGTGCTGTTCGCGGTGGCCGCGACGCTCAGCATGGTGGGGCTTTCCGTTGCGATGAAACGGGTTCCGGTCGGCACCGCGTACGCGGTGTGGGTCGGGGTCGGTGCCGCGCTGACCGTGACGTGGGCGATGATCACCGGTGCGGAAGCCGTCTCCGTCTGGAAGATCGTCTTTCTCACCGGCATCATCGCCTGCGTCATCGGGCTGAAGTTCCTGCGGACGTCAGGCGTTGAGCCTCCAGAGCTGGTTGGCGGTGGCGGCGCAGTCCCAGAGCTGGAGCCTGGTGCCGTCGGCCGAACTGGGGCCGGTGGCGTCGAGGCATCGTCCTGAGGCCACGTTGCGCAGCTGGCCGTTCGACTCGGACGTCCACTGCTGGTTGCCCGCGCCGGTGCAGTCCCAGAGCTGGGTGACGGCGCCGTTGGCGGTGCCGGACGCGTCGAGGCACTTGCCCAGGGCGCGCAACGTCTGACCGTTGCGGGTCCACTGCTGGGCGTTGGTGCCGTTACACGTCCACAGCTGCACCGCGGTGCCGTTGGCGGAGCTCGCCCCCGCCACGTCGACGCACTTGCCGCCATAGCCGGTGATCGTGCCGCCGGTGGGCGGGTTCTGGGTGCCGCCGCCCGCGGCCTCCCAGATGGCGTTGAGCAGGCTGGTGCTGCCGGTGGTGTCCTGGGACAGCTCCCAGTTCATGATGCCGCCGGCGTTGGCCACCGCCCACGTCGTCTTGCGCTTGATCGTCGGGATTCCGTTGTAGCAGTTGCCGTTGTAGCAGTCGCGGTTGGCGTTGGCCGGGTCCTGCGCGACGAGGTCGCGGTAGGCGATGTAGGTCGGCCGGCTGTAGAACGGCACGCCGAGCACGGCCTTGCTCGCCGGCAGGCCGCGGTTCTTCCAGAAGTTGACGCTGTTGATCGACCAGTCGTAGTTCGCGTGCGGGCTGCCGCCGTCGTAGGCCATGATGTTGAGCCAGTCCACGATGCCGAACACCGCGGGCTGCACGCCGTTGGCGGTGCCGCCCTCGGAGACGACGGCGGCGGTGAGGAGCTTGCCGCGGCTGTGCAGCGCGTCGCCGAGCTGCCGCATCAGCAGGGTGTAGTTGTCGCCCTCGGTGCCGGGGTCCGGGTACTCCCAGTCGATGTCGACGCCGTCGAGGTTGTACTGGTTGACCAGGTTGACCAGCGCGTTCACGAACGTCGTGCGGCCATTCGCGCTGGCCGCGAGGATCTCGAAGTTGTCGTCGTTGCCGTCGTTCCAGCCGCCGACCGCGATCGAGACCTTGACGCCGTTCTGGTGACCGAGGCTGACCAGCTGCTGGAGCTTGCCGGTGTCGGGAACGCCCTGGAGCGTGCCGTTGGAGTTCGGCAGCACGAACGAGTAGTTGATGTGCGTCAGCTTGCTGTACTGGATGGAGCTGACGCTGCCGGACCACGAAGGCAGGTAGCCGACGCTCCTGAAGCCGGGCGGGTAGGCGGCCTGTGCGGCAGGCGCCGTGACCGTGATGGTCGCTGCGGCAGCGGCCAGCGCGAGGCAGGCCGCACCGAGGCGGGATCGGAGTGAACGCATGTGCAGGGTTGCCTTCCACTAACGTCGAGCGCCCACAGCGACGGTAGTGGTCTAGACCGGTTGCCGGAAGATCGACAGCCGACCGGAACGAGTTCCGGTCGCTGCCCCGGGAGTCAGCGGAGGTACGAGGCCCCGTTGACGTCGATGATCGTGCCGCTGGCCCAGGTCGCGCCCGGCGAGGCGAGCCACGCGACGGCAGCGGCGACCTCCTCGGGTTCCGCGACCCGGTTGAACGGGCTCTGGCCGCGGATGGCGTCGCCCTCGGGACCGGCGAGCAGGTCGGTCACCATCTCGGTGCGCACGAACCCCGGCGCCACCGCCGCGACCGAGATGCCCTGCGGCGCAAGGGACTGCGCCAGCGACTGGGTGAGCGCGTGCAACCCGGCCTTCGCCGCGCCGTACGCGGGGGCGTGCGGCTCACCGCGGAACGCTCCCCGCGACCCGACGCTGATGATCCGCCCGCCCTCACCCAGGTGCCGCACGGCGTGCCACGCGAGGTCGGCGGGCCCGTAGAGGTTGAGCTCCACCGTGCGCCGCCACGCGTCCTGCCACTCGGCGAAGGTCGTCGTCGTGATCGGGTGGTAGAAGTACACGCCCGCGTTGTTGACCAGCACGTCCAGGCCGCCCAGCCGCTCGGCGGCCGTGGTGACGATCTGTTCGGCCTCACCGGCGCCGATGTCGCCCTGGACCGTCACGTGGCCGGCTCCTGGCAGGTTCGCGGCCACCGCCTCGGCCTGCGCCGGGTCGCTGCGGAAGTGCACGGCGACCCGGTGGCCGTCCGCGGCGAGGGCGTGGGCGATGGCCGCGCCGATGCCGCGCGAGGCACCGGTCACGAGAGCAAGTCTGGTCATGGTGTCTGACTGTCGATCATCCACTTGCCGTTCTGCAACACCAATGTGTACGTGTTGCGCTCGGTGGTCGAGACGGCACCGCCCTTGCGGTAGGTGAGCGTGGCCGTCACGACGTTCTCGCCCTGCGGTGCGAAGTCCGACAGCTCCACGCTGCTGAACTGGCCCCACCACTGCTGGTATTCCCCGAAGGTCCGCGTCCTGGTCGCCTTGAAGCGGTCGGTGAGCGTGGCGTAGCCGGCTTCGAGGTTGTTCGGGATCAACGCGTAGTAGTTCGTGAGCGCCTCCTGCGCCGTGCCCGGCGTGGCGGGCGGCGGAGGGGTGTTGCCCGGGGTGTTCTGCGGGTTGGACTGCGGCGGGTTCTCCTGCGGCGGCGGGCTTTGCGTGGTCGTCTGCTGCGGCTGGGTTTGCTGCGGCTCCGACTGCTGCGGCTGCGACTGGCTCGTGGCCGGCGGGCTCGGCGTGCCGGAGGGGGAGCCGCCGTCGGCCGACCGGTTGCCCTTGGGCCACAGCAGGAACGCGCCGACGCCCACCGCGATCACCAGGATGATGATGCCGATGAGGGCGAGCGGGTTCCTGCGCTCTTCCTCCGCGGGAGGGGCGGGTGCGGGAGGGTCGACCGGCGCGGGGGGAACGTGGCCGGGGTGCGTGGAAGCGGGCGGTGCGGCTGCCGGGGTGGGGTGCGGTGTGGCGGCCGGGTTGCTCGCGACCGCGGCGGTTTCCTGCTGTGCGGCAACGCCTCCGGCTGCGACCCCCGCGGTCTCCTGCGGGGCGGTGTCCGGTACGGGCGGGTTCACTGCGGCCGCCGCTTCCGGCTCTCCGATCGCTGCCGCGGCCACCGCCGCTTCCGCCCCGTCCTCGCCTGCCGAGGGTGCGGACTTCTGCGCGCTGCTGGCTGCCGCCGAGGCGGCCGTCCCTGCGGCGGCGGCCTTGTCGGTGCCTGCTCGGTCGGCCTGGCCCGCGTCGGTGTTGCCTGCGCCGGCTTGGCCCGCGTCGGCGTCGCCGGGCTCAGCGTTGGTTGAGGCGGCCTTGGCCGCGTCCGCGTTGTCCGCGCCAGCCTGGCCGGCATCGGCCTGGTCCGCGCTCGCCTGGGCCGCGCCGGCCGCGCCCGCGCCGACCTGTCCTGCATCGGCGTGGCCCGCGTTCGCCTGGTCCGCGCCGGTCTGGTCTGCGCCGGTCTGGTCTGCGCCGGTCTGGTCTGCGCCGGTCTGGCTGGCGCCGGTCTGGCTGGCGTCGGCCTGTGCCGCGTCGGTCGTGCCCGCGGCGGCCTGGCTTCCGTCCGCGCTGGCCGCGTCGGCGGCGTTCCCCGGGGTGCTCTGGCCCGGCGCGGTCAGCCCGGCTGCCTCCGCCTGTGCCGCACCGGCGACCAGCCCGGCCGCGGCGGCACCGGTGGCCGCGGCACCGGCCTTCTTCTGCTGCTTGGCCTTCTCCTCGGGCATCGCCTCGACGGGCAGCTGCACCGTCGCGGGGATGACCGCGGTGGCCTCCGACACCTGGGGCGTCTCGTTCACGACGGCGGCCAGCAGGTGCACGGCCTCCTCCATCGTGGGCCGGCGCTCCGGATCCGTTGCCAGCAACCGGAACAGCACGGGCGACAGCAGCGGGCCGGCGTTCGCGGGCGGCATGATCGAGCCGCTCGCGACGCGGTGCAGCATCGCGATGTGGTTGTCGGCCGCGCCGAACGGCGGCGTGCCCTCGACCGCGTTGTAGAGCGTGGCGCCGAGGGAGAACACGTCCGACGGGAAGCCGGCCTCCTCGCCGCGGGCGATCTCGGGGGAGAAGAACGCGGGGGTGCCGACCGTGCCGGTCGCGGTGGCGGTGCCGTCGTCACCGGTGGCGCGGGAGACGCCGAAGTCGGTGATCTTGACCTCTTGGTCGCCGATCAGGACGTTGCCCGGCTTCACGTCGCGGTGCTGGATGCCGTTGCGGTGCGCGGCGGCCAGCGCGGCGGCGGTGTAGCAGCCGATGCGGGCGACCTCGCGCGGCGGCAGGGTGCCCTGCTCGGCGATCACCGCGGCGAGGCTGCGGGAGGGCAGGTACTCCATGATCAGCCACGGCTGACCGTTGTCCTCGACCGCGTCGTACACGCGGATGGCGTTCGGGTGCTCGAGCCGGGCGGCCAGGCGGGCCTCGCGCATGGCGCGGTGCTTGGCGCGTTCGATCTTGGAGTCGTCGAGCCCGTCCAGCACGAGCAGCTCCTTGGCTGCCACGACGCGGTGCAGGTTCTCGTCGTAGGCCTGCCACACGACGCCCATCGCGCCCTGGCCGACCTTCACCCTCAAGCGGTATCGGCTCCCGATGAGCCGTTGGTTCTCCTCCACGACGTGTGCTCTCCCTGTCCCCTCGATCACTCACAAGTGTGACGGGCGACGCGATTTCGATTGACTGTAACCCCATGTGGGGGTATGTATGGGGTTATGCCGAAAATCAACGTGTACCTGCCGGACGACCTGGCAGAGGCCGTGAAGGACCTCAACATCCCGGTTTCCGCCATCTGCCAGCGCGCACTCGAAGGTTCCGTCAAACGCATCGCGGCCATTCGGGCGATGGAGCCGAAGGACCTCGTCGAAGGCTCGGAGCGGGTCGAGCACTTCACACAACGCGCCAAGGACGCGTTGCGCCTCGCCGTCGAGGCCGCGGCCAGGCAGACGGGCATCACGAGCGAGCACGTGCTGGAGGGGCTGTTGCGCGAGGGCGGCAACCTGGCGCTGGACGTGCTGCGCGCGATCGACGTGGAGCCGGGCACGCTGCACCGCACGTTCACCCTGGAGGACAAGACCACCGCACCGGCCGGCCTGGAGCCCGACGCGGTCAACGCGGTGGAGCTCGCCGTCGTCGAGGCGATCGCGCTGGGCCACAACTACGTGGGTTGTGAACACCTGCTGCTCGGCCTGATCGCCGAGCCGGACGGCGTGGGCGGTCAGGTGCTGCGCGACCGCGGCGCCGACATCAAGTCGGCCCGGCGTGCGGTGCAGACGGCGCTTGCGGGCATCGTCCACCTCAAGAAGCAGCAGCAGGCCACGCCGGACGCCGCGAAGGTCCTGGAGATGATCATGACTCGGCTGGCCCGGCTGGAGCAGCACGCGGGTATCGGCTGACCAGCTCGGCCCCGATGGCGGCCAGGTGCTCCTTGACGGAGGCGGGCGACTCGACGGTGACCAGGCCGCCCCACCCGGCGACGTTGCGGGCGATGTCGAGCGGGCGCGGCGCCGTCAGCTCGACTCGTGCCTGGTCACCGGCCGTTTCCACGACCGTGCAGTGGCGGCCGTGCTGGTGCTGGAAGATGTCCAGGAACCTCGTCGGCAGCACCAGGACCGCCTTGGTCTCGGCGCGCTTGCGCTCCACGACCGTGACGATCGACTCCCACGCCTCGGCGAGCTCGAAGTCGTCGGGCCGGCTCGCTTTGACGTTGCTCAGGCTCGCGCCCTCGATCCGGTCGAGCCGGAACGTGCGCCGGCCGTCGGGCGTGCCGGCCACGAGGTACCAGATGCCGTCCTTGTCGACGAGCCCCCACGGGTCGACCACGCGCTCGGTCGCCGCCGCCCCGCGCTTCGCGTAGGTCAGCTGCACCCGCTGCTGCCGCACCACGGCCTCCTGCAGCAGCGTCACCAGCGCGGGCCGGTCCCTGCTGTCGGCGCCCCAGGCGGCGGTGTCGACCACGACCGCCTGCGCCGCGGCCTGCGCGTCGGCGCGAAACGTGCCCGGCAGCGCGCGAACCAGCTTGCGCAACGCCGACTTCACCTCCGGTGCGACGGCCGCCGCCGGTCCCGCCACCAGGAACAACGCCTGCGCCTCCGCCGCGGTCAGACCGCTCAGGTCCGTGCGCGCGCCACCGACCAGCGACCACCCGCCGCCGCGCCCCGGCTGCGGGTACACGGGCACCCCCGCCGCCGACAACGCCTCCAGGTCGCGCCGTGCGGTGGCGGTGGAGACCTCCAGTTCGTCCGCCAGCTCGGCGGCGGTCACCCTGCCGCGGGCTTGCATCAGCAGCAACGTGGCGACGAGTCGGTCTGCGCGCATGTCGTCAGCTTCCCGCTAAAAGTGCTCACTAGATGAGCACTTTACGGCCGAAGCTGGGAGCAGAGACACCAACGGGCTGTGGAGGAACGAGATGTTGCGAGGCATGACGACCGTGACCTACTTCGCCGACGACGTCGCGGAGGCACGTGACTGGTACGCCGCCTTCCTGGGTGTCGAGGCGTACTTCGAGCGCAGCACGCCGGACGGTGTGCCCGCGTACGCCGAGTTCCGCATCGGCGACTACCAGGCCGAGCTGGGCCTGAAGCACCGCAGGTTCGAGGTGACGCCGTCGGACGGCCCGTCCGGGGCGGTCCTGTACTGGGCGGTGGACGACCTGGCGGCAACGCTGCGGCGGCTGGCCGAGTTCGGCGCGAAGGTGCACGACGAACCGCGGGTGTGGGGCGAGGGATATGAGACGGCGTCGGTGGTCGACCCGTTCGGCAACGTGCTCGGCGTCATGACGAACGTGCACTACCTGGCGATCGCCGAGCAGAACAAGGACCGCGGCTGACTGCCTGCCGCCCGGCGCCGACTTGCGCGGAAAGGCCCGCTGTCCTGCTCGGACACCTATGCTGCACGGATGACGACGCAGCTCGCCATCACCGGGCACCGTGGCCTCTCCGCCGAGCTGGAGGCGGAGGTGGACCGGCTGATCCGGGCCGCCGTGACCACGGACGACGACGTGGTGGGCGTGTCGTGCCTGGCCGACGGCGCCGACGCGGTGTTCGCGCAGGCCGTGCTGGACGCGGGCGGCGAGCTGGTGGCGGTGCTGCCGGCGGTCGAGTACCGGGCGTCGTTGCCCGCGGAGTTCCGGCCGGTCTACGACCGGTTGCTGGCACGCGCGGAACGGGTGGTGCAGCTGCCGCACGTCACACCGGATCCGGACGCCTACATGGAGGCGGGCAAGCGGATGGTGGACGAGCTGGGGGAGTCCGCCGCGTTGCTGGCCGTGTGGGACGGGCTGCCGGGGCGCGGGTTGGGCGGCACGGCGGACGTCGTGGCCTACGCGCGCTCGCGCGGCGTGCCGGTCAAGGTGCTGTGGCCCGAGGGCGCGAGCCGGTGAGGACCCTCCACAGGACACGCGGCCGCACCAGCGCCGCCGGGTGGTCGACGAGCTGAGCGACGCGGTCCACCGCGCGGTGGTCCGCGGGTTGCCCGGGATCGCGGCGATCAGACGGCGGGCGCGCCACCGCGACGGTCTGGTGCTGAGCGACCGCTTCCGGGTGTCCCAGGCGAGGTCGGCGGTCGTCCACGGGACCCTCGCGACGGCTTGCTGGAAGAGCAACGGGTTGCGGGCCAGGTCATGCCCGGCTGGCAGGATGCGCAGATCGGTGCAGTTCAGTGCCGCGAGCGTCAGTCCGTGGCCGTACACGGGGTTGAGCGAGGACAGGGCGACCAGCTCTGCCGTGGCGTACTAGGTGCTGGACGGGCGGATGGCGGTGCTGCTCGACGGCGTGTCCCAGGCTCCCTGAGCGTCGTCGCGCAGGTCGCCGCTCTGCCGGTGGCGCTGATCCACCTGGTGCGGGTGGCGTTCCTGTCCCACCGACTGCGCCGGTCGGTGTTCGAGCGGCCCGCCGGGGACGGGCCGGCGATCCGGCTGTGGGCGACCGGGGCGGGGTTCTACGACCGGTGGCCGGCGTGCGGGGTGCTCGCCGCGCTGCGCACCGGGCACGAACTGGTCGCGTGGACGCTGCTGATCTGCACGGCCTGGTTCATGGTGCTGGTGCTGGCCGTTGCCGACCGGCGGGCGCTGAGCGGGCCGCGCGACAGCGCCGGGAACGGCGTTGTGGCGCAAGGGGTCCCGGCGCTGGTCGTGCCACTGTTCCGGCGACGCCTGGCGGGGCAGGCGCGGAGGTGACCAGGCCGCGGCCGCCTGGCGGGGCAGCAGCTGCGTCGGCCCGTCGGCGGAGGCCTGCGGGGGCAGCAACTGGGGCGACCCGTCGGCGGACGGGTGGCGGGGCAGCTGCTCGGTCGGCCGGTCCGGCGCCGGCGGTCTCGTGCGGGCCGGTGGTCTCAGGTAGCGGCGCAGCTGCTGGGTCGGCTTCTCGACCAGCCACCACGACAGCAGGCCGAACAGGTAGGACGCGGGCACCGCGATCGCCATCAGCACCAACGGGTTCCGCACCCCGGCCAGCACCACCAGCTGCTGCAACGGCATGCCCCAGATGTACATGCCGTAGCTGCCGTAGACCCACTCGTCGTAGCCGGCGAGGCGGCGTGGCCAGTGGTGTGCCCACGTGACCGCGCCGTAGCCCGCCGCGAGGGGCAGGACGAAGCGCGCGGCCGGTTCCAGCGGCGGGGTGAAGTTCGTGATCAGGTACGCGGCGCACAGGCCGTAGGCGACCAGCGGCTGGAACCGCAGGCGGTCCCGGTAGACGAAGAAGATCATGCCGAGCACGAACGGGACCATGTACGCGACCAGTGGCGCGAGCGGGAGGCTCAGGAACCCGGTGAAGTTGCCGTTCTCCCCGACCCGCGCCTGACCGAACCCGTCGAGCACCAGGAACGCGGCCAGCACCGGGAACAGCGCGAGACGGGCCCTGCCGAGCACACCGGTGAGCCCGGCGGCCAGCACGATCAGGTAGCCGGTGGTCTCCATCGGCAGGGTCCAGATGGACCCGTTGGCCGACCAGTGGAACGGGTTCTGGGCGAACACGCCGGGCAGCTGGTGCTGCAACGTGTACAGCCCCGCGTTGTTGACGACGTAGCCCCACGTCTGGCGGCTGCCCCAGTACTCGGACTGGCTCAGCACCGTGACGAGCGGCCCGATCACGAACGCGGTGGTCATCACGACCACGAGCAGCGGCGGCCAGATCCGCAGGGCGCGCTTGAGCAGGTAGCGCCACCAGGACGCGTCGCGGTGCCAGCTGTCGGCGATCTGGAAGCCGCTCATGGCGAAGAACGCCATCAGCGCGAAGTAGCCCGGCGAGAGGTTCCAGCTCTTCGGGAACATGCCGATCCGGCTGGGGTCGATCAGGGGGAAGCTGTGCTCGATGACGACGAGCGCCGCCCCGATCAGGCGCAGCCAGGCAAATCCAGTCTCGATCTTCGCATACCGGTTCCCCTCGGTGAGCGAGCTTCCCGCCCGCCTCAACACCCCGCCCAGCGCGCGTGCCGAACCCGTCCCATAGACCTGGCAGAGTAGCGCCAACGGCGAACGGTTCAGCGCCGGTACCGCCTTTCGTTTGAACCGACTGTTGTATCAAAACTCCGGATCGCGCTGCGCGAACACGGACCGCGGCGCGCGAGGCGGCCGCCATACTGGTCGCCGCACGTACCCGGATGGGGGGAGTCCTTTCGTGAAGACGGTCCAGCTGCCCGACGGAGCCGAGGTGACCGGCCGCGGCCTGCGCGACGGCCGGCTCGTGGAACCGCAGCCTGGGTACGGCCTGTACCTGCAGGCACGCCCGGTCGACCTGCCGTGGGAGCACGACTGGGTCGAGTGGCCCGACTTCCGCCTGCCCCGCGACTCGGCCAAGGCGGTCGAGCTCATCCGCGCACTGCACGGGCGAGCGCTTGCCGGTGAACGGGTCGAGGTGGCGTGCAGCGGTGGTGTCGGCCGCACCGGAACCGTGATCTCGTGCCTGGCGGTGCTCGCCGGTGTGCCGGCGGACGAGGCGGTGGCGTGGACCCGCGCGCACTACCACCGCCGGGCCGTGGAGACGCCGTGGCAGAAGCGCTGGGTGCGCAACTTCCCGGTCAGCTAGCCGGTCACGACCTCGAACCCGCCCGTTCGGCCCACGGGGCGGCGGCCGTTCTGGCAGCATCCGGGGCTCAGCCGGAATCATGGGGGTTCGCTGATGTCTCTTCCGCTGGGTCTCAAGGGGTTCTGGGCGCTCGGTGCGTCCGTCACGCTCGTGCTGGCCACGTCCGGGGTCGCCGCCGCCGACTGCCCGCCGCGCGACCACGCCATCTGGTCGGCGCCGACCGTGCCGGTGCCGGTCACCATCGATGGGCTGAAGCCGGGCAAGTGCTACAACGTCCACGGCCTGCTCGGGGAGAAGGCCGACTTCCTGGCCAACCGGACGCGGAACTCGGTGCTGAACCTGTTCTCCGAGCCCGACTGCGGCGGCGGGCTGTTCATCGACGCCATCTTCCCGCCGGAGCCGGGCAACCGCTCGGAGTCGGCCAGGGAGTACTACAGCTTCAACGTCTCGCCGCTGAACGGCGGTTAGCCGTCGCCGGGCACGCGGCTCGCGGCGATCTCCGGCGCGAGGTCGATCACCGTGCGCCGGTGCACCAGCTCGACCACCTCCGGCGGGACCGCGTCGCCCGCTTCGAGCAGGCGGGGCAGCAGGTCGGCGTCGGTGGTGATGGCGCGCAGGAACAGGCCGACGGTCACGTCGTGGTCGGGCCGGTGCAGCACGGTGATCTCGTCGCCGGGTGCGACGAGGCCGGGTTCGAGCACGCGGAAGTAGGCGCCGGGCCGCCCGGCCTGCGTGAACCGCTTCACCCAGCCGCTCAGGCCGAGGAAGCTCGCGAACGTGCGGCACGGCACGCGTGCGCCGGTGACCTCCAGGGTCGCGGTGCCGATGCGCCAGTGCTCGCCGACGCGGGCGCCGGTGTGGTCGATGCCCTGGGTGGTCAGGTTCTCGCCGAACCGGCCGTTGCCCAGGTCGACGCCGAGCTCGGTCTGCCACCAGTCGAGGTCCTCGCGGGCGTAGCCGTAGACCGCCTGGTAGGTGCCGCCGTGGACGCTCCAGTCGGCGATCTCGTCGCCCGCCACGCCGCTGCCCGCCGAGCCCTTGGGGCCGGGTGCGCTGATCCGCAGCGGACCGTCGACCGGGCGCTTGTCGATGCCGGTGGTGCCGGCGCGGGCGTAGTCGACCGGAACGGTCTTCGAGGCGACGTTCAGCGAGAGCACCACAGGCATGTCAACGACATTATTGGCCGATCGCCCTCGAAGCGATCGAATTGACGTAGTCCTCGTACTTGCCCACCTTGTAGGTGATCAGGTCGAGGCATTCCTGCAGCTGGTCCATCTGCCGCCGGACGCGGTCCTGGTGCTCCTTGAGGATGTCGAGGCGCTGCGGCTCGTTGCCGTCGCCCTGGCGGACCAGATCGGTGTAGCGGCGGATCTCGGGCACGGGCATTCCGGACATCCGCAGCATGATGCACATCCGCAGCCAGTCCACGTCCTGCTGCGTGTACACCCGGCGGCCACCAGGTCCTCTGTGGACCTCGTGGGCGAGGATGCCCTCCTTCTCGTAGAAACGCAGGGCGTGCACGCTCAGCCCGGTGTGTTCGGCGACCTCGCCGATGCTCATCCCCATGGGTCCGAGCATAGGTTCTTGACCTAGAGGCGGCTCTAGTTCGTACCTTCTCGGCCATGACGATGCGTTATCGCGTACTTGGGGGAACGGGCATCGAGGTCAGCCACCACTGCCTCGGCGCCATGATGTTCGGCAACGTGGCCAACGCGGACCACGAGGAGGGCGTGCGGATCATCCACCGGGCGCTGGACGCGGGGATCAACTTCGTCGACACCGCGGACATGTACTCGGCGGGGGAGTCCGAGGAGATCGTCGGCAAGGCGCTGCAGGGCCGGCGCGACGACGTGGTGCTCGCGACGAAGGTGCACTTCCCGCTGACCGACGGCCGCAACCGCAGCGGCAACTCGCGGCGCTACGTCCTGCGGGCCGTGGAGGACAGCCTGCGGCGGCTCGGCACCGACTGGATCGACCTCTACCAGGTGCACCGGCCGGACTACGCGACCGACGTCGAGGAAACGCTCTCGGTGCTCACGGACCTGGTGCGGGACGGCAAGATCCGCGCGTTCGGGTGCTCGACGTTCCCGGCGGAGGAGATCGTGGAGGCCCACCACGTGGCCCTGAACCGCGGCTTCCTGCGGTTCCGGACCGAGCAGCCGCCGTACTCGCTGCTGGCGCGCGGGATCGAACGGTCGGTGCTGCCGACGGCCCGCCGGCTCGGGATGGGGGTGCTGGTGTGGTCGCCGCTGGCCAGCGGGTTCCTGTCGGGCAGGCACCGGCGGGGCGCGGCGGCCGAGGCGTTCCGGGCGACGCTGACCCCGGACCGGTTCGACGAGTCGTTGCCGGGCAACGCCGCGAAGTTCGACGCCGTGGAGCAGTTCGCGAAGCTCGCCGACGAGATGGGGGTGTCGCTGCCCGCGCTCGCGATCGCGTTCGTGACGACGCACCCGGCGGTGACCTCGGCGATCACCGGGCCGCGCACGATGGAGCAGCTGGAGTCGTTGCTGGAGGGCGCCGACCTGGTGCTGACCGACGACGTGCTGGACCGGATCGACGAGATCGTGCCGCCCGGTGTCGACACCTACGACGTGAACGGCTTCTGGAAGCCGGCGTCGCTGGTGGACGTCCACCAGCGACGCCGGCCCCTGGACCTGCGCTAGGTCACCAGGCCTGGGTGCTCAGGCCCGTGCCGAGGTAGACCTGGTCGAACCCGTTGCCGTCGTTGTCGTCGGTGTAGACGACGCTGACGCGGCCCCACGGGTCCACGGCCACGGCCGGCTCGTCCTGCCGGCCGGTGGCGGTGGAGACCGAGAGCTGCCGTGCCGGCCGGCCCGTGGTGGTGCCGTCGGGGTTGTAGACCTGCGTGTACACGTCCTGCGCCTCGGCCGTGGTCACCGCGACGCCGCGCTGGTCGTCGACGCCGACCTGCGGGTCGGTGCCGGTGGTCTGCGCGGTCGTCCCGGTGGCCGCGCCGGCCGCCGTGAACGACTGCGTCTTCACGCCTGCGCTCTCCCACGCGACCGCGAAGTCGCCGTTGAAGTTGGCCGCCACGGCGGGACGTTTCCCCGTTCCCGTCGTGGTCTGCGCCTGCTTCACCCCGCCGGACGGGGTGAGGATCTTGCGGGCCACGTTCGCGTCGGCCTCCCACACCACGACCGCGTTGGCGGCGGCACCCATGGCCACCTGCGGCTTGGCGTGGGTGCCACCGGCGGCGTTGACCTGCGCCTCGTAGGTCTTGCTCGACAGGGACGCGAACCCGCTGATCCGGACGGTCGGCGGGTTCGTGCCCTGCTTGTCCTCCCACGTGACGGCGAAGTGCGCGGTGTCCGGGTCCGCCGCCACGCTCGGGAAGTACTGCTGGCCGTCCGAGCCGGCGTTGGCCGTGCCGGAACCGCTCACGGTGCCGCTCGCGCTGACCTGGCGGACGGCGATGTTGTAGTACCCGTTGCCGTCCGGGTCCTCCGACCACACGACGACAGCGCTGCCGTCGTCGTGCAGTGCGACGTCGGGCTGCCAGTGCCGCCAGTTGCCCGTGCCGCCGGTGCTGAGCTTCTTCTCGTAGACGGACGCGCCCTCCCTGTAGAGCCGGATCCAGATGTCGGTGTGGACCGGGTCCTCGGGGGTGGCGGTGTCGCGGTCGTCCTCCCACACGACGGCGGTGTAGCCGTTGCGGCTGGCGGAGACGGCGGCGTTGTCCTGGTCACCGGTCGAGTCGCTGTTGACCGTGGACCACGTCATGGGCGCGGGCGCGAGCAGGAGGGTGGCGATCAGCAGTGTCTTCACGGCGCCTGCAATCCGGGGTTGTTCGCCTCGACCACGTAGCTCTGCACGGTCTTCACCGGGTAGTCGCGGACGGTGACCTTGTCGACGGCGCGGAAGTCGACCCGCATCTCGGTGCTCGTGGTGCGGGTCTTCACGTAGCCGCGCAGGTTCTTGAAGAACTTCACGTGCGGGTTCAGCGTCGGGTTGAGGCTGTTGTCGGCGGCGTTGCCGTCACCGCCGGACGTGACCGACGTGGTGACGAGCTCGGTGCCGATGATCCGGTTCTGCGACTGGTAGGACTGCATGAGGTTCGCGGCCCAGCTGCGGTGCACGTCGCCGGTGAGCACGACGGTGCCCTTGTTGCCGTTGGTGTCCCAGGCGTTCTGGATGCGCGTGCGGTTGGCGGTGTAGCCGTCCCACGCGTCCATGCTCTTCGACCCGTCCGCGGCGGCCAGCCGTTGCGCGAAGAACACCTGCTGGCCCAGGAAGTCCCACGTGCCGAGCTTCTGGCGCAGGCCGTCGACCAGCCACGACTCCTGCGCCGTGCCAGTCAGCGTGCGCGTCGGCGCGTCGGCGTCGGGACAGACCTTCGTGCCGTCGCCGCACGCCTGGTCGTCGCGGTACTGGCGGGTGTCGAGCATGTGGAACGTCGCCAGGCTGCCCCAGCGAACCCTGCGGTGCAGCACCATGTTCTCCGCGCTGGGCGCCTGCGCCGACCGCAGTGGCATGTGCTCGTAGTAGGCCTTGTACGCCGCCGCCCGGCGCGCCTTGAAGTCACCGGCGGGCGAGCTGTCGTTGCGGACCAGGTTGGCGTAGTTGTTCTCGACCTCGTGGTCGTCCCACACCACCAGCCACGGCGCCGTCGCGTGCGCCGCCTGCAGATCGGGGTCGGTCTTGTACTGCGCGTGCCGCACCCGGTAGCCGGCCAGCGTGCTGATCTCGGCGGAGGGAGCGAACGCGCGGACCTTCGTGGTCGTGGCCGCGCCCTCGTAGATGTAGTCGCCGAGGTGCAGGATCAGGTCCGGGTGCTCCTCGGCCATCCTGCGGTAGGCGGTGAAGTAGCCCTCCTCGTAGTGCGAGCAGGACGCGAAGAGCATGGACAGCTCGGGGGAGGTGCCGACGGCCGGTGCGGTGAGGGCGCGGCCGGCGGGGGAGATGTGGCCATCGGCGCGGAACCGGTACCAGTACTCACGTCCCGGCTCCAGGCCGGTGAGCGTGACGTGGACGGAGTGCGCACTCGCCTGCGCGGTGGTGACCGTGCCGGTGCGGGCGATGCCCGTGAAGCGTTCGTCGGTGGCGACCTGCCACTCGACGGTCGTGCCGGTGCTCGGCATGCCGCCGAGGCCGTCGGCGTTGAGGGGGTTGGGCGCGAGGCGGGTCCAGATCACGAACCCGTCGGCCGCCGGTTCGCCGGACGCGACGCCCAGGGTGAAGGGGTAGCCGATCGCGTTGGCCAGCCGGGGCACGAACACTCCCGCGCTCGCTCCGGCGAGACTTCCCACGATGAAGGTGCGTCTCCGTAACGTGGTCATGTCCCGCAGAGTTACCCGGCGGGAGTAAAGGACCGCCTAACGGTGGTGATATGCGGTCTTAAGGTGTTCTCCCACCAGGAGAACGCTTCCCGGTCGTCCCGGTACAGGTCGAGCCCGTCGGCCAGCAGCTCGGCCGAGCTCAGCGGCAGCCGCGTGTCGTGCACCGCCCGGTAGAGCAGCGCGACGTGGTCACGCGACCAGGCGTCGAGGCGCAGTCCCGGCAGCCGTTCGGCCTGGCAGCACGGCTGCGCGCACACCACGATGTCGAACCACTCGTCGTGGTCGGGGAACGTGACGGTGACCCCGAACCGGTCGGGGCACAACCCCACGACGGCCGTGTGCCGCGTTTCGTAGTGCAGGGGGTACGGCAGTGCCGCGAGCCTGCGGGCGGCGTGCCGGTCCGGCCCGCGCACCGGCATCGGCTCGGAGCGCCCGCCGTGGTCGAGGACCACGACGTTCCAGGTGCTGCGGGATAATCGGAGTGCGGTCGCGAGCCCGGAGACCCCGGCCCCGACGACGAGTGCTGTGGCCATCACTGCCCCTTCCCCCTAAGATCGAGGCTAGCGAACGTTCAGAAATTTCTGAAGACTGGGGCACTGTGACGGGCGAGACACACCGCAGGCAGACGGCCGAGCACCTCGCGCTGACGCTGGTCGGCGCGGGGATGCAGCGGATGGCGGCCCGTGTGCTCGCGGCGTTCCTGTTCACCGAGGAGCCGTCGCTGACGGCGGGGGACCTGAGCGAGGAGCTCGGCGCGAGTGCCGGGTCGGTGTCCGGCGCGATCAAGCTGGTCATGCAGATGGGGTTGATCGAACGGGTGCCGGTGCAGGGCAGCCGCCGCGAGCACTACCGGATGCGCGACCGGGCGTGGACCACGCTCTACGGCCGCCAGCACGCGCCGATCGACGACATCCTCGCGGCCGTCGCGAGCGGGGTGGAGGCCGTTCCGCCCGGCCCGGCCCGGGAACGGCTGGAGTACATGCGGGACTTCTACGAGTTCCTGCTCAGCGAGGTGCCGGCGCTGGTCGAGCGGTTCGAGCGGCGCCGAAGCGAATCCCGTCCATGACGAGGTCGAGCATCCGGCCGGCCTGACCGGGGTCGTCGTTCTGGGCGACCGCCACGAGCATCGCCACCACGTCCGCCGGCTCACTGGTGGCGCCCAGCGGTTCGAGCAGCTCGGTCAGCGCGCCGACCAGCTTCGCGCGGCTGTGCTCGAACGGGTTCACGCCACTGGCGATCACGGCCTGCAGCGCGTCCTTGAGGTCGCGTTTCGTGGCGATGTAGGCGATGAAGCTGTCCATCCACGCCCGCAGCGCCTGTTCGGCCGGCAGGTCCGCGAGCGGGCTCAGGTCGCAGAGCTTCTCCAGCTCCGCGCGGTAGACGGCCTCGATCAACGCCTCGCGGGTGGGGAAGTGCCGGTACAGCGTGCCGATCCCGACGCCGGCCTTCTTGGCGATGGCGCCGAGCGTCACGTCCTTCTCGTGGGTGAACGCGTCGAGCGCCACCTCGAGCAGCAACGCCCGGTTGCGAGCGGCATCAGCACGCACTTCAACTCCCCTGGGTCATCCCGCTTGCGAAACGGAGGGTCCTCCGTTTAGTGTGGAACTCGAACCGGAGGGACCTCCGTTTCAAGCTACAGCACCCTTCTGGGGAAGACACAGGTTGGGGAACCAGGATGACTGAGCGCATCACCACGCCGTTCGGCTTCGAGACCACCGCCCTCGAGGTCGTGCAGGGCGTCGACCTCTCCGGCCGTCGCGCCGTGGTCACCGGTGGGGCGTCCGGCATCGGCGTCGAGACCGTGCGGGCACTGGCGGCCGCCGGCGCCGAGGTCACCATCGCCGCGCGCAACGTCGAGGTGGGCGGGCGCGTCGCCGCGTCGCTCGCGGAGGCGACCGGCAACGAGCACATCCACGTGGCGCCGCTCGACCTCGCGGACCAGGAGTCCGTCAAGGCCTTCGCGCGGGACTGGGACGGCCCGCTGCACCTGCTGATCAACAACGCCGGTGTCATGGCCACGCCGCTCACCCGCACGCCGGAGGGCTGGGAGCTCCAGTTCGCCACGAACCACTTCGGGCACTTCACGCTGACGCTGGGCCTGTTCGGCGCGCTGCGGGCGGAGGGCGCCAGGGTCGTGAACGTCAGCTCGGCCGCGCACCTGGGCAGCTCGGTGGTGTTCGACGACATCCACTACGAGCGCCGCGCGTACGACCGCTGGGAGGCCTACGGGCAGTCCAAGACCGCGAACATCCTGTTCGGGATCGAGGCGGGCAAGCGCTGGGGCGGCGAGGGCGTCACGATGAACGCGTTGATGCCCGGCGGGATCCTGACGAACCTGCAGCGGCACATCACGCCCGAGGAGCTGGACGAGCGGCGCAGGTTGCGCGGCGGCGGCAAGCCGATGCCGTTCAAGACGCCGGAGCAGGGCGCGGCCACCACGCTGGTGCTGGCCGTGTCGCCGTTGGTGGAGGGCCGTTCCGGCCTCTACTTCGAGGACTGCGCCGAGGCGTTGCCCGCCGTCACCGGCGGCACGAGCGGACTCGCCGCGCACGCACATGACCCGGAGGCCGCCGCGCAGCTGTGGAAGGTCTCCGAGGACATGCTGAAGATCGGGGAGCAGGCATGACCACCACCACGGGGTTCGGGTTCGAGTCGACGCGTGGGGCAAGGCCGTGACCATGCTCGGCGTCCCGCCGCGCGCGACGTGGGAACGCCTGCCCGGCGTGACCGACACCGACGTACAGCGCTGGGCCATGATGCCCGCACCGGTCGACGGACACGGCCTGCTGGCTGATGTGCTCGGCCGCACCGCGTTCCAGGACTAGCCCGCATCGGTCCGACCGGTGTTCTGGCCGCGTGTTGTGCCGCGCCTCGGTGCTCTCCGCGCGACCGCACCCGAGGCGCCGCCCTCGTTGAGCGCCCGGATGATCTCGGGTCGCTCGCCAGGCTCGGACCTCCGCAACGCGATAGCGAACTGAACGACGCGGCACACCGCCGTAATCGTGACAACCACCAGGCCGACCAGCCCCGCGTCCGACCACACAGCTACCTCCTCGGGTTCTTGAGCCAACGATGACCGATGTGTTGGCGGACAAGCAAAAAGAGAAAGGACAAGCGACGCCCGCCAACGGAGAAGGACGTTGACGGGGATGAACGCAGCAGCTAGGAACGGCCACCGCCAACTGCTAACGGCTCCCATCCGCACTCATCGACCCAATTTCGACGTCCCGTGCCCGATCGGGATACCGCCGAGGGGTGCAATAAAGATCACAGCGCCTCGGGAGTGATGAGCGATGGCTGTCACCGCTGAAGGGACCCGGCTCACTGCCGAGTACCGCCGCGCGCAGGGCCGCGACAGCGTTCGCCTGGTGCGCGACGTCCTCGTCCTGTGGCGGCTGCTCGACCCCGTCCGGCTCAACCCGACGATGCCGAGTTGGGCAAGCCGGGTGCTCGACCTGATCGGCCGTCACCGGTCGAAGTCGGAGCGGTTGGCGCTGGACTACCTCGGGGCGTTCCGCCGCGCGGAGACCGGCGCGGCATTCGATCTGCCCCCTATGAAAAACCTCGAGGCGGGGTGGCGTGATGCCGCCGAGGTCTCGTTGTCGGTGACCGGTCCGAGCACTGTCAAGCGCTTGAGTGCTGCTGGGCTCGATCCCCAGCAGGCGGCTGACCGCGCTGCTCCGGCCGTCGCTGCTGCGGCGATGCGACACGCTGCAGGAGGGGGCCGAGACGCGATCGACGCGGCGATCCTCGCCGATCGGCTCGCGCTGGGCTACCAGCGGATCACCGTAGAGAAGGCGTGCGCGTGCTGCGCGCTTCTCGCGTCGCGCGGACCGGTCTACAAGTCGCCCGTGTCCGGCTCACGCACCCTGCGCGACGGCAAGCCCGAGCCCTCCTACGACGGATGCGGGTGCGTGGTCGAGGTCGTGTACGACGCCGACACCGCCCTACCGGCCGCGTCGGCGAAGTTCGCCGCGCTGTGGGAGACCTCGAACGAAGGCCTATCCGGTCGCGAGGCCCGCAACGCCTTCCGACGCGCCCACGAGGTCAACATCAGGAACTCCGACGGGCGGCAAACCTAACGTGTGCCGCCCGCCGATGGTCCGTGCTACCGCTGGCTGATCTCGATCCACCCGAAGGAGAGATCCATCGGCACCAGCCACAGTGCGCCGAACCCCGTCACGAAGATCACCACGATCAACACGACGAGCCGCCACGTGGTCGGCCAGTTGGCGATGGCCTGCGAAATCAGTCCCGCCCAATTCTGCGGACCGGATTCCGGCCGTTCACCGATGGAACCGTGCTCCTCGCCCTTTCGGTCTGGCGGGTCACTGGGTCTGCGGCCTACGTTCAAGTTGTAAGGCCTCCTTCGTCGTTGGGTGGTGCTGCGTGGCCGGGTTCTAGGTCGAGTCCACGCAACACCTGCGAGTAGTCCCCGGCGAAGGTCCGCGAGCGGTCCCCTTCTGACAAAGGGGACCGTTCGTGCGTTCAGGGCTGATTGCGCCGGACCAACGGGGCTCTTGACGTCACATAACCGGAGTCCACCCCGGAGCGGGACGTCACAGCGCCCACCGGTGGCAGTGAGACGGTAAGCGTGCACCGAGTTTCGGCCAGGCAGATGTTTCGGCACGGACGATCAGTCTTACCGAGTCAGCTCGGCTGTTACCGCAGGTCAGAACCCCTAGGTGTTATGGGTCCAGTTCAGTTCTTCGCAGCCCGTTTGCGTCCTGCTGACACGTAGCTCTACCTGCTGAACCATGCTGTTCGCGGCCTTCGTCCCCCGGACAGATGTGGGCGGAGTTCGGAGCAGATTGGTGGCGGTCGGTGCCATGCTTCCTGCCGCGCCCCGGCCACTGAGTGACCGTTCATCGCCGCAGCGGTGTCACTCGCCTCGGGCGTGACCATCCGTTCGTCGCCCGAAAGCCACCGCTCAGCGCGTCCGCAGGCGATCGGCCGCGCGGGCGCATCGCCGTGCTCGACCTTCGCCGGTCCTTGTGCATCGCGCAGCGTGCTGCTCGCCAGTCTGTGAACCGCCGCGCGCTCACGCCCGCGGCTTCTTTCGCGCGCCCACCACTGCCGTGCGACCCCACCAACACTCACGTGACCTGAGGAGGTCCGTTTGGTGACCGCACCCGATCCCGCCGCGACTAGCACGAGCGCAAGCGAGCAGCCCTCGACCGCCGCCGAACCGCCCACCCCGCCGGCCGCGCCGACCGCGCCGACCGGCGAGACCACCGCAGACGGGGCGGCGCTGCTCGCCCAGCTCGCCGACGCGCGCAGGCGCTCGCCGCCCGCGTGCCCGAGCTGGAACAGCGCGCCGCCTCCGCCGAAGACCTGCTGACCCGCCTGCGCGTGACCCGCGTGGCCGGGCTGGACGACACGTTCGCCGAGCGTCTGCGCGGCGCGGACGAGACCGAGCTGGCCGCCGACGCGACCACGCTCGCCGACCTGCTCGCGGCGGCCAACTCCGCCGCGCCCGCCTCCGCGCCGGCCTCTGCACCCGCCACCCCGCCCGCCGCGCCGCTGGCTCCGGGACGCCGACCGGTCGAGGCGCTGCGCCCCGCGTCGGCGACCCCGCCCGCCGAGAGCCCCGAAGACGGCCCGGCAGCTGTCGCGCGGCTGGTGTTCCGCAAGCCGCGCACGCCGTAACCGGCGCTGCTGTCCTAAGGAGACACGCCCATCTCGAACACGTTCCTTACCCCGAAGCAGATCGCCTCCGCGTCCATCGCGGCGCTGGAGAACCAGACTGTGCTGGCCGCGACCACCTGGCGCGGCGCGGAAGCCTCGTTCTCCGGCAAGCAGGGCGACACGGTCACGGTGCGCACCGACACCGTGGTCGGCGGGGCCCGCGTCTTCAACCGCGCCGCCAACCAGCCGATCGTCATCGACGAAGTGAAGGAGGTCGGCGTTGACATCAAGCTCAACACCTACCTCTACAAGGGAATCAACCTGCCGGACGAACAGCTCACGCTGAACGTCCGCGACTTCACGTCGCAGATCGCCACCCCGCAGGCCAAGAGCGTCGCCCGTGCTGTTGAGACGATGGTGGGCGCAGATCAACGCGCTCACGTTCTCGCTGACGCTCAAGGCGGACGGCACCGACGTTCACTCGAATTGATCGAGGCCCGCAAGCGTCTGAACAAGGCGGAGGTGGAACGCAAGATCCTGCGGCGCATCGCCCGCCGTTCAGGTCTGCGCTCGACCCGCACCCCGCACAGTGCGGGTGACCACGCTGACCTGCCCGACACCGTCCCTGTCGTCTACGCGGACGGCAGGCCGGGTGAGCCGATGCCGTGGCGGTTCGTCGAGTACACCGAAGCGCAAGGGGAGGTGCCGCCGCCTGCACCTGCCGCACACACTGACGGTCGTCAGTCCGAATGAGATCCCCGACGAGTACGACAACCCGGTGCCACGGCTGGAGTACGGACCGGAAGCACCACGGCGCACCGTGCGCGGGATGCTGCAACCCCGAACCAGCGTCACCACTGCCGAGCCCGGCGCCAGGCCGTCACCGGCGCATGGTGGTTGTTCACCGTCGAACCGATCGCCGCGCGCGAGCGCGTCGAGTACGACGGCCGCGTCTACCAGGCCGAGGGCGACCCCGAATGCTGGGAGCCTCGGCCTGGTCGAGTGCACTACGAGGCGACCCTGACCCACGCTGACGGGTAGGGATTCCCGCCCGCCGGTTTGCGCGGACGAAGCCCGTCAACGCGCGGATGATGGCAGGACGCTCCTCGGGCTTCGCTCCCCGAAGAGCAACCACCAAGATCCACACCGGAATGCTCGCCACCACAGCGGCGGCCAGCAGCACCGAAAGTTGAAGAGGCATTACTTCCATATAGACCACCCCGAGTGGGCAACAATAGTCGTTAGCCGCGCTAACGGCCTATGTTGACAGGTTGCCCGCCTCTTACGTCACTTGTCACCCCATCGGCTCAGTCCTGCTGAGAGGAGTGAGTGCTGTGGCGGTTTTCCATCCCGATCATGCCGGTCTCGCGGCGGTCCTCAAGAGCGAACAGGCCCGCGCATGCTGCGCGAGGTGGCGCAGGAAGTCGCGTTGGAAGTTGAGGCGCAGGGGCACACCGTCGAGGACGGGAGCCTGCTCCCGGTCGAGGTGCGCGACGAGGCCGACACCGACCGTGCGGCCGTGAGCGTCGCGATCCCGCACGCCGCAGGCGTCGGCATGGAAGCCCGCTACGGCCTGCTCAAGCGCGCCGCCGCACGGCTGAGCCTGCGTGCCAAGGGCTTCAGCGCCCCACGTCGCGCCCGCAAGCACACACGGACGAGGAAGCGGCGGTGAGCAGTCCACGCCTGCCCGTGCCGGTCGACGTCGTGGAGCTCGTCGTGCGGCTGTTGCGCCGCCTGCTCGCCGAACACGCCGGCGAGCAAGTCCGCGGCGTTCAGGTCGCCACGGAAACCGGGCGCGGTAAGGACGGTGGTCCGCCGTCGCTTCCGTGGCTGCTGGTCGCCGCCGATGACCATGACTGGCAGTGGCCCGCGATTCAGGCCGCCGCAATCCGGATCACCTGTTGGCACCGCACCGAGCACACCGCGAAATTGTTGCTGTCGATCGTGATGGGCCTGCTCTGCGCGCACTGTGCCTCGGGTGCGTTCATGGCCGCCGAGCCCGACACCGCGCCGATCTCGGGCATTGACCCGCGCACCTCCGCGCCGCTGGCGTTCATCGTGCTGACCGTGACCGCACGCACCTTGACGCGCTGACCGCGCTTCCCCTGTCCAGTTTGGAGATCTTCCCTTTGGCCGTAAACACGAGCCTGGTCCGCGTCGCGGGAACAGGGGAACTTTCCATTGCCCAGCCCGGAACCCCGGAGCCTGCCGACGCCACCATGGCGTTGCCCGCCGCCTGGACCGGCCTCGGCCTGACCACCGAGGACGGCGTGACGATCGCGCGCAAGGTCGAGAAGGAAGGGACGACGCACTGGCAGCGCATCACTCGCGCCCGCTACATCATCAAGTCCCATGAGATGACAACGAAGGCCGTCTTTCAAGAGACGAAGGCGGCGGTGCTGTCCGCCTACTTCGGTGGCCTGGTATTCGCTGAGACAGCGACCGGTAGCAAGAAGTACCGCGCCGAGATCTCGACGGTTCCCAAGAGCGACGTCCGGGCGCTGTGTATCGACTGGACGGACGAGATCAGCGAGACCGAGATCTACCACCATCGGCTCTACATCCCGCGCGCCGAAGTCTCCGAGACCGACGATGCCCAGTGGTCCGGACGCAGGAAGCGCGTTGGGGCATGACCTTTTCCGCGCTAGCCCCGCCCGGTTCGTCCACCACGCTCGCCGTGTGGTTGACCGACGATCCGGCCGTGATCGCCGGTCTCGGCGCGCCCACACTCGCCGCCAAGTCCTGACCCGTCCACTAGGAGCTGTGTGAGGTTTGGATCATGTGGTTGAGGTCAGGGTTCTCAGCCACATGATCGCTGCGCGTAGGCGTAATCCGGCTCCGTAGTTTTCTGGTGACTTGTCATAGCGTGTGGCCAGGCCACGCCATGTCTTGATCTTCTGGAAGCAGCGTTCGACGGTGTTGCGTTGCTTGTAGAGCGTGGGATTGAAGGAGACCGGTCGGCCTCCGGCGGAGCCTTTGTTCTTCCGGTTGGCCTGCTGGTCGGTCTTCTCCGGGATCACCGCGGTGATCCGTCGTCGCCGCAGACAGGCGCGGTTGGCCTTGGAGGAGTAGGCCTTGTCCGCAGCCACCGCGCCCGGACGAGTCCGGGGCCGACCGGCCGGTCCGGGGACTCGGATCTGGTTGAGCACGGCCTGGAACTGCGGGCAGTCCGCGGCCTGGCCGGGTGTGAGCACGAACGCCAGTGGCAGCCCGCGTGCGTCGGCAGCGGCATGGATCTTGCTGCTCAGCCCGCCTCGGGACCGGCCAAGCCCAGCCGCTCTCGCCCGAGCGCTGCGGCGCCGCCGGAGCGCGACGCGGTCCTGATCGGCAGACGCACCCGTGCTTTCCTGATCCGCACCGGCCTGCGATTGATCACCCGCAGGACCCGCTGCCGGGCAGGCAACGGAGCCCCTTTTTCCTCGGTCAGCGCCTGTTCCAGTGCATCGAGGGTCTCCCCGGCGACGGCCAGGCCGGCTGACTCGTGGTGAGCCCGCACGATCGTGGAATCCACGCTGACCAGTTCCAGCCCGACTTGTCCGCGGGAGGCGGCCTCGGCGATCAGCGCGTCCATCAGCGCCTGGAACACTCCGGCCTTGGACCAGGCGTTGAACCGCGAGTAGACGGTGGACCAGGGCCCGTACCGTTGCGGGACGTCACGCCAGCCCGACCCGGTGCGAAACCGCCACAGGATCCCGTTGAACTGGTCCCGCACCCGCCGCGGCAACGGCCCGTGGCCGCGACCGGCACATGCGGCTCGATCAGCGCCCACTCGGCATCGGTCAGATCAAAACGCGCCACATCCGTGTTCTACCAGCAGGTCACCGGTCCACCTAGATCCGAACTTCAAACAGGCCCTAGGTGTACTGATTCGTGGCGTTGTTGACGTCTAGGGTGTCAGTCGGGTGATGGGTGGCTGGCCGCCGAGGGCGGTGTGGGGGCGTTGGGTGTTGTAGTCGTGGACCCAGCCGGGCAGGGCGGCGAGGCGTTGCTGGTTGCCGGTCCAGGGCTGGGCGTAGGCGAATTCGGTTTGCAGGGTGCGGTTGAAGCGTTCGGCTTTGCCGTTGGTCCAGGGGCAGCGGGGTCTGGTGAAGCGGCGGCGGATGCCCAGCGCGACGCAGACCGCGCGCCAGGTGCTGCCGACGCGGTAGACCTTGGCGTTGTCGGTGAGCACCCGCAGCACTGTGACGCCGTGGTCGCGGAACCAGGCGACCGCCCGGTGCAGGAAGCCCGCGCAGGTGCGGTCTTTCTCGTCGGGCAGGGCTTCGACGTAGGCGATGCGGGTGTGGTCGTCGACCGCGACGTGCAGGTAGTCGTAGCCGATTCCCCGGCCCCGCACCGCTTCGCTGCGGCCGTGGACCCGCCAGCCGCCGCCGTCGGGCACGCGCCCGAGTTTCTTGACGTTGACGTGCAGCAGGTCGCCGGGCCGGGGGCGTTCGTAGCGGATGCCGCTGTGGCGGCGGATCGGCAGGCCGGACAGGTGCACCGGGCCCCGCCGCACTTCCCGGCGCACGGCGAGGATGCGGTGCGGACGCGAGCTGCGATCGGCCAGACCCGCCTCGCCCTCACGCCGGTAGCGGGCCAGCCACTTGTGCACGGTGGCGCGGGAGATGCCGAGCTGCTCGGCGATGCACGCCGGTGACCACCCGGCCGCGCGGCGGGTCACGATCAGCCTGCGGGCATGGATCGTGGTGCGGGCGTTACTGTGCACGCGAGGACCTCCGTGTGCCGATGGGATGCGTCAGACACATCCACTCCGCCCGGAGGTCCTCCCATGTTCAACCCGACACGCCGTCAACAACCTGATTAGTCACTACAGCTAGGGCCCGTCCTCAAAGCTGGTTCGTCTGACGTGCTTTGATCTTGTGCCGTGGTGCGCAGGCATGAGCTGACTGATGAGCAGTGGCAGGCGTTGCA
>NZ_LGDY01000111.1 GCF_001279525.1 Nocardia sp. NRRL S-836 | reverse complement strand
CCGACGGCACCCCGCTCACCGCCCTCACCGGCCATAACGCTTCGGTGCTGGCGGTGGCGTGCACCGAAATCGACGGCCGACCCATCGCCATCACCGGCGCCAGCGACGGGACGGTGCGGATGTGGGACCTCACCGACCGCACCCAGCTCACCACCCTCACCGGCCACAGCAATTTGGTGCAAGCGGTGGCGTGCACCGAAATCGACGGCCGACCCATCGCGATCACCGGCGGCTTCGACCACACGCTGCGCGTCTGGGACCTCACCGACGGCACCCTGCGCGCCTCCCTCTCCGGCTACACCGGCACGGTGACCGCGGTGGCGTGCACCGAAATCGACGGCCGACCCATCGCCATCACCGGCGGCAGCGACGAGACGCGGGTCTGGGACCTCACCGACGGCACCCCGCTCACCACCCTCATCGGACACACCGGCCAGGTGCTGGCCGTGGCATGCACCGAAATCGACGGCCGACCCATCGCCATCACCGGCGGTAGCGACGACATGGTGCGAGTGTGGGACCTGATCTCAGGTGTCAACGAAGCGCTGTTCCGGCAGAACGGCCTCGGTGCTGTAGCCATCGGACCTAGCGCGGAGGTGGTCACCTGCATGGGATGGGATGTCGCAGTCAACCATCGCATCGAACGACACGTTACTTGACCGGCTGCGTTCGCCATCCTCCTCCTGCGTGGCCGCGCCTTGGTGCCTCCACGGAATTGCAGTGGCGGCCGCGCCGGCCATCATGGTCTCCGGCGCCGCGCGGTCCAGGCAGGTCGCGGCTGCCCTCGGCGAGTACGTCGAAGGCAACGAGGTAGATGGTGATGCCGCCCTCGGCCACTCCCCCGGCCGGCAGAACGCCTGCTTCAAGCAGATCGACGTCTGGTCGCCGCTGACAGCCACGCGGCCGTCGCGGCCCAAGCCGAGGCAGTCAAACTGGAACACCAGGCGTCGGCACGCCGGGCGGAAGATGCCGGGAAACAGTTCAAGCGGTGGCTGCGGGCCTGGAGATGTCGGCAGGAGATGCTCAACCGAGTCCTGGTCGACGGGCAGACCGCACGTGAACTCACGGCCGCGAGGAAAGACGCCTCGCGAGTGGCCCCGTCACCTGGCGTGAGTCTGGCCGGCTCTTGCCACGTCGACGGCGAGGTTCCCCGCACCAGCGTGGGTGCGGGGGCTCCTGTGTGGACGAAGGTTTAGTGTTCGCGGCCCAGAAGGATGTGCGGGTAGCCGAGGTTGACCTGCTCTCCGAGGTCGACGTTCAGGCTGGTGAGGAACGTGTCGAGCCGTGCGAAGGCGTCCTGCGGGTCGAGTGCGTCCCCCTTGAACTCGAACTCGACGAAGTTACCGGCGTCGGCGACGGTGTCGATGGCGATCTCGACGTCGGGCACCCGCCACTTCTCACGGGTCTTGTCGACCGTCACCAATGGCGTGAAGTTGAGCGCGCCGAGCAGGCGCCGGACTGCCTAGACGTCACCGATCGGCGACTCGTACTCGTCGGCGTGCGGGCCTGGGGCCTCGTCGAGGTGCCAGAGCTTGTAGTTGATCGAGCTGCCGCGGTCCTCGGTGCGGATGCGCAGCCACTCGGTGATGGCGTCGGGCGCGAGGAAGTCGCGGTGCGGCGCGTTGTAGTAGGCGTCGACCTGCCGGGACGGTTCGTAGGCCTTGGCGTCGATCTCGACGAGCCGGGTGCGCAGTGCTTGCGCGTTGGGCAGTGCGAACTTCTTCTCGACTTCGATGTACTTCACGGGCGGCCTTCCGTGTTGATGTCGGGGTGGAGCAGCGTGCGGATCTCGGTGATCTCGTCGTCGATGAGCGGGTCACCGAGGCACGTGATGTCGGTGCGGATCTGTCCAGGGTTGCGGAAGCTCACGAGCACAATCGAGTCGGGTGCGTGTTGCAGCGCGTAGCGCAGCGCGACGCGGGCCGTCCTGGGTCGCCCGCGACCAGGCTCCACTTCGCTACGACTTCGATCCGACCACCGGAGCGCCCGTCTGGGACGCCGACGTCGCCTGAGCGTGGGTGCGCTACCGGGTGGGAAAGGCTCCGCAGCCCCGTCAGCGGAGCAAGGCCGCGACACCGACGCCGACCGAGTGCAGCACCAGCTCGACACCCTCGACAACGCCACAACCATGAGCGGATCAACCTGACCGGAACCGGTTGTGTTTCGGTATGACGAGCCCGAGCCCGAGCTCGGCCCGGTAGCGGGTGCCCGCGGGTTCTGACGACGGATCCGGAGCCCAGAAGACGTCGACTTCCGCGGCTCGTGACGATCCTGATCGTGTCTCCGGACCGTCTTGCCGGCGCGCGGGAAGCATGTCCTTCTCGATGTCACGCGGGCTTCTCCTGCCGCAACCGACATCAGCCACGACGGACAGCCCGACCTATGCTTTCGCCGTGACATCGCTTCGAGACCGTGCCATCAGCGTGATCCAGGAGTACATCACCGGGCAGGTCGGTGACGACGCCGATCCGGACGTCGTTCGCGGTCAAGCCGTGGAGCTGGCTGACAGGTTGATCGACGCGAGGGTGCTGCCCGCCGTTGTGGTCGATGCCACGGACTCGGCGGACTGACGAGGAGCTCGCGGTTCGGCGGGCAGTTCCAGTTGCAGGACGCTGGCCCACTCGGTCAACCGCAGCCCGGTACCGTAGAGCCCGTCGACGAACGCGCAGTCGCGCTGGCTGTTGCGGTCGCGCCATCCTTCGGCCTCTTGGCCGCAGAGGTTCATTCCCAAGCAGGCCGGCGTCGACCCAGCGGGTATACCCGGCTGGATCCAGCCGCTTCACGTCGCTGCATATGAAGCCGGATACGGGCGGTACCTGCGCAGCGCCGGTGCGATGACGACGAACTCGTCGCCTGTCTGCCTGCTTGGCGCGCTGCTGTGCGGTGTCGGCGGGCAGCAGCGACTCGTGGAATTCGTTGCCGCGCTCGGGGAAAGATGGCGGCGCCGATGGATGCCAGTACGCCCGCCGGTTCGACCGTGCTGGATGTACCGCTCACCTCCGGGAAGCTGGCTGGCCTGGCGGTTGTCGCCGTTGCGCACACCGCCGCCGCAGTGGTCTCGGGAACGAACGCGAGCGCGGTCAAAGGCCCACGCGCTCCATGGGCACCCGGCTCCCCGGCACTGGACAAGGAGTGGACACGCGGGAGCATCGCTGGAGCCGGGAAGCAGCCGCTCCTCAGGAATGCCGGGGTCCCGGGCTCCCGCCGGCCAGGATCGCATCCGGTGGCAGCCCGTCCCTGAGCATCGGTAGCAGCTTGGAGTCTTTGCTCATCAACACTGCGGCCGCGCCGGTGCGCTGCTGCACCCGCCTGCAGAAACGCGGCGCGAGAGGGACGCCGAGGTACGCGTCAGCTCTCGGCCCGTACACGACCCTCGTGCCGACCCCGCACCACGCCGCAGCCCGCACCTGGCCGTCCGCCCAGACGAAACCCTCCACGTACACCCCGCCCGGAGTCCGAACAGCCTCGCTGGCGGCGACACTGAACGCGATCTGCTCGACGAGCCGTGAGTCCGGGCCGGCCATCCACCACCGGCCGAGATCGAGCACCAAGCCCTCCATGCTCGCGTGCGCCCAAGCCGCGTCCTCGACGAGCGTCCGGAACGGCGCCTCCGCCTCGCCGAGCGCCGCTGAGAGCCGCTCCTCCTCCACCACGCCATGATGCGGGAAGGCCGGGTGTATCGCGCTTCGGCGCGGCGTACCAGGTGCCACTCAGACGTGCAGTTGATCGGCTCGTTCGATGTGTCTCCCGGCCACCAGGCGCCTGGCTGCACCCCGGCCAGGTCCGCTCCCGACCAAGTGCGCGGCCATGACGCCGGGCCATGACGTCTACGTGACGGCGTGATGATCGTGCACGCCCAAGCGCGCAAGCACGGCGGAGGCCAGGAACGTGCCACCGTCGAGCGGGATCCCTCGCTTCAACAACGCTCACGCCGTTTCTGTCGCCGCAACCACACGCAATCCACCCACAGTCTTGCGCCATCCGAGTGAAAAAACCTCGCGTCGTTTCTGCAGGAAGTGACGCCGCGCCACCCAAACGGCCCAAATTTCAGTCCGGCGTGATCGGCTCAGAAGGGCCGCCCCACCTTGCAGGCATGAGATTTCACGCGCCCTGAGCTGCGCCTATCCGACCGGAAGCGGCGCAATGGAGAGGCCAGTCGAGGACATCGGGCGAACACCGCTGGTTTCTCTCACATATGCGCGAACCGGTTAGAGTCTTCTCGATCGGATCGGCCTAGCGCGAACTGATCCTCCTCACCTGACCGGCACCCGTCACGACGGATCCGGTGACGGGTGAACCGAGCCCCTCCGGGGCTCGACCGAACCGGGGAGGAGGTGGTGTTCGATGCCCCGTGGCAGATCCGTACAGGGACCTTCCGACGAGGAATCCCGCGAGGAGAAGCTGGCGAGGACCTGCGACCGAGCGGCCTTCGTGATGGACGGGCTCACCGTGGTGAGTCCCTTCTTGACCGACAAGGGCCCAGTGATCGCGATGATCACCAGGCTCCTTGCGTGGGGTCTCCGCTTCGTTGCTGATGAGGCGCGCGGTCGGTAGTCCCTGTTCCGGCGGCCGGGGAGTCGCACACGGGTGTAGCAGCACCCGCGGCTTCCTGGCCGTTCGGTTGTGGCCGCAGACTGCACATTACGGCGTTCCTATGTACATATCCGTGCCGCAACCGTAGCCGCTGAAATGGCGGTTGTTCAACTTCTGCGCGCAAGTTCACGAACTCGGCGCAGGGTCCTGACCTTCGCAAACGGACGTCGCCGACCACGTCGTCGATAAGACTCCCAGGTCAGCGGCTCTGCTGAACACCACCCGGACGGACCGAGCGCAGGGCGTGCCAGCCGCTACCAGAGCAAGCTCGATACCGGATCTGCTCAATCAGATGGTCCAGGCACTTGGCAGTGCGATGTCGGCTCCGGTCCGGTCGAGCATGGGGCCGACACCGCGGCGTCGGCCCCATGCTGGTCCAGCTCTGCGATCCCGGCGACGTGGGCGTCTCCGTCCGTGCCGCGGGTGATCGTGACCGCGCCGTAGATGTGCCGGACCACGGGGCGGGCAGGGCCGAGGGCGAGCTGCGCGAACACCACCGGCGTGCCGACGCCGCCATGGCCGGCGTCGAGCTCAGCCTGGTCAAAGCGCACGAGCGCGCCGGGCGGCCCGTCGTCCCCGCGGTCGTCCATGAGCAGCAGCGTGACCTGCTGCTCGGCCTCCAGGCGCACCTCGCGGTCGCGGCCGCCGTCCGGTAACCGGGCCAGCACGGTGCCGGGCGGCCATCGACGGCGTCGCGTGCCGGCCTGCGCGCAGTCCGTTCTGTGTGGCGAGCTTGGCTCGTGCTCGCGCTTGTCCTGCTGCTCGGGCCCGTCCTCGGATGGCGCTGCGCATCCGGATCGATCGCAGGCCAACCAGACCGTGGCCGGACAGGACCTTGCTCCGGCTCGTGACGCTCCTCGACCGGCATGATCCCGAAACTCGCCATGGGCGGTGACGACGCCGCAGCCAAGACCCACATCGACTCGGCCGCGAACTCTGACCGGGGTCAACCGCGGACCGAGACTCGGTCTCGGTGTGAAGCTTTGGACCAGCCACCGACGCATCGACCGTGAGTGCAGGTGCGGCGCGAGGGTCGCGACGTGAGGTCGTCACGGTGCCGGTCCGGACCGGGGCAGGTCCGTAGCAGCGCTGAAGTCAGAGGTGCTGTAGCCAGTGCCGCCACGCGGCGTGCGTGAAGGCGAGCTCCGGGCCGAGGTTCTTCGAGTCCCGCACGCCGACGTGTGGAGAGGAGAACGCGACTTCGACGCAGTTGGTGCCGCCGCCGCCGTTGCTGCTGCCGCTCCTGGTGCTCTTGCGCCAGGTGGCAGTGGAGAAGTCAGGGCTGGTCATGTCCGGGCCCCTCCTGATTCTCGGTCACCGCGAGCTTCCGGGGTGAGCTGTTCGATGATGTCGTCGATGAGACTGATCGTCTCATTTTCCGGCAGTGCCAGGTCATAGAGCGTGTCGAAGGTCTTGCTGCAGCCCGCGACGTCGTCGGGATCTTCCAGATAGAGGCTGCCGCCTCTGCCGTCGGTGTAGCCGCGGTCGGGGAAGTCGGGGTTGGCGAAGCTCAGCAGGGCGAACCAGCCCGCGTGACCGGGGTGGATACCGACTGACCGGGGGATCACCCGCAGGTCGAGGCGACCAGAGCGCACCATGTCGATCAGATGCCGCAGCTGCCCGATCCAGACCTCGGCCGGCGCGACCTTGCGCCGCAGCACGTCTTCGTCCAGCACGACGACCAGTTCCTGCTCGGCGTTCTGACGAGCCATCCGCGCGTGGACTCGCGTGGCGACCTCGTCGGGGGTGAGCGTCGGTTCCATCGCCTTGATCAAGGCCTCGGCGAAGCCCGCGGTCTGGCACTGCGCGGGCACGAGCAGCGGCTCCCAGATGCATTGTTTGTCCGCGTCCATCTCCGCGGCCGCGAACTCGGTCAGGTTCTCCGGCAATCCAGGACGGCGCTGCGGCCACCCCCGCTTCGCCACGCGAGCCCACCGCTTGAGTTTGGCCAGTTCGCCTGGGTCGGCGTTGCGGTAGACGGCGAACAGCTCGTCGAGCTCGTCGGGCAGGACGCGCGCCTGGTTGTTCTCGATCTTGCTGAGCTTGGACACCGACCACCTGTTACCGGTATTCAGCGCCTGCAGAAGGGCGACGGCGTTGGGCTGCGTCATGCCGGCGGGGCGCAGCTGCTTTACCCGCTTTGCCAGCCTTTTGCGCACATCCGACGGTACGTCGTGCTGAGTCACCCGCGTCTCCCTCCCATCCTTCGAGCGCACCTTACGGCGTGTTGATCTCGGCCGCTGTTACCCCATCGGAGTGAGTGACTCGAAAATTTCGAAGAAGAAACTTGCGAGTTCAGTGACTTTCACTCCAGTCTGACATGGTCGGCGACGGCACGAGCAGGACCGGCGAAGCGAGAGGACCTCTGTGATCAGCAGCAGCGCGACTGGGCCGATATCGGCACTGATCGGCGTGGAATCGTCAGTCCCGTGCGTCGACGCCGTGAACCGGCCGCGTGCGCTGAGCGTGATCCGGCGGGAGGGCGGTGTCGCACTGGTCCTGCCGCCGGGCGGAGGCGCGACGCTCACTCCAGCCGCGGCGCGCACGTTGAGTGAGGCGTTGCGGTGCACGTTGCCGCACACGTGTGATGGTGTCGCACAGCTCGCACAGGCCGGTGCCTGATGACCGTCCCCGACCTGTTCGGCGACCTCGCCGACCAGCATGCCGTGCTCGAGCGGATGGTGCGCCACGGCGACGACGAGAGCGTGCTCAGCGTGATGCGGGTCAACGGCCCCGCACTTCTGGCTGCCTACGAGGCGCTGCTCGCCCCGCACCAGCCCGACGAGCGCGGTCGCTGCACCACGTGCCGGCGCCACTGGCGCAATCGCCTGCGCCGTCCTCGCTTCCCCTGCCGCGTGGTGCTCGCCGCCCACCAGGCACACCAAGGCATCGCGGCGATTCCGTCCCAGCCCGCTGAACGCAGCGGCTGATCGGCACAGCGCTGATCGGCACGGCGACTGATCGGCAGGATGCGCCGTCTCACGCCGCAGATCGTTGCTCACTCTCCGTACGACTCCGGCAGTGTTTCGGTAGCGTCTTGTGAGCACGCAGCGAGGCCGTGAGGCCGCAGATCTCGACCGCTGCCCGCACGTCGTGTCGCGTCACCGCGGCAAGCCCGAACTAGCCGGAAGGCCCCCCACTGCACATGACCGCCGACATGACCACCCACGCAGACCTGTTGCGTCACACTCTCGTCGACACGCTCGCCCAGAACCTGACCCGCCGCGGCCTGACCCTGTTTCCCGACGTCGAACGGGCTCTGCGCACCGTGCCGCGTGACAAGTTCGTGCCCGAGGTCGAACTGGAACGGGCCTACGCTGACACCGCGGTGGTGACCAAGCGACGCGAGGACGGCACGGGCCTGAGCTCGGTGTCCGCACCGAACATGATTACGGACATGCTGTTGCAGGCTCACGGCACGCGCGGCTTGGCGGGAGCGCACGTGCTGGAGATCGGCAGCGGTGGTTACAACGCCGCGCTGTTGCGCGAGCTGGTGGGCGAATCCGGCAGTGTCACCACGGTCGACATCGACTCGGAGGTGACCGACCGCGCACGCCGGTGCCTGGACGCCGCCGGCTACCACGACGTCGCTGTGGTGTGCGCGGACGCCGAGTACGAGATCGAGGCCGGCCGCCGCTACGACCTGATCATCGTCACCGTCGGCGCCTGGGACATCCCGCCGGCGTGGATCGGGCAGTTGACCGACAGCGGTGTCCTGGTGGTCCCGCTGCGCACCCACGGCACCACGCGATCGTGGGAACTGCGGCGCACCGGCGACCAGCTGATCAGCCTCAGCAACATGCTCGCCGGATTCGTGCCCATGCAGGGAGCAGGCCAGCGCGAAGGCTGGAGCGTCGCCCTGCACGAGCAGGTCACCCTGTGGCTCAACGAGATCTACCAGCAGCAGTTCGACGGCACGCACCTGGACGGCGTGCTCGCTCACGAGCGCCGCGAGGCGGGCACCGGTGTGATCGTGCCCGGCGGCAGGCGTTCGGCGGACCTCGACCTGTGGCTGGCCACCCACCTGCCGGACTTCGCGATGATGATCTCGCAGCAATCGGCGGTCACGAGCGGGCTGGTCAGCCCGGCGTCGCCGTTCGGCACTCCCGCCCTCGCGCACGACTCCAGCCTGGCCTACCGCGGACGCCTGAAGGCGTTGAGCGACACCGAGTTCGAGCACATCGTCTATGGCCACGGTCCCGACGCCGAGCAGGTGGTCCAGCAGATGGCGGAGCAGATCCGCGCCTGGGATGCCGCCGGCCGACCAGCCCCCACGCTTCACGTGACGCCGATCGACGCACCTGAGCACGACCTCCCGCACGGGCAGGTGCTCACGAAGCGGCACAGCCGCCTGGTGTTCGCGTGGAACTGAAAGACCCGCTCCCTGCGGCACGGCCGGCCTCGACAGCGCCGACGTTGCCCGGGACCTCATGGAAGGAATCTCTGTGAACGGCAACAACGATTACGCGCTGAACATCACCCTGGTGGACGCGGGCGCGTCGCCCACGGCACCGACCGGGGACTGCACCGACGACAACTGCGGCTCCGGCAACACCGGCAGCGAAGCGTGCGTGACCAACGGCTGATCCCCGGCGCGCTCTCGACGGCCCGGTTCCCGCACGGGAGCCGGGCTCCATCCGCTTACGGGGAAGGGAGAGCCTGGTGCAGCGCTCCTACGAGGTGCTGGACGCGGCGCTGATCAGAGCCACGACGATCCCGAGCGGCATCGACCTGCCGCCATGGCCGGACCTGGACGGCGAGGACGTCACGGCATGGACCGACTGGCTGCGCCGGCTCTGGCGCATCGAGGAGTTCGCGGCCGCGGTGCACCACGCGTCACCGGTGCTCTCCACCGAAGTCCGCAAGGTGATCGATTCGCCGGACCGTCCGCGCGCGGCACCGCGGGACCTGCGCAGGGTGATCGACGCCGTCGCGCGGTATCTGCTGCGGTGGCAAAGCCGCGCCACCCCCTACGGCCGGTTCGCAGGGGTCGCGCCCGCGCGGCTCGCCGAGCGTGCCTCGGTCAGCTGGGGACCCGGCCACCAGGTGCTGCTGCGGCCGGACGCGCTCGCGCTGCACAACCAGATCCGTGCGCTGGAAACGCGGCTTCCGTTGCTGCGCAACGCCACCGTGGTCACCAACAATCTGGGATTCGCCCGCGGGTCCCGCTGGATCGTCCCCGCCGCGGCGACGTCGACGGCCGGGACCGGCGAATCGCTGTGCGACGTCGAAGTAGAGCTGACCGCACCGGTGCGGCTGGCAATCGAGTCCGGCCGCAAGCCAGTGCCCTTCGCCGAGCTCGTCGCGACCATCGCCGCCACCGACCCGGACGCGGACCTTCTCGCCATCGAGACGATGCTGGCCGGACTCGTCGCCCACAGCGTGCTGGTCTCCTCGATCCGGCCGCCGATGACCACAATCGACCCCACCGCCCACCTCGCCCGCGTCACCGGCGACACCCCCGGCGTCGCGTCGCCGCCCGCAGCGGTGCTCCGGCTCGACTGCGCCGTCTCCTTGCCCGGCACGGTACTGCGCGAAGCCGAGCACGCCGCCTCGCTGCTGGCCCGCATCGCCCCGCCGGTGAGCGGCTGGGCGTCCTATCACCAGGACTTCCTCGATCGCTACGGCCCTCGCACCGCGGTGCCTGTGCGGGACGTGGTCAGCGGATCAGGGCTGGGCTACCCCGCCGGCTACCGGGGATCGCACCGCCGTAACCCGCACGAGATCGGCACACGCGCCACCACCCTGCTCGCACTCGCCCAGCGCGCGGCCCTGCACCGCCAGCACGAAGTCGTCCTGGACGACGCACTGCTCGCCCGCCTGACCGGCGAACAACAACGACAACCGGTGCCGCACACCGAACTGCGCTTCCACCTCGCCGCCCCGGCACCGGCCGATCTCGACCGCGGCGCCTTCACCCTGTGGGTCAGCGGCGCCGCCCGGCACGCCGGGGTGACCGCGGGCCGTTTCCTGCAGCTGCTCGACCCGGCCGAACACGAGCGGTTCCAGCGCGCCTACAGCCACCTGCCCCCGCAGCTGCCGGGCGCCCTCACCGCCCAGATCTCCGTACCACCGCTGATCCCGAGGATGACCGCCGTCGCCCGAGTGCCCGCGATCCTGCCGATCCTGCCGCTGGGAGAGCACCACGACAGCACGGCCTGCGGCGAACGCATCGAGGTCGACGACCTCGCCGTGGTCGCCGACGCTCACCGCATGTGGCTGGTGTCGATATCACGCGACCGGCCCGTCGAGCCGCTGCTGCTCAACGCCGTCGACCTGGCCGGCGGGCAGCAGCCGCTGGCCCGCTTCCTCACCGAGATCTCCACCGCACTGTGCGCTCCATGCCGCCCGATCAGCTGGGGAAAGCTGGCCCGGCACCTGCCCTTCCTGCCGCGGCTACGGCACGGACGATCGATCCTGCACCCGGCGCGCTGGCTCGTGCAGGCCGCCGACCTGCCGCCGAGCACGGCATCACCTCGCGAGTGGCGCGCGGGCTGGGCCCTACTGCGCGGCACCTACCGCGTCCCGGCACAGGTGCTGCTGGGAGCCACCGACACCCGGCTGCGCCTGGACCTCGACGAACCTGCCCATCTGACGCTGCTGCGCCGCCACCTCACCCGTCACACCACGGCGATCCTGACCGAGCCCGGCGACCCCGCGGGCTGGCTGGACGGCCGTGCCCACGAAGTAACGCTGACGCTGGGCCGCACCCCAGCCGCGCATCCAGCCGCGCGGCCGGCGCAGCGGGCAGCGAGGGCGAGCACCATCGCGCACCGGCCCGGCCTGTCACGGTGGCTGTACGCCAAGCTGCACGGACGAGTCGACGACATCCTCCAGCACCTCCCCGCACTCGGTGACGCCTACAGCCCGGCCTCGTGGTTCCTGCGCTACCACGACCCCTCACCCCACCTGCGGCTACGGCTGTCCCTGCGCGACGAGACCCACTTCGCGGGCACCGCCCGCCAGCTGGCCCAGTGGGCCGACCAGCTCCGCGACGCCGGCGTGCTCGCCGCCTACACCCTCGACACCTACCGGCCCGAACCCCGATTCGGCACCGGTCCCGCACTGGCCGCCGCCGAGGCCGTGTTCGCCGCCGACTCCCGCACCGTGCTCGCCCACCTGCACCACGACCCGGTCGTGCGCACCGCCGCCGGCATGATCACCATCGCCGAAAGCTTCGCCGCCGACGGTCTCACCTGGCTACTCGGCCACGTCGACCACCGCAGCCACGGCGCGGCAGACCGTGCCGCGCGCCACCGCGACACCGTCATCGACCTCGCGCGCAGCCGCCGCGACACCGAACTGCGGGCCGCGCTCGCGCGCTACCGCACCCTGGCCGAAGCCGACGGCCTCAACCTCGACCAGGTGCTGGCAGACCTGCTGCACCTGCACCACGCCCGCTCCATCGGCCCCGACCTCACCTGCGAGCGGTCCTGCCTGCGGCTGGCCCGCACCGCCGCCCAGACCATGCTGCGGCGGCATCCGTCATGAGCGCCGGCCAGTGCCTCAGCGGCGGCGCGGCCGGGATCGCGCTCCTGCGACTCGAACAAGCACACACCGGCACCGCCAGCTGGACCGCCGCGCACACCGCGCTGCAGCAGGCCACCGCCGACCCGGTGAGCTGCGCGGTGGACACCAGCCTGTACTACGGAGCCCCGGCGCTGTCGTTCCTCCTGCACGCCGCCGGCGACCACCCCGGCCACCGCTACGACAGGGAGGTCGTCGACAGGGCGACCACCACCATCACCCGGACCCGGCTCGCACAGGCCCACGATCGCATCGACCGGCACCGCCGACCGGCGATCACCGAATACGACCTCATCAGCGGACTGACCGGGCTCGGGGTCGTCGCCCGCCGCAGCGGCAACCACGACCTGCTCCGCGACATCCTCGAGTACCTCGTGCGGCTGACCGAGCCACTCGACGGCCTGCCCGGCTGGTGGACCCTGCACAGCCACCAGCGCACCAAGCCCGCGCCCGCAGGCGGCCACTCCAACCACGGCATGGCACACGGCATCACCGGACCGCTCACTCTGCTGGCCCTCGCACACCTCGACGGCATCCACGTCAGCGGCCAGACCACCGCCATCACCCGGATCTGCGACTGGCTCGACACGTGGGAGCAACACCGCGACGGCCGCGGCCGCTGGTGGCCCAAGACCATCACCCTCGCCGAGCTCGACACCGCACAGCCCGTCCAGACACACCCGCACCAGCCCTCCTGGTGCTACGGCACCCCCGGCATCGCCCGCGCACTGCACGCCGCCGCGCGAGCGATGAACGACCACCACCGCCAGCACACAGCCGAACAGGCCCTCGCCGACTGCCTCACCGACCCCGCCCAGCTCGGCCGACTCACCGACAGAAACCTCTGCCACGGCACCGGCGGCCTGCTGATCACCGCGCGCCGCATCGCCACCGACGCACACTGCCACCTGGACCTCTCCCCGGCGCTGGCATGCCATCAACGCACTCCCGCACCAGTCGACCAACCCCCCGGCTTCCTCACCGGCGCGGCCGGCACCACGCTGGCCGATTTAGCCACCACCGTCACCTCCTGGGACTCCTGCCTCCTGCTGAGCTGATCGAAAGGCCACCCATGCAGACCATGTGGACCCAGCGCAACCTCACGTTCCCCGGCACCAGCCCCGCTGCACGCGAGCACCACGCCGTCGCGCACCTCTCCCGTGTCCTCACAGAACTACGCGAGCGCGACCTGGCCCTGCAGTGGTGGTTCGTCCGCAAAGGTGCCTGGCGGATCCGCTACCACATCACCAAGCCAGCCGACCTCACCGACGATCCGGTGCACCCCGTCCTCACCGCGGGACTCGCCTGGACTCGTGACATCTACGAACCCGAGACCCACGCCTTCGGCGGTCCCCAGAGCATGGACCTGACCCACGAGCTCTTCTGCCAGGACAGCCGCTTCCTGCTGACCTACCTCGCTACCGAAGCGGCCGACCGGCGGGAACGCTCCCTCGTCCTGTTCACCGCGCTGATGCGCGCGGCAGAACTCGATCCCAACGAGCAAGGCGACGTCTGGGCACAAGTCGCCGACTACCGCCCCGCGGCGTCAACTAGTTCACGCGATCCGCAGACCTGGGTTGCCTTCACCGCACAAGTCGCGCACCTGCTGCGCGGAACAGCCCGCAGCGCCCTCGTCGACCCCGGCTGGCTCGCCGCGTACACCCACGCCGGGGACATGCTCAGAACCCTGCGGAAAGAAGGACTTCTCACCCGCGGCATCCGGGCAGTCATCGCCCTCCACATCATCTTCGCCTGGAACCGGCTCGGCCTGACGGCACCGACGCAGGCCGAACTCGCCACCGCAGCGAAGGAGGCCATCTTCGGCCCCACACCTTCAGACGGCGAGCGCGCCCGCGCAACCGCGGCCGCGTGCTCGCCGAGGACACGCCATGCCACCTCGCTACCAGGCGATCAACCTAGACGGCCATCACGCTAATCCGAGGTGTTGCGCTGCGAGCGCTCGCGAACTCCGAGGTCGTCGAGCTGATATGACGGCGTCGTGGGCCGCCCGGCGTTCCTTCGACAGCCGTGCGGCCTGCGAGGCTGAACCGGTCCTTGGGCGCCGGCTATCGGGTCTGAGCGGCGCTGGCGAGCAACTGCTTGCGGTTCACGTCCTCAGCGGCCAAGAACCTGAAACTGGTGTTCAGGTGTCAGCTCATCAAGGAAACGGGCATCACCGAACTGTCGGCGCTTCTCCACCAGCGCAGCGCCTTCATCCTCAGCGGCTAGCGGAACCCAAAATGCCGTGCACCGTGCCGGATTGTGATGAAGCCGGCCATGGCTGAAGCACCATCCAAAGCGGACAGACTCGTCGCGTCTCGCCAGCTTCGGGATGAGATCAGACACGTCGGGATCTTCTGCTCGGTGAATCTGACCCCCCACCTGCCATTATCGCAGGTGCCAGCTCTGCTAAGCCTCTCGTCGGACTGGTCCTGCCCGATCGAAGGATGCAACGGTCCAGAACAGGCTTGGTGGCAGTAGCGTCATCTCCCCTACGAACGAGCGGCTGGCGCCTGCGTTTCGGCCTGCCCCGCTTCAAACCGCAGCAACGTCGTCGCTACTGCGGCTACCGCCGAGTCGACGGCACCGACCGACGCCGCAGAGCCGTCGCGTCCAGCAAGCACGATCGCGCGAACCAAC
The DNA here is from genome assembly GCF_001279525.1 of Nocardia sp. NRRL S-836. Classification (GTDB taxonomy): domain Bacteria; phylum Actinomycetota; class Actinomycetes; order Mycobacteriales; family Pseudonocardiaceae; genus Lentzea. Next base: position 61,270 of record NZ_LGDY01000111.1, on the reverse strand, counting down.
TCGCTCCGACCGTTGAAGGATTGAGAGAGCCGCACAAGGTAGCTCATCCCCCGGTCTCGCTGCCGAGCTTGTACCTCGTTGACGATCGCCTCTGCGGTCTGGCTGATATCGCCGTTGTAGAACGCATTCGCCAGCTCGCGGTAGGCCGAGTTGTATGCATCCTGGTCGAAGCCGTCGTTCATCGGAGGACCACCACAGCTCGAAGAGACGAGGTCAGTCAAGACGCTACAACCCACCAGCTGGACTGTCTCGAGGACCTCTGCTCGACTCGTCGGGTCGTGCTCACGAGTTGGCGTTCGTCTGGTGATCAAAGCGGTACGCGTGCAAAGCTCGCACTACGACAGGGAACGTCCAGATCGGACCGCAGTGGCGTCGACGGTCAAGTCCTCGCGATGCCGGGCGCCTGCGAGTACCCGGCGATTCTTCGGTGCGCCCCCGGGCAGGACGCGCTCCGCGTGCAGAACGCGTCCATCGTCCAGGAGCTGCGGTCAGGCTTTGACGAACGACTCGGCGAAGATCGGCACCACCGAGGTCAGCTGGGCTTCGGCCGCCGCCTTGGTCTGGCCGGACGCCACCACGACGGTGATGAGCGTGCCGCGACCCATCATCGCGTGGCAGGACCACGGAACCTGTTCCGGATCCCGATTTGCTTCGCAGTGCGCGAAGAAGTCGTCCACGCCGTCCGGCTTGGCGACCGCCTTGGTCTGTTCGGCACGGTCTTTCGCACAGCTGTTGAGTCTGGTCTGCACTGCCCCCACCAGCGTGGCCGCCGTGCGGTCGGACATGGCGTGGACGCGCTGGAACAAGCTCACCCGGCCCGTCCAGACGCGGGTCCGGGCGACCGAGGTACCGTCGACGCGCATCTCGCTGCTTCCGCAGAGCGTGGTGACGATCTCGCCGTCCGCGCCAGGCTCGTTGTCGCTGGCCGGCGTGCTCTGCCTCAACTGGCCGCCGAGCGCGTCGAACGCGCCGGGTGGGGCGATCGCCGCCTTCGCGCGCTGGTCCAGTTCCGCCGGAGTCGGCGGCACAGTGGTCGTCGTGGTGGTCGCGGCCGGCGGCGCGGCCACCGGCTCACCACCGCAGGCCGTGGTCAGTACGGCCACCACCGCGACGGCAGCACAAATACGCACATTCACGTTTGTTCCCCCAGGCTTCGCGTGTCCGGAGGCAGCGTAGCCGGACCCCGCCACAGGCCCTGGGGGCGGTCGCCGACGCGATCCAGCACACGGTGCGCGGCTATCGCCTCGTCGCCCGCTGGGGTGGCGAGGAGTTCGCGGTGCCGCTGGCCGGCGTTGACGCCGACATGATCGGCCGACCGCAGCGCGGATCCGCGGCCACGATCCGCAGCGGCACAGCAGCGACCGCAGCCGCTTACCGCCGATCGCGCTTCACCGCGCCCAGATCAGCGGTGACCCGGCAGGCAGTGCGGGCTCCGGTGGCCTCGGCCAGCTCGGCATGGAGCTGTTCCTGATCGACAACGCCGCGCACCGCAAGCAGTGGTGCGCGATCCCGCTGGCGATCGAGCGGCGCTTGGTGCCGGCCGACGCGCGGCCGGGGATGCTGGCCGACAAGCTGTCGGACTATCTGTTCGCGCGGTCGACCGGACACATCGGGTCACTGATGACGCTGATCAACTGCGGCTGCCAGCGCGCCGTGCGCACCGGCACCGAACGCATGGATCAGGCAGTGCTTGACGGCGTGAAGAGTGACGCCGCGGCGGAGAACGGTCGCCGCGAGCTCGGGGCCGCGTTCGCGGCGCGCCGCTTGAGCACCCGATCGGCTGGCGCGACATCGGCGGGCCGGCGTAGGCCAAAGGCCTCACCGGCTGGCAGCTGCTGGCGGTACAGAGCCTGTTCCTCGACTCGATCGTCCCGCAGCACGACAAGGAGGAGGACAAGACCTGGTACGACAACGGCCAGCACCGCGGCCGCGCGATGCGCGACGCCGGCGTCGCCCGCACCATCACCGCCTTCGACGTACTCGTGGAACCCGACCAGCCTGGCAGTTCCAGGTAGCGGGTGACCACGTGTGCGGCTGGGACGGCTATGCCGGGACCGGAGTGAAGCCGTACTCCCGCAGGACGCGTCCGTTCCGCGCGTCGTCCCATGCCGGGGCGAGGAAGTCCAGCGCGTCGGCCGGCAGGTCATCGGGGTCGGCCCAGACCAGGTCGGTGCACTTGTGCGGTTCGCGGATCTGCGGTGTGCCGTCCCACGCGTTCGTGGTGAAGAAGATGTCCACGCGGGGTTCCTGGGAGTTGCGGAACATCGTGCCGCCCGGCCGCAGGGCGGCCGGGTCGAGGGTGATGCCGAGTTCCTCGGCGACTTCGCGCACGGCGCATCCGGTGGGGGTCTCGCCGAGGTCGACGTGGCCGGCGGGCAGCCCCAGCTGCCCGTCGGCGTAGCCGCTGCCGGCGCGGCGCATCAGCAGGATCTTCCCGTGCTGGACAAGGAAGACGTGCACGGCCAGCGGGTAGCGGTCGTGTTTGGTGTCGAACACGTACTGCGGCGCTGCGTTGTGCGGCACAGAGTTATCCTCAGCTGGCCGTGGCGAGGGCTTGGGGCTCGACACTGCGGGATCCGTCGACGTACACAGTAATGCCCTTGCAGCCGAGCTCGAACGCGGTGGCGTAGGTGTCGTAGACGTCGATGGCGCGGGCGGTGCCGGGCAGGTTGACGGTCTTGGACACGGCCTCGTCGACGCAGGCCTGCACGGCGGCGGCCATCGCCAGGTGCCCGGCCGGGCTGATCTGGGTGGCGGTGGCCAGCAGCGCCCGCAGGTGTGCGGGCAGGGTCGGGTCGGCGGGCAGCCGGCCGTGGGTGTCGACGAACCCGAGCACGTCGGTCCGCCCGGCCTGCTGCAGCGCGAAGACGACCCCGGTGCGCCGGTGGCCGGGCTGCTCGCCCGACAGCCGGAACAGGGGCTCGATCCCGGTCGACGCGCCGACCACCGGGGCGGACCGCCCGGTCGGCGGCACGGCGATGGTGGAGGAGTTGCGCAGCATCCCGGTCTGGGCGATCTCGGCGGCCAGGGCGTCCCAGTCGCGGCGGGTCACGGTGGTGGCGCCGAGCTCGGCGAAGCGCCGCAGGAACGCGGGCTGCGCGTAGCGGGACCGGCCGCCGCCGACTGCGGGGCAGGCGCCGCGGTGGCGGGCGAGCTCGGCGGAGGCGAGTTTCGAGGTGTAGTTGACCAGGGCGAGGACCTCCTGGGTCAGCCGCCGGGCCTCGGCGCTGTCGTACGGGAGGCCGGCGGCCAGCAGCAGGTCGGCCAGCCCGCACACCCCGACGCCAATCTTGCGTTTGACGCCCATGACCCTCGCGGACAGCGGGTTGGGGTAGTGGGCGAGGCTGGCTTCGATCGCGTCGTCGAGCGCCCGGACCAGGGTGCGGGTCGTGTCCGCGAGGGCGTCCAGGTCGACCGGGATGGTGCCGCTGCCGGTGTGGAAGCGGCCTAGGTTGAGGTAGCCGAACTGGCAGGTCTCCCCGGCCACGAGACCGACCTCCGCGCACGGTGCGGTGGAGACGTAGGCGCCCACCTCCGGCGTCGGGTTGCCGTCGTTCATTCGATCGGCGAACAGCAACCCCGGATCGGCGCAGGCGTGCGCGGCCTCGGCCGCGGCGATCAGCAGGTCCCGTTCCCGTCCGGCCCTGGCGAGCGCGGTGCGCATCTGGGCGTCGGTGACGTGCAGGGAGATGTTGAACTTCCACTGCTCGCCGCGGGTGTCGGCGCCGACCTTGCAGCCGATGAACTCCGCGGCGCGCGGGTGGTCCAGCGACAGGATCGCCATGTTGCCGACCGGCCGGTCCTCGGCGCCGGACTTCGCGCCAGCCACGGCGATGTCGTTGAGGTGACGCAGCACGCCGACCGGGTCGTCGAGGCCGTCGAGGGTGAACCCGGTGCCCATCCCGGCCTGGTGGTAGCCGTCCACGATCGTCTTGACCTCGGCGAGGTCGCCGTGCAGGTCGACCGGCGGGACCGCGCACGCGGCCAGCGGCCGATCGTGGTGGCGGCCTGCGTTGGTCATGATCGGGGTGGAGAACACGATCCGTTCGGTGTCCATCGCCCAGCCGAGCCGCTCGCCGAAGGCCTCGGCTCCGGCCGGGTCGAACCGGGCGTCGGCCTGTTCGAGCGCGGTGACGATGCGGGTCACCATGTCCTGCGCGGTCTCGTCGTCGGAGATCATCCGGCCGGTGCGCAGATAGCTCTCGCGGTGCGGGGTGGTGGGGAACGTCGAGCGATACATTGCGTCCTCGTCTCCCGTGATCAGGTGTGCTGGGAGATCGAGAACACCGCGCCGGCCGGGTGTGCCTCTAGGCTGAGGGGTGACTCACGGTGCGTTCACGCACACTCACGGTCCACCAATCTCGTTTGTGCTGGAGGCGGCGATGACGACGGGAACGACCGGACCCGGCACCCCGGCCGAGCAGCCCACCGTTACGCATAGTTCCGAGGACGCGGATGCGGGCGGTGCGGTGAACGTGTTCGCGGCCGAGCTCGAACGCTGGCGCGACGTGCGCGGCTTCTCCCGCGCCGCCCTGGCCAAGGCCATGGGCTACGACCGCTCGTACGTGTCCAAGGTGCTCTCCGGCGCCGAGCGGCCCTCCGAGGCGTTCGCCGGGCACGCGGAGTCCGCGCTGCGGGCCGGCGGCGCTCTGCGCACCGCGTTCCGCGACCTCGAGTCCCACCGCCCAGCCCGCACCCGGCCACCGGCACCGCCGATGGTCGATCTTCAGGCGGGGACCGGTGGCCTGCTGGTCGACCACGATGACGCGACGCTGCGCTACGACGACGGCGTCTACCGGCTCACCCAGCGCCGCCGCCTGGTCAACCACGGCAGCGAGCCGATCAGCCGCTACCTGATCCGCATTTCCGTCGACCGCTATCCCGGTGATCCGGAGCGATCCAACCAGCTCTACAGCGAGAACCCGCTGACCTGGGACGAGCTCAACCTGCACGCCTGGCACGGCCGCGGCCGCACCAACCCGATGGACTGGACCGCTCACCACGACCGCGACGCGTTCAAGGAAGTCTGGTTGCTCTTCGCCGGCGAGCACGGGCACTTCCCGCTGTATCCGGGCGAGGCGTGCTGGATCGAGTACGAGTACACCGTGAGCGAGACGCACTGGGGCAACTGGTTCCAGCGCGCCGTGCGGCTGCCCACCCGCACCCTGTCGGTGTGCCTGGATTTTCCCGCCGACCTCGCGGCCTCGGTCTGGGGCCTGCACACCTCGATGACCGCGCAGGCCATGCCGTTCGCCACCGCCATCACCCGCGCCGACAGCGGCGACCGGCACACCTTCTCCTGGTCCTGCGAGGACCCGCCGCTACATGCCCGCTACCGGCTCGAATGGGACTTCCGCGGACGCGCCACCCGAGGCGGTGCTCCTGCCGCGCCCAGCGACGTCATGGCCGCGCTCGGCATCGTGCAGGACAGCGACCCCGCGCTGCGCCATGTCGCCCGCCGGTTCGACCTCCCGGCCGAGGCCGAGGACGCCCGCCGCGTGGTGACCGAGCTCCACTCCGCCGCCGAGCGCGTCGCCCAGGCACACACCTTCGGCAAGGGCATGGGCATCGCCGCGCCCCAGATCGGCATCGACAGGGCCGCCGCCATCGTGCGCACCCTTGACGGCGAGACGATCACCCTGTTCAACCCGACCATCATCGAGTCCGCCGGCGAGGTCGACGAGCAGTACGAGGGCTGCCTGTCGTTCTTCGACGTCCGCGGTCAGGTCCCCTGCGCGCACGTCGTCCACGTCGAGCACACCACCATCGACGGCGACACGAAGATCACCGTCTTCTATCGCGGTGTCGCCCGGCTCGTCCGCCACGAAGTCGACCACCTGCACGGCCTGCTGTACACCGACCGGATGCGCGACGGCGTCGAACCGATCCCGGTCGAGCAGTACCGCGGCACCGGCACGACCTGGAAATACTGACCCGAGTCCGGCACGCCGGGCAGGCCTACCGGCGGGTTCACCGATCAGGTGGTCGCCGCCGTGCCGGCGGCGCCGACGAGGAGCATGGGCACCGACCCCACGAAGTAGATGGTGATGCCTGCGGCGGCGGGGCCGCGAGGCGTGCTGGTCAGGGCACCGAAGTCGAGCCGGCCCGCGCGCAGGGCGACGATCTCGCCGTCGAGCACGACATCGCCGAGCACACGCGCGGCGGTGAGCAGTTCGGGAAACCGCGAGGTGAGGTCGGTGCCGTGCCGTGGCTGCAGCACACCGTCGCCGGTGAACAGCAGGCCGCGCCAGCCGTCGTACTTGGGCTCGAAGCGCCCCGGCGCCGGTGTCAGCGATGCGCCTGCGCATCCGACCCCGGCCGCAGGTCCACATCCACTTCCCCACACTTCGCGCCCGCAGTCGGCTGCACAGCGGCCGAACCCCACGCGGACGAGCCGGACGTGGTCGTGCCCGCGTTCACGCCGGTGCCGGCCTGGGACGAGAACCCGATCAACCAGCCCTTCCTCAACCCCACCGCAATTAGCGCTACAGCCGCACCCTGCGGGGGTGTGAGGCGAACGGCCGTCTTCCTGCGGCCGGCGTCGTTGCGGGAGACGTTCTCCGCGCCGGGGAGCGTGCCGCCGACGTCGGCCGGGGTGATGCGCCGCAGCTGCGGCTGGGCCAACTCTCGGGGCCGAGCCCATCGCTGGATTCCCTCCTCCGCCAGGCCCTTCGCCTCCAGCAGAGTTCGCAGGTTCTTCTCGCTGATCAGCCGCTGCTCATCCAGCCACCCGCGCAGCGTCGAAGCGCTCATGTCGATCGCCTCGGCCAGCCCGACTGGCCCTTGACCCGCTCAGACGGCGTCCGCTGGAATCCAGGCACTCCGCCGGCCACGGCGTCCGGTGGCGTCGACGGCCCGGCCGGCTCCGGCGTGCCGTTGATCTCCGTCGTGACCGGCAGTCTGAGTCAGCACCGCCTGGACACGACACCGGCTGAAGGCGGGATGAGCTGCCGACCGCGCTTCACCGTGCCCTGATCAGCGGTGACCGGCAGGCAGCGGGACCCAGGGGCCTCGGCCGTCTCCCGGTCAAGAGACGGTGCGCTCCACAGCGGGGGGTGTCACCTGTCGTTGTCCTTCACGTCCTCCTGGCGCTTCAAGCGCGCTGGAGAAGTTCGTCGTGCGCCGCGCCGGGGCTCAGCTGCAACGTCACCTTGGTCTGCGCGCCGGTGAGCCAGGCGACGGCTTGGGCATAGCCGCGCCGGTGACAGTAGGCGCTGGCGACGTAGCCGAGCAGGATGCTGCCTTTCATCGTCCAGAACAGGTCGCCGACGAGTTCGGTTCGCTGGTGGTGGCGTCGAGTGCGATTGTGGAGCGGAAGTTCGTCTCGATGAACTCGAGCATCGCCTCGTGCGTGTCCGCGGCCGCGAGCACGTCTTTCGACAGTCCGTCACGCTGGTCGCGGCGGCCTCCTTCTCGTCGAGGGCCGGTCGTCCATGGCCCGGCTCGCCACGAACGCCTCCGCGAGCACTGCCTGCCTACATCCAGGACCCGATGGTGACCTCGTCAACTCGTGCCGACGCGGCCAGGGCCGTGCAGTACTGCGCGGATGAGGTAATCCATGGTGAGGGCAGCCGCGTGTCGAACTGACGAGCGGTCACGTCGATGACGACATCGTCATGGGTCAACGCCGCTTGGTGGACGAAGACTATGGTCCGCGAGCGGCGCACAGCCCAGCCGACGACGGCGGTGGACTCCGCGGCGTACCCGGCGGCCTGCAGGACCGTCACCACGCGGGAGTCCACACCAGACAGTCCCCGTCGACCGGCTGGCACGGGATGTCGAGCGTGGCGAGCAGCGAGCTGACTATGTTCACATCGGCAGGTCTGCCGCCGCGCGTCCCGTCGATCACGTCTGGATCGTAGCCACGCGCGCAGACGCGATGGGACTGGTCAGAGGGGTGAGTCGAGGAGGAGTGGTAAACGCCGCAACCGTGAACTTCGCCGTGTGGTACGGGCGAACGGAGCACAAGATGATCACCGAGTGCGCCCAACAGCACCGCTCCTGCGACGAGTGACCGACTCGTTCGCTGCCGCACCTCCAAAATCACCCGTGTGTAGTCGGAGAACGGTCGGCCAGGCCGTCACGCTTGGAGTTTCTCCACGACGAGCGGCCTGGCCGGCTCTCACCGAACCGAGCATCGGCTCCGCGGCCGATCACTCGGCCACCGCACACGCCGTACCTCACGGCCCCGAGCGTCGACGCGATGTTCGGACGCCTGCGTCACGTCAAGGCGGGCCTCCGCTTCAGGCGATCGCACTGGTTCAGTACCGGTCGCGAGAGACGCGAACGTGGTGCCGGCCCTGGGTGGCGCTAGCGCTCATCCAGCGACCGTCTCACGCAGCGCGCTGTCGAGATCGGCAGCGTCAATGCCGAGTTCCGGCACGCATTCCGGGATGAACATCTTGCTCGTGTACAGCTCCCCGTAGTGGGCGAAGTCCAGCCCGGAATCGACACCGCGCAGCCTGTCCCTGTAGCCGTTGAACTGCATGAACCGACGGAACACCGGTCCCGGCAGGGAGCGGATCGCGTCGGGGTCCGGGTGGCCGGCGAATCGGGACAGACGAGAGACGAGCTGGTGCCAGGTCATGTTCGCCTGCGCCACGGGGTAGTCCCCGTCGAGTTGGGTGTTCAAGGCAGTGCATGTCGCGGTGCCGATCGCGGCGGCGGAGACGAGGGCGGTCCCGCCTGGAGGTGCCATCAGGGGCAGGTTGCTAGTGCCGTTGAGCCACGGGATCATGTACTCGAACTGGTTGGGTCGGTTCGGAGTACGGCCGAAGACGTACGGAATCTCCAGGACCGCGACGGAACAGCCGGGGCCCGCTGCCGCCCGCGCCTGGATCGCTTGGTCGGCGCGGCTGGCGATGTAGGGGTGCCGCTCGGGCAGCTTCAGTTCGGGGTATTGCCGGTGCAGGGTCATGTTGTACGAGCCGTGGATCACGGCGCTGGTGATCCCGCTTTTGCGAGCCGCGCGCATCATCCGCTCGACGGCGTCGACGTTGTGGTGCCGGAAGTAGGTGTTGCTCGGCGGAGGTACCTCGGCCCGGCTGTCGACGCCGGCGGCGAACACGAGCGCTTCGTGCCCGTCGAGGATCGGTAACCAGTCCTCGTGCGACAGAGCGCTCGCATCGCCCTGGTGGAAGACCACCCCGCTGGGCAGGTCTGCGGCAGGGCTGCGTGCCACGACGCTGACCTCGTGGCCCTCGCGGAGGCAGGCGTCGACCACGTGCCTTCCGGTGTAGCCGGTGCCGCCGATGACGATCGTCTTCACGCTGTTCCTCCGTGCGTTCGCGGGCCGTCAGCTCGTCGCTGCGCCGCTGCTGATTGATGCTCGGACAAGTTCAGGGGTCCGGGCCCGGATCTCCGCCACGATCGGCGATGTACCTGCGCGGCCAACCTCTTCCCACCAGCGCAGCTCCGCTGCGATGCCCTTCTCCCGCACCAGGCGTGACGCCTCGTCCGCGGTCGCGAGCTCGACGCGGACATCCGTGCCCAGGCGGGCGACCTCGAACCCGGCCTCCAGACAGGCACGCTCGACGACGGCGTCGAGCACGGGGCCGCTGAGGCCCTGCGCGTGGCCCAGCTCGCGGGCCAGCGCGCGGGTGCCGTGCGGGATACGCAGTCGTTGGCGGCCTTCCCACAACTCGACGATGCGATCCAGGGCCTGGCGCTTGGCGCGGCGCACGTGCAGGAAGTCTTTCCACGCCGAGGACGGCGGCGGATCGACGGCGATGACGGGAAAGATGGCGTACATGCGGCGGTGCAGCGGGTACAGCCTGCGGCGCGCCTGGTTGGCGTGTGCCCACACGACGAGGCGGCTGTTCCTGATCCACAGGCTCAGCGCGGTGGCGCTGAGGCCGAGCATGGTCAGCAGGCCCGCGATACCTTTGATCGGGGTTTCCGCGAGGTTCTGCGTCCAGGCCGGGACAACGCCGAACAGCAGCGCGATGTTGTAGCCGACCGAGTGCAGGACCATCAACAGGGCGCCGATCTGGCCCAGCGCGTTGGTGTTGAGCCCCATCGCGAGCCAGCGGGTACCCTTGGACCTTTTCACCCACCGCCATCCCAGACGGCACACGACCACGTTCATCGTGCCGGAGAAGCCCATCGACAACATGTAGGCGACGGCGGCGAACGGGTCTCCCGGTCCGCCGGCCTGGTACCGCCCGGCGGGCGTGATGTCGTAGTCGCTCGCGGAGGGGTTCATCGCGAACAAGGTGATGACGGCGGCGGTCAACGCCGCGTAGATCAGCCATTCTCGCCGGGCGATGCGGATCGCGGTAGCGCGTCGCTCCACGGAGAACAGGTAGAACATGTGCACGCAGATCACGGTGGCGTTGCCCAGCGTCATGGCCACCGGCCAGTTGATCCACATGCCGTCGATGTGCAGCAGAGTGGTGAACGGCGGCATCGCCGAGGCGTAGGACACCGTAGCCAGCACCGCGGCACCCAGCAGTGACCGTTTGGCGGGCAAGGACGGGTCATCGGGTCGAGATCTGACCCGGCGTAGGTGGGCGACCAGCGCCAGCGCTGACCACACCATGCCGAAGCCTGTCACCAGCACAAACCACATCGCGCTCCCCCCGGGTGTGTTGAGTTGTGGTGCTGCTAGATGTCGGCCAGCGCTCCCCCGAGCGACTTGACACCGTGCGGATCGTCCGCGTGTGGTGCGAGCTGCAGGGTGTCGCGGCCCCGGAACCGATGCAGCAGCTCGCGTGCGAATCGCTCGGCTTCGTTTTCGCGTGGTGAGGCGAAGGTGCTGCGGCACAGGACATGGTCCAGGACGACGTGGCCTAGGAAGCGGTGGCCCACCTCGTGCAGGATGACGTCTTGCTGATGGGACAGACCGCCGCGGCTGTCGTAGTAGATCGTGATCGAATGCTCGGACTCGATCAGCGCGCCGGTGAAGTCGGCGTCGGACAGGTCTTGTGGTGCGACTTCCTCGCTCAAAGGACGACAGCGCACCGGTTTGCCGAACTCCTGGCTGAGCGAGCGTGCGAACTCGTCCAAGTCCCACGGCACCGGAATCGGGACCCGTGTGGCGAAGTCGGCAGCCCGCTTCTCGATTGCTCGGCGATCAAGCACGTCGTCGGTGTGGTCGTGGCTCATTTTTCACTGACCTGCCTTGCCGGGCGCCGGGTGGAAGCCGGAGTTCTCGCGCAGGTCGTCGTCCAACTCGAGATGGGTCTTGATCAGCTTGGCCAACGCTCGTGCACTGGCCCGGTTGGTGAAACCTGCGTGGCCGCCGTCGGACTCCAAGGTCCTCAGCGCGACACCGAGCAGGCCGCGCTTCTCGTTCTTCGCCTGCCGCACGAGATCGAGGAGTTCTTCGTCGCGCTGATCGGGACCGTCCTGGTCGTCGGCGTAGAGGTAGCTGAGCTTCTGGCCGAAGAAGGCCGCGAGGTTGCGCAGCACAGGAACGGGGACGTCGTTGTCGGTGATCTCGCCGCTGCGCAGCCCGCGCACGCGCCAGGTCTTCTCCCCGATCGCCTCCGCAACCTCTTCCTCGGTATAGGGGCGCTGTTCCTGCGTCGAGTGCACGTGCTCGAACAGCCAGTTCAACCGCTCGCACACTGGCCGGGAGCTGTCCGGCATCTCACCTCTGTGCGGACTCGACGGATTCACCGGAGGTTCGGTGAGTTCGCCGTCCCGGAATCGGCGGAGGTCGACCTCGTAGCGGATCGAAGCCTCGATGCGTGCCGCTTCAGCCGCGTCGCTGAGGAAGTAGGCCGCCGGAACGCCGAAGAAGGAGGCGATCCCCTCCAGCACGTCCTTCGTCGGGTTGGGCCTCGTGCCCTTCTTCAGCTGGCCGACATAGCTTTCCGAGACGCCCAGGTGCACAGCCAGGTCCTTCGCGAAGTAGGGCCTGGTGTCGCGGTACGGCTTTCCTTCGACCGTCGGCTTGATCGTCTTGAACAGCCACGTGATCTGACCGTGCAGCGTTCGAGGTTGCGCGTTGGACGCGCGCTCGTCCTCGCTCATGTGTCCCCCACCGACACCCCAGTTGAACCACGACGGCGTTCTGCGCCGTTCCCCAGCCGCGTCGAGGTTAACTCAGACGCCATCGGCGCAGTCAACTTTTGACGCTTGCGGTTAGGCGGTTCGGTGGCATCGACCGCTTGTTACTACTCCGAACGAGTGAGTATTCCGGGTGGCTGGAAACTCGGCCTGCACCTGCTCTATGGTGCGTCCGAGGGCAATGCAACTTGAGTTCAGTTTGCGGGGAGGCGGACGGGACCACGTTGACCAGCAACGATGCTTCGCTCCCAAAGGAAACTGAGCTGAAGATGCGGTCCGGCGGGTTGAGCGGGCCGCGCGTACGAGAGCCGTGCTGCGCCTGCGCGCTCGTGCCAGCGCACAACCGCAGGGCCGGGACAGCAGTCCCGAGCGACAACCTCTTCTGGGCATGGCACCTGTCCAGGTGGGTTCGGCACGTCTTCCGGGGGGACAGATGATCCGCAGCGTGGAACGGCACGATCACCTCGTGGCCGCTCCGGCCGCGCCGCCAGTCATGCAGGAGACGGTCGACATGACGTCGTTCGTCGGTCGCTCGGAGTTGCTCGGCACCGCCAAGACCCTGATGACCTCGGCTCGGCTGGTGACACTGATCGGAGCCGGCGGGGTCGGCAAGACACGGCTGCTGGACCGCTTGGCACGTGAGTGTGCGAACCAGACCGGCACACCGCATTTCAAGCACGGTGTCGCCGTGGCCCGGCTGGGCGACATCAAAAGTACCGACGACCGTCTCGACACCACAATCGCCGAAGCGCTCGGCATCCTCCACAACGCGTCGAGCCCGATCCGCACGAGGCTGGTCGAACACCTGCGCCACAAGCAACTGCTGCTCCTGCTTGACAACTGCGAGCAACTCGTCGGCGACGAGCCCGGCACCGGGCCGCTCCCCGACCTGCTGCGGACCCTGCTCTCGGCATCGCCGGCGCTGCGGATCGTGGTGACCAGCCAGACCAAGCTCGGTGTCCGCGGGGAACATCTCCTGCCCGTGCCGCCTCTGTGCACCGGCGTCGAGGAGTCCTGTGATCCGGCCGAGCGCGGCACCGTCCACGAGGCACAGCGCCTGCTGCTCGACCGGGCGCAAGAGATCGGTGTGCGGATCCCCCGCGACCACTACGCCCTGGTCAGCACACTGTGCGAGCTGCTCGGCGGTTTGCCGCTGGCGATCGAACTCGCCGCCGGCAAACTCGACATCATGACGCTGCAGGAGATGGTGGAGCAGCACAACCTCCTGCACGTGCTGGTCGGAGGCTCATCCGAACAGCGTCGCCACCGCACTCTGCGATCCACTCTCGACTGGTCCTACAACCTGCTCACACCGGACGAGAAGCACATGTTCATGCTGACGTCGGTGTTCGACGGCGGATTCGACCTGCACGCCGCCACCGCGGTCGCGGCGGCCCACGACGTCGACCAGGCAGACGTCCTCGGACGGCTGGCCACGCTCGTGCGCAAGTCCCTGCTGCTGACCGAACAACGCAACGGCCGTACCCGCTACCGCATGCTGCCGATCATCCGGCACTACGGCCGCGAGTTGATCAACGAGTCCGAACACGGGCAGAGCCTGCTGCAGTCGCACGCCGACTACTTCGAGGCGCTGCTCCAGCGCGGCGCCGATGAGTGGCTCAGCGATGCCGAAGTCGAATGGATGCGCACACTGCGCGCTGATCTGGCGAACATCCTTACCGCACAGGACTATCTCGCGCGAGCCCCCGGCCAATCCGGCCGCGCACGACAGATGGCGATCAACGCCAAACGGACCCGATTCCTGCACTTCGCCGGCCTGCTCAACACCGCGGACCGGATGTTCGTAGCCGCACCCGCTGACACCGACGAGGCTGTTTCAGCGCAACAGGTTACGGCACTGTCGCTGACCGCGTGGATCGCGCTGACTCAGGGCAATCCGGCTCGGGCGAAGACACTGCTCGTGCGGGCCGAGGACGCCGCCCGTGAACTCGGCATCTCGGACAGTTTTCCGCCACTCCTTCTCGCCCGAGGCAGCTGGCTGTTTTTTGCCGAACCAGACGCGCAGCGCGCGAGCGAAGCCGTCGGCGTACTTCAACGAGCCGTCGCGTTGTTCCACGAGGCCGGCAGCTCGGGGGATGTCTTCATGGCGCAACTCTTCCTGACGATGGCCACGGCGTTGCTGGGAGAGGGTGCCGCGGCCTTCCACGAGGTCGCACGGCTGGCGAAGCTGGTCGAGGGCAGCAGCCCGGAATGGTCGATGTCATGGGTGTTGTGGGCCGGCGCTCTTGCGGACGTGCTGCACGGAGACCCACACGCCGCGTTCCGGTCGGCGCAGGAGGCCCTGCAGATCCAACGGCGTATCGGCGACACCTGGGGCCCCGTGTGGAGTGTCTGGCTGATCGCCGTCATTGCCGCGACTGTGGGGCAGAGCGAGCACGCAGGCCAGCTGTTCGGTGCGGCCAACACCCTGCAGGGACACTCCCAGACCAACATCCTCGGGATGACCTCGTTGTTGCGCGTGCAAGACCAGGCACAACGGCGATGCCGGCTGGACCTCGGCGACGACGATCTCGAGTTCCCGATCGCCCTCGGTGAGTCACTGCCGATCTGTGAGGCGCTCGATCTCGCCCAGCGTGAACCGCTGCCCCGGCCGCGTAAACAAACAGGACGACAGCGGCCCGGAGGTCTGTCCGAACGACAGTGGCATGTAGCCCAGCTGGTGGCGCAGGGCATGACCAATCACGAGATCGGAGAGGTCCTGCACATCTCGAAACGCACGGCCGAGGTGCACGTGGGCAAGATCCTGAGCAAGCTCGATTTCGCAACCCGCGTTGAGATCGCGACGTGGGTTTCCAGCGCGAGGCCCCCGGTGCGCTGAGGACCCGGTCCGTCGCCAGGACGGCCCTGCCCTCACAGGGCTGCTACGAGGCCAGGCGGACGGGAAGGGCGCGGTAGCTGTTCATGATGGCGCTGTGCTGCCGACGGAGCTCGCCGGCCGGCACTGCGAGGCGGGCGTGCGGAAATCGGGTGATCAGTTCGGTCAGGGCGACCTCCGCCTCGGCAAGGGCCAGTCCCCTGCCCAGGCAGAAGTGCGGGCCGCGGCCGAAGGACAGGTGGCCGCGGGCGTCGCGGCCGGGATCGAACGTGCCGGCCTCTGCGAACCGGCAATGATCGCGATTGGCGGTCTGCAGCGACACGAAGACGATCTCGTCCTGAGGAATGACCGTCTCGCCGATTGTGACCGGCTCGGCGGTGAACCGGTAGGTGGCCATGCGCACGGGCGAGTCGAACCGGAGTACCTCGTTGATGGCGGCCGGGATCGCGTCAAGGTTCTGCGCCAGTGACGACCACCTCCGCGCGTCGTCGAGCAACCAGCGCACGCTGTTGGTGATGAGGTTGGCGGTGGTCTCATGTCCCGCCACCACCATGAGGAACACAGTGCTCAGTATCTCCTCGGGCTGGAGTCGATCAGCGGTGCCGGAAGGACTGACCAGCGAAGAGATCAGGTCGTCACCAGGGGTGTGCCGTTTGTCTTCGATCAGGCTTTCGAGAAAGGCGGCCATGGCGCGCGAGGCAGGGCCGGTCTGGTCTGGGTGGTCCTGCATCAAGCCGGTGGTCCACTCGCGCAGCGGCCGGCGCTCGAGCTCCGGCACGCCCAGCAGTTCGCAGATCACGGTGAGCGGAAGCGGAAACGAGAACGCATCCACCAGGTCGACGGCACGATCGGTCGGCAACGCGTCCGCGAGCCCGGCGGCCAACTCGCGAATCCGCGGCCGCAACCCCTCCACTCGGCGTGCGGTGAACTCTGCCGCGACAGGTGCCCGCAAGCGGGCGTGCTCCGGACCGTCGCGGAACAGCATGTGCGGGTCGAACAGATGGCTGAGATCGGTTGACACGCCTGCGGCCTCAAGCTGACGTCGCTGAATCGCGTTCAGCTTCGGCGCGTCCTTGCGCAGCCGCGGATCGACCAGAGCCGCGCGTGCGTCGTCGTATCGCGTGATCACCCACGCTCGCACACCGTTGGGCAGCACGGCTTGATGCACCGGTGCCCGCTCACGCAAGGCATCACCGATGGCGAGCGCGTTGTCCCAGTACTCCTCGCTGAATAGCCGTTCGACGGGCACGGCGATCCCCCTGTGTTGTGTTCGACGGAGCCGCCCGGTCAGGCGACTCTCGATGCGCCGACGAGCTCATGCGGATCAAGCTTCGATGGAATTCGAGCGCAGCGCTATCCGGTCAACCCCGTAGCCGCCTGTGTGAGATGAGCCGCAACTACGGGAAACCCCGTAGGCGAATCAGCCGACCACGTAGTCGTCTCTTCGCGCCCTTCATGAGAGGCAGGGGGTTCCACGAAGGGTGCGCCAATGCAGATCGAACTATCGTTTGCGCACGAAAGAAATGGTCGTCGTGGTGGGTCGGAAATCGTCTCGCCGTGCTGTCTCGGCTCGTCCCGGCGCAGAGACGCATGGACTCCGTGTGTTCGGTGCTCGCGTCATCACTTAGTGCCGAGCTGGCGCTACGGGCTTTCGGTGTCTCCAATACGTATATCCCCTTAGGGCGACAGAAAAATGGAACGGAATTAGCCGCAACCAACTGTTCTCGGTTGACAGATGCTGTTCTTGTCATATGGTGGGTGACGTCGGCATCCTGATCCTGCCGCACCATGCGGGACGGGTTCCGATGACGCGATTCGAGGGCGCCTGATGTCACCGCCGCTGATGAGGCGGTGACATGCCCGAGATATGCGTGCGTGACATTTGACGAGCACTGGGCGCCGAGGAGCACGTTCATTGTCCGGGCTTGGGACTCACCGTCGCGGCCCGGCGGAACAACGCTCAACGCCATGCCGACGCGGTCGTTCCAGTGCGTCATTACCTCGCCCGCCACAGCCGGTGGCGGGCGAGGTGCGGCCGGGCGGCGAACCTGGGAGGGATTCGTCGCCCGGCTACCACCGGTCAGTGCTCCAGCGCTGACCGGAGAAGGAGACGCTGACCGGCCCACCGTGCTGTGACGGCCCGTGGACGCATCCGTGACCACGACGGTGTGCCGGTTTGCGTCCCTGAACTAGGGGGAGCAAGCCGATGTCGCCGCATGAGCGACCGCTCTGGAAACACACCGCCCGCGGCCCGGTGGTCCAGCTGGGCGGCAGACTCGATCCACTGCCCGACCCTGTCGTCGCCTGGCTCAGTGGGGCCGGGGCTGTCGAGCTGACTGATGACGCGGCAACGGACCTGATCGAGATCGAAGCGCGCCTGCGGGGTCTTGCCGCGCAGCTCGCACAGGAGGCGACCAGCGTCGAGCGCGCACTGGCAGAGCAGCGTCGCCAGCTCGCTCGGCTGCCGCGGCCCCGGTGGGCATGGCGCTCGGCGCGACAGCGACGCAGGACCGACACGATCCTCGGTGCGACGATCAAGCGGCACTCCGAGCTCGCTGATCTGATGAAGGAGACCCAGGCGCTCCAAGCAGTCGTGCGGGACTACGTCATCAGTCTTGATCCGCCCTCCGGTCGTCTGCGTGAGGTCGCCGACGGCTGGAAGCGCTCGCCCGAGGTGCCGCCGACTGTCGTCGTCATGGGCACTGAAGACGAGTTCTTCGCGGCTGATTCCCGGCGTACCCGTCCGGACTGGGGCTATCCGATCGCCGACGCGGACCTGTTCGGCGAGCAATGGCGCCGAGACGGCGATGACCACGGCCCGCATGCCGGCCCGGCAGAGCACAGCGGCAGCTGGCAGCTCGGGTACATCCCGCGAACCGGGGAAATCTACGCGTCCCGGCGGTGCGGGCACCTGCCCCAGCAGGTGTGGCTGCTCGGCAGGGAGTTCGGTGCGCGGCAGGCTCACACCGTTCTGGACGGTGTACTCCCGCGGATGCGTGAACCGAACTCGTTGATCCTGGCCGCGGGGGTCGTGCACGCCGCGAGAAGCCTGCGCGGCACACGTCATCGCGCCGCACTGCGCCGCCCCGGAGCCGCGGGGACGCAAACACGCGTGCCCGACGCCGGAGAGCCCGATGACTAGGCCGGGCTTCCCCGCGCTCGTGGGGATCGCCGTGGTGGCGGTGGCCGGCTGCTCAGCCTCACCGGTACCGGCGCCGCCGGCGGCTACGGCATCCGGCGTGGTGTCATCGGTGCCGATCCCTCCGCCGGAGATCCGGGGGCCCGAAGTCACTGTGGAAGGTGACGCGACGTGGCTGACGGGCCGGCCCGGATGTATCTCACTGGTCGCGGTGTCCGGTCAGCGGTTTCAGCTGTCCGGAAGCGTCGCGTCGGACAACGAGCACCGGGCGCGCACGGGTGAGCAGCCGCGGGCACAGCGGGTGCGCGTGACCGGGTACGTGCCGGAGCGCGGCGCCTCGGTGTGCCATCTCGGTCCCACGTTCGTCGCGGAGCAGGTGACCGCCGTGAACAGCTAGAAAGAACCGATTCACCCTTTGCCGATACCCGTTTGCCGTCAGGTGCCGGGCGTTTCGTGGCGCCCGAAAAAGGCGGATAAGAATTTGTGCGGGAATATGTTCGAACGAGTTGACACTTGCGGTGGTCGCGTTGCAGTCTGGGAACTACCGGCACGTCCGTGCAGGTCACGGGCTCCACCGTAGGTGTTGATCCCGTGCGGGGGCGATTCTCTCGCCGCGAGGGGCCGCGTTCACGGGCAGAAACCCTCTGCCCTGCCGCGTTTTCCTGAATGTCTTCCATGGATGGCTTTGTTGCCGTCAGGCCCGGGGATTGCCCGGGCGACGCTATGAATTCGGGGGCTTTACACATGGCAGTACGTCCATCCCGCGCGGCGGCTCTCGCCGGCTGCGCGGTGCTGGTCGGGATCCTCGGGACCTCCGCCGCTCAGGCGGACCCAGGCCAGACCGGTGAGCGTGCGGCGATCGAGGGCAACACGCCGAGCTGGGCCACCGCATCGGCGAAGGTCGGTGACGTCGGCGGTGACGAGGTCCGCCGGGTGCGGATCGCGTTGACGCTCAAGGATCGCCGCGGTGCCGAGGCGCTGGCCAAGGCGGTGTCCACTCCGGGCAGCCCGTCGCACCGCAAGTTCCTGTCCTCGCAGCAGTTCGTAGACCGGTTCGCGCCCACACAGTCCACAGTGGACCGGGTGACGGACTGGCTGCGCGGCCAGAACCTGACGGTGTCGGAGGTGTCGGGCAACCGGCACTTCGTGACGGTCGAGGGCAAGGTCTCGGCCCTGGAGTCGGCGTTCCGGGTCAAGCTCGCGAAGTTCACGCTCTCGACGAAGGCCGGCGCGCTGGAGCTGGCCGCGCCGGAGTCCGCCGTGTCGGTGCCGCGTGAGCTGCGCGACGCGGTGGAGGCGGTACTGGGCCTGGACGACAGCGAGCGCACGATCACCCCGAAGCAGGTCGCGATGCGCACGCCCAACGGCGCGCCCGCCCGGCCGCGCGCCGAGGCCAAGGCCGCGGGTGACCCGAACAGCTGCGCGCTGTACTGGGGCGAGTCGGTCAACACCGCGGTGCCGCGCAGGTTCGCCGGCGACCTGCAGTCCAACGCGTTGTGCGGCTACGACAGCGCGCAGATGCGCGGCATCTACGGCCTGGGCGGCGGCAACACCGGGGCCGGGCAGAGCATCGGGGTCATCGGCGCCTACAACCACGAGCCGATCGTGTCCGACACCAACCGCGCGGCCGCGACGTTCGGCTCTCCGCAGCTGAGCCCCGGCCAGTACTCGGCGGTGCTCGCGAGCCGCTGGGACGACATCGAGCAGTGCAGCCCCGCGTCGTGGGCCAGTGAGCAGGCGCTGGACGTGCAGGCGATCCACACCATCGCGCCCGGCGCGCGCATCATCTACTACGGGGCGTCGAGCTGCCGGACGCTCTACGACGCGCTGAACAAGGCCGTGCAGGACAACAAGGCGTCGGTGTTGTCGAACTCCTGGGGCGCCTCGGGTGAGAACCAGCCCGCCGCGGTGCGCCGGCAGATGGACAGCATCGCCCTGCAGGCCGCGATCCAGGGCCAGGCCATCACCGTGTCCTCCGGCGACGCGGGCGACAACGCCGGCAACCCGGACGTGCGCCGCGCCGCCACCGACTTCCCTGCCAGCCACCCGTGGGTGACCGCGGTCGGCGGCACGTCGGTCGCCGTGGACGGCAACAACAAGGTCAAGTTCCAGACCGGCTGGGAGATCTCCGGATACACCCAGTCCGGCCAGAGCTGGGTGCCGCAGCAGGGCGCCGACGGCAGGTTCGCTGGCGGCGCGGGCGGCGGCGCGAGCTCGCTGTACGAGCAGCCCGACTACCAGAAGGGCGTCGCGCCGGCCACCGGCCGCCGCATGCTGCCGGACGTGTCCGCGCTCGCGGACGCCTACACCGGCATCGGCGTCGGCCTCACCACCTCGAACGGCTACGTGGAGTACCCCTCCGGCGGCACCTCCGCGGCCGCGCCGATCATCGCCGCGCTCGTCGCGGACGCCCAGCAGGCGCAGGGCGTCGAACGGTTCGGGTTCCTCAACACCGCGCTCTACCAGATGGCGGGCAAGGCGGGCATGACCGACGTCAAGCCGGTCGCGGCCGGTGTCTGGACGCCGCACATGGTCACCTACGGCCACGTCGACGTCCCCGGCACCCAGGGCTCCTACCTGGCCGAGTTCGACACCAAGCCGCAGTCGCTGCAGAGCACGACAGGCTGGGACAACGTCACCGGGGTCGGCACCCCGTCCGCGGGCTTCCTGACCGCCTTCGCCAAGTGACCTACCGGCGTCAGTCCGCAAAGGACTGATCCCCCAGGGCCGCGTCGCCCGCCTCCGCATCCCCCAGGGCGGACCCGCAAGTGCGGGCGACGCGGCCACCCCACCCCATCACACCCGGCTCGTCCCGGATCTGGAGCAGGACCATTGATCACTCGCAGGATCGTCACCCGCTTGCTGGCCACCGCGACCGTCGTTTCGGCGATGACGCTGACCGTGCCGTCCGGCACCTCCTCCGCGCAGCTCTGCCCCCGCACCGACGCGGCGGGGTCACCGACGCCGGGTGCGGCCGGCGTCGACGCGCACGCCGCCACCGCAGTGGGCTCGACCGGATTCGGCGCCGTTGATGTCACCGTCCGCACGCGCGCCGGTACCGACCAGCCACCCGGCCCGCCCGCGCCCGCATGGATCAGTGGCCTGCGCACCGCCGGCCGGCAGGTGGCCCACGTCGTGCGGCTGCGGCGGGGCTGACCGCCCGGCCTTCCATCGCATTCCCACCAGTCTTTCGTGCCATCGGGCACATCCCGTTCGGATCAGGGGGATCACGAACATGGCTCCACGACAACATTTCACACGGCACCGTGTCGCTCTCGCGCTGCTGCTCGGCTCGGCGCTGCTGGCTTCGGCGTGCACCAAGGACGCCCCCGGCACCGCCGAGGGCGGCGGCGAGCCGGAACCGGCGAAGATCGAGGCCGCGATCCCGCAGGAGTTCCGCGCGCTGGCCGAGGCCGCCGCGGGCTACCGCGCGATCGACGCGTGCGGCCTGCACGATCCGGACGCCGCGAAGGAGGTCACCGGCGACGAGCTCGACGAGATCATCCCGTCGCAGGACGGCATGCAGGAATGCCTGCTGCGCACCCACAAAGGTGAGTTCCGGGCCAGCTGGACGATCTACCTGGAGGTCGGCGACACCTTCGACGCCTCCCAGCGCAAGGACGCCGCACCGGAGAGCATCGGCGGCCAGGAGATGTTCATCTCCGAGGACGAGCGGACGTGCACGCTGGCCAAGCCGCTCGACGCCGACCGGGCGATCGTGCTGCGCACCAGCCCGTCGGGCACCGGAGAGGACAAGCCGGCCAAGTCCAGCTGCCAGCTGGCCAGGGATTACGCGGCCAAGGTCGCGCCGCTGTGGAAGGACCTGCCCAAGCGCGGTTCCGGGCGCACGACGCCGGAGCTGACGCTGGCCAAGCTCGACCCGTGCACTGTGGCGTCGGGCGCGCTGGAGATGTTCGGCGCGGACGCGGTGCTGCAGCCCTCGGGACCGTTCGTGTGCACCGCGAAACCGCTCAAGCCGGGTCCGCCGCCGCGGGACAAGGCAGCGGGCCGCAACGAGGTCGTCGTCACGCTCATGGTCGATGACGACCCGTCGGCGCTGGTGAAACCCGGCGACTCGAGCGCCCGTGAGGTCACGATCGCCGGCTACAAGACGGTGATCTTCCAGGGCCGGTTGGGCTGCACCAGCTACATCGTCTACGACCCGGACACCACCATCGTGCAGGACAACCGTGCGCCGGAGGGCGGCGGCGTGCTGTACCAGCAGATCCGCATGTCCACGGCGACCTGTGACGTCGCGCAGCAGGCGGCGGAGAAGGTGCTGTCGAAGGTGGGCAAGCGATGAACGCCCGCCTGCTCACCTCCGTGCTGGCGGCAACGCTGGCCGCCACGGCGCTGGGCGGCTGCAGCAGCCTGGTTCCCGGCACTGCCAAGCCGGAGTCCGCGCCCAGCGCCGGCACGGCCGAACCGGCCGGGATGTGCGCGCGCAGCAACGAGCCGCGGATGTGTCAGGAGTGGTCGGCCACCACGCCCAAGACCGGTCACGATCTGCTGCGTACCGCCGAGCAGGACCCGCTCGCCGCCGCGCAGATGCTGTGCTCGGCGCTGCCGGCCGACGTGCTGGACCGGTTCCTGGGCACCGGTCACTACCGGGTCATCGCGGGCAGCGCAGACAGCCCGACCTGCACGATCAGCTCCGACGACAACAAGAAGAACGCGGACGACAAGTACGAGCCCGTCCTCGAAGTCGAGATCTTCCTGTCGGCCAGGGAATCCCTGGGCCGGGACCTGTCCATTCTGCGATCGCGGCCGGACACCGCGGCGATGGTCACCGAGCTGTCTCTGTCGGGCAAGCCGGTGATGCGCGTGGGCAATCCCGAGGACGCCAACGGCCGCGGCCGCGACAAGGAGGAGCTCTCCGTCGCGGTGCTGGGCGACAAGAACCAGCCCGGGGCGCTGCGGATCCGGCAGAACCTCCGCCCGCCTCGCGGCAGCAAGGTCGACGCCCCGGTGGACCGGTCACGTTTGGACAGCATGCGCGACCCGCTGGTCAACGAGCTGCTGAAAGTCCTCTTCCCATGAACCTCACCGCATCTTTGTCGGGGGACAAGATCATGACGACCGTCAAGGGCCTGACGCGCGGGCTGCTCACGCTCGCCGCCGCGACAGCCTGCCTCACCGCCCTGCCCGCCGCGCACGCCGCGGCCACGGTGGCCGCGCAGGACAAGCCCAAGCAGATCACCTTGGGTGATCTCGACCCGCGGGTGGACGCCAAGACCGTCGGCGCGCCGTACGACCCGTGCGCGCTGGGCTGGGGCGCGTTCCCCGCCAAGGTCCGCCCGGAGACAGACAAAAAGCCACGGTTGCGTGCGCCGTCCGCCACCGACGTGTTCCGCACAGGGTGCAGGTACGACAACGGCGAGCTGCCCAAGAACACGGACCCGAACGGGAAGATCAAGAACTTCTTCGCGCTCGTGGTCTGGGCGAAGCCCGGTGAGATGAAGACCGCGCAGGCAGATCAGCCCAATTCGCAGCCCCACACCTTCGGCGGCAAGGCCGGACTGATCATCTCCGGGACCAACAAGACGAGCAAGGAACCGTTGTGCACCGGGATCATCCCGCTCGCCAACGGCACCGCCGCGATCGCAATCACCAACGGCCGCTTCGGCATCGACACCTGCTCGGTGGTCAAGCACGTCGGTGAGGTCATCGCCGGGAAGACGCCGTGAGCGCTCGACTGGGCGACGACGTCGCCGTGACCGCTCTGTCCGGCCAGGTGAGCGTCATCGGCGCGAGCACCGCTGCGATGCTCGCCGGGCCGGAGACCGACGCGGAGAAGACCCAGCCGCTGCGGCCGCTGACCACGACGGCGCTGCTGCGGCACGCCGTGCTGCTGCGCCTCGTGCAGTGGCGCCGGCCGAGCGTGCTGGTGACGTTGCTGCTGGCCGCGATCCTGATCGTGCTCGTGACGCTGCTGCTGCGCCTGCACGACACCATCGGCTCAACAGCGGCAGTGCCGCCCGCACCGCAGACCGTGACGGTCACGGCCACACCCGCACCGCCGATGCGCGACCGGATGCCCGCCGCCGCACAGCTGGACGCGGCCGTGATCGCACCACGTGAGATGACGCAGGCGGAGCTGGCTGCGTTGCCGCGCGCGGCGGTGGGCGTGGCTCTGGTGGGTGCGCCGGCCGATCCGGCACCGGGTGCCGATCCGGGCACGGTCGTGTTGCACCCCACCGTCGACACGCCGGTGTACGCCGAACCCGGCGGGTGCGCGTTCGCCGTGCTGCCGCCACGCCAAGTCCTCACGCCGACGTGGACCCCGGTTCTCGACCGGCGTGCGGGCTGGGCGCTGGTGATGCTGCCCTCGCAGCCGCATCCCACCGGCGCGGCGGCGGTCGGCTGGATCCACCTGCGGCCGCAGGTCGAACTCGCGCACGGTGACCGGCGCGTCGAGATCGACACCGCCACCGGCAGGGTCACGGTCCTGGCCGAACTCGGCCGCGGTAGCGCCGCGGCATCGACGCTCACCGGCACCCCGGCGTCCGTCGCGGCAGCGGCCCACACCGGCCGTCGCAGCTTCGTCGCCACCGGCGGCCAGGCCGACGCGCTGCCGTGGCTGCTGCGGGTGCTGTGGCCGTTCGGTCTCGACGCCGACCGGTTGTGCACCGGACTGATCGGCGGGATCACGGTGCCGGGCCTGCCCGCGGCGTCCCCGCTGGGCCAGCTCGACGCCACAGGTTGTGTTCCCGCTCCCCCCGGTGTGCGTGACGCGCTGCGCGAGGTGCCCGCCGGCACCGCGGTGCTCCTGCGCTGAACCCTTGTCCCCTCAGTCGTGGGTGCGGCGGAACCGCCGCTCGGGGGCGACCGGCACGCCGCACCCGCACCCACCCCCCACCGAGAAGCAGAAAGGAGGTCGTGATGATCCACGACGGTGACCGGCCCGGACCGGCTGGTCAGGACGACGAGCAACGGCCGACGCCCGGCCCGCCATCCCCCTCGGGTGGGCGGCGCTACCACAGGCCGCCGACGCAGGCGCGCCGCGGGCCCGCCCTGCTGGCCGGCGCCGGGCTGGTCGCCGTCGCCGTGTTCATCGCCGTGTTCGGCATCGTGCTCACCCGGCCCACCGCCGGCGAGCAGCACATCGACCCGCTCGGCCGCAACGACACCACCGGCACCACCGGCGTTGAGGCAGCGCCGGTCGTGGCACCGCGGGCGGTGAGCGCCGAGCAGCTCGCCGCGCTCCCGCACGCCACCACCTTCACCACGACCCCGGCCGCGCCACGCGACCCCGCGCCCGAGCAGGTGCCGGGCGGGCTGGTCGCCCACCCCACCTCGGCGGTGCCCGTGTACGCCGCGCCCGGCGGTGACCCGGTCGCCGTCGTCCCGGCAACCCAGCTGCTGGGCATCGAGCCGGACATCACCCGCACCGACACGTGGCTGTCCATCCTGGACACCCGGCCGGGGTGGGCGCTGGTCGCGCTTCCCTCACGCCCCAACAACTCCGTGGCGTGGATGCACACCGACACCCCCGACGTCACCGTCGCCACGAGCCCCAGCGTGATCACCGTGGACCGGGCCGCGTTCGAGCTCACACTCACCACCAGCGGTGCCGTCACCGGCCGCTGGAAGGCCGGGATCGGCAAACCCGGCGCGATCACCCCGGCCGGACGGACGTTCCTGCTCGCCGCGCTGCGCGACAACGCCTCCGCGTTCTCCACGGTCGTGCTGCCGCTGGGCACGCACTCCGACACCCACCAGACCTACGGCGGCGGCCCCGGCACCGTCGGCCTGCACACCTGGCCCACACCCGAGGTCTACGGCACGGCCTCCTCCGACGGCTGCGTCCGGATCCCACCGGACGCGCTCTCCAGCCTCACCGAGGCGATGACCCGCGGCGACCTGCCGCTCGGCACCCCGGTGTTGATCAAGTGAATACCTGTACCCGGCCCCAGGGCCACACCACATCAAGGGGGGACCACGTGGTCCGCACAACCACCCATTCCACACGCCTGTTCCTCGCCGCGGCCGGCATCGGCGCGCTCGCGGCGGCGGGCTCGGCGTCCGTGCTGGCACCGGCGAACGCGCAGGTCCACGGGCTCGCCGGCGCCCAGGCGAGCACGTCGACGGCCTACGGCGTGTCCGCCTCCGGCACCGAGAACAAGGCCGCGCAGCCCTCGGTGGCCTCCGACGGCGAGGTTAAGACCGCGTCGGGCTCGGTGTCCGGCATGGGCTGGTCCGCCAGCGGCATCACCGTCAAAGCCGGCAACGGGATCGCCGAGGCGACCGTCGCAAACGTGGTGGTCGCGGGCAAGACGATCGGGTCGGTGTCGGCCAAGTGCGCAGACGGCGCCATCAGCTACGCCCACGGTGGCGCGGCACCGGCCGACCCGAAGCTCAAGGTCGGCTTCGGCGGCGGTGCGGGCGCGACCATCCAGATCCTCGGTGCCGGCGACAAGGTCGCGCAGACGATCACCGTCGCGGTGGTCTCGTGCGGCAAGGCCACCGTGCCTACCACCAAGCCCCCCACCAACCCGCCGACGAACCCGCCGACGAACCCGCCCACGGGCCAGCCGACGGGCAAGCCGACGGGGCAGCCGCCGACCGGCACGCGGAAGCCGGCGCCCAAGCCCGACACCACACCGCAGCCCGCGCCGACGCCGCAGCTGCAGGACGGCCACCACCCGGTCACCGGCTGACCCAGGCCAGGACCGGTTCACCGCCCCACGTCCGGCGTCCCACCCCCACTTCCCCGGGGGTGGGGCGCACCAGCCCCACCACAAGCGACGCACAGAAGGAGGACCAGGTGATTCCCCTCAAGTCCCGCGCGGCCACCGACGAGCTCGCCGACCGAGTCGCCCGGCTCGCACGCGGAATCCGGGTGGCGCCGAAGTTCTCCACGATCCTGAGCTGGTGGACCGGCTACCCGCTGCGGCGGGTGCCCGTCGAAGCGGACCGGCTGGACGTGGTCGACGAGCACGAGGGCATGCTGCTCGGCCTGGAGCCCGGGACGGAAGTGTTGCGCCGCAACGGTGTCTTCGTCCCGCTCAACGCCGAGGGCCCGCACCTGGCGGCGATCAAGTCGCTCATCCACGTGCCGCGCCTGGGTTTGACGCCCGAGCAGCTCGTCCTGCTGCGCGACGGCGCGGTCCCCATCGGCGAGCTCATCCCCGACGCGCCGCGCGGCACCCACTACGCCATCGAGATCGACGGCCCGCGCGAACCGCAGGCCCCGGCGATCATGTCGCGCGGCACGCTCTACCCCGGCGGCATGCCCGCGGTTCTCGCGGACGAAATCGTGTTCTGGCGGGTGCTGCGTGATCGCGCCCCGCAACACGGCGTGCTGCTGCCCCGTCCTGTCCCGACCTCCGTGCCCGTGTGGTGATCACGAACATGCCGATACAGCTGACGCCCCCGCAGCCGGCGATCCCGGCGCCCCCGCGCCACCCCGCGCCCTCGACTTCGGGGTGGCTCACGCGGTACCGCACCGGTCCCGGTCCCGCCCGGCACACGCTGGTCGCGTTCCCCTGGTCCGGCGCCGGTCTCAGCGCCTACCACTCGTGGATTCCGCTGCTGCCGCAGGGAATCGACCTGGTGAGCGTGACGCTGCCCGGCCGCGACGACCGCCGCGACGAGGACCCGGTGACCAAGCTGACCCCGCAGCTCGTCGACACCATCACCGAGGCGCTGCTCGCACACATCGGCGACAGCGACACCGCGGTGGCGTTGTTCGGGCACTCGTTCGGTGCACTGCTCGCCCATGCCGTCGCCGTGCGCCTGCAGGAGCACCGGCACTGCCCGCAGGCGGTCATCGTCTCCGGCAGCCGCGCGCCGATGGTGCGCCCGCCGCACCCGCTGCACCTGCTCGGCGACCGGGAGCTGCTCGCGAAGCTCACCGACATGGGCGGCCTTCCACCCCGGCTGCGGCGCCACGAACAGTTCCTGCGGGGGTGGCTGCCGCGCGTGCGCGCCGATCTCACCGCCGCCGAGACCTACTGGCCCGGCAAGCCCGCAGTCTTGGACTGTCCGCTCCACGCGTGGTCGGGCGCGGCGGACTGGTACGCGCCGGCGTGCGCCGCGCACCGGTGGCTGGAGCTCGCGGCCGACGCGACGCACACGACGTTCCCCGGCGGCCACTTCTTCATCAGCGGCCCGCGAGGCGCGACCGCCCTGCTTCAGGCGTTGCGGTGGCCCCGCCCCGCGGTGGTGCGGCCGTTGCGGCTGCTGCAGTCACAACCGCTGCTCTCCCGCAGGAGGGGAGCGTGACCACCACCTTCGAGATGTTCGACGTCCACGCCGACGACGACGTGACCATGCGGGAACTGCGCAGGCTGCTCGCCCGCTGCTCGGACGCGGCGCTGCGATCGCGCTGCCACGGCGGCACGGCCGGCGCGGCGCGGCTGCTGCTGGAGGCGCTGCCCGCGCGCGCCGACCAGCTCACCGTCGCCGCGTGGACCGAGCAGAGCATGGTCGGTGTCGCGTCCATGATCTTCGACGCCGACGGCATCGAGATCGCAGTGCTCGTCGAAGACGCCTGGCAGCGCCGCGGCGCGGGCACCGCGCTGGCGACCCGCCTCGGTGAGGAAGCCGCCCGTGACGGCGCGCTCGCCGTCACCGCGTCGGTCGGCGCCACCAACACGGCCGGACTCGGGTTGCTGCGCAAGGTGTTCCCCGCGCTCGCGTTCGCGGCACCGCGCGACGGGCTGATCACCGCGGTGTGCCCGGTCGTGACGGGAGGGAGCCGATGACCACGAACGTGCCGGCGTGGACGTGCCGGCTGGGGTTGGGCACGTCCACGTCCGGCACCCCCGCCCACCAGCCCCCGATGTCCGGCTCGTGCCCCAGGGCTCACACGCACGACTGTGGGCCCGCGCCATGAGTTCCGATCCGCGCGACGTGTTCTCGCCCCTCCCTGACGCGCCCGGTCGTACCGGGCCCCAGCGAGATGTCACGCCGCTGCGCCTCGGCGCGCCGCCCCCGCCTCATCGGGTGATCCGGCCCGCCCCGTCCGTGATCTACCACCGTCAGGGAGAGCAAGTGCATTTCGATACACGTCAGCTGCAGATCCACGCCGAGCACCTCGCCGGCGCCGGTGCCCGCACCGTGCGCGAGCGCCTGGCACGGCCCGGAGCCACTGACGCGACCACCAAGAGCAGCGAGACCGACTACGTCACCGACTGCGACCCGGCCTCCGAAGCCGCGATGCGCCAGGAAGCCGCCGAGATCTGGGGCGAGGCGCCGCACTCCTTCACCGGCGAGGAAAGCGGTGTGGCACGGGCACGTCCGGGCGAGCTGCGGCTGATCGCCGACGGCGTCGACGGCACCGCCAATCTGCACGCCGGAGCACCCGAGTACGGGGTGTCGATCGCCATCGAGGTCGACGGCGTCGTGCTCGCCGGTGCGGTCGCCGAACCGGTCAGCGGCCGTGTGTACTCCGCCGGCCGCGGCAACGGCGCCCGCTTCTACGACCCCGCCGTGCGTCACCAGTGGGTCACGCTGGACGCCCGCAAGGACAAGCCGCTGTCGCAGCGGTTGCTCGCCACCGGCTTCAGCTACCAGGCCGCCGAGCGCGGCCCGCAGGCCGCCGTGGTCGCGCGCATGATCGAGCACGTCGAGGACATCCGCCGCGTCGGCAGCGCCGTCATCGACCTGTGCCGGGTCGCGCAAGGGGTCTTCGGCGGCTACTTCGAGCACTACCTCAACGAGTGGGACTGGGCCGCCGGCCTGCTGATCTGCGAGGAAGCCGGGGCGGTCGTGAGCTGGCCGGGCACCGGCGGACCGGCCGCGCACCTGGGCGACCCGATCTTCGCGGCCGCGCCGGAGGTCGCCGACGAGCTGCTGGTGCTGATGGAGAAGGCCGGGGCCGCCGCGCTCGACCGTCGAGTGCCGGCACCGGAGCGCGAGTGGGTGAGCGGTCATGCCCACTGATCCCGCACACGACCAGCCCGGTGGGACCGCCGGCATCGGTTCCCGGCCGTTCGTCATCCGGCTGGGCCAGGTCGTCGTCGGCAACGCGCTCATGGGCGTCGCCGTGGGCATGCTCGTCACCGCCGCCCTGGGGCTGTTGCCGCTGGATGTGTTCCACCGGGCGGTGGGTGAGCGGTGCGGGTGGACGATCGGCGGCGCGATCATCGCCGTGCAGTCGGCGCTGCTGGTGGCCAACCTCGCGCTGCGCGTCAAGCCCGGCATCGGCACGGTCGCCTCGGTCGTGATCCCCGCGGTCGTCGCCGACCTCACCCTCACGGTGCTGCCCGCGCCGCAGGCGGTGTGGCTGCGGATGACGGCGATGCTGCTCGGAGGCGCCATGTTCGCCGTCGGCACCGCCCTGTACTTGTCGGCCGAGCTCGGCGCGCTGCCCCGCGACGGCCTGATGGCCGCGATCGCCCTCCGCACGAACTGGAGCCAGGCACGCATCCGCATCGGCGCCGACGTGGGGTGCCTGCTCGCCGGCGTGCTGATGATCAACCCCGCGGTCGCGGTCGCCAATGGGTCGCTCGGGGCCGGGAGCGTGCTGCTCGCCGTCGCCCTGGGCCCGTCGATCGCGTCCCTCGTCCCACTGTTCACGCACCATCCACACAGGAGCGCACGTGTGCGGGGTGAAACCTGATGCCACGCAACACTTCCCGGCCCGAACGCATGATCACCCAGAACCGGTGGCTGCGGCCTCACGGAATCCACAACTTCTCGATCCCCGCGCTGGCAGGGAAACTGCCGGACGGCCGCCGGTATGTGACGTGCGAGCAGGCCGGCGTATGCGCACGAGCCTGCTACGCCCGCACGGGAACGTACCGGTTCCCGCAGGTACTGGCCAAACACGAGCGCAACCTCGCGCGCATCCTCGACGACCTCGACCAGTGGACCGCGGACATCCTCGACGAGCTGCGCGCGCCGAAGTTCGACGGGGCGGCGCTACGGGTGCACGACGCGGGCGACTACTTCTCCGACTCCTACCTGTCCGCCTGGCTGCACGTCGCACGGGCGACACCCCGGACGCTGTTCTACAGCTACACCAAGGAAATCTCGCGGTTCGAACGCATCGCCGCGCCGAACGCGCCGGACAACTTCCGCTGGGTCTACAGCTACGGCGGCCGCGAGGACCACCTCATCGACCCGACACGCCACCGCGTGGCCGATGTCTTCCCGACCGAGGAGGCGATCGCGGCGGCCGGGTGGCACACCAACGCCGGCTCAGATCTCGACGCGGTGCTGGGACCGTCACCGGTCGGCATGCGGCAGAACCACATCCCGCACATCCAGCGCCTCATCGGCGACCGGACGTTCCGGGAGTGGCAGGCCTCCAAACCGCGCGGTCGCCGTGCCGTCAACCGCGGCCCCGGCAACACCCGGCCCCGCAAGACGGGCCCGCCGTGACCGGCCCGCGCGAACAGCGCACGCGACCCGGCTCACGCCGCGCGCACCCGACCTGACCGATCACCCGCCCTGCCCTGGAAGGAGAAGCCCATGCGCACCTGGACCTCGACCGGCCTGGCCGCCGCACTCGCCGTGCTGGTGTGCGCGGGCTGCTCCTCCCCCACACCCGACCGGACCGTCCCGGCACCCACCGGGCCGGAACTGAGCGCGTCGACACCGGCGACCAGTCCGTCACCGCCGCCCGGATCGGGTCTGCGGCTGCCGAGCGTCTCGCCGATCACACCGTCCGCGCCCGCCGGTGCCCCGTCGACGGTGCCGCCGCCCCCGACCGCGCCGACCGCCGCGACCACCGACTTCGCGGACCCGGTCGCGGTGACGCGGGCGTGGATGACGCAGTGGTGCGCCTCGGACTACCGCCAGCCCCGCAACAACAACATCGAGCGGGCAACGGTGTTCTCCACCACCGCGGGCAAGACCGCGGACCTGCGGGCCGGTGACAGCGAAGCTTCGTACCGCGCGGTGGTCGAGCAGCAACTGTCCACCCGCTGCGACCGGATCACCGCCGAGATCATCCCCGAGGCCCCGCGCGGCGAGGGCCAGGTCTACGTGCGGGCGACAGCGCACCGCACCCTGCTCGCGGCCGACGCCGCCGTCCAGACCGAGCAGGTCCTCACCACCCGCGCGGTACTGCGCCAGCCCGACGGCCGGTGGCTCGTCGACGTCCATGTCGAGGCTGGCTGATGGCGAAACTTCTCCTGATCCCGCTCGCCGCGCTCGCCGGCGCGATGCTGCTCGTGCTGGTGCTGCTGCAACCCCGCCGCGCCGACGCCGAGGCGATCATCCCGCCCGCGACCTGCCAGGTACCCGGCACCGGACACAGCACCCCGGCGCCACCGCAGGGCGGCGGCTCGTTCGCCGGAGTGACGCTCTCACCGACGCAGACCACGACGGTGCGGCAGATCCTCGGGGTCGCCAAAGCCATGAACATCACCCGCCGCGGCGCGGTCATCGCGTTGCAGGCCGGCATGCAGGAATCAACGCTCAACCCGTTGGCGCGCAACGGCAACGCCGTCGGCGTGTTCCAGCAGATCGCGCCGGGCCCCGCGAACGCCTACCTCGGCTACGACCGCACCGACGCCGCCGCCGCGTCCAAGGGCTTCTTCACCGTGCTGCTCACACGCGCACCGGGCTACGACACCGACGCCCGCCCGAACCACGAACTCGCCGAGGACGTCGAGCGCAGCGGCGAGGGCTGGCGCTACCAGCGCCACCAGCCCTTCGCCGAAGCGGTCGTCGCCGCGCTCTACGACGGCTCCGGACCGCCGCTGGACTGCGCGGACCGCTCGTTCAAGGGCCGCATCCAGGTCACCGTCACCGGCTCGGACGTCACCCTGCCGCCGGAAGCCGGTGTCGCCGGCGTCGTGCACGCGGCGTCCCCGCAGGTCGCCACCGCGATCGCGGCCGGACTGTCGTGGCTGGGCATCACCTACTCCTGGGGCGGCGGCAACGCCGACGGCCCCACGAAAGGCGTGCGCGACGGCGGTGTCGCCGACTCGTACGGCGATTACGACAAAGTCGGCTTCGATTGTTCGGGCTTGACGCTGTACGCGTACGCACAAGCCGGAGTGCAGATCATCCGGCCCTCGGACGCGCAGCTCACCCGCGCGAAACTCGTCGTCCCTTTCATGCAGGCCAGGTCCGGTGACCTGCTGTTCTGGGGCACACACCATGTCGCCATGTACCTGGGGCAGATCAACGGCCAGCACCTGATGCTGGAAGCCCCGCAAAGCGGCGATGTCGTCAAGGTCTCCACGGTCAGAACAGGCGGAGATTTCCGGAATGTCGGCGCCCGCCCAATTCCGTAGCAGACAAGCCCAATTCGATAAGAGGAGAGCGCATGAAGGTGCAGGGAAAGGTCGAGCAGTACGAGGCAAAAATGAAGGGAGATGTGGAATGGAATTCCGTCCAGTAGACATCCCTCAGGCGGAATGGGACAAGGAGCCACCTGTTCGTCTCCCGCCTGGCTGGGATCCGCGGGAATGGGGCTGGGAACCTGCGATCAGTGCTTATGACCCGGAGTTGGACCGGACTTTGGAGATGCTCGTCGGGGTCGACGAGCCCCCTGAGCAGACGTGCAGCATTCACGCTTACTACGCGTCCGGCGAGCCCGACGTAGGCAACGGGCGAGATCTGCACAATCCGGTGGCCATCGTACAAGAGAACGGTGGCGTCTACACATTCAGGGTCAATTCCGCGCGGGAGCTTGAAGAGCTTTTGACCCAGGCCGAACAGTACGGATACGCCGAAGCCCGCGACGGCGGATGGACGGTTCACGTGGCCCCGACTGCGGCCATGGCACAGGACGCGGTCGAACAGGACCATCAGCGCCACTTGGTGCGCTGGGATCTACACGGAACGAATTGGTTCTTCACCGACACAGACATCCCACTCCCGGTCGACGGACCAGCCGTACGACCTCTAGACCCGTCCGCCGGCCTGGAGGACAACCAGGCGTTCCGTGCGGGACCGGCACGCGAGGCACCCGGCACGGACGGGTCGCTGCGCGACGCCGCGAAACGGATCCTCGCGGCCGTGCACCCGAAACGCGCGCCCGACCACGACGTCGCGGTACCGGGGCAGGGGCTCTCACGTGGGGGGCCGCAGTGGTGACCGGCAACGGCTACCACGCCGAGGACCCTATCGACCTGAACGCGGCCGCCCCGGCACGGGCCGCCGCGGCCGCGCCATCCAATGACGTTCCCGTCGAACGTCCAGGCCCGGAGCAGCTGGCCGCCCCGCTGCCGCCGGTGACGGCGGATCCAGCGCTGTGGGGGTGGCGCGCCCGGCTCCGGAAGATGACCGGCGGGCTGATCAAGCCTGGCCCAGGCCGGGAGGAGGCACGGCACCGGCAGGCCGAGGTCGCGGTGCGCCAGCACCTCGGGGGCGGCCGGCTGGTGATGGTCGCCAACCCCAAAGGCGGCGCACAGGTCAGCACCACCACGTTGATGCTCACCCACACCTTCGCCGCGCTGCGCGGCGGACCGGTGGTCGCGTGGGACAACCACGAGGCCCGCGGCACCCTCGCGCAGCGCGCGGAGGTCACGACACCGGACACGCACGTGTGGCACCTGCTCGGCGCGGCCGAGCAGCTCACCGCGGTCGGCACGGCGGGCGATCTCACTCACTACCTGCGCTCGCAGCCCTCGCGTGCAGAGGTCCTGGCCAGCGACACCGACCCGGCCCGCGCAGAGCAGATCGGGCCCGGTGAGTGCGGCCGGATCTGGTTGCTGTTGTCGCGCTACTTCGGGCTGACGGTGATGGACACCGGTAACAACGTCCGCACCGGCAACTGGCAGTGGGCCGCGGCCATGGCCGACCAGCTGGTCGTGCCGATCACGCTCGAGCCCGACGTCGCGCAGAGCGCGGCATGGATGCTCGACCACCTCGACACCCGGCGGCCGGAGCTCGTCTCCGGCGCGGTCACGGTCGTCGGTCCCGCCGCGGCGGCCGCGCCCCCGGCGCTGCGGCGGCAGATGCTCGCCTACTTCGCCGCGCGCACCGCCCTGGTGGTCGAGGTGCCGTTCGACCCGCAGCTCGCGGGCGGCCGACCGATCGTGCACGCCCGGATCAGCGACGCCTCCCGGCGTGCGTGGGTCGGCGCGGCGGCCGCGGTCGCCGACCGGCTCGCCGCCCAGCGCTCCCCGCGCCCGGACCAGATGCCGATGCCGCTTCGGGCAGGCAAGTCAGCCCCTCCCGCACAGGAGCACGACAAATCCGAGCAGCCCGCCGACACCGGACGGCCGCCACCGGGCGCCGCACACGCGCCGGTCACCGAGCTGCACCTGCGAAAGGCAACGTGATGTTCTACCGCAAGAACCCGGAGGTGAGGTTCCTCGCGCAGAACGATCCCGGCCCACCGGGCGCGCCCACCGGCTCGCCCAACCCGTTCGATGGCGTCCAGCCGGACCTCGGGGTGTGGGGCGATCCCTTCAACGCGGCCTGGAAAACAGCGCTCGGTG
Organism: Nocardia sp. NRRL S-836; assembly: GCF_001279525.1. GTDB lineage: Bacteria > Actinomycetota > Actinomycetes > Mycobacteriales > Pseudonocardiaceae > Lentzea. Next base: position 25,929 of record NZ_LGDY01000111.1, on the reverse strand, counting down.
GTGTGTGGGCTCTTGGGTTCGTTGTCATCGCGTTCGGGTTCATCCGCGCCACGGTCGAGCTGCAGCGTGCCAAGAAGGGCGGCTACTCCGCGGACGTGCACGAACACACCGAATCCTTGAAGAAGTCCATATTCTCTCTGATCGCGCTGGCCGGTGTGGGCATGATCTTCGGTGCACTGATCGCCCTCGTCTGAGCAACCGGAGACGCAGATGTCCAACACCACGCCCACGAACGCACCGACCGGCCCCCGCCGGGGTGCCATTCGCCCGCTCGTCCTGGCCCTCGCCGTCGTGGCCGCGCTCGTCGCCGGCGTGCTGGTCGGCCGCTACACGCTGCCCGCGTCCGGCGAGCAGGCGCAGCCCGGCCAGACGCCGTCGGGTAACGCGACCAGCGGCGCGGGCGCGCGCGAGCACGGACCGAAGACGATCACCAAGGGGGTGCCGAGCGGGTTCACCCGCGACCGTGAGGGCGCGGCGAGCGCGGCGATGATCGCCGTGCAGCTGCAGCCCGCTGTCGCGCACGGCCACGCCGACCCCGAGGTCGTGAAGACCACGTGGATCGCCGGCAGCGCCGACCAGGCCACGCGTCAGCTGTTCTCCCAGACCAAGGCGAGCAGCGCCGACGACCGGACCTCCAAGGCACCGGCCGACTTCGCGGTGAAGGACTTCACCGGCGACCAGGCGGTCGTCGAGCTGTGGGTGTCCTCGGTCGGCATCGGCCCGGGGCTGGGCGGCCGGGGCGTCATCCGCGCGCAGCGGTGGTCGACGGTGACCTACCGGCTGGTCTGGGAGGCCGACACCTGGAAGGTCGCGGCGGTCAAGACCGTCGACGGCCCGCAGCCCGGCACCGACGACGCCGCGCCGGCGCCCGAGCGCAAGCAGGTCGCCTTCTACAGCTTCTTCATCACGATCGAGTAAGCGGCAAACCCATGGGGGGAGCATGTTCCGACGCTTGACCGTCCTGTGTGGAACGGTTCTGGCGCTACTTCTCACACTCGCGCCCGCGGCGCTCGCACAGCCACCGGCGAACGGCAAGACCCCGCAAGGTTTCCCTCCCGACCTTGTGAAGTACGTCGGCGACACCAGCGAGTTCCGCCAAGGACCGTGGTTCGGCACACCGGAGTGCAAGGACAAAGGCGGCGACCTCAGCCTCTACCTCAACGAGGTCATGAAGGTCGAGTCACGGCTGCTGTACTGGGCCACGCCACCCAGCGAGCGCGCGAAGTTCTGGCCTGACCAGAACACCGCCGACGTCAACCGGGAACCACCGCAGCTACCGGCGACGTTCCCGGCGGTGTTCGGCCCCGACCACGCGTTCAACGTGGCGTTCCGCTACTGCGCCGACGAGATCCGCGAGTGGACCGCCCCTGTGCGCAACACATGGGGCCTGATGTGGGCGGCCAAACCGGATCCCGAGTCGCTGGAGCGGATGAAGCCGTACGCCGCCGGCGACGGCGACCTGATCAAGAACTTCAGCGACCCCTGCTCCGCCGCCGTGTCGTCCTACTGCCAGAAGGCGTTCTTCGTCGACTGCGGCCGGGTGGTCATGGTGCCGGACAAGAAGGAACGCTGCATCCGGTGGAACGAGTCGATCGCGAACTTCTTCCACGGGCTCTCGCAGTTCATCTCGAACAACACCCACTGGCTCGACAAGATCGGCGCGTTCTTCAAGATCATCGGCGAGGCGAACCTCGCCGCCGGGCGCATGCACATCGACGCGTTCGCCTCGATCCTGTCGGTCGCCGTCGACATCGCGAAGTTCGTCACCGACCCGACCAGCGCGCTCGACGAGCTCGCCAACAGCCTGCACGCCTCGGCCGTGGACTTCACGGTCCGAGTGCTGCTGGAGGGCTTGGCCACCGTCGGCAACTTCGATCCCGGCTCGCCCTGGTTCCTCGCCACCTACGGTGCCTCGACCGGTCTCGGGCTGATGGTCATGGCGCTGATGTCGGTCCTGATGATCAGCCGCACCGCCTCCGGGGGCGGCGGCCGCGAGGATCTGCACGAGGCGCTGTTCAAACAACTGCCGCTGGGCCTGTTCCTTTCGGTGTTCGCGCCGGCGATCGCCACGGTGCTGCACACGACCGTGCGCAAGATGACCAGCGGTATCGCCGCGTGGCAGTCCGACTACATCGGCAGCGCCATCACCAAACTCGCCGCGCTGTCGCACGTGACCGCGGTGATGATGCCCGGTGGCGTCGGCGTGGGCAGCATCGTGTTCGGGCTGCTGATCTTCGGCGCCGGCGCGGTCTTCGTGGGTTTCGCCCTGCAGTCGGTCGCGTTGCCGTTGTCCGGGCTGGTGGCGGGCATCGCGTGGGGCATGCGCGTGCATCCGAAGTGGCGGCCCAAGGCGGCCCGGCCGGTCTACACCTACCTCGGGCTGCTGGCGTCCAAGCCGCTGCTGTACTTCCTTCTCGGCGCGGTGTTCGCGCTCATCGACGGCAACCTCTCGATCCCGGCGATGAAGACCGGCGGGATGCCGCTGCTGGGCCAGCTCGTCGTCGTGATCGTCGCGCTGATCGTGGTCGGCTTCGCTCCGTTCGCGCTGCTGAAGTACGCGCCGCTGCTGCCGACCGCCGAGGACTCCCACGACTCGCAGCCCTCGGCCGGGTTCGGCACCGCCGCGGTGGTCGGCGCGGGCATGGCCGCCGTCGAACGCCACCAGCACAGCCGCTCCGCGGGCCGGGACAACGACGACAGCTCGGGGCAGGGCGGCGGCGCCCATTCGATCGCGCAGACCTACAGCGCGGGCCGCACACCACAGTCGCGACAGCAACAGCCGGCATCGACACCGAGGGCGTCCGGTACGCAGGCCGGCGGCACGGCGGGCGGCAAGGCCGGAGCACCGGCCGGCGCGAAGCCGGGCACCTCGGGCTTCCCGCAGATGAAGGGCAGCCTGGCCGGCCCGGCTTCCTCCGCGGGCTCGGGTGGTGCGGCACCCGGCGCGGTAACGGGCAAGCCGGGAGCGGCGGCCGGTGCCGGTGGCCAAGCGGCCGCGGGCACCACCGCGCAGGCGTCGCAGGCGGGATCGGCGGCCGGGGGCGCGCTCGGGCCGATCGGGATCGCCGCGCAGGCCGCGCTCGCGGCCGGAAACAAGATGCGCCAGGGCGCGCACCGTGCCGTCAAGGCCGACGAAGAGACAGTCAGGGGGGACGACAAGTGAGGATTTCCGTACTGGGCGGCGAGATCAGCCGCCGGGGCCTGCTGGGCTCGCTGAGCGCACCGGCCTCTGTCGCGCTGGGCTTGGCCGGGGGGATCGCGTTTGTGCTGTGGTTGGCGGTCGGCGATCTCGCCGGTGCGATCAGCGGGTTCGCCGTGCTCGCCGGCACCTACGGTGTCGTGCGGCCGTGGGGGCGTCGCTCGATCGCCGCGCAGGTCCTGTGGTCGTGGCGGTGGCGGCGGCGCCGCATCCGCGGCGAGGCCACGTTCATCGCACCGCACATCGCCCGCGAGTCCGATCCGGACGACCTGTTCGGTCCACTGTGGGCGCTGCCCACACCACTGGGCCGGGTCGAGCCGCTGGACCTGCGGGGCACCGCGTGGGAGCACATGTTCATCCTGTGGCACCACAACCCGGGTGAGCGGTCCTACCTGAGCGTGCTCATGGAGGTGCGGGGCCAGGCAACCGGGCTGCGCGCCGAACGTGCCTACGAGGTCGCCTCGGTGCGCTACGGCGTGCTGCTGTCCCAGCTGGCCAAGGCGGGCTCGTTCCTGCGCGGGCTGCAGCAGATCAACCGGATCGTGCCGCACGATCCCGCACCGCACCGGGAGTTCGTCTCCCAGCGGCTCTCGACCCGCCCCGGTCTCGAACCGCTGGTCGAGTCCTACGAGGAACTGGTCGACCTCACCGCCGCCACCGCCGAGCAGCACCGCAACTACCTCGTGGCCCGGTTCCCGCTGACCGGCGAGTTCTACGAAGAGGCCCGCAGCCACGGAGAGGGCCCGGCGGGATGGGCGGGCTTGGTCCGCGACGAGCTCGCCCGGCTCGCGGACCTGGCCGTGCGCGCCGAGCTCACCCGGCCGCAGGTTCTGGGCGAGCAGCGCACGTGCGCGGTGCTGCGGTCGCTGCAGGACCCGCGGTGGCCGATCGACCAGCACGAGGGCGTGCGGTGGGACACCTGCTGGCAGAGCTACACCACCGAGTCCGGCTACATCGTGGTCAACGACAAGTGGCACACCCGCACCGCGTTCCTGCCCCGCGACGGCATCGCCCCCGCGCCGCTGGGCCCGCGCTGGCTGGCGCCGCTGCTCACCGCGGTCACGCCCTCGGTGATCAGGACGCTGTCGGTGCGCATGGAGTTCGTGCCGGACAAACTCGCCCGCGCCAGGGCACGCGCGGACGTCGCCCAGGACGGCGCGTCGATGCTGGACGACGCGAAGAAGGGCCGCGTCGACGACGGCACTGACTCGGTCATGCTCTCGGCATCGCAGCGGCGCCTGCACGACCTCGCGCCCGGTTCCGGGCACCAGGGCGTCGACTGGTCGATGGCGATCTCCGTGACCGCCGCCAACGCCGCCGAGCTGCGCCGCGCGTGCATGCGGGTGGCCAACGAGGCCGCCCAGTCCGCGCTCACCGAACTGGACTGGCAGGACCGCGCCCAGGACGCGGCCGTCATCGCCACCTACCCGCTCGCCCGCGGAATGGCGGTGGCGTGATGCGCTCCCCCACCGTCTTTCACTACGTCCGCCTCGCCGAGGCCCGCCGCCACGCGGACCGCACCTGGCAGGAACTCGACGCCGAGATCAGTGCCGCGCCGGGCCTGCGGTGCCGCGGCAACGACCCGGAGGCGTTCTTCCCCGGCGAGGGCTCCCGCTTCGCCGGCAAGCAGGCGATGCGCGCGGAACGCGCCCGCGTCGCCGAGCTGTGCCGGGGCTGCCCGGTCCGGGCCCAGTGCCTGGCCGGTGCGCTGCTGCGCGGCGAGGCCTACGGCTCCTGGGGCGGCGTGTGCCAGCCGGACTACCAGCTGCTGCAACAGCTCTGGAACGACCGCGTCCATCCGGCCTGCCCGCCGCCGGCGGGCAGCGCCGCAGTGAAAGAGACACGCTGATGGCCCGCCGCACCGGCACCGGCACACGCGGTCGCGGCGGGACCCGCGACGCGCCGCCCACGCTGGGCTGGCAGCCCCCTCAGCCGGAGGCACCCGCGCCGCGGCACGTGTTCCTGCCTCCGCCGCCCCGCCGGCGGCTGCTGGACCGGTGGGGCTGGTACGAGCCGCGTGAGCAGCCCATGTCGACCACCACCCGGCAGGCCGAGGCGCTCAACCTCGCGTTGAGCTCGCCGCCGACCAGCAGCCGGGGCCTGATCGTCGGGACCGACCTGCTGTCGGGGCAACTGGTCGTGCACGACCCGTTCATCGCCTACGAGGACAAGCTGATCAGCTCGGTCAACGTCGCGGTCATCGGCGACGTCGGCAAGGGCAAAAGCAGCCTGCTCAAAACCTGGGCCTGCACCCGGCAGCTGCTGCTGGGCAACCGGCGCGTCGTCGTACTGGACAAGAAGCTGCAGGGCGGGCGCGGCGAGTACACCGCGCTCGCCCGGTTCCTCGGCGCACCGTCCATCCGGTTCGCCCTCGACGGCACCGGCAGCCGCCTCAACCTGCTCGACCCGGTGATCGCACTGGGCGGCGACCAGATCGACGACGCCGGCCACGCGCTCGACAACACCGAACGCCCCACCGGGCAGATGATGCTGCTGCGCGCCGTGCTCAGCGAGGCTCTGGGCCGCCAGGTCACCGAACGCGAGGGCAAAGCACTGCGGCTGGCACTGCTGGCCGCCACCCGCGACGCCCGCGAACACGACCGGGTCCCGGTCATCGGCGACGTCGTGCACCACCTGCTGCACCCCACCGCCGAGGACGCCGACGCGCTCGACCGCACCGTCACCGAACTGCAGGACTGGGGCCTGGACCCCGCCTTCGCGCTCGAACGGATGATCCAGGAAGACCTCGCCGGCCTCGTCGACGCGGAGACCAGCCCCGAGGTCAACCTCGACCACCCCAGCGGACTCACGCACATCGACATCAGCGCGCTGCCCACCGAAGGCCCGGCGCTGCGCGTCGTCATGGCGCTGATCAACACCTGGCAGACCAACATGCTCGCCGCGCGCTCCGAACGCGCCGAGCAGACCGTCAACATCATCGAAGAGGGCTGGCATGTCGCCGAGGGCTCCATCGGCCAGGTCCTGCGCCGTAACGCCAAACTTTCCCGGGGTCTGGGCCTGGCGACCGTGGTGGGCGTCCACCACGTCCCCGACCTGGCACTGGGCAGCCCCGGCCGCGCCTTGCTGCGGGAAGCCGAGACCCGCTTCATCTACGGCCAGGGCTCCTACGACGACGCCCTCGCCTGCGCCGAGCTTTACAACCTGCCGCCCGGCACCGCGGAGACGATCATGGGGCTGGAGCAGGGCACCTGCCTGCTCCAGGTCGGCTCGCTGGACCCGATCCTGGTGCGGCATGAACGCTCGCCACGCGAGATCGCGCTCACCGACACCGACGGCGCGCTCACCGGGATGGTGTGGCGGCCATGACCGCGGGCGAGACCGACCGGTACCGGATGCCGGCTCGGCCGCGGCCGTTGTTCGGGATCTTCTACCCGATGCTGGCGGCGATCATCGTGTTGCTTCTGGGTGCCGCGCTGCTCGCGGCCGCGGCCTCGGGCTGGTTGTCCGGTCACGGCTGGGCCTGGCCACCGCTGCGCGCGCTGCCGGTCGCGGTCGTCGGCTGGGTCATGCATCCGGCCGACCCGGCGGTGGGCTGGCCCGCCGATCCCCGGCCGGGCCCGCCGGTGCTCGTCTACCTGCTGATGCTGCTTGTCATCGCGGCCGAGACGGCGGTGTGGATCCGGGTTCTGCGCCGGCGTCGCCGGATCCTGCGCCGCAGGGCCGAGCAGCGTTCCGGCCTGGCCGACCACAAGATGGTGCAGGGCCGGCTGGGCGCGGCCGCGGTGGCCAAGGGCGCGGTCCGGCTGCGGCCCTCGCTCGCGAACTTCCTCGACGTCACCGCCGACGACGCGGGCGCGCTGTTCGCGCGCTGGCCGCACACCGACGAGTGGATCTACGGCAGCCACGAGGATTCCAAGCTGGTCGTCGCGCCGAGCCGGATGGGCAAGACCCAGCGCCAAGCCGTCTCCGACGTCGTCCGCGCGCCCGGCGCGCTGCTCGCCACCTCCACCCGCTTCGACCTGGTCGAGCTGACGATCATGGAGCGCGCCAAGCGAGGCCGGGTGTGGGTGTTCGACCCGGAAGACCGGGTTCCGTGGCCGTCGAAACTGCGTTGGAGTCCCATTCGCGGCTGTGAGGACTATGACACCGCGTTGCGCCGCGCCGTCGCGATCTGCGCCGCCCGGCCACTGGAGGACACGAAGAACGGCGGCTACTTCACCGGCAAGTCCGAGGGCGTGCTCGCGGCCATGCTGCACGCGGCCGCGCTGAGCGGCTCGGGACTGGACACGCTGTGGTACTGGACCACGAGCCAGTCGATCAGGCCCGCGCAGATCCTCGAGAACCACGACCGGGCCGCGCCCGCTATCGGCAGCGGGCTCCGCAACCTGATCGACAGTTTGAAGTCCACTAGCGACACCAGCGGCGCCGGCGGAATTTACAGCACCCTCGAACTCCTGCTGCGGCCACTGACCTCACCCACGATCATGCGTGCTCTCACGCCGCACGACGACGATGAGCCGTTCGATGTCGACGACTTCATCCGGTCCGGAATGGACACGCTCTACATGGTGTCGCGCGGGCGCAAGAATTCGGCGGCACCGATGGTCAACGCGCTGATGGTGGAGGTGCTGCACCGCGCGGACATCCTGTCGCAACACCCCACTGCCGACCAGCTCACCAGCCCGGCGTACGGCGACCTGCGGCTCGATCCCCCGTTCCGAGTGGTGATGGACGAGGCGGCGAACATCACCCCTGTCGATGACCTCGCCGCGAGGCTTGCCGATTCGGGCGGCCGCGGGATCCAGCTCTACTGCTACGTCCAGAGCCTGTCCCAGCTGCGACAGCGATGGGGACCAGAGCAGGCCACCGAGATCTGGGACAACGCGAGCATCAAGCTCGTCCTCGGCGGCCTGAGTAACGCCAAAGACCTGCAAGCCATCTCCGAGTTGCTCCCCGAACGCGTCATCGACCAGGCCAGCGTGTCCACCGGGACCGCTCGTGATCAAGTCACAGTCTCACCGCGGATGCAGCGAGCCCTGACCATCGACGAAATCCGGGAACTGAAAGAGGGTGAGGGCCTGCTGTTCTACCGCAACCTGCGCGCGGCACGAGTCGAACTGCCGGGCTGGTGGGAAACACCGGACCTGGCGGATCTCGTCAACCACAGCAGGACCGAGGCCCGCCGCATCCTCGCAGGAGCACACCTGGCGAATCCGGGCGAGTCTGCCGGCACGACCGCCGCGAGCACCGGCAGCGCACCCGACGTGCGTAGGACCAGCTTGTGACCGAATCGGGTCCCGACGCGGATGTTCCACCGCACGGAGACGCTGATCGCGCTGGCTCGTCCGAGGCCCGCGGTGACGCGCATTCCAGCGGGCCTCCGCACGCGCGGCCACCGGATGACGAGACACCCCTGCTGGATCCGGGGATGCTGCCGGAAGTGGTCGCGGAACTCGCCGATACCAGTGAGCTCCACACACGGCAATTGAACGAGCTCGGCACCTGGGCCTCTGAGATGGGCGGCCAAGCGGCCACCCACGCTGAGTCCATCAGCGCCCTGCGCGAAACACTACTGCTGCTCGAAGCCCATCTGCTCGACCAGGCGGATATGGCGCGTCCCTCGCGGTGGGCGTGGCAGTTCCTCAACCGCACCGAGGCCGATCAACTCTGGCAGGAAGTCCGCTGGTTCGTCGACGCATTCACCACCCGCTATCCGCTGTCTGCGGAGGTGTCACTACCTCCGTGCTGGTACCGGCACCCGCTGGCCGTTGATGAGCTCACGGCGGTCTACGCCGCCTGGAGGGAGGCGTTCTGCGGTAGCAACAGTCCGTCCAGCGCGATGGCGGCGTGGTGGGACCGGTGGCTATGGCCGATGCTGAACCGGCTCTCGGTGCATGCTGACTGGCGAGAGTGCAAGGGCTCCCGACAGCACGTCGAGCCGTCCGCCCGACAGGAGCTGACTGATGGCGGCTTTGACCACTACGTGCAGGAAGAGGTGTCCCGCCGACCGGCGGAGCGCCCGGAAGACCTACCCTGGCCCCGTCGCGACCTGGCTGCACCGCCGGCACAGTCCGAGACCAGGCCTCAGCTGCCGTGACCCTTCCGTGCGGCATCGCCGCACTGGTCATCTCAACGCCCGCCGCCGTGGCAGCGCCCGCCCAGGCGGGGTTCCCGCTGCATGGTGGCCGGTTCAGGTCACCAGGCGTCCCGCCCTCGACCGCGCCGTTACGCTGCGTGAGATGATCGCACAGATACGCTGGATCCCGGTGGTCGCCGCAGCAGTCCTCGTCGTCACCGTCGGCTGCTCTTCGGCCGAACCCGTTGCGCCACCCGAAAATCGACCGACCACTTCGTCCAGCACACCTCCTCCGCCGAACGCCGAGCAGACGGCGTGGGCAGGCACGGTGTGCGGGATCGACCGAGCGCTGCTAGAGGTTTCCCAGACGGTGAAGGTGGTGGAACCCGGCTGGACGAGCGCGCCGGCGGCCCACCGGGACAGGATCGTCGCGTTCCTGACCGACGTCGACACCAAACTCAGGTCGGTGCAGCAGCAAGTGGGTAAGTTGACGCCAGCGCCGTTCACCGGCGGGGACGCGGTGGTGGCGGCCTATCGGGGCGTGGTCGACCCGTTGCAGGCGAAGATCACCGAGTACGCCGCTGAGGCCGCCGTGTTCCCACCCAAAGGGATCGCCGCTGTGCTCCAGCTGGCCCATTTGGAACTGGTGTCGTTCTCGGTGCGCGCCCCGGACCCGGACGACCCGGGATACAAGCGGGCCCGCCAGCTCGCCCCGAACTGCGGCGGTCGTTGAGGCGGCGGTCCCCCCGCTGGATCTAACAACTGGATTCATAATGAAATGGCTAGTTTGCGGTAGCAGATGAGCGCGCAGGCCGGTCGCACGAGTCCGAGGTGGATGTCAGCTCGTCGTTTCCAGCGGATGCGCCAGCCGTTTGTACTGGTGCAGCTAACGACCTCGTGCATGGTTGGCATGTGGGCGTGTTTACCCTAAGTGATCAGTTCAGAATGAGTCTTCGTAGGCAGATGACGGAGCAGGCCAGGCTGAGCATCGCCTGGTGGACGTCGGCTCGTCGTTCGGTGCGGACGCGGAGCCGTCGGAAGCCTGTGAGCCAGGCGAAGGTGCGTTCGACCGGCCAGCGGACTGTGCCCAGGCCGGAGCCGTGGTCGACGCCGCGGCGGGCGATGACGGGCGTGATGCCGCGGGCGCGGACCAGGCGCCGGTACTTGCCGTAGTCGTAGCCGCGGTCGGCGTAGACCCTGCGTGGTCGACGGCGTGGTCTGCCGACCACGCCGCGGATCGACGGGATGGCGGCGATCAGCGGGACGAGTTGGGTGACGTCGTTGCGGTTGCCGCCGGTCAGGGTGACGGCGAGCGGGATGCCGGTGGCGTCGGTGATCAGGTGGTGCTTCGAGCCGGGCTTGCGCCGGTCGACCGGGCTCGGCCCCGTGCGGTCCCCCCTTTGAGGGCACGCAGGTGGCTGGAGTCGACCAGGGCCGCGGACAGGTCCAGCAGACCGGCGGCGCGCAGCTCGGCGAGCAACCGCTCGTGCAGCTCCTGCCACACACCGGCCTCGTGCCACTCGGTCAACCGCTGCCGGCAGGTCGCCCCGGAGGCGCCGAACAGGGCGGTCGGCAGCCGGTTCCAGCCGATGCCGGTGCGCACCGCGTACAGGATGCCCTCGAGGGCGGCCCGATCGTCGGCACGCTTGCGGCCCGGGTACCGAAAGCGCCTGGGGCGCACGGGGATCAACGGTTCCGGTCGAGCCCACAGCTCGTCGGTCAGGACCTCCTCACGCACGCCGCGATCTTCGAACGTCCTGCGTCACAGGCAAAGCCAACACGCCGACTCATTCTGAACTGATCACTTAGCCTGAGTCGGCTGTGCTCAGAAACCGGGACGTCGGCCTTGCTGTTGTTCCCGCCCGCGGCGGATGGCGTCGCGTTCTCGCTGTTGGTTTTCCTGGGACAGGCGCTGCTGCTCGGTGATGCGTGCCGCGACGTGCCTGGTGTGGTCTGCGGGTGCGTGTGACTGATCAGGGTGATTGTCGCCGCTGCTGCGTGCCGCGGCGGCGTCGTGCGTCGGTGACGGTATCGCGGTCGCGGCGGCCGGCGCGGTACTGGACGCGGCGGCGAGCCGGTCGCGGGCGTGCGTGGCTTCGCGGTATGCGCGACTCGGTTGTGCCGGTGGTGCACCGAGCGGGTCGGGTCCGGTGATGTGGTGTTGTTCCCGGTAGGCGGCGATGGTCGTGATGTCGGCGATGTAGCGCGCGAGGGTCGCGGCACTGTGGGGTGCGGGTCCGAGTTGGTCGACCCACGCGGGCCGGTCGCGGATCGCGCGCTGTCCGAGTTCGATGACGCGTGCGCGGATGCGCTGGGCGTCGGTGTGCGTGGCGGCGGCCAGTGAGCGGGCACGGCCTTGCAGTCCTTGGGCGGTGGGTGGCTCGGGCAGCCAGCTGGGCCATGACGCGTTGCGCCGCGGCGGGCGCTGCGGGTGATCGCCGGGTCCGGACCGGCCGGCGGGCACGGGCGGGTTGTGTGCGGTGAGGTGGTGGTAGGTGTTCTCGTAGGAGCGGACCAGGACGTCGAGCTGCTCGGCCGCTTGCGGAGGTGCCGGCGGCTGCCCTGTGCGTGCCTGCGGGAGCCGGGGCTGGGCTCGGCCGGTGTCGGCGGCGTTGCTGGCTGTGCGGATGCGTGAGGCGAGGTAGGCGCTGGGGTTGTCGATGCGGGGCCGGATGACCGTGTCCGGGTCGATGTCACGCAGGAGGGTGCGCGGGTCGTGTCCGGCTGCTCTGGCGGTGGCGAGGTTGCGGGCGAGGGCGCCGAAGGCGGTTCCGGTGAGGATCCGGTCGACGGCGGGGTGCTGGTCCCACTGTTCGCGCAGCAGCACTTCGGCTGCGGTGCGGTGGGCCTGCTCGGCGATGGCGGCGCGGATCTTGCGCTGTGCTTTGGTCACCGGCTTGGGACGGCGGGCGATCACCGCCGGGTCGGCCAGAGCGGCCTGTTTGACCTGCGAGGCGGCAAGGCGGCTGGCGTCACGGACACCGGGCGCGGTCATCGTGTCCGGGTTGATGACGCGGACCAGGTCCGCGGGGTTGCGGCCCGCGCGGTCGGCTCGGTCGAGCCAGGTGGCGAGGGTGCGGAACGCGGGGCCTGCGACGACTTGGTGCACGGCGGGATGTTCGCCCCATTCCTGCTGCAGCAGGGCTTGGGCTTTGGCGCGGCGCACGATGTCGGCGGCGTGGTTCTTCGCGCGGAGCGTCTTCTTGCGTGCGATGTCGTCCGGTGTCATGAATCGTTCGCCGGCCTTGGGCGCTGGTGCGGGCCGCGGGGACGGGTCGTCGAGCTTGCCGAGGTCAACGAGGACCGGGATGTCGTTGCGGTTGGTCTCGGTGGCGGTGGCGCGGTCGACGAGTTTGGTGATCACGCGCCGGGTGCGTTCCCACTTGGTGGTGGGCACGCCGTGCAGGTATTGGTCTTGGTTGGTCTCGACGCTCGTGCGTCCGAGGAACATCGTCACCGAGAGTTTGTGGCGGGTGGTGGCGACGAGGGCTCCTGGGTTGTCGGCTCCGGTGGGGTCGTACAGCACGGCACCGCCGCGGCGGTTGCCGTCGGGTCCGGGCCAGGTCGCGCCGTCGCTGCCGACGGTGAGGCCCTGGGCTGTGTGGCCGGTGAGTGCGTAGCCCTTGCGGATTCCGCCTTTGGCGACGAACGCGGGGCTCAGCGCCCGTGTCTGGACGACGCGTCCGCCGCGGGTGGCGCGTTGCCACCGGACGGTGAGGGTGCCGTCTTCGGCGATGGTGTCGATGACGCCGCGGTAGCCGTTGAGGACGGGGGGTTCGTTCGGGTCTGTGCTGCGTTCGGTGACGCGGATGGTGACGTAGTCGCCTTCGTAGAGGGTGATGTCCTGTGCACCGGCGACGGCGTAGGTGTGGTGGTGGCCGAGTTCGCCGGCCTGGGCGCGCAGGGCTTGGGCGGCGTCGTTGAGTCTGTTGACGATCTCGTTGGTCGCGGCGATCATCAGCAGGCCGCGTTGCTCGGTGAACGCGTCGGGGGCGCCTTGGCGTTGGTCGAGCCAGGTGGCGAGCATGGCGGCGGTGGCTTCCTGGCTGGTTTCGGTGGCCACGACACGGTCGCGTTCGGCCCAGGATTGGAGGGCTTCGCTGTAGTCGCCGCGACGCCATGCCGCGATGGCGGCGCGCTCGTCGATGTCGGCTTGGCGGCGGTTCTCCCGCAGTTCGCCTCCGCCGACGAGGGAGTGCACGACCGCGAAGCTGGAGCCGACGCCGACACCGCGCAGTTGCTTGGGGTCGCCGATCTCGAGGATTTTCGTGCCGGTGTGGGCGGCGGCGGTGTAGAGGCGGGCTCGGTCGCGGTCGTCGATCATGCCTGCTTCGTCGAGTACGAGGACGTCGACGCCGTGCAGGCCGGTGCCGTTGTCGATGCGCCAGAGCCACTGTTTGATGGTGCGGCTGGGGATGCCGGATTCGGCGTGCAGGGTCTGGACGGTGACGCCTTGGGTGGTGGTGCCGGCGATGACCAGGCCTTCGGATTCGTAGGCGACACGGACGGCGTCCATGAGCGTGGTCTTCCCGGATCCGGGCGGGCCGAGCAGTGTGTCGAGTGCGCGGCCGGAGGTGGTGATGCGCAGCAGTTCGCGGCGTTGCTCGGCGGAGAGCGTGAAGCCGCCGGTGGCTTCCACGGTGCTGGCGGCCATCTGCGCGGTCGCCGCGGGGACGCGGATGTGGGTCTGGTCGGGATGGCTGGCCCGCGCGGCGGCGACGATGATGGTCTCGGCGTCGACGACGTCTTGTGTGGTGTAGAGCTCGGTGTTGGCCATGTGGCTGGCGCCGAGTTGGCGGCGCTCGCCGTTGGTGGGAACAGGGCCGTCGCCGGGCGTCTTCGTGGGGAGCTTGACGAAGCCGCGCCGGCGCAGCAGTTGGTCGGTCAGCCGCGCGACCTTGGCCGCTCGATCTGCGGCGCTCATGACGCTGCCGTCGGGAGGAAGGAGGTCGGTTACCGCGACCATGGCGTCGAGTGTGGAGAAGCGGCGCATGTGTGCGGTGAGCCCGGACTCGATGTCCTGCAGCTTGAGGGCGAGTTCGTCGAGACTGGGCGCGGGGATGGCATGGGGCTGCTGATCGTCGGGGTCGCTGCGGAACTCGCGAGTCATCTGGTCGGGGTCGAGGTGGGCGTCGAGCAGTTCGCGGCGCCAGTGCTCGCCCAGGGTCTGGTTGGAGGCGGTGGTGCTCTCGCCCTTGCCCTCGCGGGTCATCGACGCGGCCACGCGGCGCACCGCGGCGTTGGCCTCGTCGGGGCTGAGTCCCATGGCGACCAGTGCCTTGTCGATGCCGGCGCCGCGTTTGGAGAACAGCCGGATCGCCTCGTCGGGAACTGCGGCGATCCGCCAGCGGCCGGTGTCGTCGTCCCAGCGGTACTGCACCCCGTACCGGCGGACCAGGACGTCCCGCACGGAGGCCTGCAGCAGCCGGTCGATCAGTGCTGCGTGGCGCATGAGGTCTCGGCCGCCGGAGGCGATGGTCGACCACTTGCCGTCCTCGCCTCGGGTCATGTTGGCCAGCGTCAGGTGTACGTGCCAGTGGGGGTCGCCGAAGGGCGCGCCGTCGACGGGCCGGGCGGTGCGGTGGAACATCGCCCAGCCCGCGAAGCCGTTGCCCCGGATGGTCTGTGCGGTCTGGCCGTCGCCGTGATGGCCGCGCATGCCGTAGGCGGCGATGTCCTCGAGGCAACCGAGGATTTCGAGGGCCTTGTCGGTGAAGATGGTTTCGAGTTCGGCGCGGCCTTCGTCGTGCATCGCGCCGTAGATGGAGTGGAGGTCGCCGTCGAGGGTGAGTGTGGCGTCGTAGGCGAGGTTGCCGGCGATGATGCGGTTGTCGATCTGGTACTGCGAGCCGTCGGGGTTGACGAAGGTCTTGGTCAGCTGGGAGACGGCGTGGGTGAAGGTCTCCTCACCCCACACTTCGTCTGGTGTCAGGCCTGCGGCGTCGGCGAGTTGTCCGGCGTGGTCGGCGCGTAGCAGGGCGGCTTCGCCTTGGCGTTTCACGGCGTTCTGCGCGCGGGTGAACATGGTGCGGGCGCGTTGGCTGGTCAGTACCTCGTCGAGCGGGACGTCGGCCTCTCTCGCGACACCTTCGATCATGCGGACCAGCGGAGCGAGCGCGACTTTCGCGTCGCGCGGAACGGCTTTCTTGTGGGTGACGAGCTGTTCGCCGGTGAGTGGGTGGCAGCCGTTGACGAGGGCGCGGGCCCTGTCGAACTGGTCTGGGGTGAGTTCGCTTCCGGCTTGGATTCCGAGGTCGGCCAGCGCGCTGCCGACCCACATGAGCGGTCGCTCGCGGGCGTCGGTGTGGTAGTCGAGCTGCGCGTCGTTGATGCCCTCGCCCAGGCAGCCGTGAGCCAGGCCGAGGCGGTAGTCGACTTGAGCCGGATCCGATCCGATGGGCGTTATCCACGCCACCTGCGCACACGTCTCCCCTCGCGTGTCGCGCGGGGAGGGAACGAAGATCAAGTTCTTCGTATCGCGTAGCGATACCTTAGCTCAAAGTTGTTGATCTTGTGGGCGGCTTTGCCGCTCACAAGGCCCGCGTAGCGGGCATGGCGCTGTCGGCCGTCAGGCCGTCGGTTGTCTTTCGCCTCGCCGTCGGCGAGGTGGTGGCCGCATCGCGGCCACCTGCACTCGCGGCGCGAGTGCGGGTCTCGGCGCATCGCGCCGAGACTGGGAGTCAGGCGGCCGTCAGGCCGTCCGCTGGCGTGTTCGCGCTGCGAGCGTGGAGTGCGGGTGGCGGGGCGGGGCCGGCGGCGGCCGTGTGGGCGAGGCAGGGCTTGGCGTCGGCCGAGCGCGAGGCGGCTGGTCTTGTCCGGCCGCGGCTGGTCCGCGGGGTCTGTTCCGGCGCCCGCGCATGGGGCAGCCGGCCGAAGTCGGTCCGGTTGAAGATCGTCCGGTGTTGGGGGCGGGGGCGTGGGTTTGTGCGCGCCGGTGTGGGCTGGGAGTTGGGAGATGCGTCGGCGGGAGCGACGTGGCCGGACCGGGCTGGGACGTCGTCGATGAGGGTTTGTGGCTTTTGCTGCAGGCGGCTGGGTGTGGAGTGGTGAGCTGCGGTTTGCTTGTGCCCGGGAGTGTGCGGCTGGGCTAGCGTGGCCGGGTTCGGGGAGCGACTATCGATCTTCGGGGAGGTCGATGTGAGGGCAACGGCACGCGAGATTCGGTCCAGGCTGCGCAGGCAGGCGGAGGCTGAGCAACAGAAGCGGGAGGACGCGGTTGTTGCCGTCGGTGTGGCCGCGGCCGCCGCGGTGAAGCGTCGCGCGGACAATGACGCGGCGTTGCGGGCTGTGTTCGAGGCGGCGTTGAGGACGTCGGCGGCGGATGGGCGTGTGCGCAAGCTGCGGGAGGCCTTCGAGGCGGCGTTGGCGCACACCGGGCGGGTGCTGGAGGCCGAGGTGGCCGCGGGCAGGACGGTGCTCGCGGCGGCGGAGTTGCGGATCACGCAAGGTCAGCTCGCGGAGTTCACCGGGCAGCGGGTGGAGGACTTGCGGCGCTGGGTGCAGTTGGTCCGGCGGGCTGAGTCTTCGGAGGCGGGGTCGGCTGTCGGGCCGACGCGCGCCGGGGGTGGCTCGGAGCCGATGTCGACGACGCCGGCGGCGGGGTTCGCTGTCGTCATGAGGGAGTCGGATGACGTGCGGGGCGATGCGCTGCACGGCGACGGGTCGGCGGCGTCGGCGGGCTAGGGGCGCAGTGGTCTGGGCGGGGTCGGTGCGTGACGGGGCGTCTCGTGTTCGGGTTGTGTGCCGGCCGTGCGCGGCGATGACGCTGTGGTGTTCTCGGGATTGGGCGAGGTGTTTGTGCTTGGTGCGGTTGCGTTGTCATGAGGGCCGCGCCTGCTGCGGTGCCTGCGTGCGCGATGCGGCCGGGGTTGGCGGCGTGGGTGCTGGCCGGATGTGCCTGCGGAGTACGGATTCGCGCACGGGCTCACGGTCCGGGTCAGCGCCATGCCGAGCTTGTGGTTCAGCGCGTATCGGTGGGGTTGACGGTGCGTTGGGTTGTGTTGCGGGTGATCGTGAGGTGGGTGGGCGTCGCGGAAGGCGAGGCTCGGTCGCAGGCTCTGGACTGCTTCGCGCGTGTGGGCGGGCGGCATGGTTTCGGTGCTCGGAGTCTGTGCGTTCGACCGGGTCGGGCTCCGCGACGAGGTCGCGTTCGGCGCCGGCCGGACGGGATGATGGGATGGGACTTGGTGGGGTGGCGCCTGGAGGTCGTGGGGCGTATCGCTGGAACGGTTGCGGGACAACGTGCGCTGGCTGGCGGCCTTCGGTCATCCGCGGCACCGCTTGAGCGACATCGTGTCCGCGGTGTGCGTGGTGTGGCGGCGCCGGCCAGGTCGTTGGTCGGATCGCGGTCTTGGCGGTGCTTCTACCGCCTGCTCTGGCGGCGGGAGCGGTGCGCTGACCTGGCTGTCGTGCTGCGCCCTGAGGCGATTGTCAGCGCGGTGGCCGCGTGGTGGCCGCGCCCGAACCGGTGTTGCGGGTCGGCGACCGGATCAGCTTCGGCGGCGACGAACGTCGGGTGCTCGGCGTGGCTGGCACCGAGGTCCGGCTGCGTAGCGACGGTGGTGGCGAGTAGGTGCTGCTGGGCGGGTGCGTGATGGCCGCACCCGACTTCGCGGTCCTGGACAGCGTTCCAGTACCGGTGGTCGAGCCGTTCGGGTTGCTGGGATCGCTACCGACGTTGTCGGCGATGCCGAAGGCCGGCGGGATCACCTGGCCGAGGTGAAGACCGGCCTGCCGTCCGGGGCCGTTCCCGGCGCGGCTCCGCGCTCCGGCTAGGAACGGCGGCAACGATGCTGACTGACCGTCGACGCGTCAAGGCTGCCGAACTGGGGCTGGCCGTTCGCATGATCGGGTGCAAGCGTGCCCGCTTCCTGGAACGTCGGTGTGGGTGTGGTCGAGCGGGCCCGGCTGGCCCCTACCTTCGACGTGGCCGGACGTGCCGACGTCGGCCTGGTCGCGGCAGTGCGCGGGGTCGTCGTGGTCGAGGCGGACGTTTCGACAAGCACCGCTGATTCAGGGCCGATGAGGACGGACAGCGTCGCGAGTCTGGCTGGCCTGCCAGTGTCGGATGCGGAGGATGAGGAATGACGTCGGCTCGCGTGGTCCTGGTGCGTCGGTGACCTCCGCGGTGACTGTTCGGTCGAGGGGAAGGAACCTTTGCTGGCTCTGCGGTATCGCGGCCCAGACGTCGTGGTTGCCAAGACGTCGTGGTTGAACGGAAGCTGTTGCAATTGTTGGGTTCGGTCGGGGATCGTGACTCGTTCGTCGGCCGTCGGGTCGTGCAGGATTGCGAGACAGGCTGCATGAGGCCAGTCTCCGGCTCGTGGAGCGCGGTTTTTCCTGCCCCATGACCTCCTCGATGCAGGCGGCTGGGCTGGTGTGCTGGAGCACCTGCTTCCCCGGCCGCGCGGTGCGGTTCTTCAGCGCGGTTGCATCGGTCGGCTGCAAGTCTGTGGGCGTGGCCAACGGCGACACCATGTCGGCCTCGAACGCGCATGCGGGGATCTGCTCGGTGACGTGGCGTTGGTCAGGATGGTTGTGCGTGAGGGATCAGGCGACGACGTCGGTGGGTTCGAGCTTGTTTCGCTTGACCGGTTGGCGGGGGCCGGGGTGAAAGAGGCGTCCAACAGCGGGCCGGTGCTCTTGGAAGCTCTGTTCGGCGCGGGTGTCGGGCTCGCGGCGGGCCTTTGTCGTCTGGGGCTGAGGGGTGTGAGATCCCTGTGTTCTTCGTCTTGTCGGAGTTCGGCGTGGGGCGTTGTGGTGTGTCCGTCCCGGGCGGCGGGTGGTTGTGCGGCGGCGGGGGTACGTCGCGCCGCGCGTGGCGCGTTGGGGACGGCCGTGAGGGTGAGGCGGCGGCGTTGTGTCCATAGTCTGTTGCCGTGGTGGGTGAGGCGCTGGTGTCCGCTGTTGGCAAGGGAGATCGCGGGGAGGGGCGCCGCCGCAGGCGGTCCGATGCGCCGCAGGCGGCGGGTGCGCGAGGGCGGCAGCCCTCGCTCGGGGTGTGCCGGGTTCGATGCCCGGCACACCCCGGCTGCGCGCGGCGCTGGCCGGTGACGCACGCCGTTGGAACGTGTGCGCGTCACCGGCTCTGGCCGGTTGCTATGCGGCGGTCGCGTAGTGCGCGGAGAGCTGCTCGGCGGGCGTGAGGGTGAGGTGGCCGGACTCGTTGTGAGTCCAGCGGTCCGAGTTGGCGGTGAGTTCGCCGTCAACCATGACGAATTCGCCGGACTTGATCAGCTGCTGACGGGCGCGGCGGACGGCCGCGCGCTCGACAAGGTGGGCCGTGGGCCGGTCCCATGCCGTGATCACGGTGTTGGCGGCACGCGGGTAGGTCCGCGCGAACGCCACAATCTGACCGATCAGGGCGGCAAAGGTGCCGGTGGTGGCCTGGGTGTCAACTACCTCATCCATCCACGCGGCCAGGATGTGGTCCGCCATGGCAGGGAATCGTTCGACCAGGCGGGCGCGCTCGTCGGCCACAGTGGCGGCGTCGGCGGTGGTGGCGACCGTGGCGGGGTGCAGGGTGGCCTTGCCGTTGGTGCTGCGAATCCGTCCGGCGTCGCACAACGCGGTGAGGGCGCGCACGATGACGGCGCGACTGCCGGGCTCGGTGTTCCACCACACCCGGAAGATAGGCACGATGGCGTTCGGGAACTCGTCGGCCAGTCGTAGCGCCTTGGCGGTGTCGGCGGCGCGGCGGGTGTCGGCGGCGGCCAGTTGGGCGGCTTCGTGCTGGCGAATTTCGTTCGCGAAGTGGGTTTCAGCCCACTTGAGGATGATGTCACGGTCAATGCGTCCGGACTGCGACGCGAAGGCGGTCAGCTTCGCGTGTAGCGTGCTGGGGTAGCGGGACGCGATCCACTCGCAACGCTTCGTCACTTTCGCGTGTCGTGAGCCGCGAATGTGCGGGAATCCGGCGCGCTGGGCTGAGGCGCATTCGGGGCACAGTCCGTTGTCGGCGCTGGCGGTGACGGTCTGGGTACGGGCTCGGGGAAGGTTGCACGCGACGCACGGAAGCGCCATCAGCTTGGCTGCGGTCGTGTCGTCGTTCTCGTCAGCGAACGAGTAACCGAAGTATTCGCCGGTGTCACCCTCGGTCATACGCGGGTCGTCGTCGATTCCGAGCCTGTAAGCGAAGTAGCTCACGACGCACAGCCAGTTTGGTTCGCGGTCGGCGAGTTCCTGGGGGGTCCTGACCTTGGCGGGGATTGTTTCCTTCTCCGGCTTTTCGATTGCGGCCCTGGGCGTCCAGTCGCGAAGGTCGGACGGGGTGACCCATCGTGCGGTTGCGGGCGTCCGCTCGGCCTGGGTGAGTCCGTAGGGCCTGGTGCGGTTCTTCCGGGTGTCGGTGTTGTTGGCGGCCTGGTCTTTGTTCTGGGGCTCGGAGAGCATGAGCAGGGCGGGGCCGTGGTTGTTCAGCGTGGGGGCGTAGCCCTGTGCGGGGGTTACCTCTGCGTCCGGAGTGTTCAGTGGCATGGGGTCGTGGTCTGCGTTGGCGGTTTCACCGGTGGTGAGGTCGTCGGGCATGATGTATTCGAGTTCGGGGCACTCGGCAACCTGGGTCATGAAATCGAAAATGCCGTCGATAAGAACGGCGTTTGCGTCGACGTCGCCGTATCGGGCGGAAATTGCGTTGCGGGCGCTGCACTTGTCCAGCTCGCTAAGAGCGGCGAGACAGTCAATCAGAAGCTGATATTCGGCGCTGTCGGTGCCGAAGGTGTCGAGCCATTCGGCGGCAGCTTCCTTAGCTGCTTCCCGCGCTTCGTAATTCCCCTTGGAAATCTGCGCGTCCATGTCCATGAGCAAAGCGAGAGCGTTACGCATGTTGACCCCATTACCGATTTGATGCGAATCACCGGGCTTCGACTTCCCGGTTTCTCTTACTGGTTCATCTTACCAAGAATAGGAGCTGCATTGCAATATGTTTGGTCACCGCTCGGTTACGATGTGCGCAGCTTTCTGGGCAGAGCGGATTGTCCCTTGTTTTTGCGCACGCAAAAGCGACTTGGCCGCGAATCTGTTTTTCACTCTGCCGCCCATTCCCCTCCCGCCCCCTCGATATAGGCCAGCACTTGTGACGCCGTAGGCGGGTCAAGAAAAAGATAAAAAATCTTCCACGCTTTTCGGAAGATTTTTTATCTTTTTCTTGAGGCGTCGTAGGCGGCATAATACAATTGCGGCCGGGGGGGCTTCGGTGAGCGCGGAGCGTCTCGCAAGGTTACCCGCGAATTCGTAGCCGGGGCACACTGCTTTACTCGCGGCACGAGACAGTCGGCGAAAGGGAAAAGCCGCCGCCACTGATCGGGGTCGTAACCAGCGACGGCGGCCGGCTCTGCGCGGCATACGCCTCGCCCTGGAGGGCCGGAAGTGGCGCACGCACCGCCCACGGGTGGTGTGCTGCTATCCTTGATACGCGCACCGACGACCAAGGGCCATACCGATGCCCGTGTGAATCCGGTGCCACGTGTGTCTGCGGTCTTCGACGGCCGTCCCCCTCACGGGAGGCGGTAAGCCCTCCGGGGTTTCCGCAGGGACACACCAAAGGTCGTGCCGGGCACAGCCGGGCACGACCTTTGTCGTTCTGGACCCGACACAGAAACGCCTGGTCGAGGGCGGGCAGGGGGCGGGTTTATCAGGCCTGATAAACCCGCATCTCGGCCTCAGTCACTGGTTCCGCGTCGACTGCGGCAGACGCACGGCGCCATCATGAGCGCTCCACCTCGGGCTCGGCGGCGGTTGAGGACAGGTCGAGGATCTCGGCGTCGGGCACCTCGGTGGACACCAGGTACCTGCGGTCGAGGGCGAGGCCGCGCTGCGCGGCGGTGTGGCGGTCTTGGGCCCGAACGACGATTTCGTGGTGCTGCGTGCCGTGGCTGATCAGGACGACGTGGAAGTTCTCGCCGGCGGTGAAGGTGTCCAGCTCGCTGATCAGGTCCCGGATTGCGTTGCGGTCGCCGCCCTCGTTGAGGCGCAGCAAGCGCGTGCTCGCCAGCATTGCGCGCAGCCCGTCGAGCCGGTTGATGACGCTGATCGGCGTGTTGGGGTGCCGGCGGGCCTGGTCGGCATTGTCGCGGAGCAGCTCGACTGTCTCGGCCACAGCGAGCGGCCACGGCTTCGGCCTGTCCATGGCCTTGGCCTCCAGGTCGTCCGCGATGGCCTCCAAGGCGTCGGCGATAGTCGAGGCGTGGTGGGCAGACTGCTTGTCCAACGCGGTGTCCCCTGTTCGTGGTCGGTTGTTGGTAGCGGGGGCTGGCGGCTGGCTCGCGCCGAGTACGGGGTCGACCGGCGGATGCGACACGGGAGGGCCGAGCCAGCGACGGAGCGAGTCGATGTCGGCGTACGAGGACTGTCCAGCGCGGGCGGCTGTTTGCACACGGCGCTGGTCGGGGCGGCCCTAGGTGCGTGCGCTGTAGAACCGCGGCCTGGTTGTCGGGGTCGACTAGCTCCGGACGTTCAGTGCCGTTGGCCGTCAAGGACTCGGTGATCTACCGCCTGTTCGCCGTGACATGACCGATCAGGCGCACATCGGTGGCACGGCTTGGATCATCAGGTGGCCGATCGCGGCAAGGGCCTGGCCGCGTGTCCGAGCAGGAAAGGCATTATGGCCTTACAGCCCGGAAGCCTCACAGTCCGTCATGGCGCAGTTGCGGATGCCCACCGCCCCGGCTCCAGCGTCCTCGGTCTGCTTACCGATTCGGTTGATCGCGACGATGATTTCGTGAGCACGGTCGAGAAGCCGGCGGTCGTCGCAGAACTGCTCGGAGACGCGGATGTTGGACCGCATCGATGCCGGCACACGACCCAAGTCTGAGATCATCTTTGCTTCGCTCCACAGCTGGGAGACCTTGTTGGCCAACTCCCGTGCGCGGGCTGCATCGCTGACGCTCAGCCTCACCCGGTCCAGTGCGGTGCGCAGTGCGGGACCGTCGAGGTCGCCCGTTGAAGCGTCGTCAAGTGCTGGCATGAGGTCGCGCTCGTTCTCCAGCGCGACTGCCCGATCCTCGAGTTCCTGCCAGACGAAGTGCAGCTCAAGATCCGCGGCGTACAGCACGTCGAGGACCGATTTGGCGGAGCTGTCGGGGCGATCCGTGACGCTCGTGCTGATGTGCCAGTGCGGGTCGCTTTCCTTGACGTGCAGCGGATGCTCGGTGTCGGTCCGGATGAGTTTGTCCCACAAGTAGAGGACATGTGCATTCAGATCTGCCCGCTGCTCTCGCAGCTGCTTCATGGACAGTTCTGCCTGCGCGAGCTTGTCCATCGTCTTTGGCATTCCTTCGCGGCGGGCCGACGTGAGTTTCATGCTTGAGGGTCTCCTCATATGTGATGCGGTGTTGTGCACGGGTCCTGTTGTGGGCAGGCTCGGTGCGAGAATGGAGAGGCTGTGGTGCTGTGTCTTGCGCCGCCACGCTCTCGCAGTGCCTGATCGCCATCGCGGACGCACCTGTACACCACGCCGATGGCCCGGATGTCAGAACGGGTCAGGCCGCTCGTGTGACCTGGGCAGCGCGGCGAGCGCTTCCTGCGGCTGCTGGTGCGCCGACTGCGCCTGCCGTTCGCAGCAGTCGGCCTCCGCCGCGTCGTAGCGGCCGTGGTCGGGTTCCTCGTTCTACGCGGTGTGCGCGGTGAAGCTCACAGAGGTTGTGGCAGGCCTCGGCTGGCACAACCTGGAGGCGCGGACCGTGCCAGCCGAGGTGAGCGGGCTGCTGTGCCGGAGGGAAGGGCACGCGCCGCGGCTCAGTGAGGACGTCAGCGCAAGCTCGGCCCGGAGCTGTCACTCACTCCTAGTACATGACGAGGTGTTCGGCTGTGCAGTTCTTGCCCTGGCAGGGCAGTGCGGTCGAGAGGTCCACCGTGCGGTAGTACTCGCGCTCTGCAGTCGTGCAGGAATTCCAGAACTTCTTGAACTCCTCGAGCGCGTCGGGCTCCAAGCTACCGATCATGTACTTGCACAGGTCGCGCAACCAGTTGAAGTGCTTGGGCAACATGAGTCCCTCCTAATTGTCTGCGTTCTTCCTCGGTACGGCGGGCAGTGGACGCGTGCCCGGCTTATGTGCCGTTGAGGTGCAACTCGGGCTCAGCAGCACCTTCGTCGCCGCAGTGGTCAGTTCCGCGACTGCGTCTCCGGTGGTCTGGCGAGCGACTGCGTAGAACCAGGCGCTGCGGCGGTCGGCCGGGCGCTCGGTGGCCCCACTTCCTTCTCGGAACCTCGTCGACGATCCAGTCGGGGGCCAACCAGCTACGGGCGCAGCGATCACCCGCGCACCACAGCTCGGTTAGGAGGTTTTGCGCCTGCTCGGGGATTTGGGCTCGGAGCACGGGTGGACGTCCAGGCGGTTCACAGGTGGGCGGCTGCACGGTTGGCCGAGAACGTTGTTGTACCAGCAGGTTCGGCGCCGCACGTAGGTCTGTTCGACGTGGCCGCGGCGCGGGCCCTGCGGGGTCGTCTGCGCGACACAGGATGAGCATGCTGTGCCTCGATGCATGACTCCGCCTCGCTGCGGCCGGTGCGAGCCCTGACCTTGTCGGATCTCGCGTGAGCGGTAACCGACTCGCCCAGACACCGGAGACCAACGTTGTGCCGACGCAACAACGCGATCTCACCCAAGTAGACAGAACCTGAAAGTCCGTCCACGGCCCCGGTGCAGAGGCTGCGTAGTTGTGACGCCTGTCGGCCAGGAGCCGCACCGGTGGACAGCCGGGTTCGGCGCGGCGCAGCCGGCGGACGAGCTTCACCATGCGGGCTGGCACCAGGATCGGCAGCGCTACCTGCTCGGCAGTGGCGGAGCTGTGCCGGGCGGCTTGGCGTGCGACATCCTGCCACTGGGTGTGGCGGGCACGATCGGATGCCGGCTCCTCCGCTACGGGCACAGGGCGATTGTCGCCGGTCGGCCGCGATCGGCTCGGCTTTTCGGTTTGCCGCACGTCACAGGTCGATCCCCTCGCCGATCATCGCCCCGGCGAGCCGGGCCTCATAGGGCGCGCGGCCGGTGGCCCGGCACCACACGCAGCGCATGTGGTCGTCGTGGCCCTGCTCCTCGGTGCCGAGCACCTGCACGAAGTTGAGGCAGTGGCATCCGGACATGCACGTCAGGCACCACCGGTGGGTGCCGTGGAACTGGACTTCGGGCGTCTGCCACGGGTCTTCCGGGTCGTTCCATGCCTCGTCCGGGCAGCACACGAACATCGGGTACCGGTTGCCGTACAGGAGGTCTTCCCGGCGTTGCGCCCAGGCCAGCGCCTCCTCGATCGTCATCAGCCTGGTCGTGACCGACACCCAGCCGTAGTCCGACTTCACGTCGGTGAACGACTCGCTCAGCGTCTCCACGATCGCCGAGCGCACCTGGTCGACCTGCTCGGTCACGGTGTCGTCGCCGTTCATCGGCCTCGTGAACCCGGTGACGGTCGTCATGTACTCGACGCCGGCGGGCCCCGACCGGGCGACGTGCGTGCGCGCTTTCAGCCCGGTCAGGTCGACGCCCGCGGTCTTGAGCAGGGCGCGGACCCGGCGGCTCTGCGCGGCTGCTGATCGCACACGGCGTGCCAGTTCCTCATCGGGCTGGTCGGTGGTGATCATGCGGTCACCGGCTCGGGGTATCGGTAGACCCACAGGCCACGTGCCCCGTCACCGATCGAGTTGGCACGGCTGGGGCGGCCGTAGGTGCCGCCGCCGGACGGGCCGGTCGTGACGCGCAGC
>NZ_LGDY01000110.1 GCF_001279525.1 Nocardia sp. NRRL S-836 | reverse complement strand
GCCAACTTCCTCCGGCCCTGCGGTCCCCGATCACTCCGGATCTCGAAGTCCACCGCAACCCCTCAACTCAGGTGTTGCAACGACCTCTTGAACCCAAGACATGCTGCGGGGGTTTCGCCTTTTCGCTCCCGAACGGGTGACGCGCCGCCGTTCCACCCCGGCGCACGGGCCGCCAGTCGCATCATCGACGGCCATGCCAGACGACTCGACGCGCAACGTGGTGCACGGCGACGCGGGAACGGTCATCCAGGGCCACGACATCCACCTCCACCAGGCGCCGGTGACGCCGGTCCCACGGCAGCTCCCGCCTGACGTCACCCACTTCACCGGCCGCACCGCGGAGCTGGGCGTGCTCGACGGCCTGCTCACAGGCCAGGCCCGGACCGTGGTCATCTCCGCGATCGCGGGCGCGGGCGGCGTGGGCAAGACGTCGTTGGCCGTGCACTGGGCCCACGGCGTCCGTGACCGGTTCGCCGACGGGCAGCTGTACGTGAACCTGCGCGGGTTCTCCCCTGAACCACCGATGTCGGCCGCGCAGGTGCTGACGGGTTTTCTGACCGCGCTGGGCGTCCCGGGACGGGCCGTTCCCCGGGACCTGGACGCGATGACGGCGCTGTACCGATCGCTGCTGGCGGATCGGCGGATGGTGGTGCTGCTCGACAACGCGGCCTCCGCCGAGCAGGTCCGCCCGCTTCTGCCCGGCTCGCCGACCTGCGTGGTGCTGGTCACGAGCCGCCGGGAGCTGCGCGGTCTGGCCGCCCGTGACGGGGCCCGCCGCATCGCGTTGGACGAGCTTCCGCACGATGACGCGATGGTGCTGGTCCGAGACATCGTGGGACCGGCACGTGCCGACGCGGAGACACAGGCGACGGACCTGCTGGTGCGGATGTGCGCCGGGTTGCCGTTGGCACACTGCGGATCGCTGCCGAGCAGATCGTCGACCGTCCGCACCTGCGCATCTCCGACCTGACCACGGACCTGGCCAGGGGCCGTCTCGACGCCCTGGCGCTGGACGACGACCCACGCGCGGCCGTGCGCAAGGTCTTCGACCTGTCCTACAACGCCCTACCACCGATGACGGCGCGAGCCTTTCGGCTGCTCGGTCTTCATCCCGGTGTCACGATCAGCACGCCCGCGGCCGCCGCGGTGACCGGCATGTCCGCGGAGGCGGTTCGGCCGGTGCTCGGCGCCCTCGCCGACGTGCACCTGATCGCCGAGGTCGGGCGCGACCGGTTCCAGTTCCACGACCTGATCCGCGAGTACGCCGTCGAGACCGCCCGTGCGCACGAGTCGTCCGAGTTGCTCGAAGAGCGCATCCGCCACCTGCTCGGCTGGTACCTGCACACCGCCGACCTGAGCAGGTTCGTGATCTACCCGCAGACCGGGGCGTCGAGGTTCGAGCACCACGACGCCGAACCCGATCCGCTGATCTTCGGCACGAGGGACGACGCCCTCGATTGGCACCGCCAGGAGCAGACCAACCTCGTGTCGGTCCTCCAGTACGCGGTGGACCACGGTCATCACCGAATCGCCGCCCTGCTACCAAACTGCCTGTCGATTCCGAACATCCTCAACGCCCAGTGGGCGACCAACGTGGAGCTGGCCACCGCCGGACTGACGAGCGCCCGCCGGCTCGGTGACGAGCAGATCATGCTGATAGCGCTCAGCTCGCTCACCGAATCGCTGGTGCAGGCCGGCAGACTCGACAAGGCGTTGCCCCTGCTGTTCGAGGAGCTGAGCCTGGCACGGCGCCGTGGCGCTCGGCGGGAGATGGCGACTGCGCACCACGAGATCGGTCTCGTGCTGCACAAGCAGGATCTCCTCGACCGGGCGGCCGACCACTTCCTGATCGCCCTGCCGCTCTACCGAGAGCTCGACATCCCGCGCGGAGAGGCGATCATGCTTGCCGAGCTCGGTGAGATCGCCTGGAAGCGAGGGCGTTTCGAGGAGGCCCGAGACCACCTGCACCGGTCCTTGGCGATCTGCCGCGAGTCCGGGAACAGCTGGAACGAAGCCCTGTTCCTGAGGCTGTCCAGCCAGATGTCTCTCGACCAGGGCCATCTCGACGAGGCCGTCGAGCACCTCGAACGGTCTGCCACGACGTACGCCGAACTCGACGACCTGTACGAAACGGCCTGCACGTTGCGGATGCTCGGCGACGTGCTGGGCCGGCGCGGTGACCACGACCGGGCCGCCCGGGTCCTGGGCGAGGCGCTCGCCATCTTCGACAGCATCCACGCGCCGGAGGCCGACGAGCTCCGCGCGGCTATCGCAGGGCCGCCATCCGCGCCTTGATCCCGTGGATCACGCAGTCGAGCCCGAACTCGAACTGCCCGTCCAACGTCCACAGCTGCGGTTCCTGCAGCATCTCGACGTAGCGCGGGTGCTTCTCGCGGTACATGTCGGCGATCTTGCCCAGGTCCGGTGGCGGTGAGTCGAGTCCGCCGCGGCTGGTGAAGTTCACCTCGGTGGTCGACCACCCGACGACGTAGCTCGACACCGTCGACACGGACATGGACGCCTCGACCGCGGACAGCCCGGCGGCGCGCATGGGTTCGAGCATGGCGTCGGCCATCGCCACCGCGTTCGGGCCGATGGTGGTGAACTCGCCGATGCCGCGGATCCACCACGGGTGTTTGAGCGCGAGATGACGCATCGCGTGCATCATCTCGCGCAGCGCGGGTTCCCAGTCGGCGTCGGGGGCCGGGAGCGGGAACTCGCCGTAGATCTCGTCGAGGCAGAGCTCGATCAGCGCGTCCTTGGTCGGCACGTGCCAGTACAGCGACATCGGTGCCGCGCCGAGCTCGGCCGCGAGCTTGCGCATGGACAGCTTCGCCAGGCCGTGCTCGTCGAGCACCTCCAGCGCCTTGCGGACGATGGCCTCCCGGCTCAGGCCGAGGGGCTGGCCGCTGCCGGGCCGGGGTTTGCCGAACCACACGCTGTCCACCGCCCGATCCTAAGCACGCCGGAGCAGCACGCTCGCCACAACTCCTCCCAGGAACACCGACACGGCACCGATCAGCAGGCTCACGCTCATCCCCGACGAGAACGCCTCGCGCACCACCGCCAGGTCCGCGCCGCTGTGCAGCGCCTCCGACAGCGACCGCCCCGGCACCCCGGCCGGCAGCTCCGCGGCGAACCGCGCGGACAGCAGCGCCCCCAGCACCGCGATGCCGAACGACGAGCCCAGCTCGGACAGCGTCGACGACAGGCCCGAGGCGATGCCGGCGCGTTCCGGCGGGATCGAGCCCATCAGGGCGTTGACCGCAACCGGTTGCGCCACACCGACACCGACGCCGATCAGCACCAGGCCGGCCAGTGTCGGCGGGTAGGTGGCGCCGATCGAGAGCAGCACCACGCCGCCCGCGACGATCGTCATGCCGAGCAGCATCGCCTTGCTGGCACCCAGTTTCAGCACGAGCTGGCCCAGGGTGTTGCTGGTGACGAGCAACGCGATCGCCATCGGGGCCACGCGCAGGCCGGCCTCCAGCGGGCTGTAGCCGAGCACGCCCTGCAGGTGCTGCGTGAGCAGGAAGAGCGAGCCGGCCATGCCGAACGCCGCGAGCACGCCGGAGGCGACGGCGCCGGTGAAGCGGCGGTCGGCGAAGAAACCGAGGTCCAGCATCGGTTCCGCGGTGCGCCGTTCCCACCACGCGAACGCCGTCATCGCGACGAGTCCCAGCGCGAGCGGCACGCCGAACCGCGGCGAGGCGAAACCGTTCTCCGGCACCGAGATCACGGCGTACACCAGCGAGACCATGCCGATGATCGACAGAATCGAGCCGGGCACGTCCGGCCTGCGCACGGCCGGGTCCTTCGACTCGGGCACCAGGAACGCCACGGCCGCGACGGCCAGCAGCGCCACCGGGACGTTGATCAGGAACACCGAGCCCCACCAGAAGTGCTTGATCAGCGCACCGCCGATCACCGGGCCGGCCGCGAAGCCGAGGCTGGTGACCGCGGCCCAGATGCCGATGGCCTTCGGCCGTTCCTTCTCGTCGAACAGCTGCATCAGCACGGCCAGCGTGCCGGGCATCAGCAGCGCCGCGCCGACGCCCATGAAGCCGCGGGCCGCGATCAACGCCTCGGACGAACCGGCGTAGGCGGCCACGGCACTGCCGGCGCCGAACAGCGTCAGACCGGCGAGCAACGCCCGCTTGCGGCCGAACCGGTCGCTCAGCGCACCGGTCGTGAGCAGCAGGCCCGCCAGCGCCAGCGAGTAGGCGTTGATCATCCACTGGATGTCGGCCGTGCTCGCGCCCAGACCGGTGGAGATCGACGGGATCGCCACGTTCAGCACCGTGTTGTCCAGCACCACGACCATCACCGACAGGCAGAGCACGCCGAGCACCGCCCAGCGCTGCGGGTGCGGCCGCACCCCGACGGTCTCCGTCGCAGTCGTACTCATGAGATCCTCCCCCTTACGGTGTACGAGGACCTTACAGTGTACGAGAGCGCGGGGCGCAACAGGTTTCACGCGGAGACAGCGAGAAAGGGGGAGAAAAGTAAAGGGCGGCCGCGCTCAACCAGCCTGGGGGTCACTGGGAGCGGGGCCGCCGTGACCAAATATAGCGGCTCCGCCACAGCCGCGCCCAGCACCCCCCACCAATCGCGACCCAAAAGTTTCCCGGACCAGACCACTGCCGGTGTGCGCTCCGTCCAGCAAACGAGTGAATTCCCGTGACGGCGGTGCGCCGAGCAGGGGCGACGACCGATGAAGCAGGAGTCGGGTGTCCCTCGAAAGGTGATTCCATGGCTGAACCACAGGGCTGGATCCACTGCCACGACCCGTTCGGTCGCGACAGGTCGATGACCGTTCTGCTGGAGAACGACCGGGTTCTGCTGGTCGCGCCGCCGGGCGAGACCGCTGTGATGTCCGCCACCCAGACGCGTCGGCTGGGCTCTTTGCTCGACCAGGCCTCGGCGAAGATGTGATGGACGAGTCCCTGCGCGACGCGGTGCTGCAACGGTTGGCACTGCTGGACAAGGTGGCCGAGCACGGCGCGGCCGACGCACTGGTTCCGCTGGCCCGCGCGGAGATCCACCGGCTGGCCGACGGCTGGCGGTTGCTGCTGACGGTCCACCAGCCCGACGAGGACGGCCGGTGCCGGGCGTGTCCCGGCTGGCTGCGCCGCCGCCGGTGGCCTTGCCAGGTCTGGAACATGGCGCACCAGCACCTGATCGGCGAGGGGCAGCCGCACCGGGAACGCCGCGGGCCGCTGCGCAACCCGTTCACCCGGTCGGGCATGACCGACGAGGTGCCGGCGGGGGTTTCCGCCGAGGCGGCGACCGAGCCGCCGACACCGGTCGCCCCGGCGCGGCCCGTGCACCGCGCGGCCGTCGTGTCGCGTCCAAAGCACGCCTTGCCCGACTGACCATCGGGCAGGATGGGCCGCATGCATGACGGCAGCGGCCTCATCGCGGTGCAGAACCTGACCAAGCAGTTCGGTTCGGTCACCGCGGTGCAGAACCTGAGCTTCACCGTGTCACCCGGCAGCGTGACGGGCTTCCTCGGCCCGAACGGCGCCGGCAAGACGACGACCCTGCGCATGCTGCTGGGTCTGGTGAAGCCGACCAGTGGCATCGCGACGATCAACGGCAGGCAGTTCCACCAGCTCGGCCAGCCCGGCCGCGTGGTGGGCGCGGTGCTGGAGGCGCAGGGGTTCCACCCCTCGCGCACCGCACGCAACCACCTGCGCGTGTACGCGGCGGCGATCGGCGTGCCGGACGCGCAGGCCGACCAGGTCCTGGGCCTGGTCGGCCTCGCGACGGCGGCGGACCGCAACGTGGGCGGGTTCTCGCTGGGCATGAAGCAACGGCTCGCGCTGGCCACGGCGCTGCTCGGTGACCCGCAGGTGCTCGTGCTCGACGAGCCCGCGAACGGCCTCGACCCCGAGGGCATCGCGTGGCTGCGGACGTTCCTGCAGTCCTACGCGCGCATGGGCCGCACCGTGCTGATCTCCAGCCACCTGCTGGCGGAGGTGGAGCAGACCGTCGACCAGGTCGTGATCATCTCGCGCGGGCAGACGATGTTCTACGGGCCGCTGGAGCAGCTGCGGCAGTCGCAGCGCAAGCGCGTCCTGGTGCAGCCGTCGGACGTCAACGCGCTGGCGACCGCGCTCAGCGCGGCCAGCGCGCACGTCGAACAGCTGCCCGACGGGCGGCTCGCGGTGTCCGGTGTGGACGCCAAGTACGTGGCGGACACGGCGCTGCGGGCGAACGTGTCGATCTACGGCATCCAGGAGGAGCAGGCCGACCTGGAGCGGCTGTTCTTCCAGCTCACCAGTGGCCAGTACGCCGGGTACGCGCCGGCGCCGCACCAGCAGCAGCAACAACAGGGTGGTTGGGCCTGATGGGCAACCTCGTACAGGCGGAGCTCCGCAAGACGACCACGACCGGGCTGTGGTGGGGACTGCTGATCCCGACCGCCGTGCTGGCGCTGGGCTGGGGTCTCGCGACCGGTCTGCTCGGGCAGTTCTTCGTGGACCTCGCGTCGTCGTCGGACGTGGACGAGGTGTCGGACTTCCTCGGCGTGACACCGGACCAGTGGAAGATCTCGCTGTTCGGCATCGCGCGGGCGATCAACGTGTCGACGATCTTCCCGTTGATCTTCGGCGCGCTCGCGGTGTCCGGTGAGATCCAGCGGCGGACGATCACCACGACGTTCCTCACCGCGCCGTCGCGCATGCAGGCGATGCTGGCGAAGATGCTGGTGTACGTCCTGTGGGGCGCGATCTACGGCATCGCGATCATGGCGTTCATCGCGCTCGGCGTGGTGATCACCGCGGACTCCGGGCAGCTGCCGGACGCGGGCGGCTGGGCGATGCTGACGCTGGTCTGCGTGCTGTCGTCGATCCTGATGACGATGTTCGGCGTGGGCATCGGCGCGCTGGTGCCGAACGTCGCCGGGGCGGTCGTGATCCTGCTGCTGTACTTCCTGGCGATCGAGAACGTGCTGCACGGCGTGCTCGCCTACCTCGAGGTGCCGTCGGTGATCGGGTTCCTGCCGAACGGGTCGATCAACGGGCTCACCGGGTCGGTCGCGGTCGACCTGTTCCTGTCGACGGCCGGCGTCGTGCCACCGGAGATCGAGGACGTGCTGCGGGCCATCGCGGGCGCGGGTGGCGCGCTCGACTGGTGGTGGTCGGGGCTCGTGTTCGTGGCGTGGGCCGGGGTCGTCTTCGCGGGCGGCTGGGCGGTCACGCAGTCCAAGGACATCACCTGACCTGCGCGTATTAGTTTCTGTCAGACCCGGTCCGTAGCCTCGTCGGTGTGAAACAGGGCTGGGTACGCCGACTGGTGGCGGCATGCTGGCAGCACCCCCGACTGGTGGTGCTGTCGGTGGTCGCCGCCGTCCTCGGTGTGGGTCTGCAGGCGGCCGGGCCGTTGCTGCTGAAGGTGGCCGTCGACGACTCGACGGCGGGGCGCACGGACCGGTTGGTGGTGCTCGTCGTCGCGCTGGTCGCGCTGGAGCTGCTGACGTTCGGCTCCGCGTTCGTGCGGCGCTACGTCGGCGGGCGGCTGGCGCTGGACGTGCAGCACGACCTGCGGCAGTCGGTGTTCTCCTCGGTGCAGCGGCTGGACGGTGCGAAGCAGGACGAGCTGCGCACGGGGCAGATCGTGTCCCGGTCGATCACGGACCTGCAGCTCGTGCAGTCGTTGCTGATGATGGTGCCGCTGGCGGTCGGCACGGTCGTGTTCGCGGTGGCCGCGCTGGCGGCGATGATCTACCTGTCGATCCCGCTGACGCTGGTCGCGCTCGTGGTGCTGCCGCTGGTGGCGTGGCTGGTCGGCCGGACGCGGCTGACGCTGTTCCCGGCCACCTGGTCGGCGCAGCAGCGGGCGGCGGACCTCGCGCAGCACGTCGAGGAGACCGTCACCGGCGTGCGCGTGGTGAAGGGCTTCGGCCAGGAGGCGCGCGAGGTCGCCCGGCTGGAGAAGCACGCGCGGACGCTCTTCGCGGAACGGATGCGGGCCGCCCGGCTGTCGGCGCGGCCGCTGGCGACGGTCACGGCGCTGCCGTTGCTGGGGCAGGTCGGCGTGCTCGGGCTGGGCGGCTGGCTGGCGTTGCACGGGCAGGTCACGCTGGGCACGTTCCTGGCGTTCACGACGTACGTGGCGAACCTGGTGGGACCGACCCGGCTGCTGGCGAGCCTGATGGTGTCGGCGCAGCTGGCGCGGGCCGGTGTGGAGCGGGTCTACGAGCTGATCGACTCGCAGCCGGACGTCACGGACGGGCCCGGCGAGGTGCCGGACGGCCCGCTGGGCGTGTCGTTCTCGGGGGTCACGTTCGGGTACACCCGCAGCGAGCCGGTGCTGAAGGACTTCTCGATCTCGGTGCGGCCGGGCGAGACGCTGGCGCTCGTGGGCACCGCGGGGTCGGGCAAGTCGACGGTGTCCCTGCTGCTGCCCCGGTTCTACGACGTGCACTCGGGTGCGGTCCAGGTGGGCGGCGCGGACGTGCGGACGTTGCGGCTGGAGTCGTTGCGCGGCGCGGTGGGCGTGGTGTTCGAGGAGGCCTTCCTGTTCTCCTCCAGCGTGTTCTCGAACATCGCGTACGGCCGTCCCGACGCGTCGCGGGAGGAGGTCGAGCGCGCGGCGAAGGCGGCCGAGGCGCACGACTTCATCGAGGCGCTGCCGGACGGGTACGACACGGTGGTCGGCGAGCGCGGGCTGACGTTGTCCGGCGGGCAGCGCCAGCGCGTGGCCCTGGCGCGGGCGTTGCTCTCCGACCCGCGGATCCTGGTGCTGGACGACGCGACGTCGGCGGTGGACAACGCGACCGAGGCCGCGATCCACGCGACGCTGGCGTCGGTCACGGCCTCGCGCACGACGTTGCTGGTCGCGCACCGCCGTTCCACCCTCTCGCTGGCCGACCGGATCGCCGTGCTGGACGCGGGCCGCGTGGTCGACGTGGGCACCCACGAGGAGCTGACCGAGCGCTGCGGCCTGTACCGCGACCTGCTGGCCGGTCCCGGCGAGGCGATCGAGTCGACGGCGCCGGCCGCGACCGGCGACCTGTGGCCGGCGCTGTCGCAGGAGGAGCTGGACCGGCGCCTGATCGAGGAGGCCCGGCCGACCGGCGGTTCCGGTGGTGGCGCGGCGGGCGGTCGCCGGGGTGGAGGTGGCGGTGCCGCCTCCGCGCTCGCCGGTGGCCCGCCGACGCCGGAGCTGCTCGCCCAGGTGCGCGCGCTGCCACCCGCGACCGAGGAGCCGGTGCTGGCGGAGGACCCGACAGCCCCCGACCCGGCCTTCCGGCTGGCCCGCCTGGTGCGCCCGGTGCGCTGGGCCCTGCTCGGCGTGGGCGCGCTGGTGGTGCTGGACGCGCTGGTCGGCATGGGCCTGCCCGCGCTGGTCCGGCTCGGCGTGGACGGCGGCGTGGTGGGCGGCGCCGAGTCGTCGCTCTGGCTCGCCATCGCGCTGGGCGTGGGCCTCGTCGTCACCGGCTGGCTCACGACGGCCGGCAGCACCGTGTTCGCCGCCCGGCTGGGCGAGCGCCTGCTGTACCTGCTGCGCATCCGCAGCTACGCGCACCTGCAACGGCTCGGGCTCGACTACTACGAGCGCGAGATGGCCGGCCGCATCATGACGCGGATGACCACGGACGTCGACGCGCTGTCGACGTTCCTGCAGACCGGCCTGGTCACCGCGGTGATCAGCCTGCTCACCCTCGTCGGCGTCACCGTCGCCCTGGTCGTGACCGACCCGTCGCTCGCCCTGATCGCGCTGGCCGTGCTGCCGTTCCTGCTGGTCGCCACCGTGGTCTTCCAGCGGCTGTCGTCCGCGGCCTACGCCGAGGCCCGCGAACGCGTCAGCGCCGTCAACGCCGACCTGCAGGAGAACGTCTCGGGCCTGCGCGTCGCCCAGGCCTACACCCGCGAGCGCCGCTCAGCGGAGGCCTTCGCCGAACGCAGCGACGCCTACCGCCGCACCCGCCTGCGCGCGCAGCGCTACATCGCCACGTACTTCCCGTTCGTCGCGATGCTCTCCGGCGTCGCCCAGGCGATCGCCCTCGCGGCGGGTGCCCACCGCGTGGCCACCGGCAGCCTCACCCCCGGCGTGCTGCTCGCGTTCCTGCTGTACCTGGGCCTGTTCTTCAACCCGCTGCAGCAGCTCTCCGGCGTCTTCGACGGCTACCAGCAGGCCCGCGTGGGCCTGCGCCGCATCGGCGACCTGCTGCGCACCCCCACCACCGTCGAACCCCCGGCCGCGCCGATCCCGGTCCCACCACACCTGCGCGGCGAGGTGGAGCTGCGCAACGTCTCCTTCGCCTACCCCGGCACCGACCAGCCGGCCCTCGCCGACGTCTCCCTGCACGTCCGCCCCGGCGAGACCGTGGCACTGGTCGGCGAGACCGGCGCGGGCAAGTCCACCCTGGTCAAGCTGGTGGCCCGCTTCTACGACGCCACCTCCGGCACCGTGCTGGTCGACGGCGTCGACATCCGCACGTACGACCTGCAGGCCTACCGCCAGCGCCTCGGCGTCGTGCCGCAGGAGGCGCACCTGTTCGGCGGCGACGTGGCGGAGAACGTCGCCTACGGCCGCCCGGACGCCACCCACGAGGAGGTCGAGCAGGCCGTCAGCGCCGTCGGGGCGCTGCCGATGGTGGCGACGCTGCCGAGCGGCTTCCACCAGCCGGTCGGGGAGCGGGGGAACCGGCTGTCCGCCGGGCAGCGGCAGCTCGTGGCGCTGGCTCGGGCGGAGCTGGTGCGTCCGGACGTGCTGCTGCTCGACGAGGCGACCGCGGCGTTGGACCCGGCGACCGAGTCCGCGGTGCTGGCGGCCAGTGACCAGGTGGCCGGGTCGCGGACGACGTTCGTGGTGGCGCACCGGTTGGCCACCGCCGCGCGGGCTGATCGGATCGTGGTGCTGGATGGAGGGCGAGTTGTGGAGGTTGGGACGCATGAGGAGTTGTTAGCCCGGGGTGAGGCTTATGCGCGGTTGTGGCGGCATGGGGTGCCGGTGGGGTGAGGCCTGATCGTCGGTCGCCCTGGTGCCGGGGTTGGGTGCGGTCCATGGTCTGTCGCCTTGATACCGGGGTTGATCAGGCACGGTTGCCGATCGCCTTGGCACCGGGGTTGGTCAGGCAGGGACGACGTTCGGGGTTCATCGCCGCTTCGCGACGATCGCGATTGGGGCTTGATACCGCTACCCGTCGATTGAGGTAGATACGTCTCGCGTCGCTCGATAGGCGTGCAACTGCCTGAGGTGAGGGAGGGTCGTCTCGCTTCGCTCGATCACAGGCCGGGTCTCCCGCTCCCTTCACCCGTCCTCTCTTCCCTCCCCGTCTCCAGGAGTTGCTGTGGCTCGTCGTTTGAAGGTCCTGTACGTCACCGATCTCGCCTACCCCGCGCGTGGCCGTCGGTACTGCGACGAGGACATCTACCTGACGTCCCGGTTGCGGGAGCACTTCGACATCGCGCTGTGCAACCCCCGTGACGCCGCCGCGTTGCTCGGGAGCGGGTTCGACGTCGTGGTCGTGCGCAACAGCGGGCCGGTGATCGACTATCCGGAGGCCTACCGGGAGTTCCGGCAGGTGGCCCGGGAGCGAGGCGTGAAGGTCTACAACCCGCTCACCGGCAAGGGCGACATGGCGGGCAAGCAGTACCTGGTCGAGCTGAGTGAGCGGGGGTTTCCCGTCATTCCCACGGTTGACCGGGTGGAGGACCTCGGGAAGTTGCCGGATGCGCCGTTGTACGTCGTGAAGCCCAAAGACGGGGCGGACTCGCACGGGCTGGAAATCGTCCCGCGCGAGAAAATCAGGGACGAGAGCGACATGCTGATCCAGCCGAAGATCGATTTTCGGTACGAGGTGTCGTTTTACTACGTCGACCGCGAGTTCCAGTACGCGTTGAACGCGCCGGACCCCGCGCGGCGGTGGGAGTTGAGCTCGTACGAGGCCACCGATGCGGACCTGGAGTTCGCGGAGAGGTTCATCCGGTGGAACGGGCTTGAACACGGCGTTCAGCGGGTAGACGCCTGTCGGACCAGGGACGGGGAGCTGTTGTTGGTCGAGCTGGAGGACCTGAACCCGTACCTGTCGCTGGACCGCACGGACGAGGACGTCAGAGAGGCGTTCGTCGGGGCGATGGCCAGATCGATCGAGAAGTCGGCCGGCTGAAGCGCGCGAGGTGGGATCATTCGAGCAGGCGGAGTTGTCGTACCTGCTGTGAACTGATCGATGCGCTCGGTGCGTGTGCCCGTCCAAACGGCTCGACGGACAATCTCCGAAAGGGAGGGGCGTAGCGAGACGCACATCAAGAGATGCTCAACTGCGGGTGACGCGGGGGCCGTCCTGATCGATCCTGTGACAGAGCACTCCTTGCCAGGTGCCTCCAGCGTGTGAAGGCCCGCGCTGGGGGGACTAGCCTGACTACCGCATGAGTCAACACCAAGAGCGAGATGGATAGAGGCGAGCGCCAGCCGTGTCCAGCAGCAGTCCTGCGTCACAATTCGGGCCGAACGAGTGGCTCGTCGAGGAGATGTACGAGCAGTTCCTCGCGGACCCGTCATCCGTAGACCCGGCATGGCATGACTTCTTTGCCGACTACAAGCGAGCGGGCGGCAACGGGAACGCCGCCGCGGCGAGCGCGGGTGGCGCGACGACCACCGCGACCGTGACGCCGCCGGCCGCGGACAACGGCAAAGCACAGGCCGCGTCTGCTCCCAAGGCGGCGGCACCCAAGGCAGCGGCGGCTCCCAAGGCCGCGCCGCAGCCGAAGCCGGCGGCCAAGCCGGCTCCGCAGCAGGCCGCGAAGGCAGCCCCGGTCACGCCGAGTGCGCAGCCCGAGCAGAAGCAGTTGCGCGGAGCCGCCGCCGCCATCGCGAAGAACATGGAGCTGTCGCTCACCGTTCCGACCGCGACCAGCGTGCGTGCCGTGCCCGCCAAGCTGCTGGCCGACAACCGCATCGTCATCAACAACCACCTGAAGCGGACGCGTGGCGGGAAGGTCTCCTTCACCCATGTCATCGGCTACGCGGTGGTGCGGGCGCTGCAGGCCTTCCCGAACATGAACCGGCACTACGCCGAGGTCGACGGCAAGCCGTTCGTCGTCACGCCGGAGCACGTGAACTTCGGTCTGGCGATCGACCTGCCCGGCAAGGACGGGCAGCGCACGCTGGTCGTCGCGTCGGTCAAGGGCTGCGAGAACATGACGTTCACGCAGTTCTGGCAGGCCTACGAGGACCTGATCCGCAAGGCTCGCTCCGGGTCGCTGACGACGGAGGACTTCTCCGGCACCACGATCTCGCTGACCAACCCCGGCACGATCGGCACCAACCACTCGGTGCCGCGGCTGCAGGCCGGTCAGGGCGCCATCATCGGCGTCGGTGCGATGGAGTACCCCGCGCACTTCCAGGGCACCAGCGAGCAGGCGCTCACCGACATGGGCGTCAGCAAGATCATCACGCTGACGAGCACCTACGACCACCGCATCATCCAGGGTGCGGAGTCGGGCGAGTTCCTCAAGCGCGTCCACCAGCTGCTGCTGGGCGAGGACGGCTTCTACGACGACATCTTCGCGTCGCTGCGGCTGCCCTACGAGCCCATCCGCTGGGTCGCCGACATCCCCGAGGGCGCTGTCGACAAGACCGCCCGCGTGATCGAGCTGATCGACGCGTTCCGCACGCGCGGCCACCTGATGGCCGACACGGACCCGTTGAACTACCGCCAGCGCAGCCACCAGGACCTCGACGTCCTGAGCCACGGCCTGACGCTGTGGGACCTCGACCGCGAGTTCCCGGTCGGCGGGTTCGCCGGCAAGGAGCGGATGAAGCTCCGCGACATCCTGGGCGTGCTGCGCAACTCGTACTGCCGCACCGTCGGCGTCGAGTACATGCACATCCTGGAGCCGGAAGAGCGGCAGTGGATCCAGGAACGCGTCGAGGTTCCGCACGAGAAGCCCCCGGCCACAGTGCAGAAGTACATCCTCAGCAAGCTCAACGCGGCCGAGGCGTTCGAGACGTTCCTGCAGACGAAGTACGTCGGCCAGAAGCGGTTCTCGCTGGAGGGCGGCGAGACCGTCATCCCGCTGCTCGACGCGGTGCTGGACAAGGCAGCCGAGCACGAGCTCGACGAGGTCGTCATCGCGATGCCGCACCGCGGCCGCCTGAACGTGCTCGCGAACATCGTCGGCAAGCCGATCTCGCAGATCTTCCGCGAGTTCGAGGGCAACCTCGACCCCGGTCAGGCGCACGGCTCCGGCGACGTGAAGTACCACCTCGGTGCCGAGGGCAAGTACTTCCGGATGTTCGGCGACGGCGAGACCAAGGTGTCGCTGACGGCGAACCCGTCGCACCTCGAAGCGGTCGACCCGGTGCTCGAGGGCATCGTGCGCGCCAAGCAGGACCTCATCGGCATCGGCGGCGACATCTTCCCGGTGCTGCCGGTCGCGCTGCACGGTGACGCGGCGTTCGCCGGTCAGGGTGTCGTGGCCGAGACGCTGAACCTGGCCCTGGTGCGCGGTTACCGCACCGGCGGCACGGTCCACATCGTCGTGAACAACCAGGTCGGCTTCACCACCGCGCCGGAGCACTCGCGGTCGTCGAAGTACTCGACCGACGTCGCGAAGATGATCGGCTCGCCGATCTTCCACGTGAACGGTGACGACCCCGAGGCCTGCTACTGGGTCGCGAAGCTCGCTGTCGACTACCGCCAGCGGTTCCGCAAGGACGTCGTGATCGACATGGTCTGCTACCGCCGCCGCGGTCACAACGAGGGCGACGACCCCTCGATGACCCAGCCGGCGATGTACGACGTGATCGACCAGAAGCGCTCGGTGCGCAAGACCTACACCGAGTCCCTGATCGGCCGCGGCGACATCACGGTGGAAGAGGCCGAGAAGGCGCTGCAGGACTTCTCCAGCCAGCTGGAGCACGTCTTCAACGAGGTCCGCGAGCTCGAGAAGCACCCGGTCACGGTCAGCCCGTCGGTCGAGTCCGAGCAGCAGATCCCGGCCAAGCTCCCCACGGGCATCACGCGCGAGGTGCTGGAGCACATCGCCGACGCGCACGTGAACCTGCCGGAGGGCTTCACCCCGCACGCCCGCGTCAAGCCGGTGCTCGACCGCCGCGCCAAGATGGCGCGCGAGGGCGGCATCGACTGGGCGTTCGCGGAGCTGCTCGCGTTCGGCTCGCTCGCGCTGGAGGGCCGCAAGGTCCGCCTGGCCGGCCAGGACTCGCGCCGCGGCACGTTCGTGCAGCGCCACGCGACCCTGATCGACCGCAAGACCGGCGAGGAGTACACGCCGCTGCAGAACCTGTCGCCGGACCAGGGCAAGTTCATGGTCTACGACTCGGTGCTGTCGGAGTTCGCGGCGGTCGGCTTCGAGTACGGCTACTCGGTCGCGAACCCGCAGGCGCTGGTGCTGTGGGAGGCGCAGTTCGGTGACTTCGTCAACGGCGCGCAGCCGATCATCGACGAGTTCATCTCGTCCGGTGAGGCCAAGTGGGGTCAGCGTTCCGACGTCGTGATCCTGCTGCCGCACGGCCACGAGGGCCAGGGCCCCGACCACACGTCGGGCCGCATCGAGCGCTGGCTGCAGCTGTGCGCCGAGGGCTCCATGACCGTCGCGGTGCCGTCGACGCCGGCGAACTACTTCCACCTGCTGCGCCGCCACGCCCTCGACGGCGTCGACCGGCCGCTGATCGTCTTCACGCCGAAGTCGATGCTGCGCCTCAAGGCCGCGGTGTCCGGCACGGACGAGTTCATCAACGACCGCTTCCAGTCGGTGATGAACGACCCGACCGTGAAGGACCCGAACGCGGTCACGAAGGTTCTGCTGTGCAGCGGCAAGATCTCCTACGAGCTCCACTCGGAGCGGGAGAAGCGCGGCGCGACGGACGTGGCGATCGTGCGTGTCGAGCAGCTCTACCCGGTCCCGGCGCGCAAGCTGACCGAGACGCTGGAGGGCTACCCGAACGCGAAGGACATCCGCTGGGTTCAGGAGGAGCCGGCGAACCAGGGCGCGTGGCCGTTCTACGGCCTGGCGCTGCCGGAGCTGCTGCCTTCGCACCTCTCCGGTGTCCGCCGCGTGTCGCGCCGCCCGATGGCCGCCCCGTCGGCCGGTTCGAGCAAGGTGCACGAGGTCGAGCAGCGCGAGATCATCAACCGCGCGTTCGACTAGGTCCCGCAGTGAGCCAGTGACGAGCCGCCGGGCCCCAAGGGTCCGGCGGCTCGTTGTTCTCAGCCCCCACAGGAGTTCTCAGCCATGTACCACACCGATCGCGGCATCGAGGAGCTGGAGAAGCGGCGCGGCGAGGAGGAGGTCACCTTCGCGTGGCTCGCCGACAAGCTGCGGGAGTTCGTCGACGCCAACCCCGACTTCGAGACGCCGATCGAGCGCTTCGCCACCTTCCTGGCGCGCGACGACGACGACTTCGAGGACTGACCACCCGCTCCCCTGCTTCATGTGCCACGCGGGGAGCTTTCGTACGACAGCAGCGTGCGAAAGGCCCCCGCATGGGGCGGAGCAGCGATGGAGCGGTTACCAGGCGTAGGCCTCGGGGGCCGGCTTGGAGCCGTTCGGAGCGGGCGCGGGGAACAGCTCGTCCAGCTTCGCGAGCACGTCCGCGTCGAGCTTCAGCTCCGCTGCCCGCAGTGAGTTGTCGAGCTGCTCGGCGGTGCGCGGGCCGATGATCGGCGCGGTGACGCCCTCCTGGTGCAGCAGCCACGCGAGGCCGACGTTGGCCGGGTCCTCGCCGATGTCGGCGCAGAGCTTCTCGTAGCCCTCGATGGCCTCCTGGTGCTTGGCGAGCACGGCCTGGTAGCGCTCGGCGTTGGACCGCGAGGCACCGCCCTCGCGCTGCTTGCGCAGCACGCCGCCGAGCAGGCCGCCGGACAGCGGCGACCACGGGATGACGCCGAGGCCGTAGTGGCGGGCCGCGGGGAGCACCTCCAGCTCGATCCAGCGGGTCATCAGGTTGTAGATCGACTGCTCGGACACCAGGCCGAGGAACCCGCGCGTGCGGGCGGCCTCCTGCGCCTGGGCGAGGTGCCAGCCGGCGAAGTTCGACGAGCCGAAGTAGATGACCTTGCCCTGCTGGCGCAGCACCGAGAACGCTTCCCAGATCTCGTCCCACGGCGTGTCACGGTCGACGTGGTGCATCTGGTACAGGTCGATGTAGTCGGTCTGCAGGCGCTTGAGCGAGGCGTCGGCGGCACGGCGGATGTTCAACGCCGACAGCTTGGTCTCGTTGGGCCACTCGCCCATGCTGCCGTAGAGCTTGGTGGCGATGACGGTCTTCTCGCGGCGGCCACCGCCCTGCGCGAACCACCGGCCGATGATCTGCTCGGTGACGCCCTCGCCCATCTTCCAGCCGTAGACGTTGGCGGTGTCGAAGAAGTTCAGGCCGTGCTCGTGCGCGCGGTCCATGATCGCGTGACTGTCGGCCTCGGTCGTCTCGGGGCCGAAGTTCATCGTGCCGAGGCACAGGCGGGAGACAGAGAGGCCGCTGCGGCCGAGGTTGGTGTAGTCCATGCCCTCAACCCTGCCTCGCCGCGCGGCGTCGTGCCACGTGGAGCTGCTCCAGGTCGGCGCAGGTCCGGGGGCATTTGTGAACAATATTTCTCGTTCACACCCGTCCACAGCACCACAACAGTTTTGACAGTATTGCCGACTGAATTTTCGAACCTGCCATTTCACCCGTTAGTGCGGTTATGTTCGTCACGTTCCACAGCTCATTCCCTGCCAGGAGGAACCGATGGCACGACAACGAGGTCGTGTTGCAATTGCCGCGGTGCTCGGCATCGCCGCCACAGCGATG
Organism: Nocardia sp. NRRL S-836; assembly: GCF_001279525.1. Lineage (GTDB taxonomy): Bacteria > Actinomycetota > Actinomycetes > Mycobacteriales > Pseudonocardiaceae > Lentzea. The sequence continues at coordinate 61,278 of NZ_LGDY01000110.1, read as the reverse complement.
TGGGCGCCCACCGCCGCCGCCGAACAGGACGTGCTGCCGGGTGCGGGCACGCAGGCGGTCGAAGGCAGTTACATCGTGGTGCTCAAGGACGGCGCGCACACCTCTGCCGACGCGCTGGCCGCCCGCTACCACGGCACGGTGCGGCACACGTTCAGTGCCGCGCTGAACGGTTTCTCCGTCGCAGGCCTGTCCGATCGGCAGGCCCGCAGGCTGGCGGCCGACCCGGCCGTCGACTTCGTCGAGCGCAACACCTACGCGACGATCCAGGGCACCCAGTCCAACCCGACCTGGGGCCTGGACCGGATCGACCAGGCGAGCCTGCCGCTGAACCGCGCCTACACGTACCCGAACACCGCTTCGAACGTGACCGCGTACATTCTCGACACCGGTGTCCGCAAGACGCACGTCGATTTCGAGAATCGCGCGTCGGACGGTTACGACTTCATCGACAACGATTCAGTGGCACAGGACTGCAACGGCCACGGAACGCACGTCGCGGGCACGGTCGGCGGCAAGACCTACGGTGTCGCGAAGCAGGTGAAGCTGGTCGCGGTGCGGGTGCTGGACTGCGCGGGCAGCGGTCCGTGGGACGGCATCATCCGCGGCATCGACTGGGTGACGCAGAACGCGAAGAAGCCGGCCGTGGTGAACATGAGCCTCGGTGGCAGCGGGACGAACAGCTCGCTGGAGAACGCCGTCCGGCGGTCGATCGGCGCCGGCGTCACCTACGTGCTCGCGGGCGGCAACAGCGGCCAGGACGCGTGCAACTTCACCCCGGCCCGCACGCCGGAGGCGATCACCGTGGGCGCGTCGGACCGCACCGACAGGCGGTCGATCTGGTCGGCCGGCTCGTCGAACTACGGCCGTTGTCTGGACATCTGGGCGCCCGGCAGCGAGATCGTGTCCGCGTCGCACAGCAGTGACACCGGCACGCGGTCCATGGGCGGCACCTCGATGGCCTCGCCGCACGTGGCGGGTGCGGCGGCGCTCTACCTGAGCGCGAACCCGTCGGCGACGCCCGCCCAGGTGCGTGGCGCCCTCGTCGGGGCGGCCACGCCCGGCAAGCTCACCGACATCAGGACGGGTTCGCCGAACCTGCTGCTGAAGGTGTGAGACCTGCCGTCGCCGCGACACCCTGCACCGGCGACGGCCATCCTGCGCCCTTGACGCCCGGCCGAATGCGGCTCGGCCGTGCGTCGATCCACCGGGGGCGCCTGGCGGTGGGAGTGGGTACTAGTCCCACTCCCACCGCACTCCATAAATTCCCGGCTTCTGGTTGCGCACGTGGATGTGCGTGGACGCGGTCGTCCCGATCCACAGGTCGGTGAGCGCGGTCTCCGGTTCCTGCAGCGAGGGCCGGGTGAACTGGTAGCACCGCGCGGGCACGGCGTCGGGGTGGAAGTCGATCTGCAGCACGTAGTCGCCCACCGGCCGCAGGAACCGCCGGTCGCAGACCTCGCTGTCGGCGCCGGGCTGTATTCGCACGGTGTAGTCGACCAGCGCCGTCTCCCCCGCCCGCAGCATCCGGTCGAACAGGATCTCCGCGACGAGGAAGCCGGTGGCGTCCTCGCTGCGCACCCGCCCGAGCCGGCACGGTGGCCCCGCCTCGATCGTGGCCACGCCGAGGTCCGTGGCGTCGGCCAGCTGGATCGCCAGGAACCGGTCGGTGCCGTCCTCCAGCGCCTGCACGACGCCCGTGCAGTGCATCTCGACCTCACGCCGGTCCGGCCCGACCACCAGCCGGTCGCGCACGCTGAGGTAGGTCGAGGCGGTGGGCTGCCGGTCGATGCGCGCCATGACCTCGCCGAGGTCGGTGGCCCGCGAGTCCCACATGTCCTCCAGGGACATCGCCTGCCCGACCCAGCGCCCTCGCGGCCGCTTGCCGCCGAGCCGGTCGGTGAGGTGTCCTTCGGCGAGCCCGAGGAGCTCCTCCAGCGCCGTGACGACCTTCAACGACTCGGGGCGCTCCGGCCGGCTGCGGCCGCGCCGCCAGTAGCTCAGCGTCGAGACGCTCACCTGCATGCCGCGGGCGGCCAGGTGGTGCTGGATCCGTTCGAGGCTGAGGCCGCTGTCGTCGACGGCCTTCGTCAGCGCGTCCGCGAAATCCGCCACGGACGGAACCATACGGCCGTCCCACCCCGTATCAGTAGGCCCACACGGAGGGTTACAAGATCGCTACCTGGCGGTGTCAGACCACCTGTTCGCCGTTCTTCCACACCGCGTGCGTGAGCGGGACGCCGGGCCGGTAGGCGAGGTGGGTGATCGACGGCGCGTCGAGGACGTGCAGGTCAGCGCGGGCGCCGACGCGGAGCACGCCGACGTCGTCACGGCGCAGGGCCTGCGCTCCGCCGAGCGTGGCGGCGCGGACGGCCTCCTCGACACTCAGGAACATCTGCAGCACCGCGGTCGTCACGCAGAACGCCATCGACGAGGTGTAGGACGAGCCGGGGTTGCAGTTGCTGGCCAGCGCGACCGTGGCGCCCGCGTCGAGCAGCGCACGGGCCGGCGGCAGCGACTGGCGGGTCGAGAGGTCGCACGCCGGCAGCAGCGTGGCGACGGTGTCCGACGAGGCGAGCGCGTCGACGTCCTGCTGCGACAGGTACGTGCAGTGGTCGACGGAGGCGGCGCCGAGCTCGACGGCCAGCCGCACGCCGGGACCCTCGCCGAGCTGGTTGCCGTGCACGCGCAGGCCGAGGCCCTTGGCGGCGGCCGCGGTCAGCACGGCCTTCGACTGGTCGTAGTCGAACGCGCCCTTCTCGCAGAACACGTCGGCCCACCGCACCAGCGGCGCCACCGCGTCGAGCATCTCGCCGCGCACCAGGTCGACGTAGGTGTCGGCGTCCTCGCCCGGCGGGACCAGGTGGGCGCCGAGGAACGTGACCTCCTCGACGTGCTCGGCGGCGATGCGGGCCGACCGCACCTCGTCCTGCACGTTGAGGCCGTAGCCGGTCTTGGTCTCCAGGAAGGTGGTGCCCTGCCGCAGCGCCTCCGCCACGTGCCGGCGCACCACCCCGGACAGCTCCTGGTCCGACGCGCCACGGGTCGCGCCGACGGTCACCGCGATGCCGCCCGCGGTGTAGGGCTTGCCGGCCATGCGCGCGCCGAACTCGGCGGTGCGGTCGCCCGCGAAGACCAGGTGGGTGTGCGAGTCGACCCAGCCGGGCAGCACCGCGCGGCCCTCGACGTCGACGCGCTCGTCCGCTGCCGGGGCCTGCGCCGCCGCGCCGATCCAGGCGATCCGGTCGCCGTCGAGGACCAGCGCGTCGCCGGTGTCGTCGGTGTTCGTGGTGAGCTCACCGATGCCGGTGATCAGCACGCTCATGCCCACAGCTCCTCGATCGCGGTCGTCAGCAGCCTGCCGACGTCTCCCAGGGTCTCGTGCACGCCACCGGAGGCCACCACCCGGCCGCCGACCACGACGGTGTCCACGTCGGACGCAGTCGCGGACAGGAAGACCTGTTCGGGCAGCGATCCCGCGGTGCGCGGCGTCGTGCGGCTGATCGCCACCAGGTCGCAGGGCGCGCCCGGTTCGATCCGGCCGCCGTCCCACCCCAGCGCGGAGTGCCGGGTGGCGGCGTCACGCAGCTCGACCGGCGCGAACCGGCCGCGCTGACCGGTGCGCAGGCGCTCGTTGTGCTCCAGCGCGCGGGTCTCCAGCAGCGGGTCGATCACGGCGTGCTGGTCGCTGCCCAGCGACAGCGGGCTGCCCGCGTCGGCGAGCTCGCGGGCCGGCCCGATGCCGTCGGCCAGGTCGGCCTCGGTGGTCGGGCAGAAGCACGCGCCGGTGCCGGTGCTCCCGAGGGTCGCGATGTCATCAGGCGTCAGGTGGGTGGCGTGCACGGCGGTGGTGCGCGGTCCCAGCGCTCCCGCCTCGGCCAGCAGCCCGGCCGGGGTCAGGCCGTAGGCGTCGAGGCAGGCCTGGTTCTCCGCGGGCTGCTCGGAGAGGTGGACGTGCAGCGGCGCGTCCGGGAACGCCTGCGCCACCACGGACAGCTCGGCGCGCGGAACGGCGCGGACGGAGTGGATCGCGGCACCGACGCGCATCACGTCGTCGGACCTCAGGTCGGCCACGCGCGCCGCCCACGCCTCGGCCGTGCCGTCGGAGAACCGTTGCTGCACCTCGTTGAGCGGCTGGTCGATGCCGCCGGCGAGGTAGCAGGTGTCGAGCAGCGTCAGCCGGATGCCCGCGTCCGCCGCGGCTTCCCTGAGCGCGTACCCGAACTCGTTCGACCGGTCGTGGACGTAGTGGAACTCGCCGACGGCCGACACCCCGGCCACCGCCATCTCCGCGTAGACCGCGCGGGCCAGGCGGTAGTACGACTGCGGCGTCAGCTTGCCCGCCAGCGCGTACATGCTTTCGCGCCACGTCCAGAACGTGCCGCCGCCGTCGTGCGTGCGGCCGCGCAACGCCCGGTGGAACGCGTGCGAGTGGGCGTTCGCGAAGCCCGGCACGACGACGCCGTACAGCCTCCGCACACCCAGCGGAATCGTGTCCACAGTGGACACGCTGGCGATCCGGCCGTTCTCGACCCTGACCAGCACGCGTTCGGCGAGTCCCTCGGGCAACCAGGCCCGCTCGCACCAGAAGTTCATGAGCCGAGGTGTTCGATCGTGGCGGCCAGCGCCTGGACGCCCTCGTCGACGTCGGCCTGTTCGGCGAACTCCTCCGGCGCGTGGCTCACGCCGGTCGGGTTGCGCACGAACAACATCGCCGTCGGCACGTGCGCGGCGAGGATGCCCGCGTCGTGCCCCGCACCCGTCGGCAACGCCGGAACGCCGCCCAGCGCACCCGCGATGTCGTCACGCAGGCGTGCGTCGAAGTGCACCGTGTCGCCGTACGACTCCTCGGTGATGCCGACCACGCAACCCTCCTCCTCAGCGGCCTCGCGCGCCGCCGCGGAGATCTCGGCGACCATGGCACGGGTGCGTTCGTCGTCGCTGTCCCGCGCGTCCAGCCAGACGTCCACAGTGGACGCGATGACGTTGGTGCCGCCGGGGTTGGGCACGATCCTGCCCACGGTCGCCCGCCCGCCGTCCCTGGCCGCCTTGCGCGCGGCGAGGACGAGCCGCGCGGCCGGGAGCATCGGGTCCCTGCGGTCCTCGATCAGCGTCGCGCCCGCGTGGTTGCCCTCGCCGGAGAACGTGAACCGCCACCGCCCGTGCGCCAGGATGCTGCTCGCCACGCCGACCGGAACCGTGAGGCCACGCCCCTGCTCGACGTGCAGCTCGACGAACTGGCCGATGCGGTTCAACGCCCGTTCGTCCCGGCCGGCCAGGTTCGGGTCGTAGCCGGCGGCCTTCATCGCCTCGGCCAGCGTGACACCATCGGGATCCTTGAGCCCCAGCGCCTTGTCGGCCGCGATGGCACCGGTGAGCAGGCGCGACCCGAGGCACGCAACCCCGAACCGGCCACCTTCCTCCTCGGCGAACACCGCGATGGCGAACGGCCGCGCGGGCGTAAAACCCTTCGCCTGCAACACGTCCACCGCCTGCAGCGCCGACGTCACCCCGAGCGGGCCGTCGAACGCGCCACCGCCGGGCACCGAGTCGAGGTGGCTGCCGGTGACGAGCGCGTTGTCGCCGCGCTCACCCCACCACGCCCACAGGTTGCCGTTCTGGTCGGTCTCGACGTTGAGCCCGCGGCGGACCGCCTGCTCGACGAACCAGTGCCGGAGCTCCAACTCGGGCTTGTCGTAACCGTGGCGGGAGTAACCGCCGCGCTTGGCGTCCCGGCCGACGTCCGCGATCTGGTCCAGCATCACCGCGCCTCCACCGGCAGGCTCACGCAGGGGTCCCCTCCGGAGGGGTCCCCTGGTTCAATTATCCCAGGCAGCACCGACAATTTCGGCTCGTCCGCGGCTGACGATGCCGGAACGCTCGCTGGAGACCACCTCGACACGCCCGCGACCGACAAGCTCGGTGCCCCCGCGACCGGCAACCTCGGTGCGCTCGTGACCGGCAACCTCGGTGCGCTCGTGACCGGTGACCTCGGCACGGTCGCCGCAGACAACGTCGGCACGCTCGCCGGAGATGACCTCGGCGCGCTCGCCGCAGACAACGTCGGCGCGCTCGCCGCAGAGAACTTCCGCGCGTTCGCCGCAGCGGACATCGGCACGCTCGCCGCGGACGACTTCGACACGCCCGCGGCAGACAACTTCGGTGCGCCTGCCACCGACGACTGCGGCACGCCCACAACCGGCACCTTCCGCGCGCCCGTCACCGACGAACTCGCCACGCCCGCAGCCGACGCCCTCCGAGCACCCGCCGCAGACCACCTCGACCCGCCCACCGGCATGCTCGCCACGCTCCCGACCGGCAACCGCGGCACGCTCACGCAGGCGTCCCCTCCCGGGGGTCCCCCGATCTCAATTCTCCCAGCGAGGTCTGACAATTTTCAGCCCTCCATCGGGATGCGCACACCCTTGTCGGCGGCCACGGCCTTGGCCTCGTCGTACCCGGCGTCCACGTGCCGGATCACGCCCATGCCGGGGTCGTTGGTCAGCACGCGCTCGATCTTCCGCGCGGCCAGCTCGGTGCCGTCGGCGACGGTGACCTGGCCGGCGTGGATGGACCGGCCGATGCCCACGCCACCGCCGTGGTGGATGGACACCCACGTCGCACCGGAGGCGGTGTTGACCAGGGCGTTGAGCAGCGGCCAGTCGGCGATCGCGTCGGAGCCGTCGGCCATGGCCTCGGTCTCGCGGTACGGGGAGGCGACCGAGCCGCAGTCGAGGTGGTCGCGGCCGATCACGATCGGCGCGGACAGCTCGCCGGAGGCGACCATCTCGTTGAACTTGAGGCCCGCGAGGTGTCGTTCGCCGTAGCCGAGCCAGCAGATGCGGGCGGGCAGGCCCTGGAACTCGACGCGCTCACCTGCCATCTTGATCCAGCGGGCGAGCTGCTCGTTCTCCGGGAAGAGCTCCAGGATCGCGCGGTCGGTGGCGGCGATGTCGGCCGGGTCGCCGGACAGCGCGGCCCAGCGGAACGGGCCCTTGCCCTCGCAGAACAGCGGCCGGATGTAGGCGGGCACGAAGCCCGGGAAGTCGAACGCCCGCTCGTAGCCGCCGAGCTGGGCCTCGCCGCGGATCGAGTTGCCGTAGTCGAACACCTCGGCGCCGCGGTCCATGAACCCGACCATCGCCTCGACGTGGGTGGCCATCGACTCCCGCGCGCGCTGGGTGAACTCGTCCGGCTTCGCGCCGGCGTAGTCCTCCCACTCCTCCAGCGGGACGCCGACCGGCAGGTACGCCAGCGGGTCGTGCGCGGAGGTCTGGTCCGTGACGATGTCGACCGGGACCTCGCGGCGCAGCAGCTCGGGGAGGATCTCCGCCGCGTTGCCGACCACGCCGACGGACACGGCCTCACCGGCGGCCTTCGCAGCCAGCACGCGCTCGACGGCCGAGTCCAGGTCGTCGGCGATCTCGTCGAGGTAGCGGGTTTCCAGGCGACGCTGGGCGCGGTGCGGGTCGACCTCGATGCACAGCGCGACGCCCTCGTTCATCGTCACGGCGAGCGGCTGCGCGCCACCCATGCCGCCGAGGCCGGCGGTCACGGTGAGGGTGCCGCGCAGCGTGCCGCCGAAGCGCTTGGTGGCGACCGCGGCGAACGTCTCGAACGTGCCCTGCAGGATGCCCTGGGTGCCGATGTAGATCCACGAACCGGCGGTCATCTGCCCGTACATCGTGAGGCCCTCGGCCTCCAGGCGGCGGAACTCGGGCCAGTTCGCCCAGTCGGGCACCAGGTTCGAGTTCGCGATGAGCACCCGCGGCGCCCACTCGTTCGTGCGCATGACGCCGACGGGACGGCCGGACTGCACCAGCAGCGTCTCGTCCGCCTCCAGGTTCTTCAGCTCGCGGGTGATCGCCTCGAACGACGGCCAGTCGCGTGCGGCCTTGCCGGTGCCGCCGTAGACGACCAGGTCGTCGGGGCGTTCGGCGACGTCCGGGTCGAGGTTGTTGTGGAACATCCGCAGCGCGGCCTCGGTCGACCAGTTCTTCGCGGTCAGCGCGGTACCTCGGTCAGCACGAACAACCATTACAGGGCTCCACTTCGAATCAGGGCCTCGGCGGCGGCGATCTCGGGCGCGAGGTGGCGGTCAGGGCCGAGACCGAGCACGGTCTCGCGCAGCTTCGCCACGGCGGCGGCCGTCGCGGGGGCGGGCTTGAGGGGCGCGCGCAGGTCGAGGGCGCGAGCGGCGGTGAGCAGCTCGACGGCCAGCACGGTCGTGAGTCCGTCGACGGCCTTGCGCAGCTTGCGGGCGGCGGACCAGCCCATCGAGACGTGGTCCTCCTGCATCGCCGACGACGGGATCGAGTCGACGGACGCGGGCACGGCCAGGCGCTTGAGCTCGGACACGATCGCGGCCTGGGTGTACTGGGCGATCATGTGGCCGGAGTCGACGCCGGGGTCGTCGGCGAGGAACGGCGGCAGGCCGTGCGAGCGGGAGACGTCCAGCATGCGGTCGGTGCGGCGTTCGGCGATCGACGCCACGTCCGCGAGCGGGATGGCGAGGAAGTCCAGCACGTACGCGACGGGCGCGCCGTGGAAGTTGCCGTTGGACTCGACCCGGCCGTCGGCCAGCACCACCGGGTTGTCGATCACCGACGACAGCTCGCGGTCGGCCACCGTCGCCGCGTACGCCACGGTGTCGCGGGCCGCGCCGTGCACCTGCGGGGAGCAGCGCAGCGAGTACGCGTCCTGCACGCGGGTGCAGTCGGGGCCGCGGTGCGAGGCGACGATCTCGGAGTCGCGCAGGAACGCGAGCATGCGCGCGGCCGACACGGTCTGGCCGGGGTGCGGGCGCAGCGCGTGCAGCTCCGGGGAGAACACCCGGTCCGTGCCCAGCAACGCCTCCACGCTCATCGCGGCGGTGAGGTCGGCGACGTCGAGCAACCGGCTGAAGTCGGCGATCGCCAGCGACAGCATGCCGAGCATGCCGTCGGTGCCGTTGATCAGCGCCAGGCCCTCCTTCTCGGCCAGCCGCACCGGCTCGATGCCCGCGGCCTCGAGCGCCTCGGCGGCCGGGACGAGCTCGTCGGCGGCGTTGCGGACCATGCCCTCGCCCATCAGCGCGAGCGCGCTGGCCGACAACGGCGCCAGGTCGCCGGAGCAGCCCAGCGAGCCGAACTCGTGCACCACGGGCGTGATGCCGGCGTTCAGCATCCCGGCCATGGCCTCCACAGTGGACAGCCGGACGCCGGTGTGGCCGGTCGCGAGGGTGCGCAGCCGCAGCAGCATCAACGCCCGCACGACCTCGCGCTCGACCTCGGGGCCGGCCCCGGCGGCGTGGGAGCGGATCAGGGAACGCTGCAGCTGGGCGCGGCGGTCCGGCGGGATGTGCCGGACGGCGAGCGCGCCGAACCCGGTCGAGACGCCGTAGGTGGGGCGTTCGGCCGTGGCGAGCTGCTCGATGTGGCCGCGGGCGGTGCCGACCGCCTCGCGGGCCGCCTCGGTGATCGTCACCTGGGCACCCTCGCGAGCGACGGCGTGCACGTCCTCGAGGGTCAGCGGCTTCGGGCCCAGCTCCACCGGTTGTGTCATGCAGACATCACAGCGCTCCGGGGCCGACTCAGCGACCCCGGAGCGCGCGATGGTGTCTGGGAACCCAGACAGCGGCCCTACAGGCCCTTGCCGATCCAGCTCGTGTCAGGAGAGGACGCGAGCTGGACCTTGTTCGCCAGGTCGACGAGCTTCTCCTGCGGCACGGCACCGATGACGGTCACCCACACCGGCCCGTCCAGCACGGCGACCCGGCCCTCATCGGCGACCCCCTGCTTGCCGCGCACCGTGACCGGCGCCCCGGTCACACCCGGCGTGCGGGTCCCGACCTGCACCGAGACGTCGTCGTGGAACAGGTGCGCTCCCCAGTCACCCGGCGAACTCCCCCACACCTGGTTCGCCTCGTGACCGTCGAGTGTGAACAACGGTTGCTGCACGACCTTGGCGTCCGCGCGCACCGACTCGGCCACGCGCAACGCGTCCTGCCGCACGTCCGCCGTGCCGCGCACCAGGACGCTCAGCCAGTCCTGCGCCTCCCAGACCACCACGGCGGTGGGACCGGTCGACTGGCCCTGGACGGTGTGCACCCACGCCTTGAGCCCGCGGACGGTCACCTCGTCCCAGCCCGCGGTGTCCGGCTTGCTCTTCGACTTCAAGACCTTGGTCAGCGGGCCGCCGTCGGTGAACGGGTAGCCCTGCGCCCCGGCCGGCACGTACGCGCGCTCGCCTTCGAGCAGGTCCCGGTAGACCTCGACGTGACCGGTGGGCAGCCAGTGCGGCGCGTACTTGAGCGGCAGCCTGGACGTGCCCTGGTCCCCGCCGCCCAGCACGGCGGCCGCGTCGGTGCTGCTCGGCGGGGTGTAGCGGTCGCTGGCCAGGAGTCCCGTGAAGATCAGGACAGCGGCGGCGGCGACTCCCGCGGTGGCGATGAGGAAGACGTTGCGGTGCCTTTTGCGCTTGCGCCGCAGGGCGTTGAGCGTCGGCCCGGGGTGCGGGGTGCGTTCGGCGAGCTGGCCGAGCGCCTCCTTGATCAACTGTTCGGTGTCGTTCACGACAGGCCCTCCCCGAGCCGCATCCCGACACCAGCGGGTTGCGGCGTGTGGTCCATCCGGAGTGTGGCCAGCGCACGTGAGATGTGGCTGCGCACGGTTCCCTCGGCACAACCGAGCATCTGTGCGATCTCCGAGTCCTCGTAGTTCTCGTAGTAGCGGAGCACCACGGCGGCCCGCTGTTTGCGAGGCAGCCTGGCGATCCGCTGCAACATGGCTTCCCGCTCGTCGTAGTGGTGCGTCGTGTCCCCGACGGGCGGTGTGACGGACTCCAGGGTGGTCGTGCAGAGGGCGACGTCCTTGGCGGCCCTGCGTCTGCGCCACGAGAGGTACTCGTTGGTCACCATGCGCTTGACGTAGGCGTGAGGGAGGTCGACTGAACCGATGCGGTCCCACTTCTGCTGCGCGCGCAGCAGGACTTCCTGGACCACGTCCTGGGCCAGGTGGGGGTCGCACGTGAGCACGGTGGCGTAGCGCAGCAACGGGGTCACCTGTTCCGCCACGAAGTCATCGAAACTCGGTGTCAATCCCGACCCCCTTCAAAACCGTCACGCCACTCCAACGCGCCGGCGGCCCGTTCTGTTGAGTGTGCACTGATGGCGGAACGGCGTGGGCTGGATCACGTGGGAAAATCACCGTTGTGGGCAACAGCAGTGACGTTCCCGCCCTGCGGCGAGGGCTCGCCGTGCTGCGCCTGCTGGCCGGTCGGCCGGGCCCCGTCTCCGCGGCGTCGGTGGCGCGCGAGCTGAACCTGCCCAGGTCGACGACCTACCACCTGCTCTCGGAGCTGACCGAGGCCGGGTTCGCGACGCACTTCCCCGAGGAGAAGCGGTACGGCCTGGGCGTGGCGTCGTTCGAGCTGGGGTCCGCCTACCTGCGCCACGACCCGCTCGAACGGCTCGCCCGCCCGTTGCTGCGCAAGCTCGCCGACCGGATGGAGAAGGTCGCCCACCTGGGTGTCCTGCACGGCGCCGAGGCGCTGTACCTGGTCCGCGAGCAGCCGCGGCAGCCGCAGTCGATCGTGTCCGACGTCGGCGTCCGGCTCCCGGCGCACCTGACGGCGTCCGGTCGCGCGATGCTGGCCCACCTGCCTCCGGCGCAGGTCAGGGCGGTGTTCCCGTCCGTGGCCGCGTTCGTGGACCGCACCGGGCGGGGCCCGCACAACCTGCCGGCGCTGCGGCGGCTGCTGACCGTCGAACGGCGGCAGGGCTGGGCGGTCGAGGACGGGTTCGTGACCGCGGGGTTCGCCTCGGTGGCCGCGCCGGTGTTCGACCACGGCGGGCGGCCGATCGCGGCGATCACGCTGACGTTCCGGCACCTGTGCGACACGCCCTGCGGCCAGACGTGGCCGGACCTGGCCAAGGAGGTCCGCAAGGCCGCCGAGGACCTGACGCTGCGGATCGGCGGTCACGCGGCGCCGGTCTAGCCGCCACGTGGTGCCGGCGCCTCCGCTGGGACCGGAGGCCCCAATTCGGTGGCCAGGCCGTCACGCCCTTGGTTGGATCGGCTGGTGATGGATCTGGAAGCGGTCGAGTTCGAGCGGATACCGGAAGACGACCGGCGCGCCCTGTACGCCGTGCGCGTGGAGTGCACGGCCCACGACTGGCCCGAGAAGGTCGCGGTGGAGCCGTACGAGGGGTGGGTCGCGGCGGTCCAGATGTCGATGCTGAGCTTCGCCCCACCCCACTTCGTGCTCGCCAGGGACAACGGCCGCGTCGTCGGCTCGGCGACCGTGCGGCTGTCCGACCAGCCGGAGAACGCGCACGTGGCCATCTACGGTTCGAGCGTGCGCCCCGGCCACCGCCGCCAGGGCATCGGCACGGCGCTGCTGCGCGCCGCACTGCCGTTGCTGCGGGGACGGACCGTGATCGAGACCCGCCGCGTCGACCACGGCACCGGCGGCGAGCACTTCGCCGCGAAGCTCGGTTTCCGCACGTCGATCACCTGGACCGTGCAACGCCTGGCCTGCGCCGACCGCCCGCGGCCGGACGAGGTACCCGCGGGCTACCGGCTGGTGACCTGGACGGGTCCGGTGCCGGACGAGTTCCTCGGCCACTACGTCGAGGGCCTGAACGCGATGGTCGACGCCCCGAGTGACGACCTCGCCGTCGACACGCTGAACCGCACCCCGCAGAGCGTGCGCCTGGAGGAGGCCGACCACCTCGGTTCCGGCGGTGACCTGTGGGTGGTGCTCGCGCTGCACGGCGACGAGGTCGCGGGACTCACCGAACTGCGCCGGTTCCGCGGTGAGCCCGACACCGCGTTCCAGTGGGACACCGTGGTGACGCGCGCACACCGCGGCCGCGGGCTCGGCCGGGTGGTGAAGACGCACATGCTGCAGCAGCTGCCGCCGGAGGTCGTGCGCGTCGAGACGCAGACGAACAGCACCAACGAGCACATGCGCCGGGTCAACCACTCGCTGGGGTACGTGGACGTGTACACGTACTCGTCGATCAACGCGCGGGTCGCCGACCTGCGCCTGTGACGGGGAACGTACTTCAGCGCCCGACCGTTTGAGCCCTAAGGGTCATGAACATGAGGCTCTCGCAGCTACTATCACGGCGTGATCCCGGTAATGCGGCTTGCTCTTGCGCTCCTCGTGACGTGGCTGAACGTCCTCGTAAGCGCCTGCACGCTCGTGCTCACGACTGTCACGCCTCTTCTTGGGACGGCGTCCTCGAACGCTCTGTGCGAGCAAGGCCGGTAGGCCTGCCCGCCCTTGTCGATCCTGTCGACCGGGGACCGGATTGGGCTGTGTGTGGCGATCCTCGCGGCAGGCGGTGCGTTCGCCGCCACGACAACGCTCTGCATCCTGCTCGTCTCGTTCGTCCTGCCCGACTGACAGCGAGGGGCGGGCACCTGGGGGTGCCCGCCCCTCGCCACGTCTCGCGGCTCAGAGACCGACCGAAGCCAGCCAGTCCTTCGCGACCTTGTCCGGCTCCGGCTTGTCCGGCGAGGCCAGCTTCGCGTTCAGGTCGAGCAGGGCCTTCGTGTCGAGCTTCTTCGAGATGCCGTTGAGGACGTCGCGGACCTGCTGCGACGCCTTCTTCTCGTTGATCAGCGGCAGCACGTTCTGGGCCGCGAAGACGCTCTTCGGGTCCTCCAGCACCACGAACTCGTTGGTCGTGATCGCGGTGTCGGTGGTGAACAGGTCAGCGGCCTGCACCGTGCCGTCCTTCAGGCCCGCGACGGTGACCGGGCCGCCGACGTCGAGCGCCTTGAAGGACTTGAACTCGCACTTGTACTTCTCCTTCAGGCCGGGCAGGCCGTCGGGACGGGTCTGGAACTCCGGCGGGCCGCCGAACACCATCTCCTTGCAGTACGGCACGAGGTCGTCCAGCGTCTTGAGGCTGTACTGGGCGGCGGTCTGCTTGGTGACGACCACCGCGTCCTTGTCCTCGGCCGCGGACTTGTCGAGCACGGTGAGGCCCTGCGGCAGCGACTTCTTCAGCGCCGTGTAGACCTCGTCGGAGGACACCTCGGTCGCGTTCTTGTTGACGTGCTTGAGCAGCACGCCGGTGTACTCGGGGATCAGGTCGATCGAGCCGTCCTGGACACCCTTGAAGTACAGCTCGCGGTTGCCGATGTTGAGCTTCTTGGAGACCTTCACGCCCTTGGCGGACAGGGCTTCCGCGTAGATCTCGGCGAGCAGCCGCGACTCCGGGAAGTTGCCGGAGCCCACCACGATGGTGTCCGTCGGTGCCGGGTTGTTCCCGCCCGAGTTGGAGAGCGGGTCACCACCACCACCGCACGCCGACAGGAGCATGACCGCAGCAACAGCCGTGGCGATGCGCTTCATTTCTTTCCTCCGGTTCCCACTGGACGCAGCCCTGGTGAGACCGTCAGCCGTTGCAGGCCGGCGAACACCAGGTCGACGAGGACGGCGAGCAGTGCGACGAGCACCGCGCCGGCGAGCATCTGACCGAATTCCTGGAGGGCGAGGCCGTCGAAGACGAACCTGCCCAGGCCACCGGCGCCGGTGTAGGCGGCGATGGTGGCGGTGGCGACGACCTGGAGCGCGGCGCCCCGGAAACCGCCGTAGATCAAGGGAAGCGCGTTCGGGATCTCCACCCGCAGCAGCACGCCCGACTCGCGCATGCCGACGCCCCGCGCGGCGTCGACGGTCACCGGGTCGACCGCGCGGATGCCCGCGTAGGTGCCGGCCATGATCGGCGGGATCGCCAGCAGCACCAGCGCGACGTACACCGGGAAGTCGCCCAGACCCGCCCACAGCACGACGAGGATCAGCACCGCCGTCGTCGGCAGCGCCCGCAGTGCGTTGGACAGCCCGACGACCAGGAAACCGCCGCGGCTGGTGTGGCCGACGAACGCGCCGAGTGGCACCGCGATGGCGGCCGCGATCAGCAGCGTGACGAACGTGAACCCGAGGTGTTCCAGCAGCCGCACCGGGATCCCGGTGTCACCGCTCCAGTGCACGGGGTCGAGGAGCCAGCCCATCGCTCACCTCCCCGCCCGTGCCCACGGCGTGAGCACCCGTCCGGCCAGCAGCAGCAACCCGTCCGCGAGCACCGCCAGCACCACCGTGCCGATCAGGCCGGCGAGGACCTTCTCGGTGTGGTCGTTCTGGTAGCCCTCGGTGAACAGCTGCCCGTACCCGCCAAGACCGACGAGCGCGCCGACGCTGACCATGCTGATGTTCGACACCGCCGCCACCCGCAGGCCCGCGACCGTGACCGGCAGCGCCAGCGGGAACTCGACGGTCAGGAACCGGCGCAACGGCCGGTAGCCCATCGCGTTCGCCGCCGCCACGACGTTGCCCGGCACCGCGGCGAGCGCGTCGGCGACCGAGCGGAGCATCAGCGCGACCGTGTAGACCACCAGCGGCACGATGACGTTGATCTCGTCGAGGATCTTCACGCCGAGCAGCACCGGGGTGATCACGATCAGCGCGATGGACGGGATCGTGAACAGGACGTTGGCGAGCGGGAACAGCACCGCGCGCGCCGGCTGCGACCGGCTGGCCCACCACCCGAGCGGGATCGAGAGCACGAACCCGATCACCACCGGCAGCAGCGCGAGCCGGACGTGAACCTGCGTGACTTCCCAGAACTTCTCCCAGTTCTCGAAAATCCAGTTCACTTCGGGACCTCACCCGCCGCGCGGGCCTTCGCGAGGGCCTTGATCACGTCGTCGGCCTTCACGACGCCGATCACCGCGCCGGCGCCGTCGACCGTGACGCCGAGCGCGGACGGCGAGCTGAGCGCCGCGTCGAGCGCGCCGCGCAGCGTGCCGCCGTCGTAGAGGGAACCACCGGAGATCAGGTGCTGCTCGCCCACCTCGACCTCACCGTCCACTCCGGACAGCCAGCCCCTCGGCCGGTTCTGCTCGTCCACGACCAGTGTCCAGTCGGTGACGGTGACGCGCTCGCCGAGCCGCGCGGTGCTGACCGGGTGCACGGGCACGTCCGCGTGCAGGAACGTCAGGGTGCGGTAGCCGCGGTCCCTGCCGACGAACGACGCCACGAAGTCGTTGGCGGGCGCGCTGAGCAGCTCGGTCGGCCGCGCGTACTGCGCGAGGTGGCCGCCGGTCTGGAACACGGCGACCCGTTCACCGAGCTTGAGCGCCTCGTCGATGTCGTGCGTGACGAACACGATCGTCTTGTCCAGCTCGGCCTGCAACCGCAGCAGCTCGTTCTGCAGGTCTTCGCGCACCACCGGGTCGACGGCGCTGAACGGCTCGTCCATCAGCAGCACCGGCGGGTCCGCGGCGAGCGCGCGGGCGACACCCACGCGTTGCTGCTGCCCGCCGGAGAGCTGCGCCGGGTACCGCTTGCCGAAGCTCGGGTCCAGCCCGACGATCTCCAGCAGCTCGGCGGCACGGCTGCGCGCCTTGCGTCTGTCCCAACCGGACAGCAGCGGCACCGTGGCGACGTTGTCGAGGACGGTGCGGTGCGGGAAGAGGCCGGCCTGCTGGATCACGTAGCCGATGCCCCTGCGCAGGGTCGGCGGATCCACGCTGAGCACGTCCTTGCCGTCCACCAGGATCGTGCCCGACGTCGGGTCGATCATGCGGTTGACCATCCGCAACGACGTCGTCTTGCCACACCCGGAAGGACCGACGAACACCGTGATGGTGCCCGCCTCGACCGCGAGGTCGAGCTGATCGACAGCGATGGTCCCGTCCTCGAACCGCTTGGTGACGGCCCGGAACTCGATCACCCTTCGGATCCCTCCGGTCGTGACGGTCTCCCCGGTTCGGACCGCCCTGGATGCAGATCCCTGTGACCTTAACTCGTTCGGCGTACCCCGGCACAGCATTCCACGATGTGACAGCCCGTATGGTTTACCGCTTGTGACGATCGACCAGGTGCGCGGACTGCTGTCCGACCGCGGCGTGCACGCGCGCAAGCTCCGCGAAGTGTTGTCCCTGCTCAGCCAGGACTGGCACCCGCTGGCGGAGCTCGTGCGCCTGCCCGCCGTCCCCCGCCGCACCGTTCAGGACCTGCTCAAGGCCCTCGGCGACGACGTCGAATCTTCAGGTGATCGTTACCGCATCGCGCCCCGGCTCGCCGGGGCCTACCGCGAGGCGTTCGCGGTCACCGGCGTGCGCGACCACACCGACGTGCTGCGCCAGATCCTCGTCGACATCGCGGACGTGCCACCACCGCTGTCCTCGTTGGACCACGTGCAGGCCACCGCCGAGACCGCGCTGAACCGCGCGGTGTGGCTGGACTCCGGCTACGACCTGGCGGGCAAGCGTTTGCTGTGCCTGGGCGACCACGACCTGACGTCCCTCGCCGTCGCCGCCGTGAACCCGCACGTGGCGATCACGGTCGTGGACCTCGACGAGCGCCTGCTGGAGTTCATCGACTCGCGCGCCGCCGCCCGTGGCCTCAACATCCGGACCCTGCACTGCGACCTGCGCTTCGGCCTGCCCGCGTCCGTGCTGGAGTCCGCCGACCTCGTCTTCTCCGACCCGCCGTACACGCCCGAGGGCATGGGCCTGTTCGCCGGCCGCGCGGTGGAGGCGCTGGAGGACGTGGCCGCCGGACGCGTGCTGCTCGCGTACGGCTTCTCCGACCGCACCCCCGCCCTGGGCCTGAAGGTCCAGCAGGAGCTGCAGAAGCTCGGCCTCGTCTTCGAGGCGATCCTGCCCGCGTTCCACCGCTTCGACGGCGCGCAGGCCATCGGTTCGGCCGCCGACCTGTACGTCTGCCGCCCCACCGGCCGCCGCGCCGTGACCGGCGGCACCCGCATCTACACCCACGGCGCGCAGTCCGTGGAGTCCACCGGCCCGTCCCGCGAAGCCCTTGCCGCGCTGTCGGAACTGGCACCCCGCCCGGAGTCCTCGCCCCCGCCGAAACCCCGCCCCGCCGGCTGGGCAGAGCCGGTCGGCAAGGGCGCCGCGTCACTGGCCGTCGACCTGTTCGCCGACCCCGGCCCGTGGCTGCTGCGCACCCTGCTGGCCTCCTCACCCGCCCGCCTGGCCTGCCTGGTGCCGAACAACCACCCCGCGGTGTCGTCGGCGGCGGGCCAGCAGGAGCTGCAGTCGCTGGTGCGGACCCGGTTCACGCTGAGGTTCCTGCGCAACAACCCGGACAACAAGACCACGGTCGTCGTCGCCGACCAGGTCCTGCACGGCTCGCTGTCGCTCGGCGACCGCGTCGTGCGCGAGGTCCTGATGAAGGCCCACGGCAAGCTGCGCAACGTGTGGCGGGAGGCGTTGATCACGGCGTCGCAGGGCGTGCTGACCAAGCGGCAGGCCGCCGAGATCGTCGACAACGCCGCGGCCGACTCCGAGGACCTGGAGGTGCGGTTGATCGACCTGCCGAAGCACCGGATCGCGGCGTTGCTGCCGGAGGTCTCAGCCAGCGCGCGGTATGTGGAGCGGCCCGAGGGCCAGTAGCGCGCGGAACTCCTTCGGCGGCACCGGACGCGAGAACAGCCACCCCTGGTAGGCGTCCACCCCGACCCCGCGCAGCACGTGGAACTGCGTGGCCGTCTCCACGCCCTCGGCCACGCACTTGCGCCCCATCGCCCGTGCCATGTCCACGACGGCGCGCGCGACGGCGAAGTCGGAGGAGTCGTTGCCCACGCCGGACACGAACCGGCGGTCCACCTTGATGATCTGCGCCGGCAGGTCCTTCAGGCGGGCCAGCGACGAGTAGCCGGTGCCGAAGTCGTCGACCGCGAACTGCACGCCGCGCTGCACCAGCTCGTCCATCGACTGCCGGACCCGCGAGGGCAGGTCGACCAGCGCGGTCTCGACCAGTTCGAGCACCACCCGGTCCCACGGCACGCCGGACTCCAGGATCGCGGTCGACACGATGTCCACGAACTCGGGGTCGCCGGGCACGAGTCCGGCGAGGTTCACGGCCACCGACACCGGGCGGCCGTCGGGCGCGGGCCAGGTCGCGGCCTCCTTCAACGCCGTGCGCAGCACCCAGCGGTCGAGCTCGCGCATCAGGTCGCCCTGTTCGGCAACCGGCAGGAACACGTCCGGAGGCAGCAGGCCGCGGTCCGGGTGCGGCCAGCGCACCAGGGCCTCGGCGGTGAGCACCGAGCCGTCGACGCCGACAACGGGCTGGAAGTGCAGTGCCAGGCCGTCGTGCTGCAAAGCCTCGCGGAGCTGGCCTTCCAAATGCACTTGGCGGTCGGCGGAAGCGATCAGCGCGGCCGAGGCGAGAGAAACGCGACCGGCACCATTGCGTTTGGCCTCGAACATTGCCGCGTCCGCGAAACGGAGCAAATCCGCGCCATTCGCCCGTGAACCGTTGGGCACCGCGGCACCGATCGAAGCGGAAACGCGGACCAGCTGGCCGTGCACCGGAACCGCGGTGCGCAAAAGCGAGGCGACGCGGGTGGCCAATGCGTCGACACCGCCGACGGAGTCGATGTCCTCGCAGATGATCACGTATTCGTCGCCGGACAACCGCGCCGCCGTGCAGCCTTCCGGAAGTCCGCCTTCGAGGCGCCGGGCCAGCGCCACCAGCAGCTCGTCGCCGGCGTCGTGGCCCAGGGAGTCGTTGACGCGCTTGAAGTTGTCGATGTCGCAGAAGAAGACGGCGACCTTGGACCGGCCGGGGCCGTCCAGCAGCTTGCCGAGCATCTCCTTGACCAGCGCGCGGTTGGGCAGGCCGGTCAGCTCGTCGTGGGTGGCCTGGTGGCGCAGGGCCTCCGCGGTGCGGCGGCGTTCGGTGATGTCGAGGAACACGATCAGCCAGAAGCGGCGGCCGTCGTCCTGCACCGACAGCGCGATGTGCAGCTCGCAGTAGACCTTCTCGCCGTCGGGGCGCACGAGGATGCGCTGCGGGATCTTCTGCGTGCGCTCGGCGGCCCACTGCAGGCCGGGCGAGGTGTCCTCGGGGTGGGTGAGCTGCTCGGCGGTCATGCCGCGCAGCTGCTCCAGCTCCATGCCGAGCAGGTCGCACAGGGCGTCGTTGGCGTCGACCAGGCGCTCGCCCTCGTCGAACAGGCCGATGCCGACCGGCGTCACGGACACCAGGTCGGTGAAGCGCTGCGAGGAGCGCTTCATGCGGGCTTCCGCAGCACGTTGCTCGGTGACGTCCTGGGCGGTGCCGACGGCGAGCTGCTTGCCGTGGTTGTCGCGGACCACCATGCCGTGGCAGCGGAACACGCGGGTCTGGCCGTCGCGGCGCACGACCCGGTGCTCGCACTGCACGGGCACCTCGTCGCGGGCGAGCTGGCGCCACAGGTCGTCGACCCAGCCGCGGTCCTCGGGGTGCACCAGGTCGAGGTAGGTCTCGTACCGGCTGGCCGCGTCGTCGGGCAGGCCGTAGAGCTCGCGCAGCATGTCCGACCACACGGTGTCGTCGGTCGCCGGGTTCCACTCCCACGTGCCCAGCCGGGCGGCCTGCTGGGCGTCGGCCAGTCTCCGGCGGTCGTCGCGCATCTGGCGTTCCAGCGCGCGTGCCTCGGTGACGTCCTGGATGGTGCCGTGGAAGCGCTCTATCCGGCCGGACGCGGAGATCTCGGCGCGGGCGCGGCAGATGTAGACGCGGTCGCCGTACTCGCTGCGGACCTCGACCTCGACCGGGTCGTTGTCCTGGGCGTGCAGCAGCCGGTGGCGCAGGTCGGTGACGGCCTCGCGGTCGTCCGGGTGCACGCCGCAGAGCAGGTCGTCGTCCGGGGTCATGCCCAGCTCGGCGTACATCTCCAGCAGCACCTCGCTGCGGTGCACGGCACGGGTGCCGGTCTCGTAGGCCCAGCTGCCGATGCGGGCGATGCGCTGGGCTTCGAGCAGCCGCGCGCGTTCCTGGGCGAGCTCGCTGGCCGCGCGCTTGGACTCGGTGATGTCGCGGATGTAGCCGGTGATCTTGTCGAGCCGGCCCTCGTCGGTCAGCCGCGCCTCGGCCACCCCGCGGATCCACCGCAGCTGGCCGTCCGGGCGGACGATCCGGTACTCGATGTCTATGGGGTCGCCGGTGATCTCGCGGCCCTGCCAGTACGACGCGACCATGTCGTAGTCGTCGGGGTGCACCACGTCCAGCACGGCCTGGGCGCCGGGCACGACGGCGGCGCGGTCGACGCCGAGCAGCTCGTAGTGGGTGTCCGACCACACCGTCAGGCCGGTCTCCGGGTCGTACTCCCACGACCCGAGCTCGGCGACCCGCTGGACCTTGCGCAGCCGCCGCTGTTCGTCACGCAGCGCGTCGGCCGCCGCGGAAAGGTCGGACACGTCGATCAGGAGGACGGCCTGCAGCCCCGTTCTCGGAACCGCGTGCCTGGCCACGCGCACCGGCAGCTGGGTGCCGTCCGCGCGGGCGAGCCGGAGGTCGGCCTGGTTGCCGAGGAGCAGCTCACCGAGCGGGTGCCCGACCAGGTCGTCGGCACCCTGGGCACCGGCCAGCTCGACGGCGGCCGGGTTCGCCTGCATGACCACGCCCTTGGCGTCGACCAGCAACGACGGCGCGTCGGGCAGGGTCAGCCCGTCCAGCGTCACGGGCGGCTTCCCCTTGTTCTGAGCACCGGCCGATCTGGCACGGCCGTTCACCACCGTCGCGCGTCCTACCCACTTGGGCACCGGCCCACCCTCTCCCGCATCCGCCGCCCGCGGCAATTCGGGTGGGCACGACAACGGCACCCGAACGGCGGCAAACACGAACCCTCTCCTCGGGTGAACACCCGAGGAGAGGGACGGTAGCGCTTCGGAGCGTCATCGCCCACCCCTGTGCGGGTTAACGAAAAGCCACGTTCGAGGTTCCGCTCAACCGCGTGATGCAAAAGGGTGGCAAATGGTTGCGTGATCGGGAAGTGCGGATCAGGCCACTCCGTCGGCTTTCGCGGCCACCGCGACAGCCGCCGCGACCTCGGGCCCGACCCGCGGGTCGAGAGCGGACGGAACAATTCGGTCTGGGCCCAAATCATCTTTCGCGACGGCGAGAATGGCGTCGGCCGCCGCGAGTTTCATGCCCTCGGTGATCCGGCGCGCGCCCGCGTCCAACGCCCCGCGGAAGATGCCGGGGAACGCGAGCACGTTGTTGATCTGGTTCGGGAAGTCGCTGCGGCCGGTCGCGACGATCGCGGCATGGCGTGCGGCGACCTCCGGGTGCACCTCGGGGTCGGGGTTGGACAGCGCGAACACGATCGCGTCGTCGGCCATGCTCGCGATCAGGTCCTCGGACACCTTCGACGACGACACGCCGATGAAGACGTCCGCGCCGCGCAGCGCCACGTCGACACCGCCGTCGAGGCCGCTGCCGTTCGTCACGGCCGCGATCTCCTCCTTGACCGGGTTGAGGCCGGCCCGGCCGCTGCGCACGATGCCGCGCGAGTCGAGCAGCGTGACCTCGCCGACGCCGGCGGCGAGCAGGATCTTGGTGATCGCGATGCCCGCGGCGCCCGCACCGGAGATGACCACCCGCTGGTCGCCGATGTGCTTGCCCAGGACGGTGTTCGCGCCGTTGAGCGCGGCCAGCGACACCACGGCGGTGCCGTGCTGGTCGTCGTGCATGACCGGGCAGTCGAGCGCGTCGATCAGCTTCCGCTCCAGCTCGAAGCAGCGCGGCGCGGACACGTCCTCCAGGTTGACCGCGCCGAACGACGGGCGCAGCCGGACCAGGGTCTCGACGATCTCGTCCACGTCCGTCGTGTTGAGCACGAGCGGGATGGAGTCGAGGCCGCCGAACGTCTTGAACAGCGCGGACTTGCCCTCCATGACGGGCAGCGACGCGCTCGGGCCGATGTCGCCCAGGCCGAGCACCGCGGTGCCGTCGCTGACGACGACGACCAGCCGGTGCGCCCAGGTGTACTTCGCGGCGAGGCTCGCGTCCCGCGCGATGGCGTTGCTCACCCGTGCGACACCGGGCGTGTACGCGATGGACAGCGCTTTCGGGTCAGCGAGCGAGGCGGTCGCGCCGACCTCGAGCTTCCCGCCCAGGTGCGCGGTGAAGATCTCCTCGTCCGTCAGCTGCGTCGGATCGGAGTTCTCGGTACGGGCTTCGTTCACTGCTGTCACGGCGTCCCTCCTGCGGTGCGGGCGGCGTAGTGGCCCAACGTGGGCTCATCACCAAACGGCGCACCGGCCCAGCGTTGTCACACCGGGTACACGGGGCCTGGAAACTCGGTCGATGCCCTCCGACGAGTTGTGCCGGAGACCAGCCCGAGCGCTGCGGGTGAGCGAAGTGTGGCAGGGACGAACGCAGCTGTCTGCGGCGGGGATCACACTTTTTCCGCAGGTCAGAGGGCATGCAGCAAGACGTCCGTCCGTTTTTCTGCACCGACCGGTCGGTTTATGCAGGCAGGAAGCACCCGATCGGTCAAGAAAACATGACGCCTTAGAGTGACGCCATGCAGGTGAGTTCGCTGAAAATCGACGGCGCGTTCGAGTTCACACCCCGGTCCTTCCCCGACGACCGCGGCTTGTTCGTCTCGCCGTACCAGGAGGCCGCGTTCACCGAGGCGGTCGGCCACCCGTTGCGCGTCGCCCAGACGAACCACAGCGTCTCCCGCGCCGGAACGATCCGCGGCATCCACTACGCCGACGTCCCGCCCTCCCAGGCGAAGTACATCTTCTGCCCGCGCGGCTCGTTCATCGACGTGGTCGTCGACATCCGGGTCGGCTCACCGACCTTCGCCCAGTGGGACGCGGTGCTGGTGACGGCGGAGAAGTCCAACGCCGTCTACGTGTCCGAGGGCCTCGGCCACGGGATGATCGCGCTGGAAGACGACACGATCATGAACTACCTGTGCTCCACGCCGTACAACCCGACCGGCGAACACGGCCTCACGCCACTCGACCCGGCACTGGACCTCCCGTGGCCGCGCGAGTTCGAGTTCCTGCTCTCGGACAAGGACAAGGCCGCCCCCACCCTGGCCGAGGCGTACGAGGCCGGCGTCCTGCCCCGCTACGAGGACTGCCTGGCCCTGTACGCGTCCCTCAAAGCCTGAACCGCGGCCTCGGCCACAACCGTGCCCTGACCACTCCGAGCACCTCGGCCGGCCCGAGCTGCTCGGAGTCGGTGCTCGCGAACGGGTTGTCTCCCACGACGTGCCACCCACCGTCCACCAGGTGAGAGGCCCGCTTGATCGACAGCTGCTCCGGCCGGTGCGCCCACCGGACGAGCACGACCTGGCCCGCACGGGGCCGCGCACCCCAGCTGACCAGCACGACGTCCTCGCTCCGCAGCGCTGGTGCCATGGACGGCCCCCTGACGAGGACGGTGGAAAGACGCGGTCTCAACGATCACCCTTCGGTCAGCCGGAGTAGGGTCTCCTTGTCGGAGCATCCACTGTTTTCACTCTGGGAGGAACGATGCGACTCGTGTCGCGCATTCTCCGCCCGCGCGTCGAGGCAACCGCGCATTGCGACCTGCCCTGCGGCGTCTACGACCCGGCGCAGGCCCGCATCGAGGCCGAGTCGATCAAGGCGGTCCAGGAGAAGTACCAGGCCAACGAGGACCCGGAGTTCCGGGAGCGCGCCGTCCTGATCAAGGAACAGCGCAGCGAGCTCGTCAAGCACCACCTGTGGGTGCTGTGGACGGACTACTTCAAGCCGCCGCACTTCGAGAAGTACCCCGAGCTGCACGACCTGTTCAACCGCGCCACCAAGGCCGCGGGTGCGTCGGGCACCAAGGGCTCGATGGACCCGGCGACGGGCCAGCAGCTGCTGGACCTGATCGCGCAGATCGACAAGATCTTCTGGGAGACCAAGCAGGGCTGAGCCCGTAGCCTTGTAGACGACGCTGACCTGCGGAGATCTCTTCCGCAGGTCAGCGTCGTTTTTCGTCCGTTCGCACGCCAGTCAGCTGTCAGCCAACGCTGAAGCTGAGCGGAGAAGGTCGTGGACCTGAGATCGGCGGTCAGCGACCGCGATCGTCACGCGGCTGCTCTACCCCCTGACCAACCGCACCAACTGGTCGGTGTTCGTCAGGTCCGTAAGCACATTCCCGGCTCCGGCCGCTTCCAACTCTTCAACGCTGCTGCGTCCAGTCGCCACAGCAATGACCTGCACGCCTGCGATCAGAGCCACGATCACATCCCGCGGAGTGTCCCCTATGAGCACTGTGCCGGCCGGGGCGAACGGTGTGTCGAGCTGCCGAGCAGCGCGCTCCCTGGCAATCGCCACCAACTCCACCCGGTCGACATGGTCGTCGCCGTAAGCACTCGTCTCCAGATCAAGGAACTGTTCCAGCCCGAGCGCAACCAGCTTGATCCGCGCGACGGTCCGAAGGTTCCCCGTTAGCACCCCTTGGTGAACGCCCGGCTCACCGGCCAAGACCTCCAAGACCTCCCGCGCTCCCGGCAGCACCCGCGCTCGCGACGCGAACTCATCACGGCCGGCCTCGTAGCTGTCGATGAGCGCGTTCACCAGCCTGCTCACCGCCGCGTCGGTCGGCTCGACGCCGTGGAGCTTCAAAGTCTCGGCGATGATGTCCAGCTCGGTCCGGCCGCTCACATCAGCAAGCTGCCGGAACGGCCGGCCGATCGCCGCCGGAACCGCTCGCTCGTACATCTCCCGCCCCATGCCGCCAGACTCGAGCAACGTGTGGTCGATGTCCCAGAGCACGAGCCGTCGCGGCTCGTTCGGCGCGATCATGCATCGAGTCTGTCACTCAGCTGGCGTCTCGCACTGGGAGGTGGCATCGGCGCAGGTCAGGCCGCGTCCTGCACCGAGCCCACCACCTCGAACCTCGCCAGCTCCACCGGCTGCAGCCCCTCGAACCGCAACCGCACCTGCTCCTCCCCCTCGGCAACGCCATCGGTCACCGTCGGCACCGCGACCTCGGTCGTCGTCTGCCCCGCCGCGAAGAACACGAACACCCCGAGCTGGGTCTGCGACAACGGGCGTTCGGGCAGCACCGGCTCACCGGAGTTGGTGACGAACCAGTCGGCGTCGACGTCCGTTGTGGACAGTTCGGTGGCGCCCGCGGGCGGCACGGGCAGGCCCGCCAGCACCACCGCGGCGTCGGCGGGTTCGGACAACGTCAGCCGCCAGCGCAGTGGCATGCCCTCGGTCACGTTGGCGGCGAGCGGGGTGGCGGTGATGGTGGGCACCGGGTCGTCGTTGCGGAGCAGGAGGCCGCCGATGGCGGCGCCGGCGACGACGTTGTGGATGGCCTGCACCGCCACGGGGCGGAGCAGGTCGGTGCCCCAGCGGGTGTTGCCGGTGGCGGAGATCGGTACCTCCGTGCGGTGTTCGCCGGGGTGGAGGGTCACCAGGCGGCTGGTGATGGTGGTGCCCGTGCCTTCGGTGAAGAACACACGCAGGGTGCGGGTGCCCGTGCCGGTCGCGGTGACCGCGAGGGTGTACGTCCTCGTGCCCGAGTCGCCTTCCGCGACGGAGAGCAGTTCGGCGTCGGCGCGGCCCAGGGTCGAGGGTGGCACCGGCGGGAGGCCGGCGGTCCAGCCGTGGGCGTCGATCAGCCAGGCCTCGCCTGACGCGGAGGTCGGGACGAGTTCCAGCGCCGAGACGCGGCCCAGGGTGGTGGGCAGTGGCACGCGGACCTCCTGGGCCCACAACGCGCTCGTGCGGTTCGAGCCGGGCAGGCCGGTCAACGAGACGGAGCCCAGGGAGCGGCGGCCGGAGGGGTCGGTCACGAAGACCTCGAAGGAGGTTGCCGGGGTGTTCGCGGGGACGGCGAGGCGCAGTGCCAGCGAACGGGAGCCCGCCAGTGCGACCGGTGCCGGGAGGGCGATCACGCCGGGCTGACCGGGCGTGGACCAGCGCAGGGCCACGGCGAGGCGTTCGGGCTGGGTGCCGACGCCGCGCAGGCCGACGAAGTGCGGGGAACGGGGGCCGCAGGCGGTGGCGGGGTCGGTGCTCACCTCCAGGCACACCCTGGCGCTGCCGGACGCGGTGGTCGTGGCGGAGGGCACGACCAGTGGCTTGCGGGCGCCGCCCACGGCGTGTGCGAGGACGCGGGCCGGGTCGGCGGACGGGGCGCGCACGCCGGAGCCGTCGAGCAGTGGCAGGACGCGTTCGTCGCGGGAGAGGAACAGGTGCGCGGCGGCCGCGGTGTAGGTGGCGCCCTGGACCTGCTGCTGGTCGGCGGTCAGGCGGGTGGGGGTGCCGGGTGCGCACACCGGGTCGGTGCCGGGGTTGAAGAAGTCGTCGGTCGCGGGGGCCTCGGACTGACCGGGGGTCCATTCGCTGTTGTAGAAGTTGTGGTTGGCGCCCACCACGTACAGGGCGCTGTGCAGTGCGACGTCACGGCTCACGCCGCGGGTCTGGTCGACGAACAGCTGGCCCTGCAGGTCGGAGACGTCGCCGTCGCAGCCGGGCAGCAGCGTCACCGAGGGGACGTCCGGTGCCGGGTTGTGGCCGAAGATCGTCGGGCCGATCAGCACGTCACCCCTGATCGACCAGCGCACCCGGCCGGAGAAGCCGGTGTCGCCAGGTGGTGGGGTCAGGCTGTCGGTCGCGGCGCGGTTCACGCCCTCGCCGCCGCGGGAGTGGCCGACGAGCAGCACCTTCGCCATGTCGGCCGGGGGCGCGGTGCGCACCGGGTCCGGCGCGCTGTCGCGGTGCGCGGACCAGTCGGCCCACTTCGCCAGGTGGTGGCGCACCAGGGAGGAACGGGCCTGCGCGCCGGCGTCGGCGGTCTGGGCGTCCTGGGCGTTGATGCCGTTGGCGGAGATCGACACCGTCACGTAGCCCTGCGACGCGAGCAGCTCCTGCGACCTCAGGTAGCCGCGGTGGCTCGGCACCGGCGTCAGGCCCTCGGGGCACGGCCAGTTGAGGGTCATCACGTCGGGAGCGGTCTTGCTGTAGCAGGTGTAGTGCCGGCCGTGCAGGAACAACACCAGCGGCCGCTTGCCGTGCGCACCCTGTGGCGCGACGACGACGGCCTGCATCTCGATCGGCTGCGCGTAACCGGGCAACCGGACCGGGTCGAGCCGGTACTCCCCACGGGTGGTGGCGTACGAGCCGGGCTTGCCGGGGTCGACCGCGGCCTCCGGCTGCACGGCGGGCAGCTCCGGCACGCCGAGGGTGGCGGCGGGTGGCTCCTCGACGTCGATGCGGCGCCCGGAGGACCGCACCTCCAGCTTGGCGGGGTGGTGCGACGGCGCCCGCAGCGTGAACGTGCGCAGGTCGGCCGACTCCGCGGCGGAACCGAGGAACCGGTCGCCCTCCCAGAACTCGACGCCGGCGTCCGACACCGGCAGCGGGCGGGGCGAGATCCAGCGGATCACGCCACCGGCCACCGAGAAGCCCGGCGGTTCCGGCGCGGCGGACGCGGGCTGCGCCGGGACGACGGCGATGAGCAGGGCGGGTAACAGGAGCGCGACTGCGCGGCGCATGAGCGGGTCCTCTCAGAAAAGGACTGTCCGCTCCGTTCTAGCGATTCCCGGACGACGCGCGTGAGTATTTGGCCAACCAAAACGAAAAATAGACGGGAGTATTACGCCGTTCGGCCCACTTGCCATACCAATGGCGGGTTACAGCAGCTCACGACGCCTACGTGACATCAGAAACAGAACCACGGTGTTTCAGGACCCCGCCGGTCAGCACATTTCGCGCACCGGCGGAAGATCATTCACTCCTGCCGTCGCCGCCGCGCTCGTTCTGGCTCAGCTTGTTCCAGGTCGAGGTCAGCTCGGCCCGGATGCGCGCGACCCGCACTCCGAACGCCGCGCGGATCTCCTGGGCGTTCACCTCGTCGGGTGCGCCCTGGTCGTGGTGCTCGGCGGTCATGGCGATCGGGGTACCGCGAACGGGCACTCCTCCAAACGTGGTGCCGGTCACTCCTTAGGATCGAACAGGTGAGCACCCACCTCTACCTGCTGCGCCACGGCCAGACCGAGTGGTCCGAGAGCGGCAGGCACACGGGACGCACCGACATCGAGCTGACGCCCGAGGGCGAGCAGCAGGCACGCAGGGCGGGCGCCACGCTCGCCCGGCTCAGAGCCACGGACCAGGCGCCCGCGCTCGTGCTGACGAGCCCGCGGCAGCGCGCCACCAGGACGGCGGAGCTCGCCGGGCTGGAGATCTCGGCGACGACCGAGGACCTGGCCGAGTGGGACTACGGCGACTACGAGGGCATCACCACGCCGCAGATCCGCGAGCGCGTGCCGGGCTGGACGGTGTGGACGCACCCGATGCCGAACGGCGAGACGCACGCGGAGGTGCAGGAGCGGGCCCGCAAGGTGCTCGGCGAGGTGCGCAAGATCCTGCCCGGCGGTGACGTGGTCCTGGTCGGGCACGGGCACTTCAGCCGGGTCCTGATCGCGGCGTGGCTCGGCCTGGCGCCCGACCAGGGCGTCCACTTCGGACTGGACCCGGCCGGCACCTGCCAGCTGGGTGACGAGCGGGGCGACCCGCAGGTGCGCAGGCTGAACGTGCCTGCCTGGGAGGTGTGATGATCCGGCGGGTGGAACCGCGTGACGTCGACGCGGTCGTGGGGCTGGTGCACGAGCTCGCGCTGTACGAACGCGCACCGGAGCAGTGCCACCTCACGGCCGAACAGCTGCACACGGCGCTGTTCAGCGAGCACGCCGCGCTGTTCGGCCATGTGGCCGAAGTGGACGGTCAGGTCGTCGGGATGGCGTTGTGGTTCCTGAACTTCTCCACGTGGGACGGCGTGCACGGCATCTACCTCGAAGACCTCTACGTCACGCCGGAGCAGCGTGGCAAGGGCTTCGGCAAGCAGCTGCTCGAAGTGCTGGCACGGGAGTGCATCGACCGCGGATACACCCGTCTGCAGTGGTGGGTGCTGAACTGGAACGAGCCGTCGATCGGCTTTTACAAGTCGTTGGGTGCCATACCGATGGACGAGTGGACCGTCATGCGGGTGGCCGACGAGGCGCTGCGGGAGCTGGGCTCAGCACGCTGAAGGTTGACGGAAGGTCTCGAAAGGCTCACGAAACAGGAATTCCACTGAGGACGGGTCCACGGTGCTGGCAGCGTCCCCGCTCGCCGATCCCCCGGCACCAGGTAAGCGTGGAAAGAAGGAACGACCGTGGACCCGTCACAGCCGACTCTCACCGATGCCGACCAGGCAGCCCTGTTCGGCACCCTCGCGGTGTTCGGCATCATCGGCCTCGTCTTCGCCGTCATCGGCATCATCGTGATGTGGAAGGTCTTCACCAAGGCCGGTCAGCCGGGCTGGGCGTCGATCATCCCGATCTACAACTTCTACGTGCTGACGAAGATCGGCGGGCGTCCAGGCTGGTGGACCGTCCTGCTGCTCATCCCGTTCGTCAACATCGTCGTGTTCGCGGTCCTGGCGATCGACATCGCCAAGTCGTTCGGCAAGGACGCCGTCTTCGGCATCGTCGGCCTCTGGCTGTTCAGCATCATCGGCTTCGCGATCCTCGCCTTCGGCGGCGCGCAGTACCGCGGCCCGGCGGCCCTCTCCGGCCGACAGCCCGCGTACCAGGGCTGAGCACCTGACCGAGCACCACCAGGCCGGGCTCGAAGTCACCCTGTACTTCAGGCCCGGCCTTCACCACGGTCCGCGGTGAAATCCTTTTTATGGAGTTTCAGACACCGGCAGCCGCCGCCCCCGACGCAGGACCACGTGCGCTGCCCGCTTGTCAGCCGCAGATGAGGCCGACCGCGCCGTAGGTCGACGCGTCGGCCGCCGCCGAGGTGCCGGGCAGGTCGCCGTCCGCACGCCAGTTCGCGGCGAGCACCAGGCCGGGTTCGAGCAGTTCGAGCCCGCAGACGAACTCCTCGACGTCCTGCTTCGTGCGCGGCACCACCGGGGTGTCCAGGCCGTCGGCCAGGTTGACGAGCTTGTCGACCAGCTCCGGTTCGACGTCCCGCGTCAGGTGCGTCAGCGCGAGCAGGCTGCCCTCGCACATCGCGGCCCGGTAGCGCGCCACCACGCCCGCCGGCTCGTCGTAGACGTACGGGAGGATGCCGATCATCAGCACGGCGACCGGCTTCTCGAAGTCGATCAGCCGCCGGGTCTCGGGGTCGCGCAGCACGGTGCCCACGTCGTTGATGTCGGCCTGGACGATGGCGGCGTTGAGGTTGTCGCGCAGCATGGTGCGGGAGTGGGCGACGGTCACCGGGTCGTGGTCGACGTAGACGACGTGGCACGACGGGTCGACGGAGTGGGCCACCTCGTGGACGTTGCCCGCGGTGGGGATGCCGCTGCCGAGGTCGAGGAACTGCCGGATGCCCAGGTCCTCCACGCAGAAGCGCACCACGCGGCGGGAGAACGACCTGATCGTGCGGGCCATCTCGGCGACGGGGAACTGCTGGATGGTCGCCTCGGCCAGTGCGCGGTCAACGGCGAAGTTGTGCGCGCCACCGAGGTAGTAGTCGAAGAGACGAGCGGCATTTGGGCGCTCGGAACTGCCGTTTGTCGTCACCCGCTGCGGGCCGTCCTGCACTGCGCACCTCACCCTGCTCCCGAGCGGCGCGAACGCTGGCAGCACGGTAGCTGGCTACTCCGTTCGTGTCCATCCACCATTAGTGAACACGCAGGGTGACGTAAGCACGTGCTTACACAGGTCACGCAGGGGCCCCACGCGCCCGTGAAGGGAACGTGGGGCCCCCGCGTGACTCACCAGGTCAGACGCCCGCGTACTGCTGGATCCAGGAGCGGTAGCGGGTGACCGCGGTGTAGTTGGAGCGGGACGAACGGTCGGACGTCGAGGCGACGCCGACCTGCTTGCCGGAGGCGAACATCGGGCCACCGGAGTCGCCGCCGGCGGCGATGCCGTCGACGCGGGTCACCGCGATGGCGACGCCACCGCGGTAGTCACTGCCGTTGACGGAGGTGACGCGGGTGTTCGCGACCTTCAGGTAGCGCGACTGGCAGTTGATCTCCGGCTGGTTGGTGCAGGTCGCACCCCAGCCGTAGAGCTGCACGGTCTGGTTGACGGCCACGTCGGACGTCGTGCCGAGCGGGGAGAACGGCGCCGACATCGACGTGCCGACCCGCACCAGGGCCAGGTCGGCCGACGGGTGCTTGATGATCTGCGTGCCGGTGACGAGCTGGCCGCCCGAGGTCTGGTCGAGGCTGCCGGCGCGGAACGTGTACGTGCCGGCGGAGGCGACGCAGTGCTCCGCGGTGAGGATCCACGTGGGAGCGATCTTCGTGGCCGAGCAGTTCTCCCGGCCGTTGACGAACAGACGGGCCGCGTAGGGGAAGTTCGACGCGTAGCTGCCACCGATGATCATCGGCGACATGCCGGGCTCTTCCGGCGCGGCCGTGGCCGTCGCCGTCGCAGGTGCGAGGGAGAGCGCCGCCAGGAAGGCGCCCGCGATCGCGGTCATGAAACGCATGGTTGGTCACCTCGTGAGTGCAGGGAGTGGTTAAGCAACCACCGACAGCTTCACCCGGCCGTGTGACTGTGACCACCCTCCGTTAGTCGGCTTTGTCTCCTTCGGACGTCGGTAGTCCGAGAGCCCACTCGCGGCCGTCGCGGGTGAACAGCAGCACGAGCACCACGAAGCAGTAGATGCCGCCGAGGGAGCCGGCCAGCGGTTGTTCCGACGGTCCGTAGGCGTACCAGGCGCATCCCAGGAGCAGCAGCTGCGTGACGATCACGGGCGTGCGCGCGCCTTGCCGGCCGCGGAACAACATCACGCAGGCGAAGATCACCCCGCTGAACCACAGCACCAGCACGCCGGCGGCCCCGAGCACCGGACCTGCGGAGGGAGCTCCCTGCAGCACCCGCACGACGAGCGCGCCGGCCAGCGCGATGCCGCCCAGCCCCTGCAGGAAGGTGAGCACTGCGGCGGTCCGCACCGCGCGCGGCGGGGCCGGGGTACCGGTAGTCACAGGAGGCCTTTCCTCACGTTCTGTACTGGTCACGGATCGTAGGCCACCCGGTTGGAGGTCTCTTCGCGCACACCTCACGGGGAAAGATTGGGGAGCCTTCAGCGAGCCGGCGGTCGACCGGGGTGCACTCGTCTGCGGGGCTGACGCGACGCGAACGGAAGGGAGATTTGCGCCACTTTCGTGAGGCTGGAGTCGCCCTGAGGGAGGACACGCGACCCGCGAGCGGTCACGCATTGTCCTACCCTCGACTGGTGCGCGCTCTTCTCGTGGTGAACCCCCAGGCGACTACAACGACGCCGGCGGGGCGCGACGTGCTGGCCCACGCACTCGCCTCCGACGTGAAGCTGGAGATCGTCGAGACCTCCTACCGCGGCCACGCGCTCGACGCGGCCGCGCAGGCGGTGCACGACGGGTTCGACCTGGTCATCGCCCACGGCGGCGACGGCACGGTCAACGAGGTGGTCAACGGCATCCTGCGCGGCGGCCCCCGCGCCGGCCAGCCGATGCTCGGGGTCGTCCCCGGCGGTTCCGCGAACGTCTTCGCCGGTGCGCTGGGCATCCCCCGCGACCCCGTCGAGGCCACGCACGTCCTGTTGCAGGCCATCGAGCACGGCACCAGCCGCCGCATCGGGCTCGGCCGGGTCTTCGCCGACGTCATCGAGGACGGCCGCTGGTTCACGTTCAACGCCGGTGTCGGGCTCGACGCGGACGTCGTCGCGGGCGTGGAGGCCAAGCGCGCGAAGGGGCACAACGCGAGTCCCGCGCTTTATCTGGCGGTCGCGCTCAAGGCATACGCGAAACTAGTTCGCACTCCGCTGCACTTCACCGTCGAGGTGCCGGACGAACCGCGGTTCGACGACCTCGGCATGGTGTTCGTGTCGAACACCGACCCGTGGACTTACTTCGGCGACAAGGACATCCACCTCAACCCGAGCACGTCGTTCGACGGCGGACTGGGCCTTTCCGCCCTCACGACGCTGCGCGTGCCGACCGTTGCGCGCTACATCACACAAGTCCTGACGACGGGGAATCCCAGAGGTCAGAAACTCGTGCGGCGCGACGACCTCGAATATGTCAGAGTGAAGTCCGAGGAACCCGCCAACCTGCAGGTGGATGGCGACTTCCTCGGCACGACGACCCAGGTGGAGTTCCGAGCGGTTCCCGAGGCGTTGACCGTCCTCAGCTGAGGTGTGCTCGCGGAGAGCGCGAGCCGCCGCGGCCGGGATGACTTTGCGGGGGCGACCCCGCAAACCCCGATGTTCGGGCGCAGGCGCCCGAACGGCGCGGTATGACGGTCCGTGATCAGTTCGTGACCGTCTCGCTACCCATCCGGGATGTAGAGCAATCGAGTGACAGCAGAGCGTGAAACCCCAGGTGAACGCTGTCGATCTTTTGGGTGAGTTCACTCACCGGGTTGGTGCCAACCCCTTGACATCCCAGCCGTTCGTGAAAGCATTCACAAGCACCCCAAAACGACCGCTGACAACCGGCGTGCCTTTGTGCGCGCCAAGGCTGAGGAGTAGTTCCAATGGACTGGCGCCACCGCGCGATCTGCCGCGACGAGGACCCCGAGCTGTTCTTCCCCGTTGGGAACAGTGGTCCCGCGCTGCTTCAGATCGCCGAGGCGAAGACCGTCTGCCGCCGTTGCCCCGTCGTCTCCGACTGCCTCGCGTGGGCGCTCGAGAGCGGCCAGGACGCCGGCGTCTGGGGCGGGATGAGCGAGGACGAGCGCCGCGCTCTCAAGCGCCGCAACGCCCGCACGCGGGCCCGCAGCAACGCCTGAGAAGGCAGTTGGCCGCGAACAACGACAGTTGAGAAGAGCCCGACACCGTGCCAGGTGTCGGGCTCTTTTCTTGTTTGCACACCCTCCCGCATGACCACGTGAGACCGCTGAGGCTGGTCGTCACGTGTGCACGGCGTTAGTTTAGCGCCGCCCTCTGAGCGGCACGCGCAGGACCGCCTCTGTACCGCCTCGGGGCCTCCGTCGCAAGCTCAACGAGCCTCTCAATTCGGAGTCGACGAGGGTCCGAACGATCTGCAGACCGAGACGATCGGTGCGTTCGAGGGAGAAACCGGGCGGAAGGCCCTTGCCGTCGTCGGAGATCGTCACGTCGAGCCACTTCGCGGACCGCTCGCTGTGCACGACGACCTCGCCGCGCTGGCCGGGGGCGTAGGCGTGCTCGAAGGCGTTCTGCACGAGCTCGGTCAGCACCATCACGAGCGGGGTCGCGATCTCGGAGGAGACCACGCCGAACCCGCCCTCGCGGCGGACCTTCACCTGGGTCTCGGTGACGGCCACGTCGCCCATCATCGGGATCACCTTGTCGACGACGTCGTCGAGGTCGACGCGTTCGTCGACGGACATCGACAGCGTCTCGTGCACGAGCGCGATCGACGTCACCCGGCGCACCGACTCGGCGAGCGCCTCCTTGGCCTCCGGGTTGGTGAGGCGGCGGCTCTGCAGCCGCAGCAGGGCGGCCACCGTCTGCAGGTTGTTCTTCACGCGGTGGTGGATCTCGCGGATCGTGGCGTCCTTCGACATCAGCGCCCGGTCACGGCGGCGGACCTCGGTGACGTCGCGGCACAGCACGATCGCACCGGCCGCCTGTCCCCGTGGCCGAAGGGGCAACGAGCGGAACAGCACCGCGGCGCCCCGGCGTGACTCCGCCTCCATGCGCATCGACGGCTGGCCGTCCAGCGCCTGCCGGATCCGCTGCGCCACCTCGGTCGCGTCGAACGGGTCGCCGATGAGGCTGCGCGTGAGCGGCGCCAGGTGCACGCCGACCAGGTCGGACGCGTGGCCCATGCGGTGGTAGGCCGACAGCGCGTTCGGCGAGGCGAACACCACCGCGCCGGACGGGTCGAGCCGGATCAGGCCGTCGCCGACGCGCGGGCTGGTGTGCACGTCCGGTGACGGTTCCGGCGCGGGGAACGTGCCGTCCGCGATCATCTGGCACAGGTCGGCCGCGCTGCCGAGGTAGGAAATCTCCAACGGCGACGGCACGCGCGGGACGGCCAGGTTCGTGCTGCGGCTGAGCACCGCGATGACCTGCAGGCCCAGCCGCACCGGGATGGTCTCGCGCCGCACCGGCACGCCGAGGTGCCAGCGCGGGTCCTCCTCGCGGCAGATCCGCGACTCGTCCATCGCCCTGCGCAGCTGCGGGTGCTCGTCGGACTGCACCTCGCTGCCGACCACGTCCTCGGGGTGGGCCGTCGGCGCCGTCGTGGGACGGGCCTGCGCCACGCAGAGGAAGGTGTCGCCGGGACCGTCCAGCGGCACCCAGAGCAGGAAGTCCGCGAACGAGAGGTCGGAGAGGAGCTGCCACTCGGCGACGACCAGCTGGAGGTGGTCGACGGCGGCGCCGGAGAGCTTCGTGTGCTCGGCCAGCAGGTC
The DNA here is from genome assembly GCF_001279525.1 of Nocardia sp. NRRL S-836. Lineage (GTDB taxonomy): Bacteria > Actinomycetota > Actinomycetes > Mycobacteriales > Pseudonocardiaceae > Lentzea. The sequence continues at coordinate 25,175 of NZ_LGDY01000110.1, read as the reverse complement.
CGTGAGAGTAGACAGAACTCCTCCATGTCACACTGGAAGCTGAAGTAGTTCGATTTTAGGAGACACGGATGTCGAAGCGTGCCCGCAAGCGCCGCGACCGCAAGAAGGGTGGCGCTAACCGAGGGAAGCGCCCCAACGCCTGAGTGCCGCGAAAAGCCCTGGACACCACCACGGTGACCAGGGCTTTTCGTGTACGCGGGGGCCTCAGCCCTCGGTGCGGATCTCCACGATCGTGGCGCGGATGCGGGCCTTCAGGTCCGCCGGGGCGTGATCCCCGCCGCACTTGCGCGCGAGCAGCGCCTTGAGGTGCTCCTCCAGGCCGAACTGCTCCAGGCAGGGGTGGCACTCGTCGAGGTGCGTCTGCAGGGCCGCGCGCCTCGACGAGTCGCACTCCTGGTCCAGGAACAGCCAGACCTCGGAGAGGACCTCGGAGCAGTCGGTCTCGTGGGGTTCGCCGCAGTTCATGACGCGTCTCCGTTGCCGCCTCGCAGGAAGCCACGTTCACGTGCGGTGTCCGCGAGCAGGTCGCGGAGCTGCCGGCGGCCCCGGTGCAACCGGGACATCACCGTGCCGATCGGGGTGCCCATGATGTCTGCGATCTCCTTGTACGCGAAGCCTTCGACATCGGCGAGGTAGACCGCGATCCGGAACTCCTCCGGCAACCGCTGCAATGCTTCCTTCACGTCGCTGTCGGGCAGGTTGTCGAGTGCCTCGACCTCGGCGCTGCGCAGCCCGGACGAGGTGTGGCTCTCCGCCTGCGCCAGCTGCCAGTCCGTGATCTCGTCGGTCGGCTGCTGCAGTGGCTGACGCTGCTTCTTGCGGTAGCCGTTGATGTAGGTGTTCGTCAGGATCCGGTACAACCAGGCCTTGAGGTTCGTGCCCTCCGAGAACGACGCGAACGCCGAGTAGGCCTTGAGGTAGGTCTCCTGGACGAGGTCCTCGGCATCTGCCGGGTTGCGGGTCATGCGCAACGCCGCCGAGTACAGCTGGTCGAGCATCGGCATGGCATCGCGCTCGAAACGCGCGGCGCGCTCCGCCGTCGTCTCCGTTGTGCCGGTGGCGGGCACCGCGCTCCCTTCCCACAGGTTCTGGGTCGGTGCTGACTCTACGCGGGGCCGCTCGAGCATGTTCGTAGCCACGTCCTGACCAACACGGTCGTGCTGGTAGTAATTCCGCATGGCCGGACGTGGGACCCCCGCCACAGCGCTGCTGGACAAGCAGCGGGTGGCGCACACCTTGCACTCGTACGAGCACGACCCCCGCCACGAGTCGTACGGCCTGGAGGCCGCGGAGGCGCTCGGGCTGGTGCCGGGCCGGGTGTTCAAGACGCTGGTGGCCGAGGTCGACGGCAAGCTCGCGGTCGGCGTCGTGCCCGTGACGGTGCAACTCGACCTGAAGGCGCTGGCGGCGGCGTTGAAGGGCAAGAAGGCGAAGATGGCCGTCGTCGCCGACGCCGAGCGCGCCACCGGGTACGTGGCCGGCGGGATCTCACCGCTGGGGCAGAAGAAGCGGCTGCCGGTCGTGGTGGACGCCTCCGCGCTGGAGTTCGAGACGGTGTTCTGCAGTGCCGGCCGGCGCGGGCTCGAGGTGGAGATCGCGCCGGCCGAGCTGGTGCGGCTGACGAACGCCGTGGTGGCCTCGATCAGCGCCTAGCGACCTAGCTCACCGGCCAGCCGATGTTCGTGAACCGCACGGGCGTGCCGATCCACGACGGCCACGCCGTGGTGATCCGGGCACCGAGGCTGCCCTTGCCCGGCAGGTCGAACCGAACGTATGCCGGCGTCACGGTGTCGCTCTTCTTCGGCGAGCCCACGTAGGCGACGGCGCTGAAGATCCCGTGGACCGTCGCCTCGGTGTACGGGCCCTGGCCGCCGGTCAGCGGAACATCGAGGTCCTGGCCCGCGGCGTCGAGGAACCGCACGTTGCTCAGGCTGCCGCCGATCGTGCAGGTGACGCCCTCGGCAGCCGCGAACCTGATGACGTGCCCCTTGTCCGGGTTCGTCGTCGGGCGCATGTCGTGGGCCGTGATCACCAGGTCGTCGCCGGTGCACCACGGCGCGGCGTCGGCCTGGGCCGTGGTCGGCACCGCGGTGGACAGGAGGGCGGCGCCGGCCAGGGCCAGCGCGGTGTTGCGGAACGAGTTCACGTGTTCTCCCCGAATACGTCTCGATTGGTGTTTCCGCTTGCACCCCTGGAAACGCGATCGGTTCGCACCGGGTTGTCACGTGGCCGTCATTCGCCGGTCTGGCCGTCGATCGCCTCGCGCAGCAGGTCGGCGTGCCCGTTGTGGCGCGAGTACTCCTCGACCATGTGCGTGAGGATCCACCGCAGGTTCACGGTCCGGTCGTCGCCGCGCCACGGCTTGCGCCTGGCCGGCTGACCGAGGTCACCGGTCCGCAGCGCCTCCTCGACGGCCGCGCGGGAGCGGCCGACCTCGTCCTGCCACAACGCCACGAGCTCGTCGGGGGTGTGGCCGGCGGCCGAGTGCCAGTCCCAGTCGTGGTCGGCCTTCCAGTCGACGCTCGCCCACGGCTCCAGCGGCTCGCGGTCGTGCAGCACGACGTGGAACCAGTGCTGTTCGACGTACGCGAGGTGCTTGACCAGGCCGCCGAGGGTCATCTCGGACTTCGCGGTGGTCTGGGCGAGCTGCTGCGCGCTCAGCCCGCCGACCTTCCACGCGAGGGTCGCGCGCTGGAACTCCAGGAACCCGGTCAGGGTGGCGAGCTCGTCGCCGTCCGTCGGAGGTTCGGGCCGGTCTTGGTCGTCCACAAGGGTCATGGGGCCGGACAGTAATGCCCGGATCGGCGTTGAGCAGGCGATTTAGTCGAGGGGGCGCAGCACGCGGTCCAGCCACTCGCCGACGAACCGGCCGACCTCCGCGACGGACGTCTTCAGCGAGTGGTCGCCCTGGAGCAGCACGACCTCGCGGCGGTGGCCGCGGGCGGGCTGCCCGAACGGGTCGTTCTCGCCCTGCACGACCAGGGTGGCGACCTCGACGCCGTCCAGCTCGGCCATCCGCGACTTCTCCGGCTTGCCCGGCGGGTGCACCGGGAACGCCAGGCAGAGCACGGCGACCGCCTGGCCCTCGACGCTCGTGCGGCACGCCACCCGTGCACCCGACGACCGGCCGCCGAACACCAGCGGCAGGCCGTCGAACCAGCGTTCGCCCAGGTCGTCGACCACGGACAGCCACGCCGTGTCGAGCTGCTTCGCCGGGGCGGGGGCGCGGCGGCCGGCGACGCGGTAGGGCTGTTCGACCAGTGCCACGTGCACGCCGACGGAGTTCGCGGCGTGGCACGCGGCCACCAGGTCGGGTGCCTCGACGCCGCCACCGGCGCCGTGGCCGAGCAGCAGTGCGGCCCGCGGTTCGTGGGCGCAGTGCAGTGAGGCCCGCGCGGGGCCGTGCGGTGTGTCCACCAGCAGCGTGTTCACGACAGCTCGAACAGCGTGGGTGCGGGCTTCTCGTCCTCGGCGAGCGAGACGCGGTCCATGAGCGACGGGCCGTTGTTCTTCACGCTGTTCACCGCGGTCGAGACCGGGCGCAGCTCCAGCGCGTCGACGATCGACGGGTCGGGTGCGAGCAGCTCGCCCGGGTCCTGCGACGCCGGGTCGAGCCACGCCGACCAGCGGTCGTGCGGCAGCAGCAACGGCATGCGGTGGTGCACCTCGGTCATCGCGCCGATGGCGTCCGTCGTCAGCACCGCGCACGTCACGGTCGGCACGTCGTCCTTCCACCACACGGACCAGATGCCCGCCATCGCGAGCGAGACGTCGTCCCCGAGCGTGATGAAGTACGGCTGCTTGCGGCCCTCGCCCGGCTGCCACTCGTACCAGCCTGCGGCGGGGATGATGCACCGGCGCTTCATCGCCGACTGCTTGTACGCGGGCTTGCTCAGCACGCTCTCCGCGCGGGCGTTGATCATCTTGGCCGCGCCGGAGAGGTCCTTGGCCCAGTGCGGGACCAGGCCCCAGCGCATCACCCGCAGGCTGCGCTCCAGTTCCTCGTCCTCGGGTTTGCGCTCGACCACCGCCATGACGTGCTTGGTGGGAGCGATGTTGTAGTCGGGTCCCGGTGCCTCGTCGCCGGTCCCGTCCACCGCTTCGAACTCGGCCGCGAGCAGCGCCGGGTCCTTGGTGGAGGCGTACCTACCACACAAAACCGATCACCTCCGAAGTCGCAATCGTCGCACGCCGGGAACACCTGTGCGAGCCGCCCCGGCCGCATGCGGGATCATTCAGCGCATGACTCAGCACTGGTCAGCCCCCAGCGCACCCGGCCCAGTCCACTCCACGGTGCCGGTGCCCGGCTCGAAGTCGATCACGAACCGCGCCCTGGTGCTCGCGGCGCTGGCCGAGGGGCCGTCCGCGGTGCACGCGCCGTTGCGCAGCCGCGACACCGCGTTGATGGCGAAGGCGCTCACCTCGCTCGGCGTCGGGATCACCGACCGGGCCGACGGCGGCTGGGACGTCACGCCGGGCGCGCTGCGCGGACCGGCCGACGTCGACTGCGGGCTCGCGGGCACGGTCATGCGGTTCCTGCCGCCGGCCGCCGCGCTGGCCGAGGGCGAGATCAGGTTCGACGGCGACCCGCACGCCCGCGTGCGGCCGATGAGCACCGTGCTGGAGGCGTTGCGCGGGCTCGGTGCGGAGGTCGAGGGCGACGCGCTGCCGTTCACGTTGCGCGGCACCGGATCGCTGGCCGGCGGCGAGGTCACGATCGACGCGTCGGGCTCGTCGCAGTTCGTGTCCGGGCTGCTGCTGTCGGCCGCGCGCTACGACAAGGGCGTGACGGTGCGGCACGCGGGCAAGCCCGTGCCGTCGTTGCCGCACATCGACATGACGGTCCAGACGCTGCGTTCGGTCGGGGTCGCGGTGGAGACCGACGGCACCAGCACGTGGCACGTCGAGCCCGGCCCGATCGCCGCGCGGACGTGGCACGTGGAGCCGGACCTGTCCAACGCGACGGTGTTCCTGGCGGCGGCCGCGGTGACCGGCGGCGAGGTGACCATCCCCGGCTGGCCGGCCGAGACCACCCAGCCCGGTGACGCGGTGCGCGGCATCCTCACGCGCATGGGCTGCTCGGTCGAGCTGTCGGAACGGGGTCTGACCGTGCGCGGCCCCGCGAAGCTGTCCGGTGTGGACATCGACCTGCGCGACGAGAGCGAGCTGACGCCCACGGTGGTGGCACTCGCGGCACTGGCCGAGGGCCGCACGGTGATCCGCGGTGTCGCGCACATCCGCGGCCACGAGACCGACCGGATCGCCGCGCTGGTGAACGAGGTCAACGCGCTGGGCGGCAACGCCTCCGAGACCGAGGACGGCCTGGTGGTCGAGCCGGCTCCGCTGCACGGCGGGGTGTGGAAGGCCTATGCCGACCACCGGATGGCGACCGCGGGCGCGATCATCGGGCTCGTGGTGCCGGGCGTGGCGGTGGACGACATCGGGTCGACGACGAAGACGATCCCGGACTTCCCGGGAATGTGGACCACCATGCTCACGGGGGCGCGTTGAGGTGAGCAAGCAGGACTGGCGCAAGCTCGACGAGACCGACGTGCGGGTGCGCCCCGGCAAGGGCACGCGGCCGCGCAGCAAGAGGCGGCCGGAGCACGCCGACGCCGAGAGCGCGATGGTGATCGGCGTCGACCGGGGCCGGTGGACGTGCGCGATGGAGTCCGGTGCCGTCGTCACGGCGATGCGTGCGCGCGAGCTCGGCCGCACGCCCGTGGTGGTCGGCGACCAGGTCGGCGTCGTCGGTGACACGTCGGGCCAGCCGGACACGCTGGCCCGCATCGTGCGCGTCGAGGAGCGGACCTCGGTGCTGCGCCGCACCGCCGACGACACCGACCCGTTCGAACGCGTCGTCGTCGCCAACGCCTCCCAGCTCATCATGGTCGTCGCTCTGGCCGATCCCCCGCCGCGCACCGGTTTCATCGACCGCTGCCTGGTCGCCGCGTACGCCGGTGGCCTGGAACCGGTGCTGTGCCTCACGAAGTCGGACCTGGCCTCGCCGGAGGAGCTGCTGGCGCTCTACACCGAGCTGGCCGTGCCGGTGATCGTGACCCGGTCCGACGAGGAACCCGCCGAGCTGCGCGCACGGCTGGCGAACACGGTGTCGTGCCTGATCGGCCACTCCGGCGTCGGCAAGTCCACCCTGGTCAACAAGCTCGTGCCGGACGCCAACCGCGCGGTCGGCGTCGTCTCCGGCGTCGGCAAGGGCCGGCACACCTCCACCCAGGCCGTCGCGCTGCGCCTGCCCGGCGGCGGCTGGGTGGTCGACACCCCGGGCATCCGCTCGTTCGGCCTGGCCCACATCACGCCGGACGACATCGTGAAGGCCTTCCCGGACTTCGCGGAGGCCGCCGAGGAGTGCCCGCCCGGCTGCGGCCACCTGGGTGCGCCCGAGGACCCCGGTTGCATGCTGGACGAGCTCGTTCCGGACGCGCCGGGCCGGTTGACGTCGTTGCGCCGCCTGCTCGCCTCCCGTGCCGGGCTGGACGACTACACGGACTGAGCCCCGACCCCCTGATCAAGTGCAGAAGGAAGTGCATGAAGCGAGTTCTGGCCCTGGTGCTGCTGCTGAGCGCCTGCGGTGGCGACCCCGCTCCCCCGAAGTTCACCGACACCGACCCGTGCACGCTGCTGCGCGGCGGCGACGCGGGTGAGCTGACCAGCACCGCCAAGGGCGAGCGCGAGTGCACGTTCGCGTTCGGCTCGACGACGGTGACGCTGAAGCTGCTGGAGGCGAAGTTCGAGCAGGAGTCGGCGCGGCTGCAGACCGGCGGCGGGTACGGCGCGGTGGTCGAGGACCGGCCGATGACCCGCCGGTGCGCGTCGTCGGCGTGCGAGGCCGTGGTGCAGGTGCGCGAGGGCGAGCTGCTCGGGTTGAGCGTCACCAAGCAGGGCGAGGACGACAACGTGCTCGGCCAGACCACGCAGGGCCTGGCGTTGAAGGCATTGCAGCGGCTGCCGCGGTGAAGCGCGTCCTGCTGCCGGTCATCCTGGTCGCGGGCTGCGCCTCGACGCCCGCTCCCCCGCCCGTGCAGACCACGACCACGACCACCACCACGACGACGGCCACCACCACGTCGCCGCGCATCGACACACCGCGCAAGCTCGCGGGCCTCGACCCGTGCGCGTTGCTGGAGGCGAAGGACTTCGACGAACCGCTGTTCAGCGCACCGGCGCCGTTCGCGGGCCTGCCGAAATCGTGCGAGTACCGGGTCGGCACCGGCACGGCCGGGGACCTGCGGGTGTTCGCCGCGATCGGCGGGCCGTACGACGAGACGCGGAAGCCCCAGGGGCTCGTCGACGGTCACTCGATGTGGGTCTCGTGCAACGCGGGGTCGGAGTGCACGGCGACGGTCGTGGTGTCGCGGACCGAGACGATCGCGGTGGTCGTCCACCTCGAAGGCGCCAACCAGGACCAGAAGGTGCAGATCGCGACCGGCAAGGTGGGCAACGCGCTGAAGCGGCTGCCCGCCACCGGCTGACCTGTCACGAACCGGCCTGTCACGAATTGGACGGTCACGAACCGGGCTGTCACGAATCGGCAGGCTGTCCCGTCCACCGGTCATGAAGGTTTTCGTGATCGGTGCGACGGGTGTGCTCGGGCGGGAAGCTCTGCCGCGGCTGCGGGAGGCGGGCCACGAGGTCGGGGTGCTCGACCGGCACACCACCTCGCTGTTCGACGTCGCCGGGCTGACGGCCGCGCTGAGCGGCTACGACGCCGTCCTCAACCTCGCCACCCGCATCCCGTTGAGCGCCAGGGCCGTGCTGCCCGGTGCCTGGGCCGAGAACGACCGCATCCGCACCGGGGGCAGCGCCGCGGTGGCCGAGGCGGCGTTGCGGGCGGGCGTGGGCCGCGTGGTGCAGGAGGGCATCTCGTTCGTGTACGCCGACGGCGGTGACCGGGAGCTGGACGAGAACGCTCCCATCGAGCCCGTCGGTCACATCGCCAGCTCGGTGACCGCGCAGCACAACGTCCTGCGCCACCCCGGCGGCGTCTTCCTGCGCTTCGGGATGCTGGTGGGCGGCGCCGCCCAGTCGCCGCCGGTGCTCGTCGGCGACGGCTGGATGTCGGTCGTGCACCCCGGCGACGCGGCGGCCGCCGCCATCGCCGCTCTCGGTGCGCCGGCGGGCGTCTACAACGTCGGCACGCCGGTCTTGAAGCGGGACCTGGGCATCACGCGGCTGCCGCGCGCGTTCGGGAGGCTCGCGACGTCGCTGGCGGTGTTCGGGCGCTCGCAACGGGTCGTGAGCACCAAGCTCACCGCGGCGACGGGCTGGGCACCGCGGGCCCGCTAGCCCATGTGCGGATAGCCGTGCCGGGTCGGGGGCACCAGCGTTTCCTTGATGGCGCGCGGACTCGTCCACCGTTGCAGGTTGTAGATCGACCCGGCCTTGTCGTTCGTCCCCGACCCGCGCGACCCGCCGAACGGCTGCTGTCCCACGACGGCGCCGGTCGGCTTGTCGTTGACGTAGAAGTTGCCCGCCGCGAACCGCAGCCCGCGGTGGGCCTGTTCCACGGCGACGCGGTCGCGGGCGAACACGGCGCCGGTCAGCGCGTACGGCGTGGAGGTGTCGATGACGCCCATGATCTGCTCGTAGTCCGCGTCGTCGTAGACGTGCACGGCGAGGATCGGGCCGAAGTACTCGGAGGTGAAGATGTCGTGGTGCGGGTCGGTGCCCAGCAGCACGGTCGGGTCGACGAAGTAGCCGACCGAGTCGTCGCACGTGCCGCCGGCCAGGACGTCGACCGAGGTGGAGGCGGACGCCATCAGCAACGCGTCCTCGTGCTTGGCGAACGCGCGGTGGTCGATGACCGCGCCGCCGAACGCCGACAGGTCCGTGACGTCGCCGTACGCCAGCGTCTTCGTGAGGTCGACCAGCTGGTCGCGCACACCGTTGTCCCACGACGAACGCGCGATGTACGCCCGTGAGGCGGCCGAGCACTTCTGGCCCTGGTACTCGAAAGCACCGCGCACCAGACCGGTCACGAGGGCGTCGGGGTCGGCGGAGGCGTGGGCCAGCACGAAGTCCTTGCCGCCGGTCTCGCCGACGATGCGCGGGTAGGCGCGGTAGTGGTCGAGGTTGCTCGCCATGGTCTGCCACAGCGCCTTGAACGTGCGGGTGGAACCGGTGAAGTGCAGGCCGGCGAAGAACCGGTCGCGCAACGCCACCTCGCTCACGGCCCGGCCGTCACCGGTGACGAGGTTGACCACACCCGGTGGCAGCCCCGCCTCCTCCAGCAGGCGCATCGTGTAGTGGGCGGCCAGTTGCTGCGTCGGCGACGGCTTCCACACCACCGTGTTGCCCATCAGCGCGGGCGCCAGCGGCAGGTTGCCGGCGATGGCGGTGAAGTTGAACGGCGTGATCGCGACGACGAACCCGTCCAGCGGCCGGTGGTCCATCCGGTTCCACACGCCGGGGCTCGACACCGGCTGCTCCGCCAGGATCCGGCGCCCGAAGTGGACGTTGAACCGCAGGAAGTCGATCAGCTCGCACGCCGAGTCGATCTCGGCCTGCTGCACGGACTTCGACTGCCCGAGGATCGTGGCGGCGTTCAGGGTGTCGCGCCACGGCCCGGAAAGCAGGTCGGCCGCCCGCAGCAGCACCGCGGCGCGTTCGTCGAACGGCAGCTCCTGCCACCCCGGCGCGGCGTGCTGGGCGGCCCGCATCGCCGCCGCGACGTCGGAGTTGGTCGCGTTCGCCGTCACGCCGAGCACGTGCCGGTGGTCGTGCGGCTGGACGACGTCGACCCGGTCGCCGCCACCCATCCGCTGCTGACCGCCGATGGTCATGGTCAGCTCGTGGGTGGTTCCCTCCAGCTCCGCGACGCGGGCCTGCAGCGCGGCACGTTCGGCGCTGCCGGGCGCGTAGGTGCGCACGGGCTCGTTGACCGGTTCGGGTGCAGACGTTACGGCGTCCATTCCCCCATCGTGGCACGCGGTAGTAGGGTCCGTCGGGTGGCGCGGGTGACTGGCATCGGCGGGGTCTTCCTGCGTTCCAGGGACCCCGTGCGCCTGGCGGCCTGGTACCGCGACAACCTCGGTGTGCCGATGAGCGAACGCGGCACCGTCACGTTCCACTGGCTCGACACCGCCACGTCGGAGTACCCCGGCACCACCACCATGGCGTTGTTCGCGCAGGACACCGACTACATCGGCGAACCGCACCAGCGCACCATGCTGAACCTGCGCGTGGACGACCTGGTGTCGTTGATGTCGAAGCTGCGGGCCCGCGGGGTCGAGGTGCTGCCGGAGACCGAGGACTCGGAGTTCGGCCGGTTCGGCTGGTGCGTGGACCCCGAGGGCAACCGCATCGAGCTCTGGGAACCCGCGACGGGCATGTGAGCTTCAGGCTCCCTGCGCGGCGGCCTGGCGTTGCACGAGCTCGGCGACGTTGTCGGGCAACGTGGTCTCGAAGTCGGTCAGCTTGACCCAGGCCGGCCTGAGCACGATGCGGACCATGCCGTCGCTGTAGAGCGACCGCACGTTGACCTCCCACTCGGCGCGCTGCTCCGGCGTCATCGACATGGTCTTGGCGACCTGGAGGTACTCCTCCGGGATGTCGTCCACGGGGTCCAGCTCGACGTTGCCCCGCACGGACAGGATCTTCGGCGGGAAGCCCTCGGTGTCGATCGTGAACGCGACGGCCGGGTTCGCCGCCAGCATGGCGAGCTTGCGGGCGTTCTTCGAGGTGCACACGACGAGCTCCGCGCCGTTCCAGCAGAACCCGACCGGGATGTTGCGGGGTGTGCCGTCCTGCGCGACGAACGCCAGCCGGGCGATGTCGCGGGCGAGCAGCTCCTGGCTGAGCGGGTGGTTCAGGACCTCGTCGATCTCGTGCTGCCGCATGGCTCTGGCTCCGTCTCTCCGGTGTCGGACAACCGGGGGACGGAGCCGGTCGCGGCACCTCGACATCAGCCGGAGGTGACCTGTGTCACATGAGTTCCAGCACGAAGGCCAGCTCCTGCGCCGCGTACCAGGCCAGCTCGTGGTCCTCGGCGCTGCCCAGCGTGAACTCCGCGTCCGGGTCGCCCAGGTCGGCGGCGTCCACGACCTCGGCCGCGGCACGCACGTCGTCCTCCGCCTCGGCCGTGTCGAGGTGCACGGACGCGACGTCCTTCAACGTGAACGAACCCGCGACCTTCACCACCGAGAAGTCGAGGTCGGGCCGCAGCGTCACGTCGTCCGCGTCCACCGCGACGACCGCGCGGCGCGGTTCCGACTTCTCGTCGGCGGCCAGCAGCCGCAGCGAGGCGCGGGCCGCGTCGAGCATCGCGGCGTACTCCAGCTCCTCGGTGTCGCCGGCGGCGTAGGACTCGCGCAGCGCCGGCGTCAGCGCGAACGCCGTGCCGCCCAGCGGAGTGAGCTCGCCGGTGTCGACGAAGGTGCGCAGCATGGCCACCGTTGCCGGGATGTAGACCCTCATCACGCGCTCGCCGTCCCCATCAGTTCCTCCACCGACTCCTCGACCATGCTCGCCAGAACGTCCACATCGGACATGGCGTCGCGGTCACCGTTCAGCCCGAAGTAAACACCGCCGTCGTACGACGTCACCCCGATGGCCAGCGCCTGGTTCTTGGCGAGCGGCACGACCGGAAAGATCTCGGTCATTCTCGCGCCCGCGGCGTACAGCGGCACCTGCGGGCCGGGAACGTTGGTGACCATCACGTTGAACAGCCGGCGGCTGAACGAGCTGGCCGCCCGCGCACCGAGCGCGTGCAGGGTCGGCGGCGCGAAGCCGGAGACCTTGACCAGCGCGTCGGCGGCCACGGACTGGCCGGACTCCTTGTGCGCGCGGGTCGCGTGGCTCACGTGGTGCAGCCGCACGACCGGGTTCGGCTCGCCCACCGGCAGGTCCACCAGGTACGCGGAGACGTTGTTGCCGGACTCGGGATCGGTGTCGCGCACCGACATCGGCGTCATCGCGCGGATCGAGGTGCTCCCGGTGACGTTCTCGCCGCGGCTGAGCAGCCAGTTCCGCATCGCCCCCGCCAACGCCGCCAGCACCACGTCGTTGACCGTGCCGCCGTGCGCCTTGCGGATGGTGCGCAGGTCGTCGAGCCGTGCGCGCGCCACGGCGAACCGGCGCTGCGGCGACATGATGCGCACGTTCAACGGGCTGCCGGGCGCGGGGGTCGCGGCGGTGCGGACGGCGGCGGCCACGACGCCGACGGCGTTCACGACCTTCCCGACCGTGGCGACGGTGTCCATCGCGGCGCTGCGGACGTTCTCCACCAGCTCACCGGGCCGGTGCACGACCTCGGTGAGCGCGTCCGCCACCAGCTGCAGCGAGCTGGGCTCCGGCTGCGGCATCCAGAGGTTCTCGACGTTCGTGCGCGGCGACGGCGACACGTCGAGCATGACCTGACCGATCTCCAGCGACGCGATGCCGTCGACCATGGCCTGGTGCGTCTTCGTGATCACCGCGGTCTGGTTCTTCGCGAGACCCTCGACCAGGTAGATCTCCCACAGCGGCCGCGAGTGGTCCAGCGGCCGTGACATCAGCCGCGCCACCAGGTCGTGCAGCTGCTTCTCGCTGCCCGGCTTGGGCAGAGCGGAGCGCCGCACGTGGTAGGTGACGTCGAAGTCCGGGTCGTCCACCCACACGGGCCGCGCGATGCGGCCGGGGACCTGCACGACCTTCTGCCGGTAGCGCGGCACGAGGCTCAGCCGCTGCTCGATGAGGTCGACGAGCTTGTCGTAGTCGAAGCCCGCCTTGGGCCTGCGGAACACCGCCACACCACCGACGTGCATCGGCGTCGTGGAGTCCTCCAGGTACAGGAACGAGGCGTCCAGCGCTGACAGTCGGTCCGGCATGCCCGCCAGCCTAATGCCGCGCTAGGGCCGGTTGACGGCCATGAGCTTTTCCAGGGCCGCACGTTCCCGCGGATCGCGGTCGTGGCGCTCCAGCCGGATGCGCGCGGCCTCCGGGATCGCCTCGCGCGCCCTCGGGTCCACGTTCGCCATGAACGACCTGAGGAAGCTCCACCGCGTGAGCCTGCGGGCGGTCGTCAGCCTGGCCACCGCGAGCGACACCCAGCTGAGCGCCACGTCGAGCCGCCGGTCGCCCCTCGTCGCGCACGCCCAGTCCAGCACGACCGGTCCCTCGGGGCCGAGCACGACGTTGCCGGGGTGCAGGTCGAGGTGCAGCAGGTCGCCGTCGCCGGTGAGGAAACAGGGGGCTTGGACCGCGTCCAAGCGCCGGTGCAGGCCGGCCAGCTCGCGGCCGAGCGGGCCCGCGAGCCACGGCCTGCGGCCGATCTCCTCGGACATCCGCGGACCGGGCACGTACTGCATGACGAGCTCGTCCGCCGTCGCCTCGTGCACCCGCGGGACGGGGATGCCGTGACCGCTCAGGTACGACATCATCTCGGCCTCGCGCCGCAGGTCACGGCCCGTGCGCGTGCGTTTGACGAGAAGCCCGTCGGACCGGATGAACACGTCCGAGTCCTGGCCGCTCGCGAGGTGTTGACGTTGCGCGACGCTGCGCATACCTGCCGTCATGTGACGATCATCATGCATATGATCCAAAGCACAAGGGCCGAACGGCTCTACTCGGGCACTTCACCCGTTCGAGCCGGGCGTGCGGGGGCCCGTGACCCCGTCTGGCACCCTCATCGGCGTGGAAATCTCGCCCAAGGACCGCTTCGTCACCGTCTACGGCCGCAAGCCAGTGCTGGAAGCGCTGGACGACCCGGCGCTGTCGGTGGACAAGGTGGTGCTCGCCGACACCGCCCGCGGCCCGGCGGCGCGCGAGATCCTGGACGCGGCCCGGTCCCGTGGCGTCGAGGTGCAGCGCGCGACCGCGCAGCGGGTGAAGGTGCTGGCGGGCAACGGCAAGCAGGACCAGGGTGTGCTCGCGGACGTCGTGGCGCCGCGGATGAAGCCGCTGGCGCTGGCGCTGGAAGAGGACGACCTGCGGTCCGTGCTGGTGCTGGACGGCATCACCACGCCGGCGAACGTCGGCATGATCCTGCGGACCGCGACGGCCGCGGGCATCGACGGCATCGTGGTGCCGCGCCGCGGCGTCGCCTCGATCGACCCGCTCGTGGTGAAGGCCTCCGCCGGGGTGGCTTTCCGGGCGCCCGTCCTGCGCTGCGCCACCGCGGCGGAGGCCTCCGCCCTGTTGCGCGCCTCCGGTTTCCCGTTGCACGCGCTGGACTCGCACGCTTCCGACACGATTTATTCGGCCGAATTCGGTGAACGCGCGGCCTTCGTGCTGGGCAGCGAAACGTTCGGAATCACCGACGACGTGCGGCCGCACATCACGTCGTGGCTCTCGATTCCGATGGCCGCCGGTGTGGAATCGCTGAACGTCGCGTCAGCGGCGGCCGTGCTCTGTTTCGAACTGGTGCGGCGCGCCCAGGTGTAGCTCGTCGGGCGGGCGGATCACAGCCAGTCCACGTGGTAGCCCTCGACCCAGGTCGGGCCGACCAGCGCCTCGCAGACGGCGACCGACGACCGGCCGCGCACGCGCCCGATCGAGCCGGAGACGTCCCAGCTGGACAGCGCGGTGCGGCAGTGGGCGACGGCGCGGAAGTTGCCCGGCCTGCCGTCGTCGCAGAAGACCTCGACGCTGTGGCCGCCCCGCGGGTAGTCCTCGGAGCAGCCGCGCTCGTGTGCCTGTGCCGGTGATGTCATCGCCGCGATGGCGGCAACGGCAATCGCAACACAAGCGGCATTTCTTCGCATTGACTCCCCTAAAGACGCGCGGAACCTGCTCCGCGCCGAATTTAGTGGCCGAGCGGAATGACCGGCAATTACGCCTCGGGGTGAAGCTCAATCGCGCAGCGCGATCGCTAGCAGGATCTCCAGCTCCTCGAGGGTGGACCGGGTGGACCGATGGTGGACGCCGACCATGCCCGCCTCGGCGGCGCCGCGGACGTTGACGGCGAGGTCGTCGACGAAGACGCACTCGGCCGGTTCGAGATTGAGCTTCGCGGCCGTGAGCAGGTAGATCTCGACGTCCGGCTTGGCCAGCCCCACCTCGCCGGAGATGACGGTGGCGTCGAAGAGCCCGTGCCACTGCGCCGGCGGGTGCCACCAGCCGTCGGCGTTGGACAGCAGCGCGGTCTTGACGCCCTGCTGCCTGGCCTTGCGCAGCGCGGTGAGCAACGGCGGTTCCGGCGGGTTGTCCTCGCCGGGGTCGGTCAGCACGCCGCCGTAGTCCAGCACCAGGGCCTTGAGCATGGTCAGGACCGTACTACCCACACTTTCGGGTGGACGGTGTCCTGATCAGCGGGGTGTGTCGCCGGTTTCGACATGCCCCCAGTCGTTCGCCGCCTGCCCACCTACGAGCCGCCCGCCGGGGCGGCTTTCGTGCCACACCCCCGCACGCGCCCGCCGTGGACACCTCCACCCGAACCGCCCTCGCCGCCCCTGGACGCCGCCAGGCTCGTCCGAGCCGTCCTGGAGGTGCTCGACGGCCGCCGCCCCGGCCGTTCGCTGCAGCAGCTCGCCCTGCCCCGCCTGGCCGACCGCCTGGCCCGGTCGGTGCGCGTGCGGTCCACCCGCCTGCTGCGCCCGCCCCGCGTCTGCCACCCGTCCCGCTTCGCCGCCGAGATCTCGGCGACGGTGCTGCGGGACAACCGCGCCCTCGCCGTGGCCGCACGCGCCGAACACCGCAACGCCCGCTGGCTGCTGACCACGTTCACAGTGCTGGAGTAACCCCTCCCCCGCTTCCGCGGATCGCGTGCCCTCCAGGGCCACGCGGGGGTCCCACGTGCCTTCCGGAGGCCATGTAGGGGCCCGCGTTCGGTTCTGATGCCCCTGGGCCCGGCGTCGCCTGCAAATGTCACGCGGGGCCCCGCGTTCCCCCTGGGTACACGCAAGGGCCCCGCGTTCCCCTGGTGGGAAGCGCGGGGCCCCTGTGTGGCCGTTGGCTGCTAGCGCTTGCGGCGGTTGCCCTTCGCGGCCTGGCGGGCCGCCTCGCGGCGCTCCTTGCGGGTGCCGCTCTGCGAGCCGCCGTTGTTGTCGGCGTGCTGCTCGACGCCGCCGTCCTCGGCCGGGCCGCTGTAGCTCAGGTGCTGCTCACCGGGGCCGCCGAGACCCTTGCCACGCAGGGCGGGCGGGATCGCGTTGCCGCTGGCCAGCTGCGCCATCGCCGGGCCGGCCGGGGCCGCCGTCTGCTGCTGCGCCTGCTGCTGGGCGGCCGCCGCGGCACGGGCACGCGCCCGTGCGCCCGTCGGCGGCAGCGCCTGCGGGGCCTGGCTGAGCAGGACCGGGACCTCGGGCTCCGGCTGGGGCTCCGGGTCGGCGGCCTCGACCTGCAGGTTGAACAGGAAGCCGACGATCTCCTCCTTCAACGCGTCGAGCATCGCGTTGAACATGTCGAAGCCCTCGCGCTGGTACTCGATGAGGGGGTCGCGCTGCGCCATCGCGCGCAGGCCGATGCCCTCCTTCAAGTAGTCCATCTCGTAGAGGTGCTCGCGCCACTTGCGGTCCAGGACCGACAGCAGCACGCGCCGCTCCAGCTCGCGCATCGCGCCCTCACCGACGCGGCTGTCGATCTCGGCCTCGCGCTCGCGGTAGGCCTTCCGCGCGTCCTCGACGAGCACCTCGCGCAGGTACTCGCGGCTGATGTCCTCATCGGACTCGAGGAGCTGGTCCGCGTCGAGGCTCACCGGGTACAGCGTCTTGAGCGCCGTCCACAGCTTCTCGAAGTCCCAGTCCTCGGCGTAGCCGTCGGCCGTGGCGCCGTTGACGTACTCCTCGACCACGCTCTCGATCATGTGCTCGACCTGTTCCTTCAGGTCTTCGCCCTCGAGGACGCGGCGGCGCTCGGCGTAGATCACCGTGCGCTGGCGGTTCATGACCTCGTCGTACTTCAGAACGTTCTTGCGG
Source organism: Nocardia sp. NRRL S-836 (assembly GCF_001279525.1). GTDB lineage: Bacteria > Actinomycetota > Actinomycetes > Mycobacteriales > Pseudonocardiaceae > Lentzea. The sequence goes on along the minus strand of NZ_LGDY01000110.1, from coordinate 8,325 downwards.
ATCTCGAAGTTCTGCTGCTCGACCTGGACCTGCGCGCTGCGGATCGCCCTGGTCACCATCTTGTGCTCGATCGGCACGTCGTCCGGCACGTTCAGGCGCGTCATGACCATCTCGACCATCGACGCGTTGAACCGGCGCATCAGCTCGTCCTGCAGCGACAGGTAGAACCGGGACTCACCGGGGTCGCCCTGACGACCGGTGCGGCCGCGCAGCTGGTTGTCGATGCGGCGCGACTCGTGGCGCTCGGTGCCGAGCACGTAGAGACCACCGGCCTCCCGCACCTCGTCCGCCTCGGCCTTGCCCTGGATCGTCAGCTCCTCGACGACCTTGGCCCACGCGGCCTCGTACTCCTCCGGCGTGGTCACCGGGTCGAGGCCGCGGTCGCGCAGCTCGTGGTCGGCGATGATGTCCGGGTTGCCGCCCAGCACGATGTCGGTACCACGGCCGGCCATGTTCGTCGCGACCGTGACGGCACCCTTGCGACCGGCCTTCGCGATGATCAGCGCCTCGCGGTCGTGGTGCTTCGCGTTCAGGACCTCGTGCGGAATGCCCTTGCGCACCAACAGCTTCGACAGGTACTCGGAGCGCTCGACGCTCGTCGTGCCGATCAGGACCGGCTGGCCCTTCGCGTGCTTCTCGGCGATGTCCTCGGCGACGGCCTCGAACTTCGCCTCCTCGCTCTTGTAGACGAGGTCGGGCTGGTCCTTGCGCTGCGGCGGCCGGTTCGTCGGGATCGGCACGACGCCCAGCTTGTAGGTCTGGTGGAACTCGGCCGCCTCGGTCTCGGCGGTACCGGTCATGCCACCGAGCTTCTCGTAGAGGCGGAAGTAGTTCTGGAGGGTGATCGTGGCGAGCGTCTGGTTCTCCGCCTTGATCTCCACACCCTCCTTGGCCTCGATGGCCTGGTGCATGCCCTCGTTGTAGCGCCGCCCGGCGAGCACACGACCCGTGAACTCGTCGACGATCATGACTTCACCGTTGCGGACGATGTAGTCCTTGTCCTTGGTGTAGAGCTCCTTCGCCTTGAGGGCGTTGTTCAGGTAGCCCACCAACGGCGTGTTCGCCGCCTCGTACAGGTTGTCGATGCCCAGCTGGTCCTCGATGAACGCGACACCCTGCTCCGACACACCGACCGTGCGCTTGCGCTCGTCGACCTCGTAGTGCACGTCGCGCTTCATCAACGGCGACATCCGCGCGAACTCGACGTACCACCGGGCACTCTGCTCGGCGGGACCACTGATGATCAACGGCGTGCGCGCCTCGTCGATCAGGATCGAGTCGACCTCGTCGACGATCGCGTAGTAGTGCCCGCGCTGCACGCACTCGTCCAGGCTCCACGCCATGTTGTCGCGCAGGTAGTCGAAGCCGAACTCGTTGTTCGTGCCGTACGTGATGTCCGCGTTGTACGCCGCGCGCCGCTGCTCCGGCGTCATCTCGGACAGGATCGCCCCGACCGTGAGCCCGAGGAACCGGTGGACACGTCCCATCCAGTCCGCGTCGCGCTTGGCGAGGTAGTCGTTCGTGGTGATGACGTGAACGCCCTTGCCGGCGATGGCGTTGAGGTAGACCGGCATGACACTCGTGAGCGTCTTGCCCTCACCGGTGCGCATCTCGGAGATCTGCCCGAGGTGCAGCGCCGCGCCACCCATGAGCTGCACGTCGTAGGGCCGCTGACCGAGGGTGCGCTTGGCCGCCTCGCGGGCCACGGCGAACGCCTCCGGCAGCAGCTCGTCGAGCGACTCGCCCTCGGCGTAGCGCTTCTTGAACTCCTCCGTCTTCGCACGCAGCTCAGCGTCGGAAAGGTCCACCACCTCGTCTTCGAGCTGGTTGATGTGTGCTGCGATGTTGCGGAGGCGCTTGAGCATCTTGCCCTCGCCGGCGCGGAGCAGTCGGGACAGCACCATCTGGATAGACCTCATCACCTGTATCGCGGCGCGCCCACGTCGGACGCCTTTCCCCTGCCCATCGTAGGCAAGTCGCCAAGATGTGTGCACAGACACAGGCGGATTCCTGCACCGGACCTGGTATATGCAGGTCAGGTGCCGTTTCCACGATCTTCCGCGGACCCACCTGTCGCCGGTGCCCCCACCTCGGCTACTGGTGAGGTGAACGCATGAGGACCGCGTAAAGGTTCCTGGTCGGGAGAAGTTCACCTTGACGGTGAACGGGAGGCGGTTGACAAGCCGTTTCGTGGCCGTCCGGGGGGCGCGCTGGGTTGTGGGGCGGGAGGCCGGGGCTCGGGCCGTCGGGCGGAGCTGAGGGGCGGATGGCCGGGCTGGGTTGCGGGGCGGAGCTGCCGAGCGGGCGAGGGCTGGCCGGTGGCGAGGCCACTGGAGGGCGGCCGGGTGAGGCCGACGTGCTGGGCGGGCCTGCTGGGACGGACTGCTGGGTGCGCTGCCAGGCAACGCCAGGGCCGGACTCGGCCAGACCGGACTGCGGGCGAGGCGACGGCTCAGCCGGTGGGAAGCCGCTCGACAGCGGCCCGGCGGCGCCGGGGTGCCGAACAGCGCTGCGGGAAACGAACCGCTGGGGTGCGCCGCCCAGTCAAGGCCAGACGCCGGACTCAGCCAGGTCGGACTCAGCCGGGCGCGAGACCAGGCCGGTCGCGCGCTGCCGAAGTGAGCGCCAGGCGAGGCCGGGAGCTGGTGGGCGGGGCGGGACGCTGGCGTGCGGTTGCTGGTGTGCGCTGTGGAGCTCGGCTGGCCGCCGCCGCGCGAACTTGGCTGCCGGGCAGGGCCTGCATACCGGCTGCCGGGCTGTTGGCGCGGGCTGGCGGAGCGCTGCCGCGAAGCGGCGGCCACGCACCCGTCTCCGATTCGTCCGCAGGCTCGCGCAGGGGTCCCCTCGTCAGTTGGCTCCCCCGCGACCCAACGTACCGAGCAGGTCTGACACTTTCTGGCGCCTCGCACTCCGGCAACGCCAGTCGAGCGGGGTGACCACCTTGGCGGCACGGGTCACGCCCATCGAAGGAAGCAAGCCGCACCGACCTGGTCCCGAGCACGGTCACGCCGTCGAGCGAAGCGAGTCGGATCGGCCCGATGCCAGGGGCGAACACGCCCGTCGAGCGGAGCGAGACGACTCTCCCTCCGCCTCAGGCAGTTCGCGGCTGTCGAGCGAAGCGAGACGTCTCCACCTTCCCTCGACGGGTAGCGGTGACAAGCCCTTTGACCTGCGATTGGGGCTTGACTTCGAGGGCGGGGCGATACCCTGGTTCCGGATCGGCCGGGCTCTTCTCAGCCCGGCTTTTGAAGGCCGACTCATCGCCCCGCAAGAGGCTCGAAGTCAAGCCCCAATCGCGATCGTCGCGAAGCGGCGATGAACCCCGAACGTCGTTCCTGCCTGCAAGACCACGCTGCCAAGGCGACACGCAAACGGACGGACCCAGGCCCCCGAACCGCACACCGCCGCCCTCACACGCGAGGGGTGCGAGGGCGGCGGCGGTCGAAGGATGGGTGTGGGTTACCGCGTCAGGCCAGCCTGATCACGCCGTAGTCGAATCCCTTCCGGCGGTAGACGACGCTCGGGCGTCCGCTGTCGGCGTCGGCGAACAGGTAGAAGTCGTGTCCGACCAGTTCCATCTCGTAGAGGGCCTGGTCGACGGTCATGGGTTTGGCGGCGTGCTCCTTCTCGCGCACCACGCGTCCGGGCAACTGGTCCTCGAGGCCGTCGTCCCACCGCTGCGCGGGCACTTCCGCCATGCCCTCGTAGTCGGCCTCGGGTGCGTCGAGCACCGCGGTCTTCGCGCGGCGCGACGTCATCACCTGACCGTTCTGGTCAGTCGCGGATGCCAGTCCGCTTGTCGCTTCCGCCACCGAGATCGGGGCGCGTGCCCCGTGGTGGACGCGCCTGCGGTCGTGCGAGCGACGCAGGCGGTTCTCGAGCTTCGCGACCGCCGCGTCGAGCGCGGCGTAGAAGTCACCCGCGCAGGCTTCGGAACGGACCACCGGTCCACGTCCCTTGCCGGTGATTTCGACCCGCTGGCAGTTCTTCGACTGGCGGCGGTTCGGTTCGTGGAAAAGTTCCACGTCGAAGCGGATGACCTTGCGGTCGTAGCGCTCAAGCCGGGCCAGCTTTTCGGCGACGTGAACCCTGTAGTGATCGGGCACCTCGACGTTGCGGCCCTTAACGACGATGTCCATACACGACCTCCCTCGCTTTGCTGCGAGCTTTGGCTGGACTGGTTCTCGGGCGCCGTGGCGATCTTGGATCGCGGATGTGTCGCAGAGGGTCGTCCTCCGCGGGTCTCACGGCGCCAGGGTCATGGGCTGTTCGCCTCCTCCCCGCGGGCCGGGAACGCTGATAGCGGTGCACGTTAGCTTGGGATTCACCGTCGCGTAAGCCCCCTTGCCGGGCGAACCGGCAGATTTTTTGGCGACTACACAGCGCGACGACACACCGCCACAGCTCGTGTTCCGAGCGTGGCACGAGCACTGTTCTCCGGCACTTCGCTCACCCGTACGGAGCAGCGCGCGACCAGCACTCGACGGCAGCGTCACTGCGTCGAACGGTTCCAGTCGCGGCCTCATACCCAGCCAACGGGCGACCCGGACGTCATGTTCCCGAAACCTCCAAGAGATCGATTCCGACGCCTCCGACGCGCATTGGGATGGACCCGAACCACAGTTCTTTCACTGAACTGTTCCGTTTCGCTGACCGATCACGAGGCGGTCACGCCTGGCCCAACACCAGATTTCGCCCATTCGCAGACAAGCCGGTGATCTACTCGGCCACCCGGTGAACCATGCATTCCCAGCGATACGTGCTGGTCAGCTCCACATGTGAATAATCGTTAACCGGAGCGGGCCGCACAGGGCCGGCGAGGGGCGCGTCAGCGAGACCGGGCGCCGCGGGCGGCGGCCACCGAGGCGTGGACGGCTCTAATGGTCCACACCAATCGGCAGCGCGCCGGAACGGGGTACGACACGGATACGAAACACTGGTCTTGCGCGGATGGGGTGCAAACGTGCCACTCCGTAGTTCCGGATCTTGGGACAGGACCGCGCTCGCGACGACGACCTGGGGATTCGTGTCCAACCAGGACGAACCGGTGATCCACTAGTCGACACCAACTTCACCCTTGTGGGCGGTGCCGAAAGTCCCAGCGGAACCGTCAACCCCACGGACGTGCTGACGTAAGTGCCAGCACCGCCTTCGCGCGCACACCGGACGATCGCAGCGCTCGGACACAGGCAGCTGCCGTCGCACCCGTTGTGACCACGTCGTCCAGCACCACAACGGTTCCCGGCGGCGGCCGCCCACAAACCAAGATCCGCCCGTCCACGTTCCGGCGGCGCGCGCCGGGACCCAACCCCACGGAGTCGGCCACCCCGGCGGCGAACGACAGCAGCGGCGCCACCGAGGCGATCTGGGCGGCACGAGCGATTCTCACCATGTGGTCACCGCCGCGTTCCCGAGCAGCGGCGGAACGGGACGGGGCCGGCACCAGCACCCACGGCGCGGGCCCCACCGACACCAGCGCCGCGGCCACCAGCGCGCCGAACCACGCCGCCAGGGCTCGCGCGCCCCGCTCCTTGAACGCGAGCACGAGCTCACGCGCTACGCCGCCGTACGCCGCCAGCGCCCACACCGGCGGCCCCACACCGGGCACGGAGAGCCTGGACGGCGGCCCGAACACGCGCAGGCACGACGAACAGCACGCCGGGCCGGACCGTCCACAGCCGGAACACCGCGAGGGCACGAGCAGGTCGAGAGTCATGTGGACCAGCATGACGACGGGGTCCGACAATTTTGTGGATCTACGAAAACCGCAGGTCAAAGGCTGGACGAATCACGGCACGAACGCGGCGAGCTGCTCGTCGAGCCACGGGTACAGCTCCTCCGCCCTGGTGCCGAGCCGCGCCTTCAGGTCCCGCGTGGTCTCGTCGGCCAGCACCTCGATCGTCCCGTCCTCGACGGCGTCGTAAGCCTGGGCCGTGCGCGGTGTACGAGCTGGTGCTCGCGCTGTCGTGGGCCGTCGACCGGTTCGCCGACGACGAGACGGCCGCGCGCGACCGGGTCGCACTGGCCACGGCGGGGGTCTTCACGCGGCCCTGAGCGGGATCAGCCCGGGTAGAAGACCATCGACCCGGCCGAGGTGCGGATGCTGCTCGGCCGCCACACGTCGGTGATGTCGGTCGCCATCCACAACCCGGAGCTGTCGATCACCTGCACGGACCGCGACGGTCCCGCGGCCACCGAGCCCACGAGCCCGGTGAGGTTCGACTGGCTGTACCTGTCCAGCTTGGCGCCGTCGATGTAGACCTTGCTGACCGGCAGCGTCGCCAGCGACGACGACACCACCACGATGTCCTGCGACAGCCAGTCGACCGACAGCACCGAGTTGCCCAGCAACGACGGCTGAACGGGCCGTGGCGCCCTCAGCGCGACGTCCTGCTGGTTGCGCGACACCGAGGCCACGTAGAGCTTCCCTGCGATGACCAGGGCCGCGCGCGTGCCGTCCCGCGACAGCCGCAGCTCGCTGATCGTGCCGAACGACACCAGGTCGGTGATGTTGACGCTCTTGGCGGTCCAGTTCCCGTTGTCCGAACGGGTCACCCGCGCGACCGAGTTCCCGTTGACGACGATCCACACTTCCTTGCCGGGCTCCTTCGGCCCGCTCGACAGCTGCCACGTCGGGCGCGTCAGGGTCGTCGCCGGCAGGTCCACTTCGGACAGCGCCTGCTCGTTCTCCCCGATGCGCAGCCGCATCGACGACGCCTCCCGCGTCACCACGGCGAGCCGCGAGCCGTCCAGCGACTGGGCCGCGCTCGCGACGTTGTACGTGCCGTCACCGGCCGGGCCCTTGACCGCGACGCCGTCGTTCAGCGACCGCAGCCGGCCGTCCACCACGAGCATCCCCGGCAGGTTCACGTTCGAGGCCAGCAACGCCTCCCCCGCGGTCGCCGACACGTCCGACGGGCGGTAGTCGCGCTGCTCGGGCATGATCTGCTGGCCGTCGACCAGCACCCGGATCCGCGACGACGTGACGCCCTGGAACGACTTCACGACCTGCGCGACGATCTGCTTGTTCTTCTCCGGGGTGCGGTCGTTGCCGACCTTGGTGAGGTTGACCTCCAACGCCCCGTCGTCGGCTTCCTTGGTGTTCGAGAACTTGTCGGTGTCCGGGCCCAGCGCCGACACCAGCGTGTCGCGCAGCGCGTCACCGGGGCCCTTGATCAGCAGCTCCGTCACCCGCGTCGGGATTTCGGTCGCCGCCGGCACGATCACGAAGCGCGGGTCCGGCACCAGCACGCTGAACTCCGGGTTGTAGAACCAGAGCACGACCCGGCGGTAGCTGTTGTTGAACACGTTCTGCGGCATGTAGACGCCCGGTGGCGGCTCGGAGATGCGCCACTGGTTCTCGTTGTTGCGCTCCAGCTTCACCGGCGTGGAGAAGTCGCCGAGCTGCGGCACGAACGCGTTGTCGTTGGCGCCCAACCGGCCGACGTTGCGGCCCTGCAGCAGCACCGTCTGCGTCTTCTCCTGCGGCGCCTGCGAGGTCGGCACGGTCGAGAACGCCGTCTCGATGATCGTGGGGCTCTTGGTGTCCCACTTCTTGTCGGCCTCCGGCGTCAGGTAGGCCCGCGCCGCCGCGTAGTTGTGGTCCGGGTTGGACGTCGCGCCGATGAAGTCGCGGACCAGCTCGAACGGGTCCAGGTCGCGCCGCGGCTCGGGCGCCTGGTTCGTGTTCGAGGACTTGTTGTCCTTGGTGCCGATCGGTTTCGGCTGGGTGTTGGTCGGGATCGCGGCGCAGCCCGTGACCGTCAGGAGCACGAGGAACACCAGCGCCAGCCGCTTCACCGCACTTCCTCCGATACCTCGTCGGGCACGCCGTCGACGGGTTCCGCCGGCTGCCAGGTGATCTCCTCAGGGGTCAGCTCGACCTCTTCGGGCTCGTCCGCCACCGGCGTCTCCACGACGGCGGCGGCCGGGAGGGACGCGATGGCGGGCGCCAGCGGCAGCGGGCTCTCCCGCAGCTCCTCGCCGTGCCTGCGCGGCAACGTCAGCCGGAACACCGCGCCGTGGCCGGGCTCGCCCCACGCTTCCAGCCAGCCGCCGTGCAGCCGCGCGTCCTCCAGCGAGATCGACAGGCCGAGGCCGGTGCCGCCGGTGCGCCGGTTGCGCGACGGGTCGGCGCGCCAGAACCGGCTGAACACCAGCTCCGCCTCACCTTGCCGCAGGCCGACGCCGTGGTCCCGCACGGTGATCGCGACCGCGTCCTCGTTGCCGCGCATGGTGAGCTCGACCGGCTGGCCTTCGCCGTGGTCGATCGCGTTCGCCAGCAGGTTGCGCAGGATCCGTTCCACGCGGCGGGAGTCGAGCTCG
>NZ_LGDY01000109.1 GCF_001279525.1 Nocardia sp. NRRL S-836 | reverse complement strand
CTTCGAGATCGCCGTCACGGCCTGCGCCACGATCACGGGCGTGCCGAAGCCGAGCGTGAACACGGCCTCCAGCACCCACGTGATCAGCTTGCCGACGAGGTCGGCGATCAGGTCGCGCACCATCTCGCGCACGAAACCGACGACCATGCCCATCACGCCGACGACCGTGCCGATGGAACCGGCGGTCGAGGCGGCGCCGGAGAGCGCGTCGAGCTGGCCGCCGGCCGCGGCGCGGTAGGCGTCGGCGGCGGGGCCGGTCCACGGGGAGGTGGCGTCGACCGCGGACTTGTACTCGGTGGCCACCTTGCCGAGTTCGGCCGAGACGTTCTTCCACGTCGTGGAGTACGACTCGATCACCGGCGGGTTGCCCAGCCAGTCGAGGGCTTCCTTCAGCGGCTGCATGTGTTCCATCAGGAACGACGCCGCGGACGACAGCAGGGTGCCGAACGGGTCGATGGCCATCGAGGCGGCGTCGGCGGCCAGGCCGAGCACGCCGAGGCCGCCCTCGATCCAGTTGCCCTCGGAGATGCCGTTGTAGGCGTCCATCGCGGACTCGGCGATGGAGATGCCCGTCGCCCAGCCGTTGTCGCCGGTGCCCTTGTTGAAGAAGCCGGACGGTTCAGCGGGTGCCTGCGCCACCAAGGGGTTCGGTGACGACATCAGGCGCCGCCCTTCAGCGTCTGGACGATGGAGTCCTCGACGGCCTGGTAGTGCTTCGCGGTCTCGTCGATGCGCTTCGCGGTGGCGTCCATCGCCTCGGCGACACCCTTCAACGCGTCCATGCCCCACTGCTCCACGGGGTCCAGCAGCATCCGGAACGGCTGGCAGATGATGCCGTAGGCGTCGGTCGGCATCGACACGGTGTTGGCCGCGTCGACCGCCCCCTGCAGGCGTCCGTGCAGGCCCTCCAGGGCCTTCGCGTGCGCTTCCAGCACGTCCGACGTGACGTTGAAACCACCGGCGGTCATCGAACCCCCTCAAGTTCGAGCAACGGACAAGGTCAGGAGAGCACGGACTGCCCGCCGAAGTCGTCGTCGTCATCCGACGGCGGACGGCGGCGCGGCGGCGGAGGGGGAGGCGTGGGGCGGGACGGCGGTGCGTCGTCCCCCACCCGGAAGTTCAGCTCGTTGGAGCGGTTGTACGGCGAGGGCGGCGGGTCCTCTGGAGGCGGCGCCGGGAAGTTCTTCTTGGCCTCGTTGAACAACACGTTGGCGGTCTCGTCCTGCGTGCCGATCGTCTCCGCCATCGCCGCCTGCAGCAGCTCGGGGATGCGGGACTGCGCGCGCTGCAGCAGCTTCATGATCTCGGCGCTGACCTCGGCCATGCGGCGGCCGGCGGCGGACTCGTTGATCACCAGGTGCTGCAGGATGCCGTTGGACCCGATGGTGAGCTCGACGGCGCCGTCGGAGGACCGCTCGGAGATCGTCATCCCCTGCACGCGCGTCGCCATCTCCTGGTAGCGCGCTGCGCGTTCCTGGACGTTCCTGTCCCAGTTCGCGAGCATCTGCTCGGACCCGGCGATGTCCTCGGGCACCGGACTTCCTCCCCTGCTGCTGCGGCGGACTCAAAGGATGACGCAGCCGGTGGCGGTGCAGTTCCACCCACGCGGCAATACGTCCGGACAGACCAATGGCGTTCCGCCGGTCGAGCCAGCGGAACGCCACCGGGTCAGCGTGCGTCAGCCGACCTGCAGCAGGTCGACCACGAAGATCAACGTCTCGTTGGGCTTGATCACGCCACCGGCGCCGCGCGCGCCGTAGCCCAGGTGCGGCGGGATGACCAGCTTGCGGCGGCCGCCGACCTTCATGCCGGCCACGCCCTGGTCCCAGCCCTGGATGACGCGGCCGCCACCGAGCGGGAACATGAACGGCTCGCCGCGGTCCCAGGACGCGTCGAACTGCTCACCGGTCGAGTGCGAGACGCCGACGTAGTGCACGACGACGCGCTGACCGGGGGTGGCCTCCTCGCCGTCACCGACGGTGATGTCCTGGATGAGCAGGTCGGCCGGCGCCGGGCCGTCGTGCGGGTCGACCTCGGGCTTCGTGGGGGCCATCACAAACTTCCTCTCGGAACGGGGGTGTTCGCGCCCGATCCAATCACGCGTGCACGGGGACGGCCGAATGGCCTACGAAGACCGGCCCTTGCCCGTCTCGCAAATCCCTGTTGATCCTTGAACCAATCCCGTCCCTGCAGCGGGAGCACAACAGAAGAAGGAGAATGATCATGGCGGCAACCCTGCACCGCCTCCGGTCATGGCTGGGCGCGGCACTGGTGGCGGCAACGCTGCCGATGGCGTGCGTCAGCGTGGCGGAAGCTGCTCCGACCCCTCCCACGACCGACGGCGAGGTCGGCGCGCAGATCGTCGGTGGCACGCGCGCGAGCACGTCCACCTACCCCTTCGTCGTCTACCTGGCGACCAGCAGCGGGTTCCAGTACTGCGGCGGCACGCTGGTGGCGCCGAACAAGGTCGTCACCGCCGCGCACTGCACCGTGGGCGACTCGGCCTCCGCTGTCCGCGTCGTGGCCGGCCGCGACGACAAGAACTCCACCGCGGGCACCGTCGCCCGCGTCACCCGCATCTGGATCCACCCCAGCTACACCGACGTGACCCGCGGCTACGACGTCTCGGTGCTCACCCTCGACCGCAACCTCTCCCAGACCCCGATCGCGTTCGCCACCTCCGCCGACAGCGCGCTGTACGCGGCGGGCACCAGCTCGACCATCCTCGGCTGGGGCACCACCTCCAGCGGCGGATCGGCCTCGCGCTACCTGCTCAAGGCCACCGTGCCGCTGACCAGCAGCTCCACCTGCAGCAGCGCGTACGGCAGCGACTTCAACGCCACGCACATGGTCTGCGCCGGCTACGCGCAGGGCGGCACGGACACCTGCCAGGGCGACTCGGGTGGCCCGCTGGTGGCCGGCGGCAAGCTGATCGGCATCACGTCGTGGGGTGAGGGCTGCGCCGCGGCCGGCTACCCCGGCGTCTACTCCCGCGTCTCCACCTACGCCACGCAGATCCAGCAGCAGATCAGCTCCTGACCACCGCCGCCCAGACGTCGGAAGGGGTTGCTGCAACGGCGGAGCAACCCTTTCCGGCCCCGGTTCCGTCCTGATGGCATGAACGGCAGGAAGCTGTTGACCGGTGTCGCCGTGGTGGCCGTCGCCGGAGTCTGTGTGAGCTCCACCGTGCGGGACGAGAGCTTCGCGCCACCGGTCGCGGACCACGGCCCGGTGCGCCTGGTCGCGTTCGACTCGTGCGACAACGCGGTGAAAGAGCTGCGCAACGCCATGGCCCCGTACGTCACCGCGTTCGGCATCGGTGGCCGCGGACGGGACTTCATGCTGTCGGCGGACGGCATGGCCGCGGACTCGTCGGCCGGTGTCGCGCAACGCGAAGCCGTGCCGAAAGCCGCCACGCCACCCGCCGAGCAGCAGAACCACTCCACCACGAACGTCCACGAGCAGGGCGTCGACGAGCCCGACCTCGTGAAGACGGACGGCACACGCGTCGTCTCCATCACCGACGGCAAGCTCCGCGTGATCGACGTCGCTCGCCGCTCGATCACCGGCACGCTCGACCTCGGCGACCGGCGCGCCTCCCAGCTGCTGGTGTCCGGCGACCGCGCGCTGCTCGTCGTCGAGAACCCGGTCGTGGTCCTGGACCCCGGCTTCGCACCGGACCGGCCGCAACCGCGGGACGGGCTGTCCGGCAGCGAGATCGTGCTCGTGGACCTCAAGGCGCTCAAGGAGATCGGCAGCCTCAAGACCGACGGCTCCTACCTCGACGCCCGCCAGGTCGGCGGCACCGCCCGCGTCGTCGTCCGCTCCTCGCCACGCCTGCCGTGGGTGTACCCGAGCCAGACGGCCAACGAGGCGGGAGCGTTGCGGCGCAACCGGGAGATCCTGCAGAGCGAGCCGATCACGTCGTGGCTGCCGCGCTACGAGCTCGTCCAGAACGGCACCAGGTCCAGCGGCACCCTGGTCGACTGCGCGAACGTCAGCCACCCCGTCGTGCACGCCGCGTCGTCATTGCTGACCGTGCTCACGTTCGAGCTCTCCGGTCAGCTCGGCACCGGTCAGCCGGTCTCGATCGTGGCCGACGGCGACACCGTCTACGGCACCGGCCGCAGCCTCTACGTCGCCGACGACCACCGCCTGCTGCCGGAGATGCCGGGCAAGCCGCACCTCCCGCGCCCGGTCACCACGGCGGTCCACCAGTTCGACATCAGCCGCTCCGGCCCGCCCCGGCACGTCGCGTCCGGCGAGGTGTCCGGCACGCTGCTCAACCAGTACTCGCTGTCCGAGCACGAGGACGTCCTGCGGATCGCCACGACCTCGGGCACCGCGGCGCCGTGCTGCCGGCGCGGGGGAAGCGTTGCGCAGCAACCACCGCCACCCACCGAGAGCGCCGTCACGACGCTGCGCCGCGACGGCACCCGGCTCGTCCAGGTCGGCCGCGTCGACGGCCTCGGCAAGGGCGAGCGCATCTACAGCGTCCGCTTCATCGGCCGCATGGGGTACGTGGTCACGTTCCGCCAGACCGACCCGCTCTACACGCTCGACCTCAGCGATCCCCGGCAGCCCAGGGTGACCGGCGAGCTGAAGATCACCGGCTTCTCCGCCTACCTGCACCCCGCGGGCGACGGGAAGCTCATCGGCGTCGGCCAGGAGGCGACCGAGAAGGGCCGCACGACCGGCACCCAGGTGTCGTTGTTCGACGTCAGCAACCCCTCGGCACCGCGGCGCCTGTCGCAGTTCCACCTGCCCGGCTCCAGCTCGGAGGCGCAGTACGACCCGCACGCGTTCCTGTTCTGGCCGCAGGACGGCACGCTGGTGGTCCCGGTGACGAACCAGGAGACCTACCAGAACGCCACCTCGCTGGTGCTCAAGGTGGAGGGCGGTCAGCTGCGCGAGACCGGCCGGATCATCGAACCGGAGTCGCAGAACTACGGCGGTGCCCGGCGCACGGTCCTGATCGGCGACCAGCTGTGGTCGCTGTCCGCGGCGGGCGCACAGGTCACGGCACGCAACGGGCTCACTCAGCAGGCCTGGCTGCCGTTCTAGGTGACGGGTGGGGGATGACGACGCGCCGCCGGCGAAGTCCCTACATCCGCGCGGTGCGTTCCCCGGCGAGCAGCTGGTGCGACAGCACGGTTCCGCCGGCCATCGCCGCCGGGATCACGATCAGCGCGGCCAGCGGGATCAGGCACAGCAGGTAGGTGGGCACGGCGAACCCGAGCACCAGCGCGCGGCGGGTGGCGAGGATGCGGCGGCGCTGCTTGAACGACCGGCCGCGGCGGGTGAACGGGATGCCGGTGAGCTCAATGCCCAGCAGGTAGGCGTTGATGAACACGGCCAGCACCGGGATCACGGTCTGCCCGACCACGGGGATGAACCCGCCCAGGAACAGCGGGATCGCGAACAGGACCGACGTGCCCACCAGCAGCACCGTGCCGCCCAGGCCCACCAGGAACCCGCGCCAGAACCCGACCTGCTCCGCCTCGGGCACGCCGCCGAGCTCGTCCTCGACCTCCTCGGCGATGTACTCGTAGAACGGTCCGCCGATCATCAGCGTGATGGCGGTGAACAGCAGCACGCTCAGCCCGAGCGTCGCCACGACCACCGAAATTCCGATGGCGACCTGGACGACACCGCGCCAGGTGTCGCTCCACGAGTCCGCGAACCCGCCGAGCCACCCGGCGACCGAGTCGATGTTGCTGAACAGCAGCGTCCAGCCGGTGATCATCAGCACCACCGTGAGCACCGCGGGCAGCGCACCGACCAGCACCCGCTTGGGCGAGCTGAACACCAGCCGGAAGCCGCGCAGGAGCAGTCCGAAGCCGGCACCGAAGTCCTTGATCACGCGCGCGAGGATAGTCGGCCCGCACCGGCCGGACGTGCGATACGGGGAGTGAGCGGGACCTTCGGGACCTTTTTGAGACAAGGGGGCAGCGCGAGGTCCTGCGGGCAGGGCATCATCGGGCCGGGAGGCGTCGAGGTGAGCACACCGGCTGACAACGCCGCCGTCGTCCCGGACGGGCCGCTGCCGCTGCTGCCGCCCGCCGTCTGGGAGACGGCGGAGGTGCGGGACGCGGTCGCCGCGCAGTCGCCCGGCACCGTGGTCGCCGCCGCGCGCAAGGCGCACGGGCTGCGGCAGGACGAGCTCGGCGCGCTGGCCGGGTTCTCCCAGTCCGCGATCTCCCGGCTGGAGTCCGGCAGCAACATCGCCTACGACCTGCGCGTGCTCAGGGCGCTGCAACGGCTGCTCGGCATCCCCGCCCACCTGCTCGGTCTGGCCGACCGCACGGTTCCGCTGCGTGCCGGTGCGGCCGGGCTGGACATGGCGGAAGACCTGGTCGTGGGCGTGGAGGGCAAGGCGTTGTGCGCCGCCGCCGTCTTCGGTGCGCGGAGTGCCGACGCCGTCAGCCAGCTGCTGGTGCTGCGCCGGATCGTCAACGACGCGCACAACTGGCGCGGCACGGGTGCGTTGATGCCGGCCGTGCGCGGCATGTACGACTTCATCGACGTGCTGCGCCGCAACGCGCGCGGGGAGGTTCGTCGGCGGTTGCTGGGCACCGGTGCGATGTACGCCGAGTTCTACGGCTGGCTGCACGAGGAGAGCGGTGACCTGCGCGGTGCCGGCGCGTGGACGTCCCGCGCGCTCGAACAGGGGCAGGCGGCGGACGACCGCGACGTCGTGGCGTACTGCTTCGTGCGGATGAGCCAGCTCGCCGAGGCCGACGGCGACGACGACCGCGTGATCGGCCTGGCGCGCGCGGCTCAGCGGGAGACCGGCGTGAGCCCGGTCGTGCGCGCGATGGCGTTGCGCCAGGAAGCACGCGGGCTGGCGCGCGCGGGCCTGGAGGCGTGCCTGCCGCGGTTCGACCTCGCGCGGACCCTGGTGCGCAACGCCGAACGGCCGCGGTCGGACGAGTACTCCATCGGCTACAGCTTCACCAAGCAGCACGTCGAGCTGCAACGCGCCGCGAGCCTGGCCGACCTCGGCCGCCACCGGCAGGCCATCGACGTGTACGGCGCGATCAGGTGGAGCCACGTCTGCCAATGGGAGCAAGGCGTGCACACTGCAAAGCTCGCCTATGCGCACGCGATCACCGGTGACGTGGAACGGGCCGGCGAGCTCGGGTTCGCCGCGCTGGACCTGGCGCGCGCCACGGGATCAGGGCTGATCGTCACCGAGCTGGCGAAGCTCGGCCGCTGGACGCGCACGCCGGTCATCGCCGAGGTGACCGCCGAGGCCGCCCGGCTGCGCTGACCGCCCTCCGCATGCGGGTTCCGCATACGCGACCCGCAATCGGTGTGCGCCCCTCCCCATTTCCGGCCGCACACCGCACGATTCGAAGGTGATCGACGCTGATGAAGGCACGAGCGCCAACGAACACACCGAAGCGCGCATGCCGGTGTTGCTGGTCCGCAAGCGTGCGGGCGGCGTGGGCGAGGCGCAACGCACGTGCCACCTCGTCCCGATGCCCGGCGACGACCACACACCGGCGGCACTCACGGCGTACTGCGGCGAGCTCATCCGCCGCGGCGAGGCGGAGCTGCTCACCCGGCCGTCCGGCATGCCGTGCGTCGGCTGCCTGTTCCGGGTTCCCGTGCCCCGCACCGCCGAGCGGAACCACGACTGGTCCTAGGCGTCCTCGGCCGACGCGATGCAGGCGGTGCCGATCCGCCGGAACCCGATCCGCTCGTAGACGCGGGCGATCTCCTCGCTGCCCGCCGACAGGAACACCAGCGTGGCGCCCCGGTCCAGGGCGTCGCGGGCCAGCGCCGCGGTCACCGCGCCACCGAGGCCACGGCGTCGTGCCGCCGGCAGCGTGCCGATGCCCACGACCTCGACGACGTCACCGGCCCGTTGCGCGGTGCCGACCGCCAGCACGCCCTCACCCGGCAGGTCGGCCACCGCGTGCCGGTGCCGGGTGCTCATCGGGGTGGCCGTGGCCAGCGCCGCGTCCCGTTCGGCCGCACCGGCCTCGCCCACCGCGGTTCCCGGCGAGGAGAACGCGAGCATCGCCACGACGCTGACCTCGACCGGCCGCGTGTCCAGCACCCGGACGTGCGGATGCGGTTCGGGCAGCTGGTCCGGGTCCAGCACCATCAGCGGCGCCTCGAGCACGTCCATGCCCGCCTCCCGAGCCGCTTCGAGGAGGCCCGGTGTCGTCTCGTGCACCCATTCCAGGGCTTCCGGTACACCCAGCGACCGCTGGTGTTCCCGCATCGCGACCACGTCCGCGGTCGTCGGCCGGCCGCCGGGGAACCGCGGCCGTGCGTAGTAGGGGTAACCGTCGCCCGCCTGGAGGAACAGCGTCAGCTCGCCGTGTTCCTCAACGCGAGATCCCGGTCGGGGCACAGAGTCGTAAAACTGCTCGAGAACATCCCACACGGGGGAGCAGGTTAGTGCTGCGATCGTCGGCCGTCGCCCCATATTCCGACGGTCAGGTGGGTGCATCGCGGCGCCGGCCCCGCGTCCTCGTACTGGTTGTACGGGGGCGCGGGGCCGGTGTCGCGAGGTGCCCCGCTGAGCGCCGGATGATGAGGTGATGGCCGATGGTCGCAGCACTTGGCTACCTTTGGCGGTATGACCCACCGCTTTTCGCGTCCGCTCGCGGGGATCCTGGCTCTGCTGCTGGCGCTGACGGCGTGCGGTGACGACCGGCAGGACCGGTTCGCGAGTCCCGGTGCGCCCAAGACCTCGCCCAGCGGCAAGTTCGTCGCGCACGCCGAGAGCGCGAGCGAGGTCCGGGTGACCGACCGCAACGGCGGTGACGTGTTCCGCAAGTCCTACGAGTACGCCACCAGCCACCGGGCCGACGGCATCGGCGTGGTGTGGCTGTCCACGAAGGACCAGCTGTGGGTGCTCGTGCCCAACGACGGGACCGAGCGCATCGAGCCCGGTCCCGACGGTGAGTGGCGTGCGACGAAGGACGAGCTACCGAGCGAGATCACGCGGCTCGGGTGAGGCGTCCTCCGGGTCGGCGCCCTCCTCGATCCGGCGGCCGCGCTCCAGCTCCGCGTCGAACTCGGCACCGAGCAGCACCGCGATGTTGGAGATCCACAGCCACACCAGGAAGACGATCACACCACCGAGCGAGCCGTACGTCTTGTTGTACGACGCGAAGTTCGCCACGTAGACCGCGAACCCGACGGTGGCCAGCGCCCACAGGACGATCGCGAGCAGGCTGCCCGGCGTGACCCACCGGAACCCCGGCTGCCGCACGTTCGGCGCCGCCCAGTAGAGCACCGCGAACGCGAGGCTCACCAGCAGCAGGATCACCGGCCACTTCACGATGTCCCACACGGTGACGACCGTGTCGCCCAGCCCGAGCCAGTTGCCCACGGTGTCGGCGACCCCGCCGGTCAGCACCAGCGCGCCGAGCGTGAGCGAGATCAGCACCACCGAGCCGAGCGTCAGGACGAGCCGCAGCGGGATCGTCTTCCAGATCGGCCGGCCCTCCTCGACGTCGTACACGGCGTTGGCCGCGCGCATGAACGCGCCGAGGTAGCCCGACGCCGTCCAGAACGCGGTCAGCAGGCCGATGATGCCGAGCAGCCCGGCCGCGCCGGACCCCTTCTGCAGCTCCTCGATCGACGACTTGATCAGGCCACCGGCCTCGCCGGGCGCCACCTCGTCGACGTACTTCAGCAGCTCCTGCGTCGTCGTCTCGCCGAGCAGCGCGAGCACCGAGGTGAGCACGATGAGACCGGGGAACAGCGACAGCACCGCGTAGTAGGTGAGCGCGGCCGCCCAGTCGGTCAGGTTGTCGTCGTTGAACTCCTTGACCGTGCGCTTGAGCACGCCCCACCAGGCGCCCTTGGACAGCTTGGCGGGGCTCTCCGGAGCCTTACCTGCGGGCACGGCGCCGCCAGCTCCACGAACGCGTACCCGTGCCGACCCCGGCCAGGTGCAGCGCCAGCAGCAACAGTCCGAGCGTCACGAGCGTGTTCAGGGTGATCGCTTCGCCGAGCGAGATGTTCGCGAGATCGAACAGCAGGGCGAGGCCGAACGCCACTGCGGCTGCGATGGCCAGCATGTGATCCTCCACCTCATCGGTCGATGTGAGGTGCGGTTACCCACTCGCCCACGGCCGAACCACACCGTTCGGAGCAACGGTCGTGCCATGATCCGCGCATGGATGTCCAGCGCTGGCAGGCGGCCGCTGTTCCGTGGTGGGTGACCAAGGTCGGACTGGCCGGTGGCTGGGTGCTGGCGTTCGTCCTCGCCGGAGCGGCGGGGGAGACGCCGTGCACGACGACGCGGCCCTGCCTGCCGGACCCGGTGTTCGCGCTGGCCGTCGTGCCGCTGCTGGCCACGCCGCTGCTGCTGTTGTCCGGCCGGGTGCTCACCGGGTGCGCGATGGGCGTGCTGTTCGGCGTCATGGACCTGGCGCTCGACAGTGAACCCACGGCGAACATCGCGTTCGGGCTGCACGCGGCGGCGTGCGCGGTCGTCGCGGCGTGGACGATCCGGTCGCGTGCCGACCAGGACGAGGCCGCGGGCGCCATGGTGGTGTCCCTGCCGGACATGCCACCGCCGCGCGGCGTGCTGCGGATCGTCGCCGTGCTGCTGGTGCTGTTCGGGTTCCTCACGTTCGTGCAGTACGACCTGAGCTCCGACGAGATCGCCGGGCACGTCGCCGCCGCCAGCCGGGTCGACGCCGAGGTGGTGGAGGTCAGGGACGCCTACCAGGTGTGGGTGGAGCTGCCGGAGGGGCAGCGCACCGCGTTCGAACCGCTCGCGGCCGACACCTACCAGGTCGGCGACACCGTGCCGGTGCTCGCGGACGGCGGCTGGGTGCGGATGGTCGCCGAGCCCGAGGACGTCACGTGGTGGCTCACGCTGGGCGGTGCCGCGGTGTTCTTCGCGATCATGCTCGCGGTGCGGGAACGGCGCAGGCGCGCGTTGTGGACCGGCCCGGTCAGGGCGGTGCGGCTGCAGGCCCACCCGTTGACGATGCGGCGGATCCTGTTGCGCCACAACAGGGACGACATCGCCACCGTCGGGGTGCTCGCCGACCTCGGGCTGGACGAACCGCTCTACCACGACACCGAGCAGTTCGGCGCGGTGTGGCGGGGCGAGGAGGAGCCGCCGGTGCAGCACGAGCCGGCGGAGGTCGTCGTCGCGGGCGAGCTGCACCACGGCGGGCAGGTCGCGCTCGTGGTCGAGGGCGAGGTGGTGGCGACCACGACGCTGACCCGCGTGCGGCCGCGGCACGCCGTCCACAGTGCACACCTGCCGGGCGAGCCGGTCACCGCGACCGCGCCGGTCGACCTGCCGTACTCGATCTGGCCCGGTGACCGGCGGCGCGTCGAGGGCGTGGCGCTGACGCTGGCCGCCGCGGGCGCGCTGGTCGCGTTGCACCAGTACCCGGACTGGTTCGTGCTCGGGCTGCTGGGCATGCAGTGCGCGGTGTCGGCGGTGAGCCGGTTCCAGCCGTTGCTGCGCCTGGACCACGACGCGGTCGTGCTCCACACCGGCATCTGGCGCTACCACGTGCCGTGGCACCAGCTGCACGGCGTGCGCCGGTCAGGACCGCAGCTGATGCTCGCGTTCGGCCCGGCCGGCGACGTGATCACGACACCGCAGCTACCGGACCGCCAGGCCGGCGAGAAGGTGATGTGGGCGCGGTCACGGGCGTTGATCGCCTTCCACCGGCACGACAACGTGACGCGCAAGCTGAACGCGTCACTGTTCGTCGGCCTCGCCTACCTCGGGCTGTTCCTGTTCGTGTGATCACCGCAGCCGTGCGACGGCCCTGAGCAGACGATCCACATCGGACTCGTCGTTGTACGGCCCGATGCCCGCGCGCACGGCGCCCTTGTCGCCGAGCCCGAGCCAGCGCGAGCACTCCAGCGCGTAGAAGTGGCCGGCCGGAGCGTTCACGCCCTCGGCGCCGAGCCTGCGGTAGACCTCTGAGGGCTCCAGGCCGTCGACCGAGAACAACACCGTCGGCGTGCGGTCCGCGGCCTTGCTGTAGATGCGGGCGCCGAGCTCCAGCAGGCCGTTCTCCAGCTGGTCGCGCAGCTTCAGCTCGTGTTCTTCGAGGCCGTCGAGCGTGCGCATGAACTCCACGGCCGCGGTCGTTCCGGCCAGCAGCTCGTAGGGGAGCGTGCCGAGCTCGAACCGTTCCGGCACGGTGTTGGTCGACGGCAGCAGCTTGTCCGGCCGCAGCGTCTCCAGCAGCTCGGGTGCCGCCGCGAGCACGCCCAGGTGCGGGCCGAGGAACTTGTACGGCGAACACACGAAGAAGTCCGCGTCCAGCGCTTCGACGTCCACCGGCACGTGTGGCGTGTAGTGCACGCCGTCGACGAACACGAACGCGGCCATCTCGTGCGCGGCGTTCGCGATCGCCTGCACGTTCGGCTTGGTGCCGAGCAGGTTCGACGCGGCCGTGATCGCGACGACCCGCGTCCGGTCCGACAGCAGGTTCGTCACGGCCTCGACCGGCAGCTCGCCGGTGGCCCGGTCGAACGGCGCCCACCGCACCGTGGCCCGTGCCTGCTCGGCTGCCTGCACCCACGGCCGGATGTTCGCGTCGTGGTCCATCCTGGTCACGACGATCTCGTCGCCCGGCCGCCAGTTCTTCGCGAGCGTGCGGGACAGGTCGTAGGTCAGCTGGGTCATGCTGCGGCCGAACACGATGCTGCCCGCGTTCAGGAACTCGGCCATCGTGCGGCGTGCGGTCCGCACGACCTCCTCGGCCCTGCGTTCCGCGGCCGTGACCGACCCGCGGTTCGCTATCGCCGAGAGCAGCGTGTCGCGGACGGCGTCGGCGACCACGTCCGGCACCTGCGACCCGCCGGGTCCGTCGAAGTGCGCGGCGCCCTCCCGCAGGGCGGGGAAGCAGGAGCGGACTCGGGCGACGTCGTATGCCATGCCCTCATGGTGCGTCAGCACCCACGAAGCGGGAAAGGATCAACCGGAGGGTGGTCACCTGTTCGGTCGCGTCGAAGTCGGGGTCGACGATCCGGGTGAACAGGACGTCGGTCAGGCCCTGGACCCAGCTCGCCGCCGTCCGCGCGTCCACGGGCAGCGTGATGCCGCCTCCGTCGTGGGCGCGTTGGAGGAGTGCCGTCAGCTCCTCGCGCACCGCCAGCTCGTTGCGGCTGATCAGCGCGGACAGCTCGGGATCGCGGCTCGCCTGCGCCACGACCTCCACCACCAGGCCCGCCACCGCGCGGTCCAGCGCCGGTGCGGCCAGGTGCTCGACGATCAGCCACACGCCCGCCCACGGGTCGAGCGCGCGCGCCTTCGCGAACACCTCGGCGTTGTCCTGACCGTCCTGCTCGAAGACCTCCTGGAAGATCGCGCGCTTGGTCGGGAAGTAGTGGAACAGGCTGCCGGTGCTGATGCCCGCGGCCCGGCAGATGTCCGCGACGGTCGTGCGGTCGAAGCCCTTCTCGGCGAACAGGCCCGCCGCGGTGTCGGTGATGTGCCGCTTCTTCAGCGCGTGCTTCGCGGGATCTACCGTGCGCACCGGTAGTACTGCCTCTTCTTCGTGTCCTTGACGAACACGCCCCGTTTGCGGATCTCCCGCGCCAGCTCGCCGGCCTCACCGTGCTCGTACTCGTCGATGGCCTTCTTGCGTGCGGCCAGCAGCGCGTTCACGTCCGGTGGCAGCTCGGGCGTGTGCTCGACCCACAGCAGGAAGTCGTCGGCGAACGGGTCCGCCTCGCGCCAGCGGAAGCCCTGGGCCTCGAAGGCCGCCCGGAGTTTCCCGGCGCTGAGGTCCGACGTCTCACGCGCGAGCTCGGTGCCGTCCGCGGCGAGCAGCACCAGCTGCTTGCCGTCGGCGAACGCGGACTCGACCTCGCCGCGGAGGAACTCGAAGCTCTGGTCGTCCTTGCGCAGCGTGACCCGGTCGTGGGCGACGTCGACCGCCAGCATCTCCGACGCCCAGATGAGCGCGAACACGACACCCGCGATCACGCCGAGCACGATCGCGCCGATGGTCGCCCACGGATCCGGGATGTCGGTGACCAGCTCGAACACGCCCTGGAAGGGGAACCAGCTCAGGCCCGTGACCCAGCTCGCCGCCAGTTTCAGCCCCCAGACCAGGGCGGCGCCGATGGCCGGGCACAGCACCCACATCCCGTACCGGACCGCCGCGGTCTCCTGCACTGTCGTCATGGACCCAATACTAGACCGAGCGCTCGGTTTATTCAGACTTGCGCCGGTATCAGGACGGTGGTTGTCCGCGAACGGACCTAGCGTGCGGGCATGGACTGGAACAAGGAGCTGACCGACCAGCTCGACTGGCACTGGCGGGTGCAGCTGCGGCCGCGGCTGGACGGGCTGACCGACGACGAGTACTTCTGGGAGCCCGTGCCGGGCGCGTGGACGGTCCACCGGGACGGCTCGGTCGACTTTGAGCACCCGCAACCGGAGCCCGCGCCGGTCACGACGATCGCGTGGCGGATGGCGCACGTCATCGTGGGTGTGTTCAACGCACGGTCGGCGTCGCACTTCGGTGGCCCACCGGCCGACTACGCGACGTGGCGCTACGCGACGACCGCCGACGAGGCGTTGCGGCAGCTCGACGAGGCCTACGCGCGCTGGCGTGCCGGTGCGTCGGTGGCCGACCTGGAGAAGCCGTGCGGTCCGGCCGAGCCGTACCCCGACCTGCCGTTCGGTGCGCTGGTGCTGCACATCAACCGCGAGGTGGTCCACCACGGCGCGGAGATCGCGTTGCTGCGCGACCTGTACTTGCGGCAGTAGTTACCGAAAGGTGCCTACTTTCTAGAAGTTTGCGCTATCTGCATGATGGTCCCCGTCGAGGACAGCGAAGGGGAGATCATGCGGATCATCACGCAGAACACCGTCGGCGACCCGTCCGTGCTGACGGTGGCGGAGGTCGGGCGCCCGGTGCCCGGCCCGGGCCAGGTGCTGGTCAAGGTGCTCGCGGCGGGGGTGAACCCGGTCGACACCTACGTCCGCTCCGGCGCGTTCCCGGCGCTCGGCGAGCCGCCGTTCACGCTCGGGTGGGACATCGCGGGCACGGTGGAGCAGCTCGGTCCGGACGTGACGGGGCTGGCGGCCGGCGACGACGTCTACGGGATGCTCACCTACCCCGGCACCGGCGGGGGCTACGCCGAGTACGCCGTGGCGAACGCCGCGGACCTGGCACCCCGGCCGGCGTGGCTGACCGTCGAGCAGGCGGGCGCGGTGCCGGTGGTGGCGCTGACGGCGTGGCAGGCGCTGGTCGGCCGCGGCGGGGTCTCCGCCGGTCAGCGCGTGCTGGTGCACGCGGCGGCCGGTGGGGTCGGGCACGTGGCGGTGCAGATCGCCAAGGCGCGGGGCGCGTACGTCATCGGCACGGCGTCGGCGGCCAAGCACGACTTCCTGCGCTCGCTGGGCGTGGACGAGGTCGTCGACTACCGGCACCGGGACTTCACCGAGGTCGAGCCGGTCGACGTGGTGTTCGACGCGATCGGCGGCGACTACGCCGAGCGGTCCGCGACCGTGCTGAAGCCGGGCGGGGTGCTCGTGTCCATCATCCCGACCGATCCCGGCTTCTCCGCGGAGCGCGCGGAGCGGCTGGGCGTGCGGTTCGAGCTGTTCAGCAGCGTCTCCGCCTCCGGTGCCGACCTCGCCGCGCTGCCGGAGCTCAGGGTGCAGCTCGACCACGTGGTGCCGCTCGCGGAGGCCGCGAAGGCGCACGAGCTCGTCGAGTCGAGGCGCACCGCGGGCAAGGTCGTCCTGGTGCCGTGATGCTGCGTTTACCGTCCGTTGACCATCTCCCCTGATCGTGTGCAGAACATCCACACGATCGGGGAGTGCACATGGCGCGGTGGAGTCCACTTGCGTTAGTCATCAGCGTGTTGGCGGCGGTCGGCCTGTACGGGGCGACCGCCGCGACGGCAGCAGCACCGCTCACCGTTGCCCAGGCGATCAGCCAGCAGAACGGGGCCTCGGCCACCGTCCGCGGGTACGTCGTCGGTCAGCCCACCGCGACCACGACGGTCGTCCGTTCGAACTACCCGAGCGACTACGCGCTCGCGCTGGCGGACTCGGCGTCCGAGACCGGCACCTCACGCATGCTGTACGTGCAGATCTCGTCGGCGTTCCGGTCGGCGTGGGGCCTCAAGACCAACCCCTCCCTGCTGGGCAAGCAGATCGACGTGACGGGCTCCTTGAGCGCGTACTTCTCGCACGCCGGTCTGACCTCCTCCACGGCGTTCGCGTTCGCCAGCACGACTCCGCCCGCTACCACCACCACGACAACGACGACGTCGCCGCCACCGAGCGGTGACTACTACGCGGCGGCCGCGGGCAAGACCGGTCCGGCGTTGAAGACGGCGCTGAACGGCATCATCCGCAACCAGACCAAGCTCGGCTACGACCAGGTCTGGGAGGCGCTGAAGGTCACCGACGAGGACCCGGCCAACCCCGCGAACGTGGTCCTGCTCTACAGCGGCCGTTCGCAGCCGAAGACCTCGAACGGCGGCGGCGCCGACGACTGGAACCGCGAGCACGTCTGGGCCAAGTCGCACGGTGACTTCGGCACCGCGACCGGCCCCGGCACCGACGTCCACCACCTGCGCCCCGAAGACGTGTCCGTCAACGCCGACCGCGGCAACAAGGACTTCGACAACGGCGGCACCGCACGTGCGGAAGCCCCCGGCAACTACGGCGACGCCGACTCGTGGGAACCGCGCAACGCCGTGAAGGGCGACGTCGCGCGCATGCTGTTCTACATGGCCGTGCGCTACGAGGGCACCGACGGCTTCCCGGACCTGGAGCTCAACAACTCGGTGTCCAACGGCACCCAGCCCTACCACGGCAGGCTGTCGGTCCTGCTGCAGTGGCACCAGCAGGACCCGCCCGACCCGTTCGAGCAGCGGCGCAACCAGGTGATCTACGACCGCTTCCAGCACAACCGCAACCCGTTCATCGACCACCCGGAGTGGGTCACGGCCATCTGGAGCTGAGGCGTTCGAGGAAGGGGCGCTGCGCGGAGACGATCTTCGCGCTCGCCTCCTCCACGCCGAACCACCCCACCCGGTCGACCTCGGGGAACGTCTTGCGCTGCCCCGACTTCGGCGGCCACTCCAGCTCGAACGTGCCGGGCGTGACCGACGCGGGGTCGAGGTCGCCCTCCAGCGCCCACACCGTGATGACCTTGCCGGAACCCTTGGCCTCGCCGAGCGGGACCAGCTCACCCTCCGGCACGGGCAGCCCGAGCTCCTCCTCGAACTCCCGCCGCGCGGCCGCCTCCGGCGTCTCGTCCTCGGTGTACTCGCCCTTCGGCACGGACCACGCACCCGCGTCCTTGCGCGCCCAGAACGGGCCGCCCATGTGCCCGAGCAGCACTTCCAGCTGCGACGTTCTCCTGAACAGGAGGATTCCAGCGGACCGTTTCATACTGTCCAGCATGGCGGACTGGGTCCTGCACGTGGACCTCGACCAGTTCATCGCGGCGGTGGAGGTCCTCCGCGACCCTTCGCTGCGTGGCAGGCCCGTGGTGGTGGGCGGCAACGGCGACCCGTCCGAACGCGCCGTTGTGGCCACCGCCTCGTACGAAGCGCGCGCGTTCGGCGTGCGCTCCGGGATGCCGCTGCGCACCGCGTTCAAGAAGCTGCCCGACGCGGTGTTCCTGCCCGCGGACCACGCCCTCTACTCGTCGGCCTCGGCGGACGTGATGGCGGTGCTGCGCTCGTTCCCGGTCGTCGTGGAGGTGCTGGGCTGGGACGAGGCGTTCGTCGGCGCGACCGTGGACGACCCCTTCGCGCTGGCGCGGTCGCTGCAGGCCGCGGTCCTGTCGGCGACCGGCCTGCACTGCTCGGTCGGCATCGGCGACAACAGGCTGCGCGCCAAGCTCGCGACCGACCTCGGCAAGCCCGCCGGCGTGTTCCAGCTGGTCCGCGCGAACTGGGTCGAGGTGATGGGCCACCGCCCGACGTCCGCGCTGTGGGGGATCGGCGCGAAGACCGCGCGGAAGCTCGCGGAGCTGGGCCTGTCCACGGTGACCGACCTGGCGAACGCCGACCCGGATGTCCTGGCCGCCCGCTTCGGCCCGCGGATGGGCCCGTACTACCGCGCGGTCGCGTTGGGCGCCGGCGACACCGTGGTGAGCGCGACGCCGTGGGTGGTGAAGTCGCGTTCGCGCGAGAAGACCTTCCAGCACGACCTCGCGTCGCCCGACGACCTCCGCCGCGAGGTGGTCGCGCTGGCCCACCAGGTGGCTCTCGACGTGGTGGCCGAGGAGCGTCCGGCGGTGCGCGTGGGCGTGAAGGTCCGCTTCGCGCCGTTCTTCACGCAGGTGCGTTCGATGAAGCTACCTGCGCCGACGTCGTCCGCCGACACCCTCGCCGACGCCGCGCTGACCGTCCTGGCCCGCTTCGACCACACCCGCCCGGTCCGCCTTCTCGGTGTCCGCGCGGAATTCTCCGACGATGATGTCGAACCGACCACTTCTCCTTCGACGTATGAGTGAGTAGAAGAATTATCCGCGAGGAGAAGAAGATGACCGCCTCACTCACCCACCGCGACCGCGCGGTTCTCCGCGCCGTCGCCGCCGGCCGGTGCGAGATCTCCGGCACCGCCCTGCTCGTCGACGGCCTCTGCTGCGCCGACCAGTTCATCGGCACCCGGCTGACGTCGGCCGGGCTGATCAGCGACGTCCCTGGTCCCGCCGCCCTGACGTCGGCCGGGCACGCGGCCCTCGACGGCTCCGCCCAGGTCGCTGCCTGATTCGGTTTTCCAGCCGATAGTCGTCCGGGACGGGTTCCCGGATCTTTCTGGCGGCCTTTTGTCGGTGTGCTGTCTCGGCATTGTCCGCGACCCACACCTCTGTAGTTTTCTCTTCGGGGCTAGCGGCCGGCGTAGCGCTGGACGAGCTCCTTTTCGCGTGCGGCGGGCCACGGGCAGCGGATGTCGCCCTGGGTGGCGGCGAAGAAGAGTTCCATGTGCACGTGCCAGGCGGCGAGGGCCTCGGGGCCGTGCGCGTTCTCCTGGAAGAGGGTCGCTGTGGTGCCCTGCAGGTGCTCGTGGGTGAGCTCCCAGCGCACGACGCCCTGTGGTGTGCCGTCCCGCAGCCACTCGTACTCCAGCAGGTGCGGGGCCTCGGCGCGGATGACCCTGCCGGGCGTGATGCCGGGGTGGGCGGCGCGGGTGGGGACCGTGCCGGTGGTGACGTCGGTGGACTCGGTGGTGGACTCGGTGGCGGACTCGGTGGCGGACTCGGTCAGAAGGGCCCAGACGGCGTCGAGCGGGGTCCAGACCAGGTCGCGGACGAAGCGGACGCCGTCGGGGTCGTCGGTGCCCTCGTCGAGACCGAACTCGGCGACGTGGTGCTCGATGCGGGCCAGCCAGTCGGTGGGCGGGGTGAACTCCGTGCCGTCGGCGTGGGCGGTCAGGGCGTCGAGGCAGGTGAGCCAGCCGGGCGCGTCGCGGCCCGCGGACAGCTTCGAGGTGATCACCGCCGTGAAGACCAGCAGGCAGCCGTCGGGGTGGGGCAGCAGCTCGAAGCGCAGGACGTCGTTGTGCCAGCGGAACGCGAAGACCTTGGGCGGGTCGGACTCGAGCAGCTCGCCCTCGCCGCCGTCGGCGTCGACCGGTGCCGCTTCGGGGAACGTGAAGGTGAGCTTGCGGCCGTCGATCGTGACCTCGGCCGGGAACCAGTGCTTCATCTCGGCCGGCTCGGTGACCACCCGCCAGACCTTCTCCGGTGAGTGGCGCAGCGTGCGTTCGAAGCGCAGGACGGGCTTGCCCTCGATGTGCAGCAGTTCGGCGTCCACGGGTCAGGCCCCTTCGATCTCGTCGAGTCGTCGTTCCAGCGCGTCCAGGCTCTTCTCCCACATCGCCCGGTAGGGCGCGAGCCAGGCCTCGACCTCGGCCAGCGGGCGCGGGTCGACCCGGTACCAGCGGCGCTGGGCGTCGGTGCGCACCTCGACCAGACCGGCCTCGCGCAGCACCTTGAGGTGCTTCGACACGGTCGGCTGGGTCAGCGCCAGCCGGTCGACGAGGTCGCCGACCGGCCGTTCGCCCTCACGCAGCAGGTCGAGGATCTCCCGGCGACTCGGATCCGCCAGCACGGCGAAGGTAGATGCCATGTCAGCAATATAGCCCGAGAGGCATATTCCTGCCAGGGGATCAGTCGGTGAGCCGGATGGCCACCTCCGTCGTCCATCTGTGCGGGTCCGGTTGCACCGCCGGGTCGGTGAAGAACGTCTCCAGGCGCGCGCCCCAGCGGTCACCCTCGCGGTCGAACGGCAGGTCTCTGCCCAGCAACCGCTCGGTCACCCCGGCGAGCCCGTCCGGATGGCCCTCGTGCGTCTCCACCGCGTACCGCCCGGCCGGCAGCGTCGAGCAGAACACGTCGCCCGACGCGGGCACCTCGGCGATGGTGGGGATGGCGGCCTCCACCTCGAACTCGGTGTCCGTCACGCGTAAGTACCGGACGAACGGTGCGCCGAGGATCGGTAACTCGCGGTCGGCCAGCCACCGCATGACTTCTTCGAACCGGTCGGCGATCTTGCCGATCGTCTCCGGCGTCACCGTCGCCTTGATCGCCGCATAGGGCTGCTCTTCACGCTTCTCGATGTCCATGGGTCCAAACTAGCCATCGACCCTGACAAAAAATCCGTGATCGGCTGGAGCCTCGCTGCGGTTACCGTCGCGTTCATGCACCGCGCCCTCGACGTCGCCAGTTCCCCGGTGCGCGACCTCCTCGCGCTCACCGCCCGCCCCGAGGTGATCTCCTTCGCCGGCGGGCTTCCCGCACCCGAGCTGTTCGACCTGGACGGTCTGCGCGCCGCCTTCGACGAGGCGTTGCGGGACCGTTCAGTACTGCAATATGCCCCCACAGAAGGAAATTCCACGCTGCGTGGCCTGATCTGCGAGCGCCTGACGGGCCGCGGACTGCCCACATCGGACGTGCTCGTCACCACCGGCTCGCAGCAGGCGCTGGCACTCGTCGCGACGGCGCTGCTGGAGCCCGGCGCCGTCGTCGCGGTCGAGGAACCCACGTATTTGGCCGCACTGCAGTGTTTCCAGATGGTGGGAGCCCGCATCGTCCCGGTCGCGAGCGACGCCGACGGCCTCGATCCGGCTTCGTTGCGCGAGGTCGTGGCCACGCACCGCCCGTCGCTGCTCTACCTCGTCCCGACGTTCGCGAACCCGACCGGCCGCACGCTGTCCGCCGCGCGCAGGGCCGAGGTCGCCTCGATCGCCGCGGCACACGACCTCTGGGTCGTCGAGGACGACCCGTACGGCGAGCTCCGCTACCGGGGCACCGCGGTCGCGCCGCTCGCATCGATCAGCGATCGAACCATCTACCTCGGCAGCTTCTCGAAGATCGGCGCTCCCGGCCTGCGGCTCGGCTGGCTGCGTGCTCCGGCGGACCTGCTGCGGACGCTCGTGATCGTGAAGCAGGCCGCCGACCTGCACACGTCCAGTGTGGACCAAGCCGCCGCGGCGGTGTACCTGGCGCACAACGACCTCGACGCGCACGTGGCACGGCTCTGCGTGGAGTACGGGCGGCGGCGCGACGCGATGATCGGCGCACTGCCCGCGACCGTTCCGGACGGCACCACGTGGAGCGAACCGGACGGCGGCATGTTCGTGTGGCTGCGGCTTCCCGGCGACGTGGACACCGCCGTGCTGCTGAAGGAGGCGCTGGACCACGACGTCGCGTTCGTGCCCGGCGCGTCGTTCTTCGCGACCACACCGGATCACGCGACGTTCCGGATGTCCTTCACCACCAACACCGTCGAGGAGATCGCCGAGGGCATGGCCCGGCTGGCCAAGGTGTTCTGATGAGCCTGCTCGACGACGAGGCGCTGTGGCGCTCGTCGGTCGTGGCGAACTGCGCCATGAACCGGGAACGCGGTCTCGCCGGATACCGCCGTGAGCTGGGCACGGACCTGGCGCTCCCGCCCGGGACGCGCTGGGTCGACCTCTGCTGCGGCTCGGGCAGAGCACTCGCGGAGGCCGCGCGCGACGACGTGACGATCACCGGCGTGGACCTGGTCGACCACCACGTGCCCGAGCGCCCCGGCCTGCGGTTCGTGACCGCCCCGGCCGACCGGTGGGAGCCACCCGCGCCCGTCGACCTCGTGACCTGCGTGCACGGGCTGCACTACGTGGGCGACAAGCTCTGCCTGCTGACCCGTGCGGTGTCGTGGCTGGCGCCGGGCGGCCGGTTCATCGCGAACTTCGACGTCGCCAGCGTGCGTCGTGCCGACGGCAGCGCATACGGCCGTGTGCTCACCACGGCGTTGCGTGCGGCCGGATTCGTTTATGACAACAGAAAACGCCTTGTCAGCTTCACCGGTGCCGGGCGGCCGGCGTTGCCGTTCGACTACCTGGGCGCGGACGACCGGGCCGGTCCCAACTACACGGGCCAGCCCGCCGTGCACTCCCGCTACGCGACCCAGGACCGAGGCGCTGCAACGACTCCGGCTCGGTGATGCGGGCGGTGCCGGGTGTTCCCGCACGCCCACCTCTGCGTCCAGCGACAGCCCGGCCCAGACGATCGCTGCGCCCCCGTCCCTCCGGCGTCAGCCGAACAGTTCGAGCGCGTCCTGGTGGTGCTCGCACCGGCCGCCCCCGGTCGCGATGGTGCAGGGCGTGCCCTTCTTCGTGAGGGCACCGCATTGCAAGGCCGGGTCGTGCACGTGGCACAGCCCGCTCGAACCCGCGGTGATCGGGCACGGCGTGCCCTTCTTGGTGGGCGCGCCACACGGGTTGTCGCTCGGCTTCTGCGGCTGCCTCGGCGCCGCCGCCTTCCGCGGTTTCGCCTGCGGCTGGCTGATCTCCCGCCCCGTCACCTCCTCGACCCCGCGCACGGCGAGGCGGTCGGCGCGCTCGTTCTCCGGATGCCCGGCGTGCCCCTTGACCCAGTGCCACTCGACGTCGTGCTGGTTCGCCGCGGCCTCCAGCCGGCGCCACAGGTCGGCGTTCTTGACCGGCTCCCGCGACTTCGTGAGCCACCCGTTGGCCTTCCAGCCGTGCACCCAGGACGTGATGCCGTTGCGGACGTACGTGCTGTCCGTGTACAGCCGCACGGTCGAGCGCCGGGTCAGGCCCTCCAGCGCCATGATCGGCGCCATCAGCTCCATGCGGTTGTTCGTGGTCGGGCCGATGTCACCGCCGTAGATGTCCTTCTCGTGCGTGCCGTAGCGCAGGACCGCGCCCCAGCCACCCGGTCCCGGGTTCGGGCTGCACGCGCCGTCGGTGTAGATCTCGACCTCCATGCCCGCTGAGGCTACCGACGGGGTCTGACGGTGCCGCGGCTGCCGGCCCGCGGGCCGTCCTGGTGGTGCGGCCGGAGCTCCACCTCAGCGGGGCAACATCGGCCGGCGGGGTGATGTCGCCGGTGCCGTGCACGTCGATCAACCGCTTGAACTCACCGGCGTCGCGGCGGGTGCGGAAACCGGCCCACGCCACCGAGCGGCACCTCCGCCTTGACGGCGCGTTTGCGGGCGCGCATGCCGACCTGGCGCCACGCACCGTCCGCGTCACCCCGTCGAGCGGACTTCCGGCCCCTGACCCGGCCCTGCTGAGGTTCGTGCCCACGGAGTCCGCCGCCGTCCTCCCACGCTCCACCACCCGGCGAGAGCCCTCCGTCGCTTTGCCTCCTCGGCCGGCGAGGGGACCGCACCTGGGCCGGGGATCGAGGTGGACCGGCCCGAACCGTGGCCGACTCAGTCCCGCGGTGCGGCGACGAGCCGGGCGGCGGTGACGAGGTCGGCCTCACGGCCGTGGCGCGCGACGGCCTGCAGCCCGACCGGCAGGCCGTCGGAGAAGCCGGCCGGGATGCTCACCGCCGGATGCCCGCTGAGGTTGAACGCCCAGGTCAGGCTGGTGTTCATCCGGGTGCCGGGACCGTCGTGGCCGTGCGGCGGGCCGGGCGTGCACGGCGTGAGCAGCAGGTCGGTGGTCTCGAAGAACGCGTCCAGCGCGGGGTTGGGGCCGCAGCGGCCGGCGAACCAGTCGTCGGCCGGGTCGGCCAGCACGAGGTCGGCCGGGCGGGGGTGCAGCGCGAGGGCGGCGCGGTGGGCCACCGCGATCTGGTCCGGGTCGACGGACGCGAAGCCCAGGTCAGGTGACCACGCCGCCCGCACCGGGGCGGGTTCGCGGCAGGCCAGGTAGAGGGCCAGGTCGTCGGGGTGGCGGACGAAGACGCCGACGGCGGAGCGTTCGGCGGAGGTCGTCTTCAGGCCGAGGACACCGCACCACGCGGCGGGGATGCGGATCGAGCCCGCACCGTCCACCCCGGTCGCCAGCGGGACGACCCCCGACGCGACGGCCACCGCGGAACCGGCCGACGAACCGCCGGGCGTGCGGTCGGGGTGCCACGGGTTGCGGGTCACGCCACGGGCGTTGCGGCCCCACGTCTGCCACGGCGTCGTGCCGTCCGGCGTGGTGGTCAGTCCGATCGGGACACAGCCCAGGGCGGTCAACCGCTCCCGGTGCGCGCGCCGTTCGCCGCGCTTGACCGCGATCGGGACCCCGGCGAAGGGCAGCGGCGAGGAGCGCACCCGGCGGTCGACGGCGGCGGCGTCGTCCACGGCGGAGCCGAACACCTCGGCGAACGCGCACAGCGCCGGTTCCACACTGGCGAGGCGGGCAAGGGCGGCGGAAACCTGCTCGACGGCCGTGGTGGCGCCGGTGTTCACGGCGTGGGCGATCTCGGTGGCGGTCAGTTCGGGCACCACGCACATGATGGGGGAGGATCGTGCGGGTGAAGTGGACTCGTGCCGTGCACCACCTGGGTGAGCTCGCGGAGAAGTGTGCGGACCTGCCCAGCTCGTTCTTCCGGTTCCAGGTGGTCGAGCTGTGGGCTTTCGGCGACCTGCTGGGCGTGCCGCGCGACCTGGAGACGATCGAGGTCGCGCTGGTGACCGACCTGCCGGTGGACGAGGTGCCGTGGCTGAGCGAACCGGCCGGCGCCGAGCACTGGGCGAACTCGACGCGGTTGTCACGCAACCCGTTCACGCCGTACTGGCGGTCGGCGGGCGCACCGGTGTGGAACCACCGGATCGAACGGCCCGCGCTGGTCTGGAGCGCGGCCGACGGCATCGCGGAGGAGACGCTCGTCGCCATGGGCGACGGCACGGCCGAGCTGGTCCGCCAGGCCGCGCCCGCGCCGGATGAGCTGCGCAAACGCGTCGAGGAGGAGCTGGCGGTGAGCCTCGCGGCGATGCGCGCCGCCCAGCGGGCCTACACCGAGCACCGGTACGCCCCCGGCAAGCTGACGCCGCACTCGGACGCGTTGTGGCGCATCACCGGCGGCTACCTCGACCTGCTCGACGCGGCCGGCTGAGCCGAACCCGCCCCGGCCGCGCGGTGGCTGGGCTACGTTCCGCGCTGTGCGGAACACCCGACGTGAGCTCGGCTGGCTCTGGGGACCGGTCGTGCTGGCGCTGCTGGCCCTGTTCACCGTCAGCGACACCGACCTGGTCTCCACGCGCGCCGCGCACTTCGGGCTGAGCAGGTACGCCTTCGCCACGCTCGGAATGCCCGCGGTGGCGGCGGTCGCGGGCGTGTGGTTCTCGCGGCGGTGGCCGTGGCTGCTGGTGGCGGGCACGCTCGGCGCGCTCGTGGCGACCGCCGAGTCGCACGCGCACCTCACAAGCCATCGGCCGGGCATCGCGGGCATCGTCGGGTCGCTGGGAACTGCCGGGGCCGTGCTGATCGTCATCGGCGCGCTCTCGGCCGCGCGGGACGCCGCACTGGCCGCCCTGGTCGTCGCGGTGCAGCTGCTGGCGACGCTGTTCCTCGGGCTGTCGTGGCTGTCCAGCCCCCTGCGGCCACCCGCCGTCGAGCTGACGCTGGCAGGCCTCGCGGTGGCCGGCGCCGTGCTGGCGGTCGTGGCCGTGCGGAGGGGCGAGGTGTCGCCGGCCGAGCCGCTGACCACGCGCACCAGGGTCGTGGGTGTGATCGCCGCGGTGCTTTCGGTCCTGGTCGCGGTCGTCGGTGGCCAGGCCGCTGCGGTGGGCGTGGTGCTGCTGGTCGCCACCGCCGGGCTCGCGATCGCGCTGGGCCGGGGCGCGCTGCTCAGGACCGCGACGGCGGGTCTCGTGCTGTTCGCGGTGGCCGCACCGGTCACGCTCGCCATGTACCTCGCCGCCGGCCAGCTGTCGACGTACGCCCCGGCCGCGGTGGTCGGGACCGGCGTCGGTCTGCTCGCGGCGCAGCTGCGGCGGGCGGCGGTGGTGGGGGCAGCGGCGTGCGCGGTGCTGGCCGTTTTGATGGTGGCGGTGGTCGAGATCACCGGCGAGTACGCGGACGTGACGCAGGGCGGGCTGGCGTCGCTGATCATCGGGCTGGCACTGGCGGCGGTCACGGCGTCGGCCGCCACCGCCGCGCCGGTGCTGGCGCACCTGCGGGCGCTGCCGGTGGGGCTGGGCTTGCTGCTGGCCGGGTTCACCCTCGGGTTCCGGCAGGTCGTGCAGCCCCTGCTCGACTACCGGCGGATCTGGGGGCAGTTGCCGGAAGCGGAGTACCTGCCGCTGTGGGGGCTGCTGCTGAGCGTGGCGGCGGCCGCCCTGGGGATCGTGGCGGTGCTGGACCGCCGGTGCACAACCCGCCTGGTGTAGCTCATGGCGCTACGCGGGCTACGGTCGTCTGGTGAAGGTCATCAGCCAACGGGAGTTCCGCAACCACTCCGCCGCTGTCATGGACGCGGTGGAGGCGGGCGAGACCTACCACGTGACGCGAAACGGTGTGGAGGTCGCCGAGCTCCGTCCCCTGCCTCGTCGCCGTCGAATGACGGCTGAGGAACTCGTCGAACGGCACAGGACCCTGCCTCAGGTCGACCACTCCCGGATGCGTCAGGAAGCTGACGAGTTTCTTCGGTGACGACGAGGATCGTGTGGGCGACTTCGATCCGTGGGGAGCGCAGTCGTGGCTGAACGTCCCGAGTCGGTCACGATCATCGAGGTCTGCTGGTGCCTGCCGGAGAACGGGCTCTCCGGCAGGCCGGGAGTCACCAGCCGCGGGCGCGCCACTCCGCCAGCGAGGGACGTTGCTCGCCGAGCGTCGAGTCGTCGCCGTGACCGGGGTAGAACCGGGTGTCGTCGGGCAGCACCGCGAAGAGGCGGTCCTCGACGTCGTTGATGAGCGACGCGAAGTTGTCGGGCGAGGTGGTCTTGCCCACACCCCCCGGAAAGAGTGAATCTCCGGTGAAGAGGTGCGGGTGGCCCTCCGGGTCCTTGTACAAGATCGCGATCGAGCCCGGCGTGTGGCCGCGCAGGTGGATCACCGTCAGGGGGACTTCGCCCACGTCGATGGTGTCGTTGTGGTCCACCAGGACGTCCGGCTGGACGGGCAGGACGGCCGCGTCCAGCTCGTGTGCGACGGTCCTGGTGCCGTGCTCGCCGGCCAGTGCGGTCAGCGCCTGCCAGTGATCGGCGTGCTGGTGCGTGGTCACGATCGTGCGCAGGCGGGGACGGTCCGGGTGGTGGCCCAGGAGGTCGGACAGGCGCTCGTGGTCGTTGGCGGCGTCGATGAGCAACGCCTCGTTCGTGGACCGGCATACGAGCAGGTAGGCGTTGTTGTCCATCGGCCCGACGGAGATCTTCGTGATGGTCAGCGCCGGCAGGGTGAGGCGGGCAGCGGGGCCGCCGGGCTCGACGTGACCGGTGTAGTTCTCGAGTACGTCCACGGTGGCTGACCGTAGTCGCTCGACGCGGTGCAACGCACACCTTCAGGTTGCATACAGGTTGCACTCATAGGGTAAGTAAAGGTCAACAATCCGTCGCCGCGTACTCCGAACGCACCACACCCCGTCGACGAACAGGTCCCCACCTCATCGTGATTCCAGCGCAACGACACAAGCCCCAGGCGGCCCGGCGGGTCAGCTGGGACGTGCTCAGGGTGGTCGCCATCGGGTGCGTGCTGCTCCACCACGCCACGCTCACGAGTGTCAGCAGCCACCCCGACCTGGGGCCGTTGCCGTTCACCTTCCCGATGTCGATGGGTGCCAGCACCCTGATGGTCGTCTCCGCCTTCTTCGCCTGTGCGACCCTCAGCCACGGCCGGCCGGGCCGGTTCGTGTGGAGAAGACTCGCGCGGCTGCTGCCCGCCTACATGGCCGCCGTGCTGCTCACCTACTCCGTGCAGAGGTGGATCGCTCCGGAGGGGTGGAGCCAGCTCGACGGCCGTGACGTCGTCTACAACCTGCTGCTGATCAACCAGTGGTTCCCGGACGTCGACATCGTCGACTTCGCCTACTGGACCGTGCCGGTGCAGATCTGCGCGTTCGTCGCGGGTGCGCTGCTGGTCAAACGACTGCGCGGCACGAAGCTGCGGATCTTCCTGTGGGCGCTGGTGGTCACGCCGCTGCTGCTGCGACCGCTGCTGGACCACTCGCACGCGCTCTTCACGATCTACAACGGGTTCGCGCTGCACCGCGCGCAGCTGTTCGCAGCAGGGATTGCCATCTGGCTGTGGTCCAAACACCGGATGGGCACGCTGCACCTGGCCGCGCTGCTGACCGCCACTTTGGTGGCACAGGCGGTTCACACGAGCGAGTACGGATCAACGCTGGGCTTCGGGCTTTTGCTACTGCTGGTGTGCGCGGCCGCCGCTGGACCCGACTGGGTGTTCTTCAACCCCGTCCAGAAGCAGGTGACGTGGCTCGCCGGCATCTCCTACGGCGTGTACCTGGCACACCAGCAGATCGGCACCGTGGTGATGGACCGCATGCACTTCATCGGGCTGCGGTCCGGGTGGCTGCCGGCCGGGTTCCTCGCCTCGGCGGTGGTGCTGGGCTGGGCGTTGACGAGGTTCGTCGAACGGCCCGCCTACCGGTGGCTGACTCAGACCCAGTCCGGCAGGTCGGGCAGCTCGCCGCGCACGCCGGTGCCGTCCGAGCGGCCGGTCAGCCACGCCAGCACGGCGCTCGCGGACCCGCTCACCGAGCTGCGGCTGGGCGGGCCGTTGAGCCCCCAGCTGCGCTGAGTGCCGTCCGGCAGCGCGACCTCGACCGTGAACGGCTCCACCCGGCCCTCGAACTGCTCCACGGCGTCGTCGAGGAACTCCACCACGAAGTCGGCGGGCAGGTCGTCGAACGTCACACCGGTGTTCAGGTCGACCAGGTGCACCCACACCTCGCGCAGCCGCAGCACCGGCACCGTGGACGCCGCGATCACCGCGCCCTTGGGTGCGCTGACCTCGGAGCGCCACGCGTGCGCGGGCATGTCCCGGCACGCCACGTCGAAGCGCTGGCACGCGGAGTCGAGGTCGGCCTTGATCACCTGCAGCAGCCGGCGGGAGCCCTCCTCGATGTCGGCGTCGCGGTCCGTCCGCGACGTGTACGCCTGGTGCTCGACCCCGGTCTTGGCCCAGGTGAGCAGGTTCACCAGCGCGTCGGCGTTGCGCGCGAGGTGGGTGACGACGTGGCCGCGGGTCCAGCCGGGCAGCAGGCTCGCACCGCGCACCGCGGTCTCGTCCAGCTCCCCGACGACCTCGAACAGCACGTCCGTCGCCTGCCGCACCGCGGTGAGGTGCCGCTCGGGCACTCCCCGCGGAGCCGGCACCGACGTGTGCTGCGTGGACGGCGTGTAGGTCATGTGCTGCCTCTCCCCGACGTTGAGGCTGATCGAAGTGTCCAGCCTAGGAGGTGGAGGCCGCTCGGGGGAATGCGTGAGCCGCCCGATCCGTTTTTGTCAGGGGTCGCCCCTAGCATGGGTGTCGGGTCGCACGCAGCCGCCGAACCGATGCTAGTACGCTTCGAACGCTTGTTCGGAAGAGTGGCGTGAGTGACCCGCCGACAGCACCCCGAAGGGACCCCAGTGGCAGACCGTCTTGTCGTTCGCGGCGCCCGCGAGCACAACCTGCGCAGCGTGGATCTCGACCTGCCGCGGGACAGCCTCATCGTGTTCACGGGGCTGTCCGGCTCCGGCAAGTCGAGCCTCGCGTTCGACACCATCTTCGCCGAGGGCCAGCGCCGTTACGTCGAGTCGCTCTCCGCCTACGCGCGCCAGTTCCTCGGGCAGATGGACAAGCCCGACGTCGACTTCATCGAGGGCCTCTCGCCCGCGGTGTCGATCGACCAGAAGTCCACGAGCCGCAACCCGCGCTCGACCGTGGGCACCATCACCGAGGTCTACGACTACCTGCGCCTGCTCTACGCCCGCGCCGGCAAGCCGCACTGCCCGCAGTGCGGCGAGGCGATCGGCAAGCAGACGCCGCAGGAGATCGTCGACCAGGTGCTCGCGATGGAGCAGGGCACCAAGTTCCAGGTGCTCGCGCCGGTCATCCGCGGCCGCAAGGGCGAGTACCTCGACCTGTTCCAGAACCTGCAGTCGCAGGGCTACTCGCGCGCGAAGGTCGACGGCGTCGTGCACGCGCTCGGCGAGGTGCCCAAGCTCAAGAAGCAGGAGAAGCACCACATCGCGGTCGTCATCGACCGGCTGTCGGTCAAGGCGTCGTCCAAGCAGCGCCTGACCGACTCGGTGGAGACGGCGCTGCGCCTGGCGGACGGCCTGGTCGAGCTGGAGTTCGTCGACCTGCCGGAGACCGACCCGAAGCGGGTCAGGGGCTTCTCGGAGAACCTGGCCTGCCCGAACGGCCACCCGCTCGCGATCGAGGACCTGGAGCCCCGGTCGTTCTCGTTCAACTCGCCGTACGGCGCCTGCGTGGTCTGCACCGGCATCGGCGTGCGCAAGGAGGTCGACCCGGAGCTGGTCGTCCCCGACGACGAGCTCACGCTCGAAGAGGGTGCCATCGCGCCGTGGGCCGGCGGGCAGACCGCCGAGTACTTCACGCGCCTGCTGCAGTCGCTCGGCGAGACCATCGGCTACCGGATGGACCAGCAGTGGCGCCACCTGCCCGCGAAGGCGCAGAAGGCGATCCTGCACGGCATCGACGAGCAGGTGCACGTCCGCTACCGCAACCGCTACGGGCGCGAGCGCTCCTACTACGCCAACTACGAGGGCGTCATCCCGTTCCTCGAACGGCGCCAGGAGCAGACCGAGTCCGACTACATGCGGGAGAAGTACGAGGGCTACATGCGGGAGGTCCCGTGCCCCGCGTGCGCCGGTACCCGCCTCAAGCCCGAGATCCTCGCGGTCACGCTGCACCACGGCCGCAAGGGCGACAAGTCCATCGCCGAGGTCTGCGCGATGAGCGTGGGCGAGTGCTCGGAGTTCCTCGACGGCCTCAAGCTCGGCAAGCGCGAGTCGATGATCGCGGGCGCCGTGCTCAAGGAGATCCAGGCCCGCCTGCACTTCCTGCTCGACGTCGGCCTCGACTACCTCTCGCTCGACCGGGCCTCCGGCACGCTGTCCGGCGGTGAGGCGCAGCGCATCCGGCTCGCCACGCAGATCGGCTCCGGCCTGGTCGGCGTGCTGTACGTGCTGGACGAGCCGTCGATCGGCCTGCACCAGCGCGACAACCACCGGTTGATCGAGACGCTGACCAGGCTGCGCGACCTGGGCAACACGCTGATCGTCGTCGAGCACGACGAGGACACGATCCGCACGTCGGACTGGGTGGTCGACATCGGCCCCGGCGCCGGCGAGCACGGCGGCAAGGTCGTGCACAGCGGCCCGTACAAGAAGCTGCTGACGAACAAGGAGTCGATCACCGGCGCGTACCTGTCGGGCCGCAAGTCGATCCCGATGCCCGCCAAGCGCCGCAAGATCGACAAGAAGCGCCAGCTCACGGTCGTCGGCGCGCGCGAGCACAACCTGCGCGGCATCGAGGTGTCGTTCCCGCTCGGCTCGCTCACCTCGGTCACGGGCGTGTCCGGCTCCGGCAAGTCGACGCTGGTCAACGACATCCTCGCGACCGTGCTCGCGAACAAGCTCAACGGCGCGCGCCAGGTGCCCGGCAGGCACACCCGGATCAAGGGCCTGGACCTGGTCGACAAGCTGGTGCAGGTCGACCAGTCGCCGATCGGCCGCACCCCGCGGTCCAACCCGGCGACCTACACCGGCGTGTTCGACCACATCCGCAAGCTCTTCGCGGCCACGACCGAGGCGAAGGTCCGCGGCTACCAGCCGGGCCGGTTCTCGTTCAACGTCAAGGGCGGGCGCTGCGAGGCGTGCGCGGGCGACGGCACGATCAAGATCGAGATGAACTTCCTCCCGGACGTCTACGTCCCCTGCGAGGTGTGCAAGGGCGCGCGGTACAACCGCGAGACGCTCGAGGTGCACTACAAGGGCAAGACGATCTCCGAGGTCCTCGACATGCCGATCGAGGAGGCGGCCACGTTCTTCGAGCCGATCAACGCCATCCACCGCCACCTGCGGACGCTGGTCGACGTCGGTCTCGGGTACGTGCGGCTGGGCCAGCCGGCGCCGACGCTGTCCGGTGGTGAGGCGCAGCGCGTGAAGCTCGCGTCGGAGCTGCAGAAGCGGTCGACCGGCAAGACGGTCTACATCCTCGACGAGCCAACGACGGGTCTGCACTTCGAGGACATCCGCAAGCTGCTCGGCGTGATCAACGGCCTGGTCGACAAGGGCAACACCGTCATCGTCATCGAGCACAACCTCGACGTCATCAAGACGTCGGACTGGGTCGTCGACATGGGTCCCGAAGGGGGCTCCGGCGGCGGTATGGTCGTGGCAGAGGGCACACCCGAGCAGATCTCCGAGGTGAAAGAGAGCTACACGGGGCAGTTCCTGCTGCAGGTGCTCGGCAACGAGGAGGTGTCAGCGGCAGGGTGAGGATCCCACTCGACACGTCGGTCCACCGCGAGCGCGCATTCACGGCGTCACGCGGGCTGCCGGTGGCATACCCCTTCAGCCTCGCCGAGGCGCTCGACCTGTCGGAGCAGGCACTCCGCCGCGTCGTGGCCATCGGCTGGCTGCGCACCCTGGAACGGCTTCCTCGCCTCGCAGAGAAGTGAACCCGGCCCGGCTCGGGTTCCGCTCGAACGGCGCTGGAGCCGAGTCCCGCTCGCGCGGAGTCAGCGTCTCAATGTGACTTCTGTCGAGAGTCTGTCACTCCACCGAGTGATCCGGGATGATGTCGGCCGTGTCACTCAACCGCTACCGGTTCCGCAGCGTGTGGCACGTCTGCGCGCCGCCGGAAGCCGTGTACGAGGTGCTGTCCGACATCGCGAACTACCCGCGGTGGTGGCCGGAGGTCCGGTCGGCGACGAGGATCGACGACGAGTCCGGCGAGCTCAGATGCCGGTCGTTCCTGCCGTTCGACCTGGTCGTGCGGGTGCGCCACAGCATCCGCAACCAGCAGGCCGGCCTGCTGCGCGCCACGTTGTCCGGTGACCTCGAAGGCTTTGCGAGCTGGGAGATCATCGGCCGCGACGGCGGCACGGACCTGGTGTTCGACCAGGAGGTCGTGGTCCACAAGGCGCTGCTGCGCCGGCTCGTGCTGATCGCGAAGCCGTTCTTCCGCGGCAACCACGACCTGATGATGCGCGGCGGCCTGAAGGGCCTGAAGCAGCAGCTGCGGATCAAGGCCGCGAGCCGCCCCGACTGACGTGCGGGTGAGCGCGGAGGCGCTGCACGGCACCGCGTGAGAACAAAAACGCGGCCGGAGTCAGTCGCGGGCCGACAGGTGACGCACCAACCGGCCCAGCTGCGCGGCGTACTTCTCGGCGAACTCGGGGGTCGCCGGGTCCTCGCCGGTCAGCTGGCGCGCGGTCTCCTGCAACATCATCGGCGCCGAGGCCGCCGCCATCAGCGCCAGCAGCAGCATGGTCGGGTCGAGGTCGGCGGGCACCTCGCCGGTGGCCTGGCGGGCGCGGAACGTCTCGGCCTGCGCCCGGAGGAAGTCGCCGTCCACGGAGGGCATGTCGCCGGACAGGTTCGCCCACGCCCACAGCCGGCCCTGGTCGCGGTTGTGGACCGTGGTCATCACGAACGCCGCGATCACCTCGTCCAGCGGCTGGTCGGTGCTCGCCATCGCCGTGCCCTCGGTGTGCCAGGACGTGGCGATCTCGCGGTACAGACCTTCCTTGCCGCCGAAGTAGTACGAGATCAGCTGCTTGTTCACGCCCGCGCGTGCCGCGATGTCGGTGGTGCGGGTCGCCGCGTAGCCCTTCGCGGCGAACTCCGCCGTGGCCGCCTCCATGATGCGGGCCCGCGTGCGTTCCGGGTCGCGCTTGCGTTCCGCGGGACTGGGAGAGCGGCGTTGATCCACGGCGACACGGTAACCCAACCGGAGTTTTCAGCTGACTGGTTGACTTAATCAACCATACGGTTGATAGTGGGTGCCATGGGGATCGCAGTGGTAGGTGGGGGAATCGGTGGGCTGTGCCTGGCGCACGGGTTGCGCAAGGCCGGCGTGGACGTGGTGGTGTACGAGCGCGATCGCTCGCGCACGGACCGCTTGCAGGGATATCGGGTGCACATCAACCCGCACGGCGCTGCCGCGTTGCGGGAGTGCCTGCCCGCGGCGAATTGGGAGCGGTTCGAGCGCACGGCCGGACGGACCGGTGGTGACGGGTTCGGCTTCCTGACCGAGCGGCTCACGCGGCTGCTGGTGCTGGACCCCGAGGTGGAGAACCACTACTCGGCCAGCCGGATCACGTTGCGGCAGGTGCTGCTCGACGGGCTGGACGTGCGGTTCGGCAAGCGGTTCGAGCGCTATTCGGAGGGCGACGGCATCACGCTGCACTTCGCGGACGGCACGACGGAGACGTGTGACGTGCTCGTCGGCGCGGACGGCATCCGGTCACGGGTGCGCGGGCAGTACCTGCCACACGCCGGCACCGAGGACGCCGGGGTGGCCGCGATCGCGGGCAAGCTGTTCCTGGACGAGCACGACTGGGTGCCGTCGGCGCTGACGGTGCGCGCGAACTCGATCGTGCCGACCGGCAGGGCCGGGATGTTCCTCGCCGTGCACGACGGGCTGGGCGTCACGGACGCGGACGGGTTGTTGTTCGACAACGAGCGGCCGTACCTGATGTGGGCGTTCGCGGCGGCCGGCCTGACCGTCCACGACGGGCTGGACCTGCGGGCGGAGGTGCTGCGGCGGATCGCGCGGTGGAGTCCCGACCTGCGCCGGATCGTCGCGAACTCGCCCGAGGAGACGATCTCCCAGTGGCACATCAGGTCGGCGCGGGTGATCGACCGCTGGGAGCCGTCGCGGGTCACGCTGCTCGGCGACGCCATCCACGCCATGACGCCGATGCGGGGGATCGGGGCGAACGTCGCGTTGCGGGACGCGCAGCTGCTGGCACGGGTGCTCGGCGGGGGTGGTGACCCGGTCGAGGCCATCGGGCGGTACGAGGCGGAGATGTACACCTACGGGTTCGCGGCCGTGCGCGACTCGCTGCGGGCGGCCCGGCAGTTCG
Organism: Nocardia sp. NRRL S-836; assembly: GCF_001279525.1. GTDB lineage: Bacteria > Actinomycetota > Actinomycetes > Mycobacteriales > Pseudonocardiaceae > Lentzea. Next base: position 44,699 of record NZ_LGDY01000109.1, on the reverse strand, counting down.
CGGACGGCAACCCGGTGGCGCGGACGGTGTTCAAGACCGTGCTGCGGACCGCGAGCGCCCTGCCTGCGCTGAAGCGGGCGATGTTCGCGGGGTGAGATCTTTTTGAACCGTTCCGGCCCGGCCCGCGTGTCCAGGGCGTCAGAGGCCACGGGAGGTTCAGCTCACCACCGCGGGGTGACCGCGGCGCCTGGTCGCAGGGGACCGGATCCGCGGTGACGCCAACGTGCAGGGCGTTGGCGGGAGGTGGTGGGCCACCAGGGCCGGCGGAACACGCGTCGGCCAGTAGAAGGGGAGAGGGAAGCCCCGGCGTGCACCGCCGGGGCTTTCCCGTGCTACCGCAGGCGGAGCAGGACCGCCTGCTCCGGTTCCAGCACCGGCAGCTGCACGCCGGACTCCGACAGCACCGAACCGGGCAGCTCCACCGGCTCCCACGACTCGGGGCCGCTCTGGGTCAGCCGCGGCCGTCCGGCGGGGGCGTCGAACGAGAGCCGGTACGTGCGGGCGGGGTCGAGTCCGGGCAGCCGCACCCGGCGCGGCTTGTTCTGCACGGAGGTCGCGAGCTGGAAGTAGCCGAAGAGGGCCTCCGACCGGTCGGCGGCGACGACGCCGTGCACCCAGGCGGCGGGGTCGGGGTGGTCGGCGTGCACGGTGACACCGGAGTGCACCAGCGCCCGCACGTCCTTGTAGTACTCGATCGCGGCCCGCAGCCCGGCGCGTTCCTCCTCGGTGGCCGAGTCGATGTCCCACTCGATGCCGAAGTGCCCGAACATCGCCGTGGCCACGCGGAACGACAGGTCGTGCACGCGTCCCGTGGTGTGCGACTTCGTCGGACCGACGTGCGCGCCCATCAGCTCCGGCGGCAGGAACACGCCCGTCCACCGCTGGATCAGCTGGCGTTCCAGGGCGTCGTTGCAGTCCGACGTCCACACCCGGTCGGTCCGCGCGAGCACGCCGAGGTCGATCCGCCCGCCGCCGGAGGAGCAGCTCTCGATCTCCACGTGCGGGTGCCGCAGCCGCAGCTCGTCCAGCAGCCGGTAGTACGCCGCGGTCTGCTCGTGCACGCGCGAGCCGATCAGGTCGCGGTTGTGGTCCCACTTCACGAAGCCGATGTCGTTGTCCGACAGCACGGACGAGACGCGGTCGAGGATGTACGCGTACGCGTCGGGGTTCGCGATGTCGAGGACCTGCTGGTGGCGCGAGGGCGGCGGCAGCACGCCGGGACGCGGCCCGAGCACCCAGTCGGGGTGGGCGCGGTAGAGGTCGGAGTCCGTGTTGACCATCTCCGGTTCGAACCAGAGGCCGAACTCCATGCCGAGCGCGCGGACGTGCTCGATCAACGGGGTCAGCCCGTCCGGCCACACGGTCTCGTCCACGTACCAGTCGCCCAGGCCCGCGGTGTCGTCGCGGCGGTGCCGGAACCAGCCGTCGTCCAGCACGAACCGCTCGACCCCCATGGCGGCGGCGGTGTCGGCCAGCGACGTCAGCCGCGCCAGGTCGTGGTCGAAGTACACGGCCTCCCACGTGTTGAGCACGACCGGCCGCGGCCGTGCCGCGCGCTCGCGCAGCCGGCGGTGGAACGCCGCGCTGATGCCGTCGATGCCCGCCGGCGAGTAGGCGGCGTACAGCCACGGCGACTCGTACTCCTGGCCCGGTGCCAGCGTCATCTCACCGGGCAGCAGCAGTTCGCCGCCGCCCAGCACGGGCGATCCGTCGACCAGGTTCTCCGCGTACGTCACGTGGTTGCCGCTCCACGCCACGTGCAGCGCCCACACCTCGCCGGCGCGGAACGAGAACCCCGGCGTGCCCGCCAGCAGCCCGATGGTCGCGTCGTGCCCGGTGCGCCCGCGCCGGCTCTCCCGCACCCACGAGCCGTAGTGCAGCGCCTGCCGCTGCGGTGAGCGCTCCCGGCTCCAGCGGCCGGTGAAGTCGAGCAGCTCGGTGGCGTGCGCGGAGATCGGCAGCGCGGTTTCCAGCCCCTCCAGCGCGTACGGCGTCGTGCCGTCGTTGCGGACGACGTGCCGCAGGCGGAGCATGCCGGACTCCAGCAGCTCGACGGTGCCGGTCACGGTCAGCTCGGCGGCCTCGTCCGAGGCGACGTAGCGGAAGATCCCGGCTTCACCGGAGAACGACGTCACCCGCAGGGCCGGGGCGAAGTGCGCGCCGCCGCGGTGGCCGCGTAGACCGGGCCGGCCGGAGTACCCGGCACCGGCGTCGGGCAGCAGCGCGAGCGGGACGGGGACGTCCGGTGTGTTGTTCGGGTTGCTCCACGAGACGACGTCGACCAGGCCGCGCAGTGCGGCCTGGTCGAGGTCTCCGAGGGTGCGCCCCCAGTGCGTCACGACCGGCAGGCCTGCGCCCTCGATCGTGATGACGACGCTGGAGGTGTCGTCGTGCAGGTGCACGACCTCCGTGTTGCTCATGCGGGCCCCGTCCACATCAAACACAAATGAACAATGTGCCGATCCTCAGATCCGGGGCCCGCGTTGTCAAGCGTTGGAACTTGTTGGGTTTTGTCTGATCAGACGATCAGGCTGAGCAGCCCGGCGACCACGAAACCGACCACCGAGAGGATGGTCTCGAGGACCGTCCACGACTGCAGCGTCTCCTTCACCGACAGCCCGAAGTACCGCGACACGATCCAGAACCCGCCGTCGTTGACGTGCGAGGCGATGATCGAGCCGGACGCGATGGCCATGACGACCAGCGCGAGCTGGGGCTGCGAGTAGTTCAGGTCCGCCAGCACCGGCGCCACGATGCCCGCGGTCGTCACGATCGCGACCGTCGCGGAACCCTGCGCGATCCGGATGACGCAGCTGATCACGTACGACAGCGCGATCACCGGGAGACCGATGCCCGCCAGCTCGTTCGCGAGCGTCTTGCCGATGCCCGTCGCGGCCAGCACGGCACCGAAGAAGCCACCGGCACCGACCACGAGCAGGATCATCGCGACCGGCTTCAGCGAGGCGGCGGACATCTCCGCGACCTTCTCGCGGGTCATGCCGCGCCGGAACCCGAGCAGCCAGAACGCCAGCAGCACCGAGATCGTCAGCGCCACCGCGGGCGTGCCGAAGAACGTCGCCACCGAGTACAGGCGAGTGCCCTTGGTGAGCAAGATCGAGCCGAACGTGCCGGAGAGGATCAGCACCAGCGGCAGGCCGATGATCGAGAGCACCAGGCCCAGCGGCGGTGGCGTCTTGTCGGAGCCGTTCTCCGAGCGCGCCAGCTCGGCCGCGGCCAGCATCTCCTCCGGCACCGGGACGTTGATGCGCTTGCCGATCCAGTACGAGTAGAGGACACCGCCGACGAACCAGGACGGGATCGCCACGGCGAGACCCATGACGATGATCCAGCCCAGCGAGACCTTCAGCAGACCGGCCGCCGCCACCGGACCGGGGTGCGGCGGCATGAACGCGTGCATGACCGACAGACCCGCGAGCAACGGCATGCTGAACAGCACGATCGACTTGCCGCTGCGCTTGGCCGCCACGTAGACCAGCGGCGCGAGCACGAAGATGCCGATGTCGAAGAAGACCGGCACACCGAAGATCAGGCCGGCGAGGCCGATCGCGACCGGCGCGCGCTTCTCGCCGAACGCGCGCATCAGCCGGTCCATCAGCACCTGCGCGCCACCGGACGCCTCGAGGATCGCGCCCAGCAGCGTGCCGAGCCCGATGATCGCGGCGATGTGGCCGAGGATGCCGCCGAAGCCCTTCTCCAGCAACGAGTCCGACGCCTTCTGCGCCGACCCGACCAGGGCCTCCGTCGGCACGCCGGCGGCCAGCGCCACCAGCAGCGCGACGACGATCAGCGCGATGAACGGCTCGACCTTGAACTTGATGATGAGGAGCAGCAGCACCGCGATGCTGACCACCGCGAGGGTCAGCAGACCCGGTGTTGAGTGTTGCAACCAGTCGATCACGAGCGGCTCCTGAGTGAATGGCCTGGCAATGCGCCGGTGGCGGTTCCGTCGTCGATCACCGGCACCCCGTTGCAGAACACGAACGGGATGCCGGTGGCCTGCTGCCGAGGCTGGTCGAAGGTCGCCGTGTCGGCGATCGTGGCCGCGTCGAACAGCACCAGGTCGGCCGCGAAACCCTCGCGGACCAGACCCCGGTCGGTGAGCCGCAGCCGCCGGGCGGCGCGGCCGGTGAGGTGCTCGACGCACTCCTCCAGGCTCAGCACGCCCAGCTCGCGGACGTAGCGCGCGAAGTAGCGGGGGAACGTCCCCCACGCGCGCGGATGGGGGCGGTCGCCGACGAGCAGGCCGTCGCTGCCGCCGGTGTGCGCCGGGTGCTTCATGATCGCCTGCACGTTCTCCTCGTGCCCGACGTGCATGAGGCAGGAGGTACCCAGGCGTTCGTCGACCAACACGTCGAAGTACAGGTCGGCGGGCGCGCGGCCCAGGCGCGTGGCCGACCGCTGCACGCTCGCGCCGACCAGGTGGGCGTTGCGGTCGTTGCGCACGCCGTTGATCTCGATGGAGTCCCAGTCGACCGGCACGCCGTGGCAGCCGTCGGAACCGGTCTCCTCGATCTCCGTCCTGATCCGCTCACGGGTGTCCACATCGGACAGGCGGGCCAGCGCGCGTTCCGGCCCGCCCTCGGTGGCCCACGACGGCAGCAGCGCGCTCAGGTAGGTCGCGCCGGGCAGGTACGGGTAGGTGTCGAGGCTGATGTCGGCGCCGCCGGCGATCGCGTCGTCGAGCAGCCGCAGCAGCTCGGGCGCCTTGCCCTTGTTCACCGGGAAGTTCATCGTGGCGTGCGCGAGGTGCAGCGCGCAGCCCGACCGCTTCGAGACGTCCACCATCTCGGCGTACGCCTCCAGCGCGCCCGCGCCGTAGCTGCGGTGGTGCGGGCTGTAGAACCCGCCGTGCTGCCCGACGACCTCGCACAGCTGCACGAGCTCCGAGGTGTCCGCGTACATGCCGGGCGTGTAGGTGAGCCCGGACGACATGCCGACCGCGCCCTCCGCAAGCGATTGCGCCAGAACGGTCTTCATCCGGTCCATCTCGGACTCGGCCGGCGGCCGGTCGTCCCAGCCCACGACCAGCATCCGCAGCGTCCCCTGCGGCACCAGGTACGCGGCGTTGACCGCGATGCCCCGGTCCAGCCGGTCGAGGTACTCGCCGACCGAGCGCCAGTTCCAGTCGAAGCCGGGCGGGTCGTCGTTCCACCCGGCGAGCTGGCCGCGCAACGTCGCGAGCACCTCGTCGTCGACCGGCGCGTAGGACAGGCCGTCCTGGCCGAGCACCTCGGTCGTGACGCCCTGCGAGACCTTCGCCAGGTGGTCGGGCTCGGCGAGCACCCGCAGGTCGGAGTGCGAGTGCATGTCGATGAACCCCGGCGCGAGCACCAGCCCGCCGGCGTCGATCGACCGCCTGGCGCTGATCCCGGTGCCGACGGCCGAGATCACGCCGTCCTTGATCCCCACATCCGCCCGGTAGGCGGGTGCGCCCGTGCCATCGGCGACCAGTGGTCCGCGCAGGACGACGTCGTCCATCGGAACGCTCCTCGGTTGGAAGTAGGTGGCTAGAAGTACGTGCGGACCAGGTCGACCACGGTCGTGCCCTCGACGACCGGGATGAGCTGCCACTTGTCGAACACCGTGCACGGGTGCGACAGACCGAGCCCGATCCAGTCGCCGACCCGGACCGTGGCTTCCGGTCCGAGCGAGAGGAACGCGTGCTGGTCGTTGAGGGCGGTGACCTCCGCCTGGGTGAGCGGGGCGACCGCGCCGTCACGGCGGCGCAGCAGCTGCGGCTCCGGCAGGCCCTCGTCGAACGACGCGTCGCGCTTGCCGATCGTGAGCAGCGCCAGGTCGCGCTGTGGCCGTGAGGTCACCTGGGCCCAGGCGCGCAGGGCCGGCCGGAACGGCTCGACACCGCCGATCCGGGCGAACGGTGAGATCCCGCGGTAGAAGCCGTCGTCGTGCGTGATGTACGCGCCGCTGCGCAGCACCGGGTTGACCGCCATCGGCCACGGCTGGGTGAGCGTCGCGGCGACCTGGTCGAAGTACGCGCTGCCACCGGCGGTGACGACGACCTCGTCCAGCTCGTCGAACAGGCCCGCGTCGGCGAGCCGGACGGTGAGCGTGCGCAGGTCGGCCAGGTAGCGGTCCACGGTGGACCGCGAGGACTCCGACGCGTCGTGCGCCAGCGCGCCCTCGTAGCCACCGGCACCGACCAGGCGCAGCACCGGGCTCTGGGCCACCGCCCGTGCCACCGCCATCGCGGTCTCCACGTCACGGGCACCCGTGCGGCCGCCGGGCGCGCCCAGCTCGACCAGCACGTCGACCGGCCGGGACGGCTGGAGCTCCTGCAGCGTCTCGCTCATCAGCGCGACACCGGCCTCGGAGTCGGCCCAGCAGCTGAACTCGAAGCGCGGGTCGGCGGCCAGCTCGGCGACCAGCCAGCGCAACCCGGCCGGGTCGAGCAGCTGGTTCGCGAGCAGGATCCGCTGCACGCCGAACGCCCGGTACACCCTGGCCTGCGACGCGTTCGCCGCGGTCAGGCCCCAGACGCCGTGCTCGATCTGGCGCTGGAAGAGCTGCGGCGCCATCGTCGTCTTGCCGTGCGGCGCGAGGTTGACGCCGTGCTCGGCGCACCACCGGGCCATCGTCGTCAGGTTGTGCGTCAACGCCTCCGCGTCCAGCACGACGAGCGGTCCGACGAACTCGTCGGCGAACAGGTCGAGCCGGCGGTCCGCCACCTCACCGATGGTCGAGCCCAACACGCTCGCCGGCAGGCCCTTGAACCGCCAGTCGACGCGTTCGGACCGGATACCGGCGACCGCGGAGAGGTCGATCTCCGTCAGTTGTTGCATATTTTGCAACTCCCATTGCGCGATGTGATGCTGGAGTGTGTAGCATTCGGGTGCGCCGCCGTCAACGAACACCTCTGGAGCACGCATGCGGTTCGAACACGTTGGCGGTGTCGTGTGTCTCGGCGAGACCATGGTGATGATGGTTCCGGCTGAACCCGGTCCCGTGCACCTGGTGCGCACCTGGCACCGCGCCATCGGGGGCGCCGAGTCCAACGTGGCCTCTCACCTGGCACGCCTCGGCGTGCCCTCGTCGTGGGTCAGCGCGGTCGGGGACGACTCGTTCGGCCTCGCGGTGCTCGACGCGGTCAGCGGGTTCGGCGTCGACGTCTCCCGCGTGCGGGTCGACGCGAGCAGGCCGACCGGGCTGTACGTCAAGGAGGCCTCACCGCACGGGAGCCCGGTGCGGTACTACCGGCGCGGATCGGCGGCGTCGGGCATGGGCCCGGAGATGATCGACCGGCTGGGGCTGGACGACGTGCAGCTCGTGCACCTCAGCGGGATCACGGCCGCGCTGTCCGACTCGTGCCTGGCGCTGATGAGGGAGCTGCTGCGCAGGCCGCGGCACGGGTTCCGGATCTCGTTCGACCTGAACTGGCGGCCGGCGCTGTGGACCGACCGGGACCCGCGCGTGCTGCGCGAGCTCGCCGACCTGGCCGACGTCGTGCTGGCCGGTGCGGACGAGGCGGAGCTGGTGTGGGGGACCGGCGACCCGGCGCGGCTGCGGGCGTTGCTGCCCGGCCCGAAGACGCTCGTCGTGAAGCAGGGTGCCGAGGGCGCGACGCTGCTGGAGGAGTCCGGATCGTGGTTCGAGCCCGCGCTGGAGGTCGAGGTCGTGGAGCCGGTCGGCGCCGGTGACGCGTTCGCGGCCGGGTTCCTCGCGGCGACGCTGGCCGGCGCCCCGGCCGCGCAGCGACTGCGTGCCGGGCACCTGCAGGCGGCCTCCGCTTTGCTGACCGCCGAGGACGTCGGAGATCCTTTGCCCGACGACGTGACATCGCACCTGCTGCACGCCGACCCGCAGACCTGGGCCGCCGCCCGCCTGGAGGTGTAGATGAGCCAGAGCCTCGACCGCGCGCTCACGCTGGTGAGCCAGCTCGCGACCGGACCGAAGACGCTCGACGAGCTGTCCGGCGTGATCGACGTGCACAAGTCGACCACGCTGCGGCTGCTGCGCACGCTGGAGACCCACCGGTTCGTCCAGCGCGACGGCGTGCACCACTACCGGCTCGGCACCGCGCTGTTCGACCTCGCCAACCGCGCCCTGGAGGAACGGGACGTGCGCCGCGCCGCCGAACCCGCGTTGCGCGAGCTGAACGCCAAGCTGGGCTACACGATCCACCTCGCGTCCTATGAGGACGGTGAGGTCATCTACATCGACAAGTACGAGTCCTCGCACCCGATGCGCATGTACTCCCGCATCGGCCGGCGCGCGCCGCTGCACTGCACGGCGGTGGCGAAGATCCTGCTGTCCGACCTGCCGCCCGCCACGTTGCGGAAGCTGCTGGCCGGCATGGAGTTCCCGCGTCTCACGGCGAACACGATCGTCGGTCCCACGGCGTACCTCGCCGAGCTGGACCGCGTGCGCGCCACCGGGTACGCCGTCGACAACGCCGAGCACGAGGACTTCATCCACTGCATCGCCGCACCGATCCGCGGCTCGCGCGGCGAGGTGATCGCGGCGGTGTCGATGTCGGTGCCCAAGGTGCTGCTCGACTTCGACGGACTGCTCGCGCACCTGCCAGACCTGCTCGCCACCGCACAGGCCGCGTCCGTCGAATGCGGTTACGTTCCAAGGTAAAAGGGGAATTCCGTTGTCCAAGGTTGAGATCAAGACCACCGACGCGCCGCAGCCGGTGGCCCGTTTCTCGCAGGGTGTGCGCAAGGGCAACATCCTGCAGGTGGCCGGCCAGGTCGCGTTCGACCCGTCGTCTGGCGAGATCGTCGGCACCACCGTCGCCGAGCAGACGCGGCAGACGTTCGCGAACCTCAACGCCGTGCTCGCGGCCGGTGGCGCGTCGATCGACGACGTCGTGATGATCCGGGTGTACCTCACCGACACCGCGCACTTCGCGGAGCTCAACGAGGTCTACGGCGAGTTCGTCACGGACCCGGCTCCGGCGCGCACGACGGTGTACGTCGGGCTGCCGGCCGGGCTGCTGGTGGAGATCGACGCACTGGCCGTGGTCGACTGACCGTCGCCGGGCACCGATGTCCCGAGGCGGGGACATCGGCGGCTGATGGCTTTTCAAGGGCGCACCTCCCGTCCGGGAGGTGCGCCCTTCGCCGTCCGCACAACTCGATCGGCGCCCGATGTTGCGGCCGGTTCACCGTTCTACGAGCGGGAACGGGCCGCGATGACCAGGTTGCCGGGCACGATCACGCGGTGATCATCGACGGCGCAATGGTCACGTGGCAGCATCCGCACCATGAAGTGGTACGCGGACAGACCGATCAGGCTCACGCGTCAGGTGGTGGCGGACCTCCTCGCCGTCGGGTGGGTGGCGCTCTGGATCTGGGTGGCCACCACGGTCCACGACTGGGTGCTCGAGCTGCGGGCGCCGGGCGACGGGCTCGTCAGCGCGGGCGGCAGCATTCGCGACGTCTTCACCAACGCCGCCAGCAAAGCCAGGGGGCTGCCGCTGGTGGGCGCCGACCTGTCCGGGGCGCTGGGCAACGGCACCAAGGCCGGCGAGACCCTGACCAACGCGGGCAACGCGCAGATCAGCGTCGTGCAGGACTCCGCCTTCTGGCTCGCGACCGCCCTCGTCGTCGTCCCGGTGCTGTTCCTTCTGATCACGTGGCTGCCGGTCCGGCTCCGGTACGCGCGCAGGGCCGCGGGTGTCGCGAAGCTGCGGGACAAACCCGACCTGCTGGCGCTGAGGGCGCTGACCAGCCTGACGCCGCGGCAGCTCGCGAGGTTCGACGGCGACCCCGCGGTGGCGTGGCGCACCGGTGACATCGACGTGATCACCGAGCTGGCCCGCCGCGAGCTCGCCGCGCTGGGGGTGCGGGCATGATCGCGCTCGCGGTGGTCGCCGCCGTGGTGTCGTTGTGCTCGGTGGCGGTGGCGCTGTGGCAGGCGCGTGAGGCGAAGAACGCCCAGCAGGCGGCGCGCGCGGCACAGGAGGAGGCCGCGGCGGCGCGCAAGGCGGTCGAGCAGGCGACGGCGAGCGCGTTGCAGGCCAAGACCGCGGTCGAGGAAGCGCGCAGGGCCGCCGACGAGGCGCGCAAGGCCGCGGCGGGCTCGCAGGACGCGGCCGGTGCGGCGCGGATGCTGGCCGACGAGGCGCAGCGGGCCGGGCAGTTCGCGATCGAGCGGGTCGAGGAGGTCGCGCAGAGCGTCTCGGCCGAACGGCGGCGGCGCGGCATGCCGACGTTCGAGATCACGCCGGGGGCGCCCGACGAGTTCCACCTCAGCTACTTCGGCGGGCCGCCGGTGCTCGACCAGGTCACGGTGTCGGTCGTGCCCGGCTCACGCGTGCTCGGGCTGTCGGTCGACGACGAGCCGCCGGCCGAGCAGGTCGACATCGGACCGCTGCCCAACGGCGCCAGCGTGACGTTCCGCGCGGCGACCGGGCAGCGGGCCTCCGCCGTGTTCTCGGTCAGCGCCCAGCCCTGGGAACCGGTCGTCGTGCGGGCGGAGCCGTAGGCGCCCGGACGCCGGGAACGGTGTCCCCCGCCGAGCGCCGACGGCGTGCCGCGGGATCAGTGGACGCGGGATCAGTAGACCGGGCCGGTGTACTTCTCGCCGGGGCCCTTGCCCGGCTCGTCGGGCACCACGGAGGCCTCGCGGAACGCGCGCTGCACCGACTGCAGGCCGTCCTTCAGCGGCGCGGCGTGCGGCCCGAGGTACTCCGAGGAGGCGGTGATCAGGCCGGCCAGCGCCGTGATCAGGCGGCGGGCCTCGTCGAGGTCGCGGCGCGGGGAGTTGTCCGGGTCCGGGTCCGCGAGGCCGAGGCGTTCCGCGGCGGCGGACAGCAGCATCACGGCCGCACGGCTGATGACCTCGATGCTGGGGACGTCGCCCAGGTCGCGGATACCATCTTCAACACTGCCTTCAAGCGGATCGGTCACGCCGCCCATTCAAGCAAGCGGACGTCACACGGCCTCGATTCGGGGGTTGACAACCGCGTCTGCTACTATTTCGGACGCGACCAGCTCCCGTTAGTGCGGGAGCGGCAAGTGGAGCCCCGCTCCCACCCGCGATCACCGCTCCACGAGGTGGCCGGGTCCGGTCCTCCTGGCAACAGGGCACACGGGTGCCCGCTGCACAGGTTTGTGATCGGTCGGAAGCGGGCCCTGTCGTCATCGACGACGGGGCTCTTGTCTTTGGCGCAACCGAGTCTCAAAGGACGTGAATGACAAGTCCCTCGAACCGCGGTGCACCCGTCAGCACCGAGCCGCGCATCAACGACCGCATTCGGGTGCCGGAAGTTCGTCTGGTCGGGCCGAATGGTGAGCAGGTCGGGATCGTTCGCATCGAGGACGCGCTCCGACTCGCGCAGGAAGCGGATCTCGACCTCGTCGAGGTCGCCGCGCAGGCTCGCCCGCCGGTCTGCAAGCTCATGGACTACGGCAAGTTCAAGTACGAGACCGCGCAGAAGGCGCGCGAGTCCCGTCGGAACCAGCAGCTGACGGTCATCAAAGAGCAGAAGCTGCGGCCGAAGATCGACCCGCACGACTACCAGACGAAGAAGGGCCACGTGGCCCGCTTCCTCTCGCACGGGAACAAGGTCAAGGTGACCATCATGTTCCGCGGTCGCGAGCAGTCGCGCCCGGAGCTCGGTTACCGGTTGCTGCAGAAGCTGGCGGAGGACGTCGCGGAGCTGGGCTTCGTCGAGTCCAACCCCAAGCAGGACGGCCGCAACATGATCATGGTGTTGGCGCCGCACAAGAACATCAAGCCGCGTCCGGTGAAGCAGGAGCAGGACGGCGTCGTCGAAGCCGACGAGGCCGCCGAGGCCTCCGAATAGGACGCATGGCCGCCCCCGACCCGGTGGGTAGCACGAGACGAGGACGGAAATGCCGAAGAACAAGACGCACAAGGGCACCTCGAAGCGAGTCCGGGTGACCGGCAGCGGAAAGATCGTCCGCGAGAAGACGGGCAAGCGTCACCGCCTGGAGGTCAAGTCCAGCCGTGAGACGCGTCGCATGGCCGGCACCAGCGTGGTCTCTCCGGCTGACGCCCCTCGCCTGAAGAAGCTGCTCGGTCTCTGACCCGCTTCGACCCCCTAGCTAATTTCGGGGCGCCAGCGCCACCCGTTGGCGGACTACGCCCCCTTGAGATCGACAGGATGGACCCGTGGCACGCGTCAAGCGGGCTGTGAACGCCCAGAAGAAGCGCCGTACCACCCTCGAACTGGCCAGCGGTTACCGCGGCCAGCGCTCGAGGCTGTACCGCAAGGCCAAGGAGCAGGTGCTCCACTCGCTCAACTACGCGTACCGCGACCGGCGTGCGCGCAAGGGCGACTTCCGCAAGCTGTGGATCCAGCGCATCAACGCCGCTGCCCGCGCGAACGGGATGACCTACAACCGCCTCATCCAGGGCCTCCGGCTCGGTGGGGTCGAGGTCGACCGCAAGATCCTCGCGGACCTGGCCGTCACCGACGCGACCGCGTTCTCCGCTCTTGTCGAGATCGCCCGTGGCGCGCTCCCGGCCGACGTGAACGCCCCGGCCGGGGACAAGGCCTGAGCCAGCACCCACGCGAACAACGACCCGAGGCAGCTCCGTTCACCGAACGGACGCCTCGGGTCGTTGCTGCTCGCCACCTGACCCGCCGCCAGGGCCGTGACAAGGCCGGCCGGTTCCTCGTCGAGGGCGCCCAGGCCGTGCGGGAAGCACTCGCCTGGCAGCACGGCGAGGTCCACGAGCTGTTCGTCACCGAGACGGCCGCCGAACGCAACCCCGAGCTGCTCCAGTCCGCCGCCGCGGCGGGCGTCCGGATCAGCGAGGTGACCGACAAGGCCGCCGCGTCGTTGTCGGAGACCGTGACCCCGCAGGGCCTCGTCGCCGTGTGCGACGCGGTCCCGCAGCCGCTCGACCAGGCGCTGTCCGGCTCACCGCGGCTCGTCGCCGTCCTGTACGGCGTCTCCGACCCCGGCAACGCCGGCACCGTCACCCGCGTGGCCGACGCCGCCGGAGCCGACGCGGTGATCTTCGCCGGCGACACGGTCGACCCGCACAACGGCAAGTGCGTGCGCGCCTCGACGGGCTCGCTGTTCCACCTGCCGATCGCGCGGTCCCGTGCCGCCGACGAGGTCTTCGCCGCCTGCCGGGCAGCGGGGCTGAAGCTCGTCGCCGCCGACGGGTACGCGGAACAGGACCTGGTCGAGGCCTCGGCCAAGGGCGACCTGCGGCACCCCACGGCGTGGGTGTTCGGCAGCGAGGCGCACGGCCTGCCCGACGACGTGGTCGCCTCCCTCGACACCTCGCTGAAGGTGCCGCTCTACGGCGCCGCGGAGAGCCTCAACCTCGCGACGGCCGCCGCCGTCTGCCTCTACGCCTCGGCCCGCGACCAGCGCAGCTGACCGGACACCGCCGGCGGTGGAAAACCGCTGGCGGTCCACCGCGGGTTTCGCGATCGTGTGCCGGTGCGCGAACCCGAGATCGACCTCCTCTGCTCCCAGCTCACCTCCTACTACGTCTTCCCGGACACGGCGACCGAGATCGCGGCGGTCCTGCGCACCCGGCTCGCCGAGGGCGCGTACGCCGACGTGGACGACGAGCGGTTCGCCGCCCTGGTCACCGCCGACCTGCAGAAGGTCAACGGCGACAAGCACCTGCGGCTGCTGCACAGCCACGACGAGGTGCCGGAGACCGGCGAGGACTCGGCCTGGGACCCGGTGGCCTACCGGCGCGAGGCGGAGCTGGACGCGTTCGGCGTCACCCGCGTCGAACGCCTCGCCGGCAACGTCGGCCTGCTGGCCCTGCGCCTGCTGCACGACGCCGCCGTCGCCACCCCGGCCGTGACCGCCGCCATGACCCTCCTCGCCCACACCGACGCGTTGATCATCGACCTGCGCGCCAACGGCGGCGGCGACCCGCACACGGTCGCCCTGATCTGCAGCTACCTGTTCGACGAGCCGGTGCACCTCAACGACATCTACAACCGCCCGGACGACACGACGCAGCAGTTCTGGACGTTGCCGCACGTACCGGGCCCGCGCTTCGGCGGCACCAAGCCGGTCTACGTGCTCACCAGCGCCCGCACGTTCTCCGGCGCGGAGGAGCTCAGCTACAACCTGCGGCAGAACGAGCGCGCCACCCTCGTCGGCGAGACCACCAGGGGCGGCGCCCACCCCGGCGACCGCTACCGCGTCGGCCCGCACCTGAAGTCGTCCATCCCCAACGGCCGCGCGATCAACCCGATCTCCGGCACCAACTGGGAGGGCGTCGGCGTCGTCCCGCACGTCGAGGTGCCCGCCGACGAGGCGTTCGACGTCGCCTACCGCCGTGCCCTCGCCCACGTGCTCACCCTCGGCTCCGCCGGCCCCCGCCGCCCCGTCTTCGAGGCCGCCACCGCCGCCCTCACCCCCGCCTGACCGTCACGCGGGCCCCGCGTACCCCTCAAGGCCACGAAGGACCCCCGCGTGACTTCCGTTCGGACGCCACGCGGGGAGCCTTCGTACGACAGGAGCGGACGGGAGGGCCCCGCGTGGGGGCTCAGCCCAGGCGAGCGGTCAGGTCGCGGACCAGGGGGTCGGTGCCGGGGGTCTTCTGCTGGGCGCGCAGCGCGTCGGAGAGGGCCGAGAGCACCTCGCCGACCAGGGCGTCGTCGGGCAGCAGGGCCGCCGCCCGCCGTGCCTCGGTCTCGGAGCCCTCGGGGTCGCCGGCCTCCAGCAGCACCCGCGCCGACCGCACGACGAGGAACGTCCGCCAGCCCTCCTCCGACAGCGAGGCCGCGAGCGCCTCCGCCTCCCGGTTGTGCTTGATGGCGAGCGCGAACTCGCCCGCCTGCGAGTGCAGGAACGCCCTGATGGCCGCGATCTCGGCCTGGCGCCGGGTGACCTCGGGCAGGTCGTCCAGTGACGGCAGCAGGGCCTCGGCGTCGTCCAGTGCCGACCGCGTCGCGGCCACCGCCTCGCCGGGGAGCGCGGAGGCCAGTTCGATCAGCGAGCCGACGGCCTCGGAGACGTTGCCCTCCGACTGCCACAGCTCGGCGGCGGCGCGGTGGGACGCCGTCGCCTCGTCGTGCTCGCCGGTGCGGTGCAGCACGGAGGCCAGCGCGTCGAGCAGGAACGCGCGGCGGCCGACCTCCTCGGCGGGCAGCAGGGCGGCGGCCTCGCGCAGGTACTTCACGGCGGCGGGCAGCTCGTCGAGCGTGCGGCACACCTGGCCGAGCCGGAACACGATCTGCAGGCGCAGGTCGTCCTGGCCCTCCTGGACCAGCCGCAGCGCCTCCTCCAGCACCTCGGCGGCCTCGACGAACCGGTCGGTCTGCACGTAGCCGCCGGACAGGGCGAAGCAGAAGTGCGCGGTGTGGCCGGGGGAGAGGTGCACGCGTGAGACGGCGACGGCCTCCCGCAGCTCGGCCAGGCAGGCGCCCTCCTGGTCGAGCTCCTGGATGGCGGCCACCTGGTACCAGCGGGCCTCGGCCGACTCCGGCAGCGGGAACGACGAGACGAAGGTCGCGGCGGTCGCCATGGCCTCCGGCACGCGCTGCAGCACGGTCTCCAGCCGCAGGCGCAGCCGCAGCCCCTCGAAGCGCGCGTTCGGCGGCAGGTCGCCGGCCAGCGCGGCCACGACGTCGGCGTAGGCGCCGTCGACGTCCTGTTCGCGGGCCTTGTGCTCGGCCGCCTGCACGAGGACCCGGCCGCGCAGCTCCGGAACGTCCAAAGAGGACGCGAGCGCCATCATCTCCGCCGCCCGGTCGTGCTGGTGCTCCTCGTCGAACAGCTCCGACAACGACAGCGCGGCGATCGTCCTCGTGTAGTCCGTGGTGGCCTCCGCCAGGCAGCGTTCGGCGAGCTCCACGCCGTTCTCCAGCTTGACGGCCATCCTGGCCTGGTAACGCAACGCCATGTCCGCGGGCAGTGCGGCCAGCAGCGCCTCGAAGGCCTCCTGCTCGAACGGCGCCAGCCCGCTGGTGATCCGGCGGATCCCGGCGTGCGCGGCCAGGTCGGGCGGCAGCAGCGCGTCCATGTCGGCGGGCAGCGAGTCGAGCATCCGCCGGGCCCGCACGAAGTCGCCGGTCTCGTACAGC
The DNA here is from genome assembly GCF_001279525.1 of Nocardia sp. NRRL S-836. Taxonomy (GTDB): domain Bacteria; phylum Actinomycetota; class Actinomycetes; order Mycobacteriales; family Pseudonocardiaceae; genus Lentzea. Next base: position 28,675 of record NZ_LGDY01000109.1, on the reverse strand, counting down.
GACACCATCCGCGTCGCGATGTCGACCGGGTCGCCGAAGACCTCGGGCTCCTCCGCCGGTGGCGCCGGTGCCGCCGCTGCCGGGACCGCCAGCGGCACGTGCGGGTAGTCGGCCTGCTCCAGCGCCCTGGTCACCCGCTCGGTCCACGCGGGCGTGCCGTTGCGCTTGTCGAACGCCTTGGCGAGCTCCATCGCCCGCGCCGACAGCCGGTCGAGCAGTTCGGCGGCGGTCAGCGTGCCCACCGACGGCACCTCGAAGACCGTGCCGCCCGGCAGTCGGCGCAGCAGCACGGCGGCGCACTCGGCGAACGACAGCTCGTCGGCCGGCAGGTGCGCCGCGGTCACCTTGTGCAGGTTCCTGCGCAGGATCTCCTCGCCGCGCTCGACGTTGCCGGTCAGCGCGCAGAACCGGATGTGCTCGTGCACGTACGAGGTGATCTCGTCGTCCTTGATCAACCGGTACGCGGTCAGGTGCGCGTGCGCGGCCTTCTCCAGGTCACCGATCTCCAGCAACGGCCACAGCAGCGCCGAGAGGATGCCCTGCGGCTGGGTGGCGCAGCCGGTGTTGCCGGACAGGCCCTCCCAGCCGTGCCCGGCGGCCTCGGAGTGCCGCCCGAGCCGCGCCAGCATCCACACCTGCTCCTCGACCACGCACGCGTCGCAGTCGGCCATCGGACCGGACTCCGTGGCCAGGTACCTGCCGAGGTGCTCGCGCAACGCGTCCATGTCACCGACGTGGTAGGCGTACTCCGCGCGGGCGCCGTGCACCGGCTGCACCGAGTAGCCCAGCCGCCCGTAGCGGTCGGCGAGCTGCTTGATCACGGCCTGCAGCTGCTCCAGCGAGAACCGCGGGTCGCGCCGCAGCCCGGTGGAGATCCACTTGTGCGCCCAGTCCAGCGAGCGCCGCTCGTAGTCGTTGAACGCCTCCGGGTCCTTCTCCTCGGCGCCCAGGCACCACGCGAACGGCGCCAGCATCAGGTCGTAGCGCGACAGGTAGTAGGCCGAGTCGATCATCGCGATCCGGCACGACACCCCGAGCGGCAGGTGGTTCAGCGCGTCGGACATCCGCGCGGCCCGCTCCAGCGCCTCGTGCTTCGGCATGCCCGTGGGCATGTTGTAGGCCTCCAGGAACGCGTTCTCCGCGTCCTCCCCGGTGAAGTCGGCCATGATCACTTACCCCCAACGGCGCGGTCGAGCAGTTCCAGGAACGAGCGGTTCAGCGCCGCCGTGTCCTTCGGTCGCATGGCCCGCCGCGCCTGCAGGACGGCGTGCACGTACAGAGATTCGAGCGTCAGCTCCACGAGCGACGGGTCGGTCAGCCGCGCCAGCCGCTGCACCAGCGGGTTGCGGCAGTTCAGCACGAGCTGTTCCGGCCGCCCGGAACCGGAGTCCGCGGTCAGCTGCCCCAGCAGCTCCGCCCACAGCGGGTCGGCGTCGGCCGCCGTCTGCTCGGTGTCGAGCTTGCGCTGCTGCTCGGCGTTGCTGATCAGCAGCGCGGGCAGCGACACCGGGTCGAAGTCGCGCACCACCGCGTCGCAGTCGTGCCGGTCCAGCGCCGCGGCCCCCTCGGCCAGCCGCAGCCTCAGCGCCGCCTCGACGTCCGGCTCGGGATCGGCCAGCGCCGCCAGCAGCTCGCTCGGGGCCACCCGGCGCGCGACGGCGGGGCCGTCCAGCGCGCTGAGCCGGTTCAGCAGCTCCATGTCGTAGGCGTAGCCGGCGTTGACCAGCCCGAGGCCCTGTGCCGCGGCGACCGGGGCGAGCTGGTGGAACTCGTCGACGTCCGGGATGTAGAGGATGGCGCCGTGCTTGCGCTTGAACTGCCGCAACGGGATCGCGCCGTCGGTGGTCTCGAACGGCAGCCAGCGCTCCACCAGCCGCAGCATCTCGTCGTCCGACCGCGCCAGCGACTTGATGCCGAGGTGGTGGGCGGCCAGCAGCTCACCCGCGCGGCGCGGCTCGATCGCGTCCAGCCGGATCAGCCAGTCGCGGATCTGCTCGCCCAGCTCCTCGCGCACCGCCAGCAGCATCTCGTCCTGGTACAGCGACTCGCGCGAGGCCGTCGGCCGGATCGCGGACGCGTCGACCACGCACCGCACGAAGTACGCCCAGTCCGGCAGCAGGCCCTCGACGTTGTCGCCGACCAGCATCCGCTTCAGGTAGACCCGGTGCGTCTGGCGCGTCCCGGGGTGCACGCCCTGCGGCAGCACGAACGCGACACCGGTCAGCCCGGCCGCCTCGACCTCGATCGGAATCGCCTCGAACGGCGTGAACCCCAGCACCTGCTCGCAGTACGCGGACAGGTCGGCGTCCTCGACGTCCCACGGCCGTTGACCGCGCGTGACGACGTCGCCGTCCACCGTGACGACCGCGGGCAGCAGATCGCCGTAGTCGCTCACCAGCGGCCGCACGACGTCGGCCTCCAGCCAGTGCTCGTTGCCCCGCGACGCGCTCAGCTCGACCGTCGTGCCGACCGGTACGTCACCCTCCACAGCGGACACGGAGTAGTTGCCCGACGAGTCGGCCTCCCACCGCACCGCGGCGCCACCGCGAGCGGACCGGGTGATGACCGTCACCGAGGAGGCGACCAGGAAGCACGACAGCATGCCCACGCCGAACTGGCCCAGGAACCCCTCGCGGGCGAACCCCAGGTCGTCGCGCTTCGAGGTGCGGCCGAGCGTGGACAGCAGCTCGTGCACCTCGTCCTCGGTGAGGCCCACGCCGGTGTCGGTGATCCGCAGCGTGGAGCCGCAGGTGATCGAGACCTCGGCCGGGCAGGACGGGTCGAGCTCGCGCCGTGCCGTGATCGCGTCGACGGCGTTCTGCAGCAGCTCGCGGACGTAGACGCGCGGGCTGCTGTACAGGTGGTGGCTGAGCAGGTCGATGATGCCGCGCAGGTCGACGCGGAAGGTGTGCGACATGATGCCGCCCATCCTAAGGACGTGATCCATGCCGGCGCCGCCCTTTACAAGGAACGGCTCGGGGCGGTCGGCAGGGCACCCACTAGGATCGGGGAGTTGATTACCTGATGTCCGCGACGGGAGCTGTACTACCACCATGTCCGGAGCCAACGACCCGTACGACCCCAAGCAGGTCGCGGCGCTGTCGGCCGAGCACCTCGACGCAGCCGTGCAGAAGGCGCGCGAGGCGTTCGCCGGGGCAGCCGACCTGGAGGCGCTGGCCGCGGTCAAGCCCGGTCACCTCGGCGACCGGTCGCCCGTGCTGCTGGCCCGCCGCGAGATCGGTGCACTGCCGCCCAAGGCGAAGGCAGAGGCCGGCAAGCGCGTGAACGAGGCGCAGTCCGCGATCAAGGTCGCCTTCGACGAGCGGCACGCCGTGCTCCAGGTCGAGCGCGACGAGCGGGTGCTGCGCGAGGAGACCGTCGACGTCACGCTGCCGTGGGACCGCTTCCCGCGCGGCGCGCGCCACCCGATCACCACGCTCGCCGAGCGCATCGGTGACGTCTTCGTGGCCATGGGCTACGAGGTCGCCGAGGGCCCCGAGCTCGAGACCGAGTGGTTCAACTTCGACGCGCTGAACTTCGGCAAGGACCACCCGGCCCGCTCGATGCAGGACACCTTCTACATCGCGCCCGCCGACTCCGCGCTGGTGCTGCGCACGCACACCTCGCCGGTGCAGGCCCGCACGCTGCTCGACCGCGAGCCGCCGGTGTACGTGGTGTGCCCCGGCCGCACGTTCCGCACCGACGAGCTCGACGCGACCCACACCCCGGTGTTCCACCAGGTCGAGGGCCTCGCCGTGGACAAGGGCCTGACCATGGGCCACCTCAAGGGCACGCTCGACGCGTTCGCGCGCGCCATGTTCGGCGAGGACTCCCGCACCCGGCTGCGCCCGTCGTTCTTCCCCTTCACCGAGCCGTCGGCCGAGGTCGACGTGTGGTTCCCGGAGAAGAAGGGCGGCGCGGGCTGGGTCGAGTGGGGCGGCTGCGGCATGGTCAACCCCAACGTGCTGCGCGCCTGCGGCGTCGACCCGGACGTGTACTCCGGCTTCGCGTTCGGCATGGGCCTGGAGCGGACGCTGCAGTTCCGCAACGGCCTGCCCGACATGCGCGACATGGTCGAGGGCGACGTCCGCTTCACCCAGCCTTTCGGAACGGAGGCCTGAGCCGGATGCGCATCCCGGTCAGCTGGCTGGTCGAACACCTCGGTTTCGACGAAGTCCCCACCCCTGACGAGCTCGCCGAGGCGTTCGTGCGCATCGGCATCGAGGTCGAGGAGGTGAGCCCGCTCGGTCCCGTGACCGGCCCGATCGTCGCCGGTCGCGTCGTGGAGATCGAGGAGCTCACCGAGTTCAAGAAGCCGATCCGCTACTGCAAGGTCGAGGTCGGCCCCGAGCAGGTCAACAACATCATCTGCGGCGCCACGAACTTCGTCGAGGGCGACTCGGTCGTCGTCGCGCTGCCCGGCGCCGTGCTGCCCGGCGGGTTCGCGATCTCCGCGCGCAAGACCTACGGCCGCACGTCGGAGGGCATGATCTGCGCCGCCGACGAGCTCGGCATCGGCGACGACCACTCCGGCATCCTCGTGCTGCCCTCGGGCACCGCCACGCCCGGCGACGACGCGATGGAGCTGCTCGACCTCGACGACAGCATCATCGAGGTCTCGCCGACGCCCGACCGCGGCTACGCGTTCTCGGTGCGCGGCCTGGCCCGTGAGATCGCCTGCGCGCTGGACGTGCCGTTCGGCGACCCCGGCCTCGCCGAGGTCCCCGAGCCCGAGGGCGAGGCCTGGCCGGTCCGGATCGAGGACCGCAACGGCTGCTCGCGCTTCGTGGCCCGCCGGGTGTCCGGTGTGGACCCGACCGCGCCCACGCCGTGGTGGATGCGCCGCCGCCTGATGCTGGCCGGCATGCGCTCCATCTCGCTGCCCGTCGACGTGACGAACTACGTGATGCTCGAGCTCGGTCAGCCGCTGCACGCGTTCGACGCGGCGGCGTTGTCCGGTCCGCTGACCGTGCGCAGGGCCGCCGCGGGCGAGAAGCTCACGACGCTGGACGACGCTGTTCGTGCGTTGGATGTCGATGACATCGTCATCGCCGACGACTCCGGAGTCGTTTCACTGGCCGGTGTCATGGGCGGCGCGTCGACCGAGGTCCGCGACAGCTCCTCGGACATCCTGCTGGAAGCGGCGAACTGGGACCCGGCGTCCATCGCCCGCACGGTCCGCCGCCACAAGCTCCCGTCGGAGGCCGCCAAGCGCTTCGAGCGCACGGTCGACCCCGCACTGGCGCCGGTGGCGCTGGAACGCGCCGCGAAGCTGCTGGTGCACTACGGCGACGGCGCGATCAAGCCGGGCCGCACCGACGTGGGCACGCCCGTGCTGCCCGAGCCCGTCTCGATGCCGATCGACCTGCCCGACCGCGTCGCCGGCGTCCGCTACGCCCGCGGCGTCACGGCGCGGCGGCTCGGCCAGATCGGCTGCCAGGTCTCGGTGACCACCTCGGACGACGGTCAGACGCTCGTCACCGCGGTGCCGCCGACGTGGCGTGCCGACCTCGGGCAGCCCGCCGACCTGGTGGAGGAGGTGCTGCGGCTGGAGGGCTACGACACGATCCCCTCGGTGCTGCCGCCCGCACCCGCCGGTCGTGGCCTGACCGAGCAGCAGCGCCGCCGCCGCACCGTGTGGCGCACGCTGGCCGAGGACGGCTTCGTCGAGGTCAAGCCGTTCCCGTTCATCGACCCGTCGGTGTTCGACGCGTTCGGTCTCGCGGAGGGCGACGTCCGCCGCGACACCGTGGGCGTGCTGAACCCGTTGGAGGCGGACAAGAACGTCCTCGCCACGACGCTGCTGCCGGGCCTGCTGGAGACGCTGCAGCGCAACCTGGCCCGTGGCGCCCGCGACGTCGCGCTGTACAACATCGCGCAGGTGACCCTGCCGCGCGCACAACAGGTTCCGGTGCCCGTGCTGGGTGTCGACCGCCGTCCCACCGAGGCCGAGGTGGCCTCGATGCTCGCCGCGCTGCCGCAGCAGCCGCTGCACGTCGCGGGCGTGCTGACCGGGCACCGCGAGCTCGCGGGCTGGTGGGGCAAGGGCCGCGTGGCCGACTGGTCGGACGCGGTCGAGGCCGCCCGCCGGGCCGGTGCCGCGTACGGCGTGACGCTGCGCGTGGTGGCCTCGGACCTGCTGCCGTGGCACCCCGGCCGGTGTGCCGAGCTGCGTGTCGGCGACTGGCCCGTGGGCCACGCCGGTGAGCTGCACCCGAAGGTGGTCGAGGCGCTGGGGCTGCCCAAGCGGACCGTGGCGTTCGAGCTCGACCTCGACGCGCTGCCGCTGGACGACCACCGCCCGGCGCCGACGGTGTCGCCGTACCCGCCGGTGCTGCTGGACGTGGCGCTCGTCGTCGACGCGTCCGTGCCGGTGCAGTCGGTGTCGGACGTCCTGCGCGCGGCCGCGGGCGAGCTGCTGGAGGACATCCGCCTGTTCGACGTCTACACCGGCGAGCAGGTCGGCGAGGGCAAGAAGTCGCTCGCGTACTCGCTGCGCTTCCGTGCGCCCGATCGCACGCTCACGGTGGAGGAGGCGACGTCGGCCCGTGACGCCGCCGTTGCCGCCGCCGGCGAACGTCTGGGTGCGGCACTGCGCGCCTGATCAGTCACACACCGTGAGGCCCGGGATTCCGCGGAATCCCGGGCCTCACGGCGTCACGGGACCGGATACCTCCAGTCCGCGTACGCGAATAGCCGCCGGATGCGGGTTGACAACAGTGCCGACCAGGCACCTGTTCACGAGTCTTGTGCACGCTGTGTAGTGGTTGAGGGTTCTTCAAACTTGCTGCCGTACCCACCGGGCAGCACCTCCACAGGGGAGAACCTCCATGCACAAGCGCACCGCCGTCATCGCAGCAGTCGCCGTCGTCGCCGTCGGTGGCGGCGTCGCCTACGCGGCCTGGTCCAGCACCGGCACCGGCTCCGGCAAGGTCGCCTCGACCCAGGAGATCGCCTCGACGATCACCCCGGTCGACGGCTCCGGCGGCCTGTACCCCGGCCGCACCGTGAGCTTCCAGGTGACGATCAACAACCCGAACGCCTACCCGGTCAGAGTCACCGGGATCTCCGCGGGGGCGTCGGACCTCGTCGGCGGGTGCGCCGCCGGCACCGTCACCAGCCCGGCCGTGACCAACCCGACCGGCACGATCACCACCGGCCAGTCCGGCACCTACACGTTGCAGGCGACCATGAGCACCACCGCGACGAACGAGTGCAAGGCCCAGACCTTCACCCTGCCGCTCACCGCCACGCTCGAATCGGCTGCGTGAGCGATGCGCCGCTCCCTGGCCGTGCTCGCCGCACTGCTGGTGCTCGCGCCACTGCCCAGTGCGGCCGAGAGCCCCGGCAAGGCGTTCACGATCGCGGACGTCGGCGCGGCGACGGGGTTGGTGCCCGGTGGGACGGTGACCCGGAAGGTCCGGGTCACCAACCCCACCAACGTGGACATCCTGGTCACCCGCCTCGACGCGGCGGTCGGCCGGCCCTCCTCGCGGTGCCCGGCGACCGCGGTGACCGTGACCGCGCCGGCGACACCGGTGCTCGTCGCCAAGAACGGTTCCGCCGACGTGCCGCTCACCGTCCGGATGGCCGCCTCGGCCCCGGACGCCTGCAAGAACCTCACCTTCCCCCTCACCTACTCGGGAACGGCGACCAAGCCATGATCAGCTTCAGGGAGCTCGTCCGCAGGCGGTACGTCCGCCGAGGCGTCATCGTGTTCGCGGTCGCGACGGCCGCGCTCGGTCCGGGGGTCGCCTACGCGGCGTGGACGAGCTCCGGCACCGGCAGCGCCACCACGAAGGCGGGCACCGCACTGGCTCCGGTGGTGACCGGCGGCGCGGTCACCACCGGCCTGCTCTTCCCCGGCGGCACGGGCACGGCGGTCGTCACCGTCGCCAACCCCAACCCGTACCCGGTGCGGGTCACGTCGATCGCACCGAACGGGAGCAGCTGCGGCGTCACGTTCACCGCGTTCGCCCCCGGCACCGCGCTCGCCGCGCAGAGCGACCCGGTGGCCGTCCCGTTCACCGTGGCCATGGGGCTGGACGCGCCGAACACCTGCCAGAACGTGGCGATCGCCGTGCCGGTGACGGTCACGATCGCGAGCGGGACGTGAGGCGCCCGGTGGTCGCCGCCGCGGTGCTGTGCCTCGCCGTGGCGGTGGCACAGCCCGCGTCGGCGGCCTGGCAGACGTCGTCGGCCGGACCGGCCGGTGCCAAGGGCGGCCTGCTGGCCGACGTGACCGGTGTGGCGTGCACGGCGACCACGATCTCGTGGACGGCCGTCATCGGCGCCACCGGCTACAACGTCTCGTGGAGCGACAACGCCGGCAACGGCAACTCGAACTTCACCACCCCTGTGCGCGTCACCGGCACGTCGTACGCCGTGTCCGGCGGGGGTGTGAAGCGTGCGCGGGTGCAGGCGCTGGCCGGGACCACGTGGGCCAGTGCGGTGATCGTGAAGGTCTGCTGACCGAAGTTCGCTCGATCGGCTGAATGTCGCCGATCGGGATTCGGAATCAAACCAGCAGGTGGTAGCCCTGCGTAGCTGTCAAGGTGCCGAAGGTCCCGCATTACACAGGGAAATCGGCGCCCGTCAGACGCTTGCGCAGTACGTGAAGGTTCTCCAAGATTGGCGGCGCGGCCCGCTGGGCCGAGGGGCGAAGCGATGAACCACCGGGCGAGTCTGGTCGCCGGTCCGGTGGGGAGCTAGAGGCGAACCCACCGCCTGGAGCAACAACTCTGGAGAGTTGCGCCATGCGTAGTTTGGGTCCTCGACTGGAGATCGCCGTCTCGCTGACGATCCTCATGGTCGGTGCGGCCGTGGTGGCGGCCATGCACCTGACGTGGCCCGAACCGCAGGTTCCCGCGATGGCGTACTCGGTGAGCAGCGGCGAGTCCGGCATGCAGCAGCTCAAGCCGTTCGAGATCAACGACATCTCCGGTGCCCCGGTGGAGCTCACGCCGGGTGCCGAGGGCAAGCGCACGGTGCGGTTGTCGAACCCCAACGCCGTCGACATCATCGTCGAGAGCCTGTCCGCCGTGCCGGGGCAGCCGCTCGACGCCACGCAGCAGCGCGTCGCGGGCTGCCCGGCCGGTGTGCTGAGCGTCGTGCCGCTGACCGACGTCGTGGAGATCCCGGCCGGGGGAGCGGTCGAGGTGACCATGAAGGTCCAGGTCGCCGTGGACGTGCCGGCCGCGTGCAGCGAGCTGGTCTTCCCGCTCACCTACTCGGGGCGCGCGAAGCACGGCTAGCGAGCCGTTCGCGTGCCGCCGGCCACTCGCCGGCGAGCATCGAGTAGACGACCGTGTCACGCTGGGAGCCGTCCGGCCGGGTGGTGTTCGCCCGCAGCACGCCGTCCCGCACCGCGCCGAGCTTCTCGATGGCGCGCTGCGACCGCACGTTCGCCGCGTCGGTGTACCAGCCCACCCGCACCGCGCCGCGGTTCTCGAAGGCCTCGGTGAGCAGCAGCAGCTTGGCCTCGGGGTTGATCGCGGTGCCGTGCCACTCGCTGCCGACGATCGTGTAGCCGATCACCAGCCTGCGGTGTTCCGGCACCACCTCGTAGAACGAGGTCGTGCCCACCACACGGCCCGAGGCGACCTCGATCTGCGCGTAGGCCTCCCTCGACCCGATGGCCGCGGCGACCCACCGGCGCATCTCCTCGACGTCGCGCGGCCGGCTGCTCAGCAGCCACGTCCAGAGGTCCGGGTCGCGGGTGACCTCGAACAGGCCCTCGGCGTGCGACAGCGACAGCGGCTCCAGCCGTACGTGCGTCCCCCTCATGCGATCGACCCTAGAGGTGTTTGAGCGCCTCGCGCCGTGACAACGGCGACAGCCCCGGCCGTGCCGCGACGAACGCCCGCACCCATCCCGGATCGGTCTTCGCGTAGTCGCGCAACGCCCACCCGATCCCCTTGCGCAGGAAGAAGTCCGGGTCGTCCGCGTTGGCGTCGACGCACGCGGTCAGCAGCTCCTCGTCGGTGGCCGCGCGGAACCCCAGCTGGCAGAGGACCGACGTCCGCCGCCGCCACCGGTCCGGGTCGGCCGACCACCTCAGCATCATCGGCCGCACCACCTCGGGTGCCGTCCGCAGCAACGGGCCCACCCGTTTCGACGCGATCTCGTCGACGTAGTCCCACCACGCACCGGTCACGACCATCTCGTCGAACCACGGCATGAGCTCGACGGACTGAAATCGTTTGTCCCCGCTCAACGACAGCGCCACGTACCGTTCCTCGCGAAAAACCGCGTCACGCCACAACGTCTGCACCGCGTCGAGCCATTCATCGCGGTCGTCGATTCGCGGCAGCGTCTTCAGCAAGGCCGCGCGCTGCGGCTTCCGCACGCCCAGGAACGGCATGTCGGACTTCATGTACGCCTGCATCTCGGGTGCCTTGACCGGGTCGGCCAGCTCGGCCAGCCCGCTGCGGACGGCGTCGACCACCGCGTCTTTGCCACTCACGTCCGGCACCGTACAGCCGGGTGCCCGAACACACGCCGTTAATCCAATTGCCCGAAAGGGTGACGGTCAATCGGCTTACTCAAGTCGAATTCCACGAACCGAATAGCGGTCCCAAGCTAACGAAAACGCAAAACATCTTCGCCACGGTCTCACAACGGACAACGAACACATGTGCGGCTACTACAGTTCGCTTTCATGCGCGTGCTGATGGTGGTGGTGGCGCTCGTGCTCGGCAGCATGAGCGCCACGAAGGCGGAACCGGCCGGTTTCCTGGATCTGCCACTGCTCAACGGGAACGGTGAGCAGCGCGGTGGCGTGCACCCCGACCTGCCGACCGACCGGGTCGAGCTGGAACGCGCGCTCGACTCGGCCCGCTCGCGGGGCCTGCACCCGACCCGCTACCAGGCGCTGCTGTGGCAGTACTGGATCGTCCGCGCCGCCGACGACGCGGGCGTGCGGCTCGCCGACTGGGACCCGCAGCGCACCGCCGAGCACAACCGGCCGATCATCTTCGCCGTCTACGACTTCTACGCGCGGCTCTACCTCGCCCACCCGGACACGTTGCGGTGGATGGGGTTCGCGAACATCGGCGCGCCCGCGTTCGCCGCCGGCATGCTCGACCTCGGCACGCTGCCGGAGTTCCGGTACTTCTCCACGATGCTGATGTCGATGCAGAAGCACATCTTCATGGACCTCGGCGCGATGCACGCCGCCTACCTCGGCGGTGGCGTCGCGGCCGTCGAGGAGATGCGCGACGCCGGGATCATCGACGCGGCGACGACCGCGGCCTGGGCCGACCCGGCACGGGCGGTGCTGGCGTTCTCCAACCGCGAGCAGAACCTGGTGATCCCCGACCAGTTCGACCGGATGCGCGCCCGGCTGCTGCCGCCCGGCGAGATCGTCACCTACGCGATGACGGTGGCGGGACCGATGCCCGTGCCGGGCGCGAAGACCCCGGCGCAGTACCGGCCGCTGCTGTGCGGCCCGCTGCCCGCGTTCAACTACGCGGACCGCCTGGCCCGCTGGGACTTCCTCGCCAACGACACCGTTCCCGCCTACGAACGCCTGAGTCCCGGAGCCGTGCGCGACATCGTGACCCGGCCCTTCGCCGACCGGGTGGCCGAGTACCGCGCGGCGGCGCGGTTGCTGGACCTGATCCTGAAGCTGCCGGCGAGGGCCGCGGCGTGCGGTCTGGCGCTGCTCACCGGCTGACCGCCACCGGCCCCCCGTCCAGCGGGTTCATCTTTCGTTCAGGGGTGGAACCGGTGCGCGCTGAGTAGGCTGCCGACCATGACGTCGTACGACTACGACCTGATCGTCATCGGCTCCGGCCCCGGCGGCCAGAAGGCGGCGATCGCGGGTGCGAAACTGGGCAAGCGCGTGGCGATCATCGACAAGCAGGAGATGGTCGGTGGCGTCTGCGCGAACACCGGCACGATCCCGTCGAAGACGCTGCGCGAAGCCGTGATGTACCTGACCGGCATGAGCCAGCGCGAGCTCTACGGCGCGAGCTACCGGGTCAAGCAGGACATCACGATCAGCGACCTGATGGCCCGCACGCAGCACGTGATCGGCCGCGAGGTCCAGGTCGTGCGCGCGCAGCTGCACCGCAACGGCATCGACCTGCTCAACGGCTTCGGCCGGTTCGTGGACGCGCACACCGTCGCCGTGGAGGGCACCCACCGCGGGGACCGCACGACGATCAGCGGCGAGTTCGTGGTCATCGCGACCGGCACGACGCCGGCCCGTCCGTCCGTGGTGGACTTCGACGAGGAGCGGATCCTCGACTCCGACGAGGTCTTCGCGTTGCAGGAGATCCCGTCGTCGCTGGTCGTGGTCGGCGCGGGCGTGATCGGCATCGAGTACGCGTCGATGTTCGCCGCGCTCGGCACCCGCGTCACGGTCGTCGAGCAGCGGGAGAAGATGCTGGACTTCTGCGACCCGGAGATCGTGGAGTCGCTGAAGTTCCACCTGCGCGACCTCGCCGTCACGTTCCGGTTCGACGAGAAGGTCGTCGACGTCTCGGTGTCCGACTCCGGCACGATCACGACGCTGGCCTCCGGCAAGCGCATCCCGGCCGCCGCCGTCATGTACTCGGCCGGCCGGCAGGGCTGCACCGACCAGCTCGACCTCGCCGCCGCCGGGCTGGAGGCCGACCGCCGCGGCCGGCTCAGCGTTGACGAGCACTACCGCACACCGGTCGAGCACATCTACGCCGTGGGCGACGTGATCGGCTTCCCCGCGCTCGCCGCGACGTCGATGGACCAGGGCCGCCTGGCCGCCTACCACGCGTTCGGCGAACCGGTGCACGAGCTGACGGCGTTGCAGCCCATCGGCATCTACACGATCCCGGAGATCTCCTACTGCGGCGCCACGGAAGCGGAGCTCACGTCGTCCGCGGTGCCCTACGAGGTGGGCATCTCCCGCTACCGCGAGCTCGCCCGCGGCCAGATCGTCGGTGACGCGTACGGCATGCTGAAGCTGCTCGTGTCCACTGTGGACCGCAAGGTCCTCGGTGTGCACGTGTTCGGCACCGGTGCCACGGACCTGGTGCACATCGGCCAGGCCGTGATGGGCTGCGGCGGCACGGTCGACTACCTCGTCGACACGGTGTTCAACTACCCGACGCTGTCCGAGGCGTACAAGGTCGCCGCGCTCGACGCCACGAACAAGATCCGCGCGCTGGACCGGTTCACCGTGCGGTGAGACCGGCGTCGTGGGCCACGATGGCGGCCTGCACGCGGTTGGCGCAGCCGAGCTTGGGCAGGATCCGGCTGACGTGCGCCTTCACCGTGCCGGTCGCCAGGTGGAGCCGGGCGCCGATCTCGGCGTTGGACAGGCCCGCCCCGACCAGGGTGAGCACCTCGCGCTCGGTCTCGGTGAGCGCGTCGATCCTGCGGCGGGCCCGCGCGCCGTTGTCCGGTGCGGTCAGGTGCCGCTCGATCAGGCGCCGGGTGATCTGCGGCGCGAGGATCGGCTCGCCCGCCGCAGCCTTGCGCACGGCGTTGATCAGCTCCTGCGGCGGGGTGTCCTTGAGCAGGAACCCGGTCGCGCCGGCCTTGAGCGCCTGCGCCACGTAGGCGTCCTCGCCGAACGTCGTGAGCATGACGACGTTCGTGCTCGCCGCGATCTGCTCGGCGGCCTTGAGCCCGTCGCCGCCGGGCATCCGGATGTCCAGCAGCGCCACGTCGACCCGGTGCGCGCGGGCGTGCTCGACGGCCTGCCTGCCGTCGCTCGCCTCGGCGACCACGGTGATCTCCGGGTCGTTCTCCAGGATCAGCCGGATCCCGGCGCGCATCAGCGTCTCGTCGTCGGCGATGAGGACTCGGATCACGCCGTGCAGCCTACGGGCGCTCCTGCTCCTTCGACGCGAGCTTGCCGTCGCGGAAGCACAGCTTGTAGACCAGGTCCGCGTTGTGCGAGCTGCGGAACCGCGAGCAGCCGTCGGCACCGAACTGGCCCAGGCCGTACTGGCCGAAGACCTCCTCGTCGCTCGTGGCGCCCACCCGCAGCGAGTCGAAGTACGGCGCGTTCATCTGCGACGGGTTGAACAGGGCGAAGATGAGCAGCACGAGCATCGCGCCGGTGACCGGCAGCAACGCGAGCAGCCCGAGGCACCCGCCGCCCAGCACCCGCGGCACGGTCAGCACCTCCGCGGCGAGCGGTGGCGGCACCTCCCGCACCTCGGCGGCGGACTGGTCGGCCTGCGCGGCCGGGTGCAGCGGCACGTCCGCCGCCACCCGGAACCCGCCCTCGACCGGCGGTCCCGCGCTGAACGCCCCGCCGAGCAGCCCGACCCGTTCCTCCAGCCCGACCAGGCCGCGCCGGGTGCCCTTGCCGGGCAGCGCGTCGGCCGGGCCGTTGAGCACCTGGATCCGCGCCCGTCCACCCTGGACCGCGACCTGGACCCGTGCGCGCGCCTTCGGTGCGTGCTTGTGCACGTTGGTCAGCGCCTCGCGGACCACCCGGTGCACCGCGCGCCGGGTGCGCGGGTCGGCGCCGTGCAGGTCGTCGCCCGACCAGTCGAGCGAGACCGCGATGCCCGCGTCGGCCGAGCTCGCGACCAGGTTCGCGATGTCGGTCCTGGTGCCGGTGTCCTCGTCGAGCGCCTCCGGTTCGGGGCTGGTCCGCAGCACGCCGAGGATCTCGCGCAGCTCGGCCATCGCGAGCGACGACGTGGTGCGGATCAGCTCGGCCTGCTCGTGCAGCTGCGGGGCCTTGCGCGCGGTCGCGAGCTCCAGCGCGCCGGCGTGGATGGAGATCAGGCTGAGCCGGTGGCCGAGCATGTCGTGCATCTCGCCGGCGATGTGCGCTCGTTCCTCGGAACGGGCCGACGCGGCGGTCAACGCGCGCGCCCGCTCCAGGTACTCGTTGCGCTCCCGCAGCAGCCGGACCATCGGCCGGCGGCGCCCGAACAGCATGCCCGACACCGCGGGGAAGAACACGAAGAAGACCGACCCGGCCACCGCGCCGAGCACCGCCTCCCAGAGCGGCATGGTCCGGTAGGTCTCCTGCAGGAGGCTGAACGCGCTCTGCAGCACCGTCATGACGCCGAGCAGCGCCCACAGCCGGCCGGGCCGCGCGATGCGCCGGGACGCGGTGAAGACCACGAACGTCGTGACGGCCTGCGCCCACAGGTTGTTGACCGCGAAGAGCGGGGCGGTGAGCACCAGCGCCCACTGCGGCCTGCGCGGGGCCAGCCACACCAGCCCGGCGATCCACAGCGCGGTGGCGACGGTCAGCGCCGGGTGCGGGACCGGGGCCAGCGGTGCGAGCAGCGGCACCAGACCGACCAGGAACGCCAGTACCGGCCAGACGACCCTCACCGCGTCAGCTCCCTCTTGGTGGTCAGCACGCCCTGCCGGGTGAAGCAGAGCTCGAAGTCGAGGTGGTCGTCGTCGCGCGCGTGGTAGCGGTAGCAGCCGGGGCCGTCCGCGGGCAGGCCGAAGCCGTGCGCCTCGGTGAGGTCGGACTCCTGCGTGACCGACACCTCGAACGCGGCGAACTCCTGCCGGGGCATCTCGCCGCTGCTGAACAGCGCGACCAGCAGCAGCACGAGCGCCGTGCCCATGGCGGGGACGACGGCGAGCGTGCCGAGGCAGCCGCTGCCGATGACCCTCGGCACGGTCAGGACGTCGGCGGTCACCGGCGGCGGCGCCTCGGTCACGGCACCGGCCGCACCGGTCTCCTCCGGCACGACCGGGTGCGACGGCAGGTCGGCCGCCACCCGGAAACCACCGGCGAGCCGGCCCGCGTCGAACTGCCCGCCGATCAGCGTGACCCGCTCCTCCAGCCCGATGAGCCCGCGCCGGGTGCCACCACCGCGGGGTTCGGCGCTCGGGCCGTTGACGACCTCGACCCGCACCCGGTCGGCCACGCGCACCGTCACGCGGGTCTGCGCCGAGGGCGCGTGCTTGTGCACGTTCGTGAGTGCCTCACGCACGATCCGATGCACGGCCCTGCGCAGCCGTGAGTCGGCATCGGCCAGGTCGTCACCGGACCAGTCCAGCGCCACGGAGACACCGGCGTCCCGGGAGGCGGCCACGAGCCGTTCGACGTCCGCGCGCGTCCCGGCGTCCTCGCCGGTCTCGGTCGTCCCGAGCACGCCGAGGATCTCGCGCAGCTCGTCCATCGCGACGGCGGACGTCTCGCGGATCAGCTCGACCTGGTCGCGCAGCTCGGGCGCCTGTTCCGCGGCGGAGAGCTCCAGCGCCCCCGCGTGCGCGCTCAGCTGCCGCAGCCGGTGGCTGAGCACGTCGTGCATCTCGCTCGCGATGTGGGCGCGGGTGTCGGACCGGGCGGTGCTGGCGGTCAGCAGGCGGGCGTGCTCCAGGTAGTCGTTGCGTTCCATGAGCACCTGCGTCAACGGCTTGCGGTGTCCGATGAGCGCACCGGCGACGGCGGGGAAGACCAGCAGGAACACCACGCTGAACCCGGTGCCCAGCAGGAACTCGGCCGGGCTGTCGCCGCTGCGCCACGCGTAGTACCCGCCGAACCCGGCCTGCAGCACCGCGCCGGCGGGCACCAGCACCCACAGCTGCCGCGCCGGGATCGACCTGGCGACCCGGAAGACCACCAGCGCGGTCGGGGCGATCGCGAGCAGGTTGTTGACCGCGTGCAGGGGAGTGGTGAGCAACAGCGCCGTGCGCGGCCAACGCGCGCTGACCGGCACCAGCGCCGCGGCCCACACCGCGGAGGCGACGACCACCCACCACGGCGCCGGCCGCCCGAGCGGTGCCACCACCGACGCCAGCGCCAGCAGCAGGACACCGGCCGCCCACAGCCCGTCGCGCAGCCTCACGTTCACGCTGATCATCCTTGCCGACGCGGGTGGACCGGCCACAGCGCCAGGTGGCCACGACCGCCCGGCCAGGTGGCCACGCTCACGTGAGGGTGCCCTTACCCGCGTTCGCGTGTTTCGATGGGGTTGCATTCGGCTTGAGTGAGTTTGCATGACTGTGCATAATCATTCGTATGACAGTGAGGATCGCGGTCGCCGGTGCCAGCGGGTACGCGGGAGGCGAGCTGCTACGCCTGCTCCTGGGGCATCCGGACGTCGAGATCGGCGCGCTCACCGCGAACAGCAGCGCGGGTGACCCGGTGCTCAAGCACCAGCCGCACCTCCTGCCGCTGGCCGGCCGCGAGCTCGTCGAGACCTCCGCCGAGACGCTGCGGGGCCACGACGTCGTCTTCCTCGCGCTGCCGCACGGCCACTCCGCCGAGCTCGCCGCGCAGCTCGGCGACGACACCGTGGTGATCGACTGCGGCGCCGACCACCGGCTGACCAGCGCCGGCGACTGGACGCGCTGGTACGGCGGGACGCACGCGGGCGCGTGGCCGTACGGCCTGCCCGAGCTGCCCGGTCACCGCGAGAAGCTGGTCGGCGCGCGCAGGGTCGCCGTTCCCGGCTGCTACCCGACCGTGTCGTCGCTGGCGCTCGCACCGGCCGTGGACCTCATCGAGGACGAGGTCGTCGTCGTCGCCGTGTCGGGCGCGTCCGGTGCCGGCAAGTCGCTGAAGCCCCACCTGCTCGGCTCCGAGGTGATGGGCTCCGCGAGCGCGTACGGCGTCGGTGGCGCGCACCGGCACACGCCCGAGATCACCCAGAACCTGAGCGGTGTGGCCGGCCGGCCGGTCAAGGTCAGCTTCACGCCGGTGCTGGCGCCGATGTCGCGCGGCATCCTCGCCACGTGCACCGCCACGTTGAAGGACGGCGGTGACGTCCGCGCGGTCTACGAGAAGGCCTACGCCGACGAGCCGTTCGTCCACCTCCTGCCCGAGGGCATGTGGCCGACGACGAACGCCGTCCTCGGCTCGAACGCCGTCCAGCTGCAGGTCACCGTCGACCCGGACCTCAACCGCCTCGTGGTCGTGGCCGCCGTCGACAACCTCGCCAAGGGCACCGCCGGTGCCGCCGTCCAGTGCATGAACCTCGCTCTCGGCCTGCCGGAGACGACCGGCCTCTCGACCGTTGGAGTCGCACCGTGAACCGCAACAAGGGCGTCACCGGGCCCCGGGGCTTCCGCGCGGCCGGGGTCGCCGCAGGGATCAAGCCCTCCGGCGCTCCCGACCTCACCCTCGTCGTGAACGACGGCCCGCAGGACGCCGCCGCGGGCGTCTTCACCACCAACAAGGTGAAGGCCGCGCCGGTGCTGTGGTCGCAGCAGGTGGTCCAGTCGCGCCGCCTCACCGCGGTCGTGCTCAACTCCGGCGGCGCCAACGCGTGCACCGGCCCGGAGGGCTTCCAGGACACCCACGCCACCGCCGAGAAGGTCGCCGAGGTGCTCGGCACGGGCGCGGTCGACGTCGCCGTGTGCTCCACCGGCCTGATTGGTGAGCGGCTGCCGATGGACAAGGTCCTCGCCGGCGTCGAGCTGGCAGCCAAGGAGCTGGCCTCCTCCGACGAGGCCGGTCTGGCCGCCGCGACCGGCGTGATGACCACGGACAGCCGCCCGAAGCAGTCGTGGAAGGCGTCGGAGCAGGGGTGGTCGATCGGCGGGTTCGTGAAGGGCGCGGGCATGCTCGCCCCGAACATGGCCACGATGCTGTCGGTCCTCACGACCGACGCCAAGATCTCCGGCGAGCAGCTCGACCGGGCGTTGCGCGCGGCCACCAGCCGGACCTACGACCGCCTCGACGTCGACGGCGGCACGTCCACCAACGACACCGTGCTGGTCCTGGCCTCCGGTGCGTCGGGCGTCGAGCCGTCGTTCGAGGACTTCACCGCGCTGCTCACCGAGGTCGCGGGCGACCTGGTCAAGCAGCTGCAGGGTGACGCCGAGGGCGTGACCAAGGAGATCAGCATCACCGTGCGGCAGGCCGCGACCGAGGCCGAGGCCGTCCTGGTCGGCCGGACCGTCGCCGAGGACAACCTGGTGAAGACCGCGTTGTTCGGCAGCGACCCGAACTGGGGCCGGATCGCGATGGCCCTGGGCCGCGCCGACGCGCAGATCGACCCGGACGTGCTGCAGATCCTGATCAACGGTGTGTCGCTGTACCGCAACGGGACTCGCGCCCGCGACCGGTCTGAGGCCGACCTGTCCGGCCGGGACATCGAGATCGTCATCGACCTCAACGTCGGCGACGCCGAGGCCACGATCCTGACCACGGACCTGTCCCACGACTACGTCGAAGAGAACAGCGCGTACTCGTCGTGAACGCACAAGAAAAAGCGGCCGTGCTCGTCGAGGCGCTGCCGTGGCTGGAACGCTTCCGCGGCGCGCTCGTCGTCGTGAAGTACGGCGGCAACGCGATGATCGACGACGAGCTGAAGAAGGCGTTCGCCGAGGACATGGTGTTCCTGCGGCTGTGCGGTCTGCGCCCGGTCGTCGTGCACGGCGGCGGCCCGCAGATCAAGTCGATGCTCGACCGGCTCGGCATCCACAGCGAGTTCCGCGGCGGCCTGCGCGTGACCACGCCGGAGGCCATGGACGTCGTGCGGATGGTGCTCGTCGGCCAGGTCGGGCGCGAGCTCGTCGGGCTGATCAACCAGCACGGCCCGTACGCGGTCGGCATCTCCGGCGAGGACGCGCACCTGTTCACCGCCACCCGGCGCGGTGCGGTCGTGGACGGCGAGGAGGTCGACATCGGTCTCGTCGGCGACATCACCGAGGTCAACCCGGACGCGGTGCTCGACATCGTGCGTGCGGGCCGCATCCCGGTCGTGTCGTCGGTCGCCCCGGACGTCCACGGCGTGCCGCACAACGTCAACGCGGACACCGCCGCGGGTGCGCTGGCGGTCGCGCTGGGCGCGGAGAAGCTCGTCGTGCTCACGGACGTCGAGGGCCTGTACGCGAACTGGCCGGACCGCTCGTCGCTGCTGAACCAGATCCGCGCCTCGGAGCTGGAGCAGCTCCTGCCGGGCCTGGACAGCGGCATGATCCCGAAGATGGAGGCCTGCCTGCGCGCGGTGCGCGGCGGCGTCCCGCAGGCGCACGTGATCGACGGCCGGCTGGCCCACTCGGTGCTGCTCGAAGTCTTCACCTCCGAAGGTGTCGGAACAATGGTGTTGGGGGACAAGTGACCACGCGTTGGCAACAGTCCATGATGGACAACTACGGCACACCGCGGCTGGCCTTGGAGCGCGGCGAGGGCGCGTACGTCTGGGACACCGACGGCAACCGCTACCTCGACCTGCTGACCGGCATCGCGGTCAACGCGCTCGGGCACGCGCACCCGAGGATCGTCGAGGCGGTGACCGCGCAGATCTCGAAGATCGGCCACACCTCGAACCTCTACGTCAACGAGCCCGCGCTCAAGCTCGCCGAACGCCTGCTGGACATCGCGGGCGAGCCCGGCAAGGTGTTCTTCTGCAACTCCGGCGCCGAGGCCAACGAGGCCGCGCTGAAGATGTCGCGCCGCACCGGCCGCACCAGGGTCGTGGCCACCATCGGTGGCTTCCACGGCCGCACCATGGGCGCGTTGTCGCTGACCGGCCAGCCCGGCAAGAGGACGCCGTTCGAACCGCTCGTGCCCGGCGTGGAGCACATCCCGTTCGGTGACGTCGCGGCGCTGGAGGCGGCGATCGACGACGAGACGGCGGCGTTCGTCGTCGAACCGATCCAGGGCGAGCAGGGCGTCGTCGTGCCGCCGGAGGGCTACCTGCAGGAGGCCCGCAGGATCACCGCCGAGCACGGCGCGCTGCTGGTCCTGGACGAGGTGCAGACCGGCATCGGCCGCCTCGGCACGTGGTTCGCGTTCCAGCAGGCCGGGATCGTGCCGGACGTCATGACGCTGGCCAAGGGCATCGGTGGCGGGCTGCCGCTGGGCGCCACCATCGGCTTCGGCGCGGCCGCCGACCTGTTCCAGCCCGGCCACCACGGCACCACGTTCGGCGGCAACCCGGTGTGCTGCGCGGCCGCACTCGCCGTGCTCGACACGATCGCCGCGGAAGGCCTGCTGGAGCACGCCTCCTCCGTGGGCAAGGAGATCGCCGCCGGTGTGGAGGCGCTGCACCACCCGGCCATCTCCGGGGTGCGGGGAGCCGGCCTGCTGCTCGGCATCACGCTGCGCGAGGCGGTCTCGGCGAAGGCCGCGGCGGCCGCGCAGGAGGCCGGCTACCTGATCAACCCCATCCAGCCCGACGTCATCCGCCTGGCGCCGCCGCTGGTGCTCGACGAATCCGACGCGCAGTCGTTCGTGGCCGCGCTGCCGACCTTTTTCGAGGAGCAGGCGTGACTCTCCGGCACTTCCTCCGCGACGACGACCTCACGACCGACGAGCAGTCCGCGGTCCTCGACCTCGCGGACGCCTACAAGGCGGACCGGTTCACCGCGAAGCCGCTGGCGGGCCCCAAGTCCGTCGCCGTGATCTTCGAGAAGAACTCGACCCGCACCCGGCTGTCGTTCGAGGTCGGCATCGCGCAGCTGGGCGGCAACCCGGTGATCATCGACGGCCGCTCGATGCAGCTGGGCCGCGAGGAGACGATCGAGGACACCTCGCGGATCCTGTCCGGCTACGTCGACGCCGTGGTGTGGCGGACGTTCGCCCAGGCCCGCATGGAGGCCATGGCCAGCGTGTCGCGGATCCCGGTGGTCAACGCGCTGACCGACGAGTTCCACCCGTGCCAGGTGCTCGCGGACCTGCAGACCATCCGCCGCCGCTACGGCAAGCTGGCCGGTCTCACGCTGACGTACCTCGGCGACGGCGCCAACAACATGGCGCACTCGCTGCTGCTGGGCGGTGCCACGGCCGGTATGCACGTCCGGATCGGTGCGCCGGCCTCGTTCGTGCCGAACCCGCAGTTCCTGGAGGACGCCAAGAAGCGCGCCGCGGAGACCGGCGGCTCGGTGGCGTTGATCAGCGATCCGCTCGAGTCGGTCGACGGCTCGGACGTCCTGGTCACCGACACGTGGACGTCCATGGGCCAGGAGAACGACGGCAAGGACCGCGTCGGCCCGTTCCGGCCCTACCAGGTCAACGCCGACTTGCTCGCCGCGACCGGCAAGCCGGACTCGACGGTGCTGCACTGCCTGCCGGCCCACCGCGGCTGGGAGATCACCGACGACGTGCTCGACGGCCCGCAGTCGCTGGTGTGGCAGGAGGCGGAGAACCGGCTGCACGCCCAGAAGGCGCTGCTCGTGTGGTTGCTGGAGCAGTCGTCATGACCCGCACCGCCCGTCAGGCCCGCATCGTCGAGATCGTCAGCCAGCAGGCCGTCCGCAGCCAGTCGGAGCTCGCGAAGCTGCTGGCCGCCGACGGCATCGAGGTCACCCAGGCCACGCTGTCGCGCGACCTCGACGAGCTCGGCGCGGTGAAGCTGCGCGGGCCCGACGGCGGCGCGCCGGTGTACGTGATCCCGGAGGACGGCAGCCCGGTGCGGGGCGTGCAGGGCGGCACCACGCGGCTGGTGCGGCTGCTCAGCGAGTGGCTGGTCTCGGCCGACTCGTCGGGCAACCTCGCGGTGCTGCGCACCCCGCCCGGTGCCGCGCAGTTCCTGGCCAGCTCGCTGGACCGGGCGGCGTTGCACGAGGTCGTCGGCACGATCGCCGGCGACGACACGATCCTGGTCGTGGCCCGTGAGCCGATGACGGGCGCGGAGCTGGCCGAGCGGCTGACCGCCCTGGCCGCGGTGTCCGCCGATGAATGACCACCCGGTGCACGCCGTCGTGACGTTCGACGAGGGCGTGCCGGTCGCGGTGGACGGCGAGACGCTGACCGTGCCCGAGGCCGTGCGGGAGCTCAACTTCCGCGCGGGGGTGGTGCGGTCCAGCCTGGGATCGGTCGCGCTGCGGGTGGCGCGGACGGCCATCCGCGGTGGCTCGGGGGAGGTCGACATCACGCTGCTGGAGGGCCGCGTGGTGGGGATCGTGGCCCGTTCGGAAGAATCCCTTTACGACTTCGCCAGCTGAAGCGTTGGCCAACCGAAAGTTGCGGCAATGAGTTCTTTGTGGGGTGGCCGGTTCGAGTCGGGACCGGCCGAGGCGATGGCCCGCCTGTCGCTGTCGACGCACTTCGACTGGCGGCTCGCGCCGTACGACATCGCCGGCTCGCGCGCGCACGCCCGTGTGCTGCACGCGGCGGGCCTGCTCACCGACGACGAGCTCGCCGGCATGCAGAAGGCGCTCGACGAGCTGCTGGCCGACGTCGAGTCCGGTGCGTTCACGCCGGTGCTCGAAGACGAGGACGTCCACACGGCGCTGGAACGCGGCCTGATCGACCGCGCGGGCACCGAGCTGGGCGGCAAGCTGCGCGCCGGCCGGTCGCGCAACGACCAGGTGGCCACGCTGTTCCGGATGTGGCTGCGCGACGCCGCCCGCCGGGTCGCCGCGGGCGTGCTGGACGTCGTGGACGCGCTGGCGGCGCAGTCCGAGACGCACTTCGGCGCCGTCATGCCCGGCCGCACCCACCTGCAGTCCGCGCAGCCCGTGCTGCTGTCGCACCACCTGCTCGCCCACGCGCACGCGTTGCTGCGTGACGTCGACCGGTTGCACGACTGGGACAAGCGCGCGGCGTTCTCGCCGTACGGCTCCGGTGCGCTGGCCGGCTCGTCGCTGGGCCTCGACCCCGCGAAGGTGGCCGCCGACCTGGGCTTCTACGCGCCGGTCGAGAACTCCATCGACGGCACCGCCGCGCGTGACTTCGCGGCCGAGATCGCGTTCGTGCTGGCCATGGTCAGCGTGAACCTGTCGCGCATCGCCGAGGAGGTCATCATCTGGACCACCGCGGAGTTCCGGTTCGCAGTGCTGGACGACGCGTGGTCGACGGGCTCGTCGATCATGCCGCAGAAGAAGAACCCGGACGTGGCCGAGCTGGCGCGCGGCAAGTCGGGCCGGCTGATCGGCAACCTCGCCGGGCTGCTCGCGACGCTGAAGGCGCAGCCGCTCGCGTACAACCGCGACCTGCAGGAGGACAAGGAGCCGCTGTTCGACTCGGTCGAGCAGCTGGAGCTGCTGCTCCCGGCGTTCGCGGGCATGGTCGCGACGCTGCGGTTCGACGTCGACCGGATGGCCTCGCTCGCACCGGCCGGGTTCACCCTGGCCACGGACATCGCGGAATGGCTGGTGCGCCAGGGGGTTCCGTTCCGCGTCGCGCACGAGGCCGCGGGTGCGTGCGTGCGCGCGGCGGAGTCGCGGGGCGTGGGCCTGGAGGACCTGACCGACGAGGAGTTCGCGGCGATCTCGCCCGCGCTGACGCCCGACGTGCGTTCGGTGCTGACCGTCGGCGGCTCGATCGCGTCCCGCAACGCACACGGCGGCACGGCGCCCGAACGCGTCCGCGAACAGCTGGACGCGTTGGTGGCCAAGGCATCGGCGGCCCGTGAGTTCTAGGCTGCTCACCCAGGAGGAGCTGGCGGTCGACCCGGTCGACGCGTCCCGGCTCCTCCTGGGCTCGTTCCTGGAAGCCGGTGGCGTGCGCGTGCGCATCGTCGAGGTGGAGGCGTACCGGGGCGGCGACGACCCGGCGTCGCACTGCTACCGCGGCAAGACCCCGCGCAACGAGGTGATGTTCGGCCCGGCCGGTCACCTGTACGTGTACTTCGTGTACGGCATGCACTTCTGCGCGAACGTGGTGTCGCTGACCGACGGCGTGCCCGGTGCGGTGCTGTTGCGCGCGGGCGAGGTCGTGGAGGGCGAGGACGTCGCGTTCTCCCGGCGCCCGGCCGCACGTTCCGCCGCCGAACTGGCCAAGGGACCCGCACGGCTGTGCAAGGTCCTCGGGCTGGACCGTTCGTCCAACGGACTCGACCTCACGTCCGCCGAATCACCGGTGCGGCTGTACGCCGGTGACCCGGTCACGACCGTGCACTCCGGACCGCGCGTGGGTGTCGCCGTGGCGATGGACGTGCCGTGGCGGTTCTGGATCGACTCCCCGGCCGTGTCGACCTACAAACGCGGCGGGAAGCGGCGTTCTACAGTGACCCCCTGACGAACCGGGGGACCACTTGCAAGCGGAACTGGCCGCACTCGCGCACGAGCTCGTCACCGGCGTCGACCCCGGTTTCGAGTTCCTGACGCTGCGGGCGTCGTGCAGCGGCGGCGGTGGCACCTTCCGGCTCACGGCCGGGCCGTCCGACCACGACGTGGCCTCGTCCGCGTCGATGGACGGCCTGTTCCGGCTGGGGCTGGACCGGCCGGTCGTGCTGGAGCTGCGCGTCGAACCCGACGGGACGTTCGAGGCCGTCGTCACCGAGGGAATCGTCCAGGTCACCTCGTCCCTCCCGCCGACGTACACCTTCGTGCGGAAGCCACCCCAGCGCCCCACCGAGTTCGAAGTCACCTCGTTGAGCGAGGTGGAGGCCGTGATCGGGGCATCGCTGCCCGTGGAGGTGCACGAGCTGTACGCGCGCACCTCGATGGTCGACGAGGTGCAGCTGGACCCACCGGAGGAGATCCTCCGGAACTGGCGGTGGCACCTCGCCGACGTGGAGGAGGACCCGCGGCGGTGGGAACACCCCGTGCTGTACGCGGGACCACCCGACGCGGTGCGGCCGGTCCAGTTCCACCCGCTGTGGGTGCCGGTCGGGGCCAACGACTGGGGCGACGCGGTGTGCGTCGACCTCGCACCCGGCCCCGGCGGACGCGTGGGACAGGTGATCCAGCTGGCCGGTGAGGGGCCGCTGACGTACCTGGCCGACTCCCTGCCGGAGCTGGTGCTGCCCGACTCCTACCCCGGCACCACAGGGCTGGAGGACCACTTCGACGCGGGCGACCGCGCACCGGCGGCGCTGCCACCGACCCTGCAGCAGATCACCGTCCGCGAGCCGGGTGACCTCGACTTCGGCCTGCTCGCCCGGCTGACGTCGTTGCGCGAGCTCCGCGTCGTGCGCGGCGGTTCGGTGCGCCTCGCCGAACTCGCACACCTGCCGTTGCAACGCCTTGAGGTGACGGGCTACGAGATCGAGCTGCCGGCGTGCGAAACGCTGAAAGCGCTCGTGGTGAACGGTGCTCGCGTCGAGCTGCCCCCGTTGCCGAACCTGCGGGTGCTCGACGTGTCCCAGGCGGACGTGGACGTCGAGTCGCTGCCCCGGGTCGACTACCTCGTGCTGAACGCCGAGCAGTGGCGGCGGTGCCGGCAGACCCCGGCCGCGGCCGGGGTCGTCGGCGAGTCGTCGCTGGCCCGTGCGCTGGCGTGGGCGGCGGAACGCGGTGCGGGCCTGCCGCGCGAGGTGTTCAGGGGACGGGCCGCGTCAGCCTGACAGCTCGCCGACCGCCGCCACGAACTCCTCCTCCAGCACCGGGTCCACCTCGAACACCAGCGGCACGTTCACGTCGATCCGCTCGCCTGCCGTGAGCCGTCCGACCAGCGTGTCGGCGACCTCGCGGCATGCCCTGCCACACGACACCGACGGTGCTGGGCGAGCTTCTGCACCACGGCCCGGTCCTGGTCGGCGAACGACGGGGCGACGTCGAAGTCGTACCCGGTCACCCCGTCATCCTCGCCGCTACGGCCGGACGGTCGTCCTGCGGTACCAGGCGCGCCGGTGGTCGACCGGCAGCGCCAGCCGGGTGATCAGGCTCGTCAGCAGGGTGCCGATGAGCAGCCACAGCACCGCGGCCAGGCCCTCGTTGAACAGCACCGCCACCTTGGGGCTGGCCGGCGTGAACAGGCCGTCCAGGCCGAGGGTGATCCCGTCCGCCCACCCCGCCACGAACTGGAAGAACCCGTTGGTGGTGTTCGCGTCGGCGATCACCAGGAAGATGTGCACCAGCAGCACGATGGCGAACGCCCAGCACACGATGTCGATCACCGCGCAGACGCTGTGCACGGTCCGCACCTTGCGGTACGTGTCGTCGCGCCGCTCGACCACTTCCTCGACGACCGGCTCGTTCACGCGCTCGTTCACCCGCGGCAGGCGCTCGGTGGGCCGCCGTAACTCCGCATCACGTGGGTCCGTCATGGCGCTGGCGTACCCGTCCGCGCACCGGGTCGAAACACGTTGGACCAGGTAGGCGACAATGAGTCACGTGAGCGAGCACATCCTTGACGAACTGAACTGGCGCGGCCTGGTCGCGACGTCCACCGACCTCGACGCACTCCGCAAGGACCTGGACGCCGGCCCGCTCACCCTCTATTGCGGTTTCGACCCTACGGCGCCGTCACTGCACGCGGGCAACCTCGTGCCGCTGCTGATGCTGTCGCGGTTCCAGCGCGCGGGGCACCGGCCCATCGTGCTGGCCGGCGGTGCCACGGGCATGATCGGCGACCCGCGCGACACCGGCGAGCGCACGCTGAACTCGTTGGACACCGTCGCCGAGTGGGCCGGCCGGATCCGCGGCCAGCTGGAGCGGTTCGTCGAGTTCGACTCGTCACCCACGGGCGCCGTCGTCGAGAACAACCTCAACTGGACCGGCCAGGTCACCGCCCTGGAGTTCCTGCGCGACGTCGGCAAGCACTTCTCGATCAACGTCATGCTGTCGCGCGAGACGGTGAAGCGTCGCCTGGAGTCGGACGGCATGTCCTACACCGAGTTCAGCTACCTGTTGCTGCAGTCGAACGACTACCTGGAGCTGCACCGCAAGTACGGCACCTCGCTGCAGATCGGCGGCTCCGACCAGTGGGGCAACATCGTCGGCGGCGTGGACCTGATCCGGCGCGTCGAGGGCAAGCACGTGCACGCGCTGACCGCACCGCTGGTCACCGACGCCGAGGGCCGCAAGTTCGGCAAGTCCACCGGTGGCGGCAACGTGTGGCTCGACCCGGAGATGACCTCGCCGTACGCCTGGTACCAGTACTTCGTGAACGTCGGTGACGCCGACGTGCTCCGCTACCTGCGGCTGTTCACGTTCCTCACCCGCGAGGAGCTGGACGTGCTGGAGGCGGAGACGGCCGAGAAGCCCCACCTGCGCTCCGCGCAGAAGCGGCTCGCGCAGGAGTTCACCGACCTGGTGCACGGAAAGCGCGCGACCGAACAGGTGATCCTGGCGTCGTCGGCGCTGTTCGGCCGGGGCGAGCTGCGCGAGCTCGACGCACCGGTGCTGGAGGCGGCGCTGGCCGAGGCCCCGACCGGTGAGGTCCGGCTGGCCGACGAGCCCACGATCGTCGACCTGCTGATCGCCGGCGGACTGGCGGACAGCCGGGGCGCCGCCCGGCGCACGGTGAACGAGGGCGGTGCCTACGTGAACAACGCGAAGGTGACCGACGAGGAGTGGAAGCCGTCGGCGTCCGACCTGCTCCACGGCAAGTGGCTGGTCCTCCGCCGGGGCAAGCGCAACAACGCAGGCCTGCGCGTGGTGCTCTGACCTGTGCGTTCAGCCTTTCGAAGGCCGTCGACCCCACTGCGGGCCGACGGCCTTCGTGCTTTCTTGGTGTGATCGCGGTCACAGTGTGCTCGGGATGGCGCCTGCGATAGCTTGTCCATGGGTCCTGTATGGGGCTGTTGACCTGCGGTTTCTTAACCGTGGGTGACCAGGATGCCCCCGATTTGACCCGGCGTTGGCGTGCGTGTAACTTTCTCCATGTCAGCGCGGAACGGGCCGGAACACCGGAACGGAGCGCGACGGGGGTCACGAACCAAGCTTCCACGGACTGTGGTAGAGTGGGTGACCTCGAAACGATGAAGACCCAGCCGGTAGCTCGTCTGAGCTCAGAGGCCAAGGGCGTCGAAGTTTCAACACAAGCTTATGTACGACACAGCCTCGGATCGGGTCGCCATGCGGCGGGTCGTGATGATGAGCGCGTGTTCTTTGAGAACTCAACAGCGTGCCGATAACACAGCCAGTAATATGAATACTCCTCGTCAGGAGTATTCCTTTGAGTAGCTAGACCAGA
>NZ_LGDY01000108.1 GCF_001279525.1 Nocardia sp. NRRL S-836 | reverse complement strand
GACGTGGAGGCCTCGGACCGGGTGGCGAGGTCGCCGAGCTCGAGAGAGCTGAAGTCCAGTTCGGGGAGTTTCAGCTCGGGCAGGGTCAGGTCGGGGAGCTTCAGGTCCGGCAGCTGCAGCTCGGCGGGCTCGGGCTCGGCTGCGCTCGCCGGAGAGGGCGTCGGCTCGGTGGGAGTGGCCGCGGGGAAGCCCGATGACGGCGTGAACAGGGGATAGCCGGGGTCGGCGGACGGCAGCCGGTTGTTGGTGGCGGGAAGGCCCACGGGCGACGGGTCGTCGAAGTGCGGGCCGAAGTCCGGGGCCGCGGGCGGGCGGGAGAAGGCCGCCGCCAGACCGGAACGGGTGGGGTGGTCCGGCGTGTCAGGGGAAGCCGGGGTGCCGGAGGCCGCGAAGTAGTCCGGGGCCGGGGTGTCCTGGGCGGGCGACGGCGGGTGGTCGGTGGAATAGCTCGACGGAGCGGGGGCGGCCGGGGTCGTGGAGAGGTCCGCGAAGAACGGCTGGGACGGCACGGGGTCCGCGGCGTCGTCGGAGTAGGCGGGGGCGCGGTCGTCGCGGAGGCGAGAAGGAGGTTCGACGCGCCACGACGACGCCTCCGGCTGGGGCTCGGCGGCCGCGGGCGGGGTGGCTTCAGGGGCGCGGCGGCGGCCACCGGCGCGGAGGCCCTGCGCCTTGAGCTTGTCGAGGACGCTCTCCTCCGAGGAAGGGGAGGACGGCGACTGGGCGAACGGGGACCTCGTGCGCAGGGTCTCCTGGCGGTCGGCTTCGAAAGGCGAAGAGCTGCGGGAGGCGGCGTCGGACGAGGAAGCGCCGAGCGGGCTGGCGTCGGCTTGGGCGCTGTCAGGCCTGATGGCGTCAGCGCCAGTAGCGTCAGATCTGGCGCCATCAGCGCGGGCAACATCAGCCCTGGCGCCGTCGGCGCGGACAGCATCGAACGTGGGGGCGTCGGCGTGAGCGGCGCCGGACGTCGTGGCGTCAGCGTGGGAAGCATCCGTGCGAGAAGCGTCAGCGACAGCGGCGTCGGGCCGGGCTGCGTCGGAGCGGGCTGCGTCGGAGCGGGCTGCGTCGAAGCGGTCCGCGTCGAAGCGGTCCGCGTTGAGGCGGTCTGTGTTGGGGCGGGCGACGTCGGACCGGGCGGCGTCGAAGCGGTCCCCGTCGGGCCGGGCGGCGTCGGAGCTGTCCGCAACGGACCGGGCTGCGTCGGGCCGAGAGGCGTCGGGCAGGACGGTGTCGGGCAGGACGGTGTCGGGACGGATCGCGTCGATCAGGGTGGTGTCGTCGTCGGCCCCGGCGGCGCGGGCGGTGGCCTGCCGGCGGGCGACTTGGCGGCGAGCAGCCTCGCGGAGGGCGGCTTCCTCGCGTTCTGCGGAGGCGCGGAGGGCTTCCTGGCGGGCGGCCTCTTCGCGCGCGACCTCCTGGCGGGCGGCCTCCAGGCGTGCCGCTTCCTGGCGGGCGGCCTCTTGGCGCACGGCTTCCACCCGTGCTGCCTGGGCGCGCACGGCTTCGAGGCGGGCGGCCTCGCGCGCTGCCACCTGGCGTGCGGCCTCTTGCAGCGCGGCTTCCTGGCGGGCGGCTTCCTCGGCGGCTTTGCGGGCCTCCCGGTCGGCCTTGGCGCGTTCCTCGGCGCGGGCCTGGCGTTCCACCTCGATCTGGCGGCGGGCCTCGCGCTGCAGC
Source organism: Nocardia sp. NRRL S-836 (assembly GCF_001279525.1). Taxonomy (GTDB): domain Bacteria; phylum Actinomycetota; class Actinomycetes; order Mycobacteriales; family Pseudonocardiaceae; genus Lentzea. Next base: position 96,808 of record NZ_LGDY01000108.1, on the reverse strand, counting down.
TCCATCAGTTGCTGCTCGACCTTGCGCTTGCGTTCCTGGTCCGGGCTCAGCTGCTGCTCGGCGGGGACCGACGAGACCGAGGACGCGGCGGGAGGCGGGACCGGCGACGCCGGAGGCGGCGGGACCGGCGAGGACGCGTCCGGTGGGGAGACCGGAGAGGATGCTGGAGCAGGTGGGGGTGTGGGGGCGGCGGGGGCCGCAGCGGGAGTGGTGTCTTCGATTTCGCCGGCGGCCACGCGGGCGGCACGGCGGCGGCCGCTGACCATGGCGCCGGCTGAGGCGATGAGGCCGGAAGCGGGGACGCTGCGTTCGGAGGACAATGGCGGCTCTACGGGTTCCGGGTTCTTGTCGTCGGGCTCGCCGAAGGGCTGGACCATGCGCCAGCGATCGGCGGCGTGGGCACGTGCCGCTGACAGACCCTCCACGGTCATGTCTTCGGCAGCGCGGCGTGCGCGCTTGACCTTCAGGCCGTCGCCCTTGCGGACCTGGACCGGGCGCCACTGGCGAAGCTGCTGCTTCAGGGCGGCGGGCAGGATGCCGTCGCTGGGCTTGGGCATGCCCTCGATCGGGCGGAGCACGCTCGCGAGCTGCTGGTGGAGGTCGGCGGGCTGGCGGTGGACGCCGGAGAACTCCGCGGCGAGCCGCGCCCGCACGGCGTAGACCGCGCGGGCGCGGCGGCGTTCCGCGGCGTGGGCGGCGCGCAGGTTCGTGAGTGCGTCGGCCAGGTCGCCGGACAGCTCGTGCACGTGCGCCAGCGCCAGCAGACTTTCGGCGAGCAGGGTGTCGAGCTGGTGGCGTTCGGCGGTGGCCGCGGCGTCGGCCAGCATGTCGCGGGCCACGGCCACCCGGCCCGCGGGCAGATGCACCCGCGTGGCGAGGGCGAGGCGGAGCCAGCTCGCGGTGGAGGCGCCCGGTGCGCGGACCGGGCGGTCGAGCATCGGGGTGGCCACGGCGCTCGCGTCGAGCAGGCGGTTCGCGTCCATCAGCGCGAGCACCAGCTCCAGCGTCAGGCGGCCGTGGGCCTGACCGCTGTCGGCTGACTGGTCGGCGAGCCGGCTCAGCAGGTCGAGGCCTTCGCGGGCGGCACCGATGGCGGCGGCGATGTCGCCCCACCGGCGGTGCTGCGCGGCCTGCACCGCGCGGATCAGCCCGCGCAGCACGAGCCGCATGTCCTCGTCGAGCTCGGTGTCGGCGACGTAGAGCTGGTCGGCCTCGGCGAGCGCCCGCGTGGGTTCGTCGCCGCGGCCCACGGTCACCAGGCACTCGCTGGCCTGCACCAGGGCGGAGGCCCGCAGCTCCGCGGGCACGTCCGCTGCCTCCAGGACGGGCGTGACCGCCGCGAAACCGGTCAGCGGTGCGCCCACCGAACGCGCACACCCCGCCAGTTCGACCCGCAGCAGCCACGCCGTCTCGTGGTCGCCGGCGGCCTCGGCCGCCTTGAGCGCGTCGAGCGCCCGGTCAGCGACCCGGACGCCGCGGCCCACTCGGTTGCCCGCGAAGACCACCAGCGCCTCGGCCCGCAACCGGTCGGGGACGTCGCGACGGGCGGAGGCGAGCGCCAATGCGCGCTCGCCCAGCACCAGAGCGAGCTCCGGTGCCCGCCAACGCAGCTGCCAGGCGGGCACGACAAGCGTGCTCACCTCGACGTTCGCCTGCGTCTCGCCCCTCGCCGCCACGACGTCGCCGTTGCCCTCTCAGTCTCGTGTCAACTTGCGGTAGGTGACACGGTGCGGCCGAGCGGCATCGGCACCCAGACGCTCGAGCTTGTTCTTCTCGTACCCCTCGAAGTTGCCCTCGAACCAGTACCACTTCGACGGGTTCTCGTCCGTGCCCTCCCACGCGAGGATGTGCGTGGCGACGCGGTCGAGGAACCACCGGTCGTGGGAGATGACCACGGCGCAGCCGGGGAACTGCTCGAGAGCGTTCTCCAGCGAGCCCAGGGTCTCGACGTCCAGGTCGTTCGTCGGCTCGTCCAGCAGGATCAGGTTGCCGCCGAGCTTGAGCGTGAGCGCGAGGTTCAGGCGGTTGCGCTCACCACCGGACAGCACGCCCGCGGGCTTCTGCTGGTCCGGGCCCTTGAAGCCGAACGCGCTGACGTACGCGCGGGACGGCATCTCGACGTTGCCGACGTGGATGTAGTCGAGTCCGCCGGACACGACCTCCCACACGTTCTTCTTCGGGTCGATGCCGCCGCGGTTCTGGTCGACGTAGGACAGCAGGACCGTCTCGCCGACCTTCACGCTGCCGGCGTCCGGCTGCTCAAGGCCGACGATGGTCTTGAACAGCGTGGTCTTGCCGACGCCGTTCGGGCCGATGACGCCGACGATGCCGTTGCGCGGCAGGGTGAACGACAGGTTGTCGATCAGGACCCGGTCGCCGAAGCCCTTCTTCAGGTTGTCGACCTCGACCACGACGCTGCCCAGACGCGGGCCCGGCGGGATCTGGATCTCCTCGAAGTCGAGCTTGCGGGTCTTCTCCGCCTCGGCCGCCATCTCCTCGTAGCGGTCGAGACGCGCCTTGGACTTCGCCTGGCGGGCCTTGGCGCCGGAGCGCACCCAGTCGAGCTCGTCCTTGAGCCGCTTCTGCAGCTTCTGGTCCTTCTTGCCCTGGACCGCGAGGCGCTCGGCCTTCTTCTCCAGGTAGGTGGAGTAGTTGCCCTCGTACGGGTGGGTGCGGCCGCGGTCGATCTCGAGGATCCACTCGGCCAGGTTGTCCAGGAAGTACCGGTCGTGGGTCACGGCGAGCACGGCGCCGCTGTACTGCGCGAGGTGCTGCTCCAGCCACAGGACGCTCTCCGCGTCCAGGTGGTTGGTGGGCTCGTCGAGCAGCAGCAGGTCGGGCTTGCTCAGCAGCAGCTTGCACAGCGCGACGCGGCGGCGCTCACCACCGGAGAGCTTGGTGACGTCGGCGTCGGGCGGCGGGCAGCGCAGGGCGTCCATCGCCTGCTCCAGCTGGGAGTCGAGGTCCCACGCGTCGGCGTGGTCGAGCTCCTCCTGGAGCTTGCCCATCTCCTCCATCAGCTCGTCGGAGTAGTCGGTCGCCATCAGCTCGGCGATCTCGTTGAAGCGGTCGAGCTTCACCTTGATCTCGCCCAGGCCCTCCTGGACGTTGCCGAGGACGGTCTTCTCCTCGTTGAGCGGCGGCTCCTGCTGGAGGATGCCCACGGTGTAGCCGGGCGACAGGTACGCCTCGCCGTTGTTGGGCGTGTCCAACCCCGCCATGATCTTGAGCACGCTCGACTTGCCGGCGCCGTTGGGACCGACCACACCGATCTTCGCGCCGGGGTAGAACATGATCGTGACGTCATCGAGGATGACCTTGTCACCGTGCGCCTTGCGCACCTTTTTCATGGTGTAGATGAACTCGGCCATGGCGGCGATCGTAGAGCGGTGCCCGGAGGCCACTGACCTCGGTCGCCGACAAGCAGGTCTTCACCCCTGGATCGAGCGTCACGCGACACGGTGACCAGCCCGTTCCGTTCGAATGTGAACGACCCTCGGCGATCGGTCCTCATCGGCCCCGATCTACGAGCTTCCCTCCTTCTGAGATCGCAGTGCGTACATCATCACCGGCGGCGCGGCCGGATCGCGTGTGTTCCCGAAGTCCCGTGCGCGGTTGCCCTGATCGGCGCAAGGTCAAAACGCCGGGACCACCGCGGCCGGCTCCCCCGCGTGATCTTCGCTCACGCGGGGCTCAACGATCACGGCGGAGGCGAGTGACTGCACGCGGGTGAGATCCAGGCCGATCTGGAGCGCGTCCACGTTGAGCGCGGACTTCTTCTGCTCGTCCTTCTCGTAGTAGCGCATCCGCAGCCTGCCCTGGACCAGCACGGGATCACCCTTGGACAGGGTGGTGTGCACGGTGTCGGCGAGCTTGCGCCAGCACGTGACACCGAGCATCAGCGTCTCGCCGTCCTCCCAGTCGCCGAGCGCGGTGTTGTACCGGCGTTCGGTCGAGGCGATGCGGAAGAAGGCGTTGCTCCTGCCGTCCTCGCCGATCCGGTGGCTGACGTCGCTGACGACATTGCCAACAACGGTGATCAGGGTGGAATTCCAGGCCATCGGGTGTGCCTCCAGGGTCGGGGTTGCCCGTCCAGGTTGCTCCGGTGGCGGGGTGGGGTGGCGGCGTGGAGGTGGATCTGTGGATTACTCGCGGGTTGTGGACAGGTAGGGATCTTGGGCCGTCTCCGTCGGCGGAATTGTCGGTCCTGTGTGCTAGGGCCGCGCTGGAGCCGAGCGAGTGAGTGAGCGCCCACTCATTGACATGAGTGAGTACTCACTCATACAGTGGTGAGGTGCCAGAGGAACCACGCCGCCGCCGCGCCCCCGCGATGAGCCCGGAGGACCGCCGCGAGGCGATCGTCCAGGCGACGCTGCCGCTCGTCGTCAAAGACGGCGCGAACGTCACCACCAGCCAGATCGCCGCCGCGGCCGGGATCGCCGAGGGCACGGTCTTCCGCGTCTTCAAGGACAAGGCCGAGCTGCTCGGTGCCGTCATCCAGCGCGCTCTGCTCAGCGAAGAGGAAGAAGCGCGCATCAAGGCGATCCCCGCCGAGCTGCCGATCGAGCAACGCCTCGTGGAGGCGGCCAGCACGGTGACCGGCTACCTCGAACGCATGTGGAGCGTCATGGGCGCTCTGCGCGAGTCCGGCTACCAGCCGAGCCACGAGGACCACGAGAAGCACAAGGGCCCGCAAGCCGGCATGCAACGCATCTCCACCGCGATCGCCGACATGTTCGGCGACGTGGAACTGCGCACGAGCCCCGAGCACGCCGCCCGGCTGCTGCTCGGCTTCGTCTTCACCAACCGCCTGCAGGGCAACGGCTTCGGCGAGACGACCGTCGATCCGGACCAGCTGGTGGAGCTGTTCCTGCACGGAGCACTCAAGTCAGGGGGAACCGATGTCTGAGCTCATGATCGAAGCCACCGATGTGAGCAAGAGGTTCGGTGACGTCAACGCGCTCGACGGCGTGAGCGTCACCGCGAAGAAGGGCACCGTCCTGGGCCTGCTGGGCCACAACGGCGCCGGCAAGACCACGCTGGTCAACATCCTCACCACCATGCTGCCGCCGACCGGTGGCAACGCGAAGGTCGCCGGCTTCGACGTCGTCAGGCAGAGCCACGACGTGCGCAGCCGCATCGGCCTGACCGGCCAGTTCGCCGCGGTCGACGAGCAGCTCAGCGGCCACGACAACCTCGTGCTGATCGCCCGCCTGCTCGGCGCCAGCCGCAGGCAGGCCCACCAGCGCGCCGACGACCTGCTGGAGCAGTTCGACCTCACCGACGCCGCCAAGCGCAACGCCAAGACGTACTCCGGCGGCATGCGGCGGCGCCTCGACCTGGCCGCGTCGCTGGTGGGCAACCCCGAGGTGCTGTTCCTGGACGAGCCGACCACCGGGCTCGACCCGGCCAGCCGCCTCGCGATGTGGGAGATCGTCGAGAAGCTCGTCGCGGACGGCACCACGGTGCTGCTCACGACGCAGTACCTGGACGAGGCCGACCGGCTCGCCGACTCGATCACCGTGCTGTCCCACGGCAAGGTCGTCGCGTCCGGCACGTCCGCCGAGCTCAAGGCGCAGGTCGGGCAGCGCACCGTGACCGTGACGCTCGACTCGGCGTCCGATGTGGACACGGCGCTGACGGCGATCGGCGCCGTGGGCCTGCACCCGGTCGCCGAAGGTCTCACGCTCACCACGCCCGTCAGCGCATCGCGCGACCTTGCGACGGTCGTGCGCGCGTTGGACGACAACGGCTTGGAGGCGCACGAAATCGGCCTCAAAGAGCCCACCTTGGACGACGTCTACCTCACACTCGCCGCGAACTAGGGGGAACCATGGCGACCTTGACCTGGCACGGCAGCAGCTACCCGACACAGGTTCTGGTGCTGACCGGCCGTTCTCTGCGCGCACTGCTGCGCACGCCCGCGCTGGTGTTCTTCAGCATCCTGCAGCCGTTGATCATGCTGACGCTGTTCAGCCAGATCTTCGGCAGCATCACCTCGACGGCGAACTTCCCGCCGGGCATGAGCTACATCAACTTCCTGCTGCCCGCGATCCTCGTGAACACCGCGATGCAGTCCTCTCTCGCGTCCGGTATCGGGCTCGTGCAGGACATGTCCAACGGTGTGCTCGCACGGTTCCGTTCGCTGCCCATCAGGCCCAGCACGGTTCTGCTGGCCCGCAACCTCTCCGACGCCGTGCGGACCGCGTTCCAGCTCGTGCTGATGATCGCGTTCGGCGTGCTGGTGTTCGGGTTCCGGCCCGACGGCGGCATGCTCGGCACGCTCGCCGCCCTGGGGCTCGCGCTGGTCGTGGGATGGGCGCTGAGCTGGGTGTTCATCGCGATCGCAGCATGGGTGCGCAAGGCGGAGCTGATGCAGACCGTCGGCTTCCTGGCGATGTTCCCGCTGATGTTCGCGTCCAGCGCGTTCGTGCCGATCACCGGCCTGCCCGGCTGGCTGCAGGCGATCGCGAAGGTCAACCCGCTGACCTACGCGGTCGACGCCGCACGCAGCCTCGCGCTCGCCCACCCCGTCACGGGTGTGGCCGGTGCGCTAATCACGAGCGGCGTGATCGCGGTGGTCGGCGCGTTCTTCGCGGTCCGCGGGTTCCGCAGGCCGTTGTCGATCTAGTCCTTGCCCGCGAGCTTGCGCAGCATCGCGTTGTAGGCCTCGAGGTCGGCGCCGCCATCGGCGTCGGCCTTGCGGTCCAGCCGCTTCGCGTCCCGGCCGTCCTGCCGCGCCCACTGCGTGAGCAGGGCGACCATCACCACCAGCAACGGCAGCTCGCCCGCGGCCCACGCGATGCCGCCGCCGAGCCGCTGGTCCTCCAGCAGGTTCTGCACCCACGGCAGCGACAGCCCGCGGTAGAACTGCTCGCCGATGACGTTCTGCGAGCTCATCAGCACGACGCCGAAGAACGCGTGGAACGGGATCGACGCGAACAACAGCCCCAGCCGGCCCAGCGGCGGCAGCTTGTTCGGCGACGGGTCGACGCCGATCACGGGCCAGTAGAAGACGTAGCCGGCGAGGATGAAGTGGGCGTTCATCGCGAGGTGCGCCCAGTGGTACGGCAACGCGGCCTCGAACAGACCCGAGAAGTACAGGGCGTAGAACGAGCCGACGAACAACGCCAGCGCCACGAACGGGTTCGTGAGCACCCGTGCCACCGGCGAGTGGACGAAGGCCAGCAGCCACTCCCGCGGCCCCGGCACCTCCTTGCTCACCGGCAAGGCGCGCAAGGCCAGCGTCACCGGTCCACCGAGCACGAACAGGATCGGCGTCAGCATGGACAGCACCATGTGCGCTTCCATGTGCACGCTGAACATCGCGGGCGAATAGCGGCCCATGCCCGACGACGTGGCGAACAAGAGGGAGAAACACCCGCACAGCCACGCGACCGTGCGACCGACCGGCCACTTGTCGCCACGCTTGGTGAGCCGGCGCACGCCCAGCACGTACAGCGCGGCGAAGACCAGCGCGAACGTGCCGTAGATGAGGTCGAAGCGCCAGTCGAACAGGATGCGCGCCAGCGTCGGCGGACCGTCCAGGTCGTAGCCGATGGCGATCTCGGTGCGGCTGGGCAGCTCGACGCTGCCGTTCGGCGGAGGCGTGCGGGCCAGCGCGACGGCGAGCCCGATCGTGAACATCATCAGCAGGACTTCGACGCCCGCGAGCTTCAGCAACGCCGCCGGCCGCCCGTCGACCACGCCGCGCACGCCGCGTTCGCGCTGGAAGTAGCCGAACACGCCGAGCACCACCAGGCAGGCGAGCTTGCCCAGCGTGAGCCAGCCGTAGGTGGAGGTCACGAGGTCGGCCGGGGTGATCCTGACCAGCGCGTTCACCACGCCGGAGACGGCCAGGACGATCCAGCAGACCAGCGCGAGCTTCGAGAACCGGGACGCGGCCAGCGGCAGGTGGGCGCCGCCACGCCTGCCGTGTGCGAGCAGTGCGATCAGACCGCCCACCCACAGCACCACGGCGACGAGGTGGAACAACAGGCTGTTGGTGGCCATGTCGTGCGAGCCGCCCGACGACGAGTGGCCGGTCACCGCCACCGGCACCAACGCGAAGATCGCCACGAACAGCAGGACCGCGGTCCACGCCCACGACAGCACCAGGCGGCAGCCGAGCGCGAGCAACGCCACGATGATCGCCGTCAGCGCCCACGCCTTCGACTGCTCCAGCAGCATCGACGTGCCGATCATCTGCGAGAGGCTGAACGACGACACCGGCCGGTCGATGGCCGAGGCAGTGGTGAACGGCACAGAGAGCACCGCGCCCGCCAGCCACACGAGGGAGGACCACCCAGCCGTGCGCATCGCGGCATACCCGTCGGCGGCGAGCATGCCGGAGCGCTGCGGTGGCACGAGGAACGCTGCCAGCAACAACGAACCGATGGTCACCACCGCGCCGGTCTCGGTGAGGACGCGGACGATGAGCAGGCCCGCGGGTGGGTTCGGCGAGAGCGCGCTCATCGCGACCGCGACGAGCGCCGCCACCGCGAAGCCGATGACGACGAGGGGGACCAACCCCGTTCTGGTCGAGCGCTCGATTGCCACGGCTTGGAGCCTACGCACGTCTAGTGTTGCCCTGTGTGAGCCGTTCTCTCCTCCTGCTGGTCGCCGTGTTCCTCGTGGCCGGCTGCTCGTACCGCGTCCAGGGCGAGCCCGTGGCGGAGCCGTTGCCGCCGGGCCCCGCCGTGCCGACGCCGCGCAAGACGGCGAACATCGACCCGTGCTCGCTGGTCTCCGAGAACGACCTCAAGCCGATCGGCACGCCCAAGTACAAGCCGGCGCCGCAGAGCGACAAGATCCCCAACTCGTGCCTGTTCGTCATGAACGAGAACGTGCAGGTCATGGTCGCGGTGCCGTACCGGTCGTTCGACGAGTCGAAGAACCGGCAGACGAAGGGCTCCGAGGTCCAGACGCTCAAGCACGCCACCTGGCTGTCCTGTGGCCAGGAGAGCGACAACATGGTGTGCACGGCCACGATCGCGACCTCGCGCACCGAGTCGCTGCTGGTCGCGATCAACAAGAAGGGCGCGACCGAGACGCAGGCGACGAAGCTGCTGGAACCGGTCGCCCAGGTGGCGCTCAAACGCCTGCCGGCTGCCTAGCAGCCCGTTTCGCGAGCCAGGTCGCCGGGATGATCAGCGCCGTGACCAGCGCCACGAACCCGAGCGACACGACGAGCGAGCTCACGTGCGCCAGCCCGCCCACGATCGGCGGACCGGCGAGGAACCCGGTGTAGGCGATCGTCGTCACCAGCCCCAGCTCCCGCTCGCCACCACTGCCGTCCGCACGTTCACCCGCCTCGCCCGCCAGGTCCATGACCACCGGGAACAAGAACGCGAGCCCCAGCCCGGCCAGCCCGAACCCGAGGTAGCCCGCGGCCGGGAACGGGACGACGACCGCGAGCGCCAGCCCCGTTGCGGCAAGCCCGCCACCCGCGGCGAGCAGCCGGTGGGGGCCGAGCCGGCGTTGCACCGGCTCACCGAACCACCGTGCGAACGCCATCGTGACGGAGAACCCCGCATAGGCGTATGCCGCCGCCGCGTCACCCATACCGCGCTCACGCACCATGAACAGCGCCGACCAGTCCGCCGCCGCCCCTTCCGCGATAGCGCTGCACAGCGCGACGCTCGCCAACAGCCAGAGGACCGGGCTCTTGAGGACATTCGCTCGTTCGGTGGTCTCTTGCCTATGCCGCTCCCCTACTCCTCCGGGGATGCTTCTCGCCACAATCGCCGTGACGATCAGGCCGACGAGCGCCGCGACGAGGAAGTGCCGCATGGGCGTCCATTGCGCCTGAGCGGCGGCGGCACTGCCCAGCGATCCGACAAGGCCGCCGATGCTGAACCCGGCGTGGAACTGCGGCATCAACGGCCGTCGCAGGTCGCGGACGACGGTGACAGCGGCGATGTTCATCGACACGTCCATCGCCGCCACACTCGCGCCCAAGGCGACCAGGCTGAGCCCCAGTTGCAGCGGCGACTGCGATAGCGCGAGAACGGGCAGAAGCAGCGGACAGAGGAGGGTGCTCCCTATCAGGACTCCTCGCGATCCGTGTACGGCACAGATCCTGGCGGCCAGCCGCCGTGAACGCCAGCCCGACACTCGCACCGAGCAGTGCCAGGCCGAGAACCCCTTCCTCGGCGCCGACCTGCGTGGCCAGCGCGGGCACGCGGGAGGCCCAGGTGCCGAAGACGGCGCCGTTCACCAGGAAGACGACGAACGTGGCCAGGCGTGGGGACATGGCCCCAGCATGACTGAAGCGCTTCAGACGCGCCAGCTCACGTGCTGTGATTCCTCGCCTACGATGCTGTTCGTGAACTCCGATCGCCGCCGCAGGCCGACGCTGGACACCGTCGCCGCCGCGGTCGGGGTGTCACGGGCAACGGTGTCGAACGCGTACAACCGGCCCGACCAGCTCTCGTCGTCGTTGCGCGAACGCATTCTCGAGACGGCGCGCTCTTTGGGCTATGCGGGCCCAGATCCCGTTGCGCGCTCTCTGGCCACACGGTCGTCAGCAGCCGTGGGTTTCATGCTGCCCGAAGGCCTGCGTGGGGCGTTCACGGATCCGGCACTGTCCATCGTGCTCGACGGCCTCGCTTCGACCGTGGACGGCCACGACCACAGCCTCGTTCTGATGCCGGGCGACTCCACGGGCGGACCGCGCCCCTCCATCGTGACGCGCGCGCAGGCGGACGTGATGGTCGCGTACTCACTGCCGGACTCCGCACCCGCGCTGGACGCCGTGGCCGCCCGCGGTCTGCCGCTCGTGGTGATCGACCAGCCCGTCCTGCCCGACTCGGCCCGCGTCGAGGTGCAGGACTACCAGGGCACCTCCCTCGCCGCCGCGCACCTGCTGTCCCTGGGCCACACCCGGTTCGGCGTGCTCATGTTCGCGCTGCACCCGGACGGCGTATCCGGCCCGGTCTCCGCGGACCGCCGATCGGCCGTGCCGTTCCGCGTGAGCCGCGACCGCCTGGGCGGCTACCTCGACACTTTGGAAAAAGCAGGGGTGCAACCGGACAATGTTCCGGTGTGGGAGGCGCGCGGCAGTGATCGCGAGCTCGGACGTCTCGGCGCGCGGTGGCTGCTCACCCGCACGCCCCGGCCGAGCGCTTTGCTGTGCGCATCGGACCAACTGGCGTTCGGCGCACTCCGGGCCGCCCGCGACCTAGGCCTTTCAGTCCCCGCCGACGTGTCGATCGCCGGATTCGACGACGTCCCCGAGGCGGCCTACAGCGACCCACCGTTGACTACGGTGCGTCAACCCCTCGCCGACAAGGGTCGGCGAGCCGGCGAACTGGCACTGAAGTTACTGGCCGGAGCCAGACCGCCACGCCCGACGAGACTCGACGTTTCCCTGGTGGAGAGAGCCTCAACAGCCCCACGAATGTGATTCGCATCACGTTTAGGGCGTTTTCGTCACCCGTTCGGACGTAGGACGGAAACGGTCGATCGACTTCGGACGATGTGTCCGGTGGGGGCAGCGGGCGACCACGAAACGTGGCCGCTCCCGCACCCCTCCAGCCTCTGTAGCTCAGTGGAGAGAGCGAGGGACTTCTAATCCCGAGGTCGCAGGTTCGAATCCTGCCAGGGGCGCTGGAAAACATGGCCGCTGACCTGCACAGACAGGTCAGCGGCCTTCTTTGTGTCGACCTTCGGCTGCTCCAGTGAGCTGCTTGTGGAGCCTTTCGGTCGTTCGGTGCCACACTCGAAGTCAGAGGCCGGACATCAGGGCAGGCGGAGCGATGGCAGGTGACGTTCCGGACTGGGCGCGCGTGAGGCGCGTGGCTGGTCTCAGGCCGAGGCAGTCGCCGAGATGCGTCGGCACACCGACGAGGCGTTGCCGGACGATGATCACCTCGTTCGGCGTTGGAAGGCCTGGGAACGCGGCGAGAACAAGCCAAGCCACGACGCGCCGGTCATAGCCGCGGCACTGCGCACGGTGACCAGCAGCCTGTTCCCACCTATGAATCGCACCGAGTCCGGTCTGAAGATCGTCCACGCCACAGGCATGGACACCAAGGAGGTCGTGGCGCGGTTGCAGGCGTCCAGCCTCAACGACGCCACCGTGGAGGCGTTGCGGATCATTGTCGACCGCCTGTGTTCCGAGTATGCCCACCGCCGTCCTGACGAGCTTCTTCGCGAAGGACGCCGTTGGCTGAGGCGCATCGGGGAGCTGGACGAACAACGCTTGAGCCTCGGCCAGCGACGCGACACGCTGGAGCTGGCCGGGTGGCTTGCGCTGCTGGTGGGCTGTCTTGAGTACGACATGGGCGACAGGGCCGGTGCCGAAGCTAACCCGCCAGACCGCCTTGAGCCTTGGCGGCGAGGTCGGCAGCGCCGGCGTTCTCGGGTGGGCGCACGAGATGCGGGCGTGGTTTGCGTTGACGACAGGTGACTATCGCGGTGTTGTGGCGGCCGCACGATCGGGGCGAGCAGTGGCCGGTTCTCACTCCGTGGCGGTGCAGCTGATCGCGCAGGAGGCGAAGGCCTGGGCGCGGATGGGCGAGCAGGACGAGATGGAACGCCCTCTCGACCGCGGCCGATCGTTGCTTGATTCCATGCCGTATCCGGACAACATCGAGAACCACTTCGTCGTTGATCCGGACAAGTTCGACTTCTACGCCATGGACTGCTACCGGCACATCGGGAATGACCGCCTTGCGAGCGGCCTGGCCGAAGAGATCATCAGGTCGGGCATCGATTCCAGGGGCTTTGAGCGCGCTCCCATGCGGATCGCGGAAGCGAGGGTGACGCTGGGAGTCGCAGCGGCACGGGGTGGCGACCTCGACGGCGCGATCGCCTTTGGGCGATGTGCGCTCGGAGGGGAGCGGAAGTCGTTGCCGTCGTTGACGATGGTGTCCCGCGACCTCGCTGTGGTGCTGGGCAAGCGATTCGGCAACGAGCCCGCGGTTCGGGCCTACCTCGACGAGCTTCGTTCCCTCGCTGGGTGGCGTGCTCGAACGCAGTGAGACGCGGGAAAGATGCCGCCGCACACCGAAGACATTCGGTGTGCGGCGGCCATAATCCGAGTTACGCGAACGGGAATTTGTCGATGCCACAGGTGCGCTGCGTCGGCAGCACGCCGGTGAACAGGTACTCGCGCTTGACCTTCTCCGCACACGCGCTGCGAACGTACATCGAGGTGTGGCCGGAGCCCTCGACGGTCAGAAAGCCGGTGCGGGCCATCTCCGCGGCGCCGTCCTGCGCGCCGTGCAACGGCGTGGACGGGTCGAACCTGCTGTTGATGAACAGGATTGGTGCGGAGGTCCAGCGGTTCCACGGGCCGGTGTAGCGGTCGGTGTCACGGCCCTGCCAGAACGCGCACGGCATCATGTCGTACACGATCGGGCGGCCCCAGTAGGGAACGCGCGAGTCTTCGCTCTGGCCGTACTTGGTGTAGGCGGCCGTGTCGCGTGGGAAGTCGCTGTCGGCGCACTGGATCGCGTTGAACGCCTCGGTGCGGTTCGAGGTGTAATCGGGCGCGGCGGTCCTGGCGAACGAGGGCTGGGTTTCCCACAGGGTTTGGAGGAGCTGTGCGGTGGACTGCCAGGTTTCCGGCTGGGCCATCGCGTCCCACACGGTGCCGATCAGCGCGGCGCGGTCGAAGGTGCCGTCCGGGGTGGTGATCGGGGTCGCGGTGACCTTGGCGACCAGGTCCGCCCACTTCTTCTTCAGGTCGCCGCCCGCGAACGCGCACTTCGCGCCCGGTGCCGCGCACTGGGTGAGGAACTGGTCGAACGTCTCGGCGGTGCCGCGGGGCACGTCCTGGCGGGTGTCCAGGGGCACGGTGGTGCCCTGGTTGCCGTGGCCGGTGGCGTTGCCGATGAAGTCCAGCGAGCCGTCGAACGCGAGCGCGCGCACCTTGTCCGGGAACAGGTTCGCGTAGATCGCGCCGAGGTGGGTGCCGTAGGAGATGCCGTGGTAGGTCAGCTTCTTGTCGCCGACGGCCTTGCGCAGCAGGTCCAGGTCACGTGCGGTGTTGGCCGACGAGACGTGGTCGAGCAGGTCGCCCGACCTGGTCTTGCAGCGCTGCGCGAACTCCTGGTGCTTGGCGTAGAACGCGGGTTCGTCGGCTGCCGTCACCGGGTACAGCGGGATGGAGTTCAGGAACTGCTGCTGCTCGTCGACGGAGTCGAAGCACCGCACCGTCGCGCTGCGGCCGATGCCGCGCGGGTCCCACGACACGAGGTCGAAGCGCGACCGCAGCTCGGCCGAGAAGAGCCACTCCCACCTGGCCCTCGCCCGCAGCCGGTCGACGCCGGAGGCGCCGGGGCCGCCGAAGTTCACGAACAGCGAGCCGATCCGCTTGGCCTGGTCGGTCGCCGGCAGGCGGATCAGGGCCAGGTCGATCTTCGTGCCGCGTGGCTGGTCGTAGTCCAGCGGCACCTTCGCCGTCGTGCACTGGAACCCGTCCTGGCAGTCCTGCCAGGACAGCGCCGGGGTCTCGGCCTCGGTGTCGGCGGTCGCGGCCGGCGCCAGACCGACCAGCAATGCCGCCGCTAACAACAATGATCGCAAGGTGTGCTCCCCAGGTAGTCCTGACCATCACGACGCCGGTCGCGGCCGATCGGTTGCCTCGGGGGCCCACGGGTTACCGTGACCTGTGGACAGGACGCGGGTGGGCAGCGGGCTGGTGGTCGCGATCTTGGTTGTGCAGGTGCTGGCCAGTCTGGTGTGGAGCGCTGACGCGACGCTGACGGGGATCGCGCTGGCGTTCAACGCGGTGGCGGCGGTGTCGACGGCGTTGTTCGTGCGCCGGGGCGGGCGGGCCGCGTGGGTCGTGGTCGGGTGGTGCGCCGGGTTCTTCGGCTGGCACGTGCTGGGGCTCGGTGAGCTCGCCGGGTGGTGGACGACCGGGCTGGAGGCGGCGTTCGCGGTTGCGGGGCGGTACCAGCTCTCGGTCGTCTACCAGGCGGTGCTCGCCGCGGCGGCCGGGTTCGCGGTGCACCTGCTGCTGCCGCGTCAGCGCCAGGTGTCGGCCACGTAGGTGTCGAAGTCGATCGGCGCGCGGCCGAGCAGGCCGCTCACGTCGTCGGTCGGCGTGGCGAGCAGGCCCTTGCGCATGGCGTCGAACATGCCGTTCAGCTCCGCGGCCGCGGGCTCGGGGACGCCGTGCGAGAGCAGCTCGGCGTGGTACTCCTCCGGGGTCAGCCGGACGAGCTCGACGGGGCGTCCGGTTCGTGCGGCGATCTTCTTGAGCCCGTCGGCGAACGTGACCCCGATGGGTCCGCTCAGCTCGTACGTCCGGCCCGCGTGGTCCTCGGTCAGCGCCTTGACCGCGACGTCGGCGACGTCCCGCACGTCGATGAACGGCTCCGGGGTGTCGTCCACCGGCAGCGGCAGGCGGCCGGCCCGGACCTCCTGCGCCCAGACGTCGTCGGAGAAGTTCTGCGTGAAGTTGTTGGCGCGCAGGACGGTCCAGTCCAGGGTCGAGGCGCGGACCGCGGCCTCGGCGGCGTGCATGTTCGTGAAGACGTCGATCGGCAACCGGTCGAGATTGCGGCCGGAGAGCAGGACCACGCGGCGGACGCCCTGCTGTTCGGCCAGTTCGACGAACGGTGCCGCGTCGGCCGGGTCGTGTGGCGCGATCAGGTAGACGCCGGTCGTGCCCGCCAGCGCCGGTCGCCAGGTGGAGCGGTCGTCCCAGTCGAAGCGGACCGCGCTGGAACGGGAAGCGGCGCGCACGGTCACGTCGGTCTTCCCCAGAGCCGCCACGACGCGCCGGCCGGTCTTGCCGGTGGCGCCCAGCACCAAGATCTCCTGTGTCATGCCGTCCAGCCAACCGTGGACCGCGCGATCGGCCCATGTCCGAGAGTTCATCGATGATGCTCGATCGTTCGACCCACTATCGTGGACGGCATGGATCCGTTCGACGAGCTGTTGCGCGGGGTCCGTGCGGACGGCGGTGGTCTGCGCCGCTGCACGGTCTCGGGCACCGTGACGCACGACAGGTGCACCTTGTACGCCCTCGTGTCCGGTGAGGTGCGGGCCGGCGGGAAGACCGCGCGGGCGGGCGACATCCTGGTGGTGCGCGGGCCGGGCAGCCTGTCCGGCCGGGCGGAGGCGGTGCGCGGGTCGTACGAGCTGACCGGCTCGGTTTCGAGGCGGTTGTCGGCGGTGATGCCGGACGTGCTGGTGGCGCCGGGGGACGACGGCTGCGCGGAGTTCTACGGCGGTCTCGAGGACGAACAGGGCGTGGTCGCCGACCGGTTGCTCGACTGGCTGATGGTGTGCGGACTGCGGACCTGGTTCGACCACGAGCACGGCACGGGCTGGCTGGGCGCGCTGGCCGACGACGTGGCGGGGCCCGCATTGCGCGCGATGCACTCCGACGTCGCACGGCCGTGGACGCTCGCCCAGCTGGCACGGGAGGCCGGGGTGTCGCGCACGACGCTGGCGAGCCGGTTCACCAGGCTGGTCGGCACGCCACCGCTGACGTACCTGACCGAGTGGCGCATGGCGCTGGCCGCGGACCTGCTGGCCGAGTCGACGGCCACGGTCGCCGCGGTGGCCCGCCAGGTCGGGTACGCGGACGCGTTCGGGTTCAGCGCGGCCTTCAAACGCGTGCACGGTGTCAGCCCGAGCGAGTGCCGTGCGGGGTGCGCCGCCTGACCTCCCGGCAGGCCGGGTGAGCCGTCAGTCGTTCGTGAACAACCGCGAGAGTTGGTGCTCCACCAGCTCTTCCGCGGTCCGCACGTCGACCTGACCGATCAGCACCTGCAGCATCAGGCCGTCCACGAACGCCAGCAACGCCAGCGCGTCCCGTTCGGCGTCCCCCTCCGGCCGCACCGCGCGGATCTGGCCGGCCACGAACGCCACCATCTCGTGGCTGCCCGCGCGCAACGGCTCGGCCAGGCGCGGTTCGACGACCGCCTGCGCCAGGAACGCCGCGAGCACCGGTGCCTCGGCCCGTGCCGCAGCGCTGATCGGCAGAAGCTCCAGGAGCAACGCGCGCAGGAACGTCCGCGGGTCGTCGGACCAGACCTGGCCGATGCGGTCCGCGACGCGGTCGCTGATCAACCGGAACGCGAACAGCAGCATCTCGTCCTTGGTGGCGAAGTAGTGCTGGACGCGGCCCATCGACACCCCGGCCTCGGCGGCGACGTGCCGCAGGCTCACCGCGTCGAGGCCCCGCGCGGCCATCACCCGGCACACCGCGGCGCCGATCTCCCGCCGGCGTGCCTCGTGGTCGACCTGTTTCGGCAAGACAGTCTCCAATGCAATCGCATTGCATCCTACTGCCCGGTCGTTTTACGATGCGATCGCATTGCAACGACGTCAGGGGGACGCCATGCAGTTCTGGGACTTCGCCGCACTCACCTACTACCGCCTGCTCGACCGGTTCTCCGGGCCGCTCAACCGGCTGGCCGTGCGGCGGCTCGGCCTGCGGCCCGGCGAGGCGGTGCTCGACATCGGCTGCGGCACCGGGGCGTTGCTGCCCGAGCTCGTCCACGCCGTGGGGCCGCACGGCCGGGTGGTCGCGGTGGACCGCAGCCCGCGCATGGTCCGGATCGCCCGCCGGCGCGCCGCCCGGTGGCCGAACGTCGAGGTGCGCGAGGCTGACGCCTGCACCACCTGCCACGGCTCCGGCGAGTTCGACGCGGCGGTGGCGCTGGGGGCGTTCAGCGCGATGCCGGACGTGGCCGCGGCGGTGGCGAACGCCTGCGACGCGCTGCGGCCGGGCGGGCGGCTGTTCGTGTTCGACGTGCGGCTCGCCAAGGACGACCGCGTGACCGGGTTGCTGCGCCGCGGGTACCGGCTGGTCGCGGGGTTCACCGGCGCGGACGTCGTGGCCGAGCTGCGGGCGGTGTTCGGGCGGGTCGAGCCGGTGTTCGCGGTCGAGGGCGACACGACGGCCACGGTGCTGGCCACGAAGGCCGCACAAGTCACGGATGCGGTCACGGGTTCGGCAGGCACACCTTGCCGTCCCGCGGGATGACCGCGGCGTGCCGGGCCGGGTTCGACGTTCCGGATCAGCCTTCCCGCGGAGCGCTGAGCAGGTCCATGTTGATCATCCCGGCGGCTTGGGCGCCCTGTGCGGCGGCCACGATCACGATGGCGGACGGGTCCGTGACGTTGCCGGCCGCGTAGACGCCGGGCACGCTCGTGCGGCCGAACTTGTCCGTGCGCACGAACGGACCGGCGATCGTCTCCTCGGTCTCCGCCCCCAACGCCAGCAGGTGCTCGTCGCGTGGCTTGACCGGTGCGGAGTACACGAGCGCGTCGGCCGGGTGGCGCCGGTCGCCGGAGATCACCGCGACGAGCCGGTCGTCGGCGACCTCGGTGTCGTCGACCGACGGGACGAGCGTGACGTCGGCGGACCACTGCCGCACGAGTGCCACCTTCTTCTCCTCGCCGAACACCACGAGCTTCTGGTCGCGCACCTCGTAGCCGTGGCAGTACGGGCAGCCGAACACGTCACGGCCCCAGCGCTCGCGCAGCAGCTCCGGCACCTCGTCCACCAGCCCGGTCGCGAACAGCACGACCCTGCCGGTGACCGTGCGCGTGTCGAGCTCGACCGCGAAGCCGTCGGCGAGCCTGCTCACCGACCGCACCTCGGCGGTCACGATCTCGCCGCCGTAGCCCTCGACCTCGGCGCGGCCGTGCTTGAGCAGCTCCAGCGGCGAGAAGCCGTCGCGGGAGAGGTAGTTGTGCATGTGCGCGGCCGGCTCGTTGCGCGGCTTGCCGCCGTCGACCACCAGGACGCTGCGGCGCGCCCTGGTCAGCATCAGGGCGGCGCTCAGGCCGGCCGCTCCCCCACCGATGATCACCACTTCGTAGTCCATGCCACGAGGGTGCGGTCGACAGTCCGGTTTCAGCAACGTATGTTGCCGGAATGGCAACTCTCGGCAACCGGCTCGCCGCGCTGCGGGCCGAGCACGACCTGACGCTCGCGGAGCTGTCCGAGCGGACGGGCATCTCGAAGTCGACCCTGTCACGCCTGGAGAGCGACCAGCGCAAGCCGACGCTGGAGCTGCTGCTGCCGTTGTCGCGCACGTACCAGGTCACGCTCGACGACCTGGTGGGCGCGCCGGAGGTCGGCGACCCGCGGGTGCGGATGAAGCCGCGCCGGCTCGACCACGGCCGGGTCGGCATCCCGCTGACCCGCTCGATCGGCCCGCTCCAGGCGTGGAAGATGATCATCACCGACGACCGGCTGCACGAGCCGCGCGTGCACGAGGGCCACGAGTGGTTCTACGTGCTCAGCGGCCGGGTCCGGTTGCGCCTGGGTGAGCGGGAGGTCGTGCTGCGGGCCGGCGAGGTGGCGGAGTTCGACTGCCGCCAGCCGCACGCGCTGGGCAGTGCGGACGGCAACCCCGCGGAGATCATCAGCCTGTTCGGCAAGCAGGGCGAACGCATCCACACCCGCGCCGCACCGCCGAAGCCGTCCTAGGCTGGGGGCATGTGCCGAAACATCCGGGTGCTCCACAACTTCGAACCGCCGGCCACCTCCTCCGAGGTGCAGGCGGCCGCGCTGCAGTACGTGCGCAAGGTCAGCGGGGCGGCCAAACCGTCCGCGGCGAACCAGGAGGCGTTCGACCGGGCCGTGGCGGCGGTCGCGGCGGCCACGCAGGAGCTGCTCGCCGCGCTGGTGACGACCGCGCCGCCGAAGGACCGCGAGGTGGAGGCGGCCAAGGCGAAGGCCAGGGCTGAGGAGCGTTACGCGCGTTAGTCCTTGACGCGGGTCTCCAGGTACATGCAGATCAGCTTGGCCGCGACACCGGCGGAGCCGACGATGAACGCCTGGTCGGGACCGAGCGTGAGGGCGATGGCCCACAGCAGCAGGGCGATCAGCACGAGGATGACCGTCACCTGGGCGGCGTGCGGCCACTGGGCGGGGTGGACGAGCCACCGCGCCGGCTGCCGGGCCTCCACGTCACCCTCACTTTCGGGTGAACGCCTAGCGGGCTGAGCCGCCTTGACCGCCATCGTGCTCCCTACACCGCGGAATCGTCTGCGGAACCCATTCTCTTCAGTTGATCTTCTACGGAGGGTGACTCCGGCCTGCCGTGCGGTGAGCGTTGCGCGAGCGTCGGCGAACGGCAGACGAACGGTCGGCGGTGCGATCGGCGGCCAGTTCGTCACGGTCCGCTTACCGAATGAGGCCTAAAGCACCACCCTGAGTGGCACCCGTTGGAGTGAGTCGGCAACACTAGGTAGTCACTAGGCCGTTCGGCGCAGCGCCGTTTTTGTCAGACCCCTCGGCTACCGTCAGGTGAAGAAGGCGGTACGAGGGGAGAAAGCGTTGCCGGACAACAACGTCAGCGTCACCGCACTGTCGTTCACCGAGTACGTCATGAGCGGCCAGCGTGGACGCATCAGCATCGTGTCAGAGCAGCGGGGAATGTATCTGACCGAGGACCCGAAGATCTGCGGCTTCTACAACCCGATCCGCGACGCCATGCGCCGAGCGGTCAACTCGACCGAACCTGAACTGGAGCTGAAGAAGGCGGTCATGGCCGCCAACCGCACCGGCCAGCCGCGGGCGTTCGAGGAGATCGCCGACGGCTTCCTGCCCTGGCTGAGCGCGTTCAAGGCGACCGGCGTGCCGGTGGAGGGCACGACCTACCGGGCCGGCGAGCTCACGTTGAAGGTGCGGCCCCACCTGGGGCTGCGCAAGAAGGACGGGTCGACCTACGCGGTGCTCGTCCACGCCAAGGAGGTGCCGCTGACCAGGGAGGCGGCCAACGTGGGGCTGCGCATCCTGCAGCACACGATCGGCGACACCCTGCCGGGCGCCACGCCGGTGGTGCTCGACGTGCGGCGCGGCAAGGCCTACCAGATGCCCAAGCGCACGAACCTGGGCAAGCTCGACGTGCTGATCGCGGCCGAGGCCATGGGCTACGTGACGCACTGGAAGCTGTCCGGCCTGTTCGAGTCGGTGCAGGTCAGCTAAGCCACCGCCGGCAGGGGTGGCGTCCCGGTGCCCGCCGGGCCCGCCATCCCGCCGGACCACCGCGGTGCCGAGCGGCGTCTGCTTCAGGCTGATCTCCCGGCAGGCGCGCGCGAAGTGAGGCAGTGTCTGGGGAATGTCCGGGGACAAGAGCGGTACAGGGCTGGGTTTCAGCGGTGAGGTGGCGGACTTCTACGCGAGGTTCCGGCCCGGCTACCCACCGCCGGTGATCGACGCGCTGGTCGGCAAGCTCGGGCTGACCCGCGACCACGTCGTGCTCGACCTCGGCTGCGGCACCGGCCAGCTCGCCGCCCCGCTGTCGAGGCACGTGCGGCGGGTGCTCGCGGTCGACCCGGAGCCGGACATGCTCGCGCACGCGCCGGCGTTGCCGAACGTCGACTGGCACCTCGGCTCGGACGCGGACGTGGCGGAGCTCGGACGGTTCGACGCGGTCGTGGTCGGGCAGGCGCTGCACTGGATGGACCACGAGCGGCTGTTCCGCCAGGCGCGCACCGAGAAGTTCGCGATCATCGCGAACGGGACGCCGCTGTGGCGCCAGCACCCGGCGATCCGGCGGGTGCTCCAGGACTGGTTCCACACCCCGATCACGGCCGACTGCGGCACGGATGCCGTTGCGCGCCAACGGTATGCGGACGCACTCAGCCGTGCGGGGTTCACGCCGCACGAGTGGACCATCGGCTACACGCACCAGCACACCGTCGAGGAGCTGGCGGGCAGCCTGTTCTCCGCGATGTCGCCGGACACACTGCCCAAATCGCACGAACGCCCGCTGTTCCGGGAAAAGCTGCAGCGGGCGCTCAGGTCGGACACCTATGTCGAGCCGGTCACCGTGACGGTGATCAGCACGCCTTGAGCATCCCGGCGAGCGCGTCGTGCTCGGCCTGGTCCACGGTCAGCTTGTAGGTGATCTTCACCGCGATCCAGTGCTGGGCGTAGGTGCACCAGTAGGTCTGCACCGGCGGCTTCCACTTGGCCGGGTCCTGGTCGCCCTTGCCGCGGTTGGTCTTCGCTGTCACGGCGATCAGCTGGATGCCACCCAGGTCGTTGGCGAACGCCTTGCGCTGGTCGTCGGTCCACTTGTCCGCACCGGACCGCCAGGCTTCCGCCAGCGGCACGGTGTGGTCGATGTCGACCTCGGCCGCGTCCTTGATCACCACGTTGTCGTACGGGCTCGTCCACGTGCCGGAGACGGCCTTGCAGTCGTTGTCCGACTTGACGTCTGTGCCCTGCCGCTGGAGCACGACCTCCCTGGTGTCACAGGAGTTGCCCTGCGAGGCCCAGTGCGGGAACCGGTCGCGGCTGTAGCCGGCCATCTTGCCCTCCGGCGCGATCTGCAGCGCGCCGAGGTCCGTCGAACCCCCTGGCGCGGGCGTGTTCGTGCCGGTCGGCGTGGGCGGATTCTCCTTGTTCGACTGGAGTTCCGTCAGATACCAGCCCAGTGCCACCAGGAGCACGAAGACGACAAGTGACGTCACCGCAGCGCGATTCATGGGCCAATGATCGACCATGCTGATCACGGCCCGGTCACCCGGTCCGCGATCAGCCCGTCGTGACCCGCCTGATCAGGGCCGGGAGGTCAGGTAACCGCCCATGGTCCGGAAGTACTCCTGGGCCTTGAGCTCGGTGCCGTCGGCCGTGCGGACCGTCTTGACCAGCAACGCCTTGCTGCGCCCGCGGCGGGCCTCGGCACCCGCGACGACCGCCACGCCGTCACCCTCGCGGTAGAAGATCCGGCCGGGCGTGCCGCCGTAGACCTCGGCGGAGACGTCGGCCTCGATGATCTCCAGGCGCTCACCGCGGTGGAAGCAGAACGCGCTCGGGTACGGCGCGCACTGGGCCCGCACCAGCCGGTCCAGCTCCTCCGCGCTCCAGGTGAAGTCGATCCGCAGGTCCTCCTCGGCGCGCTTGTGGAAGAACGAGGCCTGCGACCGGTCCTGCTTGGTGAACTCGGTGCGGCCGGACGCGATCTCGGCGAGGCCGTCGATCGTGATGGGGCCGAACAGCTCCAGCGTCTTGGCGAACAGGTCGGCGGTGGTGTCGCGCGGGCCGACCGGGACCGAGCGTTGCAGCACGATGTCGCCGGCGTCGAGCGTGTCGTCCATCATGTGCGCGGTCACGCCGACCTCCTTCTCGTCGTTGATCAGCGCCCAGATCAACGGGGAGAAGCCCGCGTACTTCGGCAGCAGCGAGTCGTGCACGTTGAGCGTGCCGCGCTTGGGCAGCGTGAAGACCTGCGGCGGGATCCAGGTCCGCCAGTTGCACGCGACGATCACGTCCGGGTCGGCGGCCTTGAGCCGGTCGAGCAACTCCTGGTCCTCCGGCCGTTCGCGGACGACGACCTCGACGCCGTTCTCGCGGGCCAGGTCCTCGACCGAGTCGCTCCAGACCTTCTCGTACACGCCCTCACCCCTGGGGTGGGTCACCACCAGGACGACCTCGTGCTCAGATGCCAAGAGCGCCTGCAGGGTGCGATGACCCCAGGTCTGGAACCCGAACATGACGACCCTCATGGGGGTGTCCTCCTCAACGCCGGTGGGATACGGTCAGGCTAACCTAACGAACCGCTTGCAGATAAGCTTAGGCTGCCCTAAGTTCAAGTCTCGTGCACCCCATCTACGACGTCGTCGGCATCGGCTTCGGGCCTTCCAACCTGGCGCTCGCGATCGCTCTCACCGAGCACAACGAGCAGGCCGAAACCCCTGTCACCGCAGTGTTCCTGGAACGTCAGCAGGCGTTCGGCTGGCATCGCGGCATGCTGCTGGACGACGCCACGATGCAGGTCTCGTTCCTCAAGGACCTGGTCACCATGCGGAATCCGGCCAGCCGCTTCTCGTTCCTGTGCTACCTCAAGGACCGCGGCCGGCTCGTCGACTTCGTCAACCACAAGAACCTGTTCCCGCTGCGCGTGGAGTTCCACGACTACTTCGAGTGGGCCGCCGCGCAGGTCGACGACCTGGTCACCTACGGCGCGGAGGCCGTGGACGTGACGGCGGTCGAGGACGACCTGTTCGAGGTGACGACCGCCGCCGGTGACGTGTACCGGGCCCGCAACCTGATCTTCGCCACGGGCCTGCGCCCGGCCGTTCCCGAGGGCGTCGCGCTGTCGGACCGGGTGTGGCACAACAGCGAGTTCCTGCACCGGGTTCCCGGACTGAAGGACCCGAAGCGCTGCGTCGTCGTCGGTGCCGGCCAGAGCGCCGCCGAGGCCGTCGCCCACCTGCACCGCGAGTTCCCCGGCGCCGAGATCTGCTCGGTGTTCTCCCGCTACGGCTACAGCCCCGCCGACGACAGCTCGTTCGCGAACCGGATCTTCGACCCGGAGGCCGTCGACCACTACTTCGGCGCACCGGACGCGGTGAAGCAGCGGCTGATGGGCTACCACCGCAACACCAACTACTCCGTGGTCGACGTCGACCTGATCGCGCAGCTCTACCGGACCACCTACCGGGAGAAGGTGCTCGGCACCGAGCGGCTGAAGATGATGAACATGACCCGGCTCGTGGCGGTCGAGGAGTCCGCGACCGGCGCGCGTGCGGTGATCCAGTCGCTGGTCACCGGCGAGCAGGAGTTCCTCGACGCCGATCTGGTCCTGCTCGCGACCGGCTACGACGAGGCCACGCCGGCGCTCGGTTCGCTCGACGCGACGTGCGCCCGTGACGCGGCCGGCCGGCTGGTCGTGGGACGGGACTACCGGATCAGGTCGACGTTGCGCGGCGGCATCTACCTCCAGGGCGGCACCGAGCACTCGCACGGCATCACCTCGTCGCTGTTGTCCAACGTCGCGGTGCGCTCAGGTGAGATCCTGGCTTCCGTGCTGACCAACACCCCCGTACCGGTCCTCGCGACCGCGTGAAACTCGACCTGAAGCTGACGGGCTGCCGGGTTCTCACCATGGACCCGGCCCGCCCCGCCGCGCACACGATCGGCATCTGGCAGGGCCGCATCGCCGGGCTGGACGAGCAGGTCGCCGACCTGCCCGCGGCCGAGACCGCGGACCTCGGCGGTGCCGTGGTGCTGCCCGGTTTCATCGACGCCCACACGCACCTGGCGTGGAACGGCCGGCGCACCATCGACGTGACCGGGCTGAACACCGTGGCCGCCGTGCAGCGCGCGTTGACCGACGCGCCCGGCACGGCGTGGATCGAGGCGTCCGGCTACGACCGGCGGATCATGGACCGGCCGCTCACCGCCGCAGACCTCGACGTGGTCAGCGGCGGCCGCCCGGTGTACGTCGCCGACCTGTCCGGGCACGCGTGCGTGGTGAACTCGGTGGTGCTGCGGCAACTCCCGCAGATCAACAGTGACGGCTGGCTGACCGAGAACGAGCAGCTGGCCGCGCGGTCGTTGCGGCTGCCCTACTCGGTCGAGGAGATCGTCGCCGAGCTGCACCGCAGTGCCGAGCAGGTGCTGGCGCAGGGCGTGACGATGTGCGCGGAGGCGGGCATCGGCGCGGGCCTGATCGCCAGCTCACCGCTGGAAGCCGCGGCGTACCAACGCGCGCGGCTGCCGATCCGCGTGCAGCTCATGGTCTCCGCGTACGTGCTGCACGACGTCGCCGCCGATCCGGCGGACGGCATCGCACGGGCGATCGACCTCGGCCTGCACACCGGCTTCGGCGACGACATGGTGTCGTTGGGCGCCCTCAAGCTGTGGACCGACGGCGGCATGATCGCGCGCACGGCCGCGTTGACCGAGCCGTACACCGGCGGCGACAACCGCGGTCAGCTCGCCGAGTCCGAGGAGTTCATGCGGGCGGCCATCGTCGACGGCCACAACGCCGGGTGGCAGCTCGCGATCCACGCGATCGGCGACCGTGCCATCGACTTCACGCTGGACGCGGTGGCGCGGGCGCAGTCGGCACGGCCGCGCCCGGACGCCCGGCACCGCATCGAGCACTGCGGCCTGGTGCGGCCGGACCAGCTCGGCCGGATCGCCGCTCTCGGCCTGGTCCCCGTCGTGCAGCCGACGTTCCTGTGGGCGTACGGCGACGACTACAGCGAGATCATGGGACCGCGGCGGGCGCCGTGGATGTACCGCGGGCGGTCGTTCCTCGACCACGGCATCACCGTCGCGGGCAGCTCGGACCGGCCGGTCGCGGACGGGGCACCGTTGCGCGCCATCGAGTTCATGGTGCGGCGGCGGTCGGCGAGCGGCCGCGCGGTCGGGCCGGACGAGGCGGTCACCGTCGAGGAGGCGATCCGCGCGTACACGCTCGGCGGCGCCTACGCGTGCCGCAAGGAGGACGTGCTGGGCAGCATCACACCCGGCAAGCTCGCGGACCTCGTCGTGCTCGGCGACGACCCGCGCACCAGCGACGCGATCGCCGACATCCCGGTGCTGGCCACCGTGGTCGGCGGGAAGGTCATGCCTCAGCGATCTTCTTGAGCCGCGCGAGCCGGCTGTCCCACTGCGAGGCCGGCGAGGACCTCCAGGTGGCGGTGGCGTCGGAACGGACCGAGAAGCGGTTCTCGCGGCCGGGGCGTTGCGACGCCACCGGCTCGGCGCGTTGATCAGCACATCGCGGTCCGTGCCGGCCTCCCGCAACCGTTCGGTTGCGGGAGGACTACTGGAGGTGGAACGTGGCGGCCAGCGTCGCGAGCCGGTCGGTGATGTCGGCGTAGACGTTCGCGCGCCGCACCCACGCCTCGTTGCCGCTGGTCGCCGACGGCGGCGCACCCAGCGGTGAGACCGCGTCGGTGACCCCGTACTCCAGCCGGTAGGCGAGCACGGCGACCGCCGCGTCCAGCCAGAACGACGGGTCCGGCGCGGTGATCTCGCCCAGCCCGACCCGGAACCACACCGGCATGCGCGCGTACTGGCTGAGCGCGGCGGAGATCCGGCGCGCGGCGGCGTCCCTGATCTCCTCGCGGGCCTTCTCGCCGGCGAGCACGGCCTCGGTCCGCCACTGCTCACCGGTGGCGTCCTCGTCGGCCACCAGCCGCTCGGCCGCCCGCTGCGCGCTCGCCTCGTTGGCGTTGATCAGCCACTCCATCTGGCGCACCTCGTGGCTGAGCGCGTCCCGCTCGAACCGCGGCACCCGCCCGCCGTCGAGCTTCGACCGCGCCTCGTCGCGGCGCGCCTTGAGCCCCTCGAACTCCAGCACCAGCTGGCGCAGCTCGACCCGCATCGGGTCGGCGAGCAGCTCCTGCTCGGCGTCCCACGCCACCCGCAGCGCCTCGACCAGCGGCGCGATGTCGCCCGCGACCGCGTCGAGGTCCGCCGGCTCACCGTCGCCGGCACCGGACAACCTGCGCTCCAGCACGGTGAGCCGCGCCGTCATCCGCTCCAGCTGCGCGGCAAGCTGGCCGACGTGACTGATCAACGTGGCGACCTGCGGCTCGACGACCTCGAGGCGTTCCTTCTCCGTGGGCACCCACCCAGCGAACCTGACGGTGTGCACCGCGCCAAGGAGGGCAACCCGGATTACACGCGTCCGAGTCCGGCTTCCGCCCGCCCGAGCGCCCGTCCTTCACGGACCGTCACGATGCTGCGTGAACTGCGGCGGAGCGGGGTATGAATAGGAAATGGCGACCTCTACTACTGAGACCGAACGCAAGTACGAGGCCCCATCGGACGCGAGTCTGCCGGACCTCAGCACGATCACCGGCGTGGCGGCGGGTCCGGAGGAGTTCGACCTCGAAGCCACGTACTTCGACACCGACGACTACCGCCTCGCGCGCGCCGGCGTGACGCTGCGCAGGCGGGTCGGCGGCCCCGACGAGGGCTGGCACCTGAAGCTCCCGGCCGGCACCGACTCCCGCCAGGAGCTGCACGCCCCGCTCGGCCGCGCGGTGAAGAAGCCCCCGAAGGACCTCACCTCCCTGGTCCGCGCGCACACCCGCGGCTCCGAGCTGGCCCCGGTCGCCCAGATCAAGACCAACCGCCGCCGCTGGCAGCTCTCCAACGGCACCGGCGAGATGCTCGCCGAGGTCGTCGACGACGTGGTGACCGCCCAGACCATGGGCTCCTCGACCCGCACCACCTCGTGGCGCGAGATCGAGGTCGAGCTCGGCGCCGGCGACCGCGCCCTGCTCGACACCGTCGAACAGCACCTCGGCGACGCGGGCATCCACCGGTCCTCGTCCTCCTCGAAGCTCGCGCAGGTCATCGGCGTCAAACGCGACCCCGTCCCGCGTGTCACCAAGAAATCCACCGCAGGCGACGTCGTCCTCGCCTACCTGCACGAACAACGCGCCGCGCTGCAGAACCAGGACCCCCGCGTCCGCCGCAACGAACACGACGCCGTGCACCAGATGCGCGTGGCCACCCGCCGCATGCGCTCGGCCCTCCAGGCGTTCGGCAAGATCATCGACCGCGAGGCCACCCGCACCCTGACCGACGAGCTCAAGTGGCTCGCCGGCGTCCTGGGCACCTCCCGCGACCTGGAGGTCCTGCGCACCCGCTTCGAGGACGCCCTCCACACCCTCCCGCCAGAACTGGCCCTGGGTGACGTCGCCGCCCGCCTCACCCGCCACTTCGCCCCTCGCGAGGCCGCCGCCCACCAGGCCTCCGTCGCAGCGCTGGACGACAAGCGCTACTTCACCCTCCTCAACTCCATCGACACCCTCCTCACCACACCCCCGCTGACCCGCCTCGCCTCCGGCAAGGCCAAGGACGTCCTCCCCCGCCTCGTCGAGAAGGCCCGCCACCGCCTCGACACCCGAGTCGAGGCCGCACTGGCCGCCGAGCACGCCGACGAACCCCTCCACGAGGCCCGCAAGGCCGCCAAACGCCTGCGCTACTCCGCCGAGGTCGCCGAACCCGCCCTGGGCAAGCACGCCACGCACCTGCGCCAGCGCGCCAAGGACGTCCAGACCCTCCTCGGCGAGCACCAGGACTCCGTGGTGGCGCGCCCCGTCCTCCTCGAACTGGGCCGGGGCGACGAGAACGGCTTCACGTTCGGCCTCCTCTACGGCCGTGAGGTCGAGCTGGCGCACAAGACCGAGGCCGAACTCCCCGCGCTGTGGCGGAAACTCACCAAGGAACACCTCTGATCCCGTTGCCCAGGGCCGATTCCGTCACCCCCGGGCTGGTTCCTCCGGCCTGGGGCCGATTCCGTTGACCCGAGGCCGCCACCGCATCCCATGACCGTGGCCACGCCCCTCGCGCGCTTCCTTTTTCGCGGGCGGAGATGACCATGGTTGTAGGACACCGGAACCAGCACACGTAATAGAGACGACCGCACCCGTGGATCCGGACAAGCTTCACTCGACCGAGTGAGGCCCCCGCCTTCGACCTGCGGTTCGGCGCAGCCGAAGGCAAGACTTGCATTCGAGCCGAAGGCGAGACGCCAGAAGCTCTTCGACGGCGGTTCCGCGGTGGGTGGCTTCCCCGTCTAGCGCTCCGACCGTTTGCAGGGCCTGAGGGGCAGCCACCCACCGCAACGCAACCCAACAACGCAACCGGCAGCCGCCCAACACAAACAGGCGTGCCATCAACCCGCGAGTGGCGCTGGAGGGCTTCTTTGGGAGTGTCGGGGTCTGGGGCGGAGCCCCAGGACAGCCGAACAGGCAGCCCGCACATTGGTCTGGACCTTGACACCCCCACTCCCGCCTGGAACCGTGATTCGAACCGCCGCCACCGCTCGATCCCCCTGGAGGACCAAGCCGTGGCCCCACACCGAGCGCGAACCCTGGCAGCCGTGCTGATCGTCGCATCTGGAGCCCTGGTGACCGGAACAGCCGATGCGGCCCCGCAACCGCACCACCTGATCCCCCACCCCGCCAAGATCACCCAGCACACCGGCGTCACCTTCACCCTCTCCCCGTCGTCGAAGATCCAGCTGACGACGCAAAAAGCCCGCCCAGCGGCCGCCCTGCTGGCCGAGACCCTCCGCCCCTCCACCGGTTTCGCCCTCCCGATCACCACCGGCGTCACCGGCGGCGGCATCGTCCTCACCACGGCAGCCGACCCGAAGCTCGGCCCGGAGGGCTACAAACTGGACGTCACGCCGAAGCAGGTGGTCATCCGGGCGAACTCCGCGGCAGGCCACTTCAACGGCATCGCCACGCTCCGCCAGCTCCTGCCGGCCAAGGCCGAGGCGAAGACCGGGCAGCCGGGCCCGTGGCAGGTCAGCGGCACCAGCATCACCGACACCCCGCGGTACCGGCACCGCGGCGCGATGCTCGACGTGAGCCGGCACTTCTTCACCACGGACCAGGTGAAGCGCTACATCGACCAGCTGGCGATGTACAAGATCAATTACTTCCACCTCCACCTGAGCGACGACCAGGGGTGGCGGCTGGAGATCAAGTCGTGGCCCGAGCTCACCAAGATCGGCGGCAGCACCGAGGTCGGTGGCCGCACGGGCGCGCTGTTCTACACGCAGGAGCAGTACAAGGACCTCGTGGCCCACGCGCGCAGCCGCGGTATCACGGTGATCCCCGAGTTCGACATGCCCGGCCACACCAACGCTGCCCAGGCGAGCTACGCCGAGCTCAACTGCGACGGCCAGAAGCGGCCGCTCTACACCGGCACCGGGGTCGGGTTCTCGTCGCTGTGCATCGACAAGGACATCACGTACAGGTTCGTCGAGGACGTCGTCCGCGAGGTTTCGGCGATCACGCCCGGCCCGTACCTCCACATCGGCGGCGACGAGGCGCACAGCACCCCCGACGCGGACTACCGGACGTTCATGGACCGGGTGCTGCCGATCGTGCGGAAGCACGGCAAGACGACCATCGGCTGGCACGAGTTCATCAAGACCACCGAGGACACCGAGGTGATCCCGCAGTTCTGGGGCACCACGTCGACGAACGCCGACGTGGCCGCGGCGGCGCGGCGCGGCAACGAGGTGCTCATGTCGCCGGCGAACCGGATCTACCTCGACATGAAGTACGACAAGGACACCAAGCTCGGGCTGAACTGGGCGGGCTACGTCGAGGTGAAGGACGCCTACGGCTGGAACCCCGGTGCGTACCTCGACGGCGTCACCGAGAAGAACGTCCGCGGGGTTGAGGCTCCACTGTGGACGGAGACGATCCGGACGTCCGCCGACATCGAGTACATGGCCTTCCCGCGGCTGCCCGTCGTCGCCGAGCTCGGCTGGGCCCCGGCGAGCGTGCACGACTGGGAGCGGTTCGCGCCGCGGCTGGGCGCGCAGGCACCCAGGTGGAAGGTCATGGGCATCAACTACCACCCCTCCACCCAGGTGCCCTGGACGAACTAGCTAGAAGTAGCCCTGCGTGCGGTCGGAGTAGCTGACCAGCAGGTGCTTCACCCGCCGGTACTCGGCGAGCACCGCGGTGTTCGCCGGGTACACGTGGTAGCTGTTCACCCAGACCCGGTCGGCGCGCAGGTCCTGGCCGAGGGTGTGGGCGAACGCGACGTCGCGGGACCAGACCCCGGCGCCGAGCTGGGCGGTGGCCTCGTTCGCGATCTTCACGGCGTCGTCGCGGTCGTCGAACCTCGTCACCGACACGACCGGGCCGAGCACGTCGTCGGCGAACACGGCGGAGCGGTGGTCGCCCTCGAAGATCGTCGGCTGCACGTAGTGGCCGTCGGCCTCGCCACCGGCGACCAGGCGGGCACCCTCGGCCTTGCCGCGCTCGACGTAGGCGAGGACGCGGTCGCGCTGCGCCAGGCTGACCACGGCGCCGATCATCGTGTCGGTGTCGAGGGGGTTGCCGGTGCGGATCTGCCGCGTGCGCTCGGTGGCCAGGTTCAGCAGTTCCTCGTAGCCGGCGGTCTGCACGAGCGCGCGCGACGGGGCCGTGGCGATCTGGCCCTGGTTGGCCGCGAACATCGCGAAGCCCTCCAGCGCCTTGTCGAGGAAGCCGTCGCGCTGGGCGACGACGTCGGCGAAGAAGATGTTCGGGCAACGACCGGCCACGACCGGGTGGTCATCCGACCCGGTGACCACGTTCACCACACCGGGCGGCAGCAGGTCGGCGATCACGTCCATGAGCACGTGGATCGACGCGGGCGTCTGCAGCGCGGGCTCCAGGACCACGGCGTTCCCGGCGGCGAGCGCGGGGGCGAGCACGCGGCCGGCGTGCAGCAGCGGGAACGCCCAGCCGAGCCGGCGCTGCACCACGCCGATGGGCTGGTGGGAGCGGTAGTCGGCGATGCCGTCACCGAGCTGCTCGACGGTGCCGACCTCGGTGCGGATGACGGCGGCGAACTGGCGGAACTGCTCGATCAGCATCGGCACGTCGCTGACCAGCGCCTCGCGCACGGGCTTGCCGTTGTCCCACGTCTCCGCGACGGCGAGCTCGGTGGCGTGTTCCTCCACGCGGTCGGCGATCTCGCCCAGCACCGTGGCGCGCTCTCGTGCCGTGGTGCGTCCCCACGCCCGTGCGGCACCGCTGGCCGAGTGCAGCGCACGCGCGCGGTCGGCGTCGGTACCGCGGGCGACCTCCGTGAACACGTCCCCGGTCACCGGGGTCACGTTCTCGACGTACTCCCCGGACACGGGCGGCACGTGGTCGCCGCCGATGAAGTGGTCGTACCTCGGCCGGTACGCGACCACGCTGCCGGGCTGACCCGGCGCCGCGTACTGCGTCATTTCTCGACTCCTGCCAGAAGATGGCCCACCGGACCTGGTGGGGTGGGGAAGATGAGAAAGTAGGCAGCGGAACGTTGCATGCTCGTTGCACGCCGTGGATGGATCAGTGATGGCCGACCCCAGGCAACACGCACTGTTGCTTAACCGGGTTAGAGATGCCGTGTTGAGTGGCACTCGCACGGCCGTTTCGCCACGCTCCGTCATCTCGGCGTCGTGGCAACGGTCACTGGCGGCCAACGTGAACCCGGACCTGCACACGGCCCCCACGGTGTTCGCCCCCGACGAGCTGCCGGAGCTGCGCGAGCGGCACCCGCTGCACCCGACGCTGCCGGTGCTGCGCGAGACGCTGCTGGGCTTCGCGCAGGAGGCGAAGCACATCATGGTGGTCGCGGACGCCCAGGGCCACATCCTGTGGTGCGAGGGCTCCCACCACACCCGCTCGTACGCCGAGAACGTCGGCCTGGCGGAGGGAACGCGCTGGTCGGAGGACTCGGCGGGGACGAACGCGATGGGCACCGCGCTCGCGGTGAACTCCAGCGTCACGGTCCACTCCGCGGAGCACCTGGTGCGGACCTACCACCACTGGACGTGCGCGGGGAGCCCGGTGCGCGACCCGGACACCGGCGAGACGATCGGGGTCATCGACCTCAGCGGCCCGGTCGAGACGATGCACCCGTCGATGGTGGCGCTGGTGTCGGCGTCGGCCCGGCTGGCCGAGTCGGCGCTGCTGGCGAGGATGAACGCCAGGGACGAGGAGCTGCGGGCGCGCAACATGCGGCACCTGGTCGCGTTGCGCGGCGAGCCCGGCGCGCTGCTCAGCTCGACCGGCCGGGTGGTGGCCGCCGAGCCGTACGGGCTGGTGCCGCCGCGCGTGGACGTGTCGTCGGACCGGGTGCGGCTGCCGGACGGCCGGGACGCCGTGCTGGAACCGCTCGCCCAGGGCTACCTGCTGCGGGTGCCGCGGCAACGGCTCGTGCGCCGCCCGGTGCTGTCGCTGTCGTTCCTGCTGCCCGA
The DNA here is from genome assembly GCF_001279525.1 of Nocardia sp. NRRL S-836. Taxonomy (GTDB): domain Bacteria; phylum Actinomycetota; class Actinomycetes; order Mycobacteriales; family Pseudonocardiaceae; genus Lentzea. The sequence goes on along the minus strand of NZ_LGDY01000108.1, from coordinate 63,356 downwards.
ACCGAAGGTGGTGCTGGACGCGCGCGAGGTGCCGATCTCGTTGCGGCACGCGGAGATCCTCTGCGCGCTGGCGTTGCACGGCGGCCTGACCGCGGACCAGCTCGCGTTGCGGCTCTACGGCGAACGCGGCAACCCGACGACCGTGCGCGCCGAGCTGCACCGGTTGCGCGCGCAGCTGGGCACCGGCGTGCTCGCGACCCGCCCGTACCGGCTGACCACGCACGTGGAGGCGGACTTCCTGGCCGTGCGCGCCGCGCTGCGGGACGGTGACGTGCCGCTGGCCGCCGCCCGGTACCGCGGCACGCTGCTGTCCCGCTCGGAGGCGCCGATCGTGCTGGCCGAGCGCGACGACCTGGCCAGCGGCGTGCGCAGGGCGGTGCTGTCGCGCGGCGACGCGAACGCGCTGTGGACGTTCACCCAGACCGACTCCGGCGAGCACGACGCCGAGGCGATGGAACAGCTGGTCAGGCTGCTGCCGCCGAACGACGTGCGGCTCGCGATCACGAACGCCCGGCTGCGGAGGCTCGACCAGGACGATTGACAAGACTCTCAGGAACTGAATATCTTCTCGACTAAGATACTTTGTCGAGGGGGAAATCATGCGCGTACTCATCATCGGAGCGGGGACCGGTGGCCTGTGCCTGGCGCACGGGCTGAAGAAGGCGGGCGTGGACGTGGCGCTGTTCGAGCGCGACCGCACACCGCGCAGCATGCTGATCGGCTACCGGGTCGGGATCAGCCCTGATGGCAGCAAAGCACTGCACAGCTGCTTACCGCCCGAGGTGTTCACGGAGTTCGTCCGCACCACGGCACTGCCGCCGAAGCTGATCAACATGCGCACGGAGAAGTACCGGGAGCTGCTCGTCGCGGAGCTGCCCGAGCAGGCGGACGAGTCCCGCAGCGAGAAGTCGGTCAGCCGCATCGCGATGCGGACCGCGCTGCTGGGCGGCCTGGACGACGTCGTGCGGTTCGACAAGACCTTCACGCACTTCAGCCGCAACGACGACGGCTCGGTGACGGCGTTCTTCGCCGATGGCACCTCCGAGACCGGTGACGTGCTGGTCGGCGCGGACGGCGCGCAGTCCAGGGTGCGCAGGCAGTACCTGCCGCACGCCAGGATCTCCGACACCGGCATCACCTCGATCGCCGGCAAGCTGCCGCTCACGCCGGAGAACGTGAAGCTGTTGCCACCGCAGGCGGAACGCGCCGTGACGCTGCTCTACGGCCCGCGCGGCGCGTTCGTGATCATCCACGTCATGCGCTTCGAGACCGCGGGCGTCGAGGACGACTACATCATGTGGGGCTTCGCCGCCTCGCACGACAAGTTCCCCGAGCTCAAGGACCTGAGCCAGGAACAGCTCAAGCAGGTCGTGCTGGACCTGACCCCGAAGTTCCACCCGGACCTGCGCGAGCTCTTCCGCCTCGCCGACCCGCGGACCGTGTTCCAGATCAAGGTCCGCACGTCCGAGCCGGTGCAGCCGTGGGAGGCCAGCAACGTCACGCTGATCGGTGACGCCGTGCACCTCATGACGCCGGGCCGCGGCATCGGCGCGAACACCGCCCTGCGCGACGCGGAACTGCTGACCCGCAAGCTCACCGAGGCCCACCACGGCAAGAACCCGGTCACCGCCATCTCCGAGTACGAGCGGGAGATGGTCAGGTACGGGTTCGAGGCCGTGCTCGCCTCCCGTGAGCAGATGGACGGCAACGGCGCACTGCACAAGCCCGTGATCGGCCGGGTCATGCTCGCCATGTTCCGCACCTTCCTGCGCGTCACCAACGCCGTTCCCGCGCTCAAGCGCCGGATGATGGCCAGGGACGCGGCGGAGCGCGATCACGTAAGTTCGGCGCATGAGGTTGTTCACGCCGGGTGAGGTGGTCGTGCGGCGGGAGGTGCTGCACGGCAGGGTGTGGTCGGAGATGCCCACCAGGGTCGTCGTCGACGAGCCGGGACTGCTCGCGGTGTTCGTGGAGCCGGGCACCCGGCTCACCTACCCCGACCACCACCACCCGCACCCGTGGGACCGGCCCGGGCGCGGGTTCTGGCGCGGTCACGGCAAACTCATGCTGCACCGCCCGGACGACGCCTACTCGGTCGACCTGTTCTGGCACGGCGACGACCGCCACTTCGGCAACTACTACCTGAACCTCCAGGCGCCCTACCGCCGCACGGACGACGGTTTCGAGACGCTCGACCACGCACTGGACTACACGGTGGCGCCCGACGGTACGTGGGAGCAGCGCGACCTCGACGAGTTCGAGGAGCAGGTCGCGAGCGGCAAGTACTCCGCGGCGGAAGCCGAGTCGATCAGGGCGGAGGGCCGCAGGATCGAGGCGATGCTCGCGTCCGGCGAGTCCTGGTGGGACCCGGCCTGGGCGGACTGGCAGCCGGTGTGGCGATGAAGGTCCGGCCCCTGTCCCACGACACGCTGGTCGCCGAGATCGTCTCGCGGATCAGCGCGCTGCCCGGCCGGGTGCGCGTGCTCGTCGACGGCGCGCCCGCCGCCGAGCCGGGCAAGCTCGCGGACGCCCTCGTGGAACCGTTGCGCGCCTTGGGCCGGTTCGTGCAACGGGTGTCCACAGAGGACTTCCTGCGACCGGCGTCGGTGCGGCTGGAACACGGCCGCACCGACCCGTACTCCTACCGCAACGACTGGTTCGACCTCGCCGGTCTGCAGCGCGAGGTCCTCGACCCCGCGCTCGACGGCAAGGTGCTGCCGTCGTTGTGGAACGCCGCGACCGACCGGGCCAGCCGCGCCGAGTACGTGGACGTGCCGGAGAACGGCGTGGTGCTCGTCGACGGCACGCTGCTGCTCGACCGGTGGCTGCCCGCGGAGCTGACCGTGCACCTGTGGCTCTCGCCCGGTGCGTTGCGGCGCAAGACGGCCGAGCAGTGGACGCTGCCCGCGTTCGACGACTACGAGCCGGTGGCCGACCTCGTCGTGCGCTACGACCACCCGGACCGGCCGGGACTGGTCGAGTCGTGAACCACCCCTCCTCCTGCGGACATGAACGGGGCAGAGAGGAGGGTCCGTGACCGACGAGGAACTCTGGGGGCGCGTCCGGGCCGGCGACGGCGACGCGTTCGGGCTCTTGTTCGAGCGGCACGCCCAGGCCGTGTTCGCCTACTGCCTGCGCCGCACCGGCGGATGGGCCGTGGCCGAGGACCTGGTGTCGGTGGTGTTCATGGAGACGTGGCGCAAACGCCGGTCCGTGACGGTCGACGGATCCCCGTCGTGGTCACTGCTGCCGTGGCTGTACGGCGTCGCACTGGGTGTCACCCGCAACCACCACCGCTCCCGATCGCGGTACAGGGCCGCGCTGGACAAGGTGCCGCTGCCCGACCCGGCCGGTGACCACGCCGACGACGTGGCCCGGCGGGTGGACGCGGAGACCAGGACGCGGGCGGTGATCGCGGAGCTGGAGAAGCTGCCCGCCGCGGACCGCGAGGTGCTGGAGATGTCCGCGTGGTCGGACCTCACCCAGGCGCAGATCGCCCAGGTGCTCGGCATCCCGGTCGGCACGGTGAAGTCCCGCATCTCTCGTGCGCAGCGCACGGTGCGCGGCGCTCTGGTCGAGGAGGCACTGTGAACATCACCCCCGAGGTCCCGCGGCTCGACCCGGTGCGCGTGCAGGTCCGCAAGCACGCGCTGCTCAACGAGATCAGCACGAAGCCGGCCCGCCGGTGGTGGCGGTTCACCGTGCCCGCGACCGTGCTGACCGCCGGTGTCGTCGCCGGCACCCTGCTGTGGACGCCGACCACCCCGTCCGCCTACGCGTCGTGGACCGCCGAGCCACGCGCGCCCGGCCCCGAGGCGGACGGCCTGGTCGCGGGTTGCCGGGAGGAGTTGGCCCGCCACGACAGGACCATCAGGCAGGACCTGCCGAACTGGCCCGCGATGCCGACCGAGGTGTCGATCGTCGACCAGCGCGGCGACCTCACGCTGGTGCTGTTCACCGGCCCGCAGAGCGACCAGACGTGCCTGGGCACGCCGAAGGGGATCGAGGTGCAGGGTGGCGGCGGCGATCCGCGGGGACGGCCTCCGCTCGGGTCGGCGAAGTTCAGCCTGGAGGGCTCGCAGGTGTCGAACCCCGATCCCGGGAGGGGCGAGCCGCGGCGGACGGTGCTCGCCAGGGTGAGCCCCGACGTCGTGAAGGCGCGGCTGGAGACCGCGGACGGCAGGAAGGTGACCGCGACCATCGGCAACGGGTGGCTGATCGCGTGGTGGCCGACGCTCTCCGAGGCCACGAAGATCACGCTGTACGACGGTGAGGGCGAAGTCATCGCGACGGAGAGCGTCGGGTTCAAGTAACCTCACGGGCATGTGGCGGCCCGAGTACAGGAACCGAGCGGCGTTGCTGCTCGCGGTCTTCCTGCCCGCCCTCTACGCCTTCACGTTGCTCTCCTCGCCGACCGAGCTCGTCGCGGCCGTGACCGCGCTCGCCCTCGCGTTGATCGTCGTGGTCGCGCTGGTGCCGCGGTCCGTGGCACCGGCGCGGTCGCTGGCCATCCGAGAACGCGCCGGGCGATCAGCCCAGCTGCGGCTGCGCGACCCCGACGCCGCCGGCCGGCCCCGTCCTCGAGCACCGGGATGCCGGACGTTCTGACACGTCCCGCGCACATCCCCACTCGATACGGAGAAACCTCCCTTGTTCGCTGACCTGGGCGCTGCCCTGGCGAGCCTCGGCATGCCCGCGCTCGCCATCGTCGGATTCACGATCGCCGTGCGGCTCGCGCTGCACCCGCTGTACCGCGCGGCCGTGCGCGGTGAGAAGGCCAAGGCCAAGCTCGCGCCGGAGATCCAGAAGCTGCAGAAGAAGTACGGCAAGGACCTCGTGCGGCTCTCGGAGGAGTCGCAGAAGGTCTACAGGAGCAACGGCGTCTCGATGTTCGCGGGCATGCTGCCGATGCTCGCGACGGCCCCGTTCTTCATGGTCATCTACCAGGTCGTGACGACGCCGAACCCGTTGCTGGAGGGCACGTTGTTCGGCATCTCGCTCGGCACGCACTTCACGTCCGGGTTCGCGTGGGTGTTCTTCGTGCTGTTCGGCGCTCTCGCCGTGGTGGCGTACCTGACCGTGCGGTGGCAGCGGTCGCAGATGACCACCGCGCCCACGCCGGGGTTCATGACCGGGCTGGTCAGGGTGCTGCCGTTCGGCACGATCCTGGTGGCGGCCTACCTGCCGCTGGCCGCCGGGCTGTACCTGCTCACCACGACCACGTGGACGATCGCGGAACGGGCGCTGCTCTACCGCATCCTGAGCTGAAGCTGCGCCACCAGCCGGACCAGCGGGTCGTCCAGGTCGAGGTCGATGCGCCGCAGCCGGTACCGCAGCGTGTTCGGGTGGACGTGCAGCCGTTCCGCGGCGGCGCGCACGTCCCCCAGCGCGTCGAGGTAGGCCAGCAGCGACTTCGCGAGCTCGGGGTCGAGCGCCTCGATCCTCGGGTCGCGGATGCGGGGGTTGTCCTGCAGCAACGCCAGGATCTCGCTGACCAGCACCTGCGACCGGACGTCGGCGAGCGTGGCCACCTCCGCGTCGAGGTCGCGGGCCATCGCGTCCAGCACGCGTTCGGCCTCCTGGCGCGAGACCCGCACCTCGTCCAGCGTGGGCACCGTCGAGCCGACCGCCGCCTGCACCGCCGTGTGCAGGTGGCGCCGGGCCGTGGTGACGATCTCCCTGGTCAGGTTCAGCAGCTGCGCGTTCGGCGCGAGGTCCGGCAGCAGCACGTAGGTCCGGCCGCCGGACTCGCTCACCAGCGCGCTGCGCCGGTAGGCCGCCGCGTGCACGGAGATCAGCCCGGTCATCTCGGCGCGGCGCAGCTCGTGCTCGCTGCGGTCGCCCTCGCCGCCGCGCAACGCGAAGACCACCACCGCGGCGGGTTTGCCGGGGTCGGCGCCGATCTGGCCGGCGACGGTGACGGCGTCCATGCGGCCGGTCAGCAGTGCGGCGAGCAGGTTCTCGCGGAACCGCGACGTGGGCTGGTTGCGCTGCTGGATCAGGTGCGGCGCGGTGACGCGGGCGGCGCCGAGCAACGCGCGTTCGGCCCGTTCGGTGAGCGGCTGGTCGCCCTCCTGCACCCAGATCGCGCCGAGCGGCTGGGACCCGGCGTGGATGCCGACGGCGATGCGGCGGCGGATGCCGAGCTCGGGGCGTTCGTCGATCCGCACGACCTCCTCGGAGGACCGCAGCAGGGTGTAGACGCCCCACTCGCGCAGCATCTTCAGGTACGGCTCGGGGCCCTGACGGCCGAGGATCGACAGCCGGCGCAGCTCGTCCACCTCGTCGGACGAGCGCGAGTAGGCGAGCACGCGGCTCGCGGTGTCCTCGATGCTGACGATGCCGCCGGTGAGGGTGGCAATCGTTTGCGCGAGCGCGAACAGGTCGCCGAGCACCTCGCCGTCGTCGGTCGTCGTCGTGAGCACGCCCTTGGCCAGCGCCTCCAGGTGCGCCCAGCGGACCTCCGGCCTGACCTCCAGCAACGCCACCCCGGCGTCGGTCGCGGCCTGTTCGAGCGCCTGCGACGACTCCTTGACGGCCACGGCGGCGGCTTTGGCCCGTCCGGCGGCCCTGATCAGCGGCAACGCGGCCCGGCCACGCGCGCCGATGACCAGCGCGAGGTCGCCGGCCGCCACGTCCGGCGGGTCGTCCGGGTCCATGATCACGACGTCGCGCACGTCGACCTCCAGGCCGTGCGGCGCGACCTGCACCTCGACCAGCGGATCGCCCAGCGCGATCAGGATGTGCCGGAGACTCATCCCCGCCCCCGCCGTCCGGGTGCGAAAGCTCCCCGCGTGCACGTCAACACTGTCCGATCGTACATCTGACCTGGTGAATCTTGGCCGGTCGCACAACGGATGACGACTCACCCGGACTTACCGTTGAGCCACCCGACCAGTACGAAGGAGTTGCGAGTGGACGCGGTCACGCAGGTTCCCGCCCCGGTCAACGAGCCGGTGCTGCAGTACGCCCCCGGTACCCCGGAGCGCGCCGAACTGCAGGCGAAGCTGGCGGAGCTGCAGAAGGAGCCGCTCGAACTCACGGTCACCATCGGTGGCGAGCAGCGCATGGGTGGCGGCGAGCGGTTCGACGTCGTCCAGCCGCACAACCACCGCGCGGTCCTCGGCACCCTGGCCGGCGCGACCCAGCAGGACGCCACCGACGCCCTGCGCGCGGCCCGCGAGGCGGCCCCGGCGTGGCGCGCGATGTCGTTCGACGACCGCGCGGCGATCATCCTGCGCGCGGCCGACCTGCTCGCCGGTCCGTGGCGGCAGACGCTGAACGCCGCGACGATGCTCGGCCAGTCGAAGACCGCGATCCAGGCGGAGATCGACTCGGCGTGCGAGCTGATCGACTTCTGGCGCTTCAACGTGCAGTTCGCCCGCACCCTCCTGGCCGAGCAGCCGATCTCCTCCCCCGGTGTGTGGAACCGCACGGACCACCGCCCGCTGGAGGGCTTCGTCTACGCGATCACGCCGTTCAACTTCACCGCGATCGCCGGCAACCTGCCGACCGCGCCCGCGCTGATGGGCAACGTGGTGCTGTGGAAGCCGTCGCCGACCCAGTCGTTCGCCGCGCACCTCACCATGCGGCTGCTGGAAGAGGCGGGCATGCCGCCCGGCGTCATCAACCTGCTGCCCGGTGACGGCCTGGCCGTGTCCGAGGTGGCGCTGAGCTCCCCCGACCTCGCGGGCATCCACTTCACCGGCTCCACCGCGACGTTCCAGAAGCTGTGGGCGCAGGTCGGCGCGAACATCGCGAACTACCGCTCGTACCCGCGGATCGTCGGCGAGACCGGCGGCAAGGACTTCATCCTCGCGCACCCGTCGGCCGACCCCGACGTGCTGCGCGTGGCCATGATCCGCGGTGCTTTCGAGTACCAGGGCCAGAAGTGCTCCGCCGCGTCACGTGCCTACGTGCCGCGCTCGGTGTGGAACAAGATCTCCGACCAGTTCCTTGCGGAGGTCGAGGCGCTGACCTACGGCGACGTCACGGACTTCTCGAACTTCGGTGGCGCGGTGATCGACCGCCGTTCGTTCGACAAGCTGTCGGGCGTGCTGCAGGCCGCGCGTGCGGACTCCTCGCTGGAGATCGCCGCCGGTGGCACCGCGGACGACTCGGACGGCTTCTTCGTCCGGCCGACCGTACTGCTCGGCTCCGACCCGTCGAACTCCGTGTTCACCACCGAGTTCTTCGGCCCGGTGCTCGCGGTCCACGTGTTCGAGGACGCGGACTACCACAAGGTTCTGAAGCAGATGGAGAGCGCGGCGCCCTACGGCCTCACCGGCTCGATCATCGCCCGTGACCGCGCCGCCGTGGCGCACGCGCAGGAGGAGCTGCGGTTCGCCGCGGGCAACTTCTACGTCAACGACAAGCCCACCGGTGCCGTCGTCGGCCAGCAGCCCTTCGGTGGCGGCCGCGCGTCCGGCACGAACGACAAGGCGGGGTCGGTCCACAACCTGCTCCGCTGGGTCAGCCCGCGCTCCATCAAGGAGACCTTCGCGGCGCCCACCACCCACCTCCACCCGCACCAGGGCTGACACCCAAGCCCCCCGAAGTGAGGGGAACGTCCTTGCGCCACAAGCACTGGGACGTTCCCCTCACCTCTCACACCCCGAGGACGTGAACCATGTTGCGCTCCAGCCTCCTCCTGGCGTCCCGCAGTGCCGGTGCCCGCAAGCTCGTCGAGTCGACGCCGCTGACCCGGCCCGTCGTCGAGCGGTTCGTCGCCGGTGCCGACGTCTCCTCCGCGATCCACGCGACCGCCGAGGTGCTCGGTGACGGCCGCCTGGTCACGCTCGACCACCTCGGTGAGGACACCTTCGAGGAGTCGCAGGCCAACGACACCGTCGAGGCGTACCTGACGCTGCTGGCGCAGCTGGAGTCGCACGGGCTGACCGAGGGCGCCGAGGTGTCGGTCAAGCTGTCGGCCGTCGGCCAGTCGCTGCCGGTGGACGGCGAGAAGATCGCGCTGGAGAACGCGCGGCGGATCTGCGCGGCGGCCGCCGTCGTCGGCACGACCGTGACGCTCGACATGGAGGACCACACCACCACCGACTCGACGCTGGGCATCCTGCGCGAGCTGCGGGTGGACTTCCCGTGGGTGGGCGCGGTGCTGCAGGCCTACCTGCGGCGCACCGAGCAGGACTGCCGGGACCTGGCGCACTCCGGGTCGCGCGTGCGGCTGTGCAAGGGCGCCTACCAGGAGCCTGCTTCCGTTGCGTACCAGGACAAGCACGACGTCGACCTGTCGTACGTGCGGTGCCTGAAGGTGCTGATGGAGGGCAAGGGCTACCCGATGGTGGCCTCGCACGACCCGCGGCTCATCGCGATCGCCGCCGACCTCGCCTCCGCGCGGTCCAAGGACTCCTACGAGTTCCAGATGCTGTACGGCATCCGTCCCGAGGAGCAGCGCCGGATCGCCGCCGAGGGCAACCGCATGCGCGTCTACGTCCCGTACGGCGACGAGTGGTACGGCTACTTCATGCGTCGCCTCGCCGAGCGTCCGGCCAACGTGGCGTTCTTCGTGCGGTCGCTGCTCACGACCAGCTGAGCGAGCTCTCCGCCGCGGCCACCGTGTCCAGCGCGAACTCCAGCTTGACCTCGTCGCCCACCTCGCGTGCGATCCGCACCGCGCGGTGGGCGAGCTGGAGTGCTTTCTCCACCTCGTGCCTGGTTTCCACGCACAGCATGCTGTAGATCGTGAGTGCGTCGGCGTACCCGGCCTCGTGGTCGAGGTCCCGGCCGACCAGGTGCCACAGCACGATCGCGGTGTGGGCGGTGTTCCTGGCCTCCTCCTCCCGTTGCGCGGCACGGAGTTTGCACGCGTGCTGCTGGACGGCCGCGAGGTAGGCGCCCGGTCCGGTCCGCGGCAGCAGCACGCGCCACACGCCCAGCGCGAACTCCGAGACCTGCAACGCCCGCACGTGGTGGTCCGACTCGGACAGCGCGCGAACCACGGGGTGCAGGCCCGGCGCGAGCTTCGCGCCGAAGAAGTCGAGGAGCTGTGACGGCAGGCGGCGGCACAGGTCCAGGCACTCGTCGGCGTGCGCGAGGGCCGGCTCGTGCCGGTCGGCGCGCAGCAGCTGTTCGGTGAGGACCGCGAGGGCGAGCACGAGGTCGACCTGGTTCCAGACGAGGTCCCGCCCGGCCAGTTCCCGGTGCACCGCAACGGCTTCCTCGGCCGCGCGCAGGTCGTTCGCGACCTGGGCGACGTTGAGCAGGGCGGCACCGAGTCCCTTGCGGTCCCCGGTCTCCCGCCACAGCATCACGGCCTCCTCCGCGACGAGCCGCGCGTCCGGGTCGCCGAGATCGCGCAACGCCTGGCTGTGGCGCGTCAGCACGTCGGCCAGCTCGCCGCGGAACGTCTCCGGGTTGACGATCGCGAGCCTGCGGAACAGGTCGACGGCCTCCTGGAGGGTCTCGCTCGCCGCCTCGGCGCGCCGGAGGTCGATGAGCATGACGCCCGCCATGGCGAGGTTGCGGGCGAGCTCCGGTTCGAAGCGCGGGTCCTCCTGGGCGAGCACCCGCCAGTTGGCGATGGCGAGCTGCATCGAGTCGGCGGCGTGCTGCTTCTCGCCCTCGGCGTGGAACCGGCGGGCCATCGCGGCGGCGACCCTGGCGTAGTCGGCGCGGAACAGCGCGGGGTGGCTCTTCGCGAGGTCCTGGTAGAGCAGGGTGGCGCGGCTCAACGCCGTCATCGCCGCCTCGTCCTGGTTGAGCGCCTGGTAGCGGTAGCTGATCTGCTCCAGCGCGGAGGCCAGCTGCGGGAGGGTCTCCCGGTCGTCCTCGGCGATCTCGCGCCAGAGCTGGATGGCCTCCTCGGAGACCCGCAGCACCTCGTCGCGGCGCCGGGCGTTGATCAGCCGCAGCCCCAGGTCGCCCAGCGCGTCCGCGAGCAGCGGCCGGTTCTCCCGGTCCTGCCGCACCAGCTCGCGGTAGCACTCGACCTCCTGCAGGGAGGCCTCGACGGACTCGTGGCGCAGACCGCACACCATCGTGCGGGCGCTGAGCATCCCGTACATCTCGGCGCGTTCGAGGGTGTCCTGGGCGTGCTCGACCAGCCGTCGCGTGAGGATCGACGGGATGGCGTCGGTCGCGAACCGCTCGTCGCGGAAGATCTGGCGGGCGAGGTGCTCCGCCGTGGCCTGGGAGCCGATCTCCGCGGTGATGCGGAGGCTGTCGCGGGCCATGTCGCGGACGATCGCCGGGTCGTCCGCGATGAGCCGGTCGAGCCTCGGGCGCAGGACGGGCCAGCGCAGCGCGGCACGGGCGAGCAGGTCCGGGTCCGGGCTCTCCGGGGTGGCGACGGCCAGGTAGTCCTCCGCGACGCGGCCGGTGCGGGGACCGTCGTCGCGCCGCAGGAGCTGGCGGACGAGCTGCGTGCGGTTCACGTCGCACGGGTCGCCGTGCACCGCCGTGAGCGCTGCCATGTGCAGGTCGAGGGTGGTCTCGTCGGCGATGTTCGGCGGTGGCTCGTCGGGTGCGGTGACGTTGAGCTGCTTGGCGAAGTGCTGGCAGGCGAGGGTGAACGACTCGGCGCGGTCCGCCACCGTCGGCGGGAGGGCGAGGTCGGTGACCTCGTGATCGAAGTCGGCGATGCGCTGGCGCGTCGAGGACCACCACCAGCCCGTGATCCGGCCCGCCAGCAGCACCCTGGTGCGCTCCGGGCCGTGCCGCAGCGTGTCCTGCAGCTGCTCGAAGACCTCCTGCCAGGTGCGGCGGTCGGCGTCGTCGACCACCAGCAACCGGCCGTGCGCGTCGTCGTCCCACTGCTCGGCGAACCGCTGGAGCAGCCTGGTCTTGCCCGCGCCCGCCGGAGCGTGCACGAGCAGGGACGCCTGAGGGGCGGGGCTGTCGCGCCACGCCGTCAGTGCGTCCAGTTCGGGTTCTCTGCCGTGAAAGGGGACCACCTGGTGGGCGGGGTCCAGCAGTGCGGCGACGCTGAGTGCTCGGTCCACCGCTTCATAGTCGGCCGGTGATCAGGCGAGCGACAGCAAGACCACACCATCGGGGAAACTTCCGGATTTTCCTTCACTCCTTTGCTGGCTGGCTTGGAAGAACTCCATCGGATTCGTGCTGCGGGGAACGGTTGCAGAGGTGCTGTGGCGTCGGCTCGACCGAAATTGTCGGACCTCCTCGGCACAATTGACCCGTGCTGGTCTCACTGGTTCCGGAAGCGGACGGTGCGGGGCGGTGGCAGAAGCTGCACGACGACGGGAGCCCGGCCGGTCCCGCGATGGCAGCCCCGTCACTGGCCTCGGCCGTCGCGTCGCTGGAGCGCGCCCACAAACCGCGGTGGCTGTGGGCGGACACCGCGGAGGCCTACCCCGCGCTGCTGGCGGCCGGCGTGCGGGTGGACCGGTGCTGGGACCTGCACCTGACCGAGGCGCTGCTGCTGGGCGCCGAGGGCAGGCACCGCGAGCCGCGCGAGCTGCCGGCGGCGGTGGCACGGGCACTGGGCCTGCCCGCGCCGCCCGACGTGGGCCCGCGCAAGAAGGACGTCGCGCTGACGTTGTTCGAGCCGGAGCCGGTGCAGCTGCCGGGCGGTACGGACGAGCTGGCCGCGTTGCCACTCGTCTTCCAGGCGCAGCAACGCAACCCGGCGCTGTCGCTGCTGATCGCGGCGGAGTCGGCGTCGGCGCTGGCGGCGGCGGAGATGACCCACCACGGCCTGCCGTGGCGGGAGGACGTGCACCTCGCGCTCTTGGAGGACCTGCTCGGCCCGCGCCCCGCCCCCGGCGCACGGCCGAAGGTGCTGCAGGCGCTGGCCGACCGGATCAGGGAGGCGTTCGGCGGCCACGACGTGAACCCGGACGCGCCGGGCAGCATCGTGCGCGCGTTCAAACGGGCGGGCATCGAGGTGCCGTCCTCGCGGCGCTGGGTGCTGAAGAAGGTCGACCACCCGGCGGTGGCGTTGCTGCTGGAGTACAAGGAGCTCGCCCGGCTGTGGGTGGCGCACGGCTGGACGTGGCTCGACGCGTGGGTCTCCGAGGGCCGGTTCCGCCCGGAGTACGTGGTCGGCGGCGTCGTGACCGGCCGCTGGGCGTCCCGCGGCGGCGCGGCCCTGCAGATCCCCCGCGTGCTGCGCCAAGCCGTGCGGGCAGACGACGGCTGGCGCCTGGTGGCAGCCGACGCCTCCCAGCTGGAACCGCGCATCCTGGCCGCGCTGTCCGGCGACGAACGCCTGGTGGAGGTCTGCGGCGACGACGACCTGTACGCCGCACTGGCCGCCGACTCGTTCAAGGGCGAACGCCCCCGCGCGAAGATCGCGATGCTCTCGGCGATGTACGGCGGCACCTCCGGCGAGGCCGGCCCCCTGCTCGCCGTGCTGCGCAAGAGGTTCCCGATCGCGGTCGGCTACGTCGAGTCAGCCGCCCTCGCCGGCGAACAGGGCCGCATGGTCCGCACCCGCCTCGGCCGCACCTCCCCGGAACCGTCCGCGGCCTGGCAGGACCTGGTGAGCGGCGCCGACGACGCGGGCAACGTCTCCAGCTCCTCCCGCCAGGCAGCCCGCAACTGGGGCCGTTTCACCCGCAACTTCGTGGTCCAGGGCAGCGCGGCGGACTGGACCGCCGCCCTGCTCGGCGTCCTGCGCACCCGCCTGCCCCCGCGGGCCGCGCTGGTGTTCTTCCAGCACGACGAGGTCCTGGTCCACTGCCCGGTCGACGACGTGGAGGAGGTGGTGGCGGCGATCGCGGAGGCCGGGCAGGCGGCGACGCGGTTGCTGTTCGGCGAGACTCCGGTGCGGTTCCCGATGAACGCCGTGCCGGTGGAGTGCTACGCGGACGCGAAGTAGCCCGCGCGCCGCATCCCCGCCGGGCGCACGGGCCGTGCAGTCCGCACGCGCGCCGCCCGTTGCTGCCGCGTGCGCACATCACGTCGTGGGCGCATAGCGTCCTGCGCACGGCGGCACGGTGCGTCAACGCGCCGCCCGTCATTGCCGCGTGCGCACACCACGCCGTGCGCGCATCGCGTCCTGCGCACGGCGGCACGGTGCGTCGATGCGCCCCAGATGAGGCGGCTCCAACAACGTGTGCCGACATCAGCCGCGCTCTCCCGCCGCGCAACCTCCCCGCCGCACAACCTCCCGCCGCGCAATCTTCCCCCCGCCCACGCGCGAGGCCGCACATCTTCCCCATCCCGTTCCTCACCCCACCCCTGTCCTGTCCAAACGAGACGTGACGCCACCTGCGCACTCCGTGGCCGTTGGTCCGAATGGCCGCTTGTCCCCACGCCGTGAGAGCGCTCTCATAAATGGACTGCACCCGTGACAAGGAGGTCACTCGCGCATGAGGCAACGCCGCCGCGTCTTCGCGGCCACGACAGCTCTTCTTGCCGCGGTACCCCTGGCGATCGCCGCCATGTCCGCCAACGCATCGATCCCCACCCCCGCACCGGGATGGACGCAGGTGTGGGGTGACGACTTCAACGGAGCGAGCGGAACCCTGCCGTCCAGCTCCAACTGGATCTTCGACCTCGGCCACGGCTACCCCGGCGGACCTGCCAACTGGGGTACGGGAGAGATCCAGAACTACACGAACAGCACCGGCAACATCAAGCTCGACGGTGCCGGCAACCTGCGCATCACCGCGTTGAAGGACGGCGCGGGCAACTGGACGTCGGCGCGCATCGAGACCCAGCGCGCGAACTTCAAGCCGGCGCCGGGCGGCAAGCTCGCGATCGAGGGCCGCATCCAGATGCCCAACGTCACCGGCGAGGCGGCGCTGGGGTACTGGCCCGCGTTCTGGGCGCTCGGCTCGCCGTTCCGCGGCAACTACTGGAACTGGCCGGGCATCGGTGAGTTCGACGTGATGGAGAACGTCAACGGCATCAACTCGGTGTGGGGCGTGCTGCACTGCGACGTCGCGCCCGGCGGTGCCTGCAACGAGTTCACCGGCATCGGCAACTCGCGGACGTGTCCCGGCGCGTCCTGCCAGTCGGCGTTCCACACGTACCGCTTCGAGTGGGACGACGCCGAGAAGTCGTTCAAGTGGTTCGTGGACGGTCAGCACTTCCACACGGTCACGCAGGCCCAGCTCGGTGCGGGCGTGTGGGACCGGATGACGTCGCACGCCGGGTACTTCATCCTGCTGAACCTGGCGATGGGCGGCGCGTTCCCGAACGCGTTGAACAACAACCAGCCGACCCCTGTCGCGGCCACCCAGTCCGGGCACTCCATGGTCGTGGACTACGTGGCCGTCTACACGGCTGGCGGTTCGACGACGACTCCGCCGACGAGCACGACGACCTCGAACCCCGGCGGTGGCGGTTCGGCGTACAGCGAGCTCCAGGCGGAGAACGCCTCCGAGCGCTCCGGCGGCTCGGTGGCACCGGCCGAGGGCGGTTCGGGTGTCCACCAGATCGCGAACGGTGGCTACCTGAAGTTCTCCGGCGTCAACTTCGGTTCCGGTCCGGCGCGGCAGTTCTACGCCCGCGTGGCGTCGGGTGCCGCGGGTGGCGTGAGCGGTCTGGTCGAGGTCCGGCTCGGGTCGCGCACGGCGGCCCCGGTCGGCAGCTTCGCGGTGGGCAACACCGGCGGCTGGGACGCGTGGAGAACGATTCCGGCGAACATCTCGGGCATCTCGGGGACGCACGACGTGTACGTGACGTTCACGAGCGGTCAGCCGGCGGCGTACGTGAGCGTCAACTGGGTGAAGTTCGGCCTCTAGGCCCCGGTGTGCGTCGAGGCGGTGCTCGTCCGCTAGAATCTCGTCCGGCATCTCCGGACGATTAGCTCAGCGGGAGAGCACTACCTTGACACGGTAGGGGTCACTGGTTCAATCCCAGTATCGTCCACGGTCATCAGGCGCCGCGTCCTCCGGGACGCGGCGCTTTTTGCTTTGATGGGCCCGTGTACGCCGAACGCCCGGCCCCCGCCGGTCTGGCCTGCCTGTGGACGCGCACGGTGTCGTCGGAGACCGTGCAGCGGGTGGTGCCCGACGGCTGCACGGATCTGATGTGGACACCCGCGACCGGGGCCCTGTTCGTGGCCGGTCCTGACACCCGCGCGCAGCTCGCCTCCGTCGCGCCCGGCACGTTGTACGGCGTCCGGTTGCCGCCCGGCGCGTTCCCCTCGGTGTTCGGGGTGCCGGCGTGCGAGGTGCGGGACCTGCGCGTGCCGCTGGCGGAGCTGGTGCCGTCGGCGCGGCTGTCGTCGTTCTCGGAGATGGTGTCGTTCTGCGCCGCACGGGTGTCCGTCGACCCCGCCGTCGCCGGGACCGCCGCGGTGCTGCGGACCTCCGACGTCCGCTCGGCCGCGTGGGACATCGGGCTGAGCGAACGCCAGCTGCGGCGGCGGTGCCTGGACGCGTTCGGCTACCCACCCAAGGTGCTGCAGCGGGTGCTGCGCTTCGACCACGCGATGCGCCTGGCGTGGGCCGGTCGCCCCTTCGCATCGGTCGCGTTCGAAGCGGGCTATGCCGACCAGGCGCATCTCTCCCGTGAGGTGCGCGCGTTGGCCGGCGTGCCGTTGAGTCAGCTGATCCGGCCGTGACGCCGCAACGTCAGCAGCGCGTCCATCGTGGCGATGGACCGCCATTCGAACTCGACCACCGGCGTGAACGCCGGGAAGCCGAAGTTCCAGCCGCCGTCCTCCTGCTGCCCGTTGCGCAGCTCGTCGAGGTCCGCGTCGAACTCGGCGTCGGCGAACCACGGCCGGGCGAGGCTGGTGGGCTTCGCCGCGTAGAAGTGCGGCGCCATGCCCTCCCCTTCCGCGTACCCCTCCGTGCCCGGCTTGAGCTGCCCGAGCCGCGCCGCCGCCAGCCCGGCCCGCTCCCGGTCCGGCACCTCGTCCAGGAACATCACCGCCGCCCGCAGCTCGTACGGATGGGTCTCACCGAGCCCGTCGATCTGCGCCCAGCAGTAGTCGGTGGCCTTCGCGAGCCACGGGTGGGTGACCCCGAGCGCGTACAACGCCGCCGCGATCTGTGCCGTGAGCAACAACCCACCCTGGTCGTCCAGCGTGATCCACGGCGCCACCGGATGTCCTTTGGACGTGGACATCCCGAACGGCACCGCGCCGTCCGGACACGTCGCCGCCAGCCACGCCACCACCGACTCGGCCTGCTCCGGCGCGTTGACCTCGGCAAACATCTGCAACGCCCGCAGCGCGTGCAACGGCTGGCTCGTCGGCCCCCGGTGATCCGGCTCGAGCCCGTGCCCGTACCCGCCGTCGTCGTTGCGGTACGCGAGCACCGCCCGCACCACCGCGTCACCACTCCCGCCGTCGAAGGCGTGCTCGAACCAGCGTTGCTCCAGCGTGCGGGCGTTGTGCCAGATGAAGTTCCTCGCGTGTTCGATCATGCCGTCGAACCTAGGCCGCCGCTTCGGCAGGTGTCTTGAACGAAACGGTCATGTGAGCAGGTCAGCTCAGTCGTTCGCCCGCCGGTGGAACCAGCGCTGTGCAAAAATCCTCCAACAGGGGTGTGTGGAAGTTCTGAGGGGAGCTGGCCGAGATGCTGATGTTCGACGCGGTCACACCGTTCACCGCGGTCGGGAAGGCCGTCGGCTCCGCCGCGGCCGCAGCGGGTGCCGCGGCCGGTGCGGCTGGAGCGGGCACCACGAGGTTCGCGGTCGACCCCGACCAAGCCCAGAAGATGATCGACGGCCTGGAAGCCGCCGCCAAGCAGCTGAAAGACCTCATGCGTGAGGCGGAGTTCATCACGAGCACGGGTGCGCCTGGACCCGACCCGTACAGCGGCTGGGCGACCCTCAACATGCGCAAAGCCGCTGGTGAGGATCCAGGCGGCTATGCGTGGGCCAACAAGAAGGCAGTGGAAGCCCTCGAAGCGACGGTCGCGAACATCAAGAAGGCTCTCGCGGAGTACCGCGGCACGGACGACGATGCGAAGACTGCGATGGGAAGGTAAGTCCGTCTTGAAGCGCACCACTTTGTTGGCGACCTTGTTCGCGGCGACGGCTCTGGCCGGCTGTACGAGCATCAACGGCGGCAACCCCACCACGGGTGCCACACAGCCGCCTGCCACGCAGACGAGCGACACGGGTTCGACCGGGTCCCCGGCCGCCAGGCTGAACCTCGACAAGGTGAAGGGCAACCCCTGCGACCTCCTGACCGCCGCACAGGTCAGCGCCCTCGGCAACGTCGACGTCAAGACCAAGACGAGCTCGACCGGCCCGGTCTGCACCTGGGAAGGCAAGTCGCTCCTCGACGACTCGACCTACGAGGTGCGGATCGCTGCGGACCAGACCTTCGAGAACCAGCTGGCGAACTCCCGCAGCGCTGCGGTCTTCAGCGAGAAGACCATCGACGGGGTCCGGACGTTCAGCAGGGACAGCACGGACGCTTCGCGCAGCTGCCTCACCATCATCGAGGCGGGCGACAAGGGAACCGTCGGGGCGGCGGTCGACGTCGCGAAGAACAAGCTGTCGACCCAGAAGCCGTGCACGGAGAGCGAGAAGCTCGCGGCGACAGTCATCGGAAATCTCAGGGGGTAGGTCATGGCTGGGGACGAGCCGAACATCGCCGGCTTCGCGATGCTTCCGTTCGCGGGTGGCGAGACCATCTACAACTGGTTCGACAAGGGCGCCGGGCCGAGCCAGAGCACCGCTCCGGCCAGCGAAGGCTGGAGGGGGCTCGCGAGCAGCCACAACGACATCGCCGAGATCATCAACAAGGCGGTGCGCGACTCCGGTGCGGCGTGGGAAGGCCAGGCGGGTGACGCTGCCCGCAGCACCACCTCGCCGCTCGCCACCTGGGCGGACGTGACCGGCAAGTCCGCGCAGGACGCCGGCAAGACGGCCGACAGCGTCGGTGAGGCGTACGTCAACGCCAAGTACCAGATGCAGAAGCCGCCCGAGGTCCCCGACAAGCCGTGGCTCAACGACCTGGCCTTCTGGGACACCGACTACGACAAGGCGGTCGAGAAGAACCAGCAGGTCAGCGAGCAGAACATCCGCGCGTTCAACCAGTACGCGGACGCCGTCTCGCAGAGCACGAACCAGATGCCTACCTTCATCTCGCCGGACGCGACCGACGCGAGCATGCAGGAGCAGAACACGCCGCCGATCGAGCGGGTGCATCCGCCGGGGTCGCAGCCTCCGGGCACCGGCACGCCCCCTGGCACCGGCACGCCTCCCGGCACGGGCACCCCGCCCGGTATCGGCACGCCGCCGGGGTCGGGGCGGCCGGGTGACGACACGAACCTGTCGGGCTGGCGGCCGCCGGGCACCGGTGACGACACCAACCCGTCGCGGCTCGACCCGAACGACCCGCGCAACCGGCCGCCGGGCTTCGACATGAACGACCCTCGCAACCGGCCGCCGGGCACCGGTGACACCGGGCTGCCGCCGACGGGGCGGTTCGACCCCAACGACCCGCGCAACCGGCCGGGCGGGCCGAACGACCCGCGCAACCGGCCCGGTGGGATCAACGGGCCCGGTGGTCGTGTCGGCGGGGGTGGCGGTGGCGGTGGTGCCGGTGGCATGCGGCCGCCGGGGGCCGGTGGGATCGGTGGCGCTGCCGCTGCCGGGCTCGGCAAGGGGCCCGGTGGCATGGGTGGTGGCGCCGGTAGTGGCTTCGGCGGTGCTGCCGGCGTGGCCGGTGAGCAGGGCCGTGGTGGTGCCGGTGGCTTCGGACCCGCGGGTGGTGCGGCCGCCGGCCGTGGCGCCGCGGGGGCCGCGGGCATGGGCGGTATGGGTGCCGGTGGTGCTCGCGGGGAGGGCGACGAGGACAAGGAGCACAAGTCCGCGTCGTACCTGCAGGAGACCGAGGACATCTTCGGCGACGGAACGATGGTCGCTCCGCCGGTCATCGGCGGATAAGGGGGAATCGTGCTTCGGAGCAGGGTCGCCATCCCTGTCGTCGCGCTGTACCAGGCGTGGCAGGTCGCGGGTCTGCCGCAGCTGCACAGGGCGTTGGTCACGCAGGTCGACTTCGACTCGGAGGCGCTCGAGGAGGGCGACCTGAGCGGGTTGGAGCGGTTGCAGCGCACGGCGTGGGCGCAGCTGGAGCAGAGCGGGCTCGCGCGCGGCAACGAGATCCACCCGGACCTCGTCAACGCGCTGCGGCTCGTCGCCGAGGCCGGCGTGGAGTACTGGGCGTTCTTCGGCCAGAAGGACGGTCCCCAGCAGGCGGTCCTGGTCGTGTCGAACGGCCAGGAGGCGCTGCGGATCGTGCTGACGCCGGACCAGCTGTTCGTGCTGGAGCCGGTGCGGGCGGAGGAGGCGCCGCAGGCGCTGGTGGCCGCGCTGCCGCCGACGCCGGCGGGCAAGGGTGCGCCGATCACGTTGCCGGAGGACGCGTTGCAGCAGAAGCGGCAGCCGTCCTACGAGGACACCGGCTCGTTCCTGCAGCAGAGCCGGCCGACCAGCACGCCGAACGACCAGCTGGTCACGCAGCTCAAGACGATCATGTCGGAGCCGCGGACCGGTGGCGGGCAGCTCTTCTCGGCCAAGCGCGACCACCTGGGCCGCAAGCAGCGCTGCGTCGCCCCGCTGACCTACCTGGACACGCACAGCGGGCGGTACGTGGCGACGAAGAGCGAGGGCTGGCTGCGGGTGCAGCCGGCCGACTTCGGCACGCTGGCCCGTCTCACCGCCACGATGCCGTAGCGGCGAGACGGGCCGGGCACGACTCAGGAGAACCGCAGCGCGTCCGGGCTCAGCTCGGCCGGGCTGCGGTGACCCGAGAGCCCGAGCGTCAGGTCGAAGTCCGCGAGCAGGCTCCGCAGCACGTGCTTCACCCCGACCTGCCCGCCGTGCGCGAGCCCGTACGCGAACGGCCGCCCGACCAGCACCGCCTTCGCCCCGAGCGCCAGCGCCTTCACGACGTCGGCGCCGGTGCGGATGCCGGAGTCGAACAGCACGTCGACCTGCTCCCCCACCACCTCCACGATCGCGGGCAGCACGTCGAGCGACCCCACCGCGCCGTCGACCTGGCGGCCGCCGTGGTTCGACACGACGATTCCGTCCATTCCGGACTCGACCGCCTTGCGCGCGTCGTCGGGGTGCTGGATTCCTTTGAGGACGATCGGCCCGTCCCAGTGCTCGCGCAGGAACGACAGCCGGTCCCACGACTTGTCGGTGCCGGTGAACAGCTGCACCCACCGCAGAATGGCCATCGGCAGGTCCTCCTCCGGCGCCTTCTGCAGCCCCGCGCGGAAAGCCGGGTCGCTGAACGGGATCGCGGTCCCGACCCCGCGCAGGAACGGCAGGTACGCCTGGTCCAGGTCGTGCGGCCGCCACGCCAGCGTCCACGTGTCGAGCGTGACCACCAGCGCCGTGTACCCGGCCTTCTTCGCCCGCTCCAGCAGCGACGCGCACACGTCCGGGTCGTTCGGCCAGTACAGCTGGTACCACCGCGGCCCTTCGCCGGAGGCCTCCGCGACCTCCTCGATCGTGTGCGACGACGCCGTCGACAACACCATCGGCACGCCCAGCTCGGCCGCGGCCCGCGCGGTGGCGAGCTCCCCGTCGGGGTGCAGGATCGACTGCACGCCAACGGGTGCGAGCATCACCGGCGCCGGCAGCTCGGTGCCCAGCACGGTCACGCCGAGGTGCCGTTCGGTGGCGTCGGTCAGCATCCGCGGCACGATCCGCACCCGGTCGAAGGCCTCGCGGTTCGCGCGCACGGTGGCCCCCGACCCCGCGCCTCCCGCCACGTACCAGAACGGACCCGGCCCCAGCCTGGAGCGCGCCGAGTCCTCCAGCGCGTCCGGATCGGTGGTGAACGGCGGCACGGTGCCGCCGAGCCCCTGCAGGTAGATCTCGTTCTGGTACCCGGCGAAAGAGGTCATGCCCCCTACTCTGCTACGAGGCGAGCGGTGCGAGGAAGGGCTACACGCGGGCTCCCTCCGGCCGCTTCCGCACGGCCGCCCTGACCTGCCGCGGCCACCGCTGCTCCAGCCAGATCGCGACCGGCGCCGCGGTGACCACTGTGGACATCGTGCCGAACACCAGCCCGATCAGCAGCGCCGTCGCGAAGTTCGCCAGCGACCCGTCGCCCAGCACCAGCAACGCCGCCAGCACGAACAGCACGCCGATGCCGGTGTTCACGGTGCGCGGCACGGTCTGCACGACCGCGTCCGACACGACGTCCGGGTAGTGGGCCTTCAGCCGTGACCCGCGCAGGCTGCGCAGGCGATCGAACACGACCACGGAGTCGTTCACGGAGTAGCCGATGACGGTGAGCAGTGCGGCCAGGAACACGCCGTCGGCGGTCTTGCCGAGCCACGCGAAGATGCCGACGAGCACCAGCACGTCGCTGAGCAGGGCGGCGACGGTGGCCACGCCGAGGCGCCAGTCGAAGCGCACGGCCAGGTAGCCGAGCTGGGCGGCGACGGCGATGGCGAGGCCGATCACGGCGTTGCGGCGCAGTTCGGAGGACAGCGACGGGCCGATGAGCTCGTTGCTGGACTGGCGGGCGCCGCCGTCGACCGCGGAGTTCACGACCTCGCCGATGCGGTTCGACGCCGCGTCGTCGACCGGGCCGGTGCGCAGGGAGACGTCGGTGCCGGTCGAGGACACGACGACGTCGGGGAAACCGGCGTCGGCCAGTGCGGTGCGCACCCGCGCGGCGTCCACGGGGCCGCCGGCGGTGAAGTCGAGCATGCGGCCGCCGGTGAACTCCACGCCGAGGTTCAGGCCGCGCAGGAACAGGCCGGAGAACGCGACGAGCACCAGCGCGCCGGCGGCGGTCAGCCACAGCCACGGGCGGCGGTACAGCACGACCGACAGCTTGGAGCGCACCCAGCCGAGCGAGTGCAGGCCGCTCAGCCGGGGACGACGGGCCACGAACCGCGTCCCCATCGCCCACAGCACCAGCACCCGGGACAGCACCAGCGCGCTGAACATCGACGCGAGGACACCGATGGTCAACGTGACACCGAAGCCGCGCACCGGACCGGTCGCGAGCCAGAACAGCAGGCCCGCGGCCAGCAGGGTCGTCACGTTCGAGTCGGCGATCGCGCTCAGCGCGCCGCGGAACCCGGCCTCGGACGCCCGGCGCAGGTTGGGTTTGCGCGCGTACTCCTCGCGGGCGCGTTCGAAGATCAGCACGTTCGCGTCGACCGCCATGCCGATGGCCAGCACGAAGCCGGCCAGGCCCGGCAACGTCAGCGTCGCCCCCACCGCGAGCAGGCTCGCGTAGGCGACACCGGCGTAGCCGACCAGCGCGGCCACGGCGAGGAGCCCGGCCAGGCGGTAGGCGACGATCAGGAACAACGAGGTCAGCGCGATGCCGATGATCGCGGCCTGGGCGCTCGCCTCGATGGCCTCGGCGCCCAGGGTGGCGCCGACGGTGCGCTGTTCGACCACCTCGACCGGCACGGGCAGCGCGCCGGAGCGGATCACCAGGGCCAGCTCCCTGGCCTCCGCCTGGGAGAACCGGCCGGTGATGGTCGTGGCGCCGCCGGGCTGGCCGCCACCGCACGGGGTGTCGGTGCTGACCTCGGGCGAGGACACGACGGTGCCGTCGAGCTTGAACGCGATCTGGCGGCCGGGCTGGCCCGAGGGCACGCAGGCGGCTTCGCCGGTGACCTTCTGCCACGTCCTGGGCGCGTCGCCCTGGAACTCGATGTTGACCACGTGGCCCGTGCCCTGCGGGTTCGGGGCGGCGTTGGCGTCGGAGATGCCCTCGCCGGTCATGACCTGGGTGCCGTCGCGTTCGACGGTGAGCTGGGCGGTGCGGCCGAGGACCTGCACGGCCTCCTCGGGGTCCTGCACTCCGGGCAGCTCGACGACGATGCGGTTCTCGCCGGAGCGGGCCAGCACGGGTTCGGCGACACCGAGCTCGTCGACGCGGCGGCGCAGGACCTCCAGCGCGCGGTCGGTGGCGTCGGCGTCGCCCTTGGCCTGGAGCACGATCTGGGTGCCGCCGCGCAGGTCGAGGCCGAGGCGGGGGTCGGTGGTGAGCAGCAGGAATGCGGAGGCGACGAGGACGGCGAGCGACAGCAGCGCGCGCACCAGTAGCCCTCGTCGCGCGGTGTCGCGCGACATGGGTGAAGGGGCCTTCCGGGTGAGATGAGGTGGCTGAAGGGCGAGGTTCAGCGACCGGAAGGCGGCGAGCGGTCCCGCTGCGGGGCGCGGCGGACGCCCTCGGGCGTGCGGTGCACGCGGCGGGCGAAGCCGACGAGGAAGCGGACGGGCAGCGCGGGTCTCGCGACCGGCGGCACGTCCGCGGGGAGCTGGGCCAGCGGCACCTGGGCGGCCTGCTGGTTGTGCGGCCGGGGCGCGGCGCCGGGCAGGTTCGCGACGTCGTGCGCGTGCCGGACGACCGAGCCGCCGGCCGGAGCGGGCGACGCGGGCGCGGCGAGGACGAACAGCTGTCCGAGGAACAGCATGATCGCGAGCGCGACCGCGTTGCGCCGCATCACCGCTTCCGGCCTCCCCCGACGTACACGAGCGCGCCGCCGACGACAGCGCACAACCAGGAAAGCACAAGAGGCTGCATCGTGGTGGCGCCGAGCAGCAACGCGACCGTCCACCCGGCGAGCAACGCGGCCGACGCGCCGAGCAGCGACACGGTCACGGCGAGCTTGCGCAGGTGCCACAGCGCCTTGAACGGGCGCAGCCGCAGCCCGACCAGCACGCAGCCCAGCACCAGTGCGGCGGTCAGGAACGCCAGGTAGGGCGTCGGCCGCGGCATGCCGGCGAGCAACGCCAGCAGGCCCCCGCCGACCAGCAGCAACGACAACGTGCGCAGCGAACGCCACACCTGCGCCCTGTTCAGCTGCGCCGGTGGCCGGGCGGCGCGGCGGCGCTGCACGGTCGCCAGGTTCGCCTTCGAGTCGGCGTCGGACGGGTCGAGCTTGAGCGCGTGGCGGTAGGCGTGCTCGGCGGTGCCCCAGTCGCGCATCCGGAGGGCCGCGTCACCGAGCACCTGGAACGCGCGGACTTCCGAGGGGGCGAGCTGCGAGGCGTGCAGGGCGGCGTCGAACGCCTCCACCGCGCCCTCGGCAACGTCGGCCAGCACCTCGGCCAGCACGACGTACCCCCGCCAGTCGCCGGGTTTCTGCCGCACGGCCTCACGGGCCGCCACCGCGGCTTCCTGGTGCCGGCCGAGGTCGCCCAGCGCCAGCGCGGCCAGCCGCTGCGACCAGGCCCGTTCCCCGTTGAGCACCATCGCGCGCTTGGCCGAGTCGAGCGCGGCGTCCGGTTCGTGCAGGTCGAGGTGGGCGGCGGCGAGCCGGCACCACGCCTGCGCGTGCCCGGGGTTCGCCGCCACGAGGGGGCGCAGCAGGTCGATCGCCTGCCTGGGCCGCCCCGAGGCGGTGAGCTCGGCGGCGCGCAGCAGCACCGCGTTCATCGACTCGGACACGCCGCCCAGTGTGACAGCGCGTCCACGGACCTCGAACGGGTGACCGTGGCCCGGCCGTGCTGCGTCCACGACCTCGACTCACTTCTGTGTTCACGGCGAGCCGGTGGGCATGGTGCGGTGGTTGCACACGCGAGGGCCGCGCACGCCGCTTCACTGCGTGCGGGGCCCCCGCGCAACCGACGGCCGGTCAGATGGAGTGACCGGCCGCGGTCCCGTTGCCACAACCGCTGCAACGAAGGACCGCGACCGGGAACTCCCGTCCGCGTCGAAAGTCGCGTGGATCACCTCGGACGAGGCGCTCCCTCAGGACAGCAGTCCCGCCTCGTTCAGGTGAGCGAAGATGATCCGGTCGACCGGGGAGATGCGGTCCGAGTCGGCGGTGGTGAGCCACGCGAGCTCCTCGATCTCGCTGGCCGCCGCCAGCTCCCCCGTGAACGAGGCGGTGTAGCAGGTCATCCGCACGGTCACCCCCGACGAACGGCCGTGCGCCTGCGCCTCGAACGTTCCCACGTGCCGCGCCGACGCCGCGTCGATCTCGACGGACAGCTCCTCGCGAATCTCGCGCACGAGCGTCTCGACGTCGGACTCGCCCGGCTCGCGCTTGCCGCCGGGCAGGTAGTACGTGTCCTTGCCGGCCGAGCGGGTGCCGAGCACCCGGCCGTTCTCCAGCAGGATCCAGGCGATCTTGTCGATCATGCCGCCAGGTTAGGCGGACGCGAGCTCCTTGACCACGCGGTGCGCGTCGGCCAGCGACTCCACGGCCAGCTCGCGGAACTGGTGCATCTGCGGCACCACGTCCGCCAGCGTCAGCTCGGCGTGCACGAACTCCAGGTCCCGGTCGAGGCCGACCATCGACAGCACGGCCCGCAGGTACGGCTCCTGGAAGTCGAAGCCCTCCCGCGGCGTGCCCGGCTTGTACGAGCCACCCCGCGCGGTCACGACGACGACGCGCTTGCCACCCCAGGCGAACGTGCCGTCCTCGCGGGCGAAGTTGGCCGAGGTCGCGACCTGGTCGATCCACGCCTTCAGCGTCGACGGGATCGAGAAGTTGTACATCGGCGCGCCGATGAGGAGCACGTCGGCGGCGTCGACCTCGGCGATCAGGTCGGCGGCGATCCCCTGCTCGGTGCCGTCCTTGTGCGGGACCGGCGCGGCGTGCAGGTCCCGATGGGTGTAGCCGCCCTCCGGATTGGCCGCGCGCCAGTTGTCGGCGAAGGCCTTGGTGATCTCGCGGGTCACGGACCCGTCGTAGCGGATGCTCGAGTCGAGGTGCAGCAGGTTGGTCATACCCAGAACATACGAGTGAAGAAGTTCCGCGTCAAGATGTTCCGAGCCGAGAACATCTCCTCCGGGAGGTAGGATGGGTCACATGGAGGAGCAGCCGGAACTCATCGCCGCGTGCGCGGAGAAGTGGGACCTCAACTGGCTGCTGCACCGGGCCGCCCAGCGCGTCGGCGCCGCGTACGCCGAGGAGATCCAGAACTTCGGCGTCTCCCTGCGCGGCCAGCTGATCCTGCAGGCGCTCGCCACCGAGGAGGCCCAGCGCACGCAGCTCGCGCTCGGCGCCATGCTCGGCCTGGACAAGACGACGCTGACCAGCGAGCTCGACAAGCTGGAGCGCGCCGAGCTGGTCATGCGCGTGCCCGACCCGAACGACCGCAGGGTGCGCAAGCCGGTGATCACCGACAAGGGCCGGGCGCTGCAGAAGGAGGCGGGCGACGCGCTCGCCGAGGTGGAACGCGCCTTCCACTCCCGGTTCTCCCCGCAGGAGATGGGGATCATCCGCAAGGCCCTGCAGGACCTCTCGCGCGGCGAGGGCCCGGTGCACGGCTCCTGCATCTAGACCAGCGAACCCAGGTCCGCCTCCCGCAGCTGCGCCGGCGTGACCGCCGCCCGGGCGTCCACCAGCGCCTGCAACGCCGTGCCGTGGTCCCAGACGTTGACGTTCATGGCCGCCCGCAGCCGGCCGTCCCGCAGCCAGAACGCGACGAACTGCCGCGCTTCGAGGTCGCCGCGGACCACCAGCTCGTCGTCGGGGCCCGCGAGGCCGCGGTACTCCATGCCCAGGTCGTACTGGTCGGTGAAGAAGTACGGCGACTTCTGGTACGGCTCGTCCAGTCCCAGCAACGACCCGGCGACGTGCGTGCCCTGGTCCTTCGCGTTCGCCCAGTGCTCGACGCGGACGCGGTGGCCGTAGCGGGGGTGCTCGTGCGCGGCGATGTCGCCGGCGGCGAACACGTCCGGTGCGGACGTGCGCAGCACCGGGTCGACCGCCACTCCCCCGGCGGCGAGCGCCAGCCCGGCCGCCTCGGCGAGCTCCAGGCGGGGCGTGGCACCCACGGCCAGCACGACGAGGTCGGCGAGCAGCTCGTCGCCGTCGTCCAGCACCACACCGGAGGGCGTGAACCGGGAGACCCCGGCGCCCAGGCGGAACTCGACGCCGTGCTCGGTGTGCAGGCGGCGGAACACCGCGCCCAGCTCCGGGCCCAGCACGCGCACCAGCGGTTCGGCCGACGGGTCCACGACCGTGACGCGGCAGCCGCGCACGCGGGCGGCCGCCGCGACCTCGCAGCCGATCCAGCCCGCGCCGACGACCAGCACGTGGCTGCCCTCGCGCAGGGCCGGGCGCAGGGCGAGGGAGTCGTCCAGCGTCCTGAGCACATGTCCTCGCGCGCCAGGCAGAACACGCGGGCGGGAGCCGGTGGCGAGCAGCAGCCGGTCGTACGTGCGGACGGCGCCGTTCGAGTCGACGACCGCGTGGTCGCCCGGCCGGAGCTCCCGCACCGGGACGCCGAGCTCCAGCTCGATCTCGTTGTCGGCGTAGAAGCCCGGCTCGTGCACCCAGGCGGGTTCCGCCGCCTTGCCCAGCAGCAGGTCCTTGGACAGCGCGGGAAGCTCGTACGGGCGGTGCGGCTCGGTGCCGAACACGGTGATCCGGCCGCCGAAACCGCGGTCGCGCAGCGCGCCGGCGGCAGTGGCACCGGCCAGGCCGGCCCCGACGATCACGATCCGTTGCGGTTCCGCCATTTTTCACCCCTTCAGGTGACCTTTTGTCGTGTCCCATGCGACGCTATCCGCAGCTCGGCGCGGTCGCCGGACAAAGAAAGCTACAAATCCCCGTCATGACCCTCGGTCACGCACGTCCCATGGATGTGAGTGCCCGGAGCATCCGGGCGGGCGCCGGACGATCTGGAGGACACCCGTGGGAGCCAAAGAGGAGTGGCAGGTGAGCTGCCGCGACATCGCTTCGCGCCGACGGGACATGACGGTGTTCGTCAGCCAGGGGCACATCGTGGTCAACGTGCCGCCGGGCGAAGCCGCCGTGTTGACACCGCTGGAGGTCGGACGGCTCAGGGCCGCCCTCCGCGAGGCGGTCGTGGCCGCCTCCAACACCGAGCTGTGATCGCGATCACACCGTTACCTACTCGCAAGTAGGTAAGTGGCAGAGTGGGTCTCATGCTGACCCGCGTGCTGCTGACCCTGGTCAAGGCAGGAGTGATCCGGCCGCTGGGCCCGCGTGGGCTCGCCACCACAGCGAGCGGCTACCTGCACTGGAACATCACGCTCGCGTGGGGCTACCGGACCGGCGCCGGACGCCACCCGCACCGCGCGGCCATCATCGACGACGACGGCGTGCTCACCTACGCGCAGGTCGACGAGCGCACCAGCCGGCTCGCGCACGCGTTCCGCCCGAAGGAACGCATCGGACTGCTGTGCCGCAACCACCGCGGTTTCATCGAGACGCTGACCGCGTGCACGAAGATCGGCGCCGACGCGGTCCTGCTCAACACCGGCCTGAGCGCGGGCCAGCTCGCCCAGGTCGCCCGCGAGCAGCAGATCGACCGGTTCGTCGCCGACCGCGAGTTCGCCGGCGTGCTGCCGGACCGGCCGGTGGTCTTCACCGACGAGCTCGAGTCGCTCATCCGCACCGGCCCGGACCGGCCGCTGCCCCGCCGCCCCCGGCGCGGCCGGCTGATCATCCTCACCTCCGGCACCACCGGCACCCCCAAGGGCGCCCAGCGGCCGGAGCCCGCGAGCCTCGCACCGGCCGCCGCGCTGTTGTCGCGGATCCCGCTCAAGCACGGTGACGTCATCTCGATCCCCGCGCCGCTGTTCCACGCCTGGGGCCTCGCCGCGTTCCAGCTCGGGCTCGTGCTCGGCGCCACCCTGGTGCTGCGGCGGCGGTTCGACCCCGAGCAGACCCTGCGCGACGCCGAGCGGTGCACCGCGATGTTCGTGGTTCCCGTGATGCTGCAACGGATGCTGGAGATCCCGCTGCGGCCGAAGCTGCGGATCATCGCCTCCAGCGGCTCCTCGCTGCCGCCGAAGGTCGCCGCCCGCACCCTGGCGGAGTTCGGGCCGGTGCTCTACAACCTCTACGGATCGACGGAGGTGAGCTGGGCGAGCATCGCGACGCCGGAGGAGATGCTCGCGGATCCGGGCACGGCGGGCAAACCACCGCTCGGCACGCGTCTGGCCATTGTGGACGACCACGGCAAGCCGGTGGCGCCCGGCGAGACCGGCCGGATCTTCGTGGGCAACGAGATGCTGTTCGACGGCTACACCAACGGCACCAGCAAGGAGTCGCTGGACGGCCTGATGTCGACCGGCGACCTCGGCTACCTGCGCAACGGGCTGCTGTTCGTCGCCGGCCGCGACGACGAGATGATCGTCTCCGGCGGCGAGAACGTCTACCCGCGCGAGGTCGAGGACCTGCTCTCCCAGCTGGACGGCGTCACCGAGGTCGCCGTGCTCGGCGTCGAGGACGACCGGTTCGGCCAGCGCCTCGCCGCGTACGTGGTGGGCGACGACACCCTGACGGCCGACCACGTGCGCGACCACGTGAAGGCGCACCTGGCTCGGTTCTCGGTGCCCCGCGACGTCTTCTTCGTCGACGAGCTGCCCCGCAACGCGGCCGGCAAGGTGCTGAAACGGCAACTGCGCGAACAAGGCTAGAGTCTGGCCCCGGACGGAGGGGGCTCGAGATCGATGACGGTTCCCGGACGGACGGCCGACCCGCGCTCCAGCGCGGTGCACAACCTGCGCGAGGCCCGCATCGCACTGGACGAGGGCAGGCCGGGCGAGGCCCTGGAGTTCGCCGAGAAGGCTGTCGCGGCGTTCAGCTGGCTCGACGACGTCGAGGGTGTCGCGGAGGGCGTGCTCGCCCAGTCCGTGGCACTGGGCAAACGCGGCCTGTGGCCCAGCGCGCTCGACACGATCGACCGGGTGCAGGAGATCGCGGCGGCCAACCGCCACATCGGACTGCAGGCGCGGTGCAGCTTTTCCCGAGCGGTGGTGGAGCTCCGGCTCGACTCGCGGGAACGCAGCTTCAACTCGTTCGCCCGCGCGCTCGGGCTGGCCGAGCTCACCGGCGACAGCGAGCTGATCGGCTCGGTGCTGTTCGAGCAGGCCCGCGTGATGCGCGTGCAGTACCACGAGCACTGCATGATCCGCACCCGGGAGAGCCGCTGCAGCCTCGACGGCGAACCGTGCGTGCGCAAGCTCCGGCGCGCGGAAACCCTGTGCGCGCAGGTGCGCGACCGCTGGAAGCAGCTCGGCGACCCGGTCCGGATGGCGATGGTCAACGTCCTGCTGACACACGTGCGCATCGATCTGGGCGAACTTGACCGCGCGCACCGCAGCTGGCAGCGCGCTGACCAGTTGCTTGCCGGAAGGAACCGCCCGGTGGCGCGTGCGGAGGCGTTGATGGCACGGGCCCGGCTCAGCGGAGCGCGCGGCCGCCACCCCGAGCAGATCACCCAGCTGACCGAGGCCGCCGAGCTGGCCATGAGCTGTCTGGCGCGGGAGGTCGCGGTGCACGCGCACCAGCAGCTGAGCGAGGCCCACGAACGGTCCGGCGACCTGGGCCAGGCGTTGCGGCACGCGCGGCTGCAGCTGGAGCAGTACCGGCTGTGGGAGCTGCAGGAGGGCAGGGACCTGCTGCGGATGCGTGAGCACGACCTGTCCGCCCGGCTCGTGGAACAGTTGGCGCACCGGCGTTTCGAGCCCAAGCGGGAGAACGCGGTGGTGCGCGTGCCGCACGCCGGCGAGCTGCGCGAGACCGGTACGGCCGAGCACACGAACACCCGGATCGCGCGGGCGTTGCGGGCCGGGCTCACCAAGCGCGGCATCGAGGTGCTGCGGCTGCTGGCGGCGGGCGCGAGCACCGCGATGATCGCCGAGTCGCTCGGGCTGTCGCCCAAAACCGTGCAGAACCACCTGCAGCGGATCTACTCCACGCTTGACGTCAACGGCCGTTCCGGCGCCGTCGTGTGGTGGATGAGCCTGACCGAGGCGTAGTCATCGATTGTCAACGTGTTGACAACTGCCCCGACCGGTGCGTGCCGCGATCGTCCGTTCGGTCGCTTGCCGCCTACGGGCCGGTTCGCGTTCTTGGGTGAATTACCCAGGTGGCTGCGGGTGAATTGGGTGATGTGACGGGTAACCCGTCTGTGTCATGCTCCGTTAACAACGTGTCCAGTTGCAGGGCGAGGGGCGGTCATGACCGGGCAATGCGGCCCGCGCTCAGTGCTTGCGGAGCGCGATGCGAGCCACGTCGCGCCACAGGAGCGGATCAACGCCCTCGGGGTTGATGTGCTCCAGCAGCGCGGCCAGCGCCGTGCGCGCGCTCGCACCGCCCCCGGCGTCGACCTCGTCCGCGGCCCGCACGAGCAGAAGGTGGCACCGCAGCTGCTGTTCCGCGTCGAGCCGGCCGGTCGCGAGCGCCTCCTCGGCGAGCTCGCGCGCCCTGTCCACCTCACCGTCGCGCAACGCCAGCTCGGCCCGCAGCGCGCGGGCGTGCGCCAGCAGCCCGTCCGGCCTGCGCATCGCCGCGACCGTCGTCTCCACCTCGTCCAGCAGCGCGACGACCTCGTCGAGGTTCGCGCCGGGCGTGCGCAACGCGATGGACGCGCCGGCCAGCCGGACCCGGCACCGGTACTCGGGATCGCCGTCGTAGTCGTCGAGCAGCGCGACGGCCTCGCGGATGCAGTGCGCGGCCTCGGTGCGGTCGCCCAGCCGGTCGGCCACCTTGGCGCGCACCCACCACGTGGAGATGGCCAGCCGGTCGCGGCCGAGCTCGGGCAGCCGCGCGGAGAGCTGGTCCACGACCTGTTCCGCGTCGGCCAGCCGGCCGGCGGCCGTCAGCTCGGCGCACAACGCGATCAGCGCGCGGGTGCCGACCCGGCGCACGCGGTCGCCGTCACCGGTGGCCAGCTCGACGGCCTCACCGGCGGCACGCACGGATTCGGCCGTCCGGCCGAGGCGCCGCAACGCCGATGCGCGCAGGATCTCCACCAACGCGTCCACCGCCGGGCCGGGAGACCACGACTTGCGCAGCTTCGCCGCCGCCAGCAGCAGGCCCTCGTGGTCGCGGTGCCGGGCCAGCATCACGAGCCTGGTCCAGCGCACGCACCAGCCGAACATCTCCTCGTCCGACCGCTTTCCCAGTGCCTCCAGCAGATCGACGGCCGTCACCAGGTCGCCGTCGTGGTAGGCGAGCAGCGCCTCGCACCACGCCAGCGCCTCGTCCTGCATGGCGGTGCGGTCCTCGTCGACCACCAGCTCGGTCGGGTCGACGCCCAGCACCTCGGCGAGCCTGCGCACGACGGCGGGCGACGGCACCCGTTCGCCGGACTCCAGTCGCGACACGTAGCTCATGGAGACACCGGGGCACGCGAGGTCCTTTTGCGACAAACCACGTTGCAGGCGAACCGCCCGCAGCCGCGCGCCGAACCTCGTCAACGACTTCCTGCCCTCATCCACGGCCGCCACCTATCGGAACGGAGCACCTCAATGAAGTTGAACACTATCGCTCGAACCATCGCCGCCGTGATCCTCAGTTTGGGCGCGGTCGCAGCGGTGGCCACGGCGGCGTCGGCCGACCCGGCCGAGTCCTTCACGCCGCCGTACAGCGTCACGCGCTGACCGTCCGGACCCGCTCCGGTGCGGTCCCGCCTCCCTCGCAAGCGGGACCGCACCGGTGCCGGCGCACACCAATTGACACACCTGGCCACATCGCCGGCGGCCGGTGAGGCACAGTTGTGGGGTGACTCTGCAACTGCGCGCGCCACGTCACCAGGTCAGCCCGAGGTCGGTCCTGCTGTGGACGATGCAGGCGGCCGTGTTCTGGCTGGTGCTCTTCGTCCCGCAGCTCGTCGTGTTCCTGCTGGTGACCGAGCCGCCGACGTGGGAGCTGGCGCTGCTGGTGGCCACCGGCGTCATCGGGCTCGCGCACACCGCGGTCGAACCGAGCTGGCGCTACCGCGTGCACCGCTGGGAGACGACCCCGGACGCGGTGTACACGCTGTCCGGCTGGCTGAACCAGGAGTGGCGGGTCGCCCCGGTCTCGCGCATCCAGACCGTCGACACCAAACGCGGGCCGTTCCAGCAGTTGCTCGGCCTGGCCACGGTCACGGTCACGACGGCGTCGGCCGCGGGCCCGGTGGAGATCGAGGGCCTGGACCACGAGACCGCGCGCCGGCTCGTGGAGGAGCTCACCACCACGACGCAGGCCACGCCGGGTGATGCCACGTGACGACCCCGACCGGGCTGCCCGCCGCGCCGGAGCTCACCGAGCCGCTGTCGGAGTGGCACCGCCTGCACGTGCGGATGCTGATCGTGCGCCCGCTCAACGAGGGCATCACGATGCTGGTGCCGATCCTGGTCCTGCTCTTCACCGGCGACGGCGAGAAGTGGCGGATCATCGCGAGCGGCGCGACGGTCGCGATGATCCTCGCGTTCAGCTTCCTGCTGTGGCGCACCACCCGGTACCGCATCACCGACGACCAGGTGGAGCTGCACACCGGTCTGCTGACCCGCAAGCAGCTCTCGGTGCCGCGCGATCGCATCAGGACGGTCGACCTCACCTCCAAGCCGGGCCACCGGGTCTTCGGGTTGTCGGCGGTGCGGATCGGCACCGGCCAGAAGGACGCGCCCGGCGCCGACGGCCTGACGCTCGACGCGGTGACGTCGCAGGAGGCCGAACGGCTGCGGGTGCTGTTGCTGCGCAAGGCCGCCGCGCCGCGGCCGGTCACCGGTGAGGAGCCGGCGGCACCGGCGCCGTCGGACGTGATCTCGCGGCTCGACCCGCGGTGGCTGAAGTTCGCGCCGCTGTCGTTGTCGGGTCTGGTCGCGATCGGCGCGGTGTTCGGCGTGGTGTCGAACTACGCCGACGACCTCGGTCTCGACGTCGTGCACGACCTGTGGGGGTGGCTGTTCGAGCACCCGAGCTTCTCGCTGTTCGGCGGGTTCGCGCTGGCGCTGGTCGTGCTCGCGCTCGTGCTCTCCGTGCCGCTGTACGTGCTCCAGTTCTGGAACTACCGGCTGACCCGTGAGCCGGACGGGACCCTGCGCGTGCAACGGGGTCTGCTCACCACCCGCTCGGTGTCGGTGGAGGAGCAACGGCTGCGCGGCGTCGACATCCAGGAACCGCTGCTGGTGCGCGCGGGCAGGGGCGCGAAAGCCGTTGCGGTGACGACGGGTCTGGGCTCGAAGGGCGAGAGCAACCTGCTGCTGCCGCCCGCGCCGCTGTCGGTGGCGCACCAGGTGGCGCGGGACGTGCTGCGGGTCGAGGACGACCCGACGACGCGGACGCTGCGCAAGCACCCGTTCGCCGCGCTGCGCCGCAGCCTGGTGCGCCACGTCGTGCCGTGGGTCGTGCTCGCGGCCGGGCTGGCGATCTGGGCACCGTCGTGGGCGTGGCCGATCCCGCTGCTGGTGCTGCCGTTCTCCGCGCTGGTCGGCTGGGACAACTACCGCTCGCTCGGCAACGCGCTGGACCCGCGCTACCTGGTGACCCGCAACGGTTCCCTGGTCCGCAGCACGGTCGCGTTGCAGCGCACCGGCATCATCGGCTGGCGCATCGAGCGGTCGTTCTTCCAGCGCCGCAGCGGACTGGTGACGATCGGCGCCACGACGGCGGCCGGTGCGGGCATCTACCGGGTCACGGACGTCGGCGAGTCCGACGGCCTGGCGCTGGCCGACGAGGCCGTGCCCGACCTGCTGCGCCCGTTCCTGCTGCGCGAAGGCGAATGACCGCGCAGTTCCGGGTGCTCGGCACCCTGGAGGTGACGTCGCACGGCCGGCCGGTCCCGCTCCCGGCCGGTCACAGCCGGGTGGTGCTGGCCGGGTTGTTGTTGCGCGCCAACGAGGTCGTCTCCGTCGAGCAGCTCACCCGCTGGCTGTGGGACGGCGCACCGCCGAACCCGGACCGCGCGGTCAAGACCATCCACATGATCATGACCCGGCTGCGCAAGGCGCTCGGCGAGGCGAACGTCGTGGTCACCACCGCCACCGGGTACGTCGCCAGGGTCGAGCCAGACCAGCTCGACCTCACCCGGTTCCGCGCGCTCGTGACCTCCGGCGCGCACACCGAGGCACTGGCGTTGTGGCGCGGCCCCGCCCTCACCGACGTCGTCTCGGACTCGCTGCACCAGGACGAGATCGCGGCGCTGGAGGAAGACCGCCTCGCCGCGCTGGAGCTGCGCGTCGACGACGACCTCGCGCGCGGACGGCACCTGGACGTGCTTCCCGAGCTGCGTGCGCTGACCCGGCAGCACCCGCTGCGGGAACGGTTCTGGAGCCAGCTGGTCCTCGCCCTGTACCGGGCCGGCCAGCAGGCGGACGCGTTGTCGGCCTACCGGGAGGTCACGCGGCTGTTCGCGCGGGAGCTCGGCAGCCGGCCGGGCGCGCAGCTGCGCGAGCTGCACCAGCAGATCCTCGCCGGCGCCGTGGCACCGCCGCCGGTCCGGGTCCCGCGCCAGCTGCCGGCGCCCTGCCCGTTCTTCGTCGGCCGCACCGGCGAGCTGGCCGCGCTCGACGCCCTCGTCGGCCCGGCCGCGATGACGGTCGCGGTGATCAGCGGTGCGGCCGGGCTCGGCAAGACGACCCTGGCCGTGCAGTGGGCGCACACGGTGGCCGAGCGGTTCCCCGACGGCCAGCTGTACGTGAACCTGCGCGGGTACGACGCCACCGCCCCGGTGCCACCGGCGGACGCGCTGCGCGCCTTCCTGGAGGCGCTGGACGTGCCGCCGGAGCAGATCGCGTCCACTGTGGACGCCCGTGCCGCGCAGTTCCGCGGCCTGCTCGCGGACCGCAGGGTGCTGGTGCTGCTGGACAACGCGCGGGACGCCGAGCACGTGCGCCCGCTGCTGCCCGCGAACCCCGGCTGCCTCGTCCTCGTGACGAGTCGCAACCAGCTGTCCGGCCTGGTGGCCAAGGAGGGCGCCCGGCCGATCAGCCTGCCCACGCTGGACGACGACCACGCCGCCACGCTGCTGGGGTTGCACCTGGGTGAGCAGCGGCTGCGCTCCGATCCGGACGCGGTCGCCGGGCTGGTCGCGGGCTGCGCCGGGCTGCCGCTGGCGTTGTCGCTGGTCGCGGCCCGCGCCGCGCTCGACCCCGGCGCCGCGCTGCGCGACCTCGCCGCCGAGCTCGCCGACGCGACCGCCCGGCTCGACGTGGCCGTCGTCGACGACGACGCGCCGGTGAGCCTGCGGTCCGTCTTCTCCACGTCCTACCGGCAGCTCGGGCCGGAGACCGCGAGGGCGTTCCGGCAGCTGTCCCTGCACCCCGGGCGGGGAGCCGGGGTGCACGCGGCGGCCGCGCTGTTCGACGTGCCGGTGGCCACGGCGCGGCGCCTGCTCACCGAGCTGAAGCGGGCCCACCTCCTGAACGAGCAGGCACCCGGCCGGTTCGAGTACCACGACCTGCTGTGCGCCTACGCCTACGAGCTGTGTCTGGAGCACGACCCGGAGCCGGAGCGCAGGATCGCGCGGCACCGCGCGCTCGACTTCTACCTGCACTGCGCCGAGGTCGCCGACGGTCAGCTGCCCGGCGGCCGCGCGCCCATCGGCATCGACCCGCTGCACCGGCCGGCGGAGCCCCCGGTGATCGACTCGACCGAGGCGGCCACGGCGTGGTTCGCGGCCGAGACGCCGAACCTCGTGGCGGCCGTCGAGCTCGCCGCCGCACTGGGCTGGCCGACGCACGCGTGGCAGCTCGTCTACGCGGTGGCACGCCACCTGTGGCTCGGGACCGACCACCGCACGCTCGGGCGGATCGCGCGCACCGCGCTCGGCGGCGCGGCGGAGGAGCCGCGGGCCCACCGGCTGATGCTGCAGTACCTCGGCACGGCCCACTACGGGCTCGGTGAGCACGAGGAAGCGCTGACCTGGTTCCGGCGCGCCACCGAGGTGAGCGCGAGCGTCTCGCCCGCGGCGCACGCACGCGCGTTGCAGTCGGAGGGCCTGGCGCTGGACCGCCTGCGGCGCTACGACGAGGCCGAGCAGCAGTACCTGGCCGCCCTTGAGATCGCCGGCGCGGACGCGGGCGAGGTGGAACCGGTGATCCGGCACAACCTCGCGTGCACCTACCGGGCCACCGGCAGGCACGCCGACGCTCAGCGGGAGCTGCACCGCGCGATCGAGCTGTACGGGGAGATCGAGCTGCGCGGCGCGTCCGGCGGGCCCATCGGGATCCTGCAGGCCCATGACGAACTGGCCAAGGTGCACCTCGACCTCGGTGAGCTGGCCGAGGCGGAGACCAGTGCGCGGGCCGCCGCCGACCTCGCCCGCGAGTACGCCGGACTGCCCCTGCAGGCCGAGATGCTGGTGTTGCTCGGCGACGTCCTGCACCGCGCGGGTGCCGACCCCACGCCGCACTGGGAGCAGGCGCTGGCGATCTACGAGGAGATCGGCGCCACCGAGGCGGACGGCGTGCGCGAGCGGCTTCAGGCCGTGCGAAACGTCTGACGGTAGGCGCTCGGCGACACCCCGATCGAGGCCGCGAGCTGGTGGCGCAGCGCCGCACCGGTGCCGAACCCGGCGTGCGCGGCCACCTGGTCGACCGGCAGGTCGGTGGACTCCAGCAGGTGCCGGGCGCGCTCGACGCGCTGCTGGGTGAGCCACTGGCCCGGCGACATGCCGGTCTCGGCGCGGAACCGGCGGGTGAACGTCCGCACGCTCATCCGCACCTGCGCGGCCATCGCGGCGAGGTCCAGCGGTTCTTGGAGCCGTTCCAAGGCCCACTCGCGTGCGAGGGCCGTGGAGGTGTCCGGGTAGCTGGGCACGGGGCGGTCGACGAACTGCGACTGGCCGCCCTGCCGCCACGCGGGGACGACGCAGTAGCGGGCGATCCAGTTCGCCACCTCGCTGCCGTGGTCGGACCTGATGACGTGCAGGCACAGGTCGATGCCCGCGGCGACCCCCGCCGACGTGAGGACGTCGCCGTCGTCGATGAACAGCACGTCCGGGTTGAGCCGCACCTTCGGGTACAGCGCGCGGAACTGCTCGGTGGTCCCCCAGTGCGTGGTCGCGGGCCTGCCGTCGAGCAGCCCGGCCGCGGCCAGCACGAACGCGCCGGTGCAGATCGACATGATCCGCCGCGCGTTCGTCGTCGTGAGCGCCTCCAGCACGGCCGGTTCCAGCCGGCCCTCGCGCGCGGGCCGGTAGTGCGTGCCGGGCACGAGCACGGTGTCCGCGTCTTGGAGCACCTCCAAGCCGTGCTCGGGCGCGATGGTGAAGCCACCGGTCGTGGGGATCGGGCGGCGGTCCGGCGAGCACACGACGACCTCGTACCGGTCGGCGAGCCGCGCGAACATGTGCGTCGCGCTGCCGATGTCGAACGCGACGGACTGTTCGAGCGCGAGGACGGCGATCCGGTGCATGGCCCGATCCTTTCACATGTTGGCCATCGGGCCACTGGTCGCCGGGTCGGTGATCACCGAACCTTGTCGCCGTGAGATTGCATTGGGCCTGGGTGGTCGCAGGTGTGTCGTTTGTCGCGTTGGTCGGCGCCGCGTCGTTCCGCGCGGCTCCCGGTGCGTTGATCGCGCCGCTTCAGGCGGAGTTCGGCTGGTCCACCGGCACGATCTCGCTCGCCATCTCGGTCAACCTGCTGCTGTACGGGCTGACCGCGCCGTTCGCGGCCGCGCTGATGGACCGGTTCGGCGTGCGGGTCGTGGTGACCTGCGCGCTGACCATGGTCTCGATCGGCAGCGGGCTGACCGTGTTCATGACCGCGTCGTGGCAGCTCGTGCTGCTGTGGGGCGTCGTGGTCGGGCTCGGCACGGGGTCGATGGCGCTGGCGTTCGTCGCGACGATCACCGGGCGCTGGTTCGTGCGGCACCGCGGGCTCGTCACGGGCGTGCTGACGGCCGGTGGCGCGGCCGGGCAGCTGGTGTTCCTGCCGACGGTGGCATGGCTGTCCGAGAGCTACGGCTGGCGGCCCGCGTCGCTGGTGATCTGCGTCGCGGCACTGGCCGTGGTGCCGCTCGCGGCGTTCTTCCTGCGCGAGTACCCGCGTGACGTGGGGCTGCTGCCGCTGGGCGCGACCGAGGACACTCCCCCGCCACCCGGCGGTGGCGCGGCCCGGCGTGCGATCGGCGGGCTCGTCTCGGCCGCCAGGACGCGGCCGTTCTGGTTGCTGGCCGGTGGTTTCGCGATCTGCGGCGCGTCCACGAACGGACTCGTGGGCACGCACTTCATCCCCGCCGCGCACGACCACGGCATGCCCACGACGACCGCCGCCGGGCTGCTGGCACTGGTCGGGATCTTCGACGTCGTGGGCACGATCGTGTCCGGCTGGCTGACCGACAAGGTCGACTCGCGGATGCTGCTGGCGGCGTACTACGCGCTGCGCGGCCTCTCGCTGATGCTGCTGCCCCAGCTGTTCGGCGCGGCGGCGCACCCGTCGATGCTGGTGTTCATCATCTTCTACGGCCTGGACTGGGTCGCGACCGTGCCACCCACGGTGGCGTTGTGCCGCCAGTACTTCGGCGTGTCCGGCCCGGTCGTGTTCGGCTGGGTGTTCGCCTCGCACCAGGTCGGCGCGGCGCTCGCGGCGTCGGCCGCCGGGCTCACCCGCGACCACCTGGGCAGCTACGACCTGGCCTGGTACGTCGCGGGCGCGCTCTGCCTCGGCGCCGCGGTGCTGTCAGCGTCGCTTGCGCGAGGTCCCGAAGACGCCGCGCGTGATCTCGCGCGCCAGGGCGCTGCCCGCTGACCGCAGGAAGGACTTCACGGCGCTGTTGCCGAGGACCTTCTCGACGAGCCCCGGTTCCTCCCGCTCACGCGGGGGTTCCGGGGCTTGCCGCTGTTCCTCCGGCGGTGGCGCCACCTTCCGCATCAGCCGCTCGTAGGCGGACTCGCGGTCGACGGTCTCGGCGTACCTGCCGTGCAGCTCGCTCTGAGCGGCGGCCTGCCTGATCGCGTCGGTGCCGATGGTGTCCATCAACGACCGCGGTGCGCGCAGCCGGGTCCACGCGACCGGGGTCGGCGCGCCCTTCTCGCTTAGCACCGTGACGACCGCCTCGCCGATGCCGAGCGACGTGAGTGCCTTCTCCAGGTCGTAGTGCGGCGTGGTCGGGTACGTCTTCACCGTGCGCGCCAACGCCTTCTGGTCGTCCGGCGTGAAGGCGCGCAGTGCGTGCTGGACGCGCGCACCCAGCTGCGACAGCACCTCGTTGGGGACGTCGGTCGGCAGCTGCGTGCAGAAGAACACGCCGATCCCCTTGGACCGGATGAGCTTCACGGTCCGCGTGATCTGGTCGAGGAACGCCTTCGACGCGTCCGCGAACAGCAGATGCGCCTCGTCGAAGAAGAAGACGAGCTTGGGCTTCTCGACGTCACCCTCCTCCGGCAGCGTCTCGAACAGCTCGGCCAGCAGCCACATCAGGAACGTGGAGAACAACGCCGGGCTGCCCTGCAGCTCGGCCAGTTCGAGCAGGCTGACGACGCCCTTGCCGTCGCGTTGCCGCATCAGGTCGGCCGGGTCGAGCTCGGGTTCGCCGAAGAACCGGTCACCGCCCTGCGCCTCCAGGTTGACCAGCGCCCGCAGGATCACGCCGGCCGTGGCACCGGAGACACCGCCGATGCCCTTGAGGTCCGCCTTGCCCTCGTCGCCGGTGAGGTGCTGGATGACGCTGCGCAGGTCCTTCGTGTCGAGCAGCGGCAGGCCCCTCGAGTCCGCCCAGTGGAAGATCAGGCCGAGCGTCGACTCCTGGGTGTCGTTCAGACCGAGGACCTTCGACAGCAGGATCGGCCCGAAGCTCGTGACCGTGGCCCGCAGCGGCACGCCGACGCCGCCGGTGCCGATCGAGAGGAACTGGACCGGGTACGACCGCGGCTGCCAGTCGTCGCCGGTGTCGGCCGCCCGCGCCGCCGTCCGGTCGTTCGCGGTGCCCTGCCGCGCCAGACCGGACAGGTCGCCCTTCACGTCCGCCATCAGCACCGGCACACCGTTGTCCGAGAGCTGTTCGGCGAGCAGCTGGAGGGTCTTCGTCTTGCCGGTTCCCGTTGCGCCCGCGACAAGTCCGTGCCGGTTCACCATGGCCAGCGGGATGCGGACGTGCGCGGCCGGCTCCACCTGACCGTCCACCAGCACGGCGCCCAGTTCGACGGCCGCGCCCGCGGAAGCGTATCCAGCAGCGATCTCCGACTGAGCCGTCATGCACGAGGAGCGTAACCAGGTTGCTGCACGCCGCCACTCGAAGTTGACGCTCCGCGCAGTAATGTTCGGGGCGTGATGGATCGTCTGGTGTGGATCGACTGCGAGATGACCGGACTCGACCTGGGCAAGGACGCTCTGATCGAGATCGCGGCACTGGTCACGGACGCCGAGCTGAACGTGCTCGGCGACGGCGTGGACGTTGTGATCCACGCCGATGACGAGGTGCTCGCCTCGATGCCGGAAGT
The DNA here is from genome assembly GCF_001279525.1 of Nocardia sp. NRRL S-836. GTDB lineage: Bacteria > Actinomycetota > Actinomycetes > Mycobacteriales > Pseudonocardiaceae > Lentzea. The sequence goes on along the minus strand of NZ_LGDY01000108.1, from coordinate 21,386 downwards.
CGTCATGGAGATGCACGCCAAATCGGGCCTGACCGAGGAGGTGCGCGCCTCCGCGGTGTCGCTGGAGGAGGCCGAGGCGGCCGTGCTCGCCTACATCAAGGAGTGGGTGCCCGACCCGCGCACCGCTCCCCTGGCCGGCAACTCCATCGCCACCGACCGCGGCTTCATCGCCCGCGACATGCCGGCGTTGGACGCGCACCTGCACTACCGCATGGTCGACGTGTCGTCGATCAAGGAGCTGTGCCGGCGCTGGTACCCGCGCATCTACTACGCGCAGCCCGGCAAGGGCCTCGCGCACCGGGCGCTCGCCGACATCGTCGAGTCGATCCGGGAGCTCGCATACTACCGGCGCACGGCGTTCGTTCCGCAGCCCGGTCCGACGAGCGAACAGGCCCAGGCCGTGGCCGCTGAGCTGCTGAAAAAGACCGACTGACCCCCTGATTTCTTTCTCAGTGGATGCCGTTGCTATGCTTCTCCTCGCCGGTCAACGACCGGCGATGGTGGGTGTAGCTCAGCCGGTAGAGCACTGGGTTGTGATCCCAGGTGTCGCGGGTTCAAGTCCCGTCACTCACCCTTTGTCGAAAGGCCTCCGCACTCGCGGGGGCCTTTCTTCACGTTCCGGGAGAAGTTCATGACCACGCTCGTCGCGAAGGACCTCGCCGCAGGCCACGGTGATCGCGTCCTGTTCTCCGGCCTCGACCTGGTGGTCGCACCCGGCGACGTGATCGGACTCGTGGGCGTGAACGGCGCCGGCAAGTCGACGTTGCTCAAGACGCTGGCCGGCCTCATTCCCGCCGAGCAGGGCAAGGTGTCGCTCAACCCGCCGTCCGCGAACATCGGGCACCTGCCGCAGGAGCCGGACCGCCGCGAGGGCGAGACCGTGCGCGACTTCCTGGCCCGCCGCACCGGCGTCGCCGCCGCCCAGGCCACGCTGGACGCCGCGACCGAGGCGTTGACCGAGGGCAACGACGAGGGCTACTCCGACGCGCTGGACCGGTGGCTCGCGCTGGGCGGCGCCGACCTGGAGGAACGGTCGCTGGAGGTCCTCGCCGACATCGGCCTGACCGTGGGCCTGGACGCGTTGATGACGTCGCTGTCCGGCGGCCAGGCGGCACGGGCGGGCATGGCGTCGTTGCTGCTCAGCCGCTACGACGTGTTCCTGCTCGACGAACCGACCAACGACCTGGACCTCGACGGCCTGGAACGGCTGGAGAAGTTCGTCACGGGCCTGCGCGCGGCCACGGTCCTGGTCTCGCACGACCGCGAGTTCCTGGCCCGCACCGTGACCAGCGTGCTGGAGCTCGACCTGCACCAGAACGCCGTGCGCCTCTACGGCGGCGGCTACGAGTCGTACCTCGAAGAACGCGCACGGGCCCGGCAGCACGCCCGTGACGACTACGACGAGTACGCCGACACCAAGGCGTCGCTGGAGGCCCGCGGCCGGATGCAGCGCGCGTGGATGGAGAAGGGCGTGAAGAACGCCCGGCGCAAAGCGGGCGACAACGACAAGAACGCCCGCAAGTTCCGCGCCGACGCCACCGAGAAGCAGGCCTCCAAGGCCCGGCAGACCGACCGGATGATCGAACGCCTGGACGTCGTCGACGAGCCGCGCAAGGAGTGGGAGCTGCGGATGGAGATCGCCGCCGCACCACGTTCCGGCGCCGTCGTCGCCTCCCTGCGCGGCGCCGTGGTGCAGCGCGGCGACTTCCGGCTGGGCCCGGTGGACCTGCAGATCGACTGGGCGGACCGGGTCGCGATCACCGGCGCGAACGGCGCCGGCAAGTCGACGTTGCTGGCCGCACTGCTCGGCCGCGTCGAACCGGCCTCCGGCTACGCGACCCTCGGCTCCGGCGTCGTGGTCGGCGAGGTCGACCAGGCCCGCGGCCTGTTCCTCGGCGACCTGCCGCTCGTGGACGCGTTCCAGGAGGCCGTGCCGGACCTGACCCCCGCCGACGTGCGGACGTTGCTGGCGAAGTTCGGCCTGAAGGCGGCCCACGTGATGCGCCCGGCCGCGTCGCTGTCACCCGGCGAGCGCACGCGGGCGGCACTGGCGTTGCTGCAGGGCCGTGGCGTGAACCTGCTGGTGCTCGACGAGCCGACGAACCACCTCGACCTGGCGGCGATCGAGCAGCTGGAGCAGGCGCTGGAGAGCTACACCGGCACGTTGCTGCTCGTGACGCACGACCGGCGGATGCTGGAGGCGGTGCAGGTGAACCGCCGCCTGAGCGTCGACGCCGGCCAGGTGACGGTCTCCTGACCGTCCACAGTGGACGTGCAATGAAAAAGGGGCCGCGGTGCGCGGCCCCTTCTCGTTCTTCAGGTCAGCGGTTGCCCTTCACCCACGTCTCCCACGGCACCTGCCAGTCACCGAAGCCGTCCCACGACTCCAGGACTGGCCCGCCGGAGTTGCGGACGATCACGACGTCACCCTGCTTGCTGTTGTCGAACACCCACTTGGCGTTCTCCGGCGAGAGGTTGAGGCAGCCGTGGCTCACGTTGCGGCGGCCCTGGTCACCGATGGACCACGGGGCGCTGTGGAAGAAGATGCCGCTGTTGGACATCCGGTACGCCCAGTCGACCGGCGTCTTGTAGCCGCCGTTCTCCAGCGCGAGGCCGTACGTGGTCGAGTCCATGATCATGTGGTCGTGCTTCTCCATCAGCACGTACGTGCCGGTGGGGGTGGTGTTCGCGGCGTTGCCCATCGACGTCGGCATGGTGCGCACGACCTGCCCGTTGACCTTCGTCACGACCTGGTGCGTCTGCCCGTCGGCCTCGTGGATCACCGCGTCGCCGACGGTGGTGTTGATCACGCGGTCTTCCTGGCCGTAGATGCCGTCACCGACGTGCTTGCCGTACACCCTGACGTGCATGGTGATCTTCGTGCCGGCCGCCCAGAACTCCCGCGGCCGCCAGTGCACTTCCTTCTTGTTGAACCAGTAGAAAGCGCCTTCCACCTTGGGCTCGGTGGTGACCTCCAGCATCTGCTCCGCCGCGACCTTGTCGGCGACCGGCTCGTCGAAGTAGAACGCCAGCGGCTGCCCGACCCCGATCGTGCTGCCGTCCACGGGGTTGGTCGACACGTACGTCAGCGTGCGCGGCTTGACCGTGGTGAACGACGAAGTCTTGGTCTGCGGCTTGCCATCCGCCCCCACCGCCGTGGCGCTGAGCTTGTAGGTCTTCGAGTACCCGAGCGGCTCGGTGTTGTTCCACTGCGTGCCCTCGGGGTTGAGCTTGCCCTCGACCACCTTGCCGTCGGGGTTCGTCAGCGTCACCTCGGTGAGCTTCCCGTCCGCAGCCGTGGCGATGACCGGCAGACCAGGCGACACGTCCGCCGCACCGTCGTTCAACGCCAGCGTCAGCGTGACCGGCTTGGGCGGAGGAGGAGCACTCGACGACCCCCCGGCGGCACCCGAACCCCCCGAGTCGCCCCCGGAACACCCCGCGACCAGCATCACAGCGAGCCCCGCTGCGACAACCCCGCGACCGCCGCGCCTGCCCCACATCCCCATCGACGTACATCCGATCTACTTGTCGCCACTCCCGAGACTGCCTGCACGAAGTCGCATCGGCGTCCCCCGATCAGGTGACGCCATCCGTCGCGCCGAAGTTGCCCAAGTGGCCGGATCGTTACGTGCCCGATGCACCCCGAAACCACCCTTGACCAGCCGATTGGGAGCGCGCGACGGCCGTGTGCTAACGTTCTGGACGTCGGAACGAGCACGACCTCCGGCACACAAACAAGCGCCGCTAGCTCAGTTGGCACAAACAAGCGCCGCTAGCTCAGTTGGTTAGAGCAGCTGACTCTTAATCAGCGGGTCCGGGGTTCGAGTCCCTGGCGGCGTACTCCAGAGAAGCAGGTCACAGATTTTGTGACCTGCTTCTCTGCATTCGGCGTGTGCATCCTCATTCTCCATTACTACGCTGTGGATCATGGTTTGCAAGCCCGAGGACATCCCTGGGATTAAGGGGGGTCACCCTGCAGCGAAGTGGTGCGCCCAGGAGGTGGTCTCGTCGTAGGTCGTGCGGCTGGCGAGGCAGCCGTGGAGGACGCCGATGAGCCGGTTGGCTAGATGTCGCAGGGCGGCGTTGTGTGGCATGCCGCGAGCGCCTTAGCGGTCGTAGTAGGCACCCGCCTCCTTCGCCGTCGCGGACCGGTCGTGGTGGCGCAGCGCGAACCACCGCGTGGCCGACTCGGTGGACAAGCTCCCGACGCAGCACGGGAGATATTTCCGACAGGTCCCGACCGCGCCGTCCGCCACAGCGGACCTGCGCGTTCAGCTGATCGGGAAGCGCCCACCCTCAGCGGTGATGGCCTTGGCCGCAAGCGCCTCGAATCCGCGGCGAGTCCGCTTCCGGTGCTTACTGCCGGTGTCTCCGAGCAGCAGCCCGGCAAGCTCGTCGAGACCCCACGTCACCGGAGCTCCGTGCCCTCCGTTGTCACCTAATGGTGCGGCAGATCCGTCTTCCGGCCGACCAGCGCACCTCACTCACAAAGAGACCATCGACTCAAGCAGCCGTGACTATCTCCTCACCCGCGCTCGGATCAGTACTCGCGACAGCCACGCGTCCCCGTCAAGTCGACGTCGTCGATCTGAGCCGCCAAGCGCCTTCTCGACCTCGATTTTTGCAATCATGTCACCCGATCGTGGCGATGCGCACGTCTGGGTTACCGTCCAACAACGACTTGCTCCTGCTGTCAGATCGCCGCGTAGTCGAACCGAGGAAGAAAGTGGAACCTACCGCCGAGTACAAGTTCGACGTCGAGCCCATCGCCGGCGTGGACAACGAGCTCGTGGAGATCGGCCTGCAGTATTGGTCGCTGACCGGAGTTGATCAGCACGGCAACCTGATGTGGGCCATGCCCGTCAAGGACATCGACACCCGAGGCCGCGGCCCCGCCAATATTGTGGCGGCAGCTGCGGTGCGGGCCGTCCTGCCTGAGATGCGGTGTTCGAAGTGCCAGCAAGAACTTCGGCTGCGCTCACGGTCCGCCCTCGAGACCGTACTGGCCGGTGGTCCAGCAAACTGCGTTGACTGCGACGCGAACCTACAGCGGCGTGCGGCAGCGTTGCTTGCGCCTGAGGGCGAAGCAGCTCGACAGATTCGCGAAGAGCGACAGCTACGCAAACAGCATGAGCAGCAGCAACGGGACACACTCATCCAAGCTCGCGACGGCTGGCGTAATACCCAGCAGCAGTTGCTGGTTGATACCTTTTCCTACGCCCAGCTGAGCATGGACCCCATCCCGGACGCCCCGGTTGAGGCTGAACTCACCGCGCTGGCGTTGCTTCGCTTCGCCGCCGCAACGAGCCCGATTCCTCCCCTGCGCGAGTGGCACCATGCGTTTCCTTTTCATGCTGATCGGGACCGAATCCATCACCTGATCAACGACGCTCGGAGCGCGAAGCTCATCCAGCCGGACGCGACGACACCACCAGAAGCGTTCGTCTGGGAGCCACGCACCTTCCAAGAAGCATGGGATCTCGTTCAAGATGATCACTCACGTCTGCATGGCCCTAGTCTCACAAGCGCCTACTACCCACTCAGCGTCCTCTGGCAGATTCCGTTTGGCCCAAGCCCGGATACAGGGCGTGAGCGCCTCGATGCGCATCTATGCGATCGACTGAAACCTGCGAACCTCACGGCGCAGCGACAGGAAGATCTCTTGCGGATAGTGCACGAGATCCTGGCTGCCGAGGCAGTGCGGTACTTCAACCGGGAACTGGAGCGGCACAACCTCCCTGAGGTAGCCGAGAACCATGCACCGCGGCTGTCTGACGCTGTGGACAGAGTGGTCGCGGAGTACTCGCTTGGGTTCGCGTACTTCCTCGCGTGGAAAGCTACGCAAACCGCCGCCGCAGCCGCCCAAGCCAACCCGCAAGCGCCGCGACACAACATGACCACGCACGGGGTCAACATGTTTGAGCGCCATGTTCAACGCGCTCTCGACGACGCTGGTCCGCCAGCTCGGGAGTTTGAGGAGAACACGAAGTTCCCGCTCGCGGCGACGACGAAGACCTTGTTTTACACCGTCCTTGAGATGGATCCTATGCGGACGAGCATGGCGGCAGCACGAATCGTGATGCCTCCGCCAGCTCCATCGATGGCCACCGCCAGTCAGACCACAGCATCGACCGAGGAGGACGGTCCCGGTTTCCGCAAATATTCCGGCACGTGGGTGGAGTTTACAGGGGAAGCGCAGGCCGAGGTCGTGATGAGGGCCGGCCTGTACCTACACCAGCTTGAGGATCAGGCGGACCTACATGTCTTGGTGTCGTCGATGCATTGGGAAGCGTTTTCCATGGAGTACCCCGATGGATACAGTCTCAGACTGGAGTTGGATGGAGTCACCGCGGAGCAGCTTCCTGCCGAAGCAAGATCCGATCTGAGCGCCGCTTCAGTCATGCCAACTGGATGTGACTCCGATCGTCCTGCCCCCCAGCCGGAGAACCCCCACGTCCGCAACGAGATCGATGATGAACACTCGTAGCCTCGGCCTGGGTCATGCGAGGTATCGCTGAAGGCTCATGGCGGGTTGCGATGCGCGTGAATCCGGCGTCAGCTTGGCATGCCAAACTGGAAGACCGAAGCCACAGTCGCGGGATTGACTTGTTCAGCCTCGACACCGCACTGCCCGCAGCGGTATGAAACCGGAGTTCGTCCTGCTCACGGGTCCACTGCTCAGGCACGGGCAGCACATCACAAGGGCGTAGACCCGCGGAGGCGATGCGCCAACGCTGCTCGCCCGTCGCGCTCGCTTCATTAGGAGCACTCCTGATCGATGATGAGATCAGCAAGCTCCCCTACCGTGCCTGAAACCTTCCTTCCTGCCTCCGTAAGGACGCCTTCGAAGAATTCTTGGCGTTGACGGTCAAGTTCGAGCTGTTCGTCGTCCTCTTCGTCCTCGTCAGACCACACCAACGGGTCATGCGGTTCGCAAGACCACCACCAGTCCAACTTCAGCACGGCGCCCAGATTACCCAGAATGTTGTCAGCGGTTGTCTTCCCTACCGCTTTTAACTAACCCGATGGCGGTAGCAATCGATCCCAGCCTCGGCCTTGGGCGTGGTAGTTAGTTCAGCCCATGCCATGACCGGCGTGAAGGACGATGGGGTCGAAGAAATGGCAGTGCTCCCACAGAGAAAGGTTGGTGAATGGCAGCGTAGGCGAGCAACATCTCGACAGTTCAGTGCAGCAACACCATATAACCGGACCAGGCGAACCGTTGTTGCCTACCGTTTGCCCAACAACTCCCATTCGGTTGAAGATGAACCGGTGAATCGACATCAACGACTTTATGACTGATAGTTGTCCAGGCAGGATGCTAGACCTGGCCGTTAAGGCTTAGAATTTCCAGGGTTGGAGGTCGTGGTTGTCGGCGCACGTGCTCGCAGGTGAGGAGCTTGGGCGTCCGCAGGAGTTTCCGGCAATCGGTCGGAACGAGTTAGTTCGGTTCTTCACGCTGAAGCAGGCAGATGCCGCATTCGTTGATCCTGGTCGTGGGCGTGGTCCTATGCGCACATCCTCGGCCGCCGCCTCCCCACTGACTCGATGTCCGCTTTGACGCCAACCGGTACCTCACCGAGATACTGCGCTTAGTCACCTCCCACAACACCTAACCCGGACACGACCAGCCGCCATGCGCCCGCCGACCCGCAGGAGCCAGAACACCGTGACCACCTCGCCTGTGACTACCCCTCCGAACGCCATGCCCCTGGCCCGCAACGCCGTCTATCGCGTAGGCCGGTGCTATATGTCATCCTGGCAAGCCACCGCGCCTGTACTCGACGCGGCAGGCGAACTGCTCCAGTCCTGGTGCGTCACTGCGGATCAGCACGGCGTCGACATGTCCGTCTTCTCCGCCGCTAGCGAGTGGGTTGACCGCCTCGCCGTCATCGCCCTCGAGATGACCTGCCGCAACGCACGCGAACTCCGACCCGCCACACACGAGCAGGCCATCGCGCTGCTCGACGCCGTCGTCACGCGACTGGCCGAGCGCGGCATCAAGACGCAGCGGCGCAAGCTGCACGTCCCGCTTCCCCGCGCCGACACCGTTCCCGAACAGGGCACGTCCCGGCCGGCCCCGCTCGCGATCACCATCGAACTCGAACACGGCTGGATGCTGGTGACCGACGAGCCCGTCGCCTCCCCGCTCGTCGAGATCGTCGGCCGATGCGATGAGGCCGGAATCGACGCGCTGCTCGACCTCGCCTACCTCATTGACGAAGGCGTCTACGGCGACGCCTTCCACCGCTGAATTACGCTTCCGCGCGGGGTCTCGTGAGCCAGCTCGAACAAAGAATCGACCCGTTCGGGCGCCTCTAGACATCCCTGGGATTAAGAGGTCACGCCGCAGCGAGGTGGTCGGCTCAGGCGGTGGACTCGTCGTAGGTGGCTCGGCTGGCGAGGCATCCATGGAGGATGCAGACGAGGCGAGGGGCGCAGGGCGCGGCGTTGTGCGGCACGCCGCGGGCGTGTTGACGGTCGTAGTAGACACGTACGCCGGGCGAGGTGCTCAGCGCGCTCATGGCCTCAGCCACCTCACTGCACGAGGACACCACCAACACTGTCTCGATCCTCAACCGGCCGCGGAGCCGCTAGCGGAACCTGCTCGTGTCACGACAAGATCCGACCTGCCGCACCTGCAGCTCAAACGGCTCACTCGGACACGGAGACCGCTGACCGGCGCGATACCCGGCTTAGCGCCACGAGGAAGTCCCACTCCAGCTCAGACCTGCGGTCCCCATAGGTCGAGCTGGCCTACACCCCAAAGACCGCTACGCCGCACACGTACCCTCAATCGGGGCATGCCAGTCGGTATAATCCGTTGTAATATTCTAAGGACAACCTGGAGGTCGGATGGCTAGCAGCTCCGTCGTGGCAGCTCAACCCCGCATGCTCGTGCTCGCGCGCGAGTCCCGCGGGTGGCGGCAGGGTGACGTCGCGAAGGAGATGAAAGCCCTGGACGGTGGGGATGACTCCAAGATCAGCCAGGCGTACGTCAGCAGAGCCGAGTCAGGCAAGCTGACCGTCAGTGGCGACCGGCTTGATCTCTATGCCAGCGCACTTGGCTACCCGGTGGAGCTGCTTGCCCTCGACGAAGCCGAGGTCGGCGCCGGTCCAGGGCTGGTGCACCACCGCAAGAAGCAGGCGGTCGGGGCGGCTGAGCTTCGGCGGATTCACGCCGTTCTCAACCTCACCCGCGTGCAACTACGCGGCCTGCTCGGCGACTCGCCACGAGTGGCCGACCTGAAGATCCCGCACATCACGGTCGACGACTACACCTCACCGGAGGACGCGGCCAGGGCAGTCAGGAACGAGTGGGCTCTCCCGCGCGGACCGCTCGACTCCGTGGTCACCACCCTGGAGGCGGCGGGCGGCTGGGTGTTCTCCCGGTTGCTGATCGCTCCGGCCGCCCTCGATTCCGGCAACGAGTCGGTACCGGTAGACGCCGTGAGCAGCTGCCCGCCCGGCGAGGACCCGATCGTCCTATTGAATGAAGGCACACCCGGCGACAGGCAGAGGTTCACCCTCGCGCACGAGCTCGGACACATGGTGATGCACCCCGTGCCACACCCGGATCAGGAGAAGCAGGCGAACCGGTTCGCAGCGGAGTTCCTGATGCCCGCAAACGACATCCGCCAGGCCCTCACGGGAACGATTGACCTGAGCCGTCTGCTGGTGCTCAAAGAGCAGTGGCGTGTATCGATGTGGGCGTTGCTGCGGCGGGCTCACACCCTCAGCGCGATCAGCGACTGGCAGTACCGCACGCTCACCGTCGAGATGTCGAGCCTCGGCTACCGCACCGCCGAGCCCCTCAAGCTGGACGCTGAGAAACCCGGTGCCGTACGCGCAGCCGTAGAAAGGCAGTTGAGCCAAGGCCACGACGTCGAGTCCCTGGCCCAGGCGTCCCTGCTTCGAATCGACGAGTTCACCCAGCTCTTCCTCGACCCTAACACCGCCGGAGCACCCGAACCGCCCCACTCGACACCTTCTGCCGAGGTCACGTCATGAACAGCGATGTCCCTGTGCCACTCCAGCGACCGGGTTCCCCAGTACCGGACCCCCGAGCCAGCGCCATGCTGACGCTCGGCATGTCCCCGAAGCCGTCGGCTCCGCCTGGTGCCGTTGGTGCGCTGACGGACCGGATGCTGGTCCACGCCAGTTTCGACGTCGGGTATCAGGTCCTCGGCCTGCTACCGGCCGACGTGAGTGGCCTCGCGCTGCGCGGCGCCAAGAGCCTCACGGGCATTCGCGAACTGCGGCGCAACCAGTACAAGGGCGTGCTGGTGCACGACCCAGAGGGCTACGTGGAAGCTGCCGCGACCGCCGACGAGCCGTTCGTACTGCCTGAGGACGACGGCCTGTTCAGCGTCTCGCTCAACGACGCTGTACAGGCCCAACTCGACGCCGGCGCGACTGTGGCCATGACACCGACCGGCTACTTCCTGCCCGGCGACGCCGACCCGATGAAGGTCGCGGGCAAGATGGTGGCAGACCTCGACCGGGACGACGTGCTGTTCAGTGTCCCGATCGACGTCGCCTGGCTGACCAACGACAGCTTTCCCCAGTTGGTCGCGGTGCTCTCCAGGATCCCCGTCCCGAAGGCGATCCTGCTCGGCGGACAGTTCGACCCGATGGACAAGTATCGAGCGGCGGTGGCGAACCTGCGGCGACTCGTCGCCGAGGGTGGTGACGTTGCCGTGTTCCGCACGGACCTCACGGCCTTCGACGTCATGAGTCACGGTGCGTTTGCCACGTCGATCGGCACCGGCGGCAGCTTGCGGCACGTCGTCCCGCTCGGCCAGTTTCCCCGCGCGAGCAAGAAGAAGGACTTCTCCCCCAGCGTGCTGCTTCCAGAGCTGATGACCTTCCACAAGGGAAGCCTGCTCTCAGAGCGCTTCTCCAACGCCCGGCGGCCACCGACTTGCGCCTGCTCAGCGTGCAACGGCCGCGGCTTGGACACGTTCCTCGCCAAGAGCGACACGCCCGCCGCGCACGCCCACGGCGTGCACATCTGGAACTCCTGGATCGCAGACATGCTCGGCCAGCGCGTGCTGTTCGAGCGCGCGGAGTGGTGGCAGAGCAAGTGCGCCTCGGCCATAGATCACTGCGACGTCATCAACGCCGAGATCGAGCAAGCCGGCGCCTTCAAGGCACCTCGCCCACTCAAGGCGTGGGCGGAGCTGCCCGCGTGGTCCCCGATGCCCGCCCCAGCTACGGCGCCGTGAACTGCGCGTAGAGCTCTTCGGCGAATCGCCACTGCGCGGGCGTGTGTCGCCTGCGCACGTACGGCTGTGGCTCGACGAGCATGGTCAGCTTGCCTTTGGCGTACACGCACACGCCCGCGCCGTAGAAGGACGCCTCCATCAGCACGTCGTCGTGGTTGGGTGGCGTCGAAGAGAGCAACACGGCGCGCGCGCAGAACGGCGCGAACCGTCCAGCGCGTTCGAGGCCAACTTTCCAGTCCTTCGCGGTGACCAAGGCCAGCCGGGCAGATACCGGTGCCACAGCACGCCGGATCACCCGCTCGTGTCCGAACTCGACCGTCCCGGAGGGTGCGGTGCGAAGAAGTTTCCGCTGGCCTGCGGTCAACGCGCTGAAAGCGACTTTCTGCCCGACCGGCAGGTTCATCAGCACATCCAGCAGCGCCAATGACGGCAGCGCGCTGCGTGACCCACGACTTGAGCGCCGGCGTACTTCTGCGGCATCCTCGACGTACGCGACTCCTGCAGTCGATCCGAACATCCGCACGACCGCGACGCTGGTTCCTCTGAGATCGAGGGCCGCTGCGGAAGCGCCGTCCGTGCCCGTCGCAGCACGAACTGCGGCCGCCAGAGCGGTCGTCATGACACCTTCACCTCGATCGTCGCGAGCTCTGCGGTGAACGACCGCATCGACTTCCACACCTTGCCCTCGACCCTGCGATACCAACGCCGTCGATCAGGCAACGTCCGTGGAAGCATCTCCACAAGACCCGCTTGGAGCAAATCCCGGATCGGCGGGTAGTACACACTCGGCGCCACCTGCTGCTCCGCCGCCAGCTCCGACAGGTTCACGCGGCCGTCAGCGGCGTGCGCCAAAGCCGCCAGCAACTCCAGCTTGTGCCGGTTTCCGAACAGCAGCATCGACGCCCTTCGACCAGGTGGGCACTCGGCGAGCGACATGGCCCAAAGAGTATCGATTCGCGAATCGCGATTCAATGCACCCGCGCTACCACCAGTTCGGCCAGCTCCGCACGGAGCGAGACGACAAGTTCACGCGCACGCTCCATGCTGATCTTGAGTTCCGTGCGCAGGGTGTCCGCGGCAATCGGCCGCCGGTGCAGCGGCCAGTGCCTCGCGTCCGCCAGCCGGGCGAGCTCAAGGTCATCGAGGTGCTGCTCGGCGTCGGCCAAGCCCTGCCTGCCACCGAGGGCCACGACCTCATCACGAGACTGCTGCCCCAGGTGAGCGATGGCCTGAAGCATGCCCGGCCCCACCTCTGCCCATCCAATCAGCAGCACCGGACCAACCGCGTCGAACTCAGCCTTCCCGTAGCCGCCGGACAGCAAAGGGTCGGCGGCGTTGAGCGCCAACATCACCGCGCTCACGAAGAGCGTGAACCGGCGCAGCGGCCGCAAGACCTCGACGGTCGTACCGCGCACGGCAGGTGCCTGGTCGCAAGAAGGAGACCAAGGACCGAGAGGTCAACGGCGGGCGCGATGAGCGGCGCCATCCAGACCGGGACAGCGAGCCGGAGAGCGAGGTTCAGGACGTTGCCGAAGCCGAACAGGAAAGCCAGCCCGACCACCATCGCCATGATCACCGTGACCGCACGTTCGACGTCCTGCAGCACGCCAGAAGCGGTGCCCGAGGAGCCCGAGCCGATCCCGAGATCCCCGACCTGCGATGACACGGGACGACATGAAGCGGCAGTGGCGTCTGAAGAATCCTGGCTCTGAAGTGCGGAAACGACGCTCACCGACCTCATCCGACACCACCGCCGTGGGGCGCCCGAGGACTCTTAATCAGCGGGTTCGGGGTCCGAGTCCCTGGCGGCCTACTCCAGAGAAGCAGGTCACAGATTTTGTGACCTGCTTCTCTGTTTTGGTTCTATTTCCTTTTCTGCCTCAGGGTTGTGGTGCTCACAACCGGGCGTTGTTCCCATTTCGGCGTCCAGACGACGGTGTCGGGCGCGTTGGGGTGCCTGGACGCGAGGTAGTCACGCAGTGCGGCCAGCGCGGGGTGGCGGTTGTCGTCCCGCCAGATCAGCGACATCGGGTAGACCGGCGCCGGGTTGACGATCGGGATGCGCCGCAGGTCGTAGTTGTCGGGCCAGAAATAGCGTGAGCGCCGGCCGATGAGGGTGGCGAGGTCGGCTGAGCCGGCGAGTTCGTCCAGCAGGGACTCGTTTCCGAAGAGCGGGCCGGACATGTCGATGGTGAGTCCGAACGTGGTGGCGAGTTCGGTGTAGTAGTCGGCGACCTCGCCGCGGTCAGTCAGGCCGGGCATCCAGATGCGGTGGCCGGCCAGGTGCGCCGGGGTGACGGTGTGGGCGTCGGCGAGCGGGTGGTGGGGGCCGACGAGCAGTTCGTGCGGCTCGTCGATCACCTGTGCGGTGCTGACCGGCTCGGGGATCTGCTGGTGTGGGGGGACGCCGTGGAAGGTGGCGTCGATCGCGCCGGCCTCGACGGCGGCGATGGCCCCGGCGGCGTCGGCGTCCAGGGTCACGACGTCCAGCTCGATGCCGGGGTGGGTTCGGTGGAAGTCCTGCAGGAGCACGGCTGTGGCGACTCGGCGGTTGACGACGTCGACGCGCAGGGCGCGCCGGCCGGGGCGGACCGAGGCGTCGGCTCGGTCGGCCGCCCTGAGGAGCTCGCGGGCGTGCGGCAGGAACGCCTGGCCGTCGATCGTGAGCGTGACGCCGCGGGCTGTGCGGGTGAACAGGCGCACGTTCAGGTCCTTCTCCAGCGCGGCGACGCGTTTGGAGGCGGCTTGCTGCGTGATCGACAACGTCGCGGCGGCCTCCTGGAACTGCCCGGCGTCCGCGGCGGCGACGAAGGTGCGCACGGCGTCGAGGTCCACGCGCGAAACCCTACTGGCACAACGAATGGTTGTGGCTCGCTGCACGTCCGGTTGTTTGTGCGCTCTGCCTGACTTTGATCGGATTCGTGGCGGCGCGGAGGGCGAGGGGCGGAGTTCGATGGCGGGAAGATCACTGGGGCGGCAGTTCGGCTGGCTGTGGGCGGCCAACGCGGTGAGCGCCTACGGTTCCGGGCTGGCGCTGGGGGCGTTCCCGTTGATCGCCGTGCTGGCGTTGCAGGTCGGCCCCGCCGAGGTGTCCGCGCTGTCCGCGGTGGGGCCGGCGGTGGGTGCGCTGATCGCGCTGCCGCTCGGCCTGTGGGTGGAGTTCCGCCGCAAGCGGCCGGTCATGATCGCGATGGACCTGACCCGGTTCGCGGTCATCGCAACGGTTCCGGTCGCCTACGCGTTCGGCTGGCTGAGTTTCGTGCAGCTGCTCGTCGTGTCGGCGGTGGTGGCCACGGCCAAGATCGCGTTCAACGCGGCCGGCGGTGCCTACCTCAAGGCCCTGGTCCGGCCGGACGACCTGCTGGTGGCGAACGCGCGGTTCGAGTCCACGAACTGGGGCTCCCTCGCGGTCGGGCCGCCGCTGGGGGGTGCGGCGATCGGGGTGTTCGGGCCGGTCGCCACCGTGGTGGCCGACGCGTTCAGCCACCTGCTCTCGGCGCTGGGCCTCACCGCGATCCGCGGCCGGGAGGAAGGCCCGGCGAAAAGCGGCAAGGGCCGGGTCACGGCCGGTGAGCTGCTGGACGGCTGGCGGAACATCCTGACCCACCCCGTCCTGCGGGCGCTCTACCTCAACAACATGGTCGTGGCGGGGCTCATCATGGCCACCGAGCCGCTGCTGGCCGTGCTCCTGCTGCGCGAGCTCGGGTTCGCGCCCTGGCAGTACGGGCTCGCCTTCGCCGCCCCGTGCGTCGGCGGGCTCATCGGTTCCCGGCTGGCCCGCCGCGTCGTGGCCCGCTACGGCCCGCAGCGGGTGTTCCGGACCGTCGGCACGCTGCGCGCCGTCTGGTTGATCGGCCTGGTCTTCGTCGGCCCCGGCGTGATCGGGCTCCTGACCGTGATCGCCGTCGAGCTGGCGATCATCATCAGCATGAGCCTGTACAACCCGGTGCTGGCGACCTACCGGTTGGAGCACACCCCGCAGCACCGCGTCGCCCGCACGCTCTCCGCCTGGTCGATCGGCCAGCAGCTGTCGATCGCGGTCTTCACCGCGCTCGGCGGCCTGCTCGCGGACGTCACCGGTCCCCGCACCGGGATCGCGGTCGCGGGACTGCTCATCCTCGCCAGCCCGCTGCTGCTACCCCGTCGCCCTCTTGCAGCCACGGGCGTTGCGCGCGTCACAGCGACTGGAAACTGACACTGGTGTCAGCTCATAGCGTCGGGACCACCTCGTTCCGAGGGCCGGAACGCAGGCGGAGGAGGAGATCCGCGATGAGCAAAGCGCTGGGGTACCGGGCTTTCGGCGGGCCGGAGGTCCTGGAGTTCTTCGACCGGCCCGATCCGTCGCCCGGCCCGTCCGAGGTCCTGGTCCGCGTCGCGGCGGCGGGGGTCAACCCGCTCGACCACGTGCTGCGCGAAGGGCTCATCCCCGCGATGAACGGGCACGTGCCGTTCCCGCAGGTGCTCGGGATGGAGGCGGCGGGCACGGTGCTCGCGGTCGGGGACGACGTGAGCGGGCTGGCCGTCGGTGACCGGGTCGCCGGGCTCGCGTTGACCTTCGCCGGTACGTACGCCGAGACGACGTTGTTGCTCGGCGCGGCCACGACGCGCGTTCCCGACGGGGTGCCCGAGACGTGGGCGGCGACGATTCCGGTCGCCGGCACCACCGCGTTGGACGTGCTCGACCAGCTCGGCCTTCCCGCCGGTGCGTCGCTGCTGGTGAACGGGATCGGTGGCGGTGTGGGCATCGCGGTGGCGCAGCTCGCGCGTGACCGCGGCCTGGTGGTGACGGGCACGGCGAGCGCGGGCAAGCGGGAGCTCGTGACGGGGACCGGTGCGCGTTTTGTCGACTACGCCGGGGGTGACGTCGTGGAACGGCTCCGGGCGCTCGCGCCGGACGGGTTCGACGGCGTGGTCGACACCGTCGGCGGGGAGTCGTTGCGCGCGGTCGCCGCGGTGGCGGCGGCACCGGAGGCGCTCGTGTCCGTCGGGGATCCGTCGGTGGCCGAGCTCGGTGGTGTGCCGGTGCGGCGCCGGCTGGAGCGGGCGGGGATCGAGCGCGTTGCCGCGCTGATGGCCGGCGGGCGGCTCGACCCGCACGTCACCGGGGTCTACCCGCTCGCGCGGGCGCAGGAGGCGTTGGCGCTCGTCGAGTCGCGCCACGCCGTGGGCAAGGTCGTCATCGACCCGCGCCTGTGACGGCGGTGGCCGTTGACAACGGTTGGCTAATGGCGTTAGCTTTTACCTAACGCCATTAGCCAACGTCCCGGAGGACGGCATGACCGAGTACCTGACCACCGCCGGCAACACCATCGCGTACGACGTCACCGGCGACGGTCCGCTCGTCGTGCTGGCCCACGGCATCGGCGACAGCCGCCACTCCTACCGCTTCCTCGCCCCCGCCCTGGCGGCGCACGGGTACCGGGTCGCGAACGTCGACCTCCGCGGGTGCGGTGACTCCGGCGTCGGCTGGGACGGGTACAGCCGCACCGACATCGCGGGTGACCTGGTCGCCGTGGTGCGGCACCTCGGCGGACCGGCCGTGGTGATCGGCCACTCGATCAGCGGTGGCGCGGCGACCATCGCGGCCGCCACCGCACCGGACGTGGTCGCCGGCCTGGTCGAGCTCGCGCCGTTCACGCGCGCGCAGTCCTTCGACGTCGGCGGGCTGGTGCGCCACAAGCGTTTCCGCACGGCCTACGGCCACCTCGCGAAGGTCATGTTCGGTGGAAGCCTGACGAGCTGGAAGAAGTACCTCGACCTGGCCGTGCCCGCCAAGCCCGCCGACTGGGACTTCGAGCTCGCCCGCATCGACGCCAAGCTGCGCGAGCCCGGCCGGATGGAGGTCCTGCAGGCCATGTGCAAGGCCAGCCCGTCCGACGCGGGCGCGCACCTGGCCGGCGTCGCCTGCCCGGTGCTGGTCGTCGTGGGCAGCGCCGATCCCGACTGGGCCGATCCGCGTGCCGAGGGCGAGAAGGTCGTCGCCGACCTGCCGCACGGGCGCGGTGAGCTGGTGGTCATCGACGGCGCCGGGCACTACCCGCACGTCCAGACGCCCGACGAGGTGCTCGCGCTCGCCCTGCCGTTCCTGGCCGAAACGCTGGCCCGCGCGTAGGGAACAACAGGTTCGGTCAGAGCGACCGGCGCGCGGTGATGCCGTCGGGCCCGAGCACGTGCAGCAACGCCAGCGCCTCGCTGTCGCGGGATCCGGGCGGCGCGGTGTAGAGCACGAGGTGCTGGTCGCGTTCGGTGAGCGCGAGGGAGTCGCACTCGACGGTGACCTCGCCGACGGACGGGTGGCGGAACGTCTTGGTGAGCACCGGCGCCACCTGGATGTCCCGCCGTTCCCACAGCCGGGCGAAGTCGGGACTGCCGTCGAGGAGCTCCTCGACGAGGCCGGTCACGGCGGGGTCCGACGGGTACCGGGCGTGGGCGGCGCGCAGTTGCATGACGACGTGGTGGCGGAACTCGGCGAGGTCGGAGATCCCGTACACCGCGTCCGGGTGCTGTGGTCCGAGGAACGCCCTGCGCGCCAGGTTGCGCTCACGCGGGGCGAGTGCGGCGAAGTCCTCCATGAGCGCGGCCGCCAGGTCGTTCCACGCGAGCACCTCGAACACCGCGGACGTCACGAACCCGGCCGTGTGCGGGAGCCGTTCCAGGAGCGTGAGGATGCTCGGGCGGACGTCGCGGCGGTGCAGGCCGCTCCTGGTCGGCGCGGTGCCCGCCAGGAGGTGGAGGTGATCGGACTCCACGTCGGTCAGGCGCAGCGCACCCGCGATGCCCGCGAGCACCTCGCCGGACGGCCGCGGTGCCCTGCCCTGTTCGAGCCGGACGTAGTACTCGGTCGAGATGTGCGCGAGCACCGCCACCTCCTCGCGGCGCAGACCGGGCGTGCGCCGCCGCGGACCCGGTGGGAGGCCGACGTCCTGCGGCTGGAGCCGGGCACGCCGGCTGCGGAGGAACGCCCCGAGCTCCTGCTTGTCCATACGCCGAGTCTGCTCGATGGACGACCGGTGAGCCTGGCACAGTTCGTACCTGTATCCGCGTCCGGTCCGGCGTGACGCTGTCGGCATGACAACCAGCTCCCCCATCGGCCTGCTCACCGGCAAGGTCGTCTTCATCACCGGTGCCAGCCGCGGCATCGGCGCGGCCGCCGCCCGCCTGTTCGCCCGGGAGGGCGCCGCCGTCGTGCTCGCCGCCCGCAGCGTGGACGCGCTCGACGACATCGTCGGCGAGATCCGCGCCGGCGGCGGTGTCGCCGACGCCGTCGCGCTCGACCTCGCCGACCGGCCGGCCATCCGTGCCGCCGTGGACCGGGTCGAGCAGCTGCACGGCCGCCTCGACGGCGCCTTCAACAACGGCGCGGCCATCCAGCAGCCGGGCCCGCTCGACACCACCAGCGACGAGGACGTCGACCAGCAGTTCGCCGTGAACTTCCGCTCCCACTGGACCGCCATGAACGCCGAGGCCGCGCTCATGCGCCGCACCGGCGGTGGCGCGATCGTCAACACCTCCAGCATCGGCAGCCGCCGTGCCAACCCAGCTCTGCCCGCGTACGGCGCCATGAAGCGCGCGCTCAACAGCATCACCGAGACGGCCGCCGTGACGTGGGCACCGGCCGGCATCCGGGTGAACGGCATCACGCCCGGCGGCACCGCCACCGAGATGATCGACGCCTGGGAGGCGGCCACGCCCGGCGTCGTCGACCGGATCAACGCCTCGATCCCGCTCGGCCGGATGGCCGAGCCGCACGAGGTCGCCGAGGTGGCCGCGTGGCTGCTCAGCGACCGCGCCTCGATGGTGACCGGCGCGATCGTCCCGGTCGACGGCGGCGCGGGCGCCTGACACCGGCCGGCGCACGGCGAACCGGGCCGGCTCTTGCTCCGGCCCGGTTCGCCGTCGCCGCACGGGTTTCTTCCGCGCTACGCTCGGTCGTCTGGTGGGCAGATGGGTCGTCTGGGGGGACGAATGGCCGGAACAGAGCTGTACGACGACATCGGCACCGGGTACTCGCTGGGGCGCCGCACCGACCCGCGGTGGATGGCGGCCGTGCTCGCCGCGCTCGGCACCGCGCGGTCGATCGCCGACGTGGGCGCGGGCACGGGCTCCTACGAGCCGGCCGGCCGCACGGTGCTGGCCCTCGAACCGTCCGTCGAGATGATCCGGCAACGCCCACCCGGCGCGGCGCCCGCCGTGCGCGCGGTCGCGGAGGCCCTGCCGTTGCGCGACGACAGCGTCGACGCCGCACTGGCCGTGCTCACGGTCCACCACTGGACCGACTGGCGCGCAGGGCTCGCCGAGCTGCGCCGGATCGCCCCGTTGCAGGTGGTCCTGGCCTATGACACGCGCAGGCACGCCGAGTTCTGGTTCGTCCGCGACTACGTGCCCGAGATCGCCGAGCTGGAGCTGACCCGGCCCTCCGCGGCCGACATCGCCGACGAGCTGGGCGCCGACAGCGTCATCCCGCTGCCGCTGCCCTGGGACTTCACCGACGGGGTGTTCCCCGCCCACTGGCGGCGCCCGGCCGCCTACCTCGACCCGCGGGTCCGCCGCGCGTGCTCCGCGCTCGCGCAGACCGATCCCGCTGCCGTCGAGCGCGGCGTCCGCGACCTGCGCCGGGACCTGGACAGCGGCCGGTGGCACGAACGGCACCGGGACCTGCTCGGCCTGGAGGAGTGGGACGCCGGCTTCCGCCTCGTCGTGGCGCACCGGGACAGGTGAGGGCAGGGCGTTCCGCCGCACCACGCACCGGAGAGCGTCCTTTGTGGACGATCAGGCCGCCGGGCAGGTCATCGACCAGCACCGGCTCACCCGTGCGTGCCGGGCCCTCCCCCCAGCGTGTACCGCTCCTCCGCCAGACCCGCCGCCCACGGGCCGCTCGCACCGACCGGCTCCTCGGCCCGGCCGCGGGTCAGGGGTGTTCGCGCACTCCGGGACTGGACCGGCGACTCGATCACCTCGCCGGGTGAGCCGCCCCTTGCCACCGGGTCGTACCATTCCCGGCGAGCGTTGAGCATCCAGCGCAGGAGGACGCTTCCACCGGAAGGCACTGTGCGGCATGGATGACAAGACGACGCTCCCCGGCAGATCCGGCACGTCGTGGACCGACGGCGGGCGTCCCGGCCCGGTGGAGCGGCTGGACGAGGCGACCGCCGCGCTCATCGCGTTGCAGGACAACCTTTCCGCGGAAGAACCGCTCGACCAGGCCCTCCAGCGGCTGGCGGAGACGGCGAAGATGGCGGTCCAGGACGCCGACGCGGTCACCGTGTCCGTGCGCCCGGAGGAGCCGAGGACCGCGGCCGCCACCGACAAGGCGCTCGTCGACATCGACGAGGTGCAGTACCGCGCCGACCGCGGCCCCTGTCTGAACGCGGCACGCACGCTGACGGCCGTCCGTGCCGTCGTCGGCGAGAACGCCCACGTGTGGCCGGAGTTCGAAGCCTGCGCGAGCCGGCACGGCGTGCACGCCTACCTGTCCGTGCCGGTGGTGTTGCCGGCCACCGGCAACGACGCCGAGCACGTGGCCTCGCTGAACATCTACAGCTACACCGCCGCCGCGTTCGACCCGTTCGACGAGAGCCTGATGCGGTTGTTCACGGCCGCGGCCAGCGCGGCGATCAAGAACGCCCTGCGGTGGCAGCACTCCCGCGAGGAGATCGGCCACCTGTCGACCGCGCTCGGCTCGCGAGCGGTGATCGACCAGGCCAAGGGCGTTCTGATGGCGGTGCACTCGTGCACCGCGGACGAGGCGTTCGCCATGCTCGTCCAGCGCTCGCAGCACGAGAACCGCAAGCTGCGCGACGTGGCCCAGGCACTGCTCGACAGCGTCACCGGCCGCTGAGGAGCAGTGCCTGGGAAAACGGTCGCCCTGCCGGAGATCAGGCGGGCATCAGGACCGTGTCGATGAGGTAGACGGTGGCGTTGGCGGTGTGCACGCCGCCGCAGATCACGTTGGCGTCGTTGGCCTTGAGGGAGTTGCCCGAGCCGGTGACCTTCACGGTGCCGGTCTGCACGGTCTTCTGGTCACCGGCGATCTTGTCCGGGGAGATCTGGCCGGGGACCACGTGGTAGGTCAGGATCTTCGTCAGCAGGGCGTCGTCGGTCTTGAGCTTCTCGATGGTGGCCGGGTCGATCTTGGCGAACGCCGAGTCGACCGGG
>NZ_LGDY01000107.1 GCF_001279525.1 Nocardia sp. NRRL S-836 | reverse complement strand
GTGGCGCCCTGGCGGGTGAGGGCGTCGGCGCCGGTGATCACGGCGGTCGGGCCGGCGAAGGACAGGGCGGCGTGGAGGCGGTCCAAGCGGGTTGGCGGTGAGGGTTTTTGCAGGATCACGCCGGGCAGGAGGAGTTGCCAGGGGCCTGCAGGCAGGCAGCGGCGGAGGATCTCGCGCGAGGAGAGACCGGATTTGCGCAGGTCAGTGGTGGTTGTGATAGCCATGAGTTCATCTTGGGGCACGAGGTGATCGGTGAAAGGACCTCGGCGCCAACCTGTGGACAACTCGGGCCACGTTCACTCGATGGTGGCCACCGCAGCTCGCCAACGCGGGTTGGGAGCAAGGGACCAGTCGGCGCAGACGAGAGCCAGACCCCGTCTGAACTCGACCGGAACCCTGGACAGAGCCAGACCCGCAGTCTGACCAGAACCCTGAACACAGGCCACCAGAACCCCGGCCACACCGCGAACCCGGCGAAGACCCGAAAACGGCTCAGACCTCCTCGAACCCCGGCTGCCACCGAGCCACGATCTCGCGCGCCTTCACGTGCGCGTCGAGCTGGCAGAGGATGCCGGTCGCACCCAGCGTCACGCGGTGGATCAGCAGGTACTGCGGCGGCAGGTTCAGCGAGCGGCCGGTCTGCGAGTCGGGGCTGCGCAGGTCGCCGACGCGTTCGGCCTGTGACTGCAGCCAGCGGCGGGTGAAGTGGAACGACTCGGTGCGCAGGGGCTCGACGAACGGGGCCAGGTAGCCCAGGACGTCCTCGCCGTCGAGGGGCATGCCCTCGCGGATGAAGTTCTCGGTGCGCAGGAGGTCGACGAGGTCGGCGGAGCGGCCGTCCAGGGCCAGGCGGGTCATGCGGCCGAGGGTTTTCGGCAGGCCGTCCGGGAGGCGGGCCACGGCGCCGAAGTCGATCACGCGCAGGCGGCCGTCGGTGCCGAGCATGAAGTTGCCGGGGTGCGGGTCCGCGTGCAGCAGTCCGGAGCGGGACGGGGCCGAGAAGTGGAACTCGGACAGCAGCTGGCCGGCCAGGTCGCGGTCCTCGGCGGAGCCCTCGCGGATGATCGTCGACAGGCCCACGCCGGAGGTCCACTCGGTGACCATGACCTTGGGTGCCGAGGCGATGACGCGGGGCACGAGCACGTGCGGGTCGTCTTCGAAGGCCTTGGCGAACGTGCGCTGGTTGGCGGCCTCGTCGCGGTAGTCGAGCTCCTCCAGGTACCGGTCGCGCAGCTCCTCCAGCAGCGGGCGCACGTCGGTGCCGGGCATGATCGCCTGCAGCAGGCGGGAGAACCGCAGCAGCTGCTTCAGGTCGGCGCGCAGGGCCTCGTCGGCGCCGGGGTACTGGACCTTCACGGCCACGTCGCGGCCGTCGTGCCACACGGCGCGGTGCACCTGGCCGATGGAGGCCGAGGCGGCGGGCTCGTCGTCGAACGACTGGAAGCGCTTGGTCCAGGACGCGCCGAGCTGTTCGGCGAGCACGCGGTGGGTGGTGCGGGCGGGCATCGGCGGGGCGGCGGTCTGCAGCTTGGTCAACGCCTCGCGGTACGGGGCCGCGAGCTCGTCGGGCACGGCCGCCTCGAACACGCTGAGTGCCTGCCCGAACTTCATGGCGCCGCCCTTGAGCTGGCCGAGCACGGCGAAGACCTGCTCCGCGGTCTTGGCGGTCACCTCGGCGTTGACCTCGTCGGCCGCGCGCCCGGTCAGTCGCTTGCCCCAGCCGCCGACCACCCGGCCCGCCACGCCGAGCGGGAGGCTCGCCAGCTTGGCGGTGCGCTGCACGGCCTTGCGCGGAATCTCGGTCACACGGCCATGTTATGTGCGCTGCACTGACAGTCAGGGTGCGGATACCAGCTTCGTTTCTCAGCAACGCCCGTGACCAGGTCGAGCTCGACAGTGGCGTTGAGCACTGGCGGCGGTGCCTGTGCGGCTCCGCGGACGTAGCGCAACGACTCCAGCGCCTGCACGACGGCGAGCGCGGCGGTGCCCGAGGCGAACAGCACGTCGGACGAGGCGGGTTTGGCCACGAGCTGCGCGGCGATGTCGGGCCACGCCGGGTCGTGGTCGGTGCGGTGCAGGTCGGCGCAGTTCAGGCAGCTGGTGCGGCCGGGGAGCACGAGGGGGCCGACGATGCCCACGCCCTCACGCACGCGCACCGCCATATGCGGTGTCCGGGCGGCCATGAGCCCGGAGACGACGCTCGGATCGGGGACCAGCGTCGCGGCGAGCACCACGAGATCGGCCTGGTGGGCGAGCCGGACGCCCGACTCGGCCAACAGCGACGTCATCGCGAGCGCCAGGTGGCCGGCGCCGAACACGGCGACCGTCGCGCCCTTCGTCGTGGAGGGCGACTCGAGCAGGCCCGCGTCGTCCAGCGCCTCCAGCACGGCGGTCAGCTGGGCGGGGTCCTCCCCGCGTTCTCGGAGCTTTTCACCCAGTTCAGTGATCGTGTAGCGGCCGTCGAGGACGAGCAGCTCGTCCACCAGCGCGGCGGGCAGCTCGTCGATCACGACGGCGTGCTTCGGGTCGGTTCCCACCTGCACGACGCCGGGGCCGCGGCGCACCACGGGCAGTCCGCTGCGCACTCGGGGTCGGGTGTCCACACTGGAGAGACTGGCAGGGGGCAGCGCCCCCTGCCAGCGGAAACGTCAGACCTTGGCCTTGCCGAGGATCCGCGTCATCTTCGTACCGCACACAGGGCAGGTGCCCTTCGCCATGCGCCGGCCGTTGGTCTCCTCGACCTTGCCTTCGAAGTCGCGCTTCTCGCGGCACTTGACGCAGTAGCCGTTGTAGGTCTCGGCCACAGCCCCTCCCTTGCAGTTGTGAGTGCGGACACACTCGGGGACCTTGGCGCGACGGTACCTCTGCAGGGCGGCGATTCCGCGCATGTCGATTCTGCGCGTGTCCAGCCGCCGTTCGGTGGAACTTCACCCGCCGGGTGCGCGCCTGCGGCCGGTTGGGGGCGGAAAATTGTCGGTGCCGCCGATTACGGTGACTGCATGGCCGAACCGCGGGTGGAGGTGCGGCGGAGCTCCCGGCGCCGTCGCATGGTCAGCGCGTACCGGGAGGGCGACACCGTCGTCGTCCTTCTGCCGGCACGGATGACCAAGGGGGAAGAGAAGCACTGGGTGGCGGAGATGTTGAGCCGCCTCCAGCGCAGTGAGACGCGCAGGAGATCTCCTGCGCGGACGTCGGACGAGGCGTTGATGGCGCGGTGTGCCGAGCTGTCGGCGCGCTACCTGGACTCGCTCGCCGATCCGGTGAGCGTGCGCTGGGTGCCGCCCATGCGCACGAGGTGGGCGTCCTGCACGCCGTCCGAGGGCACGATCCGGGTGTCCGAGCGGCTGCGTGACGTGCCGCCGTGGGTGCTCGACTACGTGCTGGTGCACGAGCTGGCGCACCTGCTGGTGCCAGGGCACGGCAAGGACTTCTGGGAGTGGGTGCACCGCTACCCGAAGTCCGAGCGGGCCATGGGCTACCTGGAGGGCATCTCGGCGGCGGCTGGACTGGGTTTGTCGGAAGACTGATCCGCGGACCGGTTCCGCGGCGAACGCGAAAGCGCCCGATGAGGGTGTGCTCACCGGGCGCTTTCACACGTCAGGAGGTGCTCAGTCGGTCTTCGGCTCGTCGCCGGGCTGCGGCTTGCCGCCGCCCTGGGACTCGCCGCCCTGCGGCTTGTCACCAGCCTGGGACCTGTCGCCCTGCGGCTTGTCACCGGCTTGGGACGTGTCGCCCTGCGGCTTGTCACCGGCTTGGGACGTGTCGCTCTGCGGCTTGTCACCGGCTTGGGACGTGTCGCTCTGCGGCTTGTCACCGGCTTGGGACGTGTCGCTCTGCGGCTTGTCACCGGTCTGGGACTCGCCGTTCTGGGACTCGCCGGTCTGGGACTCGCCGGTCTGGGACTCGCCGGTCTGGGACTCGCGCGCCTGCGGCTTGTCGTCCTGGGGCGCGTTGCCCTGGGGCCGGTCCGCGGGCTCGCCCGTGCTCTCGGCCTTGGCGCCGTTCTCCGCGCGCATGGTGCGCTCGAGCTCGGCGATCGGGTCCTCGAGCGCATTGCGGGTGTTGGCGAGCCGCTCGGCGAACTCCAGCGGGTCGTCCAGGTCCTCGGCGGTCGGGATCAGCTCGGCGTGCTCCCAGACGCTGTCGCGGACCTCGACGCCGTGCTGGTCGCCGACGAGCTTCCACAGCGCCGAGGCGGCTCGCAGGCGCCGCGGCCGCAGCTCCAGGCCGACCAGGGTCGCGAACGTCTGCTCGGCGGGCCCGCCGGACGCACGGCGGCGGCGCAGCGTCTCGCGCAGCGCGGGCGCACCGGGCAGCCGGTCGGCCACGGCGGCGTCGACCACGACGTCCACCCAGCCCTCGACGAGGGCGAGCAGCGTCTCCAGGCGGGCCAGCGCGGCCTTCTGCTCCGGGGTCGTCTGCGGTTCGAGCAGGCCGGAGCCCATGGCCTCCTCGATCGAGGCGGGGTTCGACGGGTCGATCTGGCCCGCGAGCTGCTCCAGGGCGGACGTGTCGACCGTGATGCCCTTGGCGAACTCCTCGACGGTGTCGAGCAGGCGCTGCCGCAGCCACGGCACGTGGGTGAACAGGCGCTGGTGCGCGGCCTCGCGGGCGGCGAGGAACACCATGACCTCGGAGGCGGGGCGCTCCAGGCCCTCGGTGAACTTCTCGATGTTCGCCGGCAGCAACGCCGCGGTGCCCTCGGGCCCGAGCGGCAGGCCGACGTCGGTCGAGGTGAGGACCTCGGCGCCGAGCTGCGCCAAAGCGTTGCCGAGTTGAGACCCGAAGGCCATGCCGCCCATCTGGCCGAGCATCGACAGCAACGGTCCGGCGGCCTGCTTGGCCTCGGCCGGCATCGCCTCGACCCACGCGCCGGACATGCGCTGCGCCACCGGGTCGCACAGCCGCTGCCAGGTCGGGATGGTGCGCTCGATCCAGTCGCGGGCGGTCCACGCCTGCGTGGTGCGCGTACCGGCGGGCAGCGAGGTGACGGGGTCGAGCCACATCTCGGCCAGGTGCACGGCGTCGGTGACCGCGCCGGACTGGTCGGCGGCGAAGCCGATCGTCGTCTGCGACGAGGACAGCTGCTGGAACGCGATCTGCTTGGCGAGGTCGTAGTTCACCGGCCCGCTCGACGACCCTGCGCTGCTCAGCATCGCGCCCAGCTGGCTCAGCATGTTGCCCAGCTGGCTGAAGTCGAACGGGTTGTCTCCCGGTTTCCCGCCCTTGTCATCGGGGTTTTGCGCGCTGAACCCGAACGGCACGTCACTCATGCCTCTACCGTACGCGGATCGACATGGTCGTACGCTGTTCAGCCGTGAGTGAAACCGTCACGACCGCACCCGCTCCCGCGCCCCCGCCGAGGGAGCGCGGACTGACCCGCCGGACGTGGACGCTGATCGCCAGCTTCCTGGTCGTGGCGCTCCTCGGAACGGCGGGCGGGTTCGCCCAGGTCCCCTACGTCGCACTGGGCCCCGGCCCCACCTACGACGTGCTCGGCAAGGTCAAGGACACCGACGTCGTGTCCATCGACGGCCAGAACACGTTCCCCACCCAGGGCACCCTGCGGATGACGACGGTCTCGCTCACCAACGACCTGTCGCTGTTCGGTGCGCTGGGCCTGTGGCTGTCCGGCCGCTACGCGCTGGCGCCCAAGGAGGACTTCATCAAGCCCGGCCAGACCGAGGAGGACGTCCAGCGCGACAACGAGCAGGCGTTCAGCGAGTCGCAGACCGCCGCCGAGGTCGCCGCGCTGCACTACCTCGGCTATCCGGGCAAGGTGATCGCGAACCAGGTCACCAAGGGCAGCCCCGCGGAGAACGTCATCCCGCTCGGTGCCCGCATCATCTCGGTGAACGGCAAGCAGGTGCAGAGCGCCGCCGACGTGAGCGCCGCGCTGGAGAACACCAAGCCCGGCGACCGCATCGAGGTGGCCTTCGAGCAGGACGGCACCTCCAAGTCGACCCAGCTCACCCTCGGCAACCGGCCCGACGACCGCCCGTCCGGCTTCATCGGCATCTCGCCGGTCGACCGCGCCGACGTGCCGTTCAAGATCAAGATCAGCCTCTCCGACGTCGGTGGCCCGTCGGCCGGCCTGATCTTCGCGCTGGCGATCGTGGACAAGCTGACGCCCGGCGAGCTCAACGGCGGCAAGGCGATCGCGGGCACCGGCGAGATCCAGGGCGACGGCACGGTGAAGCCGATCGGCGGCATCGCGTTCAAGATGGTCGCCGCGAAGGAGGCCGGGGCGAACGCCTTCCTGGTGCCCTCCGCGAACTGCACGGACGCGAAGCAGCAGGCGCCGGAGGGGCTGACGCTGATCAAGGTCGAGAACCTCAAGGACGCGGTGTCGTCGCTGGAGGCGTTGACCAAGGGGCAGCCGACGCCGAGTTGCTGACCTGCGGGTGACGGTTTCAGCGGGGTCTTTCGCGCCGGGCGGTGCGGGAGGCCCCGCTGTCGTTCCCGCCTGCGGTGAGCTAGGCTTTCTTGCTCGCGGAAGGGCTGTGGGCGCGCTTTCGCAGGGGTACCCCCGTGTTGGGAACCCCTGCGTTTCAACGTACTCAGGGGGTCCGACAAGATCGGGTGGCGGCCGGGGGCGTGACGCGTTCCGCCGTGGGTGAGCAGCGCCAACACCGCCCGGCGTGATCAAGCGCCCGGCCTGGACTGTTCCAACTCCGAGCTGGAGCCGGGCCGGCGCCGCCCGCAGTGGAGCCCAGCCGTTCACCCTGCGGTGGTGCTCGGCCGTTCTGCGCGCGGCGGGCTGGGCTTTCTTGCCCGCGGTAGGGCTGTGGGCGTGCTTTCGCAGGGGTACCCCCGTGTTGGGAACCCCTGCGTTTCAACGTACTCAGGGGGTCCGACAAGATCGCGTGGCGATCGGGGGCGTGACGGGTTCCGCCACGGGCGAACAGCACGAACACCGCCCCGGCGCGATCAAGCGCCGGGGCTGTGCCAGCCTGGAGGTGTGACGACTAGGGCCGCAGTGTGGCGAGCAGGGCGTCGGTGAGGTTGGGCGCGAGCTCCGGGTGCTCGACGAACTCCTCGGGGACCTCGACCGTGCCGCGCAGCCGCAGCACGCACGACACCGTGCCGTCCCGCAGCACGGCGGCGACCAGGCGCGCCTCGCGGCGGGCCGGGTGCTCCGCTGCGAACTGGCGCGCGGCCTCGTCGTCGAGCTCGCCGTGGTGCAGCTCGGTCTCGGCTTCCGGCGGCAGGACGACGATCTCCTGCGCCAGCGCGCAGCCGGTGACCGCGGGCGGCCACTCGATGCCCGCCAGCGCGTCGGCCAGGTCGCCGGAGAGGGCGTCCTGGGCGATCGGCGTCAGCGGGGAGGCCTCCGCGTCGAGCTGGGAGCGCAGCTCCGGCTGCTGGGCGATCAGGTCGGCCGTCGCCACGAGGGCGAAGAGCTGCGGGGGCTGTTCCCAGCCGCCGGCCGCTACGAACTCTTCTACCTCGCGGGCGACCGTCGGGAGGACGACCGCTGGCGTTTCACTCGCTGACACGCGTGTCATCGTAAGACGGCGCTCTTCACGGGAACCCAGGGCGTCGTCCGTAGAGTTGGACTAAACGTACGTATCGAAATACCGCGATCCAGGAGCGTGCCTCGTGGCCACACGGCCTCCGGTCGGACTGCCGAAACTGTCCCGGCGCAGTCGAATACTGCTCATCGTCGGTGTCGTGCTCCTGTTCGGTCTCATCACGGGATCGCGGCTGCTCGACACCTACGTGAACTGGCTGTGGTTCGGCGAGGTCCAATTCCGCAACGTCTTCAGCACAGTGCTGCTCACCCGGCTGGGGCTGTTCCTGGCCGTCGGGGTCGTGGTCGGCGGCATCGTCGGGCTCAACCTCTGGCTCGCCTACCGGGCCCGGCCGGTGTTCGTGCCGGTCTCCGGCCCGGACGACCCGGTGGCCCGCTACCGCACGGTCGTGATGCGGCGGATGCGGTGGTTCTCCATCGGCATCCCGGTGTTCGTCGGCCTGATCGCGGGCGCGTCGGCGCAGGCTGAGTGGCAGCAGGTCCAGCTGTTCCTCAACGGCCAGCCGTTCGGGATCACCGACCCGCAGTTCGGCCACGACATCGGCTTCTACGCGTTCCAGCTGCCGTTCTACGAGTACGTGCTGTCGTGGCTGTTCATCACCACGGCCGTGTCGTTCATCGGCGCCGTGATCGCGCACTACCTCTTCGGCGGCATCCGGCTGGCCGGTCGCGGCGGGCAGCTCTCGGGTCCCGCGCGGCTGCACCTGGCGCTGGTCGCCGGCACGTTCGTGCTGCTGAAGGCGGTCGCGTACTTCTTCGACCGGTACGAGCTGCTGCTGCACGAGAACGAGAAGTTCGTCGGCGCCAGCTACACCGACCTCAACGCGGTGCTGCCCGCCAAGCTGATCCTGCTGTGCATCGCGGTGTTCTGCGCCGTGGCGTTCTTCGCGGGCGCCTTCATGCGCAACGTGCAGCTGCCCGCCATCGCGACCGTCCTGCTCGTGCTGTCCAGCGTGCTGGTCGGCGCGGCGTGGCCCGCGGTGCTGGAGCAGTTCTCGGTCAAGCCGAACGCCATCCAGAAGGAAGCCGAGTCGATCACCCGCAACATCGCGGCGACCAGGCAGGCGTTCGGGCTCACCGACGACAAGGTCACGACCAAGCCGTACGAGGGCAAGCAGAACGTCCCGAACGACCAGATCAAGACCAGTGACGCCGCCACCCTGGGCAACATCCGCCTGCTCGACCCGGCGGTGCTCGGCCGCACGTTCACCCAGTTCCAGCAGCTGCGGCCGTTCTACGGGTTCCCCAGCAAGCTCGACGTCGACCGGTACACAGTGGACGGCAAGCTGCGCGACTACATCGTGGCGGTCCGCGAGCTGAAGCTCGACAGCCTGCCGCAGGGCCAGCGCGACTGGATCAACCAGCACCTCATCTACACCCACGGCAACGGCTTCGTCTACGCCGAGGCCAACAAGGTCAACGAGGTCGCCGACCAGTCCAACGGCGGCTACCCCGACTTCAAGGCCGGTGAGGTCAAGCCCAACGGCGAGGTCGGCAACGAGTCCAACGGCATCAAGGTCGAGCAGCCCCGCACCTACTACGGCGAGCTGTTCGGCACGAACGACTACTCGATCGTCGGCGGCCGGCCCACCGGCTCCGCGGCCGAGTACGACACCGACGCCAAGTCCTACACCTACACCGGTGCCGGCGGCGTCCCGATCGGCAGCCTGTTCAACAAGCTCGCGTTCGCCGCGTACTACGGCGAACGGAACATCCTCTTCAACCAGTCGATCGCCGACGAGTCGAAGATCCTGTTCAAGCGCACGCCGCGCGACCGCGTGCAGGCCGTCGCACCGTGGCTGACCGTCGACAGCGACCCGTACCCGGCCGTCGTCAACGGCCGCATCACGTGGATCGTCGACGGCTACACCACCCTGGAGAACTACCCGTACGCGCAGCGCACGCCGCTCAGTGACGCCACCAACGACTCGCTGACCGCGGACGGCGTGGTGATCTCGCAGGTCAACAAGCCCGTCAACTACATCCGCAACTCGGTCAAGGCCACTGTGGACGCTTACGACGGCACGGTGTCGCTGTACGCGATCGACGAGAAGGACCCGGTCCTCAAGGCGTGGATGGGCGTCTTCCCCGGCACCGTCAAGCCGGCCAGCGACATCAAGCCGGAGCTGCGCCAGCACTTCCGCTACCCCGAGGACCTGTTCAAGGTGCAGCGGCAGATCCTGTCGAAGTACCACGTCTCCTCGCCGTCGGACTTCTACTCCGGCGTGTCCTACTGGGCACCGGCGCAGGACCCGACGATCGACAACGTCACCTCGGCCGACGCCCAGCAGGCGGAGGCCAAGAAGCGCCGCGACGCGCAGCCGCCGTTCTACGTGCTGGCCGGTGACCCGACCGACGGCAGCAAGGTCCGCTTCCAGCTCACGAGCCCGCTCGTGCGCGAGAACCGGGAGTTCATGGCCGCCTACGTCTCGGTCGGCTCCGACCCGGACAACTACGGCAAGATCAACGTGCTGCAGCTCAACACCGACGCCAAGGGCCCGCAGCAGATCCAGACGCAGTTCCTCACCTCGGACAACGTCAGCAAGGAGCTCAACGTCCTGGCGTTGCAGAAGACGTCCGTCGTCTACGGCAACCTGCTGACCCTCCCGGTCGGCGGCGCGCTGCTCTACGTCGAACCCGTCTACATCGAGCGCGCGGCGAACAACACCTCGTTCCCGCAGCTGTCCAAGGTGCTCGTCTGGTACGGCGACCGCGTCGGCTACGCCTCCACCCTCGGCGAAGCGCTCGAACAGGTGCTCAGCGGAGCCGGATCCGTCGTGCCGCCGCCCAGCGACAACCCCGGCAACGGCCAGACCTCCACGCCGCCGTCGACGACCACCCCGGGCAACGGCAACACCTCGCTCAGCCCGGACCTGCAGAAGGCCGTCAACGACATCGACGCGGCACTGGCCGACATCAAGAAGGCCCAGTCGAACGGCAACTTCACCGAGCTCGGCCAGGCCTACCAGCGCCTCGACGACGCGACGAAGCGGTTCAAGCAGTACAACACCGGGTCGGCCTCACCCCCGCCCACCGGCCAGTCGTCCGTTGTGCCCAGCCCCACACCGTCCGGCTGACCGCTCGATTTGCATCAACCGCTCCACCCCGCGTAAGGTTCTATTCATACCGACGCGGGGTGGAGCAGCTCGGTAGCTCGCTGGGCTCATAACCCAGAGGTCGCAGGTTCAAATCCTGTCCCCGCTACAAAGTGGGATGGCCCTGTTCGCGGAGATCGCGAACAGGGCTTTTTCGCATTTTGCATTGGGGGCGAAGCCCCCAAACCCCACCCGGGAGGCTTCGCCCCCGGACCCCCACCCGGTGGGCCCACCTTGACGGAGGTCCGGGGGGATCAGGGGGATTGCAGGGGAGTGCAGGGGGGATGACCTGCGGAGATGTGGTTAGAGGGGGGTGGTGGAAAAGGGGTTTTTGGAGGGTGTAGAGTTCTCCTTACAACAGCAAGACAGCAAGAAAAGCTAGAAGCGGCGCGGGGTGGAGCAGCTCGGTAGCTCGCTGGGCTCATAACCCAGAGGTCGCAGGTTCAAATCCTGTCCCCGCTACTAGATGGAAGGCCCGGAGTCTCAGGACTCCGGGCCTTCTGCGTGTTCTGGCCACGGTGTGGCGGGTCTGGGCCTGGGGTTCAGGTCATGTTCTCCGCCCAGTACTGGGCGCACAGCATGCTCGAACAGATCCGGCCCTCACCGTTGACCGTGCGGTGCTTGCGGATCTGCTTGCCGCACACCATGCACTCGTCCTTGCCCGCCTGCTCCGGGATGCCGCCGGTCATCCACGCACGCGTGTGCATGGCGACCTTCTTGTGGTCCAGCCACTTCAACTTCAGGTTCATGCCCATGGTTCCCCGACCTCCGCTGCTGCTGCTCGTCGCACTGCTGTCGCCCCGGCGAGGGCAGTGATCATTTTTCCAGGCCTGCGCCGAGGCGAAAGAGGGCAGAACGGACATCACCGGGTCGTGCGACGGGAGCCCTCGTCCGTCCAATCGGGTGGCTTCGGCCGGTGAGAGCAGTGCCGCCGATCGGGTGAGATCGGGTGAGTTTCGTTTGTGCGGAAGGATTTTTCCATCCGGGATGGACACGGACGGTCAAGCGGCCAAACGCGTGAGGCGCGAAAACTGCCGCTTACTCAGCGAGACTTTTCGTTGCTCCGCATGGCCCATCAGACTAGCCCGGTGATCAGCCACAGTGGACAGAACGGCTGACCATTGTGGACAGCTTCCCCCGGACGTGGGAACGTTGTCGTTGTGTCAGACCTGAATGCGACCGCAGCCGCCCTGCTCGGGCTGCTGCACGACGGACCCAAGACCGGTGGCCAGTTGGTGGCGGAGGCAGGGGAGCGCTTCGGTGCGTTCTTCAGCGTGACCCGCAGCCAGGTGTACCGCGAGCTGCCCGCGCTGGCCGACCAGGGCCTGCTGCGACTCGGCAAGCAAGGGCCGCGCTCCAGCCAGCAGTACGTGCTCACCGCGGCGGGCAAGAAGGCCTTCAAGAACTGGCTGCTGTCCGAGCCGGGCCCGGACCACCTGCGCAGCCCGCTGATCCTGCGGCTCGTGCACGCCGGCTCGCTGACGGCGAAGCAGCGCGAGGCACTGGTGGCGACGGCACGCACCACGTACGGCGCTGAGCAGGAGAGCGCGCGCAGCGCCTCGAAGACCGCCGAGGACCCCTACGCGAAGGCGGTGGCCGAGTTCGGCCTGGCCCACGCGAAGGCCGTGCTCAAGTTCCTGGACGCGATCCCCACGGCCTGAGACCGGGACGTCCGCGAGTACCGCCGGCAACCGGGCCGGCGGCACTCGCGGACGCCGTCACCTGCGCCGGTTTCGCGGCCGGTCGCTGGTGGTGACCGGCTTTGGCGTAATCTTCTGCTGTGAATCCGGACGTCGAAGCAGACATCAAGGACCTCTCCGCCACCCTGAGCAGCATCGAGGCGGTGATGGACCTCGATGCCCTGCGTGCCCAGGTCGCGGATCTGGAGGAGCAGGCGGCCCGCCCCGACCTCTGGGACGACCAGGAGAAGGCGCAGAAGGTCACCAGCCAGCTCTCGCACAAGCAGGGCGAGCTGCGCCGCATCACCGGGCTGCGCGAACGCCTCGACGACCTGCCGCTGCTCTACGAGCTCGCGGAGGAGGCCGAGGACGCCGACGCCCAGGCCGACGCGGACAACGACCGCGCGAAGCTGCGCGACGAGATCGCGAGCCTCGAGGTGCGCACGCTGCTGTCGGGCGAGTACGACGAGCGCAACGCGCTGGTCACCATCCGCGCCGAAGCCGGTGGCGTCGACGCCGCGGACTTCGCCGAGATGCTGCTGCGCATGTACTCGCGCTGGGCGGAACGCCACAACTACGGCGTCGAGGTCTTCGACACCTCCTACGCCGAAGAGGCCGGCATCAAGTCCGCCACCTTCCGCGTCACGGCGCCGTACGCCTACGGCACGCTGAGCGTCGAGCAGGGCACGCACCGCCTCGTGCGCATTTCGCCGTTCGACAACCAGGGCCGCCGCCAGACGTCGTTCGCCGGCGTCGAGGTCGTCCCCGTCGTCGAGCAGACCGACCACGTCGAGATCGACGAGAAGGACCTGCGCGTCGACGTCTACCGCTCCTCCGGCCCCGGCGGCCAGGGCGTCAACACCACCGACTCGGCCGTGCGCCTCACGCACATCCCGACCGGCATCGTGGTGTCCTGCCAGAACGAGCGCTCGCAGCTGCAGAACAAGGCCACCGCCATGGCCGTCCTGCAGGCGAAGCTGCTCGAACGCCGCAGGCAGGAGGAGCAGGCGAAGATGGACGCGCTGAAGGACTCCGGCTCCAGCTGGGGCAACCAGATGCGCTCCTACGTGCTGCACCCGTATCAGATGGTCAAGGACCTGCGGAACAACCACGAGGTCGGCAACCCGTCCGCGGTGCTCGACGGCGAGATCGACGACTTCCTCGAGGCCGGCATCCGGTGGCGCAAGCAGTCCCAGCAGGGCTAGCGGAGCGCGCCGCCACACGGCTGGTCACGTTGATCTGAGGCGAAGGGCACGTTCGGGCCGTCCGATGGTCCGAACGTGCCCTTTCGTCAACCGGTTGTGCCGGGGTGACCACGCCCTGTCGACGGCGGGGCTCGCCTTTCCGGGGCGGGAAGTTAACCGGAACGGGGGCTTTACCCCGGCCATGGGTAGACTCGCGCCTCGTGATTCGCCTCGAACACGTTTCCAAGGTCTACAAGACCTCTACGCGTCCCGCGCTCGACGACGTGTCCGTCGAGATGGAGAAGGGCGAGTTCGTGTTCCTGATCGGGCCCTCCGGGTCCGGTAAGTCGACCTTCCTGCGCCTGCTGCTGCGCGAAGAGGTGCCGACCAGGGGACGCGTCTACGTCTCCAACTTCGACGTCGCCAAGATGTCGCGGCGCAGGGTCCCCCGCCTGCGCCAGTCCATCGGCTGTGTGTTCCAGGACTTCCGCCTGCTGCCGACGAAGACGGTCGCCGAGAACGTCGCGTTCGCCCTCGAGGTCATCGGCAAGCCCCGCAACACCATCGTCAAGGTGGTGCCGGAGGTGCTGCAGCTGGTCGGCCTCGACGGCAAGGAGGACCGGTTCCCCACCGAGCTCTCCGGTGGTGAGCAGCAGCGCGTCGCGATCGCCCGCGCGTTCGTGAACCGCCCGCTGGTGCTGATCGCCGACGAGCCGACCGGAAACCTGGACCCCGACACGAGCCAGGACATCATGCTGCTGCTGGAGCGGATCAACCGCACCGGCACGACGGTCATCATGGCCACCCACGACCACGGCATCGTCGACTCGATGCGGCGCCGCGTCGTGGAGCTGTCGTACGGCAAGGTCGTCCGTGATGACGCGCGCGGCGTTTACGGCGTCGGCCGCTAAGCGCTCCCCACCCCCGACCCCCCAAGGAACCCCGCCCCCGATGCGTACCAGCTTCGTGTTCAGCGAGGTCGTCACCGGACTTCGCCGGAACGTCACGATGACGATCGCGATGATCCTCACGACCGCCATCTCGCTCGGGCTGCTCGGCGGTGGCCTGCTCG
This sequence comes from Nocardia sp. NRRL S-836, assembly GCF_001279525.1. Lineage (GTDB taxonomy): Bacteria > Actinomycetota > Actinomycetes > Mycobacteriales > Pseudonocardiaceae > Lentzea. The sequence goes on along the minus strand of NZ_LGDY01000107.1, from coordinate 189,361 downwards.
TCGTCCGCATGGTCGACAAGATGCAGGCCAACTACGCGGGCAAGCTCGAGGTCTCGGTCCTGCTGACCAACGACGTCAGCGCCAACGACAAGGACTGCACCCAGCAGCCCTGCGCGGGGCTGCGGTCCCAGCTCGACCAGACCTCCGGTGTCGAATCGGTGGTGTACCAGAACCGCGACGAGGGCTTCGAGCGCTTCAAGCAGATCTTCGAGGCCCAGCCCGAGCTGCTCAAGCTCGCACGGCCGGAGGCCATCCCGGCCACGTTCCGGGTGAAGCTCGAAGACCCGGAGCGCACCGACGTCATCAAGAACGCCTTCCAGGGCAAGCCGGGCGTGAAGGGCGTCGACGACCAGGGCAAGTTCCTGGAACGGTTCTTCGACGGCCTCAACGGCTTCCGCGACGTGGCGCTGATCCTCGCCCTCATCCAGGCGTTCGCGGCGTTGCTGCTGATCTCCAACACCATCCAGGTGTCGGCGTTCACCCGCCGCGTCGAGGTCGGCATCATGCGCCTGGTCGGCGCGACCCGCTGGTACACGCAGCTGCCGTTCCTCATCGAGGCGGTCGTCGCGGGCATCATCGGCGCGGTCACCGCGGTGGCGGGCCTGGTGCTGTTCAAGGCGTTCTTCCTGGACCGGATCACCCGCAACCTCACCGAGTCCGGCATCATCCCGCCGGTCGGCTACCTGGACATCCTCATAGTCTCGCCGTGGCTGTTCCTGGTCGCGGTCCTCATCTCGGCCACGACCGGCTACGTCACGCTGCGCCTCTACGTGCGGCTTTAAGAGTTTTACCGACCACGTAAAGTTGTCGCCATGGTCAAGGAACGCGGGCAGAAGGTCATCGCGTCGAACCGCAAGGCTCGGCACGACTGGGCCATTCTGGACACCTACGAGGCGGGCATTCAGCTCGTCGGCACCGAGGTGAAGAGCCTGCGCATGGGACGGGCGTCCCTCGTGGACGCCTTCGCCCAGGTCGACGACGGCGAGATCTGGCTGCACGCGCTGCACATCCCGGAGTACGTCGCGGGCACCTGGACGAACCACGAGGTCCGGCGCAAGCGCAAGCTCCTGCTGCACAAGAGCGAGATCGAGCGGCTGATCGGCAAGACCAAGGAGTCCGGTCTGTCGCTGGTCCCGCTGCAGATGTACTTCAAGGACGGCTACGTCAAGGTCGAGATCGCGCTCGCGAAGGGCAAGAAGGCCTACGACAAGCGGCAGGACATCGCCAAGCGCGACGCCAACCGCGAGATCGCGCGGGCGCACGGACGGGCCTTGAAGGGCCGCTACTGAACTGGCTGCGCTGATACCGCACCGACGAGAACGCCCAGCTCACCACACTGTGGGGAGCTGGGCGTCCACGTTGGTGGGCGACGGTGCCCGGCCGGCTCAGCTGTCGAGGTAGGCCAGCACCGCGCGCACCCGGCGGTGCTCGGAGTTCGACGGCTCCAGGCCGAGCTTCGCGAAGATGTTGCCGACGTGCTTCTCCACCGCGCCGTCGGACACCACGAGCGTGCCGGCGATGGCCGTGTTGGACAGTCCCTGTGCCATCAGCCCGAGCACCTCGCGTTCGCGCGGCGTCAACGAGTCGACGGGGCTCTTCTTGCTGCGCACCATGAGCTGCGTGATCACCTCGTGGTCGATGCTCGTACCCCCGTCGGCGACCCGGCGCAGGGCGTCGACGAACTCGGCGACGTCCGCCACCCGTTCCTTGAGCAGGTAGCCGACGCCGCTGGCGCCGCCGGCGAGGAGCTCGACGGCGTAGCGCTCCTCGACGTACTGCGACAGCACCAGCACCGGCAGCCCCGGATGACGCCTGCGGGCCTCGATGGCGGCGCGCAGGCCCTCGTCGGTGAACGTCGGCGGCATCCGCACGTCCACCACGCACAGGTCCGGCCGGTGCTCGGTGACGGCGTCCAGCAGCCCGTCACCGTCCTCCACGGCCGCGACGGTCTCGATGCCCACGTCGGCGAGCAACCGCTGCACGCCTTCCCTCAGCAGCACCGAGTCCTCGGCGATCACCACGCGCACGGCAACTCCGCTCGAACAACGGTCGGCCCACCGACGGGGCTGACGACGACAACAACACCGTCGATCGTGGCAGCCCGGTCGGCGAGCCCGGCGAGCCCACCACCCGGCTTCAGCTCCGCGCCGCCCTGACCGTTGTCGGTGACCTCGACCAGCACCCCGGTGTCGACCCGGTTGACCCGCACGGTCGCCCTGGTGGCGTTGGAGTGCTTGGTGATGTTCGTGAGCGCCTCGCCGACGGTGAAGTACGCGGCGCTCTCCACCGCCGTCGGCGGCCGCGGATCGACGTCGACCTGCAGGTCCACCTCGATCGGCACGCGTGCGGCCAGCGCGGACAGCGCCGCGTCCAGCCCGCGGTCGCCCAGCACCGACGGGTAGATGCCCCGTGCCAGGTCGCGCAGCTCCTTGATGGCGAGCTTCGCGTCCGCGTGCGCCTCGGCGATGAGCTCGGCCGCACCCTCCGGATCGGTGTCCATCTTGGACTTCGCCCGGCCCAGCCCCATCGCCACGGCCACGAGCCGCTGCTGCGCGCCGTCGTGCAGGTCGCGTTCGATGCGCCGGCGCTCCGCCTCCGCCGCCTCGACGCCGCGGGCCCGGCTCGACTGCAGCCGTTCCGTCTCGATCGCCAGCGCGTCGGCCCGCGTCGGCCCCAGCATGGCGCGGGCGAACCTGCCGTGCAGCACACCCAGCCACCTGGTGCCCATGACCGCGAACGGGATCAACGCGAGCCCGACCAGCGCGACCGGCAGCGCGGAGCTGAACGAGTTGATGGTCCAGAAGTTGCCGACGACCACCGCGAACGGCGCGTCGTCGATCCAGAACGGCAAGCCGACGAGCGACGCCACCACCGACCACATCGCGACCACGGAGGTGAACTCCAGGATCCCCACCGGCAGCAGGAGCAGCAGGTAGCCGAAGTCGCGCCACGTCGCCGGATCGGTGAACTGCGCCTTCCACCGCTCCCACAGCGTGCCCCGCGGCCGCTCCCGGTACGGCGAGGGGATCTCCGTGCGCAACGCCGCCCCGACCCACGCCCGCTCCACCGACGCGCCGCCCCGCACGACGTTCATCGCGAGCCAGAGGATCGGCAGCCCGACCCAGATCACCGACGTCGCCAACCCCACGACCGTGAGCACGACGGAGAGGGTGAACCAGAAGATGCCGGTCACCAGGTTGGTCAGCAGGTAGAACCCGGCTGCGAGCGCGTTCGGTTTCCTCATGACGTCCATGTTGTCGTTACCGCTGGTCAGGGACCATGTGGCCAACCAGTCAGCCGGGGGTGGGGACAGCCCTACCTGCCTCGGGAAGAACTCGGTGGCGAACATCGTTATGCTAGGTGCTACCACTACGAGGGGGTGAACGGTTTCGACTGTGGACGTTGATTCAGGGGAAGCGTGCCGGTGCAGGCGAGAGACCACCGCAAGCGTCATCGCAAACCAATAAGCGCCACGTCTAACGACAAGCGCGCGTTCGCTCTCGCCGCCTGAGGCGAGTAGCAACGCTGTCGGCCTAGGAGTGCCTTCGGCCTAGAGTCCGGCATCAGCTAGAGGGCTTACCTGCAGTCCCGGTCGCGGGGACTGTCGGGGAAACTCACAGCGACTGGGCCCGTCACATCAGCTCGTCCGCGTGACTGATGGGGTCAAGCAGAGGCAGAGCGGACTGCGCACGGAGAAGCCCTGATGAACCGCCATAGGACCCGGGTTCGATTCCCGGCACCTCCACTCGGACGGCGGGTGCTCGCGCACGCTGCGCGTGCGCTCGCCGTTTCTCGTTCCGGGTGTCTATCTGGGGGGCGACCCCCAGGCCCCCGAGCAGTTCGGGCGCGAGCGCCCTCACGCGGCCGTTGCATGCAACGGACCCCTCTCCGGTAGTGCCGACCCTTTCTCCGGTAGCGCCGGCCCTCTCGCCGGTAGCGCGGCCCTCTCTCCGGTAGTACTGGACCCCTCTCCAGTAGCGCTGGACCCCTCTCCGGTAGCGCCGGTTTCTGTCCGCGGGAGCGTGGAAGGCTGAGGTGTGGCTGTGGGGTGTGAGGTTGTGTTCGTCGTGTTCGACGGTGTGAAGATGTTGGACGTCAGTGGGCCCGCCGAGGTGTTTGCCGAGGCCAACGCTGCCGGGGGTGCGTACGGGATTTCCTGTGTTTCGCCGTCTGGGGGAGATGTCACGACGTCTGTCGGTATCCGGCTGCCGGTTGATGGCGCTGCTGCGGGCGTTCTTGAAGCTGACACGGTTGTGGTGGCCGGGGGTGACGTGCTGGTGGAGCGCGGGGTGCCGGCCGAGTTGGTGGCCGCCGTGCGGCGGGTGCGGGCGCGCAGGCTGGTGTCGATCTGCACCGGGGCGTTCGCGCTGGCCGCGGCCGGGGTGCTGGACGGGCGGAAGGCGACCACGCACTGGAAGCAGGCGGACCGGCTGGCGCGGGCCTATCCGGGCGTCGAGGTGCGGCCGGACGCGATCTTCGTCGAGGACCGCGGCGTGTTCACGTCGGCCGGGGTGTCGGCGGGCATGGACCTGGCGCTGGCGCTGGTCGAGCAGGACCACGGGCCGGAGCTGGCGCGGACGGTGGCGCGGAACCTGGTGATGTTCATGCAACGGCCCGGCGGGCAGTCGCAGTTCTCGGCGCCGCTGCAGGTCAGGCGGCCGAACGTGCCGGCGTTGCGGGAGGTCGTGGACCTGGTGTCGGCGCAGCCGGCGCTCGACCACAGCGCGCGGGCGATGGCGGCGCGGGTCGGGGTGAGCGAGCGGCACCTGGCGCGGTTGTTCGCGAGCGAGTTCGAGCTGACGCCCGCGCGGTACGTGGAGCAGGTGCGGCTGGACCACGCCAAGGCGTTGCTGGACGCGGGGCACGGCGTGGCGCAGACGGCGCGTGCGGCGGGGTTCGGGAGCGCGGAGACGCTGCGGCGGACGTTCGTGGCGCGGTTCGGGGTGTCGCCGAGCCACTACCGGGCGCGGTTCGTGTCCACATCTGTGGGCTGACGGTCCGGTTCAGCGGTGGGAGGCCGGCCGGTCCTCGCCAACCATGGAGCCATGGCTGAGTTCATCGCAGGGGTGGAGATCCCCGACACGGAACTGGTGCGCGCGGCGACGGAGCTGGTGCGCGAGGCGGCGGACGACACGGTGTTCCACCACTCGCGGCGGGTGTTCCTGTGGGGGTCGCTGAAGGCGGCGGCGCGCGGGCTGGAGGTCGACCCGGAGCTGGCGTACGTGGGCGGGTTGTTCCACGACCTGGGGCTGACCGCCGGCTACGCGGCGAAGGACCGGCGGTTCGAGATCGACGGCGCCGAGGCCGCGCGGACGTTCCTGCTGGAGCACGGCCGTGGCGAGCACGACGCGCGCACGGTGTGGCTGGCGATCGCGTTGCACACGACGCCGGAGGTGCCGATGTACCTGGCGCCGGAGGTCGCGGTGGTGTCGCTGGGCGTGGAGACCGACGTGCTCGGGCAGGGCCTGGACGAGCTGACCGAGCGGCAACGGGCCGAGGTCGTGGCGGCGCACCCGCGGCCGGACTTCAAGAACCGGATCCTCAAGACGTTCTACGACGGCATGGCGCACCGGCCGGACACGACCTTCGGGACGATGAACGACGACGTGCTCGCCCACTTCGATCCCGACTTCCGGCGCACGGACTTCGTGGAGATCATCACGAACAGCGCGTGGCCGGAATGACGTCCGAGAGCGACTGCAGGAAGTCGGCGGCGTCGAACATCGCGCCCGCCGACGCCACGCCGGTCACCCGGAAGCGCCCGGTGAGCAAGCGTTGGACCGCCTCCACGGCCAACGGCGCGCTGACGGCGTAGATGTCGCGCCCGGCAACGCAGGCCCGGCGTTCCTCACCACCCCGCCGCACCACCACGTCCACCTCGAACGTCTCCGGCTCCTCCCGCGCACCGGCGGCCGCGAGGCCCCGCGCCGCCGTGACCGACATGTACGAGGTGACGGACGGAATGGCCAGGTGGCTGGGCACGGTGACGACGTCGGCCATCGAGAACTCGCCGATGACCTCGCGTGGTCCGCTGGGGAACTCCCAGGTCAGAACGGGCGGCGGGGTGTCGTGGTACTCGAGCCGGCCGTCGTGGAACCGGACCCGCCGGCCGCCGCGGCGGTCCCGGGAGACCGCGCCCGCGGCGAGCGTGCCGGGCGTCGGCTGCCAGCCGCTCAGCCCGTAGGCGACGTGCGCCTCGTCCGCGGCCGGCCAGTCGGCCATCGCGGCGGTGACCAGCAGGTCGGCCAGGCCGCCGAAGAACGCCATCGCGGGCACGACCGGGACCGCGGCGCCGCGGGCGAACGTGTCGGCGTTCGCCTCGATCTCGGCGGCCACGTCGACGTACGGGATGCCCGCGCGTTCCGCCGCGGCGACCAGCGGGGCGGCGGTCACCGCGAACGGGCCGGCCGTGTTGACCACCGCGGCGGCACCGGTGAGGGCCCGGTCGAGTGCGACCGGGTCGTCCGCCGCTGCCTGCGCACGGCCGAACGGCCACGGCTCGAAGCCGCGCTTCTCCAGTTCCGCCAGGACGAACCGACCGGTGTGGCCGGATGCGCCGTAAACCGCGACCTTGTGTCCCATGTGGACCAGCGTCACAGTCGGACGAGGTGCGGGCCAGTGTCCGGAACGACACGATGCGTACAATTCCGGACATGCTCGCGTTCGCTGTGACCGGCGGGATGCTGCACTTCGAGCTGACCGCGACCTACGAGATCTTCACCGCGCCCCAGCTCGGCTACCGGGTGGTCGTGTGCGGCGACGAGCCCGTGCGCGTCGGCCGGTTCACGCTGGAGCCGGACCTGCCGCTCGAACAGCTCCACCGCGCGGACACCGTGGTCGTGCCCGCGATCGAGGACGTGGACCAGCCGGTCGACCCGCGCCTGGTCGGCGCCGTCACGGCCGCCCACGCCAACGGTGCGCGGATCGTCTCGCTGTGCACGGGTGCGTTCGTGCTGGCCGAGGCGGGACTGCTGGACGGGCTGCGCGCGACCACGCACTGGGCGCACACCGACGTGCTGGCCCGCCGCTACCCGCGGGTCGAGGTCGACCCGGACGTGCTCTACGTCGACAACGGCCAGGTGCTCACGTCCGCGGGCAAGGCGGCGGCGATCGACCTGAGCCTGCACCTGATCCGCCGCGACCACGGCGTCGCCACGGCCAACACGGCGGCGCGGCGGCTCGTGGTGCCACCGCACCGCGACGGCGGGCAGGCGCAGTTCGTGCTCGCGCCGGTGCCGACGGGGGAGGGGCACCCGCTGACGGAGCTGTTCGAGTGGGTGAGCCGGCGGCTCGACCAGCCGGTGACCGTCGAGGACCTGGCGCGGCAGGCGAACATGAGCTCGCGGCACCTCACCCGGCTGTTCAAGGACGTCACGGGCACGACGCCGTTGCAGTGGCTGCACACGCAACGCATCCGGCGCGCGCAGGAGCTGCTGGAGCTGACCGACGACAGCGTCGACCTCATCGCGGAGGCGGCGGGCATGGGCACCGCGACGACGCTGCGCCGGCACTTCCACCGGACCGTGGGTGTGCCACCGGACACATACCGCCGCACGTTCCGGCCGGTTGCCGGCGGGTAGGTCCCGGCCAGGGCGTTATGTTGGCTCGATGAGGAACGATCAGCGCATCGGGGCGCGGGTGTTGCGGCGCAAGCCGATCGACCAGCTGACCCATCCCGGCGGCGAGCTGCGGCGCACGCTCGGCGTCGGCCACCTCACGATGATCAGCATCGGCGCGACGCTGGGCACCGGCATCTTCGTGGTGCTCGGCGAGGCGGTGCCGCTGGCCGGTCCGGCGATCGTGGTCTCGTTCGTGCTCGCGGGCATCACCGCGTTGTTCTCCGCGCTGTCCTACGCCGAGCTCGCCGGCCTGATCCCGGCGTCCGGCTCCTCGTACTCCTACACCTACGCCACGCTCGGTGAGATCGTTGCCTGGGTGTGCGGCTGGTGCCTCGTGCTGGAGTACGGCGTGTCGGTGGCGGCGGTCGCGGTCGGGTGGGGGCAGTACGTCAACGAGCTGCTGCACCTCGTCACGGGGCTGCGGATCCCGGACGTGCTGAGCCAGCCGCCGGGTGCCGGTGGGGTCGTCAACATCCCGGCCGTGCTGGTCGTGGTCATCTCGATGCTGGTGCTGCTGGGCGGCGCCAGGGGCAGCGCGCGCACGAACACGATCCTCGTGTACATCAAGATCGGCGCGCTCATCATGTTCTGCGCGGTGGCGTTCACGGCGCTCAAGGCCGGCAACCTGCAGCCGCTGTTCCCGCTGGGCCTCGCGGGCATGAGCGCGGGCGCGGCCACGTTGTTCTTCTCCTACATCGGGTTCGACGCCGCGTCGACCGCCGGTGAGGAGGCGGAGAACCCGCAGCGCGACCTGCCGCGGGCGATCATCCTGTCACTGGTCGTGATCACGGCGCTGTACTGCGCGGTCGCGCTCGCGGCGGTCGGGGCGATGCCGTGGCAGTCGTTCGAGGGCACCGAGGCCGCGCTGAGCCGGGTGCTGACCGACAACGTCGACGGCGCGATCTGGCCGATCCTGCTGTCGATCGGTGCCGTGGTCGCGACGACGTCCGTGGTGCTGACCGTCCTCTACGGACAGACGCGCATCCTCTACGCGATGTCGCGCGACGGGCTCGTGCCGTCGATCTTCGCGAAGCTCAGCCCGCGCACCGGCGTGCCGTTCGTCAACACCGTCGTCGTGGGCCTGTTCATCGCGGTGCTCGCCGCGCTCGTGCCGCTGGGGTCGCTGGCGGACGCGACCAGCATCGGCACGCTGTTCGCGTTCGGGCTGGTCAACATCGCGGTGATCATCCTGCGCCGCACGGAACCGGACCGGCCGCGCAGCTTCCGGGTGCCGCTCTCGCCGGTCACGCCGCTGCTGGGGCTGGCGTTCTGCGTCTACATGATGTTCAGCCTCGGCCTGGACACGTGGATCGCGTTCCTCGCCTGGATGGCGCTCGGGTTCGTCATCTACTTCGGTTACAGCATCAGGAAGGCGCGCCTTGCGGTTCCAGGCGATCACTGACGTGCCCGGCATCGCCAGGGCGGCGCGGTACTACGCGGACGTGTGGGAGACCAGCGTCGACGTGCTGTCCACCGAGACTCTGCACTGCGTCCGGCACGCGGGCGGCGCGACGATCGGCGCGTTCGACGGCGACGAGCTGGTCGGTGCCACGACCGGGCTGTTCTGCCCGGACGGCTCGGCGTACTCGATGATCGCCGCCGCCGCACCCGGCGTCGGCCTCCCGTTGAAGCTCGCGCAGAAGCAGTGGGCGGCCGGGCTCGGCGCGCGGTCGATGCGCTGGACCTACGACCCGCTGGTGGCGCGCAACGCCCGGTTCAACCTGGTGAAGCTCGGCGCCGTCGTCACCGAGTACACGGTGGACTTCTACGGGCCGATGAACGACGGCGTCAACGACGGCGAGTCCGACCGGCTCACCGTGCGGTGGGACCTGACCGGCACCGCCGTTGCGCACGAGTCCGAGCCGCGCGGCGAGGTCACCGCGACCGCGCCCGACGGGGAACCGTTGCGGCGCACCGACGGCGAACGGATCTGGTGCCGGGTGCCACACGACATCGTCCAGGTGCGCAAGGAGTCGCCGGAGCGGGCACGGCAGTGGCGTGAGGCGGTGCGGGAGGTGTTCGTCGACGCCTTCGACCGCGGCTTCGTCGCCACGTCGATGTCCCGTGACGGCTGGTACGAGCTGGAGCGGCGCGGATGAGGATCGACCGGGTCGAGTTGCTGCACGTCGCGATCCCGCTGGTGTCGCCGTTCCGCACGTCGTTCGGCACGATGACGACGAAGGACACGTTCCTGCTGCGCGTCGTCACGGACACCGCGGAGGGCTGGTCGGAGTTCGCGGCCGACCCGGAACCGCTGTACTGCTCGGAGTTCGTCGCCGCCGCGGAGCTGGTGCTGGCCGAGCACCTCGTGCCGCGGGTGACACCGGAGGTCACCGCTGCGGCGGTCGGGCCGAGGACGCACGCGGTCAAGGGCCACAAGCTCGCCAAGGCCGCGCTGGAGACCGCGGTCCTGGACGCCGAGCTGCGCTCGTTCGGGATGCCGATCGGCACGTTCCTGGGTGCCACGGCCGACGAAGTCCCCGCCGGTGTCTCGGTGGGGATCAAGGACTCGATCCCGGAGCTGCTCGCGGACGTCGAGGACTACCTGGCGCAGGGCTACGCGCGGATCAAGCTCAAGATCGAGCCGGGCTGGGACGTCGACCCCGTCCGCGCGGTCCGCGAGCGCTTCGGCGACGTCCTGCTGCAGGTCGACGCGAACACCGCCTACACGCTGGCCGACGCCGACCACCTGCGCCGCCTGGACGAGTTCGGCCTGCTGCTGGTGGAACAACCCCTCGAAGAGGACGACCTCCGCGGCCACGCCCTGCTGGCACAGCGGATCCGCACGCCGATCTGCCTGGACGAGTCGATCACCTCGGCGAAGGACGCGGCCACGGCGATCGCGCTCGACGCGTGCCGGGTGATCAACGTCAAGCCCGCGCGGGTCGGCGGGTACCTGGAGGCGCGCCGGATCCACGACGTCGCGGTGGCGCACGGCGTTCCGGTGTGGTGCGGCGGGATGCTGGAGACCGGTGTCGGGCGTGGGCCGAACCTCGCGCTGGCCGCGTTGCCCGGTTTCGTGCTGCCCGGTGACGTGTCGGCGTCGCGCCGCTACTTCGCGGAGGACCTCACGGAGCCGTTCGAGCTGGTGGACGGGTTCATGCGCGTTCCGGCCGGGCCGGGCATCGGCGTCGAGCCGATCCCGGAGACCCTGCGGCGCTTCACCACCGCCACCCGCGTGCTCTACGCCAGGGACTGAAGCTCGCGGGCCAGGTTGCTCCGCGCGGCGGCGTCCCACAGCTGCCGCGCGGGCTCGGTCACGTAGAGGTCGTCGCGCTCCAGCAACGACCTCAGCACCGCGGCCCGTCCGGTGCGCCACGCCGGGTCGTCGTACCGCGCGTACTCGCGGCGCACGGCCTGCCGGTAGCGCTCGTAGTGCTCGGGTTCCGAACCGAGGATCGCGAGGTCGGCGTCCAGCAGCACGTGTGCGAGCGGGTCGTCGGACGAGTGCGTGATCGTGGCCAGCACCAACGACTCCACGCGGGCGATGTGCTGTTCGTCCAGTCCCGCAAGGCGGTCACGGGCCCACTGCGCGCTGGCGCGTTCGTCGTCACCGGGCTTGCCGTCGTAGATCACGTCGTGCGCGCACGCGGCGAGGGCGAGGACCGCCCGTTCCTCCACGGAGAACGCGAAGGCGTCCGCGAGTGCGGAGGAGTCGCGCACGACCGTCACCACGTGGAAGGTGTTGTGGTAGGCCCGGTGCGGCTCGGCGTAGCGTTCGGCCAGGTCACCCGCGTCCGGTGTGCCACCCAGCGCCCGAACCGCGTCGTCCCAGATCCGTCTCACCGTGCCAGCTCCTCTTCGACGACGTCCGCGGCGGCGGTGCTGCCGCCCGCCCGGTGGATCATCCGCTGCATGTCCTCGACGCGTGCGGAGATCGCCGAGTCCGAGGCCAGCTGGTCGACCAACGACCGCACGCCCTCCGCGGTCGCGGTGTCGAGCACCACGCCCAGACCGAGCTCCTCGACCCGCTGGCCGTTGAGGCGCTGGTCGGTCATCCGCGGCACGACGATCATGGGCACGCCGTGGTGCAGCGCCTCCATCACCCCTGCCATCCCGCCGTTCGTGACGAAGACGGCGGCGTGCTCCAGCACCCGCAGCTGCGGGACGTCGTCGTGCACCTCGACGTTCGACGCCGCCCGGCCGCCCGTCGTGACCAGGTGCCACGGCATGCCGATCGCCGCCTCCGCGCACTCCTCGACCGCGGCCGTCGCGAGCACCACCGGTCCGCCCGGCGGCGTCCACGGCGCCTGGAACGGCCGCGAGGTCAGGCACGGGCCGACGAACGCGTGCCAGTCGCCGAACGTGTCGCCCTCCGGCTGGAACTCCCTGGGGAACAGGGCGATCCGCCTGCGCACACCCGTCATGAACTCCGGCAGCGCGCTGCCGACGAACCCGTGCACCCTGGTGAAGAACTCGACAACGTCCGGGCCGAACCCGGTGGACGGCACGGCGGCGTCACCGAGCGACCAGTGCCCGTTGCTGGACAGCAGGCTCTCCACCAACAGGTCCGGCACGCCCAGCCGGCGCGCGACCAGCGCACCCGCCCAGGCGGCGATGTCCCACAGCACGAGGTCCGGCGGATCGGCGCGGAAGAGCCGCTCCAGCACCGGAAGCGTGGCCTCGGCGTCGGCGAACACCGCCCTGGCCGCGAAGTGCAGCTCGGCGGGCAGCGGGAAGCTGAGCGTCGTGTCGTGGCACCGCGGCGTGGCACCGGTGCTCGACACGGCGGCGGCGAGCGGTGCGGGCACCGGGACGCTCACCCGGTGCCCGCGGCGCACGAGCTCCTCGGCCAGCCCGAGCGCGGGCAGCACGTGACCGCGCTCGGGGAGCAGGAAGATCGCGATGTGTGCCATGGCCCGCCCCTCACCTGCTCTTGTCGTAGGGGCGTTCCGGCCAGTGGTGCTTGGGGTAGCGGCCCTTCAGCTCGCTGCGGACCCGCAGGTAGCCGTTGCGCCAGAACGACCTGAGGTCGCTCGTCACGGCCGTGGGCCGGCCCGCGGGGGAGAGCAGGTGCACCACCACCGGCACGCCCGCGATCTTCGGCGTGTCGGCCCACTTCATCGCGTCCTGGATGCGCACGTGCAGCGCGGGGACGTCCTGGGTGTAGTCGACCTTGCCCTGGCCGATGCGTTCCGGGGCGAGCTGGTCGAACTCGGCCGCCTCCGGCCACGGCAGCAGGTTCCGCAGCACCTGCGCGGTGTCGATCTTGGCCAGGTCGGAGCGCTTCTTCGCCTTGCCCAGGTCGAGCGAGCGGATCAGGCTCTCGTCGTCCACGGCGGGCCAGTCGCGGGTCCGGTGCAGGAACGCCATCCGTTCGCGCAGGCGCTTGGCGGCGTCGGTCCACTTGAGCAAGCCCAGCCCCTCGGCCTCCAGGCCCATGCGCAGTGCCTGCTGCGACTTGGCCAGGTCGTTGAGCGGGCGTTCGTCCAGGGTGATCGCGCCGAGCTTGCGGACGCTGTTCGCGACGACGTCACGGTCCCAGCGGATGTCGTCGACCGTGTGCACGAGTGCGGCGGCGGCCGTGACGGCGAGCTCTTCGTCGGCGGGCGCGGCGAGGCGGATGCGGCCGTGCTTGCTGCCCGGTTCGCGGTCGGCGATCGCGACCGCGAGCCACTGGGAGTGCGAGTTGTCGTGCTCGACGGCCGTGCCGTTGGCCATCAGGTAGACGGTGCTGTTCTTGGACCTGCGCTTCGCCAGCCGCTCCGGGTAGGCGAGGGCGACGACCAGGGCCGGGTCACCGTTGCCCTGCGGGTTCGTGCCGAGCTTTTCGAGTTTCTTGGCCTCCTGGCGCCACTTGCCGGGGGACTTCAGAGCGGTGGCCAGGTCGGTCGTGGCGGGGTGGGTGCTGTCGTCGAGCAACGCCACGACCTCGGCGGCCGTCCGGTTGCCCGCGAGTGCGCTGCCGTCGATCAGCGCGCGGCCCAGGCGCGGGTGCAGGCCGACGCTCGCGATGCGGTCGCGGCGGTCCGGTTCGAGCGCGCCGATCGCGGTCAACGTCTCCTGGGCCGCCTTGAGCGCGCCCTCCGGCGGGGCGTCCCACCAGTTCAGGCCGGAACCGTCCGGGGTGCCCCACACGGCGAGCTCGAGCGCGAGCCGGGTCAGGTCGGCGGTGCGGATCTCCGGTTCGGGGTAGCGGGGAAGCGTCGAGTGCTCGTGTTCGGGCCAGCAGCGGTAGACGCGGCCGGGCGCCTCACGTCCGGCGCGACCGGCGCGCTGGTCGGCGACGGCCTGGGACACGCGGATCGTCGCGAGGCCGGCGAGCCCGCGGCGGTGGTCGACGCGCGGGACGCGGGCCAGCCCGGCGTCGACGACCGCCCGCACGCCGGGCACGGTCAGGCTGGACTCGGCGATGCTGGTGGCGAGCACGACCCGCTGGCGCGGACCGGGCTGGAGGGCGGCGTCCTGCACGGCTGCCTTGAGCTGGCCGTGCAGCACCACCGTGTCGGCGTTCAGCAGGCGGGCCGTGCGGTTGATCTCGCGCACGCCGGGCAGGAACGCGAGCACGTCACCGTCCACTTCGGACAACGCCCGGTTGATGGCCCGCGCGACGGTGTTCTCGATGTGCTCGTTGCGCGCCGGCGGCACGTACGTGATCGTCGTGTCGAACGTGCGGGCCTCGGTGTGCAGGACCGGTGCGTCGCCGAGCAGGTCGGCGAGTCGTTGGGCGGCAACGGTCGCGGACGTCGCGAGCAGCCTGAGGTCAGGCCGCAGGCCCGCTTTGGCGTCCAGCAGGAGCGCGAGCAGCAGGTCGGCGTCGAGGTGGCGTTCGTGGCACTCGTCGAGCAGGACGGTGCCGACGCCGGTGAGCTCCTGGTCGTGCTGCAGGCGGCGGACGAGCAGACCGCTGGTCACGACCTCGATGCGGGTGTGCCGGCTGGTCTTGCGGTCGCCGCGCACCGAGTAGCCGACGGTGTGGCCGACCGGTTCGCCCAGCAGGCTCGCCATGCGCGCGGCGGCGGCGCGGGCGGCGATCCGGCGTGGCTCGGCGACCACGACCTTGCCGGGCAGCGCCAGCGGGACCAGCGTGGTCTTGCCGGTGCCAGGCGGCGCGACGAGAACCGCCGACCCGTGGTGCTCCAGGGTGCGCAGGAGCTCGGGCAGGACGGACTTCACCGGGAGATCGGGCAGGTGCACGTACCTGAGTGTGTCAGGGTGGACGCATGGTCCTGTTGGGTGTGGTGTCCGGGGTGCTGTCCACACTGCGGTCCGCGCGCACCGTCGCGCAGTGGAAGCACGTGCCGATGGTGTCGGAGTCGTCGAAGACAGGGTCCGTGCTGGCCGTGGTGCCGGCACGTGACGAAGAAGCCACCCTGCCGTCGTTGCTGACCGGTCTGGTCGGCCAGCCGGGCGTGCGCGTGGTCGTGGTGGACGACGCTTCCGCGGATTCGACGGCCAAGGTGGCGCTCGCGCACGGCGCCGAGGTCATCGCGTCGCCCGGTCCGCCGCAGGGGTGGGCGGGGAAGGTGCACGCGATGCACCTCGGTGTGCAGGCCGTGCGCGACGAGGACTGGCTGCTGTTCGTGGACGCTGACATCACCTGCTCGCCCGACCTGGTCGGACGGCTCGTGGCCACGGCCTCGGAGCTGGGCGCGGACCTGATCTCGTCGTCGGCGCGCGGCACCGGGCCGGCCTGGTGGTTCCTGCTGCCCGCGTTCAACTCGCTGGTGTTCGAGGGCTCGCCGCCGGACGGCAAGGGACCGACGGCGCTCGCGGTCGGGCACTGCGTCCTCGTGCGGCGGGCCGCGTTCGAGAAGGCCGGTGGCTGGGAGGCGCTGGCCGGCGACCACGCCGACGACGTCGGGCTCGCGACCCTGGTCAGGGACTCCGGCGGGTTCGTGCGGTTCGTGGACGCCTCGATGCTGCTGACGACCTCGGGCCTTGACACGTTCGGTGACACCTGGCGGTCGTTGCGCAAGAGCATCCAGCCCGCGTTCCGGGACATGTTCGGCGCGCGGGCCCGCCCGCTGCTGTTCGCCGCCGGGCTGCTGCACCTCGTGTACGGGCTGGTCCCGGTCCTGCGGTGGCGCTCGCCGTGGTCGTGGCTGGCGTGGTGCGCGCAGGCCGCACCGCACCGGGCGTTCGTCAAGCGCGTCGGCCAGCCGGAGGTCTCCGCCGTGCTGGCACCGCTGTCGTGGGCGACGATCGGGGTGTTCCTGCTGGACTGCGCGCTGCGACCCGGCGCGAGGTGGAAGGACCGCCGCGTTGGTTGACCCGTTGCGCGACCCGGACGACCCGGAGCTGCTCGACCCGTACCAGTCGCGCTCGCTCGCGATCCTCGTGGAAGGCGCGCGGCTGGCGTCCGGCGCGGTCAGGTACGGCAAGATCGGCCGAGTCGGCAGCGCGGCCGTCGTGATCAACCGGGAGAACCCGTTGCCCAGCGGCAACTTCGGCTGCGCGCTCGACGGGTCGTCGGTGGAGGTCGCCTCGACGCTGCTGCGGCTGGAGCAGACGTTCGCCGACGTGGGGCGGGCCGAGGCCGTGGTCTACGCCTCGCCGACGACCGTGGACGAGATCGAGGGCATCGCCGACGACTCCGGCTGGTACGCCGTCGAGGAGCTGCTGACCGTCGTGCACCGCGGGCGTGCCGTGGTCGCGGAGGGCGTGCGGCGGGCGGAGGACGCCGACCTGCCGGGCATCGTGGAGCTGCTGTCCGACGAGCTGGTCGGCAACCGGGCGCGGTTGCAGAAGTGGCTCGGGCACCGGCTGGACGACCCGCGGTGCCTGCTGCTGGTCGTGGACGACGGCGACCGGGTCGGCGGTTTCGTGTCCGGGTTCGCCGAACGGGGCGTCGGCCTGGTCGAGCAGTGCGTGGTGCGACCGGCGCGACGACGCCGTGGCCTGGGGCTCTCGCTGGTGGTGTCCGCGGTCGCGGCACTGCGGTCGGCGGGCGCGGCGCTGGTCGCGTCGCAGGTGGACGAGGGTCCGGGGGAGCGGTTCGCCGAGGCGTGCGGGTTCGTCGCCGCCTACCCCGTGACTGCGTACGTACGCAGAGTGGATGAGCTGCTCGACTGAACATTTAGTTGCCGCGTGACATATCCTTAGCAGGGCTAAGGGAGGCTTTCGGTGCGCGAGCGCTTGCCGGTTGAGGTGTGGGTACTGGTCGCGGCGAGCTTCATCATCGCCATCGGGTTCGGGATCGTGGCGCCGGTGCTGCCGGTGTTCGCGGCGACCTTCGGCGTCGGGCACACCGCCATCGCGGTCCTGATCAGCGTGTTCGCGCTGGTCCGGCTGGCGTTCGCGCCGCTGAGCGGACTGCTCGTGAACAGGTTCGGCGAGCCGCACGTCTACATCGTCGGCATCCTGATCGTCGCGGCCGGCACGACCATGGCCGGGTTCTCCGGCAGCTACTTCGAGATGCTCGGCTGGCGGGCGCTCGCGGGCGTGGGGTCGACGATGTTCACCGTCGCCGCGCTCGCGTTGCTGATCCGCATCACCCCCGCGCCGATGCGCGGCCGGGCCTCCGGCATGTGGGCGGCCGGCTTCCTCGTCGGCAACGTCGCGGGCCCGATCGTCGGCGCCGGCCTCGTGCCACTCGGGCTGTGGGTGCCGTTCGTGTCCTACGGCGCGTTGCTGTGCGTCGCGGCGTTCGTCGTCTGGTTCTTCCTGCGGCGTTCGGAGCTGGCGGCACTGGACAGGGCGAACGGCACCGACCACATGCCGTTCATGGACGCGATGCGCCACCGTGCCTACCACGCCGCCCTGGCCTCCGGGTTCGCCAACGGCTGGGCCGTGTTCGGCGTGCGGATCTCGCTGGTGCCGGTGTTCGTGATCGAGGCACTGGAACAGACCCCCGCCATCGCCGGCATCTCGATGTCGGTGTTCGCCGCCGGCAACGCCTCGATGCTCTTCTTCTCCGGCCGGATCGCCGACACCCGCGGCCGCAAACCGGTCGCGATCGCCGGCCTCGTCGTCAGCGGCGTCACCACGATCTGGATGGGCTTCACCACCGGCACGTGGGACTTCATGGCCGCCTCGCTGATCGCGGGCATGGGCGCGGGCCTGCTGAACCCGCCGCAGAACGCCGTGGTCGCCGACGTGATGGGCGCCCGCGGCCGCGGCGGCCCCGTGCTCGCCGGCTTCCAGATGGTGACCGACCTGGGCGCCATCATCGGCCCGATCTCCGCAGGCGTCCTCGCCGACACGCTGGGCTTCGAAGCCTCCTTCGCCGTCACCGGCGCGGCCCTGCTGCTGTCGGTCTTCTTCTGGGTGATCGCCCCCGAAACCCTCCCCACCCACGAGGAGGAACACACCGCCGCCGCCGTGGCACCCGAGTGCGGCCGCCTCGACGAGACCGCCGAGGTCCCGACCGGCGAACGCGTCGGCGGCAAACCACGCCACCCGGAAGCGTGACGCCGTACTCAGGTTCTTTTCAGCCTGAATCGCTACCCTCGGCGCCGTGGGTGGAGCAGAGCGCAGTGCGCGGAAACGAAAGCAGGCCGCGCGTGCGGTGACCCAGGCCCGTAAGGGCGGGGACCGGACCAAGGTCATCGCCGGCATCGCGGTGGTAGCAGTCCTGGCCGTGGCCGTGATCGGTTACGTGATCTTCCAACAGCAGTCGAGCGGCTCGACGACGGACGGCGCCATTCCCGCCGCCCCCGCCGCGAAGATCATCTCGGCCCCGTCGGCCAGGGACAACAACGTCGTGGTCGTCGGCAAGGACACCGCCAAGGTGACCATCGACGTCTACGAGGACTTCCTCTGCCCGGCCTGCGGCCAGTTCGAGGAGATCTACGGCAAGGACCTCAAGAGCGCGGTCGAGGACGGCAAACTCAAGATCCGCTACAACATCCTCCCGATGCTGGACCGCCTCTCGAAGCCGACCGGCTACTCCTCGCTCTCCGCGAACGCCGGCCTCTGCGCCGCCGACGCCGGCAAGTTCAACGAGTTCCACGCCGCCCTGTACGCCAAGCAGCCGCAAGAAGGCGGCCCCGGCTACACCAAGGACCAGCTGATCAAACTCGGCAAGGACCTCGGCATCACCGACGCGGCCTACGAGACGTGCGTGCAGAACGACACCTACAAGCCCCAGCTCGCCGACCTGATGGCGAAGACGAGCGCGAACGACGCCCTGAAGAACAACGGCGGCTTCGGCACCCCGACCGTGGCGCACAACGGCACCCGCG
The DNA here is from genome assembly GCF_001279525.1 of Nocardia sp. NRRL S-836. Lineage (GTDB taxonomy): Bacteria > Actinomycetota > Actinomycetes > Mycobacteriales > Pseudonocardiaceae > Lentzea. The sequence goes on along the minus strand of NZ_LGDY01000107.1, from coordinate 170,616 downwards.
TCGACATGGCGGGCAACGACAACTGGCTGGCCGACCTGCTGAAGTGACCCGTTCCGACGCCCGGCCCCTCGTTGGTGGGGGCCGGGCGTTGTGCTTTTCCGGGGGTGTGTGGTCCGAGTCACTCGATCTTGTGGTGGCTCGTGTCCTGCGGGATTTGGTCGTTGAGGCGGGGTGAACGTGGCGTCTACCTGGGACGATGGGGGGTGGGGGACCCCGATTTTTATCTTGTGGCGGGGGTGATGTACGGTATTGGCACACGAGAACGGCAGGGAAACCTACCGGGAACGTGGACCTTCAAGGGGCTGTGGCGCAGCTGGTAGCGCATCACACTGGCAGTGTGAGGGTCAGGGGTTCGAGTCCCCTCAGCTCCACAATTGAAAGTGGTACAAAGATCGCCCGCTGACCTGCGGTTTCTGGGTCGGCGGGCGATCTTTGTTCTTCGTCCCAAGTGGACGGTCGTGGTCCTGCGTGGAGCGGAACTGGAGCACGATCCCGCATCTGGCGAAATGGGGTCAGGTAGTCGCTCCAGGATCGGTCGCCCGGTCGGGCGAATGTCCCTGGGACTTTCGATTGCCTGCAGACGTGCTGGCGTTCCGTCTGCGCTGTCCCCTTGTTGAACGCGTTTCGCGCGGATGCTGTCTGTTTGTGGGCGACCGCGGTGGTCACGCCGGTGCGGTGTGTCGGGTCCTGTGGGGCAGGTTGAGCGGGTGTCGACTTCGGCGTGACGCTGCGCAGATGTGAGCTGTGCACGTGCTTGTTCCTGTCTACTTGTTAGCCTCGGCAGGAGTGCTGGCTCAGTCGTGGCGCTGCGGTGTTGTCGATCTCGCTGCTTCTGTGGTTGTTTGGCGCGACGATGCTCTGGATGCAGTTGGCGTGCCGCAGTTGTGGTTGGGAACCGTAGGCGTGGTGTGACACGCCGTGAGGTTCCGAAGCGTGGTGGCGGCGTGTTGTGTCCGCAACGACGATATGGCGATCAACGAAGATGCTCGTAGGATGGTTTTGCCTGTTCGGGCAGGGCAGCGCTGGGCGTTCGCGCTCAGCGAGGATCGCAACCACTGCTTGTTCAGCCAGGCCTGCACCCGCTCACGCAGCGCTGGGCGTCCGCGCCCAGCGAGGATCGCAACGAGGTCGAGGTCCCGGAGCCGGCAGGCGATCTCCCAGGCAGCGCTGGGCGTTCGCTCAGCGAGGATCGCAACACGGCGAAAGCAACGGCAACGCAGCTGCCGTTGGGCAGCGCTGGGCGTTCGCGCTCAGCGAGGATCGCAACACCACGTTCGGGCGCAAGACCAAGGAGCGCCCCAACAGCAGTTCGCGCTCAGCGAGGATCGCAACACCACGTTCGGGCGCAAGACCAAGGAGCGCCCCAACAGCAGCGCTGGGCGTTCGCGCTCAGCGAGGATCGCAACTACCCCGTCAACAGCGACGGCGTCGAGGACGAGTTCGCAGCGCTGGGCGTTCGCGCTCAGCGAGGATCGCAAAAGCAGCGACAGCGCGGCGCGCCCGGCGTTGTGGCGGCGGCAGCGCTGGGCGTTCGCGCTCAGCGAGGATCGCAACATCAATCAGTGCGTGGGCGCGTCCGGGTTGGTGGTGCAGCGCTGGGCTTTCGTGCTCAGCGAGGATCCCAACCAGGACGAGGAGGAGTGCTCGTGCTGCACGTCGGACAGAAGCGGCGGGCGTCCATACGCAGCGGGCATCGCATTGCTCATGCTTTTTTCATCTCGAAGAGTGACAAGTTGTTTATGTCATCAAATTGGTAATTAAACGGCTTTATCGTCACTGAATGACTAGTCGATCTGCGTTTATGGCTTCACTCGAACGGGGTATCATCGCCGATGAAGGATCACTGCCGGCGTTGCGATACTGCGGATCGTGGGCCGGATGAGTGAGGGCGCAAGCGTTAGCTGATCTCTTTGGGGTGAGCCGCACCCCTATGTAGAGAACAAGAAACCCAGGTCACGGTACTGTCCCGCCATGTTCTGGCGACGGCGACGTCACGCCGGTCGCGTGCTGCGAGCCCTGACAGCACGACCCGACCTTGAGTTCGATACCGCTGCACTTGCAGAAGCAGCAGCCCTTAGTCCTGCGCAGTTGTACCCGGTGCTTGTGCGCCTACGCCGGCTGAATCAGGTCACAACACGCTGGGACGTGGTCGAGACGTCCAATCTCGGACGCTCGGGCCGTCAGCTGCACCGCGCGACGGTCTACGGGTGGTGGGTATCGGTCGAATACTGTCCGCGGTTCATTCCTTCGTGGCTTGCCGAGGGTGAGAATGCGGAGTGAACACCGTCTGGCTGCCCATCAACGATGGCGGCTATGACAGAGCAGTGGCGCTCCAAGCGGTGCTGGCCGAAGGCGGGGACGACCCTGCGCATGTTCTCATCGGAACGGGCGCTGCGGTCAGCGTGGCCGCCGTACTCTACGCGTTGCGCTACTGCCTTGTTCTCCGGTCGCTTTCGGTGCAGCCGCGCGAAACGGCCTGGCTTCTCCTGATCGCCCCCTTGCTGCCCTTTGATGAGGCTCGTGCGTGGATCGCAGACTTTGAGGGACAACTCGCTGACCTGCCGCCGCGGCGACGTGATGTAGTGCGATCGCATGCTTGTGTGTCGTTCCTGATGTTGCTGGGCGCGGCCTGGGCGGCATGGGCGGCGAAGAAGCTCGACGTGCTGCGTGAGTTGTCCAGGTGGCTCGTCGCGATGTGGACACTGCCCCGCATCGGTCGGGTGAATGCGCTGCTGCGTTCCAGGATGCCGGTGTGGCCGAAGCATGAGGAGCAACTCCATCAGTTGCAGACACAGTTGAGGCAGCTCCGGCTCTGGAGTCGTCTGTTGGCATGGGGGTAAGCGAGCGCCATCATCCGAAGATCGTTACGAACGCCGTGTGGCTGGCCAGGTGCTGCACCGGTCTGCTGGTGGAACAAGGTCGGCCTGAATGGGATCGTCCACAAGATCGCTTGCCGTACCCGCTTGAGGTCGCCTATATGATGGAGATCAACCACACGACGCTGGTACTCGCGCACTTGGTCACGAAACTTGCGAGCTCCCGGCGACTGTGGAGGCGTGAGGTCGACGGAGCAGTCTTCGTCGGCCCCGACGGCGGGCTCCTGCGGCGCAGCAACTTCGCCCGCCGCGCCCAGCGCCCCGCCGCCGACGGCAACCACCACATCGTCAACCCCAGCCTCCGACTGCACCCGGTCAAACCAGGCCTGACCTTCCACGGCACCCGCCACAGCCACAAAACCTGGATGATCGACGACGGCATACCCGAGATCGCCCAGGCACTCCGCCTCGGCCACGTCATGCCCGACAAGGTCCAGGAGACCTACTCCCACGTTGCAGCCGCCGTCGAGGCGCGCCTGCTGCAACGCCTGCAGGATCGCTGGGACAAGGCCGTCATCGACGTGCCTATAGACCTCGACAGCACTTGGCGCAGTGCCGCGTGAGAACGCTCCTAACCCCCGCTGACAACAACCACGGCGGCTGTTCTCAGGTGCAGATCAGGTCGTTGATAGAGTTCGAGCTCTGTCGACGGTGCGCTACTTATCTGCGGCCAGAGGTAGCGCTGGGCGTCCGCGTCCGGCGAAGGATCGCAACAACCGCTGGAACATCGAGGCCGAGGCACACCGGCAGCAGCGCTGGGCGTCCGTGCCCAGCGAGGATCGCAACATCCTGGCCACCGCAGCTCCGTCTGTGCCGCAGGCAGCGCTGGGCGTCCGCGCTCAGCGAGGATCGCAACAACGCAACGCGTGGGGCTGCGCCGACGACGAGTGGGCAGTGCTGGGCGTTCGCGCTCAGCGAGGATGGCAATGAGGAGGACGCGCGCGCCCGCAGCCCTGGGATCGCGCAGCGCCGGGCGTCCGCGCCCAGCGAGGATCGCAACAAGGTCGCCGTCGCGTTGGACGGTCGGCTTTTCGCAGCGCTGGGCGGCCGCGCTTAGCGAGGATCGCAATACCGCGGACGCCGTGGATGTTGCTGAACCGTTGCGATAGCAACGCTGGGTATTCGTGTCCAGCAAGAATCGCAACAACGACACCAGTAATAAGCTGGTTGTCGGCCCCTTCGCAGCGCCCGGTCCATGAGCAACGTCGGGCGTCGGCGCTCATTGAGAATCGCAACCGCTGCCCCAAGAGACGACGGACATCCCAGGATGGGCGGTGCCGAGCCGAGCAAGTGTGCTGCTGTGTGCGCTCGGGTGGAATCGCTGACGAGCTGACGGTGAGGTGCTTGCCGAGAGCAGTTCGCATGTCACTCGTTCGTGTGAACGTGCCTGGTTCTGACCAGCGATCGCTTGGTTTAGGTCCATTTTTTGTCGGTGCTCGGGTGTACGTCTACGGGCGTGTTGTCTGACGAGGTTGCGGCGGAGTGTCTGTGGGCGCACAGCGAGAACGAGGATGGGGTACGGCACGGTCTTGTTGATCATTTGAGGGCGGTTGCGGTTCTTGCCGCGGAGTTCGCGGGGGCGTTCGGCGCTGCGCCTTTGGCGTGGTGGCTGGGCCTGCTGCACGACGTGGGCAAGGCCGCCGAGTGCTGGCAGCGGCTCCTCGTGTTGTTGGGCGTTGGTGGTGGCCGCATCGGGGTTGATCATAAGGCTGCGGGGACGCGCTTGGCTGTGACGCGGCTCGGGTTGGGACGGCTGGCGATGGCTGTTCATGGACACCACGGTGGACTGGAGAGCCCGGCATCTCTGCATGGGTTTCTGACCAGTCCAGACCGTGACCTGTCTGCTGAGCAGCAGGCCGTGTCCCGGTTGTCGGCGGTGATTCCGGAGCTGCGAGACCCGAAGGTTCCGCCGTGGCCGGACTGGGCGCGGACGGATCGGCTCGCGCAGGAGATGCTGCTGCGGATGCTGTTCTCGGCGTTGGTGGATGCTGACTTCCTGGACACGCAGGCGCACTTTCGTGGTGCTTCCGGTGTCTTCGTCTCACCGAGGCTGGGGATGGCGGAGTTGCTGCGCCGCTTCGAGCACAAGCGCATGAAGAGGTTCGGTGCGCGCCCGTCGTCGGATGTCGGTGAGATGCGTGCGCAGGTGTATCGGGACTGTGTCGCCGCTGCCGGGCTGCCGCCTGGTTTCTTCCGTCTGGCTGCTCCGACCGGTGCCGGCAAGACGATCGCGGTCGGCGGGTTCGCGCTGCACCACGCGGCTCGATTCGAGATGCGGCGTGTGGTGGTGGCGGTGCCGTTCTTGTCGGTGACTGACCAGAATGCCCAGGTGTACAGGGATTTTCTGGACTCCGGGGGCACTGGGCGGGTGGTGCTGGAGCACCACACCGCGGTGAACGTGGAGGGCGGCCGCGGTAGCAGGTGGCGTCGGTTGGCGGCGGAGAACTGGGATGCCGAGTTCATCATCACGACCACGGTGCAGCTGTTCGAGTCGCTGCACGCCCGGACGCCGTCGCGGATGCGCAAGCTGCACCGGCTTGCGCGGTCGGTGATCGTTCTGGACGAGGTGCAGGCGATCCCGGTTCACGTGCTGGAGCCGGTGCTGCTGGTGCTTCGGCAACTGGTGGACCACTTCGGGGTCACCGTCGTGTTGTCCTCGGCGACACAACCCGAGTTCTGGCACCTGCCGGTGGTCGACGGCGTCAAACCGCGGCCGATCATCTCCGACACCGCGCGGCTGTATGCGACGTTGAAACGGGTGCGGTACCGCTGGTGGACCAGGCCGAAGCCCACGCTCGCGGAGGTGGCTGCCGAGGCCGCCACACATCCCAAGGCGCTTGTCGTCGTGAATACCACCGCTCATGCGCGGGTGATCGCGGGGGAGTGGAGCGGCCGCGAAGACGCGCAGGTGCGGCATCTGTCGACCAGGATGTGCTCTCGCCACCGCCTGGACACCATCGACAAGATCCGGGAGCTGTTGTCGGGCGACGGCCGGGTGCTGGTGGTGTCCACGCAGCTGATCGAGGCCGGCGTCGACTTGGACTTCCCCGCGGTGTATCGGGCGATGGCGCCGGCGGAGTCGTTGTTGCAGGCGGCCGGCCGCTGCAACCGCGAGGGTTGTCTCGGTCACGCGGGCGGCTTGGTTGTGGTGTTCGACCCCGTCGAGACCGGCAGCCCGCCCACCTACGCGATTCCGGTACACGAGACCCGCAAGCACTTCGGGCCCGCCAAGGGGCAGGCCGAGCTCGACGACCTCGACGAGTTCGCGGCCTACTCCGCTTCCGTGTACTCCTCACTCAGCCCGATCGACCGCGGGCAAGCCGTGGTCGATGCCCGTGCCGAGTGGGACTGTCGGCGGGTCGCCGACCTGTTCCGGATGATCGACGACAACACCGTGCCCGTCGTCGTCGACTACACACCCACCGACGACCAGAAGTTGCGCAAGCGAGCCGACCGAGTCCTGTCGGCCATTCGCCGTGGTCTCACGCCGCGGCCCGACGAGCTGCGCCACCTGCAGCCGTTCCTCGCCACCATCCCCCGCGGCCGAGCCCAGCGCGACAGCCGTGCGGTCCCGCTCATCGGAGACCTGCACGTCTGGACCGGCCATTACGACTCGACCTACGGCATCGACCTCGACTCGGAGGAGACGTGAAACCGACCCGCAAGCCCGTGACCACCGACGCGCCCATCGTGCTGGACATCGCCGGTGATCTTGCGTGCTTCACCCGGCCGGAAGCCAAGGCCGAACGCATCAGCTATCCGATGATCACTCCCAGCGCCGCGCGTGGCGCGCTGGAGGCGGTGTACTGGAAGCCGGAGTTCACCTATCTCGTGCGCAGGATCGAGTTGCTCAAGCCGATCCGGTGGTTCCGGATCCGCCGCAACGAAGTCTGCTCGGTGCCCGCGCTGTCGACGATCATCAAGCAACGCGAACGGTTCCGCTACGACGCCGCCGTCGACCGCGACCAGCGTTTCACCCTCGGTCTGCGGGACGTCGCCTACCGCATCCACGCCGACATCGAGCTGCGGCCGCACGCGACCGACCCGGTCTCGAAGTACGTGGCGCAAGCGCATCGACGCATCAACCGCGGCGCCTGTTTCACCTACCCCTGTCTGGGCAGCCGGGAGTTCTCCGCGTCCGACTTCGGACCGCCCGACAGCGCCATCTCACCGTTTCCGCACAACGAGTACCTCGGGATCATGCTGCTCGACGTGGACCACAGCGTGCGTCCCGCGCGGTCCACGTGGTTCACGGCCTGGCTGCGCGGCGGCGTTCTTGAGGTCCCGCCTGAGGGCATCCACGACCCCAGCCGTGACGAGCACGCGACCGGCGACTCCGGCCGAGTGGTGGCTGGTGAGCAATGTTGATGACACGTCTGCGTGAGTTCGCCCAGACCCGCGACGACATGCCGCCGATGTTCTACGCGCGCAGGAACGTCCGCTGGATGCTGGAGCTGCGCGCGGACGGCACCGCGGTGGGTGAGCTCGTCGACCTCGCGGTGCCCAACGAGCCGGCACGAAGCAAGGGACGCAGGGAGGTAGTGCCGAATCTGCAACGCTCAGGTATGAAACCGCAGCCGTTCCTCGGCTGCGACGATCTGAAGTATGCCCTGGGCTGGGCCGACCAGAACGCCTCAGCCAAGGACCTCGCCTGGGCTCACCGCTGCCACGACGACTTCACCGCCTTGGCCGATCAATGGGCCCAGGCACATCCCACCGACCGCGGCGCGAAAGCGCTCCAGCGCTTCCTGCGCAACGGCGGCCCACAACAACTGCCGCGCCCCCACAAGTACGCCGCCTCCGACACCATCGCCTTCCGATACAAGGGCGGCTTCGTACACCTCTCGCCCCAGGCCCGGCAGCACTGGACGGGGGTCGCCGTGCAACGCAAAAGCAGCGGCACGCACAGCCTGTGCCTCGTCTGCGGCCAGCAAGACCTGCTGATCGACACGTTCCCGCAGCAGATCACCGCCGGCCTGATCCCCGCGATCGGTGTCGACCCGGACAACCGCAGCAAGAACCAGCCCAAGCCGAACCCGGTCACCCCGGCCAGCATCAACAGGCAATCAATGGGGTTCGAGCTGCTCACACAACTCATCCACTCACCCATCTGCATGGCCTGCGCCGAATCAAGTGTCGCCGCACTCGACCACCTCCTGCGCGACCGCGACCACACCCGCCGCATCGGCGACACCGCCCTGACGTGGTGGCTGCTCAACGCCACACCGGGCACCGTCGCTCCGATCACGCTCGTGTTCAACCCCGACGACGCGGCCATCGACGCACTGCTCACCGACCCACCAACGGCAGACGGCTCGCCCAGCGACCACCAGCTCGTCAAACTCGCCGGAACCGTCATGGACAGCCCCAAAACCGGGCGCCCGCCGGGCCGAGTCAACACCAGCGTGTTCTGCGCCGCGGCCGTGTCGGCGAACAAGACGCGCCTGATCCTGCGCGACTGGATCGACGTGCCACTTCCCGCCGCGAAACGGGCGGTCCGTCAGTGGTTCGCCGACCAGAGCGTGATCAACCCCTGGACCGGCCAGATCCACCGATTCTCCCTGCACCGGCTCGTGCTGGCCTGCGGACGATGGAGCCGGAAGACCAAGAACTACCTGCCTCTGGGAGAACCGGCGGCCGACCGCCCACTCTGGGCACAGCGTGAACTGCTGACCGCCGCACTGCACAAGACCGCGCCACCGCGCAGCCTCGCGCAGCACCTCGTTCGCAGACTCCGCACCGATCAACACCTCGACCCTCAGCGACACGCACTGCTCAAACTCCTGCTCGCACGCACATTCCACACCGACAGGGAGAACCACGTGGCGCTCGACGACACCAACGACAACCTGGCCTACATCGCCGGCCGCCTGTTCGCAGTCCTCGAATCCCTCCAGTACTCCGCCACCAAACTCGACAACAAGAACCTCAACACGACCCTCGCCGACCGCTACCTCTCGGCCGCCTCCTGCAGCCCCGCACGCGTGATGCCCGAACTGATCCGCGGCTCGCAGGCACACCTCAAGAAACTCCGCACCCGCAACCGCCCAGCCAGTGCCGTCGCCTACGCCAAACAACGCGGCGACCTGTGCGGACGCCTCAACCCGATGCCCATGACCCTCGGACTCGCCGACCAGTGCAACTGGTTCAACGGCTACGCCGACCAGCGCAACCACATCTTCGCCGCCGCGGCAACCACCCGCGCACAACAGCCCGACATCGACGTACCAGAACTCCCCGACACCCCCGCCGACGCCACCGCAAGCAACTGACCGAAGGAACCGCCGTGACCCAGCCACACCTCGACCCGCACCGCCGCCACGACGCCGTGCTCCTGTTCGACGTCACCGACGGCAACCCCAACGGCGACCCCGACGCCGGCAACCAGCCCCGCACCGACACCGAAACCAGCCAGGGCCTCGTCACCGACGTCTGCCTCAAGCGCAAGATCCGCGACCAGATCCCACTCATCCACCCCGACAAACCCCGCTACAAGATCTTCGTCGAAGCCGACATCGCCCTCAACGCCAACATCAAACGAGGCTTCGAAGCCACCGGCACGCCACTTACCAAGCAGACCAGCCCCCAGCAGCGTGGCGATGTCCAGCAGTGGCTGTGCAACGAGTTCTTCGACATCCGCATGTTCGGCGGTGTCGTCGGAACCGGCGACGGCAACGCCGGACGCATCCGCGGACCACTCCAGCTCACCTTCGCCCGCAGCATCAGCCCAGTCCTGGCACAAGCCCACGCCATCACCCGGATCACCCAGACGACCGAGAAGGACATCGAAAGCGGCGAGTCCACCGAGATGGGCTCCAAGTGGACCGTCCACTACGGACTCTACCGGGCGTACATCCACTACAGCGCAACACGCGGTATCCAGACCGGTGTCTCCGAGGAGGATCTCGCCACCTTCTGGACGACGCTGGAGAACCTGTTCGAGCACGACCGCGCGAGCGGCCGCGGCGAGATGGACGTCAAGGGTCTCTATGTCTTCAGCCACGACAACGCCTACGGGCGTGCGCGAGCCAGTCAACTGTTCAAACATGTTGCTGTCCAACAGTTGGACGGCGTCGTTACGCCGCGTTCGATCGACGACTACAAACTCGACGTCAACCATGACGGGCTGCCAGACGGCGTTACGCTGAAGGCTCTCGTGTAGTGAGCTTGTGAGGAGGAACGACCAGCCGGTAATCAGATCCGCCAGATGCGGCCCTGGGCGTCCGCGCCCAGCGAGGATCGCAACTTGTTGTAGCTGTTGCCCAGCAGCAGGTACCGGTGCAGCGCTGGGCGTTCGCGCTCAGCGAGGATCGCAACCTGGCGCCAGAGTCCCCGGCGTCGCTGGCTTCGGTGGCGGCGCTGGGCGTCCGCGCCCAGCGAGGATCGCAACGCGTTGTTCGAGGCGTTCGGGCCGTGCCGGTTCGCCGCAGCGCTGGGCGTCCGCGCCCAGCGAGGATCGCAACGCGATCGAGCGAGGCGTGATCATCCACGGGTCGATGGCAGCGCTGGGCGTCCGCGCCCAGCGAGGATCGCAACGGCGAGTACGACGAGATCGTCGACTCGCGGGCGTTCGAGCAGCGCTGGGTGTCCGCGCCCAGCGAGGATCGCAACTGGCTCGACACGACGGCCGGCGGCGACACGTTCAGCAGCGCTGGGCGTCCGCCCAGCGAGGATCGCAACGCGATCCAGGAGGACCGCCGTGGCTGAGCGCGCCGGCAGCGCTGGGCGTCCGCGCCCAGCGAGGATCGCAACTCCAACCCGGTGCCGCCGCGAGGACGGGCCGATGCGCAGCGCTGGGCGTCCGCGCCCAGCGAGGATCGCAACGCATTGTAGACGTCGCTGAACAGGCGCGTGATGTCCTGCAGCGCTGGGCGTTCCGCGCCCAGCAAGGATCGCAACTGCCGGTCGACGTCGCCGACACGATGACCAAGCTCGCAGCGCTGGACGTCCGCGTCCGGCGAGGATCGCAACAAGCGATGGTTCGGTGACGGCGATGTCGTTGACGCGAAGCGTTCGGCCACGCCACTCGTCCTGTTCGCGCGGGTAGAGCGGGGCGTAGGTGAACAGCCTCCATCGGGAGATCGCCGGCTGAGGGCCGGTCTCCGCGGGTTCGGCCGAGGTATGGGCTGCACGTAGCCGCGCATGGCGCGACGGGGTGCGCTGGAGACGTAGAACAAGCGCGGTGGTCGGGTTGCCGTAGTCGTATTCGACTTCCAGCGGGTCAACGAACGTGACGGTGTGAGGAAGCTGACTCGACCGTCTGCGAGCGAGTCCGTTCACACTGATCGTGCTGGAGCGGAAGTGGAGCAAGACCAGGAGCACAACGTCATCGAACGGCGCTCAACGGCGCCGAACTGCGGCTAGTTGCGTTGGGCCTATTGGGGTTCTAGTGTTTGTGCTGGCAGGAGTCCTCTATGGACCAAACTGGCAGTGTGAGGGTCAGGGGTTCGAGTCCCCTCAGCTCCACAATTGGATATGGCATGAGAATCGCCCGCTGACCTGCGAGAATCAGGTTGGCGGGCGATCTTGCTTTTCTGTCCCAAGTGGACTGTGGTATCCCCGACTGGAGCACAGTCCCGAACCCGGCGAAACAGGGTGACGCAGCTGCTCCGGAACCGGTCACCCGGTCGGCTTGTCCAACGCGCTGGCTTCGAGTGGACGCGCAGAGGGCGTTCTGCGACTTCACGCGGAAGACGGGACCTGGATGGAGGTGGCCGTCTTCGCGGCGCTCGATCAACGCACCACCGCGGCGCTTGCCACCCTGACGGTGCCAGATCGGGGCAAGGTCGACTGAACAAGACGGTGTGAAGGGTTCGGCGCACGGGTTCTCACCCAGGTCGTCGACGTGACTGCTGAATGGCGTTCAAGCCGCAGCCACCTCCGAGCTGGGAGGCGTCGATTCCGTGTTCGCGGCGGCGGGAATCATCCACCGGGGAAGCTTGCTCGATTCCGACGTCGCGGACGTCGAGCGCGTCATGGCGGTCAACTGGCGAGGGCTCATGTACACCGTCAAAGCTCACCTGCCCTTCCTGGTCGACTCGGCAGACGGACTTCGATCGTGCGCAACGGCTTGTTCGCGGACGGCGAGAACCGGGAAGCCGCCGTCCGCGGCTTCGAAAAGCGTGTCGTGGTACCGAACCCGAAGATGCTGCCGTGATCGTCCTAAGAGGAGTTGAGCGACGCCGTGCACGCGTCTTCGTCGGGGCAGACGCGCGCCTGGTCGCCGTGCTCGCCCGCCTCGTCGGCGGTCATCACCAAGACCTGCAGCCAGCCGCCAGGCGGCTGCTCCGGCGGCTTGGCCGACGGTAATCGGGATGGGCGAATCCGGTTGACCGGCTACGGCGGTCTGGACCTCGGCGTGCCGGCCGCCCTGGGCGGCGGCCGGCTGGGAACCACGCGCGGTGTACGCCAACCTCGAACTGCTGGCCAAGACGTCACGCCAACCACCTCCGCATCACCGTGCAGACCGTCTCATAACGCCGAACAACACCGTCCGGTCCTTCCGCATCCCACGCATCCGGCTTCCGGTCGTGAGCCACGTAACCCAACCGCTCGTACAGTGCGCGAGCGCGAGGATTTCTCTCTTCGACGCCCAACTCCGCTCGGCGCAGCCCTCGGGCGAGAATGCGCTGCTCAGCCGCCTGAATCAGGAGGGTGCCGATGCCGCAGGACTGTAAGGAAGGGTGCACAGCGAGCTGCCACAGAGTTCCGGCTCCCGGATTTACCTGGTAATCAACTCCGCCGATCGCCACGGGAATGTCGGACGGAGGACACACGGCCAGGTAGTCCACCATCCCGTCCTGGGCGCGCTCCAACTCTCGGGCGACCTGCGTCAGATGCAGAGCCGAACCAGACCACTCGCACCGTTGCAGATGTTGAGTCGCGCCTTGCGAGCGGCCGGTCGTCACCGGATATTCGCAATGACATGTCCGTTCCACGCCAAGGAAGCCGACACGCTGGGGAGGCTGGGCGACGCACTGCACGCGGCGGGCGAGGTCGGCGAGGCCACTGCCTCCGGATGTGCGAATGCCGGTCCGGGGCTCGGGCTCACCAGCAGCTCTGCACAGTCCCTCCACGTCCGCATCCACGCACTCGGCGAACGCGCCGGGTTCGGTATCTACGGCAGCGATACCGGTTCCTATCGTGGGGAAGACTCCTGGGGGAGCGGGAAACGCAGCCATGTTGATGACCGAGTTCAGCAACGAGGACCTGTCCGGCGACGACCAGATCGACTGCTGGTTGGAGGTGATGGACCAGGACCTGGTTGCCACCCGCATACGCGCCGCCGCCGACGATGGTTTCCCGGCCTCGGCACGGACATTGACGTGGGATGGGGTCCAAGTTTCCATGATGAGGTACCCCTCGTTGTGGGTGGAACGGACCGCGACGCTGGTCCGCCGGTCCGACCCCGAGGCCTACCAGGTCAACCTCGTGCTCGACGGCGAGGGCGCGATCTGCCAGGCGGACAGGGAGGCCTGCTTCGGCGCCGGTGAGTTCGTCTTGTTCACCACGTCCCGCCCGTTTCACGGGTGGCGTTCCTGCGATCCCGGCAGCCGTGCCGTCACGTTGCAGATCGACCGGGCATTGCTCACCTTGCCCGCCGACAAGGTCGACCGGCTCGCCGCCGTCTCCTTCTCCGGACGCCGCGGAATGGGCGCCACGTTGGCCCATTGGCTGACCGACCTGGCCAACCGGGCCCACGAGTTCACCCCCGACGACGCGCCGACGCTCACATCCGTCACCGTGGACCTGCTGTCCGCGGTGCTGGCCACGCCTTTGGAGCTCGGCAGGACGCTGACCCCCGAGTCACGCCGAGGTGCGTTGCGCCTGCAGGTCCGCCGGTTCATCGAGCAGCGGCTCGGCGATCCGGCCTTGACGCCGACGACCGTCGCGCGGGCCCATCACATCTCCCTGCGCACGCTGCAACAGTTGTTCGCAGAGGACGAGACCAGCCCGGCCGCCTGGATACGCCAACGCCGCCTGCAGCGCTGCCACCGGGACCTGGCCAACCCACACCTGCTCCACCGGCCCATCGGGGCGATCGCCACGCGGTGGGGACTCACCGACCCAGCCCACTTCAGCCGCCTCTTCCGCGCCACCTACCAGATGGCTCCCAGCGACTTCCGGCGGCACGCCCTGCTGCGCGAGTAGACAACCACTGTGCGCGCACGGACAAGGACTTCGCCTTCTGTCCACGAAACCCTTGCCAGGGAACAGAAGTGTCGAACTGAGCGGGCCTGTCTGCGTGCGACGTCGGCCGGTTCGCGCGATCTTTGGAGATGCTGATGAGATACAGGGTCCTGGCGTTGCTCGCGGCGATCGTCGCCGCGGTGCTGGTCGCTCCCTCGGCGGCCTCCGCCCACTCGACGGACGACTGGGTGAAGGTGAGCAACCCCGACCTGGACGGGTGGTCCTCCCGTTACGCGGAAAGCACAGCGGGCAACGTGGACCAGGGCACCGCGATCTACTGGAACAGCAGAAGCGACGTGGTCGTCGTCGGTGGGGTGTCGGACCTCAAGGCCGACGGTTACTGCGGGGCGATCCAGATCCGCTACGAGATCGCGGACTCCTCCGGGAACTGGGCCGGCCACTGGCACTACCGGCAGCTCGCGCCCGCTGTCGACTGCAGCACCGACGGCAAGTACACGTACAGCTCCATCTGGCGGTCCCGCTACCCCACGCGGTACCTGTCGGCGCGCGCCTGCCACGCCGGTTCGGACGGCGCGATCATCCACTGCGAGTCGAACTGGCACTGAGAGGCGGCGGCAGTCCTCGTCGTCCGATCAAGGGGGAAACGGCCCGCAGCCCGAACGGGGGTGCGGGCCGTCCGCGGCTCATCGGCCACCCGGCGCCGTGCCGGCACGACCAGGTCGACGGTGTGGGCTTGCGGTGTGCGCCATCGAGGCCGCCGACCCGTAAGCGGTCGTGGTGTGGACTACGCCGCGTGTGCTGCCTATGCCCAGCGGGGAAACGCTCCGGTGTCGAGGTCGAAAAGATCCAGTACACGCCCCACGGTGTGGTCCACGACGTCGTCGAGCGTCCGCGGGCGTGTGTAGAAGGCCGGCACCGTCGGCGCGATGACCGCACCGTTCTCAGTAGCGGTGGCCATGTTCCGCAGATGCGTCAGGGTGAGAGGCGTCTCCCGCACCATCAGGACCAGACGTCGACGCTCCTTGAGCGTGACTTCGGCTGCCCTGGTCAACAAGGTGTCGCAAACACCGGTGGCGATCTGTGCCAGCGACTTCACGGAGCACGGAGCGACGATCATGCCTCTGGTGCGGAACGAACCGCTGGAAATCGCGGCTGCCATGTCGGAGGGGCTGTGGTGGACATCCGCGAGCGCGGCGATCTCACGCACCGACAGGTCGCACTCGTAGGGCAGCGCCTTCCGGGCGCCGACGGAGATGACCAGGTGGGACGGTATCTCCAAGGTCCGCAGAACCTGGAGCAGACGGATTCCGTAGATCACCCCGCTGCCGCCGCTGATCCCGACCACCACGGGCAGGTTGCGGCCGCGATGAGGCTCGTCCAGGTGACGACGATGTTGCCCGTTGGCGCTCAGCTCCCCGATGGTCATGCGAGCGAAGCTCCGTTGCCTGCTCGGTGGTCGCCGTGCAGATCAACGAGGACCTTCTGACGCAGCTCCACCGGGTAGTTGTCGGCGAACGCGGTGCTCCGCGGCGCAGGTAGGTCGACACGGAGCAGACAGTCCAGCACTTCGACCGGGCCGCGAGCGGCCTTGCGTTCCGCATCGTCGTAGGACACGACCCCCGCCGGGATCCGCTGATCGGTGACGACCTGACGTCCGGTGGCAGGGTGGCACCGGGTTGCCCAGGCCCACATCAAGTCGCGGTGGTCGGACAGGTCGATGTCCTGGTCCAGCACCATCAGCCGGTTGATCCACCAGCCCGCATGAACGGCGCCGGGAGCCTTGCACACCTCCAGCACGCGCCGCGCCAACTCGGACGAGGTCGACCCGGTGCGCTGCCGCCAGTCCGGTGCGACCGACACCGCGAGCATGGTGCACGCGCTTTCTGGAACGACCCAGGCGGACGTGATCGGTAGTTCGGCCGACCGCAGCTCGTTCAGGAGGACGGCGGCGATGGCGGGTCCGCAGATGGTGTGGTCCTCGTCCACGGGTTTGCCGCCGCAGACGACCGGCAGGATCGGATCGTTTCGATGAGTGATCGCGGTGATGTGGTAGACCGGGCGCGACTTCGTACCTGTGCCCAGATAGCCGTGGTACTCGCCGCTCGGTCCCTCCGGCCAGCTCTCGTCCATGTCCAGGTAGCCCTCGATGACGAGCTCCGAGGAAGCGGGAACGTCGACGTCCACCGTCTTGCACCGCACGGTCTCGATCGGCTCGCCGAAGTAACCACCGAGGAAGTCCGCCTCGTTCACGCCGTCGGGCAGTGGCATCCCGCCCATGAACAACGCCGCGGGCGGTGCTCCCTGCACAAGTGCGAACGGCATCGGCTCGCCTCGCTCCTGCCACATCCGGCGGATGACGTTGTTGTGCTGGTCCCCGCTGACCACACCCGTCATGCGCCGGCCGTCGATCAGCATGGCGCGGGCGACCGACCAGTTCGTCCACTTCCGGTCAGGGCTGTTCAGCACGAAGATGCCCAGCGTGTTGATGTATCGGCCACCGTCTCCGACATGGAGCAGCGGGACCGGCAGATCGGTCAGGTCCGCGTCGTCGCCGAGCAGAACGTTCTGCTGACAGGGCGCCTCTTGCACCACGACCGGGGCGATCGGATCGTTGCGCAGTGCGGCGGCGAGCTTTTCGACGATGAGCGGACCGGGTGTCGCCGGGTCCAGTCCCAGCGCGACGGCGACTCTGGCCATCCTGGCACCGGGATCAGAGCTGTAGGCCAGAGGAGCGCCGGCCACGCGGTACCCGTCGTGGCCCCGGATGTCGGTGAACAACGGTGCCGGAGCACACGTCTCACTGCTGTGCCGGATGATCGCGCCGATCTCCAGGTCCGTGTCGACCTGCCAGTCGATCTCGCGCAGATCGCCGAGCTCGTCCAGCACTTCCAGGTAGTCGCGAAAGCTCCTGGAGCCGTTTCCCGGCTCGGGACGGATGGCCACGGCTGGTTCTCCCATCGTCTACAGCTCCCAATTCGCGGCGAACCTGTGCACGCCCCGACATCCTGCGGCCGAGCTCACAGGAACGGGGTCCACCCGAGCCTGGAAGCTCCGGTGCGGATCGTCTCGATGCGGTTGACGACCTCGGTCAAGGTGGCGGGGCTCTGATGGGCGTTCTGCGCAAGCCATGCGATCAGCTCGATCTCGAGCGCATCCGCCAGCACCTCGTACCCCTCCCAGTCCTTCACGTCGAAGCCGTATCCGCCGACGAAACCCTGGTATTCGGCTGCGGTGTGCCAACCGAGTCGGTGGTGGTACAAGGCCACGGGCGTGAGGTCCAACTCCCGTGGTCCCACCGCCAAGGTGTCGAGATCTCCCAGGACAGGTGCTCCACGGTGGTCCAGGAAAACGTTCGACACGTTCGCGTCGCCGTGCACGACGCCTTGGGGGAGGGTGAACGAGAGTTCCTCGTATCTGGCCACCAGGTCGTTGAGGAGACCATTGGCGAACAACAGGTCCTCTTCGCTCAGCGCTTTCGCGCGATCGAGGCAGGTGCGTGCACGGCGAAACGGGTCGGCGAGTGGAAGATCAAGTTCGGAGGGTGTCTCCAGGGTGTGAAGATCACGTAGCAAACCGGCCAGATCAGCAGGGCTGCCATGGCAGACCTCCGTACTCACTGATTCCCAGAACGTGACGACGTGCCCGTCCAAGAAAAAGGGCTGGTGGACATCGAGCGCGCGAACAGCCGGAACGGACATCCGCGCGAGCCACCGGGCCATTCGCACTTCCCGGTCCACCTGGGCCGTGCGGGCACTGCTGCGGCCGATCCGTGCTACGACAGAACGTGAGCGCAGCCAGAACACGGCGTTTTCGCCGAGACGTATGAGCTCCGCGTCGCCGGGGTCGAGGTCGAGGTCGATCGTCGAACAAGCCGCCCTCAGCACGCTCTGAGCCTGCTGAGCGTCGAACAGGTCATCCATCCTAGGTAGCCACCTCGGCGCCGATCACTCCGGATTGGACTGCTGCTGCCACGGTCGCGGTGTGACGCGACTGGTCGGGGCACAGTTCGAGAGCAGTGGCGAGTTGACGGAGGTCGGTCAAGCCCCCGGCGCCGTCATCGGCCCTGTTCAGCCACACACCGTGCAGGCCCGCGGAGTCCGCGGCCTGGGCATCGCTGAGCTTCTTGTCGCCGACATAGGCGACGACGGCAGGTAGATGTCCCAGCTCCGCGCATGCGCTGTGAAAGATCCGAGGATGAGGTTTTGACACGCCGGCGGTGTCCACTCCGACGATGCAATCAAACCGTGCAAGCAGTCCGGTGCGGCGAAGTTTGACTCTTGTGTACACGGAGTCGCTGTTGGTCACGATGCCCAACGGCATGTCCCCGAGCAACGCCAATCCATCGAGCACATCGGGAAACAGGGTCAGCGACGCTTCGTAGTGGCGACGATAGCCCAGAAACCAGTCGTACGGATCGGCCGGCGGGGACAGTTCCAGCCAATCGACCATCGCGGCCGCAAGGGCGGTCGCCTGCCCGGTGTAGTCGATCAGGCCGGCGAGATAGCGATCGAAGTAGTAGCCCTGCAACTCGCCGAACCTCGCTACCGCGGCGGCGAGATCGCAGGCCACGGCCAAAGAACGCAGGTAAGTGGTGATCCCGTCGCGTTCGGCCTTCCCGTAGTCGATCAGGGTGTCGTCTACGTCGAACAACACGGCTTTGATCATGCGACTTACCGCCGCACGAATATCTTCGAGGGCTCTACCCGTACCACCACTCGTTCCTCGCCGCGCTGCGCTGCCCAAGGCTTGCCGCAGTAGGCGAGTGACAATTCGTCGATCAGTTCCATCGCGCCCTCGGGCGTGATCGTGACCGTGCCCTGCACGTGAACATAGCTGCGCGGGCTTTCGGGATCAAACGCCATCACGCTCACCCTCGGGTTCGCCCGCAGGTGGCGGATCTTCACCCGGTTGCCGGCCGCGGAGAACAGCAACCGACCGGCGTCGTACTTGATCCAGACCGGGCTGGACTGCGGGTACCCGGCTGGACTCACGGTGCTGACCGTTGCGATGATCGGCGCTCGGAAGAGGCGTTCCATCTCGTCAGGCTCCACAGAGGCGGAATCGAGCTTTCCGGCCTCGTGCGACGGTCTGGACATGGAACCTCCTGAACGAAAAGAGTGCGGGTTGCGGTCGTGGTCAACCGCCATGAACAGATCGCGATGTGGTGGTTGGTAACCAGCGGTGGAATATCGGCGGTAACAGAGATGCCTTGTTGGGCGCGGATAGTGCACCAAGCGACCTAAGGCATGTCCAGAACTCATCCCAACTCTCGGAACACCCTCCTGAACAAGCCGAGTCCCGCTACTTGATCAGCTGTGGTGACCGAACGTTCATGATCATTGACCACGAAGGGTGAGGAACTGGGACGCATGCGCATCCTGGACCGGCAGGTCCTGCAAGGGGCTGCTGCACGAGTGGGTGACAGCGGTAGTCACGCATACGCGAAGAAGCTCTCCATCGCGGGGGACCAGGTCGTCGTGCACCGGCGGGCCGGTCTTCTTGCCGATGCGGCCGCGTTTTCTGCTGAACGCGCTCCACCAGCCCATGGCCGAGCAGATCCGCCACGCGGTCCGATCTGTCATCGACAAGCCGGCGTCGCGGGCCTCGTCGGCCAGGAACCGGTGGCCGAACTCCGGATCGTCGCGGTGCGCGTCGAACAACGCGTCCGCCGGACCCGCTGCACGGCTTCGCCCCGGCCCAGCCGGATGGCGGGTGCCGGGGCGAAGCGGAAGTTTTCAGCCGGTGATGTTGCGTCGGCGACGGAAGAGGAACCAGGCGCCGGCCACGAGCACGAGCGCCGCACTCGAACCGCCGACGAGCAACGGCGTCGTGGACGACGCGCTCTCGGCCCCGCTCGCGATGCCGTAGCCGCTCGACATTCCCTTGGTGCCGTACTCCGATGCGGGCAGCTTGTCGGCATAACGGGCCTTGACCAGCTTCTGGTAGTCGCTCAGCGACATCGACGACTTGCCGCCCAGCCCTTCCCGTGCCTGGTCGTTGAGCGGCTCCACCGTGATGAGCTTCAGCAGGTACCAGCCGCGGATCTGCGGCTCGGTGAACACCAGGGTCCCCGCACCGGCCTTGCCGGCGAACGTGGCTTCGCCGTCACCCTCGCGCACCGCCGCCAGGTGCCAGCCGCCGCCCTGCGTGGGAGCGAGCATGACGGTGACCTGGCGGTCGTTGACGGTGGTGTTCAGCGAGGACACCAGACGGGTCAGCTTGACCGCCTCGGCAGCGATCGGCTGGGACGTGCCCGCGACGAAGCCCGGCGTGATCTCGCTGACCGGCAGCGGATCTTTGATCGTGAAGGCGGGCATGCCCTCGCACGGATCGGCCTTGTCCGGGATTGTCTGCACCGTGTCGGACCCGCCCCGGGGCACCGGCACGCTGAGGAAGCGGCACACGGCGTTGCGGATGTCGGCCGACTTCACAGCGTCGAGAGCGGCCTGGTAGTCGGGGATGTCCACCGGGAGCGGGTCGCTGGCCGGGGCCGCGTGGGCGGGGCCGGACAGCAGCACGGATGCGCCTGTTGCCAGCACCGCGGTCAGGCGGGAAAGGCGCGAAGCTGCCCACCGTCCGGACGTTCTTGGTTCGCGCATGATGCCTGCCTTAACGGGAGATGCCGATCCGGGAGTGGGTCCACTTGAACGAGTTGTTGCTGACGTAGTCGTTGTAGTTCCACCACGTGTAGGTGGCGGTGTCCGGCCACGGGTCAGCGACCGCGATGGTGTTGTTCGAGGTGTCGAAGCCATAAACGACGTTCATGTGACCCCCGCCCGAGGTCCACCCGATGCGCGCACCGACGGGACGGGCGCCCTTGACTTCGGTGTAGACCTGGTTGAACGAGGCCGCGCTGCTCAGGCCCGAGCCGGGGCGAGCCATGCCGAGGCTGCTCCAGCCCCTGGCCATGTCGTCGAGCGTGGCGGGCTGGTTGTTGCAGCCGTAGTAGGGCTGGGCCCGGGTGCAGAAGTCTGCCTGCGTGCTGCCGAGGCCGTGGTACTTGGCGATCGTCAGACCCGAGGCGACCCAGCACCACTGGGTCTTCTCCTGCTTGTACATGCCGATGTTGTCGTACCCCGACTCCGCCTGAGCCGCGCCTGCGGCGGCCGCGAGCAACCCCGAGGTCGTCAGCGCGATGGCCGACGCCGTGATGGCGAATCTGGATCTACCCATTTCCTGCCCTCCTGCACGTGATGAGTACCGGGAGACCTGAGGGACATGAAAGCGCGAAAATACGTTGCCACGCAGAAGCGGGCGTGCAAATACGCCCGCAAGAGTGACGGTCATGAAATGCGAACCCATTTCGAAGTTGTGGGTCGTTGAACATCAACAACGGGTCGCCGAAATTATCCACTGATTTCCACCCTCTTCCGAGAAACTTGCGGCACTGCACTCTTTGCGGTGTCGAGGGCAGTCAAAAAGGCCACTATCCGTTCCCGTCCCCGGGAATCTGAGGGTGACTTGAACACTTTGAGGTGAAGCAGACGTGACGTTCCGAGGGTTCCGGTGCGGGCGGACGGTCGACGTTGTCGCGTCGCAGTCCGGTGAGCTCGCCCCAGCGGTAGCCGGTCCGGGCGGCGGTGCGGGGTGTGATCGCCTCGGCGGGTGTGACCGGGGCGACTCGGGGCTGACATGGCTAGCTGTTTCAGTCGAGGAGGACGCGCGATGTCCATTCAGGACGATCAGGACGAGGTGCTGCGGTGGGTCGAGCGGGTGGCCACGTTCTGCGTGGAGGAGTGGGCGATCGGCCGTGAGCTGCGTGCCGGGCGGGCTGGAGACCACCCGAGCCAGGGTGTGAGGATGGCGTGGAAGTTGCCGGGGTGTGCGCGGAAGCTTGCTGATGGGGGAGTAGATGAAGATCGCGTTCGTCAGTGCTGCGGTGGCACTCGCGCTCACGGCCGTGGGGGCGTGCAGCAGTGTCGACGCGCCGGCTGGTGCGCCGACCGGCAAGGGGGCCTCGGTGGAGGTACCGGCTGGGCTTTCGGACAAGGTCGGGTCAGGTTGTCCTGATCTGATCAAGCCCGAGCCGGTCGCGGTCATCACCAAGGGCTTCGAGGTCGTCGAAGTTGCCCGCGGGGCCGCTGCCGACAGCTGCACGGTCTCCGTGCGGGGTGGCCGTGAGGTGCTCTTCGTCGGCTTGATCGGCTACCCCGGCAAGGAGCTGGCCGAGCAGTACGTCGACATGCAGTGCCCCGGTGACGGGTTCGAGGGTGCGGACCAGTCGTGCAAGATCGCGGCACGGGATGGCAAGGGGCTTCGGGTGCACGGTGTGGCTGGTCGGTGGGAGGTGAAGATCTCGGTCTCGGAGGTGCCGATGAGCGATGAGGTCGAGGGCGCCGCGGTTCAGATCCTCAACGATCTGAGGAGCTCCAAGAAGACCGCGTGATCACCTGCGCGATGATCTTCAAGGCACGGCGGACGCTCGCGCTGCGGGCGTCCGGTTCGGTGGGCAGCATGGCCGTATGACCCAACGCAGTTCCGCACCACCGCGAGGAGCTTCTCTGCTGACCGCCGATGCGAACGCGGTGGCACATCGCTTCGTCGACGTCGACGGGATGCAGGTCTTCTACCGCGAGGCAGGCCCGAGCGACGCACCTGTGCTGTTGCTTCCGCACGGCTACCCGTGCTCGTCGTTCCAGTACCGGCGGCTCATGCCGGCGCTGGCGGATCGGTGGCGCCTGGTGGCCCCGGACTTCCCCGGCTTCGGCCTGAGCGATACGCCGCCGGCCGATGCCTTCGGGTTCGACTTCGACGCCTACGCGGGCTTCCTCGAAGCCTTCTGCGATGAGCTGGGCATCGATCGGTATGTCCTGTACCTGCACGACTACGGTTCGCAGATCGGTCTGCGGCTGGCCATCCGCCGTCCTGACCGCGTCGCCGCGATCATCATCCAGAACGGCGACATCTACGAGGACACGCTCGGACCCAAGTACGAGGGCATTCGAGAATACTGGCGCGATCCATCGGACGACAACCGTGCGGTGATCGACGAAGCGGTGAGCGAAGAGGGTTTTCGCGACGAGTTCGTCGGCGAGGTTCCCGCAGATCAAGCCGCACGGATCCCGCCCGAGCTGTGGAAGCTGCACTGGCCGTTGATGAACACGCCGCAGCGGCGGGGCCTCATCCGCAAGCTGATGGAAGGACTGAAAGAAAACCTCGAATGGTTCCCGCGTTATCAGGCGTATCTGCGCGAACATCAGCCGGAGACGCTCATCATCTGGGGACCCAACGACGGCTACATGCCCGAGGAATCCGCACGTGCCTACCTGCGCGACATTCCGAAGGCGGAGCTGGTGCTCACGGACGGCGGCCATTGGCTGCTCGAGACACACCTCGACCAGGTCGTTCCGGTGATCCGGCGGTTCCTGTCCGCCATCTTCTAACCAGTCCCGCGCCTGTGAGGCACCGCCGGTCCGCCCGCCGCCGTCGAGGCCGCGGGCGGACCGGCGCGGGATCAGGACGCGGTGCAGGTGAGGGTCGGTGTGCCCGCGGTTCCGGAGGCGACGAGACCGAACGTGGTGCTGGCGCCCGCGGCCACGGTGCCGTTGTAAGCGGCGTTGCGGGCGGTGACCGTGGACCCGCTCGTGGTCAGGGTCGCGCTCCACGAGGAGTTGATCTGCTCACCGTTGGTGAACGTCCAGCTCACCGTCCAGCCGGAGATCGCCGTCGCGCCGGCGGTCACGCGCCCCTCGGCCTGGAAGCCACCGGACCAGTGCGAGGTCACCTGGAAGGTGGCCGAGCAGCCCGCCGAGGGGTTGCCGGTCGTGGTGGTGGTCGTAGTGGTGGTGGTGGTCGTCGTCGTGCCACCGTCGGTGAAGTTCACGTCGCTGCACGCGTAGTAGCTCTGGTCGAGGTGGCTGGCCTGCCACACCGTGTACAGGACGTGGTGGCCGGTGCGGCCGGGCGCGTTGACCTCGACGGGGGTCCGGGTGCCCGTGGGGATCCTGCCGGTCTGGCCGACGAGCTCCAGGTCGCTCCACTTCAGGGGCTGGGTCTTGGGGTCGAAGCCCTGCTTGGTGGCGTAGACGCGGATGTAGTCGGCGCCGTGCGAGGACGTGTCGTTCAGGTTGAGGGTGAACCGGCTGGGCCGGTTCGCGGCGACCCACGCGCCGGGCTTGTCCATCGCGGCGTAGCGGCCGTTGAAGGTCAGGCCGCCGCTGCACAGTTGCCCGTCGGGGATGGCTCCCTGGTGGTTGCCGGCGACGCCTTCGCGGAACAGGCCGTTCCAGTTGTACATCGCGGACGGGTCGGCCTGCCACGCCTGGTAGCACATGGGGTCTTCGGTGGCCATCTGCTGCGACGGGTCGTTGGGCCAGCGGTTGTAGCAGCCGTAGTGGCGTGACGGTGGGTCGCTGACCGCGCCGTGCGCGGATGCGTTGCCGGCGCCGAAGGTGACCAGCACGGCCGCCAGCAGGGTCAGGCAGGTGCCGAGGATCCCGAACGCCCGCCAGGCGGCGACCTTCCCGCTGGCCGGTTTGGCGTTCGCCGGTGCCCGCCGGTGCCGGTTGGGGACGTCTGCAAAGAAGCGAAGCATGTGTACCGCCAAATCTTCGTTGATCGACGACGTGAGTGCCTCCGGCCGGTTCTGGGAGCGCTCCCAGAACGCTGTCAGTGTCAGGTCGTGCCAACTGGCCGGCATCCGCCATTCGGGTTGTGAGGCGCGAAAGCGGCGGTAAAGCGGCCATGTGGATCGGGTGCGTGGGGCGGATCGGACGCTGCTCGTGAGGCCGGGTGTCGGCACGACTAGCGGTAGGAGCTGGCGTTGCCGGGCGATCGGACGTTTCGGCGAGGGTCGAAACGGTTCTGGTGGAGTTGGCGCGGTTCGCGCGCCGCTGGCAGGGTCGATCCCGGAGGGTGTCGTAGGAGAGATCGAGAGGAAGTCCCTTGAAACCAAGAGTCAGAGTTCTCGCGCTCGTCACGTTGGCCCTGTCCGTGCTCCTGGCCGGTGTCACGCCGGTGTCCGCCACCGGTGCCCAGACCGTGGTGCTCGCCGCGCCGGCGGGCAGCGGCCTGCGGCCCTACGTCGCCGTCATCAGGCCGGTCACCGCGAAGCGGCTCGCTTCCAGCTGGCGCGAAGGCTGTCCCGTCGGGCCCGATCAGCTGCGGCTGGTCAGCCTGGACTTCGTGGGGTTCGACGGTGCCGTGCACCGCGGCGAGCTGGTGGTCAACGCCGATCTCGCGGCCGAGGTCGCCCGCGTCTTCGCCGACCTGTACTTCGGCCGGTTCCCCATCCAGCGGATGGAGACCGTCGAGAAGTACGGCTCCGACGACGACGCGTCGATGGCGGCGAACAACACCTCGGCGTTCAACTGCCGGGCCATCACCGGTGGCACCGCCTGGTCCAACCACTCCTATGGGCGGGCCATCGACATCAACACCGTGCAGAACCCCTACATCTCCCGCAGCGGCGCGGTCTACCCGCCCAACGGCGCGCCCTACGTCGACCGCACGCAGAACGTGCCCGGCATGATCCACGCGGGTGATGCCACCGAGCAGGCGTTCACCACCCGCGGCTGGACCTGGGGCGGCTCCTGGCAGACGCCGATCGACTACCAGCACTTCGAGAAGCCCTGACCCGGTGCCGCAGATCAGGGTGCCGCAGATCAGGGGTGCAACGGGGCCCGCGGGCCCGGGTAGAGGCCGCCGTTGACGTCGAACACCTGGCCGGTGACCCACCTGCTGCCGGGCGTGGTGAAGAAGGCGACCGCGTCGGTGTTCACGGTGATCCCTCTGTCTTCCAACGTGTTCGCCAGCGACCGGCCGAGTGCGTTCAGCGCGCCCTTGGTCATGGCGTGGACCGCCTCGGGGATTGCGA
Organism: Nocardia sp. NRRL S-836; assembly: GCF_001279525.1. Lineage (GTDB taxonomy): Bacteria > Actinomycetota > Actinomycetes > Mycobacteriales > Pseudonocardiaceae > Lentzea. Next base: position 144,774 of record NZ_LGDY01000107.1, on the reverse strand, counting down.
TTCGATGGCGGCGATCGTCTCCAGTGCGGCCGCCTTGTTGCTGCCGTAGTGCACGGTCACGAGCGCTCGCGGAGCAGGTGGGGGTGGCGTGCGAGCTATCCGTTCGAGTGCGGTCGCAGCAGTCCGTCCAGGACGAGGGTGATGAGGTCGTCGGCCTCGGTCCGCCAGCGGGGGCGGTCGTGGGCCGCGCCGATGCCGTGCAGCGCCATCATCACGGCACCAGCGTCCACGTCGTCACGAACGGTGCCGTCCCGCACGGCGGCGGCCACCAGGTCGGTGACGGCCTGCTCCAGCGCCTGGCTGCCCTCGGCGAGGGCGCCGGAGCGGTCGGCCATGAGCGTGGCCAGCGTTCGGGCGAGGCCCTTGTGGGCGGCTATGTGGTCGACCATGGTGCGGAGGAACGTCGCCAAGGCCTCCGCCGCGGGCAGTGTGGCCTGGAGTTCGCGGGCGCGGTCGCACAGCGTGGCGACCTCGCCGCGGTAGACCGCCTCGGCCAGTGCCTCGCGGGTGGGGAAGTGGCGGTACAGCGTGCCGGTGCCGACCCCGGCCAGGCGGGCGAAGTCGTCGAAGCGCAGGTCGAAGAAGCCGCCGGAGTCGAAGACCTCCCGGGCTGTCGCCAGCAGTGCCTCGCGCTTGCGCTGGGCGTCGGCCCGCAGCGGCTTGTCGGGGGTCATGTGCTCCCTCACGTTGACAAGTGGAGATGGTCTCCATATTTTCAGAAGTGGAGATGATCTCCAGATCGATCGTACCCGACGAGGTGCAGCGTGAAGATCCTGATGTTCGGCCGCGGCGTGATCGCCACCATCTACGGCTGGGCCCTGCAGCGGGCCGGGCACGACGTCGAGTTCTACGTCCGGCCGGGCCGTGCCGCGACGTACGGGGACGCGATCGACCTCGATCTGATCGATGCGCGGCGCCGGGTGCGGGGGCGGCGCGTCGTGGAGAAGTGGCCGGTGCGCTACCGCGAGGCGTTGGCGCCGGACCACGACTTCGACCTGATCGTGCTCAGCGTGCCCCACCACCGCCTGCCGGAGGCGACGGCGTTCCTGGCGCCGCGGATCGGCCGGGCCACGGTGCTGGTCTTCGGCAACGTCTGGACCGAGCCGCGGGCCGCGATCGGCGCACTTCCGCTCGACCGGGTCGCCTGGGGCTTTCCCCAGGCCGGTGGCGGTTTCCGGGCGGACGGCGTGCTTCGCGGGCTGTTGCTGCCGTCGGTCGTCTTCGGCACGCTCGGCCGGCCTCCGACCGACCGGGAACGGGCTGTGCGGCAGGCGTTTCGCGAGGCCGGGCTGCGGATCAGGGAGCGGCCTGACTTCCGCGGCTGGCTGTGGGTCCACTTCGTGTCGGACGCCGGCCTGTTCTCGCAAGGGTTGCGGCTGGGTTCGCTGTCCGAGCTGGCCGGGGCGACGGGCGACCTCCGCGAGGCGTTGCTGGCCGGTCGTGAGCTACTGCCGGTCCTCGCGGCGCGCGGTGTCGACCTGCGCCGTCACCGCGGCGGCGTGCTGCTGTTCCGGGTGCCCGTCTGGTTGTTGGCGCCCGTCCTCGCCTGGCTGACCGCTCATGTCACGCCCCTGCGCGTGAGCATCGAGGCGCACGACGACCCCGACGCCGAGGAACCGCGGGAGGTCTGCCGCGACACCCTCGCCGAAGCACGACGGCTGGGCATCTCCGTGCCACGCCTGGAGGCGGCGGAACCGAACTTCGCCGGTCCGACGGCGGGCGGTTCGCGCAACTAAAGGTTGCGCAATACGAGGGGTGCCGGTTAGGTTGAAGCGCAACCGATAGTTGCGCTTCGAGTGAGGAGAACGCCGTGGAACACGGAAGCATCGAACGCGAGCTGCGCATCGACGCCGCCCCCGAGGTGGTCTACGAGGTGGTCAGCGCTCCCGAGCACCTGCGCGAGTGGTGGCCAGACGACGCGGAGCTCGACCCCGTGCCCGGCGGCACCGGCACGATCACCTTCGGTGACCCGGCCTCGCCGGATGCGAAGGTCGAGCACCTCACGGTCGTGGAGGCCGACCCGCCCCGCCGGTTCGCGTTCCGCTGGGTGTACGACCGGGGCGCGTCGGCGGCGCCGGGCAACTCGCTGCTCGTCACGATCGACCTTGTGCCCTCCGGCGACGGCACGTTGCTGCGCTTCAAGGAGACCGGGTTCCGCGAGCGCGGCTGGGAGGCGGCCGTGCTGGAGCAGGCCTACGCCGACCACGTCCGGGGCTGGGACCACTTCCTCCCGCGTCTCGTCGCGCGGGCCGGCAGCCTGGTCGCGCGGCCGTGAGCACGGCGATCGACGACGAACTGTGGTCCGCGGTGGGCGACCCGACCCGCCGCCGCATGCTCGACCTGCTGCTGAGCGACGGGGGTGGCACCGCCACCACGCTGAGCGAGCGGCTCCCGGTCACCCGGCAGGCGGTCGCCAAGCACCTCGGCGTGCTCGACCGCGTCGGGCTCGTGCACGTGACACCGGCCGGACGCGAGCGCCGCTACGAGGTGGACGAGGCACAGCTCGCCCGTGCGGTCGCCCAGCTGACCGCGGTCGGCACCACGTGGGACGCCCGGCTGCAGCGGATCAAGCGGATCGCCGAGCGCATCCAGCGCGGCACAGCGGAACGGGAGACGGGACCGGAGCAGCCGTGACGACGCGAGCACCGCGCACCGAACGCGGCTGCACCAGCCGCCGGGTGTCCGGGGTGGTCACGCGGCGCGGCAGGTCCTGAGGTAGCTGAGGAACGACGACTGCAGGCCGGTCATGTGCGTCTCGCGCAGCACCTCGCTGGTCACGGCCGCGCCGCGGGCGGTGAGGCGGTGCAGGACGGTGGCCGCGTTCTTCGTGAGGTTCTGGTAGATGGGCACGGTCCCGAGGATCTCCCGGTCGTTGAAGGTCAGGTGGAGCCTGGCCGGCTGGTCGCCCAGCTCCTCGATCTGCTTGAAGATCTGGCTGTCCTCGCCGGCGACGCCGGGGCTGCCCGCTCCGATGCTCTCGAAGAGCGTGGTGCCGGTGAGCCAGGCGTAGAGGCTGAAGAGTCCGCCGTAGGAGTAGCCGAAGAGGCCGTGGCCGCTCGTGGCCGTGCCGTAGTCGCGTTCGATCCGGGGATGCAGCTCCGCGGTGAGGAAGCGCAGGAACGCGTCGCCCCGGGTGTCCCGCAGCTCGTCGACGTAGGCGTCGGCCTGCTCGCGGGTCATCGAGCCCGCCTGGACCCCCATCTCCACGGCGTCGAGGAACTCCTGGGCGACGGGCTCGCCGGGCGGCACGAGGTCCCTGTTGCGCAGCCTCGCCCAGTGCTGCGCCTCCTCGCCCGCGTAACCCACGCTGACCTGGATATACGGCTTGATCTTCTGCATGGGGTCCTGCTGGGTGACGATGAGCGGCGCCGTCAGGCCCACCGCCCAGTTGCCGTCGAGCACGTACACGGCCGGTGCGGGCGCGGTGGCGGGGTCGTAGCCCGGCGGCGTGGTGACCCAGACGCCGTAGTCGTGCCCGGCGCTGGAGCGCATCTCGAAGTAGTCGGTGTCGGCGAGGCAGCCGTGCCACATGGTGCTCATCGGAGGTCCTTCACAACACGTCCGGACTGGACGACGGTTACGGCGTTGGCGGGGTCGGAGAAGAGGGTCGGGTCTTCGAGCGGGTTGCCGTTCCAGAGCACCAGGTCCGCCCGCATGCCGGGAGCGATCACGCCCACCTCGGGCAGCCCGATGATCTCGGCGTTGGTCTTCGTGGCGGCCACGAGAGCGTCCATCGGCGTCTCGAGCTGTGCGCGCAACGTCAGTTCCACGCCGCGGCGGTCCTGGTCCGGGCCGATGAGGTCGGAACCCAGCCCGATCCGCACCCCGGCGTCCTTGGCGGCGGCGAGCGCCCTGGCCATCCGCTCCCGCACCCCCGCCACGCGCTCGCGGACCGAGTCGCCCAGGCCGGCCGCGGCGGGATCGTGCAGCAGGCGGTCGAGGACGGCGAACGTGGGCACGAGAGCGACGCCGTGCGCGGCCATCAGGGCCGCGGTGGGTTCGTCTAGATCGGTGCCGTGCTCGACACACCGCGCACCGGCCTCGACCGCGTTCCGGATGCCCCCGTTGTTGTGCGCGTGCACCGTCACGTAGGTGCCCCGCGCCGCGGCTTCCTGCACGGCGACGGCGATCTCCTCGACGGTGAACTGGGTGTCGGTCAGCCGGTCCTTGCCGCCCACCACCCCGCCGGTCACGCAGAGCTTCAGGAACGACGCCCCGCGCCGGAACGCCTCGCGCACGTTGCGCCGCAGCTCGTCCGCGTTGCCCGCCATCATGGACAGCGCGCACAGGCCGGGGACGTGGTGGCTGCTCCACAGCTCGGTGGGCTCCCACTCGGCGCCGTAGTAGCCGTGGCCGCCGGTCTGGCACTGGACAGGCCCGCACGACACCACGCGCGGCCCCCTGACCTTGCCCTTCGCGATCGCGGTGACGACACCGCCGTCGATCCCGCCGGTGTCCCGGACGGTCGTGAAGCCGGCGTCGAGCGTCGCGCCGGCCGTGGCGAAGATGTCGGCCGCGATCTCGGCGGCGCTGATCTGGAACGAGAACTGCGGCTGGATCGGACTCGACAGCCCCAGGTGGACGTGGGCGTCGATCAGGCCTGGCGTCATGGTCAGACCGCCGGCGTCGAGCCGCTCGCCGTTTGTGCCGGCAGCGCCGAGCGCGGTGATGCGCCCGTCCTCGACCGTGACGGCGACGTCAGCCGGGTCACGACCCGACCCGTCCACGACCGTGGCGCCCACCACCTGGAAACGTCCCACGAGCCCTCCGGCGATTTTCCAATGGATAAATCTCTTTTCCAATGGATAAACTACGGGCGTGGCCCTGTCAAGCACGGCACGCACCGGCGATGCCCGCGAGCGCCTCCTGGCGCGGCTCCTCGACGTCTTTGACGACGGCCTCCCACCACCGGAGACCTCACTGCGCGAGATCGCGGCCAGGACCGAGACCAGCCACGCGCTCCTGCGCTACCACTTCGGCTCGCTCACGGGCGTCCTGGCCGCGATGCTCGCGGCACAGCGGACCCGCGACAACGAGGAGCTGTTCCGGACCGCCGGGCAGGGCACGTTCGAAGACCTCGTCCTGGCGATCTGGCGCGCCTACACCCGCCCGGACCAGCTGTCGCGCGTCCGCGGGTTCTTCCACGTCGTGGGGCGGGCCGCGTACAGCCCGGACGACTTCCGCGAGTTCATCTCGTCGCTGGACGACCTCACCGGCATGCTGGCCGCGCTGGCGGAACGCGAGGGGCTCGCCGCCGGGGACGCGCTGACCAGGGCCACCGTCACCGTTGCCGCGATCCGTGGGCTGCTGCTGCAGGAGGTGCTGACGCCGGGGGTGTGCTCGGAGGACGCGGTCGCGCTGATCCTGGGCATGGACGGGGAGCGGCGCACCGGCTGACCGGGTCCTGGTGTCCACGATGGACTGGCACGGCCCGATGACCCGCTGACACCACGCTTGCACGCGGTGTCAGTGAAGTGTCAGCGGCCCTCGCAATCCTTCAGGCCATGAGGAAGTCAGCGCTCTCGGCGCTCAAGAGAATCACCTTCGTGGCGTTGATGGGCGCGCTGGTCGGCGTGTCCATGGGCGCGGCCACGGCGAACGCCGCCACGGCCCGCAACGGCTCCTGCGAGTCCGGCGAGTTCTGCCTGTACTACAACAGCAACCACGAAGGTTCGGTGTCCGACTTCGACTCGTCGGTCCCGGACTACGGCGACGAGCAGCCGAGCTGCTACGACTTCAAGGGCACGGGCAACGGCAAGGGCCTGTGCGTGAAGAACGAGGCCGCGTCCGTGTGGAACCGCACCAGCGGCCCGGTCACGGTCTACTTCAACAGCGGCTACGCCGGCCCGCGGCAGACGATCGCCGCCGGTGGCAAGGTCAACCTGAACTCGGAGCTCAAGAACGAGAACGCCGCGCACAAGTTCGGTGACGGTGGCGGCACGCCGCCGCCGGACGGCTCCTACGGCACCCCGGCGACGAACCCGCACCCGTCGGCCACCGCGCGGGCGCCGCAGGCGACGAAGCGCACGCAGTTCATCGACGACCAGATCCGTTCGCTGACCGGCGAGAAGGACTGCTGGGTCGGTGACTACCGCAGCTACGAGTCGTCGACGAGCAACCACAACACCGGCAACGCGCTCGACTGCACCATCTCGAACGCGATCGGTTCCTACCCGAGCGCGGCGCAGAAGGAGCAGGGCTGGAAGCTCGCCCGCTGGCTGCAGAAGCACGCCGAGAGGCTCGACGTCCGCTACGTGATCTGGCAGGGCAAGATCTGGAGCGTCGCGCGTTCGTCCGAGGGCTGGCGCACCTACACCGCGGGCAGCGGTGTGACCGGTGGCCACTACGACCACGTCCACGTCTCCGTGCAGAACCCGTACGGCGACTGACGATCCGGATCGCCGGCGTCCGCAGGGGGACGTGACCCGATCCGGTGCGGCGAAGGGCGAGTGCTCACGACGAGCGCTCGCCCTTCGCTTTTCACGCGTTCCGGCGGCGCACCACCTCGTTGATCCAGATCGGTGCGAACGGCGACGTGCAGTTCGGGGGCGTCGGGTAGTCCTTCAGCACCTCCAGCCGCTCGCCGATGGCGATCGCCCGTGCCCGCAGCGCCGGGTGCTCGATGCCGATCTGCGCCAGGCAGTGGTTCATGGCCCACTGCAGGCGGTCCGGGGCGTCGCGCAGCTCCGTCTCGACGACGTCCAGCAGCCCGTCGAGGTCGAGCCCGTCCGGTTTCCTGGCCACGCGGTCGGTGGTCAGCGCCCACCCGGCGCTCGCCACGACCGGGTCGGGGTCGGAGAACCACGCGACGCGCAGGTCTTCGGCGTGTGCGCTCTTCTTCACGACGTAGTTCACGAGCCAGTCGTGCACCTTGGGTGTGCGGGCCTCGCGCAGCATCGTGTCGAGCTCGTCGCGCGTGAACGCCTTCGGGCGGCAGATCAGCAACGCCAGCAGCCGCGCGGCCGTGTCCCTGGTCGCCCACAGCTCGACCGCGAGGTCCTGCTGGGTCTTGAGCTCCTTGGCCAGTGCGCGCAGCCGGCCGAGGTGCACGCCGTGGTCGTCGCCGTGCTTCTCGTTGACAGCACGTGCTTTCGGGTCTTCGAGCGCGGCCAGCTCGGCCATCACGCCGGTCACGGTCATCGCAGCCTCCCGTTCGTCACCGACAAGAGAATACGTCGGTGACGAACGGGAGCGCCGCCGTTACCGGCCGGCCACCGTGCAGGTGGCGGTCGCGGTCTTCGCCGGGTTGCTCTCGGACGTGGCCGTGAGCGTCACCTTCGACATCAGCGGCCCGCCGTCGCGCTTGGCGTGCACCGGCACGTCCACGCGGCCGCCGAACCTCGCGGTCGCGAGCGCGTTGGGCAGCGAGACGGTCCAGCCGGTGTCCGCGACCTTCGCCGACACGCGGTAGACGTCGCCGTCGAGGTACTGGGTGACGTCCTCGGGGTGACCGCCGACCGTGGCCGCGCGACCGGTGTTGGTCAACGGGAACCGGCACGTGGCCACCCCGTCGGAACCGACGCGTGCCGCCGTGGGCGTCACCCGCACGCCGCGCTGCTGCGGGCCCGCGCCGTCCAGCGAGCGGACGGCGACGGTGTAGGACAGCACACCGGCGGCGTCGCGCTGCACGTCGAGCACGTAGAAGTGCACCCGGTTCGCCTGGTCGACGTACTCGAACTCGCTGCCGGAGTTGGTGCCCGCGTGGAACAACGCGTCCGACAGCTGGCGGTAGTCGCCGACGGTGATGGGGACCTTGGTGCCGTCGGGCAGGACGTAGTCGGTCATGCCGATGTCCTGCGGGTTGGCGTCGACCACCCACGTGAACGGTGCCGCGTCGGCGTTCTTGGTCTTCGCGAGCATGACGCCCGAGTCCGGGGTGAACGAGTCGGCGCCCATGCGGTCGACCACTTCGAGCGTGTAGTTGTTGTAGCCGCCGCCGTCGCAGAACGGGTCGGTCGAGACGTTGCACGACGGCGCGCGGTCGGCGTTCATCGCGAGGTTGACGCCCGTCAGGCCGGTCGCGCCGGGCTGCACGGACCTGGCGGTGATCTTCGCGATGACCGTGCCGGAACCGGCCAGCGCCTCGCGGGACAGGCGCAGGACGTTGCGCTCGTCGACGATGCCGAGCTTGATCTTGTTGCGCAGGGTCTGCTGCGCGCCGAGCGACGCGCCGCCGGTGGCCGGGATGGTCCACCGCGAGTGCGGGCCGCCGGGGCCGTTGAACGAGCCGCGCGACAGCATGTCCCACGGACCGGAGTAGTCACGCCGCGGCGGGCTGCCGTACGGGTTGTTGTAGTTGTCGCCGATGCCGAGGATGTGGCTCAGCTCGTGCGCGTAGACGCCCTGGCCGGAGCTCTCGGCCTGGGTGGACGACCCGCCGCCCGCGTTCGGCCAGATGCTGGAGCCCGCCGCCCACGACGTCCAGTCGACGTACCGGGTGCGCGACCAGTTCGGCAGCGCGGGGTCCGGCGGGCCGAAGTCGTCGGTGACGTCCTCCTTGGTCCGGAACTTCATCATCCCGAACTCCTGCCAGGTGCCCGACTCGTCCTGGCCGGCCGACAGGTAGTAGGTGAAGTCGTAGCCCGCCGGCACCTCGGCGCCGACGTCGGCCACCCACGCGGCACGGCCGTCGGTGCGGATGTTGCGGTTGCACGTGTCGCCGGCCGGGCACCCGGTGCCGCCCTGGAACTCCATGGCGTACTCGTGGTCCTTGCCCGGCATCGTGTACGGGCCGAACGCCTTCAGGTCGACGCCGTAGCGGCCGCCGGAGGTCTCCATCCAGTACTCGTGCACGGTGTGGCCGCGGTTGAGCGCGTTCGGCTTGTTGAGGAAGTCCTGGTAGAACTGCGCGACCTGCTCGCGCGGGACGCCGCTGGCCTCCGCGCTGGGGTTGCCGAACACCGTGGAGTGCGCGGGTTGCGTCACCACGAACGGCTGGTTCGGGTAGTCCAGCAGCACCAGCGCGCCCTTGAACGTGCGCACCGAACCGTGCTTCGCGGGATCGGCCCAGTTGGTGCCGGGGATCTTCCGGTAGTCCCGTTCCCACGTCATGTGGTCGGGGTTGACCCAGTTCTGCGGGTCGATCGGGCCGGGGAGACCGGCCTGCGCCGCCACTCTCGCGGCGTCACGCGACTGCTGCCACGGCTGTTGCTGCGGCCAGTGGTCGTGCTGCCAGTGGTGCAGGGGCTCGTCGGGGGGAGCGGCGCTCGCGCTGTAGGTGCCGGCGATGAGTCCGCCGACCGACAGCAGTGCGGTGACCACCAATAACGGACGCCTGTTCCGTCGACGGACATGTGTGCGGTCCATACCACCCACCGTGGTGCAGAGCGCGGGGTTCCGGCCACGGCCTGCCGTCGGGTGCGCGCGTTGCCAGTTGACGGAACCGGGGGTGGTCCCCCGGTCACTCCACAACGGACGGTTTGGGCCGGTACGACCAGGTCGTGCCGCTGGTGAGCGCTCGTCCACTGTGGAGCCTTTTCGGCTGACCGGGGGTGAGGTTGCCCGATTAGTTTGTGGCCGGAAGAATGCGGGCACTCCATGCGGTGAATCACCTCCTGACCAGCGCATGAGCTTCCTTGTCAGTGTTCCGGGGAGCCTCTACGCTCGGTATTGAGAACGTTGATGACGGCGGGTTCGGTACTCGGCGCGGTAATCGTGCCGATCTGGGTGAGGTGGCCGGTCCCGCGATTGTGAAGCTGCATTTACGAGTCGAATGACCAATGGTTCGGCTCGGCTTACCGATGCCATGGCCACCGCGGTGGTCGGCGCGCGTCGACAGCGAGGTCGACGGGAGTGACGAGAGGGGAACGTCATGGGCTCGGGAGACGTCCGAGGGCGCAGGGCTGCGATCAACCGCGCAGGTCGGAGCGGTGATCAGGTGCTGATGACACGGGTCGGGCTGCGCATACCCTCGGCGTTGAGCTTCGCCGAGTGGGAGCGTGCCGGGCGCAGGCTGGCCGAACTGGTGGATTCCTCCGCGTGGTCGCTCGGCGATTGGCTCGTCTTCGGCAAGGAGCACTACTCCGACCGCTACCAGCACGCCGTGCGGGCGGTCGGGCTCAGTTATCAGACTTTGCGGAACTACGCCTGGGTGGCCGGTCGGTTCGATTTGACGCGGCGGCGTCCGGCGTTGACATTTCAGCACCACGCGGAAGTCGCCTCGTTGCCGCCTGATGTTCAGGAATACCTGCTCAGCCAGGCGGAGACGAATTCGTGGACGACCCGGCAGCTGCGGTCCGCCATTCGCGGCGGGAACGACGCCGGGAACGAGGTCGTGGCCGACTCGCGGATCACCGTGCCGCAGGACCGCGTCGAGACCTGGCGCCAGGCGGCGGACGTCGTCGGGCAGGACTTCGAGAAGTGGCTGGTGACGAGCCTCGACCAGGCCGCCGAGCGCACGCTGCGGTCGGGGCAGGGATTGCGGGTCGTCTCCTGACGCGCGCGGCTACAGGTGGCGCACGAGGCCACCGTCGCAGCGCAGGGCCGTGCCGGTGATGTAGGAGGCGGGCGCGCCGCACAGGAACGCGGCCGCCGCGGCGAACTCCTCCGGACGCCCATAGCGGCCGGCCGGAATCGTGGCGAGGGAGGCCTCCGTGACCTCGGCGACGGTGCGGCCGGACCGCTCGGCGTTCGCGGCGTCGACCGCGGCCAGGCGCTCGGTCTCGATCCGGCCGGGCAGCACCATGTTCACGGTGACGCCGGCCGCGGCCACCTCGCCGGCCAGCGTCCTGAGGTACCCGGCGAGCGCGGCGCGGCCGAGGTTGGACAGCGCCATGCCCGGCAACGGCGCGGCGACCCCGCTGGAGCCGACCGCGACGATCCGGCCCCAGCCGCGCTCGCGCATCGCGGGCAGGCACAGCCCGACGAGCCGCAGGTGCGGGCGCAGCAACGCGTCCAGCGCACCGTCGGCGTCGGCCACGTCCAGTTCGTGCGCGGGACCGGGCCGGGGTCCGGGACCGTTGAGCACCAGCACGTCCGGTGGCCCGAAGTGCTCGACCGCCGCGGCCACCAGCGCGGCGGGGCCGTCCGGCGCCGTGAGGTCGACCTCGACCCCGATCGCGCTGGGCAGCTCGGCCGCGATGGCCCTGGCGCGGTCGCCCCGGCGGCCGCAGACCACCGTGTCCGCCCCCTCCGCGGCCAGTGCGCGGGCGACCGCCTTCCCGATTCCGCCGGTCGACGAACAAACGAGCGCGGTGCGTCCGGTCAGTCCGAGATCCATGAAGTCCGCCCTTGAACACAAATCGGCAACTGCTGGACTGGATAGCAGTGCGCAGCGGCCGGTGCAAGCGAACGTCCTGTTGGCAGGACACTCGGCGGGACCGGGAACAGCGCCCGGAAACGCAATTCGTTGCGGCACCACGAGAAAACGTGCTAGGCATTTGTCATCGACCTACCCGGAGGCGGGCCGATGCTGTTCGGAATTCTTCTCGACCACCGCCTAGATATCTGGGAATGGACATGACTGCCGAATACGACCCACTACTGGTGCCGTTGACCAGCGAAATTCTCGACACAACGTTGCGGGACGGCTCGTACGCCGTCGACTTCCAGTTCGACGAGGGCTTCGTCGTCGAGCTGATGCGCCGCCTGGACGAGACGCCGATCCAGAAGATCGAGATCGCGCACGGAGTCGGGTACGAGGCGGAACGGGCCGGCAACCGGCCGGGCAGCATCTCGCTGCGCCGCTGGTGCGAGCTGGCGGGCACCCACCTGCGGTCGTCGACGTGGGGCGTGTTCGCCCAGCCGTCGTTCAGCCGCCTGGAGACGATGACCGAGCTGGTCGCGGCGGGCATGACGTTCGTGCGCGTCGGCATGGAGGCCGAGAAGATCACGGCCAACCTCGACTACCTGCGGCGGGCCACCGAGATCTGCGGGCAGGTCTACCTCAACCTGATGAAGTCCAGCTCCACGCCCTACCAGGCGCTGCCCGAGCTGCTCAGCGACGTGCCGCGCGAGGTCGCCGGCGTCTACGTCGTCGACTCCTACGGCTCGATGCTGCCCAGCGACGTGCACCGCTATGTCTCGGTGGTGCAGCGGTCGTTCCCCGTCGTCGGCTTCCACGGCCACAACAACCTGGGCCTCGCGAACGCCAACAGCATCGCGGCGCTCACGGCGGGCGCGTCGATCGTCGACGGCACGCTGCACGGGTTCGGCCGCGGCTCCGGCAACGCCGAGACCGAGTCGCTGGCCGGGATCCTCGCGGTCAAGGGCGAGGACCGCTACGACTACCGCGAGCTCTCCCGCATGGCCGAGTTCTGCCGCGAGCACCTCGACGTGCTGCCCGACAACCGGAACATGCAGGTCCTGGGCGGTGTGCTGGGCGTGCACTCGAACTACTACCAGCTGGTCGAGGACCTGTGCGCGCAGCACCGGCTGGACCCGGCGTCGGTCATGCAGAAGGCCGCGGACCTGGCCACGCGCAGCGTCGACGGTGCCGACATCAGGGCGGCGGCCGAGCTGCTCTCCGTGCACGCGACCGTCGGCGCACGGGTCTGAAGGGGGAGACGCTGTGAAGCTGGCGCGGTTCACGACGGGCATCAGCCACGAGGTCCACGCGGGCCTGGCCGACGGGCGCTGGGTGCCGTTGTCACTCATCCCCGGCTACGAGGAGCCGGTGCGCCTGGTCGACCTCCTCACCCCCGAACACCGTCCTGACCTGGAGGAACAGGTCAACGCGCTGGCCGGGAGGGCGGTCGAGCTGGACCTGGGCGACGCCGCGACGATCGCGCAGGGCCCGGTGTGGGGCGCCGGCCTCAACTACCGCAAGCACTCGCAGGACCTGCTGACCGAGCAGCCCAAGTCCGGCCCCGGCTCCTACCTGCGCCCGGACAGCGCGCTGATCGGCAACGGTGGCGTGATCGAGCTGCCGAGGCAGAGCGAACGCGTGACCGCGGAGGCCGAACTGGGCCTCGTCATCGGCACGGAATGCAAGAACGTGCGGCGCGACGAATGGCTTTCGGTGGTCGTCGGGGTCACCGCCGTTCTCGACATGACCGCCGAGGACGTGATCAGGGAGAATCCGCGGTACATCCCGTGGGCGAAGGGCTTCGACACGTTCTGCAGTGTCGGGCCGCAGCTGGTCACCGTCGACGAGATATCCGATTTCGACTCGATTCAGGTGTCGACGGTGCGCAATGGTGAGGTCATCGCTTCGGCTCCCGTTTCCGACATGCTCTACGACCTCGCCTTCCTGGTGGAGTACTTCACCGCCGGCCGCACGATCGCGCCGGGAACGGTCATCTGCACCGGCACGCCGGGTGCCGCCGTGATCTCCGCGGGTGACTCGGTCCACGCCGTGGTCGAAGGCGTCGGCACGCTCGTGCACACCGTTGAACAGGCACCGTGAAGGGGCGGCAGGCGTGTTGGTTGAGCAGGATTCCATCGTGGACGCGATCTGGCGGGCCGTCGCGGAGCACGCCGGCCGGGCCGCCGTCGAGACGGCGACCGAGACGATCACCTACCGCGAGCTCGGCGACCGGGTCGCGGCGTGCGCCGAGCAGTTGGAGGCCCGCACCGAGCCCGGCGAGTTCGTCGGGATCGAGGCGGCGCGCGGTGCCGCGACGATCGTCGCGCTGGCCGCGGCGCTGACGTCGGGGCGTCCGTTCGTCGTGCTCGACCCGCGGGACAGCACGTCGAACGCGGTGAAGGTCGCCGCGCTCGGCGTCTCCTGGCTGGCCCGCGGCGGTGAGCTGGTCGAGATCGCCGGCGAGAAGCGGGAGGTCGACGCGTCCGGGGCCGCCTACGCCATCCACACCTCGGGTTCGACCGGTGAGCCGAAGTGCGTGCTGGTCGCGGTGGAGCCGCTGGCGCGGATGATCGCCGACCACGTGCGGCGGCTGGAGCTCACGCCGGACTGCCGGACGCTGCAGTTCGCGCGGCTGACGTTCGACGGCTGCGTCACCGAGATCCTCTGGACGCTCACCTCGGGCGCCTGCCTGGTGGTGGTCGACGAGGCCCGGCTGGCTCCGGGGCCGGTGCTACAGGGCACGCTGGAGGACCTGCGGATCACGCACCTGAAGACCACGCCGTTCGCGCTGACCGCCACCGAGCCGACGGGCTCGATGTCGTTGCGGCACGTGGTGAACGGCGGCGGCCCGTGCCGTCCGGTGCTGGTCGGCAAGTGGTCGGCGGTGGCCGCGTTTCACAACGCCTACGGGCTGACCGAGACCACCGTCTGCAACCTGCTCAGCGACGTGCTCGACCCGGCCGTGCACGTGGACTCCGTGCCGCTGGGCGAGGTCGTGGGCGACTGCGGCTACGAGGTCGAGCCGCGTCCTGGCGACCCGGACTCGCGCGGCGAGCTGGTGATCACCGGCAGGAGCGTGGCGATCGGGTACCTGACCGCGGACGGCGTGCAGCGGTTCGGGGGCGCGTACCGGACCGGTGACGTGGTGGAGCGGCGCGACGGGCACCTGTACTTCGTGGAACGGGTGGACCGCCAGCTCAAGGTCCGCGGCTACCGGCTGGACCCCGGCGAGATCGAGATCGCCGCGTGCCGGCTGGCCGGCGTGGTCGAGGCGGTGGTGACGGCCGAGTCGCACGACGGCTCGGACGTGGCCGACGCGCTGGTCTGCTACTTCGTGGGCACCGTGGACGAACGGGCCGTGCGCGCGCATCTGGAGGCGGTGCTCGACCCGTACAAGGTGCCGTCGGTGGTGACGCGCATCCCGCAGATGCCGTACACGCCCAACGGCAAGGTGGACCGCGACGCGTTGCGGGCTTCCCGTTGTGCCGCACCGGAGTCCGACCTGCCGGAGGACCGGGTCCTCGCGCTGGTGCGGCGGCTGACCGGTGTCTCGGACGCCTCGCTGGACGACAACTTCTTCGACATCGGCGGTGACTCCGCCTCGACCGTGGTGCTGGTGAACGAGCTGCGCGGGCTCGGCTGGATGGACGCGGGCGTGCGGGACGTGCTGCGGGCCGAGAACCTCAAGTCGCTCATCACCGAGCTGCGCGAGCGGGGCGCCTGATGTGCGGCGTGTGCGGGACCTTCGCTGCCGACGGCGCTGTCGACCGCGGTGTCGCCGCGGCCATGCACACCCGGCTCGTGCACCGCGGCCCGGACGAGACGTACTCGCTGAACACGCCGTCGCTGGCGGTGAAGCTGGGCCGGCTCGGCATGACCGGGCTGGCCGACGGCTGGCAGCCGGCGCAGGACCGCGGCGGCCGGTTCGTGGCGATGACGAACGGCGAGATCTACAACGCGCCCGAGCTGAAGGCGCGGCTGGGCACGGACCCGGCCAACGGCGTCGACGTCGCGGTGATCCCCGACCTGGTCGCTGCCCACGGCGTCGCGGGGCTCGCGCAGGTCGACGGGCAGTTCGCCTCCGTGGTGTTCGACCGGGAGGAGAACGCGCTGTACCTGGCGCGCGACCGGTTCGGCGTCTGCCCGCTGTACTACACCTCGGTCGGGTCCGCGGTGCACTTCTGCTCCGAGCTCAAACCGCTGGTGCAGTGCGTCGGCGGGCCGTGGCGGGTCGACGTGACCGCGGTCGACCAGTACTTCTCGCTCGGCAACGTCGTCGCTCCCCGCACGCTGGTGCGGGACGTGTTCGCGGTGCCGCCGGGGTGCGCGGTGCGGATCTCGGCCGACGGCGTGGAGACCGTGCGGTACTGGCGTTACGGGGACTTCGACGAGTCACCGGTGTCCGCCGACGAGCTGCGGTCGGCGCTGCGGGAGTCCGTGTCGGCGCGGTTGCACGCGGACGTGGAGATCGGGGCGTACCTCAGCGGTGGCTTCGACTCCACGGCGATCGTGCTGGAGGCCGCGTCGCTGGTCGACCGTCCGATGAGGACGTTCTCGGTGGTGTTCGACGACCCGTCGCTGGACGAGGGCCGGTTCCAGCGTGAGGTGGCCGCTCTCGCCGAGACCAAGCACGAGCAGATCCGCTGCGGCGTCCCCGACATCACCGCGATGTTCGAGAAGATGGTGCGGCACTGCTGCTTCCCGCAGCGCGAGACCTACAACGTCGCCGCGATGATGCTGGCCGACGCGGTGCGCTCGGCCGGGATCAAGGGCGTGGTGTCCGGCGAGGGCGCCGACGAGCTGTTCTTCGGCTACGACTCCTACGCCTTCGACAGCTCCGGCCGTGGCCGGCGCCCGGCGCGTGACGAGAACGAGCAGGCGTGGGGACGGGCCGACTTCGGCTGGGAGGTGAACTGGGACCGCGTGTCCGCGCGGCGGTCGTCCTTCCTGGCCCCGGACGTGCGGGAAGCGTTGCGGGGTGCGGAGTTCTGGCGGTCGCGGCTGATCCCGTTCACCGACGCGGAGGTGCGGGCGTTGTCGCCGATGCAGCTGCGGTCGGTCGCCGACGTGTACGTGCAGCTGTCCGGGCACCTGCTCGGCGACCACGGTGACGCGATGGTGATGCGGAACTCGGTCGAGGGGCGCTACCCGTTCCTGGGCAACTCGGTGGTGTCGGCGGCGCTGCGGGTGCCGGACGCGGAGAAGGTCGCGGACTTCGAGGGCAAGGCGTGCCTCAAGTCGGCCTACCGCGGGATCGTGCCGGACTCGGTGCTGCGCCGGGGAAAGCACGGGTTCACCGCGTACGACCTGGACTCGGTGGTGGACCGGGCCACGTGGGCGCGGTGGGAGGAGCTGGTGGCGGCCAGCGGTGTGCTGGTGCCGGGGTGCCTGACCGTCGAGCCGGGCACCGACAAGTTCGACTTCCGGTTGAGTGCGATCAGCATCGCGATGGTGGTGGATGAGCTCGGGTTGCGGGTCTGAGGTGTTCGTCTTCCCCGGCGCCGGGTCGTTCGGCAGCGACTGCCAGGAGCTGCTGCGCTCGGGGCGGCTGGTGAAGTACCCGGGGCGGTTCGGCCGGGACGGGCCGGCCGCGTCGTTCGACGCGCTGGTGCGGGCGTGCGCCGAGCAGGTCGCGGCGGCACGGCCGGTGCTGGTCGGTCACAGCTTCGGGGCCTACGTGGCGTACGCGGTCGCCGGGGTGCTGGAGGCGGCCGGTGCGGACGTCGAACGGCTGGTGGTGGTCGGAGCCGTTGCGCCCGCTCGGCATTCGGTCGCGCCGGAGTCCATTTCGGACACCGGCGCGTACCTGGAACGGGTCGCGCCGGGGCTCGTCGAGGGCGAGTGGCGGGACGTGGTCGTGGAGACCGCGGCGGAGGACATGAAGCTGCTCAGCGAGTTCCGGGGCGAGGACCACCCGGTGGTGCGGTGTCCCGTGCTGGCGGCCCACGGCCGGGAAGATCCGCTGACGACCGCGGACGGTGTCGCCGCGTGGGCGGAGGTGACCACGGGGGGGTTCGCGCGGCGGGAGTTCCCCGGCGGCCACTCCGACCTGCTCACCGCGCCGGACCTGCTCACCCCGCGCTAGGAAGTGCGGCCGCGCAGCCGGTCGAGCAGACGTTCGCCAGCAACGGCAACGGGTCCGCGGCGCCGCGCCGCACGGTCCACCGCTGGTGCAGCTCGGTCACCGGGCCGTCGCACACGCTGCACGAGCGGACGTACTCGGTGCCGTGCGTGCCGGGGTCGAGGCACGTGAGGTCTGTCGTGGGCGGGTGCAGCCGCGGCAACGCGCCCGCGTAGACCGCGCCCGTGCCGACCGCGCTCCCGGCGAGGTCGCGGCAGCGGGTCAGCTCGTACGGGAACCAGTGCAGCCGGTGCGAGGTGGACGGGTCGAACCGCCGCAGGCTCGTCATGGCACCGATCTCCGGCGGGACGCGCACGAGGTTCGACCCGCGCAGATCCAGCACCTCGACCGCCGTGAGCTTCGCGATCGTGGGCGGGAGGGTGACGATCTCGCGGCGTTCCGCGGGGCTCAGCTCGTGCAACGGCCGGAAGACCGCGCGTCCGTCCGCGGCGGCTTCCTCGACCAGCTCCAGCAGGTGCAGCCACCCCGACAACGCCGGGTTCTGGCGGTCGTGGTGGAAACGCGCGTCCTCGACGCACCGGCACGGGTCCTCGACATCCCCCATGAGGGGCAGGGTAGCGCTGCTGCCGTTCGGACCCGTCGAGATCGGCCAGGTCAGGCCCCGGCCGTGACCCGGCGCGGCCGGAACCACATCGTGATACCGCTGATCATGAGGACGAACAGCGGCAGCAAGGGCACGTAGGACACCCACACCACCGAGCTGTCCACGGTCAGCGCGACCGCCGTGAAGACGACGGTGGCCATGAAGACCATGCTCACCAGCCGGTGGAACCGGCGCATCCGCTTGCTCATCGCTAGCCTCCAGATCAGGGTGTCTGCCGAGGTCAACGGTAGGGCGCGGGGTGCGGCCGACGCTTCTCGATTCCTGACCGGTCGAGCAGCCCGCCCCTCGGCGCCCCGGATGCGGATCAGGCAGGATGCGCGTGTCGAAAGTGGCCACCGCCGTTCGACGCACCGGTGACAGCCCACCGGAACACCTGAGGAGAACACCGATGCGCACCCTGATCGCCACTGCGTTCGTTTCGCTCGACGGCGTGGTCGAGGCACCCGGCGGCGAGCCCGGCCACCGCAGCTCCGGCTGGACCTTCAAGGACATCGAGTTCGACGAGGCCGCCTACGAGATCAAGGGCCGCGAGCAGGAGGAAGCCGCGGCCATGCTGATGGGCCGCGTCACCTACGAGGCGTTCTCCCCGGTGTGGCCGACGCTCGACTACTTCCCGCGGTACAACGTGATGCCGAAGTACGTCGTGTCCAGCACCCTGAAAGAGGATCAGCTGGTCGACAACTGGGGTGACATCACGATCCTGCGCGGCCTGGACGACGTGGCGGCGCTCAAGGAGACCGACGGCGGCCCGATCTCCCTCCACGGCAGCGCCACGCTCAACCGCAACCTGTCCGACGCCGGTCTGATCGACCGCTACCACCTGCTGGTGTTCCCGGTGCTGCTGGGCGCGGGCAAGCGGCTGTTCAGCGAGACCGACAAGGACAAGCAGATGCTGAAGCTGGCCGAGAGCGAGTCGTACTCGAACGGCATCCAGAAGCTGGTCTACGACGTCGTGCGCTGACGTTTCCGGTGGCGGGCCGCGCCGGACGGCGTCACCGCATGGCGCGGCCGACCACCGGCAGAACGGACACGACCACCGCCGTGAGCCACAACAGCAACGCGATCACCGGCACGACGAGGAACGAGCTCACGTACGTCGTCGCCATGCGCACCACCACGAAGACGTAGTACGCGGTGATCACGAACCCGAGCGCGGCGAGGACCCAGCGGGCGAACCCGAGCCGCGCGAACAGCAGGACGGCGAACAGCAGCACCACGCCACCCGCGACGTACGTGGCGACGATCGCCGGGTCGCCGTTGCCGATCACGCTGCGCGGCAGCGCCAGGCCCAGCAACGCGACGGCGGCCTCCGGCGTCTGCCGGATGCCCTTGCCGTGGGCGGAGTTGAGCCCGGCCAGCACGAAGCACAGGATCGACACGAGCACCCACAGCCCACCGGCGAGGAACGCGGGAACCGGGCTGGGCGGTCGCTGCGGACCCCAGCCGGGCGGGCCGTAGCCGGGCCGGCCGTAACCGGGCGGCGGACCGTAACCGGGCGGACCGTAGGCCGGTCCGCCATAACCCGGTGGCTGGTGGGGCGGGCCATAACCCGGGGCGGGTCCCTGAGGTCCCGGCTGCTGCGGTGGCCAACCCTGGTTCGGATGCACGGCCGACACGATACGAGCCCGCCCGCCACCGCGCCCGCCGTTTCGCGGAACGCCCTGAACGTCCACTTCGGACGGCTTCGGGCGCCACACCGGTCAGCGGCCGCCTAGGAACCCTTGCGGTCGGTGTGGCCGAGTGAGCGCTCCGGCGCCACCCGGTCACGCACCAGCTGCTTGAGCACCGCGAGGTCCGGGAACCCGTCCCGCTCCTTGCGCGACCACACCGTCTCGCCGTCCAGCCGCACGTCGAACACGCCGCCGGTGCCGGGGATCAGCGCGACCTCGCCCAGCTCGGTCGTGAACGTGGTCAGCAGCTCCTGCGCGGTCCACCCGGCGCGCAGCAACCACCTGCACTGGGTGCAGTACTCGATCTCCAGCCGGGGCGTCCTCATGCCTGGTTGTGCACGGACGTGCCCGCGCGGGTCGCGTCGCGGCCCCAGTTCGCCAGCAGCTGCAGGGCTTCCGCGGACGGCGAGGCGGGCTCGGCGTGGTAGGTGGTCAGGAACAGCTCCGGCTCGCTGGGCATCCGCAGCGTCTCGTAGGCCAGTGTCATCTCGCCCACCAGCGGGTGCCGCAACACCTTGGTGCCGAAGGACTTCTCCTTCACGTCGTGCTTGGCCCACAGCGTGCGGAACAGGGCGCTCTTGACCGACAGCTCGCCGACCAGCGCGGCCAGCTCGGGGTCGTCGGGGAAGCACCCGGCGTCCATCCGCAGGAACGCGACCACGTCGGCGGCCTTGCTCTCCCAGTTGACGAACAGCTCCTGGCAGGACGGCCGCAGGAAGATCAGCCGGCCCCAGTTGCGCTCCCGCGGTTCGAGCTCGGCCCAGTCGCCGAACAACGCGGCGGCCATCGGGTTCCACGCCAGGATGTCCGAGCGGCGGCCGCCGATGTACGCGGGCACACCGATGTTGTCGAGCAGGTGCTTCAACGCCGGTCGCACGTGTGTGCGCTGTGCTTTTTTCTTCTTGCGGCTGCGGCACTGCGTCAGGTTCCGCAGGTGCGCGTGCTCGGCGTCGCTCAGCCGCAGCGCGCGGGCGATCGAGTCCCACACCTCGGCCGAGACGTTGCGGCCGTTGCCCTGCTCCAGCCGCGTGTAGTACGCGACCGACACGCCCGCGAGCTGGGCCAGCTCCTCGCGGCGCAGTCCGGGCACGCGCCGGGTGCGGCCGAACTGCGGCAGCCCCACGTCGTCGGGTGACAGCCGCGCGCGGCGGCTGCGCAGGAACTCGCTCAGCTCGGTGCGCGGATCGACAGTCATGCTCACCAGTATCCCTGACCTGCGTGAACCGTGCCTGCTACTGCCAGTGGTAGGCACAGCAGGCGTACGCGGAGCAGGTGTCTGGGTAGCGGGGCGCGGCGGGGGCAGTGTTACCGGTGGACCCGACGAACGAGGAGAACACCTGATGAGCACCGTCGCTGCCTATGCCGCTCCGGCCCCCAAGGCACCGCTGGAGCGCACCACGATCGAACGGCGTGCCGTGGGGGCGCACGACGTCCTGATCGACATCAAGTACGCCGGCATCTGCCACTCCGACATCCACCAGGTCAACGAGGGCTGGGGTCAGGGCATCTTCCCGATGGTCCCCGGCCACGAGATCGCGGGCGTGGTGGTCGAGGTCGGTTCCGAGGTCACCAGGCACGCCGTCGGCGACCGGGTCGGTGTCGGCTGCATGGTCGACTCGTGCCGCGAGTGCGACTACTGCCTGCGCGGGCTGGAGCAGTACTGCGCCAACGGCAGCACGATGACCTACAACGGCATCGGCCGTGACGGCGAGGTCACCTACGGCGGCTACTCGAAGCAGATCGTGGTCGACGAGAACTACGTCGTGCGCATCCCGGACGCCCTGCCGCTCGACGTGGCCGCGCCGCTGCTGTGCGCGGGCATCACGCTGTACTCGCCGCTCAAGCACTGGGGCGTGGCCCCCGGCAAGAAGGTCGCGATCGTCGGCCTCGGCGGGCTCGGCCACATGGGCGTCAAGATCGCCGCCGCGCTCGGCGCCGAGGTGACCGTGCTGTCGCAGTCGTTGCGCAAGAAGGACGACGGCCTCAAGCTCGGCGCCCACGACTACCGCGCCACCAGCGACCCGGCCACGTTCGCCGAGCTGGCGGGCAAGTTCGACGTGATCGTGTCCACGGTGTCGGCGCCGCTCGACCTCACCGCCTACCTCGGCCTGCTCAAGACCGACGGCGCGCTGGTCAACGTCGGTGCGCCGGAGGAGCCGGTCTCGATCAACCTGTTCGGCCTGCTGGGCGGCCGCAAGACGCTCGCCGGCTCGATGATCGGCGGCATCGCGGAGACCCAGGAGATGCTGGACTTCTGCGCGGAGCACGGCCTCGGCGCGGAGATCGAGCTGATCACCGCCGAGCAGATCAACACCGCCTACGACCGGGTGCAGGGGAGCGACGTGCGGTACCGGTTCGTGATCGACACCGCGACCATCTAACCCCGCCGGCACGGCACCCCGGTGTCGTGCGCACTGGTCGCACTCGCGATCACCGAGTCGAGTCGGTCGAGCGTGCCGCGCAGGTCGTCGATCTGCCGCTCGACCGACTCGCGGTGTTCGCGCAGCCGCGCCAGCAGCTCCGGCGTCGCCTCCCCGGTCACGACGCACGGCAGCAGCTCGTTGATCCCGTTCGTGGACAGTCCGGCGCCGTAGAGCTGCTGGATCAGCAGCACCCGGTCCGCGGCGTGGTCCGCATAGCGCCGCTGCCCGCTCGCGGTGCGTTCGGCCTCAAGCAGGCCTTTTTCCTCGTAGTAGCGCAACGACCGCACGCTCACGCCGGTCCGCGCCGCCAAGTTCCCGATTCGCACATGACCTCCGCCACAAAACCTACCCCTGACGTCAATGTCAGGTTTCTAGCGTGGACGGCATGCTCCTCACCGGCTACCGCCTCGGAAACCTGACCCTGCCGAACCGTCTCGTCATGGCGCCGATGACCCGTTCACGCGCCGTGGACGACAAACCGACCGCATCGACGGCTACCTACTACGCCCAGCGCGCCACCGCCGGACTCATCGTCACCGAGGGCGTGCACCCGAGCGCGGCGAGCCAGTCCGGTCCGTTCACGCCCGGCCTGCACCGCGACGACCAGGTCGAGGCGTGGCGGGTCGTCACCGGCGCCGTGCACGCCAACGGCGGCCGGATCTTCGCCCAGCTCATGCACGGCGGCCGGGTCAGCCACCCGGAGATCGCCGGACACCACCCCGCCGGGCCGTCCGCGGTCGCGCTGACCACAGAGGTCTTCGCCGGTGGCGGCCGCAAGCCCGCGCCGACGCCCCGCGCGTTCGAGCTGGCCGAGATCCCCGGCGAGGTCCAGGCGTTCGCCGACGCGGCCCGGCGCGCCGTCGACGCCGGGTTCGACGGCGTCGAGCTGCACGGCGCGAACGGCTACCTGATCCAGCAGTTCCTGTCCTCCAACGCGAACCTGCGCACCGACCGCTACGGCGGCTCGATCACCGGCCGCATCCGCTTCGCCGTCGAGGCGGTCGAGGCCGCGGCCGACGCGATCGGCGCCGACCGCGTCGGCATCCGGCTCTCACCCGGCGGCAGCACGTGGGACGTGGTCGAGGACGACGTGCCCGCGCTGTACTCGGCGTTGCTGAAGGCGTTGCCGGACATCGCGTACGTCCACGTGCTGGCCACCACCGGCGACGAGGTGCTGATGGGCCTGCGCAAGCTGTGGCCCACCGCGTTCGTGCTCAACCCCGGCGGTCAGATCAGCCCGCACGCGGGTACCCGCGAGCAGGGGGAACGCTGGCTCGCCAACGGCGCCGACCTGATCAGCTACGGTCGCGCCTACCTCGCCAACCCCGACCTCGTCGAACGGTTCCGGCTCGGCCTCCCGCTCGCCACCGCGGACCAGGAGAGCTGGTTCCAGGGCGGCGACCAGGGCTACCTCGACTTCCCGGCTTACCGGCACTGACCGTGCGTGCGGGCGTGGTGTCACTTCAGCTGACCGCAGGGTACGACGAAGAACCAGCTCGCCGGCTCGTGCTCCAGCCGTGCCTCCGCGGCACCGGACGCGCACCGCGCCCGCCCCTGCTCGACACTCGCGCCCCACGGCACGCCCCGCAGGACCGTCCTGGGCTCCTGGAAGTACCCGACGGTGCTCGACACCAGCAGGATGCCCATCACCCACTGCCCGGCGCGCACCGCGAACCGTTGCCAGGTCGCGAAAGGCGTCGCGTCGAGCCCGACCGCCACGGCCGTGGACAGGAACAGCACCGGCGCGACGCTGTAGCGCTGCCCGGCGAGCACCACACCGGGCTGCTGCACCTGCAGCAGCACGCTCCAGTTGAGCACCAGGCACAGCACGATCACCAGCACGCTGTAGCCGGTGGCGGCCAGCGCCAGCGCCCGCCCCGCCCGGCCGCCCCACCACAGCGCGGCGAGGACCGGCAGCCCGGTCACCAGCACCGCGCCCAGGACCACCAGGTTGCCGTGCGCGGGGTAGAAGGTCGTGAGGCGTTCCGACCCGGTCAGCGCCACCACCGGCACCCGCAGCAGGCCCGCCAGCACCACCTGCACCGGGTCGGCCGGGTCCTGCGAGTACGGCGTGCGCTCGGCGAACAGCATCACGACCGCCTGCGTCAGCACCCCGGCGAGGAACGCGATCGGCACCTCCCTGCGCGGCACGAGCAGCCGGACGAGCGCGACGGGGGCCAGCAGGAAGATCAACGGGCTCGACAGCGCCGCCAGCAGCACGAACAGCGCGACCGGCACCCGTGGGGCGGTGCGCCACACCAACGCCCAGAAGACGCCGTACAGCAGGAACCAGTGCAGGTTCGTCATGTTGTTCAACGTCTCGGAGTTGCCCGCCGGCAACACCACCACGAGCGCGGCGAGCACGAACCGCAGCCCGGCCGACCTGAGGTACGCCCCGGACGCCGCGAACGTGATCAGCGCGACGACCGCCCGCAGCACCGCCGCGGCCACCGCGAACCCGGCCGCGGTCCACTCCAGCGGCAGCAGCGCGACGGCCTCGGCCGCCAGCCGCGGCAGCACGTGCAGGTAGCCGCCATACGGGTCGGTGAGGTTCCGCAACGCCGGGAACCGGATCGCGTCGACCGCGAACCGCGCGCCGTCCTCGGCCCACAGGTGGTCCAGCCGCGCCCAGCCGGCCGGGATGAGCAGCAGGAACGCCACCGCTGCCACGAAGCCGAGCACGTAGCCGGTGACGGCCCGTTCGCCGTGCGACTCCGGGATCAGGCTCGCCGCGAACGCCTGTGATCTGTCCTTGGTCGCCGTCACCGTGCCGTCCCCCAGGTCGGTTGCAGGGGTGAAGGTACCGGTCAGCGGGCGGAGAGGTCCTGGTGGCGCTCGTAACGCTCCCACTGCTCGGCGGTCACCTGCTTGACCGCCGACGAGTTCAGCGTCGCGGCCTCCACCGAGCCGATGACCCACAGCTTGTTCTCGATCAGCAGCCCGACGACGCCGTCCGGGTTGGCCACGGCGGGCGCACCGGCCGGCACCCGTGCCGCCACCTTGAGGTAGTCGACCCCGGTCGGACGGTCGGCGAGCACGGCGCGGGCGAACTTCTCCGCCACCGACCGGCGTTCGAACCGCACGATCTTGCCGCCCACGACCACGTCGACCGTGCGTTCCGGCGAGGGCATCGCGAAGCCGTTGAGCGCGCTGGCCTCGTCCGAGGACGCGCAGCCCTTCAGCCCGACCGCGTCGAGGCCGAAGCGGAAGATGTTCGTGGGCGCGTTGGCCCCACCGTCGACCGTGGACCGCAGCACGTCCAGCGCCACCCGCCCGCACGGGTCCGCCGCGTCGATCGGCGCGTGCCCCTGCGGCGTGCGCACCAGGCCGGGGCCCTCGCGCCAGCTGCCGGGGATGAGCACCGGCTTGAACGGGTGGCGGGTGAAGTCCTTGTTCCAGAACGTCACGGTCGTGCCGTGGTCGGTCGAGTGCGCGATGGCCCAGGTCGAGGCCGCGTCGATCCACATCCAGTCGGCGCTGAACGCCTCGACGACCGACCGGGTGCGCGGCTTGTTCGTCGCCGGCACCGGCTGGAACCCGGACTGGCCCAGCGCCTCGACACCGGTCGCGAACGTCGGGTCCTTCGACCGCAGCACGTACTGCCCGGCACCGTTCTGGTGCGAGGCGAGGCCCGTGGTGTCGGTGAACATCAGGTACACCCAGCCGTCGAGGTAGACGGCCGACTGCTGACCGGCGCCGTAGGTGTTCTCGCGGATCACGTCACCGGACGGCACGACGATCGACTGGCCGTTGTTCGCACGGGACCAGCTCCGGCCGTCCTGGCTGGTCGCGACGCCGACGGCGCTGCCGTTCGCGTGGTTGTCACGTGACGCGCCGGTGTAATACATGTAGTAGGTGCTGCCGATCTTGACCAGCGACGGGTCGCACGTGTGCATCGCGTCGAAGCTGGCCCCGCTGCCGGAGAACACCGGAACAGCGGTGCTCATCGGCCCGTCCAGCGACGTGCCCTCGCTGTAGAGGATGTCGTCACCGCCGGGCGGCGCGGCGCTGAGCTGGCTGCACCACCACGTGCGCACCTTGCCGTTGTCGAGCATCACGGCGGGCGCGTAGTTGTACGGCGCGTCCGCGGCTCCGGCGATCACCACGCCGGGGCTCTGCCTGCCGTTCTCCGTCTTGAGCGCGAGCTGGTTGCGCGGTGGCGGCGGCTTGCGGGTGGTGCCCGATGACGTGGGCTTCTTCTCGCTCGTGGCTGCCACGGGGTCGCCGGCGGCCGCATTGGTGCACGCCGTGACCGCGCCGAGAAGCGCGAGCGCAGCGAGCAGCGACAGAGGACGGCGACTCAGGGGCACTCACTCATCATAGTGATCAACTCCTCCAGCCGGGTGAAGAACCTGATCGCCGCCCGTTCCACACCCGGCGGGTCTTTCTTCGATTAGCCCGGCGAATAGCGGCTCGGGGTGCAATTCCGCTGCCCAGGGCTCCATTCGGTGATCAACGGCACCAATGGGCACGCGCGGCTTGTCAGCAGGCCCTTTTTGGCTCGAACTGCGGTGACGGGAATCCCTGTGAGAGTCGGCACACGCCGTTCAGCTGCCCAGGTAGCGGACGACGGCCATCACGCGGCGGCTCACGCCGGAGGAGCCGCTGAGCTGGAGCTTGTCGAAGATCGCGTTGATGTGCTTCTCCGCGGCGCTCTGCGAGATGTGCAGCTGCGCGGAGATGCGCGCGTTCGTCAGGCCCTGCGCCATCAGTTCGAGGACCTCCTTCTCGCGGTTGGTCAGGGTGTCGAGCGGGTCGGCGTGGGTCGTCCTGGTCAGCAGCCTGCGCACGACCTCCGGGTCGAACGCCGCCCCGCCCGCCGCGACCCGGTCGAGCGCGTCCAGGAACTCGTCGACCTGGGCGACGCGGTCCTTGAGCAGGTAGCCGACCTTGCCGCCGGTGCTGGTGATCAGTTCGGTGGCGTAGCGGTTCTCCACGTACTGGGAGAGCACGAGCACGGCGACCGCCGGCCACCGCTCGCGGATCTCCAGCGCGGCGCGCATGCCGTCGTCCTTGTGGTCCGGCGGCATCCGGACGTCCGTGACCACCACGTCCGGCTGGTGGCGCTCGGTGGCGCTGAGCAGCTCGGGCGCCGTGCCGACCGCCGCGACGACGTCGTGGCCCTCCTCGGCCAGCAACCGGATGAGGCCTTCGCGCAGCAGCGTCGAGTCCTCGGCCAGGATCACCCGCACGGCAACCTCGCGCAGACCGTGGTGGGGCCGCCCGGCGGGCTGCTCACCTCGAACGTTCCGTCCACCGCCTTGACCCTCCTGGCGAGGCCGGACAGCCCGGTGCCACCGGGGTCCGCCCCGCCGATGCCGTCGTCCCGCACGGTGACCGTGATGCCGTCCGGCCCCTGCCGCAGCGACACCTCGACGACCGACGGGCCGGCGTGCTTGGCCGCGTTGTTCACGGCCTCCGACACCACGAAGTAGATCACCGTCTCCAGCGCGGTACCCGGCGGCCCGGTGAGCCCGTTGCCGATCTCGACCCGCACGCTCGACCGCTCGGCCAGCACCTCGAGCGCCGTGTCCAGCCCGGAGTCGTCCAGCACCGCCGGGTAGACGCGGGTGGCGACCTCGCGCAGCTCGTCGATCGCCTCGGCCGCGGTGTCGTGCGCCTGGCGCAGCAGCTCCTGCAACTGCTCCTCACCCCTCATCCGGCGGGCCCTGCCGATCAGCATGCCCAGCGCGACGAGCCGCTGCTGCACGCCGTCGTGCAGGTCGCGCTCGATGCGCCTGCGCTCGTCGTCGATCGCCTCGATCACCCCCGCCCGCGTGCTGGTCAGCTCCTCGACCCGCTGCCGCAGCAGCGTCTGGTGGCTGCGGCCGAGCATCGTCGTCGCGAGCCACCGGTCCAGCGCCGCCACCCCGGTCACGCCCGCCAGCGAGACGAAGATCAGCAACGTGCCCGGCAGCGTCGCCACCGCGATCAGCTCCGCGTCGACCCGGTCGCCGTCCCTGACCAGGCCCCAGTGCCCGTCGAACAACCACGCCGTCAGCATCGACAGCGCCGTGACGAGGTAGAGCAGCAACATGAAGATGACGCCGAAACCCAGCGCACCCACGAGCCACCGCACGCCGAGGTAGCGCTGGCACCGGCGCGGTGTCAGCGGATCGGCGTGGGCCGCGTCCCCGTACCGGGCGATCCGCAGGAGCTCCAGCTCGGTCATCTTGACGACGCCGACCCCCAGCACCGCCGCCGCCAGATCGGGCAGGACGCTCACCGTTCCGGCGAGCACCCCGTAGAACGCCCGGAACCACCTGCGCACCACCGAGCCGGCGGTGAGTTGTTCCCCCTGATGCACATTCCTCACCGTACTGCCCGCCCCCGACCGCGGCATTGTGGTTTACCACAGTATTGCCCTGCGGTTTTCCCCACGATTCTCAACGCTCAACCCCATGGCCCCATCCCCGTCCCCATTCCTAACGTTGACCCCGACCAATCACCGAACAAGGGAAAACGAATGCTGGCCGAGTGGGCAGTCGAGTTGATGGAGTCGCTGGGCGGCGTGGGCGCCGCCGTGGTCGTGGGCCTGGACAACCTGTTCCCGCCGATCCCGAGCGAGCTGGTGCTGCCGCTGGCGGGCTTCTCCGCGAGCAAGGGCGTGTTCAGCCTGCCCGCGGCACTGTTCTGGACCACGCTCGGCTCCGTGGCCGGTGCCGTGATCGTCTACTTCGCGGGCCTGCTCCTGGGCCGCGACCGCACCCGCCGCCTGGTCGCCCGCATCCCGCTGGTCCGGGTCACCGACTTCGACAAAACCGAGGCCTGGTTCACCCGCCACGGCACCAAAGCCGTGTTCTTCGGCCGAATGGTGCCGTTGTTCCGCAGTTTCATCTCTTTACCCGCGGGCGTGGCCCGGATGAACTTCGCCACCTTCCTCCTCCTCACCACGGCGGGCAGCCTGATCTGGAACGCCATCTTCGTCGGCGCCGGTTTCCTGCTCGGCGAGAACTGGCACCTCGTCGACTCCTACGCCGGCGTCTTCCAGAAACTCGTGCTCGCCGCCCTCGCCATCGCCTTCACCTACTTCGTGATCACCCGCATCCGCACCCGTCGCCGCCCGGCCCCCATCTCCGACCACGACGCCACGGAGGTGCTCCCTCGAATCCGCTGACCGCCGCCCACACGCCTGGGTGGCCGCCGTGCCCTGCGGCGCTGGGCGTGTGTCGGAGGTGGCCGCCGTGCCCTGCGACGCTGGGCGTGTGCCGCAACGGCCCACCGCCCGTCGATGAGCGGCGGCGTGGAGCGATGTCGTTGTCAGAGCCGGTGATCGCGCCGATGCGACGGCTCATCACGCCCGTCTGCCGTCCTCCGGCCCGCTGCCGTCTGTCACCTTCGGCCACCGCGTCTCTGGCGTGGGCTCCGCTGATCGGAGCCGGGGCTTGGCTCCGGTCAGCGCCGCCGCAAGCGGCGAGCGGCCGTGTGGCGGAATGCCCGTCGCCACCGGTCTCCGGCAGCGTTGTCCCGGGATGACCGGCCGCGGCCGGCCTGCCTCCGAGGCCGCTAGCCAGTCTCGGCTGAGAGGAGTGGTGCCCGAAACGACCATCCCGGTCCGGTGATGTGCCTGCGGCGTGGCGCCATGTCGTTGCCAGAGCCGGTGATCGCCCCGACGTGGCGGGTCAGCACGCCCGTCTGCCGTCCTCCCGCCCGCTGGCGTCCATCGCCTTCGGCCTCACCACGGCCGCCTGCCGCCTTCCGCACACCACGCCAAGCTGCCGTCCCGCCGCCTTCTGTCCTAACGCGGTCCGTCGCCTCCGGCGCTTCACCTCGCCGCGGTACCCAGCTTCACCGCGGTACCCGGCCTGAACGCGACCGGACCCGCAACCTGTCCCGGCGTCCCGCCCTTCATCGGTTCGCCCGAATCGCGTGGAAGCCGGGGCAACCCGCCCGCCCTCCCGCGCAGGCACCCACACCGGTCGGCCCCCAACCCCGAAAACACCGGTGCCCCAGACCGAAGATCGGCCTGGGGCACCGGGTGTGGTGGGAACGGTCAGCCGTTCCGGCGTTCGCGCGTCCTGAGGGTCAGAGGCCCTGGACGACGTCGTAGCGGTCCGCGTTCATGACCTTGTTCCACGCCGAGACGAAGTCGGTGACGAACTTCTCCGAAGCGTCGTCACTGGCGTAGACCTCGGCCACGGCGCGCAGCTCGGAGTTCGAGCCGAACACCAGGTCGTTGCGGGTCGCGGTCCAGCGCACCGTGCCGGTGGCGCGGTCGCGGCCCTCGAAGCTCTCCTGGTCCTCGGTGACCGACTTCCACTCCGTCTCCATGTCGAGCAGGTTGACGAAGAAGTCGTTGGTCAGCGTCTCCGGCTTGGCGGTGAGCACGCCGGCCTTCGAACCGCCGTGGTTCGCGCCCAGCACGCGCAGGCCGCCGACGAGCACGGTCATCTCCGGTGCGGAGAGGCCGAGCAGGTTGGCCCTGTCGATGAGCAGGTACTCCGACGGCAGCGGGGTGGCCTTGTTGCCGAAGTTGCGGAAGCCGTCGACGACGGGCTCCAGGACCGCGAACGACTCGGCGTCGGTCTGCTCCTGGGTGGCGTCGGTGCGGCCGGCGAGGAAGGGCACCTCGATGTCGTGGCCGGCGGCCTTCGCGGCCTGCTCGATCGCCGCGGCGCCGCCGAGGACGATCAGGTCGGCCAGCGAGACCTTCTTGCCGCCGGTCTGCGCGCTGTTGAAGGCCTCCTGCACGCCTTCGAGCGTGCGCAGGACCTCTGCGAGCTGGTCGGGCTCGTTGACCTCCCAGTCGCGCTGCGGCTCGAGGCGGATGCGGGCACCGTTGGCGCCACCGCGCTTGTCGCTCTGGCGGAACGACGACGCGGACGCCCACGCCGTCTTGACCAGCCGCGAGACCGGGAGACCGGTCTGCAGGATCTTGGCCTTCAGCTCGGCGACGTCGGAGGCGTCGATCAGCTCGTGGTCGCGCACCGGCAGGCGGTCCTGCCAGATCAGCTCCTCCTGCGGCACCAGCGGGCCGAGGTAGCGCTGGATCGGGCCCATGTCGCGGTGGGTCAGCTTGAACCACGCGCGGGAGAACGCCTCGGCGAACGCCTCGTGGTCCTCCGCGAACTTGCGCGAGATCGGCTCGTAGACCGGGTCGAAGCGCAGCGCGAGGTCCGTGGTCAGCATCATCGGCTGGCGGTTGAGCGTGCCGTCCTCGGGGTCGGGCACGGTGTTGGCGCCCGCGTCACCCTTTGGCTTCCACTGGTGCGCGCCGGCCGGGGACTTGGTGAGCTCCCACTCGAAGGCGAAGAGGTTCTTGAAGAACAGGTTCGTCCACTCGGTGGGCTTCTGCGTCCAGGTGACCTCGAGGCCGGACGTGATGGCGTCGCGGCCCTTGCCGGTGCCGTGCGTGCTGATCCAGCCGAAGCCCTGCGCGTCCATCAGCGAGCCCTCGGGCTCGGCGCCGACGAGCGACGGGTCACCGGCGCCGTGCGCCTTGCCGAAGGTGTGGCCGCCGGCGATGAGCGCGACGGTCTCCTCGTCGTTCATGCCCATGCGGCCGAACGTCTCGCGGATGTCGCCGGCGGAGGCCAGCGGGTCCGGGTTGCTGTTCGGGCCCTCGGGGTTGACGTAGATCAGACCCATCTGGACGGCCGCGAGCGGGCTCTCCAGCTCGCGCTCGCCGCTGTAGCGGGAGTCGCCGCCGAGCCACTCGGTCTCCGGGCCCCAGTAGACGTCCTCGTCCGGCTCCCACACGTCGTTGCGGCCGCCGGCGAAGCCGAAGGTCTTGAAGCCCATGGTCTCCAGCGCGCGGTTGCCGGTGAAGATCATGAGGTCGGCCCAGGAGACCTTCTTGCCCCACTTCTTCTTGACCGGCCACAGCAGGCGGCGCGCCTTGTCCAGGTTGCCGTTGTCCGGCCAGCTGTTCAGCGGGGCGAAGCGCTGCATGCCCGCGCCCGCGCCACCGCGGCCGTCGTGCGTGCGGTAGGTGCCGGCGCTGTGCCACGCCATGCGGATCATGAACGGGCCGTAGTGGCCGAAGTCCGCGGGCCACCAGTCCTTCGACTCGGTCAGCACGGCGTCGACGTCGCGCGCCAGCTCGTCGAGGTCGACGGTCAGGAACTCCTTGCCGTAGTCGAAGTCACCGCCGAACGGGTTCGCCTGCACGGGGTGCTTGCGCAGGATCCGCAGGTTGAGCTGCTTGGGCCACCAGTCGCGGTTGCCGCCGCCCTCGGTGGGGTGGCTGAGTCGCCGCCCGTGCGCGACCGGGCAACCGCCCGCCTCCTCCTCGTTCAGCTCGCTCACCTTGGCGTCAGTGCTGTCGGACACGGGAATCCTTCCGGGTGTTCAGGAACTTTTCGCGGCGGTCGTGCAGTCGGGGCAGGTGCCCCAGTAGATGACCTCGGCCTCGTCGATGACGAAACCGTGGTCGTCGGACGCGTCCAGGCACGGCGCGTGGCCAACGGCGCAGTCGACGTCGGAAATGGCGCCGCAGGAACGGCATACGACGTGGTGGTGGTTGTCCCCGACGCGAGCCTCATAGCGCGCTACCGACCCTTGCGGCTCGATCCGCCGCAGCAGGCCTGCTCCGGTCAGCGCGCGGAGTACGTCGTACACGGCCTGGTGGGAGACCGCGCCGAGGTTCTGACGCACGACACCGATGATCGAGTCCGTGTCGGCGTGCGGATGTGAGTGCACGGCGGACAGCACAGCTATCCGCGGAGCTGTCACCCGCAGTGACGCTCCACGCAGCATGCGCTCGAAATCGGAAGCCGTGGGCACGCTCCTACCCTGCCTGGTTTTCTGGAATCAGTCAAGTTAACGAGTGATGTCAGACAATCGGCGAACGCCTTCGACCAGCGCGTGCTCCGGCGCGCCCCCGTAGGTCAAACGGAGGAAGTTGCCGGACGGTTCAGCCGCGAACCACGGCCGTCCCGGGAACACCACCACGTCGCGGGCCGCGGCGGCGGTGGTCAGCTCGACGTCGTCGAGCCCGTCCGGCAACGTCACCCACAGGTGCAGGCCGCCGGAGGACGGGGCGACGGTGAACTCGGGCAGGTGGGTGGCGAGCGCGGTCCGCAGGGCGTCGCGCCGGGACCGCAGGGCCTGCTGGAGCGTGCGCAGGTGCCGTCGCCAGACCGGGGACGTCACGAAGTCGATCGCCGCCTCCTGCAACGGTCCCGCGACGTACAGGTCCTGCCGCGAGCGGGTCGTCCGCAGCCGCCGCCCGGCCGGTCCGCGCGCGCCGATCGCCGCCACCCGCAGCCCCGGCGCGGCGACCTTGGTCAGCGAGCGGACGTACACGACGTGCCCATCGGTGTCCTGCGAGGCCATGGTGGGCGGCGCGGTGCCGTCGAGGGTGAAGCCGCGCGCCCAGTCGTCCTCGACCAGGAACGCCCCGGCCGCGGCGACGATCCGCAGCACCTCGGGCCGCCGGTCGTCGGACAGCACGCCGCCGTGCGGGTTCGCGTGCAGCGGCTGGCAGTAGAAGAGCTTCGCGCCCGTGTGCGTGAAGGCGGCCTGCAGCAGTTCCGGGCGCACGCCGTCCTCGTCCGCGGGCACCGGCACGACCTTGAGCCCCGCGTCCCGTGCGGCCGCGATCGCCCCGAGGTAGGTGGGCGACTCGACCAGCACGGTGCCGCCGCGTTCGCCGAGGCCGCGGAACACCGTGGCGAGCGCTTCCTGCGCGCCCGCGCACACCGTCATGTCACCGGCGCGGAGCTCGCCGCCCGCCTCCCTGGCGAACCAGGCGCGCAGCTCCTCCGAGCCCTCGACCGGCACCCGCCCCCACGACGCGGGCCGGCGCGCGGCGCGGGTGAGTGCCGCGCCGAGCGCCTCGGTGGGCTGCAGGTCCGGGTCGAGGTAGCCGCTGGAGAGCTGGATGACCTCGGGTTTCGGCACCGCGAGCAGGTTCGCGACCAGTTCCTCGCCCGGCCGTCCCTCGCCCAGCGCCACCGACTGCCACGACAGGTCCTGGCCGCTTGCCCGTCCGGCGCGCGCGGCGACGAAGCTGCCGCGGCCGGGCCGGACCTCGACCAGCCCCTCCGCGGCGACCCGCTGGATCGCCTGCTGCACGGTCGCCGGCGAAGCCCTGTGCCGCGCCATCAGCTCGCGCACCGACGGCATCCGATCGCCCGCGCGACCGGACCGTGCCGTCGCTCTCAGGTCCTCGATAACGCGCACGGCTGCGTTATCCTCGTTCATGAGAGCCAAGAGTAACGTTATCGTGCCTCCGGGGGTAACACTCGGCGCGCTCGCGGTGCTGGGGTTCAGCTACTCGCTGCCCGCGACCCGCTTGGCGGTGCAGGGACTCGACCCGTGGTTCGTCGCGTTCGGCCGCGCCGTGGGTGCCGCCGTGCTGGCCATCGCCTACCTCGCGTTATCCCGCGCGCCGCTGCCTTCGGTAACGCAGGTGCGCCGCCTGGTCGTGGTCGCCGCCGGGATCGTCATCGGCTTCCCGCTCTTCACGTCCTTGGCCCTCACCACGCAGACCTCTGCGCACGGCGCCGTCGTCATCGCCGTGCTGCCCATGTCGACCGCGATCTGGGCCGTCCTGCGCGCCCACGAACGCCCGCCCTTCGTGTTCTGGCTCTCCAGCGGCGCCGGGCTGCTCGCCGTGCTCGGTTTCGTGGCGGCCGGTGGCGGCCTCTCCGGCTCGTTCAGCCTGGCCGACGGCTACCTGCTGATCGCGGTCGTGGTGTGCGGCCTCGGGTACGCGGAGGGCGGCGCGCTGTCGCGCGAGCTCGGCGGCGCCAACACGATCTGCTGGGCGCTGGTCGTCGCGCTGCCGGTGACCATCCCGGTTTCGCTGTACACAGCCGACTTCTCGCGCGCCACCGGCACGGTGTGGTTCCACTTCGCTTACGTGACCACGATTTCGATGTTCCTCGGCTTCGTCGCCTGGTACGCGGCGATGGCCGCGGGCGGTGTCGCGAAGATCGGCCAGCTCCAGCTCGCCCAGCCCGTGCTGTCCCTCGGCTGGGCCGCGCTCGTGCTCGGCGAACCGGTCGGCTGGCCCGCACTGCTCACCGCCGCGATCGTGCTCGTGTGTGTGGTGCTGACTCAACGAAGCCGTGTCGTGTCAACGAAGGCCGTTGCGGAGCCCGCGGTCCGCTGACCGCGCACCCTCCGAAAATTGTCAGACCCTCCTGCCATGCTCGAACCACCCGAGGAAGGAGTGTCCGGTGCGGATCGAGGTGGCGAGCAGGCGTCGCAAGGTGCAGCGTCCCGACGCGGTCGTGGTCGACGTGACGTCGCGCGGCCCGGAGCCGTGGGTGCGCTTCAGCCCGTTCTACCCGCACGGCGGTATCCCGGTGCCGATGTCGCCCGGTGTGGTGAGCGAGTCCGTCGAGGGCGTCTGGCAGGCCCTGAAGGTCTTCGCCGAGTCCGATGTGGACGCCTCGAAGCTGACCGTCCGCACCATGAAGGGCCTCAAGCGCACCGTCCGCCGCTTCGGCCCGGTGCGCGGCCATCGCGCCGGGCTGCACGGCACCTCCCTGCTCGACTACCGCACCGCCCGCCACGAGATCTACCTGCCGACGTACCGCTGGGTCCTCGAACACCGGGTGGCCGGCCTCGTCGCGGAGCTGCGCGCCTTAGCCGAGTCGGCGCCCGTCGTCCTGCTCGACTACACGACGAACGGCGACGCCGACGACCTCAGCACACCCCTGTCCCACGCGGCCCTGGTCGCCGACCACCTGAGGAGGCATGTGAACTGACGGCCACGCCGAAGCTGGGCGCGTGCGCCCGCCCTGGAAACCTGTCGTGGCGACCGCTCGCCGCACGGGGCCGACGGTCGGAACAGCCGGATTTATACTGCGGTCCTTCGGCTTTGGGGGCGCAGTGGCTACACCGGACCAGTTCATCGAGATCGCGGAGGCGCTCACCGAGGTGCAGCGCTCCTCCGGTCAGCAGTACGAGACCTTCCGCGTGCGCGGCAAGGTGTTCGGCTACTACTGGCCGCGCACGCGGACCGTGGGTCTGAAGCAGACGCTGTCCGAGCAGCGGGCCCTGGTGGCCGAACGCCCGGACGTGTTCGAGGAGCAGTTCACCGCGGGCGGCTTCGGCTGGGTCGTGGTGTACCTGGAGGGCATCGAGGCCGACGAGCTCGGCGAGCTGGTCTTCGAGGCCTGGCGGCTGTCCGCGCCGGAGGAGCTCGTCGCCCAGGTCCCCGACCTCGCACGCTGACCGGGGTCAGGTTCGAGCGGCCCGCCGGCGACCTCGCACGCGCCACGGCGGCAGGTCCGCCGGGGACGCCGTCGTTCCGGGCGATCGACCTCCAGCGGGACGGAGGGTGCGGCATCCACGGCATGAACGCGGTGGTCGCGGTGACGGCGGGTGTCGGGCACGCGCATGCGGCGTGAACGTGGGCGCGGTTGACGGCAGGGGTTTCGGGCGCGCGTACGGCGTTTCAGGGCCGAGGCGGGTCAGGTGCGGTGCGCGGAGGCGATGTTCGCCGTGAACCAGCCGCGTGACCGCTTCACCGCTCGTTCCACTTCGAGCCCGTGCGGGGCGGCTAGCGGAACAGGATCCGGGTGATCTCCGTGTCGGTGGCCCGGCCCTCGTCGTAGCCGCCCTCGCCGGCGAGGTTGTTCATGATGGCGAGCGTGTAGCGCTGGTCGGGACCGATGAAGCCGACGGAGTTCATCACCCAGCCGGTGTCCTCCTGCGACCAGCCGTTCTTCGTGCCGGAGTCCGGGCCCCACACGCCCCACTGCTGTTCGGGGCCGACGCCGCGCATCTGTTCCACGATGTACGCGCGGTCTTCCGGGTGCACCTTGTCGAGGACGTGGTTGATCAGCCGGTCGAGGTCGTCGGTGGTGCACTTCTCGAAGCCCCAGTACGGGAACGACGTGGAGTAGCCGCGCTGGGCGACGAGGCCGGTCATGCCGTACTGCGGGAAGGCGGCGTTGAAGGTTGAGCCGCTGTAGCGCTTCCACAGGGTGTCGGCGGCGTCGTCGTCGGAGCTGTGCAGCATCGCGGTCATCAGGCGGCGGTCGTCGCTGGTCAGGCGGATCTGGCCGGTGCGGTGGCGGTCGAGCAGGTTCACGATCATCGCGAGCTTGATGGTGGAGGCGGTCCACACCTTGTCGGCGGCGTGCTTGTTGCGCCAGACCACGCCGTTCTGGCGGTCGCGCAGGACGATGCCGACGGTGCCGGGGCGGGTCTCCGCGTACTGCTGGGCGGCCTGGATGCGCTTCTGGAACGCGCAGTCGAAGCCGCTGTCGGGCATCGGGCACACCTCGGGCGTGGCCACGACCGGGGCCGCGGCGGGGGTGTGGGCCGCGCTCGGCGGTGGCGTGGCCGCGCTCGGCGATGTCGTGGACGTGGACGACGGGGGTGGGTCGGCCGGCACGGCGGCGCTGCACGCCGTCAGGGCGAGCGCGCACGCGACGAGGATCGGCCTGAGCATGAGGCGCACCCTAGACACTCCGAACGGGTGACGTCGACCGCCGGACGCCAAACCGTCCGATCTGGGTGTTTTGCGGCCAAACCGGCCGTCAGGTCAAAGATGTTTGACACTGTGTCGGGTTCGCTTTACGTTGGTCGTGTCAGGTTTCTTTGACATCAGGAGTGGGTCGTGGCCTTCGAGGAGAAGCGTGCGTGGGCCATGGCGGTCGTCGCCGTGCTCGCCTACGCGGTGTACGTGGTGCTGGTGCTGGGGCGTGCTGACGGGCGGGCGCTGGCCGAGGTGCCGTACGCCGGCACTGCGCTGTGGACGATCGGTGCCGCGGTCGTCGTGGGGATCGTGGCGGGGATCTGGTTCGGCATCGCGTCCCGCCGGGAGGGCGGTCCGCAGGCCGACGAGCGCGATCAGGAGATCGGCCGGTTCGGCGATCACGTCGGGCAGTCGTTCGTCGTGATCGGGGGTGTGGCCGCGCTGGCGCTGGCGATGGCCGAGGTGGCGCACTTCTGGATCGCGAACGTGCTCTACCTGTGCTTCGTGCTGTCGGCGGTGTTCGGCTCGATGGCGAAGATCGCGGCCTACCGGCGGGGCCTGCGGTGAAGCCGACGAAGGTCACGAACTCCATCCGCGCGCTGCGTTTCGCGCACGGCGAGATGAAGCAGGCCGACCTCGCCGCGGCCATCGGCGTGACGCGGCAGACGTTGATCGCGATCGAGCAGGGGCGTTACTCGCCCTCGCTGGAGATGGCGTTCCGGATCGCGCGTGTGTTCAAGGTTCCGCTCGAAGAGGTGTTCCAGTACCCGGAGGAGGAGACGACGTGAAGGCTGTCGTGCAACGAAGATACGGGTCGGCGGAGCTCGGTGACCTGGACGTGCCGGTGCCAGGGCGGGGTGAGGTGCTGCTGGAGGTGCGAGCGGCGGGGGTCGACATGGGCACCTGGCACCTGCTCACCGGCAGGCCGTACCTGTTGCGGGTCATCGGGTTCGGGTTCCGCGGGCCGAGGTCGCCGGTGCCGGGCAGGGACGTGTCCGGTGTCGTGGCGGCGGTCGGTCCCGGTGTGACCGCGTTCGCGGCCGGTGACGAGGTGTTCGGCACGTGCGACGGGGCGTTCGCCGAGTACACCGTCGCGCCCGTCACGCGGCTGGCGCGCAAGCCGGCGGGGCTGTCGTTCGCGGAGGCGGCGGCGATGCCGATCTCGGGCGGGACCGCGTTGCAGGGTCTGCGCACGGTCCAGGCAGGGCAACGGGTTCTGGTGCTCGGTGCCGGTGGTGGCGTCGGGTCCTATGGCGTGCAGATCGCACGATCCCTGGGTGCGCACGTCACGGGCGTGTGCAGCACAGGCA
The DNA here is from genome assembly GCF_001279525.1 of Nocardia sp. NRRL S-836. Taxonomy (GTDB): domain Bacteria; phylum Actinomycetota; class Actinomycetes; order Mycobacteriales; family Pseudonocardiaceae; genus Lentzea. The sequence goes on along the minus strand of NZ_LGDY01000107.1, from coordinate 105,998 downwards.
AAGTTGAGCTCGTGCGGTCGTTGGGAGCGCACGAGGTGGTCGACTACACGGTCGCTGACTTCACCGGCACCTACGACCTGGTGCTGGACTGCGGCGGCCACCGGTCGTTGTCCCGGCTCAGGGCGGCTGCGGGACGGCACGGCACGGTGGTGCTGGTCGGTTCGGAGACGTCGGGTCCGCTGCTCGGCGGGTTCGACCGGGCGTTGCGGGCCATGGCGCTGAACCCGTTCGTGCCGCAGAAGCTCGTGGCATTGACGTCCGCGGAACGCGGCGACGTCTTCGAGGAGCTGCGCGTGCTCGTCGAAGACGGCCACGTCAGGCCCGCCGTCGGCCGCACCTTCCCGCTGCCGGAAGCGCTCGACGCGGTCGAGCACGTCTACTCGCGACGGTCGGCCGGCAAGGTCGTCGTCACGATCTGACCGCCGATCACGACGGTGGTCACGCGGTGCATCGCCGTGATGTCCCGCATCGGATCTCCTTGCACCGCAATGATGTCCGCATCCCGTCCCGCTCTGAGCACACCCCCGGCGAGCCCGCACGCCCGCGCGGCCTGACCGGTGGCGGTGGCGAGCACCGCCGCGTTCGGGATGCCCGCCTCGACCAGCTGCTCGAGCGCGTGCGCCGTGATCCCGTGCGGCTTGCCCGCCCCGATCCCGCCGTCGGTGCCGGACACCGTCCGGACGCCGTGGCCGTGCATGCGCCCCGCCGCGGCGATCTTGGCGGCGAAGCTCATCCCCATCCGCTCGAACGCCTCCTGGATGTGCGGTGGCGGTTCCACGGTGTTGCCTAGGGTGTGGCAGACGGCGATGTCCGCCTCGGCCAGCGCGTCCACCAGCTCGTCCGGCACGACCATCGCCCCGCCGGCCAGACACGTGCAGTGCTCGATGCCGTCGACCCCGGCGGCCACGGCCCGCTGCACGGCGGCGAGGCTGTGGGCGTGCGCGGTCACCGGAAGCCCGCACCCGTGTGCTTCCTCCACGACGACCCGGAGCTCGCGTTCGGTGAACTGGCAGTCGTCGACGACCGTGCCGGGGGTGGCGAACCCGCCGCTGGCCATGATCTTGACGACGTCGACCGCCCGTTCCGCCCGTTCGCGCACCGCACGGCGCAACGCGTCCTCGCCGGTGCTTTCGCCGCCCATGGACCAGCAATGTCCTTTCGCGCTGGTGATGGGCGGACCGGAGGCGAGGACGTGCTGACGGTGCCGGCCGCGCTGCTCGACCACGGCCCACGCGCGGTCGCCGAGGTCCCTGACGGTGGTGACACCGGCCCTGAGGTGCCGGTCGAGGCCGTCCCGGATCACCGCGTCGAGGTGGTCGGCGGTGAAACCGGGGAGGCGGTCGAGCGCGCCGTTCTCGCTGTCGGCGCAGAGGTGGACGTGGGTGTCGACGAGTCCGGGCAGGACGGTCGCGTCGCCGAGGTCGAGGACACGCGCGTGCGGGACGTCGGGGTGGCCCCGCTCGACCGCCCTGATGGTGCCGCCCTCGGTGATGACCGTGACGGGACCGGCGAGCGGGTGCTCGCCGTCGAAGGCACGCGCCGCTCTCAGCGCCAGCATGGCGGCCAGTGTGAGCGCCGCGTGCCGGGAAAGCAATGGTCAGGCGGGTGCGCGGCCGGTTCGCCCGGAAGGCCGCGTGCGGTGCCCGAGCATGCGGGCAGCCCGTGCGGTCAGCGCGCGTGCGGGAGCGTGAACGAGGCGACCTGCGGCAGGTCGTGGCCGAGGCGGTCGCGCTTCGCCGTCAGGTACGCGATGTTGTGCGGGTTGGGCGGCATGAGCAGCGGCACGCGGGCGCTGACCGTGATGCCGTTGTCCTCCAGCGCCGCGATCTTGTCCGGGTTGTTGGACATCAGGCGGACCGACTGCACGCGCAGGTGCCGCAGCACGCGCGCGGCGGGGGAGTAGTCGCGGACGTCCACGGGCAGGCCGAGAGAGGTGGCCGAGTCCAGCGTGTCCATGCCGGCGTCCTGCAGGACGTGGGTGCGCACCTTTGCCACCAAACCGATTCCGCGGCCTTCGTGGCCGCGCAGGTAGATGAGCACGCCGCTGCCCTCGCGGACGATGGTGTCGAGGGCCGCGTCGAGCTGTTCGCCGCACTCGCAGCGCATGGCGCCGAAGATGTCGCCGGTCATGCACTCGGAGTGGATGCGGACGAGGACGTTCTCGCGCAGCTTCGTCTTGCCGTAGACGAGTGCCATGTGTTCGTGGCCGTCCGCGCGGAAGGCGATCGCGCGGAAGGTGCCACGGCGGGTCACCAGGTCGGACTCCGCCACGTCTTCGTCGTTGAAGGCCTGTTCGAACATCTCGGGTCCCCTCGTCACCAGGCGCCTGCCGAGCGTTCAACTACGCTCGGAGTGACGTCGCACCGTAACCCGGCCGCACAGCGGAGGTCACCCTGTTCAGCATCACCGTCCGCGATCACGTGATGATCGCCCACAGTTTCCGCGGCGAGGTCTTCGGTCCGGCACAACGTCTGCACGGAGCAACGTTCCTGGTGGACGCAACGTTCAAACGTGCCGAGCTGGACCAGGACAACATCGTCGTCGACATCGGACTGGCGACCCAGGAGCTGGGCAAGGTCCTGGCCGCGTTCAACTACCGCAACCTGGACGAAGAACCGCAGTTCGCGGGCATCAACACGTCCACGGAGTGGCTCGCCAAGCACATCGCGGACCAGCTCGCCGACGCCATCGCGGCGGGGTCGCTGGGTGAGGGCGCTCACGGGATCGATGGGATCACCGTCACACTCCACGAGTCGCACGTGGCGTGGGCCAGCTACGAACGTGCACTTCGTACTGCCGGCTGACGTCGCCGATCCGGCCAGTCCCAGCGGCGGCAACGTCTACGACCTCAAGGTCGGCGACGGCCTGCGACAGGTCGCCGTCGCCGGTGACTGGCCGCGTCCGTGTGACACCACCGCGTTGCGGCAAGCGCTTGCGGGCATTCCGGACGGTGACACGGTTCTGCTCGACGGCCTGGTTTGCTGCGGTGTGCCCGAAGTGGTCGTGCCGCACGCACAACGGTTGAAGCTCGTCGTGCTCGTGCACCTGCCGTTGGCGGATGAGACCGGTCTGGACCCGGAGACCGCGCACGACCTCAACGCCAGAGAACGCGAGGTCCTGCACGCCGCGACAGCGGTCATCGCGACCAGCCCGACGGCGGCCGGGAGCATCGCGGCCAGGCACGGGCTCGCGCACGTCCACGTCGTCGTTCCCGGCACCGACCCGGCCCCGCTCGCCACCGGCACGGACGGCCGGTCGAACCTGCTCTGCGTCGCGTCGGTCACGCCGCGCAAAGGCCAGGACGTGCTGGTCAGGGCGCTGCGCAGGATCGACCGCGACTGGCGGCTGACGTGCGTCGGCCCGCACCGGCCGTTCCTGCGCGAGATCCCGCGCGACGACCGCGTCACCTTCCCCGGACCGCTCACCGGCGGGGCCCTGACCAGCGCGTACGTCAACGCGGACCTGTTCGTGCTGGCGAGCAGGAACGAGACCTACGGCATGGTCGTCACCGAGGCCCTCGCGCACGGTCTGCCGGTGATCGCGAGCGCGGTGCCCGACGCGCTGCGGGACGGCGGCCTGCTCCTCCCGGCCGGCGACGAGGACGCGTTCGCGGCCGCGCTGACCCGGTGGTTCGACGAGCGCGAGTTCCGCGCGGAGCTGGCGGCGCGGGCGCTGCGCCGGCGGGCCGAACTGTCCACTTGGGAGCAAACGGGCCGGGAGCTGCGGAGGGTGCTGGCTAGTCTGCGGGCATGACCTTCGCCCCGGAATGGCTGGCACTGCGGGAGAACGCCGACGCACAGGCGCGCTCGACCGAGCTCGTCGACGTGCTCCGCGCAACTCTGGTGAACCGAAACCCGCTGACGATCCGTGACCTGGGTTGTGGAACGGGATCGATGGGACGGTGGCTCGCCGGGCGGCTCGGCGGCGCGCAGCACTGGGTGCTGCACGACCGCGACCCCCGGCTGCTCGGGCTGGCGCGGGCCGGCGTGAGCGCCGTCGGGAACGTCACCGCCGAGACGCGGGAGGGCGACCTCACGGCGCTGCGTGCCGCCGATCTCGCCGGTGCCGACCTGGTCACCTGTTCCGCGTTGCTCGACCTGCTCACCGCCGACGAGGTGAACGCTCTGGCCGCGGCCTGCGTAGAAGCTCATGTGCCCGCACTGTTCACGCTCTCCGTGGCCGGCCGGATCGAGTTCGACCCGGCCGAGCCGCTCGACGCCGCCTTCCAGGACGCGTTCAACGCCCACCAGCGCCGCGTCGTGGACGGGCGGCGGCTGCTCGGACCGGACGCACCGGCCGTCGCCGAGGAGGCGTTCACGGCTCTGGGCGCGACGGTGCGGACGGCGCCGAGCCCGTGGCGCACGCACGCCGACGCCCTGCAGAGGGAGTGGCTGACGGGCTGGGTCGGTGCGGCCGTCGAGCAGGAACCCGCACTCGCCGCCGAGGCGCCCGAGTACCTGCGCCGCAGGTGGGAGGCATCAGCGGTGGTCCACCACGTCGACCTGCTGGCACTACCGGGAGCTGCATGATGAAGAAGTTCTGGCCGTGGCTTCGCCTGCTGGTGGCGGTGGGCATCCTGGTCGGCCTGGGCCTGCGCCTGGGCACCGGGGCGTTCCTCGACGGGCTGCGCGCGATCGACGCGTTCTCCGTCGCCGCCGCGCTGGCGATCGGGTTCGCGACGACCCTGCTCAGCGCCGGTCGCTGGGTGCTCGTCGCGCGCCGCCTCGGCCTGCCGCTGACCGTGCGGACCGCGGTCGGCGACTACTACCGCGCCCAGCTTGTCAACGCCGTCCTGCCCGCGGGCGTGCTCGGCGACGTGCACCGCGCGGTGCACCACGGCAGGGAGTCGGGTGACGTCGGACGCGGTGTGCGCGCGGTGTTCTTCGAGCGCTTCGCCGGTCAGTTCGTGCTGGTCGGGATCGGGGTCGTGGTGCTGTTCACCCACCCCGCCCCCGGCCTCGACCTCACGCCCGACGCCACCACGGCGGCCGTCGTGCTCGCCTGCCTGGCCGCGCTCGTCGCCGTGGGCATGCGGGTCGGGCCCGTCCGCAGGGTGCTGGTCAACACGCTCGCGGACGGCATCAGGCTGCTGTCGCTGCGGACCTGGCCCGCTGTCGTCGCGCTCTCCGCGGCCACGGTCGCGGGCTACGTCGCGATGTTCCTCGTCGCGGCCCGCGCCGCCGGCTCGCACGCCACGGTCACGCAGCTCGCACCGGTCGTCGTCGTCGCGTTGCTGGTCATGGCGATCCCGGTGAACATCGGCGGGTTCGGCCCGCGTGAGGCGTTCCTCGCGGTGGCGTTCGGTGCCGCCGGGCTGGGCGCTCAGCAGGGGTTCACCACCGGCATCGTCTACGGCGTGCTCGCGCTGATCGCGAGCCTGCCCGGCGCGGTCGTCCTGGTCACGTCACGGCGCAAGGCCGTCGACCAGGTCGAGCTGGTGGCGGAACGACTCGACCAGCCCCGCGAGCAGGAGCTCGCCCTTGCGCGCTGACGCGAGCGAGGGCCGGCCGATGACGCCGGACGACGTGTACGGCGCCAGACCCAGGGTGAGCATGTGCCGCCGGTCCTCCGCCAGGTGGTCAGCGGATTCGTAGCCGGGACGGACGAGATCGGGGTGGGTGTGCAGCAGGATCGAGGTCTCCAGCTCACCCGCGTGCATGTCGCTGTACGCCGAGGTCTCGACACCGGCCTTCTCCCGTGCGAACGCCCAGTCGTCGCGACCGGGGAACAGGGCCATCCCGCCGGCTTCCTGCACGACGTTCGAGAGAACGTAGTTGCCGCCGTGCGCGTTCACCAGCACGAGGTGCTCCACACCGTTGTGCCGCAACGAGTCCGCGATGTCCGTGATCAGTGAGATCAGCGTGCGCGCGGAGATGCTGACGGTGCCCGGCCAGTCGGCGTGCTCCTGCGAGCACGAGAACTGGACCGGCGGGAGCAGCCGGACCTCGTACGCCTGCGCCAGCGCCGACGCGATGGTCCACGCGATCACCGCATCAGTGGCCAGCGGCAGGAAGGGGCCGTGCTGCTCGGTGCTGCCGACCGGGAGCACGGCCACGCGCCGCCCGCGGACGTCGACCGTGGTGTCACTCGGGAACATGGCCCTGACCGTAGTCAATCCGGTGGCACAGCGCAGGAATCTGCCCGTCGGCCAGCTTCGGCATGACCGCGGGCAGCTCCTCGAACGCGCTGGAGCCGGTGATCAACGCGTCGAACCGCGGGTCGGCGAGCAGGTCCAGGGCCAGCGCCATGCGTTCGGCGTAGCTGCGGTCGGGACGGCCGACCGTGCCGACCTGGCTGCTGCGGATCGTGAGCCGCCGCGAGTGGAAGAACTCGCCCAGCGGCACGGCGACGCGCCGGTCCCCGTACCAGCTCAGCTCCACCACCCGGCCCTCCGGCGCGAGCAGGTTCAACGCGGTGGTGAGCCCGGCCTCCGTCGCACTGGCGTGGAACACGAGGTCGCAGCCGTCGAGTGCGTTGTCCGGCAACGCGAACCCGACGCCCAGCCGGTCGGCGACGTCCGCACGGCCGGGGTCGGCGTCCACGAGCTGGACCCGCGCGCCGGGGAACGTCGCGAGCACCGCGGCGATGCTCGACCCGACCATGCCGCCGCCGACGACCGCGATCCGGTCGCCGATCAACGGACGTGCGTCCCACACGGCGTTCACGGCCGTCTCCACGGTGCCCGCGAGCACCGCGCGAGCAGCGGGAACACCGTCCGGGACCGGCGTGACGGCCGTTTCCGGGACCACGTAACGGGTCTGATGTGGATAGAGGCAGAACACCGTGCGCCCGAGCAGCTGTCCGGGGCCGTGTTCGACGACGCCGACGTTGAGGTACCCGTACTTGACCGGCCACGGGAAGTCGCCGTCCTGGAAGGGGGCCCGCATCGTCGCGTACTGGTTCTCCGGCACGCCACCGCGGAAGACGAGCGTCTCCGTGCCGCGGCTGACGCCCGAGAACAGCGTGCGCACCTCGACCTCACCCGGCCCCGGCTCGGCCAGTGCGACCCGCCGAACCTCCCCGTTTCCGGATTCATTGAGCCAAAAGGCATCCGCCGTACGTGTCACTCACAACACCTCCACCGCACGAAGTCCACTAGGGGCCTCTGATGACCACACTTCAGCACACCGGCCGCTCCGCTGCTGTCACGCGGGGGTCTCGCACCGCCCAGGCGGTGCCTCGCGTCAGCCCGGAGCCGGGCATGTGGGCGGGGGCGCAGGCCGGGTTGCTCGCGGTCGTGACCGCGACGGCCGGGCTCGGGGCGCTGGGGTGGGCCGCCGGTCTGGCCTACGGGTTCGCCACCTGGGCGTTCCTCGGCTACGGCATGCAACGGCACCGCGTCGCCGCGCTCGGCCCCGCTGACCGGGTCACGCTGGCACGCGGCCTGCTGGTCGGGGCGGTGACCGCGCTGGTCGCCGACCGCGCCGGTCAGGACGTGCCGGTCGGGCTGGTCGTGACGCTCGCCGCGGTCGCGCTGTCCCTCGACTGGGTCGACGGGCAGGTCGCGCGCCGCACCGGGACGTCGACCGCGCTGGGTGCGCGGTTCGACATGGAGGTCGACGCGTTCCTGATCCTGGTGCTGAGCGCGTACGTGGCCGTGCAGGTCGGTCCGTGGGTGCTCGCGATCGGGCTCATGCGGTACGTGTTCGTCGCCGCGTCGTGGCGGTGGCGCTGGCTGAACGCGCCGCTGCCGGCCAGCTACGCGCGCAAGGTCGTGGCCGCGGTGCAGGGGATCTTCCTGGTCGTGGCGGCGTCGGGGCTCGTGCCGTTCGCGGCGGTCGTCGCGGGTCTCGCGCTGGTGTCGCTGGTGTGGTCGTTCGGTCGCGATGTGCTGTGGCTGTGGCGCAACGCCCCCGCCGCGGTGGGAGGATCCCGCCATGCCTGAGCAGACCTCGACCGCGGCGAAGATCGGCAACATCGTCGTCTGGATCCTGCAGATCGCGCTTGCCGTGCAGTTCGTCCTGAACGGCTACGCGTTGTTCACCGACCAGTTCGTCGCGAAGTTCGACGACATCGGCTTCGGGCAGTGGTTCCGCTACCTCACCGGTGTGCTGGAGATCGCCACCGCGCTCGGCCTGCTGGTCCCGCGGATCTGCGGCATCGCGGCACTGGCGCTCGCGGGGATCATGGCCGGCGCCGCGCTCACCGAGATCTTCCTCGTGACCGGCGGCGGCCTCGACGACGCGACGCTGCCGCTGATCTTTGTGGTGTGGGCGCTGGTGATCGCGGTCTACCGCCGCGAGCAGTTCCTCGGCCTGCTCAGGACGAGGACGAGCTGACTTTCGGGAAGTAGCGCAGCACGGCGACGTCTCCGACTTTCGCTACGTCCTCCAGGTGGAATCGGCGGGCCGGTCCACCGGGGAATTCCGCGGGATTCACGAAACGCGGGGCGCTCGCCTGCCCGATGAGCATCGGCGCGACGGCCACCCTGATCTCGTCGGCCAGCCCGGCGCGCAGGAACGCGGTGTGAATGCTCGTGCCGCCTTCGACCATGAGCTTTCGCACGCCGCGTTCACCCAGGTCGTCCAGGATTTCCGCGAATTCGCTGAAGGTCTTCGTTTCGGCGAGGTGGTCGACGGTCGTCGGCGTCGTCCGCGAGTAGACCAGCCGCTCGCCGCCGCAGTGCCAAAACCGCAGCTCAGGATCCAGCTGACCGCTCCTGGTGACGGTCACCCGCAGCGGGAACTCCGGTTTTCCGTCGGCTATTCTGCGCGCGCGCCGCTCGTCGCTGTAGACGAGCAGGCGCGCGTTGTCACGCCGCAACGTCTCGGCTCCGGCCAGAATCGCGTCGGACTCCGCGCGCATCCGGTCGACGTGGTCGAAGTCCTCGGCGTTGGAAAGCGGGAACCTCTCGGCGCCGCGGTCGTCGATGTGGCCGTCGAGGCTGACGGCCACGCTCAGCAGAACGTGCGGGCGGGTCACACCGCCGATGCTAGTGCAGCTGAACCGGTCGCGGGTCGGGGCGCGTTTACTCCCATAGCGCGGGAAAGGGGAAACTCGGTGAAGATGGTGCTGCGGCGGATGGCCACGGTCTTGGCGGGGCTGTTCGTGTTGTTCGTGCTCATCGCACCGAGCGACCTGGAGAAGTTCACGCCGGAGGCGTTCCTGCGGGTGCCGCTCGAAGGCCTCGTCGGCGTGCTCGTCCTGGCGCTGCTGCCGGAGCGGTTCCGCAGGCCCGCGGCGCTCGTCCTCGGTGGGGCGCTGGGCGTATTCACCGTCGTGAAGATCATGGACATCGGGTTCGACGTGGTGCTGTACCGGCCGTTCGACCTGGTGCTCGACTGGCCGCTGCTGGTGCCCGCGGTCGACTTCGTGGACGTGACGTTCGGCCGGTTCGCCTCGGTGCTGGCCGTCGGGCTCGCGGTCGCGCTGGTCGCCGGGATCGTGTTCGTGGCGGCGGTGTCGGTGCAGCGGCTCGGTTCGGTCGCGGCGAGCCGGCGCCCGATCGCGATCAGGGTCGTGGCGCTGGCCGCCGTGGCGTGCGTTTCCCTTGCGGTGCCCGGGGTTCCGGTCTACTCCGACGCGGCGGCGACCTCGGTGGCCGACCACGCCCGGCGCTTCCAGGCGGGGCTGCGCGACCAGGAGGTGTTCGCCGCCGAGGCCTCGGTCGACGCGTTCCGCGGGCACCAGGGGCTGCTGTCGGAGCTGCAGGGCAAGGACGTCGTGTTCACGTTCGTGGAGAGCTACGGCAAATCTGCGCTGGAGATGCCGGACGTGGCGGCGAAGCTCGCGGACGGCGGCGCGCGGCTCAAGGCCCGCGGGTACACGGCGAAGTCGGCGTACCTGACCTCGCCGACAGCCGGCGGCGGCAGCTGGATGGCGCAGGCGACGCTGCTGTCCGGACTGTGGATCGACAACCAGCAGCGGTACCGCAACCTGGTGGCGAGCGACCGGCTCACGTTGCCGCGCGCGTTCCGCGAGGCGTCGTGGCGCTCGGTCGGTGTCGTGCCCGGCATCACGCAGGCGTGGCCGGAAGGGGACTTCTTCCACTACGACCGGGTCTACGCCGCACAGGACCTCGGCTACACCGGCCCGCGCTTCGGGTACGCCACGACGCCCGACCAGTTCACGCTGGAGTCGTTCCAGCGCAACGAGCGCGCGAAGCAGCACGGCCCGGTGATGGCGGCGATCCCGATGGTGTCCTCGCACGCGCCGTGGTCGCCGACGCCGGACTTCGTGGACTGGGAGGAGCTGGGCGACGGTTCGGTCTACGCCACGATGCCCGCCTCGAACGACCCGCCGGAGTCGATCTTCGGCCGCGACCCGGCCGCGGTGCGCGCCGACTACGCCCACTCGGTGTCGTACTCGCTGGAGTCGGTCGTCTCCTACCTCGAACGGTACGGCGACGAGAACCTGGTCTTCGTGTTCCTCGGCGACCACCAGCCGGCGCAGCTGGTGACCGGTGAGGGCGCCTCGCGGGATGTGCCGATCACCATCGTCGCCAAGGACCCCGCGGTGCTGCGGCAGGTCGAGGCCTGGAGGTGGGACGACGGCCTGCGGCCGGGCGCGTCGGCCCCGGTGTCGCGGATGAGCGACTTCCGCGACCAGTTCCTGTCGGCGTTCTCGCCGCCGAAGCCCTAGCCGGACGAGCGAGCACCCCCGTGCCCTGGTCCGGACGCGGGGGTGCGGCTGCTCGGCTGGGCTCAGCCCATCGTCTTCTGGCCGTCGATCGTCTCGCGGATGATGTCCGCGTGCCCGGCGTGCTGCGCGGTCTCGGCGATGATGTGCACCAGCACCCGGCGTGCCGACCTGGTCGCGCCCTCGGGGAACCACGGCGCGGCCGGCAGCGGGTGCGAGAGGTCCAGGTCGACCGACTCGACCAGCTCGTCGGTGTACGCCGCGACCTCGTTGTAGCGCTCGATGATGCCCGCCAGCGTCTCGCCCGGCTCCATCCGGAAGGTCGCCGCGTGGTTCTCGTAGTCCGTCGACTCGTGGTCGGTCTCCATCGCCGACGTGCCGTGCTCGATGAACCGGACCCAGGCCTGCTCGACCGCCGTCACGTGCTTGATCAGGCCGCCGATGCCCAGCGAGCTGACCGTCGGCGTGGCCGCGGCCTGCTCGTCGGTGAGGCCCTGCGCGGTGAAGAGCAGGAACCAGCGGTGCTGCCGCAGGCTTTCGAGCAGGTCCGCCCGCTCGCCGGTGAGGATCTCGGTGGTGGTCATCGCTGGTGTCCTTCGCTCGTTTGTCCGACAAGAAGGACTCTATGACCACTTGAGGTCAGCTTGTGTCCTAGACGAGCGGCTGTTCAAGCAGAACTCAAGCATCTTTCGAGTGACACCCGGTTGGATCGGACGTAACTCTGCGTACTCACCGGTCGAGGTAGCCGTCGTCCGGCCGGTCGACCCGGCCGCCGCCCTCCTCGGTGTCCTCGATGTGCATGGCGGTCTCCTCGGGTGCCGTGACGTGGCCACCCTCGCCCGCCGCGACCGCGACCGCGTCCGGCTCCTCGTCGACCGGCTCGCCGCCACCCTCCGGCGTCGTGAACTGCTGGGGTTCAGTCATGCCCTCCTGGTTTCCGGCGAGGCGGTCGCACAAACGTCGGTGCCGCCCGTTTCCCCGGTTCGTGACTCCCGTCCACCGCCGCTCGGGGAGACTCGGCGGATGATTGCCGACGACCTGCGCCACTACCTGCAGGAGACCCGCGACGCCGTCGTGTCCTCTTTGGACGGTCTGAGCGAGTACGACGTCCGCCGCCCGCTCGTGCCCAGCGGCACCAACCTGCTCGGCCTGGTCAAGCACCTGGCCGGCATCGAGCTCGGCTACCTCGGCGACTGCGTGGGCCGTCCGGCACCGGTCGCGCTGCCGTGGGTCGAGGACGGTTCGATCTGGGACGGCGCCGACATGTGGGCGAGGCCGGAGGAGAGCCGCGAGTTCCTGCTCGACCTGTACCGCACGGCCTGGCGGCACACCGACTCCTCGATCGCCACCCTGCCGCTCGACGCGCCCGCGTCGGTGCCGTGGTGGGCCGAGCACAAGCGCCACACCACGTTCGGGCACCTGCTGGTCCGCGTGGTGTCCGAGACCGCGCACCACGCGGGACACTGCGACGTCGTGCGCGAGCTGATCGACGGCCGCAACGGCGCGGGCAACCCGCCGGAGTACCACGACCTCGTGCTGCGCATGGCCGGCGAGCACCGGGGCTGACGCACCACCCTGTCGAAAGACAGGTCGGGCCGGTTCCGATCGGCAGAGGTGCGCGCGGGCCGTGGTTCGTAGGTTCGGCCGGGTGACTTGGCTGACGGTGGGCACCGACGCGGTGCTGGGTGTGTTCGCGCTGATGTTCGCGTTCCTGTGGTTGCGGTTCCGGCTGCGGGCGTTCCTCGCCGGGGCGGGGGTCGTGGTGGCGTACGCGGCGAGCGAGGTCGTGAAGCTGGTGGTGCAGGAGGAACGGCCCTGCCGCACAACGCCTTCGCTCGCGCCGTGCCCGGAGCCGGGCGACTGGTCGTTCCCCAGCAACCACTCCGTGATCGCGGGTGCGTCGGCGATGGCGATCTGGGCGATGCACCGCACGCTGGGGTGGGTCGCGGCGGTCTGCGCGCTCGCGGCGGCGGCGTCGCGGGTCGTCGTCGGTGTCCACTATGTACACGACGTGCTGGCAGGTCTGGTGTTCGGAGCGGTGGTGTCGTGGGTGATCGCGCTGCTGCTGCGGAAGAAGCGGCGTCACAACGACGACGCGCCGACCGTGGTGTTCAGCCGCCTGGGATGATGGGGCCCGTGTGGCTGAGGCTGGTCCTGTGGGTGGGTGCGGCACTGCCGGTGGCCGGGGCGGGCGTGACGTCGAGGGCGGGCCGGCTCGCTGTGTGGGAGGTCGTGCTCTACCTCGCCGTGTTCGCCGCCGCGCTCGTCGTCGTGCGCGCCCGGCCCGCGGTGGCGCTCGGGTCGATGCTCAGCGCGTGGCTCGTCTGCTACCTCGTGCGGGTCGAGCTCGACAGCGCCACCGGTGTGGTCGCCCTGGCGCCGGCGCTCGCGGTCACGAGCTTCTTCGCCGGACGGCACGCGCGTGACCCGCGGGCGAGCGCGATCACCCTCGCCGTCGCCGAGTTCGCCGGTGTGGTCGTGGCGCTGACCGAACGCGGCGGCTCGGACACCGCGCTCGCGGTCACCTCCGGCATCGGCGTGCTGGGCGTGGTGCCGTGGGCGTTCGGGCGGTTCCGCCGCAGGTACGCGGAGCTGCAGGAGGTCGGCTGGGAGCACGCGGCGCTGCTGGAACGCGACGCCGACAACGCCCGTGACGCCGAACGCGCGCGCTTGGCCGGTGAGATGCACGACCTCGTGGGCCACGAACTGGCCAGAGCCGCGTTGCTGGTCGGTGCGCTGGAACTGGAACCGACGCTCACCCCACAGCAACGCGAGGCCGCCAGGACCGCACGAACCAGTGTCACGGCGGCCGCCGAACGGCTCGCGGACGTCATGCAGGTCCTGCGCGCCGACGAGGACGAGCCGGTCGCGACGGTCGAGGAGGTCGTCGCACGGTCCGGCCTCGACGTGGCGCTCACCAACCACCGCACCGAGCCGCTCGACGGGATCATCGCGAGGACCGTGCACCGGGTGGTGGCCGAGGCGCTGACGAACGTGATCAAGCACGCCCCCGGCGCCAGGGTGACCGTCGAGCTGAGCGCGGACCTGGACCTGCGGATCACCAACGGCCCGGCGCCCGCCACGCACGCCGTCGGCAGCGGCAAGGGCCTGGTGGGCCTGGCCGAACGCGTCGCGCTGGTCGGCGGCCGGTTCGACGCGGGACCGACCGCCACCGGGTTCGAGGTGCGGGCGAAGCTGCCGGAACGCCCACTCCCGCGCACCACGCCCACGCACGTGCGGAGGGAGCGCACGGAGGAGGAGATCCGCAAGACCGCCAAACGCACCGTGCTGATCACCACGGTCGTGTGCGCGGGAATCGCGGTCGGCGTGCCGGGCTACATGGTGTTCGACGCGGTGACGTCCGTTCTCACGCCGCAGCAGTTCGAACGGGCGCGGCCAGGGCAGGCCGAGGACGACCTGGACCTGCCGCTGCGCACCCGCGTGGACAACCCGCTGGGCGTCACCGCGCCGCCCGGAACCGAGTGCCGCTACTACAGCACGCACGCCAACCCGTTCGACCACGACCGCCACGACCTGCACCAGCTGTGCTTCCGGGATGATCGGCTCGTGTCCAAGGTGTGGCTCGCCAGGAGGAGCGGTTGATCAAGGTCGTGCTCGCGGACGACGAGCCGGTGGTCAGGTTCGGGGTGCGGGCCGTGCTCGCCACGGCAGGGGACGTCGAGGTGGTCGCGGAGGCGGAGAACGGCAGCCAGGCGATCGACCTCGTCGCCCGCCACCGGCCGGACGTGGCCGTGCTCGACATCCGCATGCCGGTGTTCGACGGGCTGGACGCGGCGAAGGTGATCCGCGAGTGCCATCCCGGCACGAGGACGCTGGTGCTCACCACGTTCGCCGACGACGCGTACATCAGCCGGGCCCTGGCGGAGGGTGCCGCGGGGTTCGTGCTCAAGACCGGCGACCCACAGGAGATCATCGCCGGGGTCCGGGCCGTGGCGTCCGGCGCCGCGTACCTGTCACCGCTGGTGGCGAAGCGAGTCGTCGACCAACTCTCCCGCGCCCACCCACGGCCGCAGGCGGAACAACGGATCGCGGTCCTCACCGCACGGGAACGCGAGGTGCTCGGACTCGTCGGAGCCGGCCTGTCCAACGCCGAGATCGCCGCGCGCATCCACGTCGTGGAGGGCACGGTGAAGGTCTACGTCAGCACGATCCTGCGTCAGCTCGGCGTGCGGAACCGGGTGCAGGCCGCGATCATCGCCCACGAGGCCGGGATCATCCCGGGCTGATCACGTGCGGGCGCCGATGCCGGAGATGGCGCGGACCTCCATCTCCGCCGCCAGTCGCGCGTTCTCCGGCTCGGGCTTCGAGAAGATCGTGGCCAGGAACCCGCACAGGAACGAGAACGGGATCGACACCAGGCCGGGGTTGCCCAGCGGGAACCACGCGAAGTCGACGTCGGGGAAGATCGCCGTCCGCGACCCGGACATGACCGGCGAGAAGATGATGAGCAGCAGGCACGACCCGAGGCCGCCGTAGATGCTCCACAGCGTGCCGGTGGTGTTGAAGCGCCGCCAGAACAGCGTGTAGAGGATCGTGGACAGGTTCGCCGACGCGGCCAGCGCCAGAGCCAGCGACACGAGGAACGCCACGTTCTGGCCGTTCGCCGCGATCCCGCCGATGATCGACAGCACCCCGACGACGATGGCGGTGAGGCGTGCGACCCGGATCTCGCGGCGGGGCTCCGCGTTGCCGCGCTTGATGACGTTGGCGTACACGTCGTGGGCGAACGAGGCCGACGCCGCCAGCGTCAGGCCCGCGACCACGGCGAGGATCGTGGCGAACGCGACGGCGGACACCACACCCAGCAGGACCGCGCCACCGATGCGGAACGCCAGCAGCGGTGCCGCCGAGTTCTCGCCACCCGGTGCCGCCGCGATGGTGTCGGTGCCCACCAGCGCCATCGCGCCGAAGCCGATCACCAGCGTGCACAGGTAGAAGATGACCATCGTCCAGGTCGCCCACACGACCGAACGGCGTGCCTCGGCGGCGTTCGGCACGGTGTAGAAGCGCATCAGCACGTGCGGCAGCGACGCGATGCCCAGCACCAGCGACAGGGCCAGCGACACGAAGTCCAGTTTGGACATCGTGCTGATGCCGTACTTCGCGCCGGGGTCGAGCACGGCGGTGCCGAGCTCGTTGTTCTCGGTGGCCTGCTCCATGATCGCCGACAGGCTGAACCCGAACTTGCCCAGCAGGAAGATGCTCATCAGCGTCACGCAGAGCAGCAGCAGGACGGCCTTGATGATCTGCACCCAGGTCGTGCCCTTCATGCCGCCGACCAGCACGTAGAGCACCATGACCATGCCGACCACCGCGATCAGCAGCGCCTGGCCCCACTTCGAGGACACGTTGAGCAGCAACGCGATCAGGCCGCCCGCGCCCGCCATCTGCGCGATCATGTAGAAGAACGAGATCACCAGCGTCGCGTTCGCCGCGGCCGCGCGGACCGGGCGTTGCCGCATCCGGAACGCCAGCACGTCGCCGACGGTGAAGCGGCCGGTGTTGCGCAGGCCCTCCGCGATCAGCAGCAGGCCGACCAGCCACGCCACGACCCAGCCGACGGAGTACAGGAAGCCGTCGTAGCCGTGCGCCGCGATGCCGCCGGAGATGCCGAGGAACGAGGCGGCCGACAGGAAGTCGCCGGACAGCGCCACGCCGTTCTGGGCGCCGGTGAACGAGCTGCCCGCCGCGTAGTAGTCCGACGCCGTGACGTTGCGGCTGCTCGCCCGGTAGACGATGTAGAGGGTGATCAGGACGAACACCGCGAAGACGCTGAGGTTCAGCACCGGGTTGCCGGTGGTGGGCATTGCTTACTCCTCGACGCCGGTCTTCTCGGCGAGCAGCCTGCGCTGCGGGTCCAGCCTCCGTTTGGCGTAACGCGCGTAGGAGAGCGTGATGACGATGGACACGACGAACTGCCCGAGACCCAGCAGGATCCCGAGGTTGATCACACCGATCACCTTCGTGCTGACGAAGTCCTTGGCATACGCGGACAGCAGCACGAACGTCAGGTACGAGGCGAGGAACAAAGCGGTCATCGGGAAGACGAACGTCGTGAGCCGGCGGCGTAACGCCCGGAATTCATCGCTCTGTTGAATCAGCGTGAAGTTCGGATTGCCGTTGGAATCGACGTACGACGGGACGTCGGGGTCGTCGAACGACGCGAAACCCCGGATTTCCGGTTGCCCGTGCTGTGTTTCGCCAGGCGACCACATCGCCTTGGTCATCGGTTCCCGCCCCTCCTGCGTGCGGGCACACTCTAGCGTCCGCACGTGTCCAGTCAACGCCTTCGCGCACAGCTCAGGTACCGGGATCCGGCCGAAACCGGACATGTCCATTCGTCTCAAATGGTTGACCAGCGATGATCTTCGGGGCAGGCGCCGGAGTTGCGAGATGCGCAACAGCGGTGCGACAGGTCCAGACCGTTGTCGCACGTGTGCGGCTGGCCTAGGATCGTCCGGTCCGCGTTTTTGTGACGGTTGGGGATAAAGTGGGGTTCTTAGCGCGCGAACGCACGGTCGCGCCTCCCGGATGGAACCGCTGGCTCGTTCCGCCCGCGGCGCTGGCGATTCATCTCTCCATTGGACAGGCCTACGCCTGGAGCGTCTTCAAGACCCCGCTGGAGAAATCGCTCGGCATCACCGGAACGCAGAGCGCACTGCCCTTCCAGCTCGGCATCGTGATGCTGGGCCTGTCGGCGGCCGTGCTCGGGACGACCGTGGAGCGCCGCGGCCCGCGCTGGGCGATGTTCATGTCGCTCGTCTGCTTCTGCTCGGGCCTGCTGATCTCGGCCGCCGGCGTGTGGGCCGGCCAGTACTGGGTCGTCGTGCTCGGGTACGGCCTCGTCGGCGGCATCGGGCTGGGCATCGGCTACATCTCGCCGGTGTCGACGCTGATCAAGTGGTTCCCCGACCGGCCGGGCATGGCGACCGGCATCGCGATCATGGGCTTCGGTGGCGGCGCGTTGATCGCGTCCCCGTGGTCCACGTCGATGCTGACCGCGTTCGGCAACACCTCGACCTCGGGCATCGGCAAGGCGTTCCTCGTCCACGGCATCGCCTACGCCGTCTTCATGACCGTCGGCGTGCTGCTGATCCGCCTGCCCTCCAAGGAGTTCGAGGCGGCGAAGGCGGCGCTGGCCAAGGACCGGCCAAAGGCCGTGGTCGCGCACAACGTCTCCGCCAACAACGCGATCAGGACGCCGCAGTTCTGGCTGCTCTGGGTCGTGCTGTGCTTCAACGTCACCGCGGGCATCGGCATCCTGGAGAAGGCGGCGCCGATGCTGGTCGACTTCTTCAAGGAGTCGTCGACGCCGGTCGCCACGGCGGCCGCCACCGGTTTCGTCGCACTGCTGAGCGCGGCGAACATGGCCGGCCGGATCGTCTGGTCGTCCACCTCGGACCTGGTGGGGCGCAAGAACATCTACCGGATCTACCTGGGTGTCGGCGCGCTGCTGTACCTGCTGCTGCTGACGTTCGGCTCGACCAGCGTGCCGCTGTTCGTCGTCGGCGCGATGGTGATCCTGTCGTTCTACGGCGCGGGCTTCGCGACCGTTCCCGCCTACCTGCGGGACCTGTTCGGCACCTACCAGGTCGGCGCGATCCACGGCCGCCTGCTCACCGCGTGGTCGGTGGCCGGCGTGCTCGGGCCGCTGATCGTCAACGCCATCGCGGACGCGGGCAAGAAGGCCGGGCACTCCGGGCCGGACTTGTACGCGACGTCGTTCTACATCATGATCTCGCTGCTGGTCGTCGGTTTCGTCGCGAACGAGTTGATCCGCCCGGTCAACCCGAGGTTCCACGAGCCCGTGGCCGAGTCCGCGACCACGCGGGCCGGGGACGCGGCCGGTGACGGGGCCGCGGCCGCCAGGTGGAACGAGGCCGAGGCGGCGGACGCCGCCGTGCAGAAGGCCGCGGACGCGGACGAGTCGGAAGGCGTGGTGCAGAAGTGAGCCCGGAAGTGAGCCCGGAAGTGAACTCTGCCCAGGAGGAGAAGTCGCAGCTGCCGTTGCTGGTGGGCGCGTGGCTGTGGGTGGGCATCCCGCTCGCCTACGGCCTCTACCGGCTCTTCCTGAACGCGGCGAAGCTCTTCGTCTGAGCCGATGTTCACCTCGCTCGTCAACTGGCGCAACTGGCGCCTGCCGGTGAAGCTCGCCGCGGTGTTGATCGTCCCGGTCACCATCGCGGTGGTCTCCGGCGTCCTCCAGATCCACTCGCACATGGTGCGGGCCGACTCCTACGCCGCTCTGCAGCGGCTGGAGAAGGTCCGCACCGCCCTGATCCCGGTGATCGAAGGCGTCCAGGCGGAACGGCGGGCCGTCGCGGAAGGCACCGGCCCGCAGGTCCTGCAGGACCAGGTGCGCCGCACCGACGAGGCGCGGCAGGCGTTGCGCGCGGCGATCGGGAAGGCCACGCTCAGCGACGTCGTCACCGCCCGCATGGGCGACGTCCACGCCAAGATCGAGCGGCTGCCCGCGCTGCGCGCGCAGACCACCGACGTGCCGGCCGCCGTCAAGGAGTACACCTCGCTCACCGAGTCGATGCTCGACGTCGACGAGGTCCTCGCGAGCGACTTCGGTGACGCGACGCTGTCCAAGACCGCCATGGGCCTGCACCACGCGCTGCACGTGCAGGAGGAGGTCCTCTACCAGCAGGCGGTCGTGCTGTCCGGCCTCACCCGCGGTCTGCTCGCGCAGGCCGAGGTGCGGTCGCTGGTCGAGTCGAACGTCAAGCTCAGCTACATCGCCGGCCAGTTCGCCGCGCTCGCGACGCCGCAGCAGCTGAGCTCCTACTGGACGGGCTTCAACGGGCCCGACATCGAGGCCCAGCGCAGGATGCTGAGCGCCGCGGTGCTGCACCCGACGTCGGACTCGGTGGCGGCGGGCGGGACCAGGCCCCGGCCGTTGCCGATCGCGGCGGCGGACTGGACCAGGGCCTCCGGCGCGGTCGCCGACTCGCTCGACGGCGTCGTGCAGGGTCTGCAGACCGACCTGCGCGACACCGTGAACCGGCTGCGCGACGAGACCAGCGACGCCGCGGGCACCGCGTCGGCGCTGCTGTTCGCGAGCCTCGTGCTGGCGGGCTCCATCGGGTTCGTCGTCGGCCGCTACCTGCTGCGCTCGCTCAACGCCCTGCGCCGCTCCGCACTGGACGTGGCCTGGGAGAAGCTGCCGGAGATGGTGGCCACCGGCCGCGGCAGCACCGACGTCGAGCCGGTGCCGGTGCACACCACCGAGGAGTTCGGCCAGGTGGCGCGGGCGTTCGACGCGGTGCACCAGCAGGCGGTCCGCTCGATCGTCGAGCAGGCCGGCATGCGCGCCAACATGCGCAACATCTTCGTGAACCTCTCGCGCCGCAGCCAGAGCCTCGTCGAACGCCAGCTCAAGCTCATGGAGGAGCTGGAGAAGTTCGAGGAGGACCCGGAGCAGCTCGCGAACCTGTTCAAGCTCGACCACCTGGCCACCCGCATGCGCCGCAACAACGAGAACCTCATGGTGCTCTCCGGCGGCGACGTGGCCCGGCGCTTCACCCGCCCGATCCCGCTGACCGACGTGCTGCGCGCGGCGGCCGCGGAGATCGAGCAGTACCAGCGCGTCGTCGTGCACACCGCGCCCGGCGCCGAGGTCGTCGGGTACGTCGCGAGCGACCTCGTCCGCCTGCTGGCCGAGCTGCTGGACAACGCGACGGCCTTCTCGCCGCCGCAGACGCAGGTCGAGATCAGCGCGTCCATCGAGGCCGGCGACATCGTGCAGATCGACGTCGTCGACCGCGGCATCGGCATCGACCGCGAGGCGCTGGCCGTCGTCAACGGCCGGCTGGAGGCCGCCGGTGAGGGCGCAGACGTGCAGGTCTTCCGCGAAATGGGACTTTTCGTCGTCGGCAGGCTCGCGGCGCGCCACCAGATCGTGGTACGTCTCGACGCGCAACAAGGCAAGGGAACTCGCGCGATCGTGTTGGTTCCGGCCGAACTGGCACCACGGCGGGAAGAGTCCTGGGAGTCTTTCCGCGGGGAGGCGATCGAGGAGCAGACCACGCAGATGACCACGCGCGTGCCGGGACAGCACATGTCCTGGTTCGACGCACCCGCTGCGAGCACCCCGCCGCCCCCCGCACGCCAGACGCCCGAGTCGGCCCGAGGCTTCCTCGACGCCTTCCAGCGCGGCGTGCAGAAGGGCCTTCCCGACCGGCAGGAGAGTCGATGAGCACGCAGGTGGACCAGTTCGGCTGGCTGGTCACCAACTTCGCCGAACGCACGCCCGGCATCGAGCACGCGGTGGTGATCTCCGCCGACGGCCTGGTGCTGGTCTCCTCGTCGAAGCTCCCACCCGAGTCGAGCAAGCAGTTCGCGGCGATCGTCGCGGGCGTCGTCTCGCTCGCCGCGTCCGCGTCGCAGTGCTTCGCGGGCGAGGCGGTCGTGCGCACGGTGGTGCAGATGGACCGCGGCGTCATGCTGCTGATGTCGATCAGCGACGGTTCCGTCCTGGCCGTGCTCGCCTCCGCGGGCTGTGACGTCTCGCAGGTCGCCTACGAGATGACGGTCGTCGTGCGGCAGGTGGGTCAGCTGCTCACGCCGGAACTGCGGGCAGAGCTGGCATGAGGGAGCCCGACGACCAGCAGGTCAACTTCGGTGACCTGATCAGTGGTTTCAGCCTCGACAGCGACCGGATCCGCCGCCGCGGCCGCAAGGGTAGGGCGAAGCGCGAGCCGGAGCCGGAGCCGGACTGGGTCGTCGACTCGAACCCGCCCGACCCGCACGCGGCCGACCCGTACGAGCGGACGGACCGCTACGCCAAACCCGGCCGGCACCCGAGGCCGGACCTGTACTCGAAGCCCGATCCGTACGCCACGGCACCGTTCGAACCCGTGCCGCCGTTGCCGCCGATCGAGTCGTCGGCGTCCATCGTGCGTGCGTACGCGTGGACCGGCGGGCGCACGACGTCCGAGGTGCACCTCGAAATCGAGACGCTGGTGTCGGTCAACGAGCGGTCGGCCACGGCCGTGCGGCCCGAGCACCAGGAGGTGCTCACGCTGTGCTCGCTGCCGCGGTCGGTGGCGGAGATCGCGGCGTTGCGGGGGTTGCCGCTGGGGGTGACCAAGGTGCTGCTGGGGGACATGGCTGCGCACGGGTTGATCGATGTCCACCGGACTGCGTCGACCTATGGGGACGACCGGCCGGATGGGGAGTTGATGGAGCGGGTGCTGGCCGGGTTGCGGCGGTTGTAGAGGCTTCCTGGGGGCTTCCTGGGGCTCCGCCCCAGACCCCGACACTCCCAAAGAAGCCGGCCAGCGCTGTGAGCAGGTAGATGGCACGCCTGTTGCGTAGAGCGGCTGCCGGTTGCGTTGGTGCTTGCGTTGCGGTGGGCGTCTTCCCCGTTTAGCGATCCAGGAACGAAAAGCGTGTCGGTTTGACACCCCTCCTCAGGCCCGGCAGACGATCGGAGCGCTAGACGGGGAAGCCACCCACCGCGGAACCGCCCGAGGAAAGGCTGAAACGCCTCGCCTTCGGCTCGATCATGAGTTCACGCCTCGCCTTCGGCTTCGCCCCCTCCGGACCGCGTTCCGTTACGGTCGAGGCCAGGCGGATCTGTGGGGAGGTTGGCGTGGAGTTCCAGGACGTCGTGCGCAAGCGGCGGATGGTGCGGAAGTTCACCGACGAGCCGGTCAGCGATGAGAGCGTGCGGCGGATCATGCGCAACGCGGTGCGCGGGCCGTCGGCGGGGTTCTCGCAGGGGCAGGGGTTCCTGGTGTTGCAGGGGGAGTCGTTGCAGCGGTACCGGGAGAAGTTCTTCGAGGTGTGGGCCTCGGAGGAGACGATGGCGGCGCCGGTGGTCGTGGTGCCGATGTCGGCCAAGGACGTCTACCTGGACCGGTACGCGCAGCCCGACAAGGGGTGGACGGACCGCAGCGAGGACCACTGGCCGGTGCCGTACTGGCACATCGACACGGGCATGGCGGCGTTGCTGATCCTGCAGACCGTGGTCGACGAGGGGCTGGGGGCGGTGTTCTTCGGGATGCCGCGGGAGACGTGGGCGGCGTTCCGCGAGGAGTTCGGGGTGCCGGAGGCCTACGAGCCGATCGGGGCGATCGCGGTCGGGCACGCGGCGGAGTCGGAGCTCTCGCAGGACGCGTCGCCGCGGCGGCGGAAGCGGGCGGCGTTCGAGGAGGTCGTGCGCTGGGGCCGGTGGGAGTGAGGGTGTTCCGGCTGCTCGGGCCGTTGGACGTGGTGCTCGACGGGCGCCGCGTCCACGTCCCGCCGGGCAAGCGGCGGGTGGTGCTGGCGGCGTTGCTGCTGCGGGCCCGGCAGGTGGTCGGGGTGGACGAGCTGGTGGAGCTCGTCGGCGGGACGCGCAACGCGGTGCAGACGACCGTCGGCCGGTTGCGGGAGGACCTCGGGGTGCCGGGGCTCGTCAGGACGCAGCCGGGCGGGTACCTGATCGACGTCGAGCCGGACGAGGTGGACGTCCACCTGTTCGGGCGGCTGGAGCCGGAACGGGCGCTGGCGCTGTGGCGCGGGCGGCCGTTCGCGGACATCGGCAGCGACCGGCTGGAACGCGACCACGCGCCCGCGCTGGTGGAGCGGTACCTGGCGGTGCTGGAGGCGCGGATCGAGCAGGACCTGCGGGCCGGCCGGCACGAGCAGCTGGTGCCGGAGCTGCGCACGCTCACCCGGCAGCACCCGGCGCGGGAACGGATGTGGGCGCAGCTCGTCCACGCGCTGCACCGGTGCGGGCGGCAGGCGGAGGCGCTGCGGACCTACGAGGAGGTCCGCCGCAGGCTCGCCGACGAGCTCGGCGTCGATCCCGGCAGGGACCTGCAGCAGGCGCACCAGCAGGTGCTGCGGGCGGACAACCGGCCCAGGGCGCGCAACGACCTGCCCGGCGACATCGCGGACTTCGCCGGGCGCGAGGAGGACCTGGCCAGGGTGCTGGCGGCGGTGCCGTCGGGGTGCGTGGCGATCACGGCCATCGACGGCATGGCGGGCATCGGCAAGACGACGCTCGCGGTGCGGGCGGCGCACCGGCTCAAGGAGCGGTTCCCGGACGCGCAGCTGTTCGTGGACCTGCACTCCCACACCGAGGGCGTCGAGCCGCGGACGCCGCAGGACGCGTTGCTGGCGTTGCTGACGGCGCTCGGGGTGTCCGCGAAGGACGTCCCGGACGAGCTGGACGCGCGGGCGGCGCTGTGGCGTGCCGAGATGGCGCACCGCAAGGCGCTGGTGGTGCTGGACAACGCGGGTGGTGCGGCGCAGGTCCGGCCGCTGCTGCCGGGCAGCGGGCTGGTGATCGTCACGAGCCGGCGCCGGCTGGTGGACCTGGACGCGGCGCACACGATCTCGCTGGACGTGCTGCCGGAACGCGACGCGCTGGACCTGCTCACGAGCATCGTCGGGCCGCACCGCGGCGAGGACGCGGCGGCGATGCGCGAGATCGTGCGGCTGTGCGGGCACCTGCCGCTGGCGGTGCGGATCGCCGGGGCGCGGTGGCGGACGCGGCCGGCCTGGACGGCGCGGGACCTCCGGCGCCGGCTCGGCGAGCAGCGGCTGACCGAGCTGGCGGCGGGGGAGCGCAGCGTCGCCAAGGCGTTCGCGATGAGCTACGAGCAGCTCACCGGCGAGCAGCAGAGGTTGTTCCGGCTGCTCGGGCTGCACCCCGGCGACGACTGGGACGCCCACCTCGCGGCCGCGTTGATCGGCACGACCGCGAACGAGGCCGAACGGCTGCTGGACGAGCTGCTCGACGTGCACCTGGTGCAGCAGCGGGAGAACGGCCGCTACCGCTTCCACGACCTGCTGGCCGAGCACGCGAAGGCCGGTGTCCTGCCGGAGGAGCGGGAGGAGGCGGTCGTCCGCGTCCTCGACCACTACCTGCACAACGCCGCCGTGGCGGAGTTCCGGATGTCGCCGGGCAACCCGCGGATCCCCTCCGCCGTGCGGTACCCGCCGTTCGACCCGCCGCCGCTCACGAACGCCCGCCTGGCCTCCGCGTGGCTCGACGCCGAACGCCGCAACCTCAAGGCCGCCGTGTACCTGGCCGCCTACCAGGGCCACTACGAGCACGCCTGGCAGCTGCCGCACCACCTGTCGCAGTTCATGCTCAACCGGGGCTACGGACGCGACCGGGTCGAGGTGCAGAGCCTCGCGCTGGCCGCCGCGCACCAGCTCGGCGACCTCGCGGCCCGCGCGGAGGCGTTGAAGGGCCTGGGCCGCGCGCACCTGGCCCGGCCCGGCGGCAACCCCGGCAAGTACCTGCGCGAGGCGCTCGACCTGATGCGGCAGATGGGTGACGTGCGCGGGGAGGCCTCGGTCCACGGCCTGCTCGGCATCATCGCGCGCGAGGCGGGCGAGCTGGACGAGGCGCAGGACCACTTCGAACGCGGTCTCGCGCTGATGCGGCAGGTGGGTGCGCCGACCGGTGAGGCGAGCGCGTTGCACCACGTCGGCATCGTGCACGCGGTGCGGGGCGACAACGAGCGGGCCATGGCGCACATCCAGGCGGCGCTGGCGCTGCTGGAGGAGCACGGCGACCAGAGCCGGGCCGCGATGGCGTTGCAGGACATCAGCTTCGTGCACTACAACCTCGCGAACGACGACGAGTGCATCGCCTACCTGGAACGGTCGCTGGTGGCCTTCCACGAGGCCGGCGACTGGCGTGGCGAGGCGTTCGCGCGGACCGACTACGCCCACACCGCGCTGGAGCTCGGCAGGCCGGGCAAGGCGCTGGAGATGGCGCGCAGGGCCGCGGAGCTGTGCCGGACCGGGACGGGGCTGAGCGACGACGACGAGGTGCTCCGGAGCCTGTTCGACGCCGAGGACCACTACGGCGAGCTGGGGCTGTCGTTCGCGCTGGCCATCGGCGCCGAGGTCGAGGGCCGGCTGCGCGACGCCGCCCGGTACGCGCAGTGGTGCGCGGACGCGATCGCACGGTCGGGCCGCCGCTGGGCCGGTGACCGCGTGCTCGGCCAGCTGTGCCGCCTGCACCTGGCCCTCGGCGACCGCGAGACCGCCGTCGCGTTCGGCGAGAGGGCGGTCCGCGCCGCCGAGGGCCTGTGCCAGCCCAGGGCGGTGGCCGTCGCGCAGCGGATCCTCGCTACAGCGACAGCCCCAGCAGCACCAGCGTGACGACGGCCGCCGCCACGATCACCAGCGCCAGCCACTGCTCCGCGACGTCCCTGGTCCTGCGCATCCCCGGCTCCCCTCGGTGGTGGTGCCACCGAGGGTGCGCAACGCCGTCCACACCTCGTCCCCACCGCGGTCACACCGGTGTGGCCGGTTGTCCGCGCACGAGCGCCCGATCGTCGGTGCGCTGAGTACACGCGCCCGAGGTCCGGCTGGTCTGAACGGGCGACGTCCGCCACGAACGTGTGGATCAAGGTTTCACCATCTGGCGCGGCTGCGCGCCGGGCTGGTTGCGTTCACCGCGACACGTCCACCGCGCGGAGGTCCCACGCCCATGCAGCCGTTCCAGCTGCCGGAGTTCTACACGCCCCACCCGGCCCGGCTGAACCCCGGTCTCGAACGCGCCCGCGTCCACACGCGGGCCTGGGCGCACGAGATGGACATGATCGACGTGCCGCAGCACGGAACGGTCATCTGGACCGACCACGACCTCGAGTCGCACGACTACGCGCTGCTCTGCGCGTACACCCACCCCGACTGCGACGGTGAGACGCTCGACCTGATCACCGACTGGTACGTGTGGGTCTTCTACTTCGACGACCACTTCGTGGAGCTGTACAAGCGCAACCCGGACATCGCGGGCGCACAGGCCTACCTCGACCGGTTGCCGCTGTTCATGCCGGTCGACGGCGTCATCACCGCCGAGCCGACGAACCCGGTCGAGAAGGGCCTGGCGGACCTGTGGCGCCGCACGGTGGGCAAGCACTCGCCCGACTGGCGTGAACGGTTCGCCGCCAACACCCGGCACCTGCTCGACGAGTCGATGTGGGAGCTGCACAACATCAGCGCCAAGCGGCTCGCCAACCCGATCGAGTACGTCGAGATGCGCCGCAAGGTCGGTGGCGCGCCCTGGTCGGCGAACCTGGTCGAGCACGCGGTCGGCCTGGAGGTGCCGGCCCGTATTGCGCTGAGCAGGCCGATCGGGGTGCTGCGCGACACCTTCAGCGACGCCGTGCACCTGCGCAACGACCTGTTCTCCTACGAACGCGAGGTGCTCGACGAGGGCGAGCTGTCCAACGGCGTGCTGGTGTTCGAGAAGTTCCTCGACCTGCCCACCCAGGCCGCCGCGGAGGCCGTCAACGACCTGCTGACCTCCCGGCTGCACCAGTTCGAGCACACCGCGCTCACCGAGGTGCCGATCCTGCTGGACGAGCAGGCCATCGACCCCATCGGGCGCGCCGCCGTCCTGGGCTACGTGAAGGGCCTTCAGGACTGGCAGGCGGGCGGCCACGAGTGGCACCTGCGCTCGTCGCGGTACATGAACTCCGGTCAACGGTCACGGCTCGGCGTCCTCGGCTCGTACGCGAAGACCATGCCGCAGCGGCTGCGGCAGTTCTCCAGCACGCCGAAGGCCGTCGAGCCGTACACGCTGCCGGCGTTCGACGTCCCGTTTACCCTGACCCTGGCACCGCACCTCGACCAGGCCAGGGAGCAGGTGGTCGCCTGGGCCGTCGAGCACGGCATGACCGGCGAGGGCGTCTGGGACGAGCGCAAGATCCGCGGGTTCGACTTCCCGCTGTGCTCGGCGGGCATCGACCCGGACGCCACGGCGCAGGAGCTGTTCCTGTCCGGCTGCTGGCTCACCTGGGGCACCTACGCCGACGACGCCTACCCGCTCTGGTTCGGCCAGACCCGCAACCTGCTCGGCCTGAAGGCGCAGACGGCCCGGCTCAAGGCGTGCATGCCGCCCGACCTCGTCCAGACCGTCGTGCCCGCCAACGCCATGGAGCTCTCGCTGGCCGACCTCTGGCAGCGGACGGCGGCGCCGATGACCCCGGAGTTCCGCGCCACGTTCCGCGAGACCGTCGACGCGATGCTCGACGCGTGGGTGTGGGAGGTGGTCAACATGCACTTCAACCGCATCCCCGACCCCATCGACTACGTGGAGATGCGGCGCAGCACGTTCGGGTCCGAGCTGACGATGTCGCTGTCCCGCTTCTCGCACTCCGCGACCGTTCCGGCGCAGTTGTGGGGAACGCGGGTCGTGCAGACGATGGAGCGGTCGGCCATGGACTACTGCACGATGCTCAACGACGTCTTCTCGTACCGCAAGGAGATCCAGCACGAGGGCGAGGTGCACAACGTGGTCCGCGTGGTCGAGAGCTTCCTCGGCGTGCCCCAGAAGCGCGCCTTCGAGATCGCCTACGCGTTGATGGACGCCCGTCTCGGCCAGTTCGTGCGGGCCGTCGAGACCGACCTGCCGAAGATGTTCGACGACCTGTCGCTCGACGCCGGTGCGCGTGCGGGACTGACGAGGTACGCCGACGAGCTGAAGGACTGGATCGCCGGGATCGTCCACTGGCACGAGGAAACCAGCCGGTACGACGACGCCGGTGCGCTCCCGGTGTTCAGCCGGGGCCCGTCCGGCCTCGGGACCTCCGCCTACCGGCTCACCTCCCGGGCTTCGAGCTGAGTCACGCGCGCGTGGCTGCCCGGCGCTGACAGCGTGCGTCACCACCTGTCAGCGCCGGGCAGCCGATGGTCAGCCGCCGGTCAGCGCGGCACGGCACCTTGTGGACGTCGACCACTCCACAGGGGGAAGCACCATGAAGAACGTCCTGATCTCCGGCGCCAGCATCGGCGGCCCCGCCCTCGCGTACTGGCTGCGCCGCAACGGTTTCGCCGTCACCGTCGTCGAGCGCCACCGCGGCCTGCGGCCCGGCGGGCAGGCCGTCGACGTGCGCGGCCCGGCGCTCGGCGTGGTGGAGCGGATGGGGCTGGGGGAGCGCTTGCGGTCGCTGACGACCGGCATGCGCGGCATGAGCATGGTCGACGCCGACGGCAACGAGCTCTTCCACTCCACCGAGCACACGCTGACCGGGGGCGAGCTGGCGAGCCCCGACGTCGAGGTCATGCGCGACGACCTGGCCCGGTTGCTGTTCGACGCGGTCGAGGGCGTCGAGTACCTGTTCGACGACACCATCACCGCCATCGACGGCACCCGCGTGACGTTCGAACGCTCCGCCCCGCGCGACTTCGACGTGATCGTCGGCGCCGACGGCCTGCACTCGAACGTGCGGCGGCTCGTGTTCGGTCCCGAGCGGGACTTCATCAGCCACCTCGGCATGAACCTCGCCGTGTTCACCGCGCCGAACTTCCTGAACCTCGACCACTGGCAGGTGTTCCAGCAGGGCGAGGTCGTCGGCGGCGGCATCATGAGCGCCCGCGCCAACGCCGAGTGCCGGGTGTACATGGGTTTCTACGGCGAGGTCGACTTCGACCACCGCGACGTCGAGGCCCAGCGCCGCCTGCTCGCCGAGCGGTTCGCCGACGCCGGCTGGGAGTGGCAGACCGCGCTCAAGCACATGTGGGAGGCGCCGGACTTCCACTTCGACTCCATGGCGCAGATCCGGATGCCCTCCTGGTCACGCGGCAACGTCGTCCTGCTCGGCGACGCCGGCTACTGCGGCTCGCCGCTGTCCGGCCAGGGCACGAGCATGGCACTGGTCGGCGCGTACGTGCTGGCCGGCGAGCTGAGCGCCAACCCGGGCACGGCTTTCCAGCGCTACGAGGAGCTGCTGCGCCCGTACGTGACGGCCAACCAGGACATGGCGCTGAAGAACCAGGCCAACGGCGGCCGCCCCGTCGAGGAGTTCCCGGCCGTCGTCAACTCGTTCCAGCTCCCGGCCTACTGACGCAGCGCGTCCCGCAGGTCGTCCTCGGCGATCACGGCACCGGTGAACCGCGCCACCGCCGTGACCGCCTTGGCGTCGACGTGGCGCCGGTCGGTGAAGCTGAGGCCCTCCAGGGCTTGCCGCACCTCCGGGTCGGTACCGAACCACGTCTCGTCCAGGACCTCCTCGGCGGACAGGACCGTGCCGCCGCGCGCGAACGAGAGCCTGGTCAGCCGGTTGACGTTCCAGTAGTGGCTCGCGGCCTTCCCGTTGCGGGACAGGCGTTTCAGGACCTCCGTGCGGGAGCCCAGGTAGTCGTTGTCCTCGACGACCAGCACCCCGCCGTCGACCTCCACGGCGACGGCGCCCTCCCCGAACTCGGCCACCACCTCGTCCAGGGTGACGTTCGTGGCGATCGTGACGGTGGCCGCTTCGCCCAGCTCGGTCCTCAGCCAGCGAAGACCGGCCTCCGGGCGCCGGATCGGCGGCGGCGCCGGTTCACCGCGCAGCAGGTGGCCGACGCGGTCGGTGCGCTTGCGCACCACCGGGTCCGCGTGCGGGGCCGGCCAGATCGTCAGCTCGTAGCGCTCGTCGGCCTCGTCGCGGCCGGTCGCGCTGACCCGCGCGCGGAACTCGCCACCCCACGGCGCCGTCGCGCTGTGCCCGAACCTCGCGTCACCGTCGACCGCGAGGTAGCTGATCTCCACGACCTCGTCCCACGCCGCCAGGTCCGGTTCGGCCGGCTCGCGCAGCACGACCCGCACGCTGACCGGCACTTGGCCCTCCGCGATGCCGGTACGGACGGCGAACCCGCTGTGGACCGGTGCGGCCAGGCCGGTCCGCGTGAAGTCGGGCTCGTCCAGGCCCGGTTCCTCGACCAGGACGAACCGGTGAGCGGCCACCGGCGCGTGCGTGTACCAGGACGAGCCCATGTACTCGGCCCGCCGCTTCTCCAGCAACGCTCGCGCGTAGCCGGGTGGCATGGGGAGATCGGCCAGGACCTGTGCGGTCACGCCGATCGCGATGCCGATGGCGGCTCTCGGGTCGGTCGCGGTGGGGGTGCCGATGGCGTTGAGGACCGCCCTGGCCACGGCCGTCGCGGTGGCCAGGTGCGCGCTGCCGCGCCTGGCGGCGATCTCGGCCTCGCTGCCGGTGACCTCGCTGAGGTCGGGCAGCAACCGCTCGACGTGCCGCAGGACGAGGTCCGCGGCACCGCGGTGCACGGTGTCGACCATGGCGACCGGGGTCGTCATCGCGCTTTGGCCGTGAGCGGAGAGCACGGAGAACGACGAACCGTCCGGCAGCGGTCGGAGGTCCGCGACCAGCGCCGCGGGCGCGGTCAGCGACAGCCGGCCCACCTCCAGCTCCAGCGCCCCGAGCAGCCGTTCCGCGAGGAGGCCCGGCACCTCGCGCAACCCCTGCTGCGCGGCCGAGGCGGCCGGAATGCCGTCCCGCCGCTGCCGCCCGGTGTGCCGGCCCAGCTCGGCGGCCGGCTCGGCGGGTACGAGCGCCTCGATCCGCGGCACGACGGACGCGACCAGCGTTGCGAAATCCCCCATGCGCCTGATTCTGCCCGGCCGGGTCACGGGCGTCGGCACCACCGCTGAATTGGCTCAGACCATTGACGGCATCTGACCGGTTGACCACGCTGTGACCTGGGCCGCCGCCCCCGACTCAGAGGAGGAGTCGTGAGAACTCGCGTTCTCGCCGTGGTCGTCACCGTGACCGCCGCGCTCTCCGTGAGTGCGCAGTCGCAGGCCGCGGAACCCCTGCGGAGCCTTGTTCCGGCGCCGGTCTCCGTGCAGGCCAGAGCGGGTGTCACGCACGCGCTGACCACCGGCACCAAGATCTACACCAGCCCGGCCGCGCGGGACGTGGGTGACTTCCTGGCCGGCGTGCTGCGGCCGTCGACCGGGTACGCGCTGCCGGTAGCCGACGCGACCGGCACACCCGCCGACGGCATCTCGTTGCTGCTCGCGGGCGCACCGGGCAGCGTCGGTCAGCAGGGCTACCAGCTCGACGTCGCCGCCAACGCCGTTGTGTTGCGCGCCAACACCTCCGAGGGGCTGTTCGCGGGCGTGCAGACGTTGCGGCAGCTGCTGCCCGCCAAGGTGGAGAGCGCGACCACCCAGCCCGGTCCGTGGACGGTGCCGGGCGCGCTGGTCGTCGACCACCCGCGGTTCGCCTACCGCGGCGCGATGCTCGACGTGGCGCGGCACTTCCACCCGGTCGCGTCCGTCAAGCGGTACCTCGACCAGCTCGCGCTCTACAAGATCAACTATTTCCACCTGCACCTGAGCGACGACCAGGGCTGGCGGATCGTGGTCGACAGCTGGCCGCGGCTCGCCACGTACGGCGGCAGCACCCAGGTCGGTGGCGGTCCCGGCGGCTACTTCACCAAGGCGCAGTACAGCGAGATCGTGCAGTACGCGGCCGCGCGCAAGATCACGGTGATCCCCGAGATCGACCTGCCCGGCCACACCAACGCCGCGCTCGCCTCGTACGCCGAGCTGAACTGCACCGGCCAGGCACCGCCGCTGCGCACGGACATCGAGGTCGGCTACTCCTCGTTGTGCGTCGACAAGGACATCACCTACCGGTTCGTGGACGACGTGGTGCGCGAGATCGCGGCGCTCACGCCCGGCCCCTACTTCCACATCGGCGGCGACGAGGCGCACGCGACCTCCGGCGCGCAGTACCAGGCGTTCATGGACCGGGCGCTGCCGATCGTGAAGAAGTACGGCAAGACCGTGCTCGGCTGGCACGAGTTCGTGAAGACGACCACCGACGTCAGCGCCATCCCGCAGTACTGGGGGACCACGACGTCCAACGCCACCGTGCAGGCGGCGGTGGCGCGCGGCAACAAGGTCGTCATGTCGCCCGCGAACAAGGCGTACCTGGACATGAAGTACAACTCCAGCACGCCGCTGGGCCTGTCGTGGGCCGGTCTGGTCGAGGTCCGGGACGCCTACGACTGGAACCCCGGCACGCACCTGAGCGGTGTGCCGGAGTCGGCGGTGCAGGGCATCGAGGCTCCACTGTGGACGGAGACGATCGCGACCTCGCGCGACGTCGAGTTCATGGCGTTCCCCCGGCTCGCCGTGCACGCCGAGCTCGGCTGGTCGCCGTGGTCGGCGCACGGCTGGGACCAGTTCAAGGTGCGCCTGGGCAACCAGGGTCCGCGCTGGACGACCATGGGCATCAACTTCTACCGCTCGCCGCAGGTGCCGTGGGACGACGGCGGCCTGCCGCCCGGCCCGTGCGCGCAGCCCGCGTGGGAGCGCTCGAAGGCCTACTCCGGCGGGAACGTGGTCTCGCACAACGGCCACCGGTGGACGGCGCAGTGGTGGACGCAGGGGGAGGAGCCCGGCACCACCGGTCAGTGGGGTGTGTGGCGCGACGGCGGCGTTTGCTGAGACTTCCTGGGTACTCCGCCGTCATGACGGATCCGGAAGTGGCAGAAGAGTTCGCCGAAGAGGCCGGTGTCGACCCGACGCCGCAGGAGGTCGACCAGTACCGCGACCTGACCGAGCCGGGTGAGTGGCGCGCCGACGAGAAGATGGGACCGGGTGACGCGCCCGCGCCGCAGGACGGTGACGACCCGACCGGCGGCTCCGGCGCGTGATGTCTGATTCATCCGGTGTGGGCGAATATCTTGCGCCCACACCGGGTACCAGGCTGTCGTGGATGCCCGAGTTGCCGTATTTGCCCCGTCTCCTCAACTGACCGTGACCGTCGAGGACCTCGATGGTGAACCCGACGTGCACCTGCACGCGGGTGGCCAGGGCTTCTGGCAGTCCCGGATGATCGCCGCGCTGGGCGTCGAGGCCGTGGTGTGCGCGACGTTCGGCGGCGAGACCGGCCGTGTGCTGCGCACGTTGCTCGAAGGCGAGCACGTGGACCTGCGCGCACGGGACGTGGCCGCCCGCAACGGCGCCTACGTGCACGATCGCCGCGACGGCAGCCGTTCCGAGGTGGTCGAGATGCTGCCGGACGCCTTGTCCCGCCACGAGCTCGACGACGTGTACGAGCTGGCGCTGGTCGAGGGCATCCGCGCGGGCACGGCCGTGCTCAGCGGCCCGTCCGACGACCGGGTGCTGCCGCACGACGTCTACCACCGGCTGACCGCCGACCTGACGAGCAACGGGTGCCGCGTGATCGTGGACCTCGCCGGCGACCGGCTCGCCGAGGCGGTGCGCGGCGGCCCGCACGTGGTGAAGGTCAGCCACGAGGAGCTGGGTGAGGAGGAGGTGCCCAAGCTCGTGGCGAAGTGCCGTGAGATCGCCGAGTCGTGCGTGCACGGCGTGGTCGTCTCACGCGCGGACGAACCCGCGTTGGCGCTGCTCGAAGGCCGGTTGTACTTCGTGCGCATGCCGCAGCTGCAACCGGTCGACACGCGTGGCGCCGGAGACTCCATGACCGCGGGGATTTCAGCCGGCCTCGCCCTGGGTATGTCGGTGGAGGACGCGGTGAAGCTCGGTGCGGCCGCGGGCGCGGTCAACGTCACGCGGCACGGCCTCGGCAGCGGTAGCGGGGAAGCGGTGCGTGAGCTGAGTAAACGCGTGGAACTGGAACCGATCGAGGAATGAGCGGATGCGCGCGCTGATCACGAACGACGACGGGATCGACTCACCCGGCCTGCTGACCCTGGCCCAGGCCGCCGTCTCACTCGGCTACGACGTGCTGGTGGCGGCACCGGCCCAGCAGGCCAGCGGCACGAGCGCCTCGGTGGCCGCGGTCGGTGACACCGGCCGGGTGGTGAGCGAACGCCGCCGGCTGCCCGGCCTCGACGCGGAGGCCTACGCCGTCGCCGCGCACCCCGGCCTGATCTCGCTGATCGCGTGCCAGGGCGGCTTCGGCGGCAAACCCGACGTCGTGCTCTCCGGGGTGAACCTGGGCGCGAACGTCGGCCGCGCGATCCTGCACTCCGGCACCGTCGGCGCCGCCCTGACCGCGCACGTGAACGACGTGTCCGCGCTGGCCGTGTCGCTCGACGTCGGGTTGGACGGGCCCGAACCGTTGTGGGACAAGGCGGGCGAGGTGGTGCGTGTGGTGCTGCCGATGCTCGCCGACATGCCGGACGCGACGGTGCTGTCGCTCAACGTGCCGAACATCGTTGACGTGAAAGGACTTCGCTGGGCCGAGCTGGCCCGCTTCGGCACCGTGCAGAGCCGCGTGGACGAGGTGGGCGAGCACGAGGTGGAGCTCGTCGCCGTGTACTCGGAGGACTCACCCGCACCGGGCACGGACGCGGCGTTGCTCGGCGAGGGCTACGCGACGCTGACCGCGCTGCGCTCGGTGGGCCGCGACACTAGCGTCGAGCGACCTTTCCCGGCCTGACCAGCATGATCATCAGCCCGAGGAACGCGGTGCGCACCTCGAGGAACGCCTCGGTCGTGAGCTCGTTGAGGGAGAACGCCAACGTCCCGAACGCCAGCAGCAGGAGGGCGCCGTAGATCCGCGCGTGGTGCAGTCGCCAGGCCATCACGACACCCAGCACGCCGACGCCGATCTGCACCACGTGGTAGTTCGGGTCCAGCCCGAAGATGTCGAAGCAGCCGAACGTGAGCTGCAACATCCCCGCCGTCAGGGTGATCGCCTGAGGCCTCGTGAACTGGAACTGCTTGCTCGACAAGGCCATGGCTCTCTACCTTTCGGATTGCCGCCAAACCGCGTCGTACTTCGCCTGTCGTTCGCGGTCCTGCACGGCCGTGCGGTCCCGTCGACCAGCTGTCGCTGCTCCTCTCGGATACCCGTACTTCGTCAACCGGTAATCCACGCTTTCGGGGGCGTAGGACAACGCAAAGTAAAGTCCCACAACGAAACCGAGTGCACCGCACGCGACGGCGAGGGGCCACGGCGAGCCGAGTCCGAACACCAGTGCGAGCGTGATGGCCGTGGTGAGCGGCGTGACCTGAACCAGGCTGCGCACCGTGAACCGCAGCAGCCACCTCGGTCCGGTGACGTCCCGGTAGACGAACTCGCGGTGCTCCTGCGGCAGCCTGCCGCCCGCGTAGTACCAGAGCTTCAACGCCGGGTTCATGCCGTGGCCTTCGCGATCACTTTGCGCAGCACCTCGTTCAGCCCGGCGAGCTCCTCGAACGACATGCCGAGCCGCTCGACGACCTTGAAGGGGATGGTCACCGCCTCGTTCCTCAGCTCCTGCCCCTCCTCGGTGAGCCGCAGCGCCAGCGCCCGCTCGTCGGCCCGGTCGCGCTCGCGCCGCACGTAGCCGATCGACTCCAGGCGCTTCAGCAGCGGGCTGAGCGTGCCGGGGTCGAGCTGCAGCGCGTTGCTCAGGTCCTTCACCGTGCGTGGCGAGCGTTCCCACAGGGCCAGCATCACCAGGTACTGCGGGTGGGTGAGGTTGAGGGGTTCGAGGATCGGGCGGTAGACGGCGATCACCGTCCGGCTGGCGACGGCCAGCCCGAAGCAGACCTGCCGCTCCAGTTCGAGCGGGTTGTCCGGGATACTTGGTGTACTAATCATTTGTGTACACGGTATCTCGGGGCCGCCCTCGGGTCCAGCGGATGTGGCGCGGCAGACGCCCGGCCTGCCGTTTCACGTCACGCGGGGGCCCCGCGTGCCCCTCAGGGGAACGCGGGGCCCCCGCGTGACATCCGGGGAGCGGGTGCGGCGCTCAGGCCTTGCCGGGGTTGAAGAGGTGCAACGGGTCGAGGGTGGCCTTCAGCGCGTTCTGCACGGCGTGCGCGTCGGGGCCGAGCTCGCGGATCATGCCGTCGCGTTTGAGCAGGCCGACGCCGTGTTCGCCGGTGACGGTGCCGCCGAGGGTGAGGGCGGCGTCGATGATGTCGTCGAACGCGGCCTGTGCGGCGAGCCGGGCGTTGTCGTCGCCGGGCGGGGTGATGAGCAACGGGTGCAGGTTGCCGTCACCCGCGTGGGCGATGGTGGCGATCCGGACGCCGTGGCGCGCGCCGATCTCCTCGACCCTGGCGAGCATCGCGGGGACCTCGGAGCGTGGCACGCACACGTCCTCGGTGAGCAGCGGGCCGAGGCGCTCCAGCGCGGGGTAGGTGAGGCGGCGCGCGGCGAAGAGCGCCTCCGCCTCGGTCGAGTCGGTGGAGCGCTCGGTCCACAGGGCTCCGGCGTCGGTGAACGCGGCGACCAGGCCGTCCGCGTCCTCCGCCGTGTCCGCGCGGGCCAGGAGCATCGCCTCGGTGCCGGGGTCGATGCCGAGGTGCTTCCAGTCCTCGACCGCCTGCAGGCACGCGCGGTCGATCAGCTCCAGCGCGGCGGGCTGCAGGCCGCGCCGCGTGCTCGACGCCACGGCGCGACCGGCGTCGACCAGGCCGGCGAACGCGCCGACGACCGTGGCCTGCTGCCGGGGAGCGGGACGCAGCCGCAGGGTGATCTCGGTGACTACGCCGAGCGTGCCCTCCGAGCCGACGAGCAGGCTGGTCAGGTCGTAGCCGGCGACGCCCTTGGTGGTGCGGTGCCCCAGCCGGACGGCGGTGCCGTACGCGACGGGACCGCCCATGACGACCTCCAGGCCGAGGACGTAGTCGCGGGTGACGCCGTACTTCAGGCAGCACAGGCCGCCCGCGTTGGTGGCGACGTTGCCGCCGATGGTCGACCACGGCGAGCTGGCCGGGTCCGGCGGGTACCAGAGCCCGTGCGCGGCAACGGCTTTCTTGAGGTCGTCGTTGACCACGCCGGGCTGCACGACGGCGAGCAGGTTGTCCTGGTCGATCTCCAGGACCTGGTTCATCCGGCTCAGGTCGAGCACCAGGCAGCCGTCGACGGCGTTCGCGCCGCCGGACAGGCCGGTGCCCGCGCCGCGCGGCACGATCGGGATGTTGTTGGCGGCGCAGTGCCTCACCGCCTCCTGGACGTCCGCTGTGGACTGTGGCCGGAACGCGGCCCACGGCGTGCCCGTCGGCGCCCACTCGGCCTCGTCGTGGCTCAGGCCCGCCAGCGTGTTCGGATCGGTGATCAGGTTCGGCAGTGTCATCGGTGCTCCAGTGCGCCGTGCGCGGCCTTGTGCGCCACGCGTTCCAGTTCCGCGCCCCACTCGGCCGGGGTGGTGTCGGCGTGGATCGGCACGACACCGAACCCGGCCACCGCGAACCGTGCGAAGAGCAGCAGGTCGAAGGCCTGTGCGGGGGAGGCCAGCGGGGGTGTGAGGAGGGCGGCGATGCTCTCGGCGCCCGCCCTGAGCTCCTGGGTGCCGGTGGCGATGAGGTCGGGCTCGCGCGCGATCACGGCGCGGCGGCCCAGTTCGAGCGCCCACTGCTCCGGCGTGATCGTGTCGACCGCGGCGTGCACCGCTTTCACCAGTGCCGCAACGGGATCCGGGCCCATCCGCAGCGCGCGCACGACCCGGCTGAGGAACGCGTCGTACCAGAAGATCGCGGCCTTGGTGCCGAACGTGCGGAACAGCGTGCGCTCGGACACCCCGGCGCGGTCGGCGATCGCCTTCGTGGAGGTGGCGGCGAAACCGTGGTCGAGGCACAGTGCGATGGCCGCCTCCTGGATCGCGAGACGGGTGCGCAGGTCCTTCGCGGCGCGGGTCGTGAGCGTCTGCACGCCGTCAACGTAGCTTGAGATGACAGTAACTGCCAGATTTTCTGTCAGTGAGCGCCAAGTGTGGTCGGCGGGCTGCGGGGTAGACGACGTACATGCCCCGTACGACCGTCGTCATCGCCACCCGCGACCGCGCGGACCGCCTCATGCGGACCCTCGCGCACCTCTGTCCGCTGCGGGTGCCGGTGATCGTGGTCGACAACGCCTCCAACGACGCCACGGTCGCGCGTGTGCGGGAGGAGTTCCCGCTGGTCCGCGTGCTGGAGTCGCCGGTGAACCTCGGCGCGGTCGGACGCAACCTCGGGGTGCGTGCGGCGCGCACGCCGTTCGTGGCCTTCGCGGACGACGACTCGTGGTGGGCACCGGACGCGCTCGGCCGGGCCGAGCAGATCTTCGACGACCACCCGGACCTCGCGGTGATCGCGGCACGCACGCTCGTGGGACCGGAGGAGAAACCGGACCCGATCACGCCGCTGCTGCGGCACAGCCCGCTGGGCGAGGGGGTGGCCGGGCCCGCGGTGCTGGGGTTCCTGGCCTGCTCGGCGATCGTGCGGCGGCAGGCGTTCGAGGAGGTCGGCGGGTTCAGCCCGGTGCTGTTCTTTCGAGGCGAGGAAACGCTGCTGTCGTGGGACCTCGCGGCCGCGGGGTGGGCGCTCTGCTACGTCGAGGACGTCGTGGCGCACCACCACCCGGCCTCGGAACGGGCGTCGGACGGCGAGATCGTCCAACGGCGCAACGCCGTGCTCACGTCGTGGATGCGCCGGCCGGTGCACCGCGCACTGGCCGACTCGCTGAGGGACCCGGCGGCGTTCCGCGCGGCCGTGCCCCGCCTGCGCCAGGCGCTCCGGCAGCGCAGCGCACTGCCGAAGCACCTGGAGGCGCAGATCAGGAAAGCGAGCGGACCGCCGCGGCAAGACGCGTGATGCCCTCGTCGATCTGCTCGGGCGTGACACCGGAGAACGCGAGGCGCATCTCGTTGTCACCGCCCTCCAGCAGGAAGTCGGAGCCCTTCACGAACTCGACGCCGTGCTCCTTGGCGACCGGCACGAGCTGCTCGATCGACACGCCCGGCAGCTCGACCCACATGAAGTAACCACCCTGCGGCGCGGAGAACACGGCCTCGGGCAGCTCGCGCCGCAACGCGGAGACGAGGGCGTCCCGGCGCGCGCGCAGGGCCGTGCGCACGTTGACGACCGACTCGTCGAGACGACCGGAACGGCAGTAGGCGTTCACGATCGACTGCGCCACCATGTTCGGCGAGATGTACGTGGTGGTGGCGATGTCCTGGACCTTCTTGATGACGTCCTTCGGCCCCACCAGGTAGCCGCAGCGGATGCCGGGCGCCATGGTCTTCGAGAACGACGACGCGTAGACGACCTTCTCGTTCTTGTCCTGCGACAGCATCGTCGGCAGCGGCTCGCCCTCGAACCGCACCTTGATGTACGGGTCGTCCTCGAACAGCACGAAGCCGAACTTGGCCGCGAGCTCCAGCAACCGCGCGCGCTTGGCCTCGGACAGCGTGTAACCGGCCGGGTTGTGGAAGTTCGGGATGATGTGCGCGAGCGAGGGCCGCACACCGCTCTCCAGCAGCTCCTCCAGCGCGTCGACGTTGATGCCGTCGGTCTCCAGCTCGATGGCGTGGATCTTCGCACCGCGCTGGCGCAGGTTCAGCAGCGTGCGGTCGTACGTCGGCGCCTCGACCACCACGTCGTCACCGGGCTGCACGAGCAGCTCGAACAGGAACGCGTCCGCCTGCATCGAGCCGTTGGTGACGAGCACCTGCTCGGGCTCCACGCCGTGCTGCTCCGCGATCCACGCGCGCAGCGGCTCGTAGCCCACGCTCGTGCCGTACGCGAACGTGCCGCCGGGGTCGTTCGTGAAGGCCTGTTGCGCCGCGTCGCGCAGGCCCTCCTGGTCGATGATGTCGAGAGAGGGCGCTCCGCGCGTGAACAGGATCGAGGCCATGCGCGGAGCGTACAACTCCCAGCATTTGGGCTACGGACCATATACGTATGTGTTCAGCTGGTTGACGGCCGCGGCCGCGTTGCCCAGGTGGTAGAGGTCGACCGCCAGGAAGTTCGGCTTCTTGCGCGCGGCCGGTTGGCAGAACTGCTGCGCCCGGTTCAGCAGCTTGCCGTTGTCCGTCGTGGCGGTGCCGGTGAACGGGACGTCCCGGAAGTGGTTCATGACGAACAACGGCTGGAAGCGGTCCGTGGCCGTGAGCGGTTTGTCATCCCATCGGCTGTAACAGGACCAGTCCGAGGTGCCCACGCCCGGCCCCATCGACCAGTAGTTCTCGACCGTCCAGTCCTTTTGGTACAGCACACCGGAGTCCTCGCGGCCGTCCTTGCCGTGGTCGGTGAAGATCAGCAGCCGCTTGTTGCTCGCCAGGACCCGGCTGCGGGTCGGCCAGCCGTTCTCCCGGACGCCCTCGGCGCGGTTGAGCACCTCGTCCAGCCCCGCGACCTTGCGCAGCTCGGCACGCAGCGTGGCGGCGTCGACGTAGTCCTCCAGGAACACCGTGACGATCTCGGAACGGTTGGCGCGCAGGAAGTCGACGATGCGCTGGAGGTCGACGTTGAGCGCGACCGGCCGGCTGACGAGCGTGCAGCTGTTGTGGCACAGGATCGCGCCGTCGGGCGTCTGGTGGACGTCGAGCATGAACCCGCGGACGCCGTCGCCGAGCTGCTGCACGATGCCGCGGGTCTGGTTCTTGGCGAGGTTGACGAACGGTGGCGCGAACCCGCCGTCGACCCCGTTCGCGTAGGCGTTGTGGGCGGTCAGGAACGTCATCTGGTCGAGCCGCGGATCGGCCGGCATCGGGCTCGTGCTCCCGGTGGTGGGCGTCAGGTACCAGCGGGTCTCACCGCCGAGCGCGAAGACCTCCCACTGGTCGCCGGACTGCCTCAGCTCGTGGACCGTGTCAGCCTGGGCGCACGGCGCCATGGTGAGCTGGCGGGTGATGCACTGGCCCGGCGAGTCGGTGTTCTCGAACCTCCCGTCCGCGAGCCGCCACTG
This sequence comes from Nocardia sp. NRRL S-836, assembly GCF_001279525.1. Lineage (GTDB taxonomy): Bacteria > Actinomycetota > Actinomycetes > Mycobacteriales > Pseudonocardiaceae > Lentzea. Next base: position 65,049 of record NZ_LGDY01000107.1, on the reverse strand, counting down.
CTGGTGGTCCTCGTTGCCCTTGGGACGGTGCAGGGCGAGTCCGGTGCCGCTCTGGGCGACGTTGAGGCCGGTGCGGACACCGGTGACGTAGAACGTGCCGCTCGGGGCCGCCTGCGCCGGGGTGGCGGTGGCGACGGGCACCAACGGGAGCAGCAGCGCGGCTGCGATGGCAGGGAGGTGTCGCATCCTCACAGCGTCACGTACGCGGGTGAAACATGAAACATCTTCAGCCGTGTGGACGTTTAACACTGTGGGTACGGCTCGCGGGCGCCGACCCGGCTGGAGCCGGCCAGGCCGCGACCGAGGAGTTCGGCCCGCTGGGCGTCCTGCCGTCGCTCGTCACCGACGGCGCCGCGCTCCTGCTCACGGTCGCGCTCGTGGTCGACCTGGTCCGGACGCGAAAGAAGCCCGCCCAGCGGGGCTGAGCGGGCCGTGGTGCGAAGCTGGATCAGATGGCGCGGACGGCCTGCGCCTGTGGTCCCTTCTGGCCCTGACCGATCTCGAACTCCACGCGCTGCTGCTCGTCGAGCGAGCGGAAGCCGTTGCCCTCGATCTGCGAGTAGTGGACGAAGACGTCCGGACCGCCGCCGTCCTGAGCGATGAAGCCGAAGCCCTTCTCGCCGTTGAACCACTTAACAGTGCCCTGCGCCATGCGAAATGCTCCTCAGATGTTGTTACCCCGGAGACCGGGGCCGCTGAGCAGTCTGCCAGCCGGACGTCCTTCTCACATCGTGGTTAGCCCGGTGGTGTGACGAAGTAAGTTGGCACGGGTACCACCGAGAGGAGCAGGGATGACGAACTGGCTGGACGTCGCGCGGCAGGTCGCGGCGACGCTCAGGTCCGACGCGGCGGACAGGGACCGGGCCGGCCAGCCACCCGCCAAAGAGGTGGAACTGCTCCGCCAGAGCGGCCTGCTGAACGTCCGCGACTGGACCGAGCAGCAGCGGATCGGCCGCATCGTCGGGGCCGCCGACGCCAACGTCGGGCACCTCCTCGGGTACCACTACCTGCAGATCTGGCGCAGCGGGCTGTTCGACGTGCCCTTCGCGCGCCACGACGACGAGTTCTGGGCCGGGGTCAGCAACCCGCTCGACGCCGCCCTCGAGCTCACGCCCAAGGGCACCGGGTTCCTGCTCAACGGGCGCAAGACGTTCGCCACCGGAGCGAGTGTCGCCGACCGGATCGTGGTCAGCGCGACGCGCACGGACAACGGCGAGAAGCTCACCTTCCTGCTCGACGGACGGGCGACCGGAATCACCTACCTGGACGACTGGGACAACATCGGCCAGCGGCTGACGGCGTCCGGCGGGGTCGTCTTCGAGGACGTCGAGGTCACCGAGGTCCTCGGGGTGCAGCCGCCGAACGAGGACCCGCGGGTCAGCCTCGCCGCGATCGGGTTCCAGCTCGTGCTCGCGCAGCTCTACGTCGCCATCGCCGAGGGCGCGCTCGACGAGGCCGCCGACTACACCCGCACGAAGACCCGCCCGTGGTTCCTCAGCGGGGTGGAGCACGCGACCGAGGACCCGTACATCGTCGCCGCCTACGGCGAGATGGTGGCGCAGACCAGGGCGGCGGGATTGCTCGCCGACGAGGCCGCGCGGCAGCTGTGGGAGGCCAGCGAGCTGGGCAGGCACCTCACGCCGCAGAAGCGCGCCCAGGTCGCCGTCGAGGTCTCCGCGGCCAAGGTGGTCAGCACTAAGCTCGTCAACGAGGTCACCAGCCGCATCTTCGAGCAGGTCGGCGCGCGTGGCACGGCGGCGAAGTACGGCGTGGACCGCTTCTGGCGCAACGCGCGCACGCTGACGCTGCACGACCCGGTCGTCTACAAGGCCCGCGAGGTCGGCGAGCACTTCCTGACCGGTGCACGGCCCGCGCACACCGGGTACAGCTGATGGAACCGGTGCTCGCCGACTCCGTGCGGCTGACCGACGACGGCGTGCTGATCCTCGACCGCCGCGAGTTCCCGTTCGAACGCAACTGGGTGCTGTGCAGGACGGTCGAGGACGTCGCGAAGGCCATCGAGGACATGGTCACCCAGTCCTCCGGGCCGTACTTCGCGGTCCTGTACGGCCTGGTCCTCAAGGCCCGCACGCTGGAGCACCTGCCGTTCGACGAGGCCCGCGCGCAGCTCGGGCACGCGGCGGCGCTGCTGGAGAACACCCGGCGCACCAACAACGCCCTGCGCAAGGCCACCGCGGTCGTGCTGGCGGCGGTCGACGCCGCCCAGGACGTCACGCAGGCGCTCCAGGGCGCCCGGACCGGCGACGAGCGGTACCGCGGCAAGTCGAGGGCACTGGGCGAGCACACCGCGAACCTGCTGCCCGACGAGGCAACCGTCCTCACCCACTGCTGGGCCGACCTCTACCTCACGGAGACGGTCAAGGCCGCCCAGCGGCAGGGCAAACGCCTCCGGTTCTTCTGCACGGAGACCCGCCCATATCTCCAGGGCGCCCGGCTGACGGCCGAGACGTTGATCGAGATGGGCGTCGACACCACGCTGATCACCGACGGCATGGGCGCCGCGGTGCTTCAGAGCGGCGAGGTCGACGCGTTGGTCACGGCGGCCGATCGGGTGACCATGGATGGGCACGTCGTCAACAAGGTCGGCACACTGGGACTGGCCGTGGCGGCACACGCGTTCGGCGTACCGTTCCACGCCCAGGTGCAGGCGCCCGACCACCTCGCGCCGACGACCGAGCACGTGGAGATCGAGTACCGCGACGGCGCCGAGGTGCTGCGGGTGCTCGGCCGGCCGAGTGCCACACCCAGGGCGAAGGGGCTGTACCCGGCGTTCGACGTGACACCGCCGCGGTTCGTCACGGACGTGGTGACCGACCGCGGGGTCTTCGGCGCCGGCGAGCTGGACAAGTACTACGAGGGAGAACAGCGGTGAGCAAGTGGGTCGTGCTCGACATCGAGGGCACGCTGAGCGCCACGGACCAGGTGCTGGTCGTGCTGTACGACTACGCGCGCCCGCGGCTCGGGCCGTGGATCGAGCAGCACGGTGACGACCCGGTGGTCGCCGAGGCGGTCCGGCAGGTCAAGGAGCTGTCGGGCCACGACGACGTCGTCAAGGCGCTGCACGACTGGATGAACGCCGACCAGAAGGTCACGCCGCTCAAGACGTTGCAGGGCCTGATCTGGCAGCAGGGCTACGCGCAGGGCGACCTCGTGGCGGAGTTCTTCCCCGACGTCGTGCCCGCCATCCGCAAGTGGCACGACGACGGCGTGAAGCTCGCGATCTTCTCCAGCGGCTCGGTCGCGGGCCAGGTCGCGTTCTTCCGGCACACCACCGACGGCGACCTGACCCCGTTGCTGGAGCACCACTTCGACACGGTCAACGCCGGCCCGAAGCGCGAGGCCGCGTCGTACCGCAAGATCGCGGAAACCCTGCGCAGCGACGACATCACGTTCTACAGCGACGTCCCGGCCGAGCTGCACGCGGCCGCCGAGGCGGGCTGGAAGACGGTCGGTGTCGCCCGCGCGGGCGAGCCGTACGGCAACGCCGACTTCACGCCCCACCCGACGGTCTGGGAGCTGTCGTGACCGCGGAGCTCGCGCGCGAGTGCGCCCGGTACGCCGCGATGGGCTGGATGCGCGGCACCTCGGGCAACCTCTCCGTTGTCACGCAACGCGATCCGCTCCGGCTCGCCGTCACGGTCAGCGGTGTCGACAAGGGCGAGATCACCGCGGCGGACAGCGTGGTGATCGACGAGAACGGCCTCGCCGTCGACAGCGACAAGGTCCCGTCCGCCGAGGCCGGCCTGCACGCCCGCATCGCGCGGGTCGCGGGAGCCGGAGCGGTCGTCCACGTCCACGCGCTGGCCCCGGTCGTGGCCGCGGAGCACTGGCCGGACGGCGTGGTGCTCAAGGACCTGGAGATGCTCAAGGGTTTCGGCCGCCACGACCACGAGGAGGTCGTGGTTCCCGTGGTCCGCAACTCGCAGGACATGGCCGAGCTGGGCGACGCCTTCGAGAAGGGCTTCGACCCGAGGACGCCCGCGCTGATCGTGGCACGGCACGGCGTCTACGTGTGGGGTGCCGACCTGGTGCAGGCCCGGCACCGCCTGGAATGCCTGGAGTGGTTGCTGCGCTTCAAGGTGGAGACGCGCAAGGACACCTTTACGGGGAGGCACGCATGACGCTGCTGACGGTGTGGCCGGAGTCCGGCCCGGAGGAGACGCTGGTCCGCACCTCCGATCCCGAGGAGATCGCCACCACGCTCAAGGAGCACGGCGTGCGGTTCTCCCGCTGGTCCGTTGTGGACGGTGTGACGGCCGAGAACGCACTGCGCGCCTACGAGGACGAGATCGCCCGCGTCAGCGAGACCGAGGGCTACGGCTACGTCGACGCGATGGAGATGACGCCGGCCGACACCGACGAGTACCGCGCGAAGGCCGTCGAGTTCCGCAACCGGTTCCTCGCCGAGCACACGCACGACGACGACGAGGACCGCTACTTCGCCCGTGGCGCGGGCGTCTTCTACCTGCACATCGGCGACAAGGTCTACGCGGTGCTGTGCACGGCCGGCGACCTGCTCAGCGTCCCGGCGAACACCACGCACTGGTTCGACATGGGCACGCGGCCCGACTACGTGTCGGTGCGGTTCTTCCACGACGACGACGGCTGGATCGGCAACTTCACCGGCAGCGACATCGCCACGCGGTTCCCGACCTTCGACGAGCTCGTTTCCGCCGCCGGTTCAGGAATGTGAAAAGTTCGCCCATCTGAATCTCGTCCCGGTATTTCGGAAAACTGTTGATCCCTCCGCCTTCATGCCCTCAAAGTGGTACAGACCACTTATCGAAGGTCGGAGGGACTCACCGTGGAAACCCCTGCACTCCACACACGACGAACCGCGCTCACCCTCGCCCTCACCGCACCCCTGCTCGTGGCACCGGCTGGTCAGGCCCTCGCCCAGCCGCCGTCCGCGCAGTGGGTCTCGGCCCCGTACACCTACACGATCCAGAAGCCGCACAACCTCGCCACCAGCGCCCGCTACCGGTACGAGGGCGGCGTGCACACGATGTGGGTCTACGACTACGACGAGCCGCACACCCCTGGCAGCCCAACGGATCCGCGCACCGAGATGCGCTTCGACCAGGAGTACTCCAGCGGCTCGCGCGCCTGGGAGGGCGAGATCTACATCCCGTCCGGCGTCAGCGGCCCGACGGTCGTGCAGATCCTGCGCGGCAGCCGCCCTGACGGCACCCGCGCCACGGACGTGATGCTCAACGTCGCCAACATCAACGGCGGCACCCTGCGCAAGGACAGCGACCAGGTCATCGCCACGGGCATCTACAACCGGTGGTTCCGGATCCGCGTCGAGCACACCGCGGTCGCGGGCGGCCGGGGCACCGTGAAGACGTATTACAACGGCACCCTCAAACTCACACATTCCGACGAGGGCCCGGCCACGCGCTATTTCAAGAACGGCGTCTACCACCACGGCAGCGGCCGCGCGGAGGCCCGTTTCCGCAACATCACCTACTGGCGTCAGTGATCATTCTTCAGCGGACCCTATTGTGAGCGCATGAGCTCACAGGTGGCGGTGGCATCGCTCGGCGGCACGATCACGATGACGGGCTCCGGTGCGGTGTCACCGACCCTGGGCGCCCAGGACCTCGTCGGCGACCTGGAGGTCGGCGAGATCGCCACCCTGGCCACGATCCCCGGCGCCTCGCTCACGTTCGGCACGCTGCTGGAGGCGTTCGACTGGGCCGACCGGCAGGTCGCCGGAGGCGCCGCCGGTGTCGTGGTCGCCCAGGGCACCGACACCCTCGAAGAGACCGCGTACTTCTTCGACTGCCTGTGGCCGCACGAGGAACCGCTCGTCGTCACCGGCGCCATGCGGCACCCCGGACTGCCCGGCGCCGACGGCCCGGCCAACCTCGCGGCGGCCGTCGCGGTGGCCGGGGCGGCGAACTCGCGCGGCCGCGGCGCCCTGCTCGTCCTCAACGACGAGATCCACGCCGCGCGGTGGGTGCGCAAGTCGCACAGCAGCCTGCCCAACGCCTTCGAGTCGTTCCCCGGCCCGCTCGGCCTCCAGGTCGAGGGCACGCCGCGCTACTTCCACCCCGCCCACCGGCTGCCCGCACTGCCACGCCCGCGGACCGTGCCCCCGGTGTCGCTCGTCGAGGCCACGATCGACGACGACGGCGCCCTGCTCGACTGGCTCAACGTCGGTGGTGTCGTCGTCGCCGCAACGGGCGTCGGGCACGTCTCGGAAGGCCTGGCCGACGCCATCTCCCGGGCACGCTTCCCGGTAGTGGTGGCGACGCGGACGGGCGCGGGCACCACGTTCCGCGCCACCTACGGCTTTCCCGGCTCCGAGTCGGACCTGGTCAAGCGCGGCGCCGTGATGGCGGGCTGGCTGTGCCCGCGCAAGGCACGCGTGCTGCTGCGGCTCGCCCTGGGCACGGACCAGCCGATCGAGGAGGTCTTCGCGAACCGGGGCAGCGTGCTGCACTGAGCGTGCGCGAGGGGTGAGGACGGAATCCCGCCAGCACGGGAGATCGGCGCCTCCCAACATTGATCGACGTGCACACTGGTCAAGCAAGTCGGCTGAGCGGCCCGGTCGTGGTCTTCATGGCGTTCGCGGCCGCACTCGGAACGTCCACCCTGTACCCGCTGCAACCCGCGATCGCGGCCGTGGCGGACTCCTTGAGCGCGCAGCTCACCACCGTCGGGCTCGCGCTCGCGTGCGGCCCCGCCGGGTACCTGGTCGGCCTCGGCCTGCTGGTCCCCCTGGTCGACCGGTTCCCACCGGCACGGGTGCTGGCCGCGCAGTTCGGCGTGCTCGCCGCGGTGCTGGCGGCGAGTGCGACCGCGGCCGGCGTGGTGGTGCTGGGCGTGCTGATCGCCCTGGCCGGGACGTGTTCCGCGGTGGGCGCGGGACTCAGTTCGGTGGCGGGCCGGCTCGCGCCCGCACACCGGCGCGCGACCGTCCTCGGCGTCGTGACCGCGGGCATCTCGGCGGGCATCCTGGCGGGCCGCATCGCCGGCGGCTGGCTGACCGAGGAGATCGGCTGGCGCGCAACGCTCCTGGTGTTCGCCGCCGCCTGCGCACTCGTCGCGGCGGGCTGCCTGCTGCTGGTGCCACCCGCACCTGATGGAATCGGACGCAGTGGAATCGGACGTGGGTACGGTGCGACCCTGCGTTCCCTGCCCGGCCTGCTCGTCCGGCACGCCGTGCTCCGGGTCGCGGCCGTCCGCGGCGCACTGTGGTTCTTCGCCTTCTGCACGGTGTGGTCCGGACTGGCCGTGGTCCTCTCCCAGCCGCCGTACTCCTACTCCGCCGAGCGGATCGGCCTGTACGCACTGGCCGGCCTCTCCGGCATCGCCGCCACCCAGGTCGCCGGCGCGTGGACCGACCGCGTGGGCGCCCGCCGCGTGGTCCTGGCGGGCCTGCTCGTGGCGGGCGTGGCCGCGCTCGCCCTCGGCTGGTCGCTCACCAGCACCGCCGCCACCCTCGGCTGCCTGCTGCTCTTCGACGCGGGCCTCTTCGCCGCCCAGGTCGCGAACCAGAGCACCGTCCTCGCCATCGACCCTGCCGCGCCCGCCCGTTTCAACAGCGCCTACATGCTCGTCTACTTCGTCGGCGGCAGCCTCGGCACGGCCTTCGGCGCGGCAGCGGCCGACCGCCTCGGCTGGCCCGCCACGGCCACGATCGCAGCCGCGGCGATCGCTGCTGCTGCGTGCTGCACACGGCGCGAGGGCGCCTATCGGTAACGTATGCGCAGCTCGCAGCGGGGTTCTTCGACTCTGTTTTCACCCGAACGAGCCAGTTACTTGGTTTCATTCCACGCCATAGCTTCCTTGCTATGGCAGCAATCGCATCTACTCCGTACAGCCGTGACCTCGGCGACGAGCTGCGTCGCATCAGGGAGTCGTGCACCCCGCACCACGGCCGGGCGATGGCCGTGCACCTCGGCTGGGACCCGAGCAAGGTGTCCGACATTGAGCTGGGCAAGGCACGGGCGAGCGACATCGACCTCGTGCAGTACCTGGCGACCTGCGGCAAGGACCTGCATTTCGTGGAGTCCTTCCGCCGCCGGTACCACCACGCGTTCGACCTGTACTTCGCGCAGGACAACAGCAATCTGCGCACGCTGGCGATGACCGAAACCATGGCCACGAAGATCATGTCGTACGACCTGATCGTCATCCACGGCCTTCTGCAAACGGAGCGCTACGCGCGGGAGCTGTTCGTAGACTCGCACATCGAAGCCCCGTCGGACATCGACGCGTACGTCGAGGCGCGCATGGGACGGCAGACGATCATGAGGCGGCACAACCGCCCTGAGTGCGTGTTCTACGTGCACGAACTCGCGTTGCGGATGCGGCTGGGCAGCGCCGAGATCCGTGAGGACCAGTACCTGCGCCTGCTGTTCAACAGCCACATCCTGCGCATCGTGCCCGCGCACATCACCAGTTTCCGCTCGGCGTGCACGTTGTACGAGTTCCCGAAGGCGGCTCCGGTGGTGTTCACGGAGACCGAGATGGCGCAGGTGTTCGCCCAGGAAAAGGCCGCTGTCGCGCGAGCCAGGAGGCTCTTTCAGCGGCTGGATGCCGTTGCCTTGGATGAGGAACAATCGCGGAGCAAGCTGATGGAGTACGTCAGCGGACTGCGAGAGGATTCTCATGACCCCGGAACGGACCTGGCGTAAGAGCAGCTACAGCACCGGGAACGGCAACGGCAGCTGTGTGGAGGTGTCGTTGGCCCAGGATGCGCGCGTGCGGGACACCAAGAACGTGAGCGGTGACGTGCTCACGTTCTCGTCTCCCGCCTGGCGCGCGTTGATCGGCTGGATCGGCTGATCGGGAGAGGATTCTCATGACCCCGGAACGGACCTGGCGCAAGAGCAGCTACAGCGGTGGGACGGGCGAAAGCAGCTGCGTGGAGGTGTCGTTGGCCCAGGACGCGCGCGTGCGGGACACCAAGAACGTGAGCGGTGACGTGCTCACGTTCTCGTCTCCCGCGTGGCGTGCGTTGGTCAGCTGGATCGGCTGATCGCGACCGAGGTGTTCGCGGTCTCGACCGTCACGCGGACGGTCTGAGGGGCCAGCGACTGCAGGTACTGCGCGTGGTCGCGGCCGATGCTGTCGCCCAGCGCGATGAACGCGAGGCGCGGCAGGTCGAACGCGGTGGTGGCGCAGAAGTCCTCCAGGCGGTCGAAGCCGCGCCGGACGCCGGTGGCGTCGAGGCCGAACACGGCGTACCGGTCGAGCTTGGCGGCGCCGATGTCGAGCAGGTGCAGGGCGTGCAGTGCGTGGGTGAACGCCATCGCGCACACCTCGATGCGCGCGCACGACGCGAGGAGCGTGCGCACCATCGACGGGTGCAGCGACTTGCCGGACGTGCGCAGGACGACGTCGATCCCGGCCTGGCGGAACTGGTCGACGATCTCGAAGAGACCGGGCACGGTGAGCGGTTCCCCGCCGCCCAGCGTGACCGTGTCGGGGCGCATCGAGACGAGCGCCTTGGTGATGTGCAGCATGCGGTCGTGGCTGAGCCGTGCGTGTGCGACGTCCCAGGTGATGTCCATGGGCGGGGCTCCCTGAAAGCTCGGCGGATGCGCCGATCCAAACCGGGGACGTGTCCCGCTGTCAGGTGACCGGTGTCCTCAGCCGACCGGGACCGCGGTTGGTCAGGAGCTGCCCAGCCCGGCCTCGCGCGCGGCGACGATGGCCTGCGCGCGGTCCGCGACCTGCAGTTTCGTGAAGATCGCGGACACCCGGTTGCGGACGGTCTTCTGCGAGAGGCTGAGCCGGTGCGCGATGGAGGCGTTGTCCTTGCCGGACGCCATCAGCTCCAGCACGTCGCGTTCGCGGTCCGTCAGCTGGGGGAACACCACGGCCTTGGACGACGAGATCGCGGTGAAGTAGCCCATCATGCGCTGGGCGATGGTCGCGCTGAAGATCGCCTCACCGGCTCCGATGGCCTGCACCGCGCGCACGATCTCCTCGTCGTCCGTGGTCTTGACGAGGTAGCCGCGCGCGCCGGCCCGCATGGCGGCGAAGACCAGTTCGTCGTCCTCGTGCATCGTCAGCACCAGCACGCCGACCCCGGGCAGCGCCCCGATCATCTGCTTGGCCGCCTCGACGCCGCCCAGCCGTGGCATGTGCAGGTCCAGCACGACGACGTCCGGCTCGGTCGCCAGCACCACGGCCACGGCCTCGACGCCGTCCGCCGCCTCGCCGACGACGGAGATGCCGTCCTCGCCGTCCAGCAACGCCTTCATGCCGCGCCGGAACACCGGGTGGTCGTCCGCGATCACGACGCGCGTCATCGAACCTCCAGCATCCTCGGACTTCTGGCGTCACCGGACTTCCGGCGTCATCGGACTTCCAGCGGAAGCCGCGCGACCACCCGTGTGCCGTGTGGCTGTGCGGGTCCCACTGTGCACGATCCGCCCAGCTCGGCGCAGCGTTCCCGCATCGAGTCCAGCCCGACGCCGGGTCTCGCGTCCGCCGCGACGCCGTTGCCGTCGTCCACGACCTCCACGACGAGGTCCCCGTCGTGCCGGACCGTGATCACGCAGTTGCGCGCGCCCGAGTGCCGTGCGGTGTTCGTCAACGCCTCCGCGACGATCCGGTAGGCGGCCACCTCGACGGCGGCGGACAGCCCCTCGACCTCCTCCGCCTCCACCCGCACCGTCAGCTCGCCGTGGAACCGCGCCGCCTCGTCGCGCACGGCCAGCGCCAGCCCCTGGTCGAGGATCGGCGGCCGCAGCCCGTCGACGAGCCTGCGCACCTCGCCCGCGGTGGAGTCGACGTCACCCAGCACCGGGTCGAGCGCCTCACCCATCGACCGCCGCAACGCCCTGAGCTGCAACCGGATCCCGACCAGCGCGGGCCCCACGCCGTCGTGCAGGTCACGCCGCAGCCGCAGCCGTTCTTCTTCGCGGGCACGCACGAGCCGTTCCCGCGCGAGCTGGAGGTCCGCGGTGAGCTTCATCGACTGCGCGGCGGGGGCGGTGGACCGGGCCAGGTCCACGAGCAGGCTGAGCTCCTTGTCGCTCAACCGTTCGTCCGGCGCCCGCGGCTCCACCACGAGGTCGCCGACGAGCGATCCGCGGTACGTCATCGGGAAGCGCAGCTGCGGCCACCCGCGGCTGCGCCCGTGCTCGGCGAGCACCGACCCGCCCCGGATCGCCACGTACGGCAGCTTCAACGACTCGGCGACCGTCTGCGCGACGGTCGGCAGCACGTCCTGCGACCGTTCGAGCTTCTCGCTCAACGTCGACAGCGCGGCATGCGGATCAGCCCGCTGGCCGTAGAGCCACCGGTCGAGCTTCCTCTGCAGCCAGCCGCGGAACGGCGCGAACACCAGCCCCGCCGCGACGACCCCGATGACCTCGGCGTCGTTGCTGAACAGCTCACCGGCCGCCAGCATCACACCCAGGTAGATCAGCAGCAACGCGACCGTCAACGTGCCGTAGAGCAACGACCGGTGGATCAGCAGGCTGATGTCGTACAACCCGTACCGCACGATGGCGATGACCGCGGCCGCCGGAAAAGCCAGCACGCCAACGACCCACGCGAAGCGCCCGTCCGTCGTCTCCACCACGGTCGCCACGACCGCCAGCGCCAGCAACGCGAACGCCCACACGAGCAGCCGCCGTTCGTCCCCCTCGGCCCGCCGCCAGCGCAGGAACAACGCCACCACCGCCGCCACGACCGACACCCCGGCCGCGAGCACGGCGACCAGCGTGATCGTCTTGGCGGCCCCCCCGCCACCGTTGCGCCAGAACCCCGCGGGATCACCCCACGACCCCCAGGCGATCCCGACCGTGCCGAAGACGGCACTCAGCACACTCGCCCCGATGGCGAACCACCACCGGTCGCTCAACGGCCTGCCGCTGGGGAAGACCAGCGCGACAGCCGGCAGCAGCGCGTAGGTAGGCCACCAGATCCACGCCTCGACCCAGCGCGCGGGATGGTCGACCGGCTGCCCCGCGACCGCGACCGTGATCCCGCCGAACAACCCCATGACCAGCAACAACCACCCGACCGCAGACCGTTCGACGTGACCGATCACCCGCACCCCGAGCAGGGTGCAGGCGAAGGCCACGAGCCAGTTGCGCGGATGCGAGACCGCGCCGGTGACCACCATGTGCACCAAGCCGTACAGCACACAGGCGGCCACCAGCACGCCGACGACCCGGGCGAGGAGGACCTCGCCGCGGGTCAGTCGCTGAGCCAGTGCCACAGGTTGTGGAACGGAGAACCGGCGTCCATCGTGCCGAGACCGCCCGGCCACCCCCGGAAGGTCATGAGCCGGTGCCGCAGCTGCTCCACGGTCATCGGCTGGGCCGGCTTGTGGGTGTGGTCGAAATCGACGTCACCAGGCTGCGGGTTCATCGCCCGCGCCTGAAGCTCCGCGTACCAGGACAGGAGCTCTTCGTCTGACATGGTCGAGAAGTAGGGCGGCAGCTGTACTTCCTGCCCGGCTTTCTGCTCGGACTTCGACATGCCCTAGAGGAGCTGGGTCCGTTCACGCAGATACACGGGTGGCCCCGATCGTTGCGACGATCGGGGCCACCCGCTCACTCAGGGACACGTGCCGGTTGCGGCTGGGTACCCACTTCACGGCGTGCCGGGCGTACGACAGCGCGTCGCTCGTTTCCGGTGGCGCACGGTTCGTCTTCAGGACTGAAGGGATTCTTCCGATGCCCGATCGCCCGACCAGGTCGCAGCGGATGTGGTTCTGGATCATCACCTGCACGATCTACGCGGTGCTCGTCCAGCGACAGCCGGTCACTGACGCGACTGTTCTCGTTGTGTCGCGTGCGATCATCGGCCGTGGAAGGGCATGTGCCAACACTCGGTGAAGTCGTAAAAGTGCTACGGGCAGTGCTCGACAAGATCGATCGGGCAATCGGTGCGGCGCACACGGCAGCGGAGCTGGCGGAAGAAATCCGAAACTCGTCGGGGTTGCCTCATGACTCCGTGCTCAGCTCCTGCCGCCTGTGCGGGAGCGGGGCCAGAAGACATACGGGCGATGGTTCGCTCAGATCCTGATGAACAGGAGATGGTGAGCACAGACGATCACAGGAGGTGAGAAGGTGCCGTGGTGACACTGAGAGCGGTCTTCGACTTCGAGTCCGGGAGGTCCCCACTCCTGGTCAGCACTCACGACGAGCTGTCCGAGCTGGTCGCGCGTGTGATCGCGCTGTCAGAGGGTGAAACGATCCCCTCGATCGTCGAGATCGGGGTCGACGCCGAGAACCCGTACGCCTTCCCCGCGCTCCAGGCGGGCATCGGGCCGGAGTCCGGTTTCGTCTACGAGTTGTGGAATCCCTCGCGGGCCACGGCCGGCGACCCGGAGGCCGGCGGGACAGTGCTGTTCGACTACTCGGCACATGCCCAGGAGATCCCCGCGCGCCACGTCGTGCCGCTTTCCACCGTGCGCTCGGTGCTGACGGCCTACCTCGACCACGGCGGGTTCATCCCGGCGGACTTCCCGGCTCTCCAGGTGGTCGAGGACTGAGAACGGGTTCTGCCCGCCTGCCGACCGGGCAGGCAGGCAGAACCCGTCAGCTCACGGCAGGACCTGGATCTTGCGGCCCTTGCCCGCCTTGAACTGGTCGAGCGCACCGGCGTAGTCGTCCAGCGGCAGCCGGTCGCTGATGAACACCTCCGGGTCGAGCACACCGGTCGCGAACAGGTCGGCCGCCCGTTCGAACGAGTGCAGCACCGCCATCGAGCCGGTGATCGTGATCTCCTGGTTGTAGATCTTGTACGGCTCGATCGTGACGCGCGCCGAGTAGTCCGAGACGCCGAACTGCAGGAACGTGCCGCCCTTCGCGACCCGGCCCAGCCCGTCCTGGATGGCCTTCTCGTTGCCGGTGGCGTCGATGACGACGTCCCAGCCCTGCGGCCGGTCCAGCTCGTCCGCCGACGCCGCCGCGGCCGTGACGCCGAGCTGCACCGCGGTCTTGAGCCGTTCGGCGTTGAGGTCGACGATGTCGATCGACGACGCGCCGGTCAGCTTGCCGAGCTGCAGCATCATCAGGCCCATCGTGCCCGAGCCGTAGATCAGCACCCGTGACGCCATCTGCGAGCGCAGCACGTCGTAGCCGCGCACCGCGCACGACAGCGGCTCGATGAGCGCCGCGTCCTCGGTGCGCACGTGGTCGGGCAGCTTCACGCAGTTCGCCACCGGCGCGACCGCGTACTCCGCCGCGCCACCGGCCGTGGTGACGCCGATGGCCGCCCAGCGCTCGCACAGGTTGCTCTTGCCCGAGCGGCACATCCGGCACTCGTGGCAGTACAGCGACGGGTCGACGGCCACGCGGTCGCCGACCTTCACCTCGGTCACCTGCGCGCCGATCTCCACGACCGTGCCCGCGAACTCGTGGCCCGGCACGACCGGCAGGGTGGGCGCGAACTCGCCCTGCAGGATGTGCAGGTCCGTGCCGCACAGACCGCAGGCCGCCACGTCCACGACCACTTCGCGCGGGCCGCACCTGGGATCGTCCACAGTGGTCACTTCGATGGACCCGACGCCCGTGATCACTGCTGCTTTCACTTGACCGCTCCCAACGAGAGGCCCTGGACGAGCTTGTCCTGGGCGGCGAACCCGGCGATGAGCACCGGCAGAGACACCACGACCGCGGCCGCGCACACCTTCGCGAGGAACAGGCCCTGCGAGGTGACGAACCCGGTGAGGTAGACGGGTGCGGTGCCGGCGACGACGCCGGTGAGCACCCGTGCGAACAGCAGTTCGTTCCAGCTGAAGATGAAGCAGATCAACGCCGTCGCCGAGATGCCGGGCATCGCGATCGGCGCCACGACCCTGCGCAGGATCGTGAGGAGCCCGGCGCCGTCGATCGACGCGGCCTCCAGGATCTCCTTCGGCACCTCGGACAGGAACGACCGCATGAGCCACACCGCGATCGGCAGGTTCATCGAGGTGTACAGCAGCGTGAGGAACGAGATGTTGTCGAGCATCCCGGCGAACTGCGCGATCAGGTAGATCGGCAGCAGCGCCGCGACGACCGGCATCATCTTGGTGGACAGGAAGAAGAACAGGACGTCCGTCCACTTCTCCACCGGCTTGATCGACAACGCGTACGCGGCCGGGATCGCCAGCAGCAGCACGATGATCGTCGACCCGATGGACGCGCTGAACGAGTTGAGCAGCGGCGGCCACGCGCCTGCGTCGAAGAACTCCGCGTACCCGTCGAAGGTCAGCGGTGCCGCGAGCGACGGCGGGTTCGTGGCCGCGTCCGACTCGCTGTGCAGCGAGGTCAGGAACATCCACGCCACCGGCGCGAAGAACAGCAGACCGAAGAACCAGGCGAGCACGCCCCAGCAGTGTCCAACCCACTTGGGACTCATCGCGCCTCCTCCTTGAACAGCGAGGACACCACGCGCAACGCGAACGTGGCGATCAGGATCGAGCCCGCCACCACGATCACACCCGCCGCGGACGCCTCGCCGTACTCGTGGGCCTGGTAGAAGGTCTGGTAGATCATGTACGGCAGGTTCGCCGTGCCCAGGCCACCCGACGTGATCGTGAAGACGGCGTCGAAGTTCTGCACGACGTAGATCGACCCGAGCAGGCCGCCGAGCTCCAGGTACTGCCGCAGGTGCGGGAACGTGAGGTAGCGGAACACCTGGAACGGTGACGCGCCGTCGATCCTGGCCGCCTCGACCGGTTCCACCGGCCGGGACTGCAGCCCGGCCAGCAGGATCAGCATCATGAACGGCGTCCACTGCCACACCAGCGACAGCACGACGGCGGTCATCGGCATGGAGCTGATCCAGTCCGGCTGGGCGTCGAAGCCCAGCCAGTTCAGGATTCCGTTGAACAGGCCGTACTCCGGGTTGTAGAGCACGTGCTTCCAGATCAGCGCCGCCGCCACCGGCACCACGAGGAACGGCGCGATCAGCATGGTGCGCACGAACCCGCGGCCGGCGAACTTCTTGTCCAGCAACAGGGCCAGCCCCAGCCCGAGGACCAGGCTGATGAGCACGACCGACGCCGTCAGCACGATCGTGTTGACGACCGACGAGCGCAGGTCGGGGTCGGTGAAGACGTTGACGTAGTTGTCGAACCCGGCGAACCCGCGCCCGGCGGGGTCCAGCGAGTTCCACCTCATGAACGAGATGACCAGGGTGGCCACGAAGGGCAGCTGCGTCACGATGACCAGGAAGATCAACGCGGGCAGCAGGGGAGCGCGCCTGAGCCACCGGTTCGCAGGCTTGCGGGGAGCGGGCGGCGGCCGGTCGTCCACGTCCGGCCGCGCCTGCGTCATGACTGCCATGTCAACGGCCCCTTCACTGGCCCTTGTACTTCGCGGCGACCTTCTCTGCGAGTGTCTGACCGTTGTTCAGCGCGTCGTCCACCGACACCGCGCCCGCGATCGCCGAGCTGACCTGCTGCGAGACCTGCGTGCCGAGGTCGGTGAACTCGGGGATGCCGACGAACTGGATGCCGGGCGCCGGGCGGGGCTGCACACCGGGGTTGAGCGGCTTCGCGGCCTTGATCGCGGCCTCCGCCTGCGCGGAGAACGTGCCGGAGGACTGCTTGTACTCGGCGCGCTGATAGGTCGACGAACGCTTGCCGTCCGGGAGCTTCGACCAGCCGAGCTTGGTGCCGACCAGCTCCTCGTAGCCCTTGCCGGACGCCCACGAGATGAACTTCCAGGCCGCGTCCTGCTTCTTCGACGCCTTCTGGATGCCGAACGCCCAGGTGTAGAGCCAGCCGGAGCTGTCGGTCTTCACGACCGGCGCCTGCGTGAAACCGAGCTTGCCCTTGACCGGCGAGTCGGCGGCCTCCAGCAGACCGGCGGCGACCGTGGCGTCGTACCACATCGCGACCTTGCCCTGCGTCATGTTGTTCAGGCACTCGGCGAACCCGGCCTGCGGGGCGCCCGCCTCACCGTGGTTGCGCACCAGGTCGACGTAGAACTTGGTGGCCTCCTTGAACTCCGGCGCGTTGACCTGCGCCTGCCAGTCCTTGGTGAACCACGTGCCGCCGAAGGTGTTCACGACCGTCGTGAGCGGCGCCATGACCTGGCCCCAGCCCGGCTGGCCGCGCAGGCAGATGCCGCGCACCTCGGGCGTGGCGACCTTCTGCGCCGCCTCGGCGACCTGCTGCCAGGTCGGCTTCTCCGGCAGCGTGACGCCCTTGGCCTCGAAGATGTCCTTGCGGTACATGAGGAACGACGACTCGCCGTAGAACGGCTGCGCGTACACCTTGCCGTCGGCGGCCGTGAGCGACTGCTTGATCGGCTCCAGGATGTCCGCCTGGTCGAACGCGCTGTCCTTGGCCACGAAGTCGTCCATCGGCGCCAGCCAGCCGTTCTTGGCGTACATCGGCGTCTCGTAGTTGGAGATCGTGGCGACGTCGTACTGGCCGGCCTGGCTGGAGAAGTCCTGGCTGATCTTGTCGCGGACGTCGTTCTCCGGCAGCACGGTGAAGTTCACCTTGATGCCGGTGTCCTTGGTGAAGTTGTCGGCGGTGAGCTTCTGCAGGTCCTGCATCTGCGGGTTGTTCACCATCAGGACGTTCACGGAGTCGGCGCCGCCGCCTCCACCACCTCCCGCGCCGGCACAGGCAGAGGCTAGGAGCAACACAGCGGTGGCGGCGCCGAGCGTGCGGATCGACGACATCGTCGGTTCCTTTCGGGGGATTTCGGGCACGTCGAAGAGAGCTGACGTGCCCGGTCAGGCGGGGAGATCAGGCCCGGAACACTTTTGGCCCGAGCAGGGAGTACCGGTGCGCCTCGTGGGCGGACAGACCCGAGTCGGTGACGATCGCTTCCATGTCACCGACCTCGGCGAACCGGTTGAAGCTGGAGACGCCGAACTTCGTGTGCACCCCGACGAAGATCTTCCGCCGGGAGACGCTGAGCGCTTTGGCCTTCACCGCGCCGACCACCGGGTCGGGCGTGGTGAGGCCGTGCTCGCGGGAGATGCCGTTCGCGCCGATGTAGGCGAGGTCGATCACCATCTCGCCCAGCATCCGCAGCACCCAGTGGTCCACGGTGGCCAGTGTGTGGCCGCGGACCCGGCCGCCCAGCAGCAGGACGACGCACGACGGGTGCTCCGACATCGCCGCCGCGGTCGGCAGCGACGCCGTGATGATCGTGAGCGGGTTGGTGGTCGGCAACGCCTCCGCGACGAGCTGCGGCGTGAAACCCTCGTCGATGAAGACCGTCTCGGCGTCGTCGAGCCGTTCCGCGGCGGCCTTCGCGATGCGCCGCTTCTCCGGCACGTGCGACCCGGCGCGGAACCGCAGGCCCGTCTCGAAACCCGCGCTCTCCACCGGAACCGCGCCACCGTGCGTGCGCCGCACCAGGCCGTGCTCGTCGAGCAACCTCAGATCGCGCCGGACGGTCTCCGGCGCCACCTGCAGCTCCTGGGCCATCTCCACCACGTCGACGCGGCCGTCGGCGCGAGCCCTGGCCAGGATGCGGCGCTTGCGGTCCTCGGCTCGCATGTCACCTGCCCATTCGGATCTACGGATGCCCGTTCGGGCTGTGCATAGATGAAACACCGCTGAAACCTTGTGGTTGGCACCACAACAGAGCGAGATCTTGCCCGATTTCAGCCCGTTTCACATGCCAAAAGCCGCGCCCACCTGGGACACGGCTTTCGGGCATGCCCGTTTTCGCTACCAGAATTGCCCGTTTTCAGCCCAACCAGGCAGCGGCGTCGACCGGAAGCCTGCCGTCGCCGTCGAGGGCGACGCTGGTCAGCACCGGTGTACCAGGAAGGTCGATCGGCCGCTCGGAAAGGTTGACGACGCAGGTGTGCCGCCCGCGCCGGAACGCCAGCACGTCCTCGCCCAGGTCGAGCCACTCCAGCTCGCCGTCGATGGACCTGCGGTGCGCGAACACCTGCCGGTACAGCTCCAGCATCGATTCAGGCCTGCCCGTCTGGGCCGAGACCGAGAACTCCTGCCAGTTCTCCGGCTGCGGCAACCAGCTCGGACCGTCTTCGGCGGACCAGGGCAGCGGCACGCGGCAACCGTCGCGACCCCGGTCGGTGAAGCCCGAGCGGTGCCACACCGGGTCCTCGCGCAGCTCGTCGGGCAGGTCCTCGACCTCCCACAGACCGAGTTCCTCACCCTGGTAGACGTAGACGCCGCCGGGCAGCGCCGCGGTGAGCATGATCGCCGCACGCGCCCGTTTCGTGCCCAGTTCGAAGTCCGTCGGAGCACCGTGCTGCCGGTCGGCGAACGAGAAACCGGTCTTCTCCCGGCCGTAACGGGTCACGTGCCGGGTGACGTCGTGGTTGGACAGCACCCAGGTCGGCGGCGCGCCGACGGGCTCGTGCGCCCGCAGCGTGTCGTCCACGACCCTGCGCAGCTCGGCCGCGTTCCACGGGCAGCACAGGAAGTCGAAGTTGAACGCGCTGTGCATCTCGTCGTTGCGCAGGTACCGCGCGAACCGCTCCGGGTCCGGCAGCCACATCTCGCCGACGAGGATGCGGTCGCCGTCGTACTCGTCCACGACCTTCCGCCAGTGCCGGTAGATCTCGTGCACACCGTCCTGGTCGGAGTAGGGGAGGTCCGCGTCGGGCCGGCTGAAGTCCTTGACCAGGCCGTCGGCCACGTCGATGCGGAAACCGTCCACGCCGCGGTCCAGCCAGAACCGCAGGATGTCCTCGAACTCCTGGTGCACCACCGGGTTGTCCCAGTTGAAGTCCGGCTGCTCGGCGGCGTAGAGGTGCAGGTACCAGCGCCCGTCCGGCAGCCTGCTCCACGCGGGCCCGCCGAACCGGGACCTCCAGTCGTTGGGCAGCTCCTCGGTGTCACGGATGTGGAAGCGGTCCCACAACCCGTCCTTGAACCACGGGTGCTGGTCGCTGCAGTGGTTCGGCACCAGGTCGATGATGATCCGGATGCCCAGCCCGTGCGCGTCCGCGATGAGCTTCTCCGCGTCGGCGAGGGTGCCGAACACCGGCTCGATGTCGCGGTAGTCCGCCACGTCGTAACCGCCGTCGGCCAGCGGGCTCGGGTACCAGGGGTTGAGCCAGATCGCGTCGAACCCGAGTCCGGCGATGTGCTGGAGACGCTGCCTGAGGCCGGCGAGGTCGCCGACGCCGTCGCCGTTGCCGTCGGCGAAGCTGCGGAGGTAGACCTGGTAGATGGATGCGTTGCGCCACCAGCTCATGGGCGGTGTCCTTTCATCCCTTGATAGATCCTGCGGTGAGCCCCGCGAGGATGTGCCGCTGGAACGCCAGGAACAGCGCGACCATCGGCAGGCTCGCCAGCACGAGCCCGGCGAGCAGGAGGTTGATCGGGGTGTCGGGGGCGAAGCGCTGCAGTGCCACGCTGAGCGTCTGCTTCGCCGGGTCGGGGAACACGAGCAGCGGCCAGATGAAGTCCTTCCAGGCGGCCACGACCGTGAAGATCGAGACGACGGCGAGGATCGGGCGGGAGATCGGCAGGACGATGCGCACGAGGGTGGTCCAGGTGCCCGCGCCGTCGATCCTGGCCGCCTCCAGCAGCTCCTCGGGGATCTGGTCGAAGAAGCGCTTGAGCAGGTAGACGTTCAGCGCGTTCGCGGCGGCGGGCAGCCAGATGCCGGCCGGGTTGTTGAGCAGGTCCAGGTCGGTCAGCGTGAGGTAGACCGGGACCAGCAGTGCCGTGGCGGGCAGCATCAGCGTGGCCAGCATCAGGCCGAGGACGACGTTGCCGAACAATGGTTTCAGCTTCGACAGCGCGTAGGCGGCGGGGACGATCACGGCCATCTGGACCGCCCACGCGCCGAACGCGACGACGATGGTGTTGAGGAAGAACCGGCCGAGGTCCATGTAGTCCCAGGCGTCGGCGTACGCGCCGGGCTCCCAGGTCCGCGGCAGGATCGTCGGTGGTTGCTGGGCGAGCTCAGCCGGTGGTTTGAAGGCGCCGAGCAGGACCCAGAGCAACGGCACCAGGAACGCGACCGTGAACAGGACCAGGGTCAGGCCCAGGACCACCCAGTAGGCCTTGCCGCCGGGCTTGGTGAGCGTTCTCACGCGTCCGCCCTCCTGGTGACCTTGAGGTAGAGGAAGGAGAAGGCGCCGAGCACCGCGAACAGGATGAGGCTGAGCGCGCTGGCGGTGCCGAAGTCGTTGTAGACGAAGGCGTAGCGGTAGAGCAGCAGCAGGACCGTGACGGTCGACTCCTCCGGGCCGCCGCCGGTCATGATGAACGGCTCGGTGAAGACCTGCATGGTCGCCACAACTTGCAACAGCAGCAACATGAGGATCACGAACTTCGTCTGCGGGATGGTGACGTGCCAGACCTTCCTGGTGATCCCCGCGCCGTCGAGCTCCGCGGCCTCGTAGAGCTCGCCGGGGATGGTCTGCAGCGCGGCCAGGTAGATCAGGGTGGCGCTGCCCATGTTCGCCCACGTCGTGAGCAGGACGATGCTGATCAGCGCGGTGTTGCCGGAGTCGAGCCATTGTGACGTGGGCAGACCGAGTCCGCGCAGGACGGAGTTGAACAGGCCCGGCCCGGGGTCGTAGAACCACTTCCACAGCAAGGCCGTGACGACCGGCGGCAGCATCACCGGCAGGTACACCAGCAGGCGGAAGTAGCCCTTGGCGTGCCGCAGCTCGTTGAGCACCACGGCCGTCAGGAACGGCACGCCGAAGCCGATGACGAGCGCGAGGACCGTGAAGTAGGCCGTGTTGCGCCACGCCACCGCGAACAGCGGATCGTCGAAGAGGCGCTGGAAGTTCTCCCAGCCGACCCATTCGGGGTCGGAGACGAAGTTGACCTGCTGGAAGCTCAGGACCACCCCGCGCACGATCGGGTACCAGGAGAAGACCGCGAAGACGACGAGCGCGAGGCTGAGGAAGCCGTACGCGGTGACGTGGCGCCGCACTTACTTCACCTGCGCCAGAACGGCGTTGACCTTGGTCTCGGCGTCCTTGAGCAGCTGCGCGTGGTCGGCGCCGGAGTTCGTGAGCGTGGCCTGCACGACGTTGTCGAGGATCGCGTAGACCTGCTGTGCCTGCGGCGGTTCGAGGCTGCCCCTGGTCTTCTCGGAGCCGTCCACATAGGCCTGGAAGTTCTCGACCGGCATCGTCGCGTACTTGCCCTTGAGCTCTTCCTGCTTCTTGCGCGGCTCACCGGTCCAGACGTCGGCGATCGGCGGGATCGGCAGGCCGACGGGCTGGCCGCGGTCCTTGTACTTCTGCAGGTTGGTTTCGAGGCGGTCCGGGTTCAGGTACTTCCACTGGATCCACTTCAGGCCCGCCTTGATCTTCTCCGGCGTGGCCTTCGGGTGGATCATGTAGCCCTCGCCGCCGAGCAGCGTGCCCTGCTGACCGGGAATGGCGGCCAAGCCGTAGTCGTCGTACTTGCCCTTGAACTGGTTGACGATCGCGGCGACGTTGTCCGGTGCGGCCAGGTACATGCCGAGCTGGCCCGCGCCCATCATGTTCTGCACGTCGCCGATCTCCAGGAGCTGCTTCTCGCCCATGGAGCCGTCGTCCCAGCGCATCTCCTTGAGGCGGCGCAACACCTCCAGGCCCTTGGCGTTGTTGAAGTCGGCCTTGAAGGTGTCGCCGTCCTTGCGCGCGATGTCACCGCCCACGGACTTCATCCAGGTGGTGAAGTGCCAGCCGCCCTGGTTGCTCTTGCTGTACTCGGCGAACCCGGTGACACCGGCGTCCTTGAGCTTCTTGGCGGCCGCGCGGACCTCGTCCCACGTCTGCGGCGGCTTGTTCGGGTCGAGCCCGGCCTTGGTGAAGTTGGTGCGGCTGTAGAGCAGGCCCATCGTGTAGTTCGCGGTGGGCAGGCCGTAGACCTTGCCGTCGACGGTGAAGACGTCCTTGAGCTCCTGCTTGATCTCGCCGTAGTGCGGGACGTCCTTGACGTAGTCGGTCAGGTCGGCGGCCTGCTTGCGGGCGATGAGCGACGCCGGATCCGTGAAGTAGACGTAGAAGACGTCTTCGAGCTGCCCGCCGGCGAGCTTGGCGGAGAACGTCTTCGGGTCCATGAACCCCTCGTGCGGCACGAGGTCGATGTTCTGGTTCTCCTTCTCGAACTCCGCGACGTCCTCGTCGAACACCTTGCGGTCGAACGCCTGCGTCTGCGGCGGCTGGCCGTTGATGTTGATCACGACCTTGCCGCCCGTGTCGGCCGTGGTACCGCTCCCACAGCCGGCAACGAGCACGCAGCCCAACAGCACGGCAGCGGACTTCTTCATGGTGGGGCCGCCCTTCTCGCGAGCGCGTCGATGTGACGGCGACCATAAGTCCCCGTTACATCTGGACGCAATATCCAGACGAAAACTCGCAAGAAGTCGACTTGAGTTACGGCGCAGGTGCCGTGGAGGCCCTCACCACCAGTTCCGGCTCGAACAGCAGCTCGTCAGGCGCCACGGCGTTGCCGCTGATCTGGTTCGCGAGCAGCTCCACCGCGGCTCGCCCCATGGCCTCGATCGGCTGGCGGACGGTGGTGAGCGGCGGATCCGTGCAGGTCATGAACGCGCTGTCGTCGTACCCGATGATCGACACGTCCTTGGGCACGTCCAGACCGGCCCTCCGGACCGCCCTGATCGCCCCGAGCGCGAGCGGGTCACTGGCGCAGATGATCGCCGTGACCCCGCGCTGCACCAGCTTGGTGGCCGCCGCCTGCCCGCCTTCGAGCGAGAACATGGCGTGCTCGACGTCCGCGCCCCCACACCGCTGGATGGCCTCCAGCTTGCGCTGGCTCGGCATGTGGTCCGGCGGCCCGAGCACCGCACCGATCCGCCGGTGCCCCAGCGACGTCAGGTGCCCGTGCGCCTGCTCCACCGCCACCGCGTCGTCGCAGCTGACCCGCGGGAACGCCAGGTCGGCGATGGCCGCGTTGACCAGCACCGCCGGCAGCTTCCTGGCCATCATCTGCTGGTAGTGCCCGTGACTTGCGTCCTTTTGCGCGTACAGCCCACCCGCGAAGACGATCCCGCTGACGTGCTGTTCGAGGAGCAGCTCCAGGTACTCCGCCTCCGTGACCCCACCCGCCGTCCGCGTGCACAGCACCGGCGTGAAGCCCCTCTGGGCGAGCGCGTTGCCCACCACGTCCGCGAACGCCGGGAAGATCGGGTTCTGCAGCTCGGGCAACACCAGCCCCACCAGCCGCGCCCGCTCACCCCTGAGCTGCGTCGGCCGCTCGTACCCCAGCACGTCCAAGGCGGTGAGGACAGCCGAGCGGGTGGCGTCCGAGACACCGGGCTTGCCGTTCAGCACCCGGCTGACGGTGGCCTCACTGACCCCGACCTTGGCCGCGACCTCGGCCAGCCTCCGTTGCGTCATGGCGCAAGTGTACGCAAATTCTTGCGCTCATTTGCACGCCGCGCTCACCCGCCTGGCGGGCGTGGTGCCGACCTGGGCGTGGCTAGGCTTGAACGCCGTTCAAGGCGAGGGGAGAGGTCATGGCTTCCGTACCCGTTCCGAACACTCCCGTCCCGGTCGAGCCGGACCGGACGTGCCGGCCGGAGTCCTCCGTGCGCGGCGTCGACTGGTTCCTGCGGATGCCCAACGGCGGTGGCACGGTCTACCGGCGCCCCTGACGCTATTTCGATCGCGCGGCGGCCTGCACCGGACCTAGGGTCGCGGGATGCGTGTGATCGGTCCGAACGATCCCCTGCCGGTCGAGCGGCCACGCCGGATCGCGGTGGCCGGAGCCCCGGCAGCGGGCAAGACGACCCTCGCGCGCCGCCTCTGCGAGCTGCTCGGGGTGCCGTTCGTCGAGTTCGAGTCCTTCTACCACGCACCGGGCTGGACGGTCCGGCCCACCTGGCAGCAGGACGTGCTGGAGTTCCTGGAGCGCCCCGAGTGGGCGATCGAGTGGCAGGGCGAGGAAGTGCGGGAGCAGATGACCGCCAGGACGCAGGTCCTCGTGTGGCTCGACCACCCGCGCCTGCTCACCACGGTCCGGGTGGTCGTGCGCACCGTGGTGCGCCGGCTCGGTGGGGGCACCGCGATCGCCGGCGGCAACAGCGAAAGCCCGCTGCGCACGTTCTTCACGGACCCCGGCCACATCGTCAAGGAGTCGTGGCGGCGCCACCCGGTGCTGCGGGCACGGGTCCGCCGGACCATCGCCGAGAACCGCCATCCCCACCTGGTCGTGGTTCGCTTGCGCGGTCAGCGGCAGGTCGACGCGTGGCTGCGCGGGCTGTTCGCCGAGGTCAGCTGAGGGCCTCACGCCACAGCAACGCCACCCCGTGCCCCGGCAGCAACCACGACCGCACGTCCAGGTCCCCCAGCTCCGCAGCCTCCAGCCACTGCGCGGAAGCCGTCGCCGACCGGAACGTGAACGGCATGACCCGGAACTCGTGCCGCGGCGAGTCCGCCACCGCCAGCCCGGTCGCGTCGAAGCTGATCTTGTCCACAAAGGACGGGTACGGGGACTGCCAGTAGCAGAACCCGTCGTTGGTGCGCTGCAGGGTTCGTGACCACACCGTCAGGCCGCAGATCGCGCGCACCACGTGGTCGTCGGCGATGCCGCTGAGGTCGCACTCGAAGATCCGCAGGTCGCTCATATGGCTCATCGGGCTGAGCTTGGGCAGCGGGCCCATCGACTCGCGGAAGAAGGTCAGGTAGGTGGCCCACTCGCCGAACTTCACCTCGACCGGCGGGATCTGGCTCGGTTCGGCCGAGCGGCGCTGGCCCTCGTGGTCGAGGTAGTCGATGGCGATCTGGGTGGAGTGGCGCAGGTCGTCGACGGACTCCAGGAACAGCGACGAGTCGGGGATGAAGTACAGCTCGAACAGCGGGTAGCGGCAGGCGGCGCTGATGGTGTCGCGGAGCAGGGCGTTGGAGGTCGCGAAGATGACGAAGCGGTCGACGGGGACGCTGTTGCGGAACTGGTAGTGCTGCGTCGTGCGCAGGTGGTAGGTCTTCGTGTCGATGCCCTGCAGCTCCAGCTTCACGGTGGTGCCGGTGCTGATCGTCAGGTCGTCGCCGCGCGGGCGCATGCCGTTGCCGCCCAGCACACCGGCGATCACCTCGTCGTTGGCGACGTTCGGGCCGTAGACGGAGGCCAGGAACGTGCGCAGGACCTCGGACGGGAGCAGGTGCTCCAGGAAAACCGGGCCTGCCAGCCGGCCGACCTCGGCGACCAGGCGCTGGTGCCAGAAGAGCTCGTAGGCGCCGAGCAGGAAACCGGCCAGTGCGGGCAGCGGCCACAGGACGACGAGCACGTCGTGCGGCACCGAGCGGGTGGCCGGTTGCCAGAGCAGAACGACACTCAGGTCGAGCGCGGCCAGCAGGACCAGGACAAGAGCGAGGGCCAGCGCCTGTTTCCGCCTGCGCGCCGCCACCACCTCGCCGCCGCCCCCTCACTCCACCGGCTCGTCCATACATGGTGGGAGCGATGGGGCAGCGGCGCCAGAGCCGTTCGGTCGATGCCGTACTAGCGGGAACGGCCCCACATCGGCTCGTCGTGCACGCCGACGTAGGTGCTCAGGCCCGCGCGGGGGGTGGTGTCGTCGCCGGTGAGGTCGTCGTACAACCCGAGCAGGTGGGTGGTCATCGCGCTCTTCGCACCCACTTCGTCGTGCCGGCGGAGGAACCAGATCACCTGCTCGTGCTCGTTCGCCGCGCGGTTGTGCACCTCACGGGAGGGGTGCGCGTGGCGCTTGCAGTCCTGCAGACCGGGGACGAGTGCCTGGTACATCTGCTCCAGCAGCTCGTTGTGCGCGGCGCGGACGAGGGCCGAGTGGAACTCCTCGTCCGACTCGATCACCTCCCGCACGTCGTCGACCTCGGCGCGCTGGTAGCGGTGGTTGAGCTTGGCCAGCTCGTCCAGCTCGCCGTCGCCCGCGCGGACCGCGGCGAGCGAGGCGGCCGTGGTCTCCAGCGCGATGCGCACCTCGAGCAGGTCGGTGTGGGTGAACCGGCGGGCGGCGAGCCGGCCCTCCAGGTGCTCCTCGACGGCGGCGAGGTCGGTGCGGCGGACGTACCAGCCCAGGCCGCGGCGGACCTCGACGATGCCCTGCAGCTGCAGCCGCTGCAGAGCTGTACGCAACGACGACCGGGCGACATCCAGTTTGCGAGCCAGTTCCGGCTCGGTGGGGAGGCGGTCGCCCGCCTTCAGCGCCCCGCCGATGATCTGCTCCCGGAGCTTCTGCTCGATGAGCTCCGGCAGCGGCCGTCGCGAGTCGGGCGAGAGCGCCCAGCTCTCGCCCGGATGGGAGTCGTCGGCGGGCATTGGCCCAGGTTAGGGCTCTTGCAGTCTGGTTGCAACTTGTCTGGCAACCCGTCTGCGGTTGACAGACAACCTACAACTACGTGATTCTGTAGACACGGCGAGTCGCCTCGGACCGCCCACACCGAGGAGCTCGAACTCGCCTAGTCGGGAGGGGATCGAGATGTCCGCAGGGAGTGCACTCGGAATCGCAGCAGCCGTCGCAGTCGCCGTCACCGCCATCGGATGGCGCACCGTGCTCACGATGGTCACCGTCTCTGTCGTCGCGCTGGCCGTCGTCGGCTTCGTGAACGTCACCAGCATCATGTTCGGCTGATGAGCAGAACCCAGGTGCCCGGTCTGCGCGCCCCGCAGGCCGGGCACCGGTCTTCACGGGGGCACGTCCCGCGGTCGCGCTATGGTTTCGCGCCTCCACGGCACGTGAATACGGGGTCTTCGATGGTGGCTACTGCTCACACGCTGCACGCGCGCATCGCGCACGCGGACGTCCTGGTCGACGAACGGCGCACGCTCTACCGGCTCGCGGCCGACCTGTTCGCACCGGGAGCGGAGTTGTCCGACAACCTCGCCGACCACCCGATCGTCCGCTACGAGATCGGCCGGGCGCTGGCCGGCGCCGGTGACCTGGACCTGGCACGGGTGCACGAGGCCGCCGGTCTGCGCGTGCGTGACGCCGGCGTGCCGGTGGCCGCCGACCGGCGGTCCGGTGCGTTGCTGGAAGCGCCGCTGCGGATCATCGCGCCGCCCGGCGCGTCCATCGAGCCGTTGACCGAGGCGGACGGGGAGCGGTTCGAGGCCGCCTTCGAGGTCGTGGCGGAGGGCATCCGCCTGTTCCGCACGCTCGCGCCCGCCACGGCCGACGACCTGCTCGCCCACGTGTCGATGCTCGCGGTGCTCAAGCGGGAGACGTCCGACGGCGTCGTCTCGGCGTCGTCGCGCTACGTGCCCGGCATCGTGCTGATCGACGAACCGGCCCTGCCCGTCGAGGTGGCCGAGGCCCTGGTGCACGAGGGGGCGCACGAGAAGTTCTTCGACCTGGCGATCACGCGCGAGTTCCTCGACGGGCACGCCGAGGACGTCGAGTTCTTCGAGACGTCGTGGTCGCACGCGCGCTGGCCGCTGGAGCAGACGTTCGCGGCCTGGCACGCCTACAGCTGTCTCGCGCAGTTCGCCGACGCCTGCGCGGGCGTCGAGCTCGGCCCGGACTCCCTGCTGCCCAAGGCGCGGGAGCGGGCCGCGGAGATCGGCGACTGGCTGCTCGCCCACGAGCAGGACCTGCGCCCGGACGCACGGTGGTTGTTGCGCGCCATCGCCGGGGAACCGGAGCCTGTCCCGTCCGCTGTGGACGGTCACGTGGCGGAGATCCGCGTGGACGACCGGTTCCGCGTGCGGCCGGGCGTGCGCTACCGGCGGGCGGCGTCGGGCCGGGTCGTGGCGGGCCGGACGACGCGTCCGCCGGAGATCTTCTGGCTCAACGGCGACACGGGCCCGGTGCTCGGCCAGTTGCCGCACGACGGCGGCGCCGTGGCGTTCGAGGACATCGTTATGGGGGCGATCGGGACATGGACGGCGGACGCGGAGACCACGGCACGGCGGTCGAAGGCCGCTCTGGCCTCGCTCCTGGCCGGTTCGATCGTCGAGCGGGTGTCCTGACCGGACCGCCCAGGCCCGGCGCGGGGCGACCGGTCGTGCCGGTCGAGTGGTTCCGCCGTGTGCCGAACGGCGGCACGGCGTACCGCAAGCGCGAGTCGGGTAACACGATCAGGTGAGATAACGGCGGTCGGGCAACGCGGTGGCGGAGCAGCAGGAATTGCGCGGCCGAATGAGTGGGTCTGCTGAAAGTTTGCGTTTCTGAGGCCGCATTGACGCAAGTCTTTCAGTTCCCTGACTTCCGATCATAGGACGTTTTGCCGACCGGCTCGGCCCGCGCACGCCTGTGACGACCCAAAGTTGCTGGTGAGAACGGCTTGCGGTCCGATGTAGACTTCCGCATCCCGACGTGGTGACCTCGTAACACGGCGGTAAGGACGCATCGGTAAGTTTCGCTCGACGCGCAAGCCAGCAGGGCTCCGGTGCCGCGCGTCATCATCGAAGATCCATATGGTTCGAGCTCTGATTCAGGCAAACCGTGAATCGCTGGTCGTCGATGCCGTGTCTATGGGAGTGGCGCCTTGAAGATCGTTCGGTGTGCTCAGGTGCAGGGCTCGTGCCGTCCCGCTCCCGAGAAGGAACGATGACCACCCCGAACCAGCCTCTTCGCCGGCCGCAGCTCCCGCAGACGCCCGGCGTTCCCGTTCCCCACCTCCCCACGAGTGGGGGCCCGGTGATCGGTCAGCCCGTCACCCCGGTCGACTGGTTCAGGCGCATGCCGAACGGTGGCACCGTGTTCCTCAGGCCTGCGCGCAACGACTGAGCAGTGATCAACCTTGAGGGGGCCGGCGGGAGCCGGCCCCCTCATCGTTCGGGTATGCCACCTCAAGGCCGCATAACAACTGGGCCACAAGGCGTACCCCAGGCCCGTCATTGGGCCGTTAGGGGGGATGTCCATGGTCTTAGATCTCGGCATCCCGCCGAGCCAACGGAGTGAACCCCGATGCGCCTGACACCCCTCAGAACTGCCGGCCTCGCCGCTTCCGCACTGGCGGCCGTGTTCGCGCTCACGACCGTCGCCACCGCCAAGCCCGGACCGGTCTCCGGTGACGACCGCGCGGTCGCGTACGACGGCAACGTCGACATCAACCACCGGGACGCCTGCGCGGTCGGCGGGCTGAGCGGGACGCCGATCGCGCCGGGCAAGTTCACCTTCACCGGCGGGACCGGCCAGCAGGACCTCGACATCACCGCCGTCCCGGCCGGCACCACGATCACGGGTGTCGTGGTCAAGGGCTCGGACGCCTACAACGTCTACCTCGCGCCCAAGCTCGGCGCGCTGCCGTGGAACGACCTGCGCTCGCCGCAGAACAACGGCGGCCAGGTGCCGGCCATCAGCCACTGGTACGCCTGCGGCACCGGCACCCAGCAGTCGAGCAGCAGCACCACCACGACCACGACGACGACCACCACCACGACGTCCGGCTCCTCGACGACGTCGAGCAGCAGCTCGACCACCGTGCCGTCGACGACCACGACCTCCTCCGGCGTCATCGCCACCACCACCGCCGTCACCACCACGGCCGCTGCCGTGCCGGTGAACGACGACGACCTCGCGTCGACCGGGTTCGGGTCCGCGTGGCTGGTCGGGCTGGGTGCCGCGCTGCTCGCCGCCGGTGCCGCCGTGCTGTTCGTCCTGCGCAGGCGCCGCGCCTAGGAGTTGCGCATCAGCACGCCCCAGAGCGTGCCGAACAGGATTCGCGTGCGGACGTGGAACTCCACGTCCTCGGGAGCCGCCCCGCCGCCGTAGGTCTCCACGGTGCGCCGGGCGGCTTCCGCGCCTTCCGCGCCGGCCAGGCACGCGAGGTCCCACGCGACCGGGCCCAGCCAGGTGTCTTCGAAGTCGAGCCACACGGGGCCGTGCGGGGTCATCAGCAGGTTGCCGTGGTGCGGGTCGCCGTGCAGCGGCTGGACGTCGCGGTAGTGGGCGTCCCACGACGCCATGAGCTCCGACGCGCGCTCACGGAACGGCTCAAGATCCGCCACGCCTATGCCACTTAGATAGGCCAGCGTGTTGTCCACGTCGTCCATCGGGCCGCGAATGGGCAACGGTCCGTCGTACGCGCGCAGCTCGGCGTGCAGGGCGGGCAGCAGCTTGAGCACGTCCGCGCGCGTGAACTCGTGGCCGGGGTCGTGCGGCACGAACGTGCTGAACGACATCACGTGGCCGGCGAACGAGTGCGGTCCGGGCGGCAGCTCGGCCGACGGCGTCACCACGGGCACGCCGCGCGCGGCCAGGAACGCGGAGATCGCCAGGTCACGGCCGAAGTGGCCGGCCACGGACGGCCGCACCAGGGCGGTCCTGGCGGCGACGCGGGCCACGACCGGGGCCGGGCGCAGGTGGACGATGACGTTGCTGCCGTCCTTCAGCACGACCGGGTCCGCGGTCGCGATGCCGTGCGTGGCGGCCAGCGACACAGCGGCGCGCACGGCGGCTGAGGTGCTCATGGGGACGAGGGTCACATCATCCCTGCGGGAGGAGCGACTCCATTTCCGCGATCTCCTTCTCCTGCGCCGCGATGACGTCCTGCGCGAGCTTGCGCGCTTCCGGGTCCGTGCCGGCGTCGAGGTGCTCGCGCGCCATGTCCACGGCACCGCGGTGGTGCTGGATCATCAGCGACAGCCACTGCCGGTCGAACTCGGTTCCGTGCAGGTCAGCGAGGTTGCCCAGGTCGACCATGCCGTGGTTGTCCGCGTGTCCGTGCGCGCCGTGCGACGAGGCCTGCACCGGCGCACCCCACGAGCGGAGCCAGCCGTTCATCCGGTCGACCTCCGGCTGCTGCGCCTTCGCGATGCGCTGGGCCAAGTCGACGACGTGCGTGCTGTCGGTGCGCGAGGTGACCAGCTCGGTCATCTCCAGCGCCTGCTCGTGGTGCGGGACCATGCCCTGGGCGAAGGCGACGTCGGCCGAGTTGTGGGTGGCGGGCGAGCCGCACGCGGCCAAAGGGGACATACCCAGCAGAAGGGTCGCGGCGACGGCGAGCGATCGGAGCACGGGGCCACCTTACGTGTGACGTGCGCTACGCCGCTGGCTACGGGCCATGGCCCACCCGAGTGATGCTGATCGGCTCCGTCTAATATCCGATGAGTTTCCCGAACGAACTGGTCCCACCAAGGCCTGGAGGCACCGTGACGGCCGTAGCCCCGCAGCCGATCGCAACGCGTCCTTTTCCGACGCGCACTGCGGTCAAGGGGTCCTTCCTGCTGCGGATGTTCCGCACCACGGACCACAAGCAAATCGGCATCATGTACCTGGTCACCTCGTTCGCCTTCTTCATGGTCGGCGGCGCGATGGCCATGTTGATCCGAACCGAGCTTGCCCGGCCTGGCATGCAGTTCCTGAGCCAGGAGCAGTACAACCAGCTCTTCACGATGCACGGCACCGTGATGCTGCTGCTGTACGCGACCCCGATCGTCTTCGGCTTCGCGAACTTCGTGCTCCCGCTGCAGATCGGGTCGCCCGACGTGGCGTTCCCCCGGTTGAACGCGTTCTCGTACTGGCTGTACCTCTTCGGCGGCCTGATCGTGATGGCGGGCTTCATCACCCCCGGTGGCGCGGCTGACTTCGGCTGGTTCGCGTACACGCCGCTGAGCAACGCCATCCACTCGCCCGGCGTCGGCGCCGACCTGTGGATCGCCGGCCTGGCGGTCGGTGGTCTCGGCACCATCCTCGGCGCGGTGAACATGATCACCACCGTGGTCTGCCTGCGCGCGCCCGGCATGACGATGTTCCGGATGCCGATCTTCACCTGGAACATCCTGGTGACGTCGGTGCTGGTGCTGCTCGCGTTCCCGATCCTCACCGCGGCGCTGCTCGGCCTGCTCGCCGACCGCCACCTCGGTGCCCACGTGTTCGACCCCGCCAACGGCGGCGTGATCCTGTGGCAGCACCTCTTCTGGTTCTTCGGCCACCCCGAGGTCTACATCGTCGCGCTGCCGTTCTTCGGCATCGTGTCGGAGATCTTCCCGGTGTTCAGCCGCAAGCCGATCTTCGGCTACAACGGCCTGGTCTACGCGACCCTCGGCATCGCGGCACTGTCCGTCGCCGTGTGGGCGCACCACATGTACGCGACCGGCGCCGTGCTGCTGCCGTTCTTCGCCTTCATGACGTTCCTCATCGCTGTCCCGACCGGTGTGAAGTTCTTCAACTGGATCGGCACGATGTGGAAGGGCCAGCTGACGTTCGAGACGCCGATGCTGTTCTCGATCGGCTTCATCGTCACGTTCCTCTTCGGTGGCCTCTCCGGCATCCTGCTGGCCGCGCCCGCGATCGACTTCCACGTGTCGGACACGTACTTCGTCGTCGCGCACTTCCACTACGTGCTCTACGGCACGATCGTGTTCGCGACCTTCGCCGGCATCTACTTCTGGTTCCCGAAGATCACCGGCCGCTTCATGGACGAGCCGCTGGGCAAGCTGCACTTCTGGACCACGTTCATCGGCTTCCACGCGACGTTCCTCGTCCAGCACTGGCTGGGCAACGAGGGCATGCCGCGCCGGTACGCCGACTACCTGGCGTCCGACGGCTTCACCACGCTCAACATGGTCTCCACGATCGGTGCCTACATCCTGGGCGCGTCGACGCTGCCGTTCATCTGGAACGTCTTCAAGTCCTACCGCTACGGCGAGGTCGTGACGGTCGACGACCCGTGGGGCTACGGCAACTCGCTCGAATGGGCGACGTCGTCCCCGCCGCCGCGGCACAACTTCACCGAGCTGCCCCGGATCCGTTCGGAGCGCCCGGCGTTCGAGCTGCACTACCCGCACATGGTGGAGCGCATCCGCAACGAGGGTCACGTGACCTTCACCGGCAAGGCGGTCAAGCACGAGGACGCGCCGCCCGCCCTGTCGGAGATGGCGGCCTCCGCGCTGAAGTCGGGGACGGCCTCCGAGAAGGACGACTCCGACCACAAGTAACCTGCACGTCACAGGTTCAACGACGAGCCCCGGCTGCCGCGCGCAGCCGGGGCTCGTCGCGTACTACGCGTGATGCGAGGAGACGACGACGTGAAAACGCCCGTGCTGATCACCGTGACCGGTCCCGACAAGCCCGGTGTCTCCTCGGTGCTGTTCGCCGTGCTGACCAGGCACGGCGTCGAGGTGCTCGACGTCGAGCAGGTCGTGATCAGGGGCCGGCTGGTGCTGGGCGCGCTGGTGTCGACCGAGCAGGACCCGGAGGGTCTGCAGGAGGCCGTCGAGCAGGCCATGGCGACCGTCTCCATGCAGGTGGAGATCGAGATCGGCGCCGACTCGAAGCGGACCGCGCGGCTGGAGTCCTCGCACGTGCTGATCGTGCTGGGCCGTCCGGTGACCGCGAAGGCGTTCACCGAGGTCGCACGCAGGCTGGCCGCGCTGGGCGTGAACATCGACGCGATCCGCGGCGTCGCGGACTACCCGGTGACCGGCCTGGAGCTGCGCGTCTCGGTCGCCGACGACACGCTGGAGAACGACGCCGAGCTGCGGTCGGCGCTCGCGGACGTGTCCGTGCGGGTCGGCCTCGACGTCGCGGTCGAACGGGCCGGGCTCACGCGCCGGGCGAAGCGGCTGGTCGTGTTCGACGTCGACTCCACGCTGATCCAGGGCGAGGTGATCGAGATGCTGGCCGCGCACGTCGGGTGCGAGGAACAGGTGCGCGAGATCACCGAGGCCGCGATGCGCGGGGAGCTCGACTTCGCCGAGTCGCTGCGGCGGCGGGTGGCGTTGCTGGAGGGCCTCGACGCGGCGGTGCTGGACGAGGTCGGCGCGTCGCTGGAGCTCACGGCCGGTGCGCGCACGACGATCCGCACGCTCAAGCGCCTCGGCTTCTACTGCGGCGTGGTGTCCGGCGGGTTCACGCAGGTCATCACGGGCCTCGCCGACGAGCTGGAGCTGGACTTCTGCGCGGCGAACACGCTGGAGATCGTCGACGGCAAGCTCACCGGCCAGGTAGTGGGCGAGATCGTCGACCGGCCGGGCAAGGCGGTGGCGCTGCGCCGGTTCGCCGAGGAGGCGGGCGTGTCGCTGGCGCAGTGCGTGGCGGTCGGTGACGGCGCCAACGACATCGACATGCTCGGCGCGGCCGGGCTGGGGATCGCGTTCAACGCGAAGCCGGCGTTGCGCGAGGTGGCGGACACCGCGCTGTCGCACCCGTTCCTGGACGCCGTGCTGTTCATCCTCGGTGTCACGCGCGCCGAGGTGGAGGCCGCGGACGCCGCGGACGGCCTGGAGCTGACCCGGCTGTGACGATCCTCGACCTGATCGCCTCCCGGAACTACGCCGAGGAGTCGGAAGTCCGCGCGATGCCGATGGTCATGCGCATCGAACGCGTCGACCCGCCGGGCCGCACCGCGTTGCTGGAGGCCGCGGCCGCTTCGGCGGTCGCGGTGTGCCTCGACCCGCGTGCCGACGAGGGCGGGGAGTGGCACGAGGCCGTGCGGGCGTGGGTGGCCGGGCGGATCCGCAAGGTGTCGCGGCGGGCCCGCGGCGTGCAGTGGGAGGCCGTGCAGGAGCTGCCGGGCGTGACGGTCACCGTGGACGGGGCGTCGGTGCGCTCGTTGCTGCCGGTGCTGGTGACCGAGACTCCGCGCGAGGTCGCCAAGTTGCAGATCTCCGGGTCGGACCTGCCGCTCGACACGCCGGGCGCCGTGCCTGAGGGGGCCCACGTGCTGTTGGTGAACCCTCGCGTGGAGATGTCCGCGGGCAAGCTCGCCGCCCAGGTGGGCCACGCGTCGATGCTGCTCGCACCGCATCTGTCGGCCGACGAGCTGAAGGCGTGGGCGGCCATGGACTACCGCTGTGCCGTGCGCACGCCGTCGGTGGCCGAGTGGGACGCGTTGATCCACCGCGGCGATGTGGTGGCGGTGCGGGACGCGGGCTTCACCGAGGTCGAGCCGGGCACGACCACCGTCCTCGCACCGCTGGGCCGGCCAACCCAGGATTAGAACCTCGTAATTCGGGTAAATCCACGTCTCGTGGGTCTACGAGACGTGCTGGACGCGAGGCTGGGCGACGGCCTGGAGAACCTGCTGTGCTCGCACCACGCACGCAGGCTCCGCCGACTGGGCTGGGGCGACGTGCTGGACGGTGACGGTTCCGGGTGGTTCACCCCGCGCCGGCCGGTCCAGCACGGCAACAAGATCCAGATCCTGGTCGACGGCGCCGAGGCGTTCCCATCGATCGCGGAGGCGATCGAGAACGCCCAGAAGTACGTGCACATCGCCAACTGGCACGCCTCGCCCGACTTCCGGCTGACCCGCGAGCCGGGCGCGCCGCAGCTGCGCGAGCTCCTGTCGGCCGCGGCGGAACGCGTCCCCGTGCGTGTGCTGCTGTGGGCGGGGCCGCCGATCCCGTTCTTCGAGCCGACCCGCAAACGCGCGGCGGCGGCACGGCGCGCGTTCCTGGAGTGCGGGGCGGTCCGCTGCGAGCTGGACGCCCGCGAACGCACCCTGCACTGCCACCACGAGAAGATCGTCATCGTCGACGACGTCGCGTACGTCGGCGGCCTCGACATGACCGCCGTGGAGGGCGACCGGCACGACTCGCCGAGACACCCGCCGCGCGACCTCGGGTGGCACGACCACATCGCCAAGCTGTCCGGCCCGGTCGTGGCCGAGGTGGCCGCGCACTTCGCGGCGCGGTGGCTGGAGATCGCGGGGGAGACGCTGCCCGCACCCGAGGTGCCACCGGAGGCGGGGTCGTCGTCGGTGCAGCTCGTGCGGACGGTCCCCGAACGCACCTACGACTTCTCGCCGCACGGCGACTTCACGCTCCTCGACTCGTACCTGCGGGCGTTCCGCGCGGCCAAGTCGCTGATCTACATCGAGAACCAGTTCCTCTGGTCACCGGAGATCACCGAGGTCCTGCTGGAGAAGCTCAAGCGCCCGCCGTCGGACGAGTTCCGGATGGTGCTGGTGCTGCCGCAGAAACCGAGCAACGGCGCCGACACCACCCGCGGGCAGCTGGGCCGGCTGCTCGACGCCGACCCCGGCGGCGGCCGCCTGGTGGCGGCCACGCTCGTCGCGCACGGCGACGCCCCGGTGTACGTGCACGCCAAGCTGTCCATTGTGGACGACGAGTGGCTGTCGGTCGGTTCCGCGAACCTGAACGAGCACTCGCTGTTCAACGACACCGAGGTCAACGTCGTCACCGACGACCCCGAGGTCGCCAGGTCGACCCGCCTGCGGTTGTGGGCGGAGCACCTCGACGCGGACGTCTCCGGACCCGCGCACGAGGTCGTGGACCAGGTGTGGCGCCCGGCGCTGGACCGCCCGTCGCGGGTGATGCCGCTGCCGGGGGTGTCGCGGCGGGCCGGAAGGCTGCAAGGACCGTTACGCGGTTTGCTGGTCGACGGCTGATCTCTGGGTCTAGCGTGGCCTGCGTGGCCAACGAGGTGACGATCCCGCTGCTGCCGTGTGCCTCCATCAACGAGGTGGCCGAGTTCTACGTGATGCTCGGGTTCACGATCACGCACCGGCAGCACCGCCCGACGCCTTACCTCTCGGTGCGGCGCGAGGAGATCCAGCTCCACTTCTTCGGCATCCGCGGGTTCGACCCCTCCACGTCCTACAGCTCGTGCCTGGTGCAGGTGGAGGACACGCGCGAGCTGTTCGACGCGTTCGCCGATGGCATGCGGGCCGTGTACGGGAAGGTGCTGTCGTCCGGCATCCCGCGGATGACGCGGCCACGGCGTGACGGGTTCCTCCTGGTCGATCCCGGCGGCAACTGGATCCGCGTGGTGCCGGCGGTGCAAGAGCCGGAGCCGGTGCGCAACGGGCTCGCGCGGGCGTTGCACAGCGCGGTGACGCTGGCGGGCTCGCACGGGGCGGAGCGGCGGGCGTTGCGGATCCTCGAAGGGGCGCTGGCGCGGGAACGTGACGCGTCGGAGGACGACCTGGCGCTGGCGCTGGAGTTCCGCGAGGAACTGCTTGAACGTCTTAATCTACATAGGTAGTATTGGTTCGTGGAGCCACTGCAGCGCATCGGCAAGGCCACCGTGGACGTGCTGGAGGTGCTGCTGGGCGCCACCGAACCCCGCTGGGGCCTGGAGATCATCAAGCTGACCGGGCGGCCGTCCGGGAGCGTGTACCCGTTGCTGGACCGGTTGGAGCGGGCCAGCTGGGTCACGTCGTCGTGGGAGGACGACGACACGCGCAAGGGACCGCGCCGGCGGATGTACGTGCTGACGCCCGATGGTGCCGCGGAAGCGCGCCGGGTGGTTGCCGCGCGGGCTCCGCAGCCGCGGTTCGTGCCGAGGACAGCGCAATGAAGGCCGCGTTGTTGTTGGTGCGCGTTGCGGCCGCCGTTGTGGGCGATGAGCGCTATCGCGAGCAATGGGAAGCGGATGTCATCGGTGCGCGCGAACTCGGCATGTCGCCAGTCCGGGTGGCGTTGGGGGCTCTGGTCGCTGTTGTCGTCATGCCGTCGAAAGGAGCTGTCGTGGCCGGGATCGGACCGTTGGGGATGGCGTTGCAGCACGCGCGGACGCCGCGTGGGCGGGTGTTGGCGATCGCGGTGGTGTCGGCGTTGTTCGTGCTGGGTGGGCTGGTCATGCTGTTCGCATGAGCAAATAGCTCCGTGTCGTTTTCGCGGGACCGGGCTTAGCGTCGGGCGGTGGCGAACGAACAGACGATTCCGCTCCTGCCCTGCCATTCCATCGACGAGATCGTGCCGTTCTACGAGATGCTCGGCTTCGAGGTCACGTACCGGCAGACACGGCCGAACCCGCATGTCGCGTTGCGGCGTGAAGACATCAACCTGCACTTCTTCGGCATGGACGGCTACGACCCGGCGCAGTCGTACAGCACGTGCCTGGTCGTCGTGCCCGACATCAACGAGTTGTTCGAGGCGTTCGCGGCGGGAATGCGGGCCGTGCACGGGAAAATCCTCGTCTCCGGCATCCCGCGGATGACCCGGCCCCGGCTGCGCAACGACCGGTACACCGGGTTCGTCGTCATCGACCCCGGCGGCAACTGGATCCGGATCACCAAGCCGGGCAAGGAACCCGAGGCGCGGACCAAGCTCGCCCTGGCCATGGAGAACGCCGCACGGCAGGCCGACGCGCGCGGTGACGAACGCCAGGCGTTGAAGATCCTCGAAGGCGCGCTGAAGCGGGCCGACGCGGCCGACCCGGAGCGGGCGGCGGCCGAGCAGTTCCGCGCCGAACTGCTCGAACGGATCAGTGGGCGGGCACCTGGCGAGCCCCCGGCCTGACGAGCGCAGGGCCGGCGAGCCCAGGGCTCCGACGAGCCCACGCCAGGCAAGGCCACCGCTGGCCGAGCCCGCGCCAGACAGGCCAACGCCTGACGAGCCAACGCTGGGTGAGCCGAGGTCAGGTGAGGCCAGGTCGGGCGGGCGCGGGCCAGCCGAGCTCAGGCCTCGCCGAGTTCCGGCCTGGCGAGCCCTGGGCTCTAACGGGTGTGGGCCGCGTCCAGGCGTTTGAGCGCGGCCCTGACGACGTCCGGGTCGTAGGTCGTCCAGAACGGCGGCAGCGACGCGCGCAGGAAACCGCCGTAGCGGGCGGTGGCCAGGCGCGGGTCGAGGATCGCGACCACGCCCTTGTCCGACATCGACCGCAGCAGCCGGCCGGCGCCCTGGGCGAGCAGCAGGGCGGCGTGGGTCGCCGCGACCGTCAGGAAGCCGTTGCCCCCACGGGAGTTGACGGCTTTCTGGCGTGCGGAGGCCAGCGGGTCGTCCGGGCGCGGGAACGGGATGCGGTCCATGATCACGAGCTGCAGCGACGGGCCCGGCACGTCGACGCCCTGCCACAGCGACAGCGTGCCGAACAGGCAGGTGCGCTCGTCCTCGGCGAACTTCTTCACCAGCAGGCCGGTCGCGTCGTCGCCCTGGCAGAGGATCGGGTAGTCGATCTTGTCGCGCAGCGCCTCGGTGGCCGCCTTCGCCGCCCGCGTGGAGGAGAACAGGCCCAGCGCGCGGCCGCCCGCCGCGTTCACCAGTTCCTCGATCTCGTCCAGGTACTCCTTCGGCAGGCCGTCACGGCCCGGCTGCGGCAGGTGCCGTGCCACGTAGAGGATGCCGCTCGACCGGTGCTCGAACGGGGAGCCGACGTCGAGGCCGCTCCACTTCGGACCGTCGACGTCCTTGATCTCCTTGTCGCTGGCCGCGCCCTCGATCTTGCGCACCTGCTCCGACGGCGGCAGCCCCCACTGCCGCGCCATCGCGTCGAACGCGCCGCCCAGCGTGAGCGTGGCCGACGTGAGAACGGTGGTGCGCTTGGCGAACAGGCGCTCGCGCAGCAGGCCGCCGACGCCGAGCGGGGCGACCCGCAGGGCCGGTGTCTTCTGGTTGAAGTCGCCCGACACCCACACGACGTCGCGTTCCTCGCCGAACGCGTCGAGGATGCGCACCGCGCAGTCGTGCACCTCTTCGAGCAACGACATCGCGAGCTTGCGGTCGGTCGCGCCCTCGACGTCCTCCTTGCGCTCCGGGCCGAGCGACGACATGCACATGTGCGCCGCGTCCCTGGTCGCCGCCAGCGCACCGGCGAGCGCCCGCGGCAGCTCGTCGAGGCGGCCGGCGGGCATGTCCTCCAGGATCATCGCGAGCCCGTCGCTCGCCTCGGCCAGCCGGTCGGCGACGTCCTGGTCGATCAGCCGGCCGCACCGGCGCGCCGCGATCGTGATCGACGCACCGGTGAGCTCCTCCGTGGCCACCGACGTGACCCGGTCGACCAGGTCGTGCGCCTCGTCGATCACCACCACGTCGTGCTCGGGCAGCACCTGGTAGCCCTCCAGCGCGTCGATGGCGAGCATCGCGTGGTTCGTGACCACCACGTCCGCCTTGCCCGCCTGGGCACGCGCCCGTTCGGCGAAGCAGTCCGACCCGATCGGGCACTTCGACACGCCCAGGCACTCACGCGCCGTGACCGACACCTGCCGCCACGCGTGCTCGCTCACACCCGGCACCAGCTCGTCGCGGTCGCCCGTCTCGGTGTCCGACGACCACTCGTGCAGCCGCTTCACCTCACGCCCGAGCTTCGACACGGCGAACGGGTCGAACAGCGCGTCCTCCGGCTCCTCCGGCGCGCCGTTGTGCACCCGGTGCATGCACAGGTAGTTCCGCCGCCCCTTGAGGATGGCGAACGTGGGCTCGCGGCCCAGGTCCTTCTTCAGCGCCTTCGCGAGCCGCGGCAGGTCCCGGTCGACCAGCTGCCGCTGCAACGCGATCGTGGCCGTCGAGACCACCACGGTCTCGCTCTCGGCCACCGCGTGCCGGATGCTCGGGACCAGGTAGGCCAGCGACTTGCCGGTGCCGGTGCCCGCCTGCACGGCCAGGTGCTCGCCGGTGCGGATGGAACGGTCGACGGCCTCGGCCATCTCCACCTGGCCAGGGCGCTCGGCACCACCGACGGCGTGGACGGCGGTCTCGAGCAGGCTCAGGGTGGGGGGAACTTCAGGCACGAGGAAGACCGTACCCGTCGGGTCTGACACTCCCGCCGGATGTCGTCACCTCCGCCCGCCCGGCCACTCCGCCACGAGCACGGCTGGCACCGCGACCGTCACCCCGGCCTGGGCCCACTGCGGTCTGGCGCCGCGACCCGTCACCCGACCTGGGCGGCGCGCCCCGACACCAGGACAGCCCTAGTCGCCGCCACCACCGCATCCACCGCCACAGCCGCTGCCACCGTCCCCGCTGCCACAGCTGCTCGACGAGCACCCGCTCCCGCACCCACTGCTGCTGTCCGACGACCTGCTGGGCGTCCCCACCACGGCCGGGGTCAGCCCGAACAACGCCGCCTGCACGCTCAGCCCACCCAGCGCGACCGCGCGCATCCGGTAGTGCGGGGTGGCGCGTTCGGGGCCGCGCGCGGACGAGATCTGGTGCTCGGCCCGGTTCACCATGAGGTGGGCCGCGCGGGTCCGCAGGCGGCCGGGGTCGCGGGCGCCGAGCACCGCCGCCACGGCGATCACCACCACGGCCACCGGGAACCACGTCCAGCGGGGCACGTCCAGCGGGATGGGGGCCACCACCTCCGGTGCGATGAACGAGAGGACGCCGACCGCCAGCAGCAGGAAGCCCAGGATGAACAGCCACGGGTACAGGCGCGGGCGCAGGGAGCGCTGCGCGCGCAGCAGGCCCCGGCTCACCAGGTGCGCGCGCAGGCTGGCGGCCTCCGGGCTCTCGGCCACCGCGGCGAGCAGGTCGGGCAGGTAGCGGCCGGAGTGGCGCAGCTCGGCGAGGACGCGGGCCTCCAGCGGGGTGGTGGCGCCGGAGCGGGAGACGGTGGCGGCGAAGCCCTCGCGGGACAGGCGGAGGTGGCCGGCGTCGGCCAGGCGGGCGACGGCGACCTCGGCGGCGCGGCGGGGGCCGCCGGCGAGGCAGGCGAGTTCCTCGGGGGTGGTCTGCACTGGGGTCTCTCCGCGGGCTGCAGGGGCGTCACGGAGTTCTCGGCGGGCCGCGGCGCGGTGTTACGCCGATCACCGAACGAGGTCAGGCGGTCACGTCGGCGAGGACGCGGTCGCCGAGGTCGAGCGCCGCCACCACGTGGTCCCGGGTCAACGGCACCGTCCCGTCCCGGCGGGCCGAGACCAGGTCCAGGAGCAACGGGCCCAGGTCGGGCCAGTGGGCGGCGGCCAGCGTGCCGGCGCGGGACTTGCTGACGATCTCGCCGGTGCGGATGGTGTGCCACAGGCGGGCCGGGCCGAGGCCGACCCACAGCACGGCTTCGCGGAACACCGGAATCCGCTGGTCGGTGGTCCGCACTGCCGCGCGACCACGGTCGAGCTGGGGCTTCCAGTAGGACAGGAGGTTCGAACGGCAGTACGCGGTGACCTCGGCAGCGGTGACCGGGCATTCGGGCCGTGTGCCGCGCACGGTCTGACCGACGGTGCGCAGCTGCTGCCACAGCACGGGCGTGACCTCACCGGCCAGCGGCGTCACCGACGAGACGGGACGGGAGAGGTCACCGGCCAGCACGACCGAGACGTCCACGCCCTCCACGACGGGCAGCTCGCCAGGGGCGGACAGCTCCACGACGACGTCCAGGTCCGAGTCGAACACGACGTCGTCCAGGACGTGCGAGCCATAAAGGTGCGCGCCTGCCACAAGACCGGGCAGGCGCGCATCCAGCAGCGAGAGGTACTCCCCGGGTGAGATCACCCGGTCCAAGCTACCGACGGCGCACGAGCGCCCACGCGCCCGGCAGCACACCGGCGGCCAGCGCGATCTTCAGCAGGTCGCCGAGCAGGAACGGCAGCACGCCCACGGCGAGCGCCTTCCCGAGACCCATGCCGGTCGCGGCCATCAGCCACGGCACACCGACCGCGTAGATCGCGAGGTTGCCCAGCGCCATCGTGCCGATGGTGCGCAACGGGGTCCGGTCGCCGCCGCGCGCGGCGAGAGCGCCGACCAGGGCGCCCGCGAACACGAAACCGACGACGTAGCCCAGCGACACCGGGGCACCGGACGAGCCGCCCTGGAACCACGGCACCCCCGCCACACCGGCGATCAGGTACAGCACCATCGACGTCGCGCCGCGCTGCCAGCCCAGTGCGGCACCGACCAGCAGGGCCGCGAACGTCTGGCCGGTCAGCGGAACCGGGCTGCCCGGGATCGGCAGCGACACCTGCGCGGCGAGACCGGTGAGGGCGGCACCGGCCAGCACGAGGGTGAGGTCGCGGGCGAGTGCGCCCGGCACGAAGTCGGCGAGCACGGTGCGACGGGGCGCGAGTGCGAGAGCGGCCACGAGCGTTCCCTCCCAGGCGGAATTGACGAGAGGGCCTGAGGTTAACCAGCAGAACTCGAGAACGTCTTTGTCCGGTGTCCACAAAGTGACCCGTTACACATCCAGTGCGACTTTGCCCGTGGCGTGTTCGGTGTTGCGCCTGGTCTTCGCCCATCCGTTGTGGCCGCGCACCAAGCGGACGACGGCACGCCACGACGTGATGTAGAAGGTGTAGATGTACAACGCGTAGCCGAGCCCGTACGCAATGGACTTCCAGAAGCCCACGGGTTCGCAGCGCGCGCGGTACACCGGTCCCCACAACACGAACGGCAACAGGCCGAACGCGCCGTAGACGGTGAACAGGATCCAGGCGCCGTCGAAGAACCACGCCACGACCTCACCCGGCGACACCGCGAACCGGTAGGCCATCATCGCCACCGGGATCGGGTAGATCAGCGTGCCGAGCAACTGCATCCACGGTTGCGCGAGGTAATACATCATCTCCGCGGCGCCCAGCGTCGTCAGGTGCTCGGAGTCCCAGATGCGCCGCAGGTAGCGCATGCACTGCATCGTCCCCTGACCCCACCGCGTGCGTTGCGCAAGGAAGCGCCGCAACGAGTACAGTGCCTCCTGGTTCACGTGCGTGTCGAGGGTGAACCCGGTGTGCCAGCCCGCGGTCAGCAGGTGCACGCCGAGCTCGAAGTCCTCCAGCAACGACCCGCGCCACGGGCTGCCCGCCGGTCCGGCGATGGAGTCCAGAGCGGACAGCCGGGTGGCCTGTCCGTTGCCGCCCATGGAGATCGTGCCGGTGGCACCGCGCGACATCTGGATCGCCGCGATCGCCGTGCGGAACTCCAGGTCCTGCATGCGCACCAGGCCGGCGCCGAACGCGCGCCGCCACCGCGGGACGCCCGGCTGGCGCTGGCCCGCGTTGATCATCCGCACGTCCACCTGCACGGCACCGATCCGCGGGTTGCCGAAGAGGTGCTGTGCCGCACAGACTTCGAGGAAGTTCGGGGCGGGACGGCCGTCCGCGTCGACCACGACGACGATCGCGCTCTCGGTGTCCGCGCGCCGGCCCATCCACAGCTTCAGCGTGCGGTAGGCGTCGTTCAACGCGTTGCCCTTGCCGGTGCGGGCGTACGGGCGTTGGCGTTGCACGAGGTGGATCTGCGGGTCGCGGACACCGCCGTTGCGCTTGAGCATGCGCACGACCCCGGCGGTCCGGTCGTCGGAGTCGTCGTCGA
Source organism: Nocardia sp. NRRL S-836 (assembly GCF_001279525.1). Taxonomy (GTDB): domain Bacteria; phylum Actinomycetota; class Actinomycetes; order Mycobacteriales; family Pseudonocardiaceae; genus Lentzea. Next base: position 20,342 of record NZ_LGDY01000107.1, on the reverse strand, counting down.
TGACCCACACGTGCGCGATGGGGAAGGTGCCGCGCAGGTAACGGATCGTGTCACCGATGACGGCCTCCTCGTCGCGGCACGGCACGAAGAAGTGCCACTCCAGCGTGCTCGGCTCGCCGACGGGAGCGGGGGTGCGCCGCAGGTACGGCACCACGATCACGAACACGTACGTCACGAAGGCGACGCTCATCGTGAGGGCGAGCGCCTGCGTGAACCCGAGGACCAGGTCGAGGGTCATTTCCTCGTCGCCAGCCAGACGAACGCGACCAGTGCCGCCGCGCCACCGAACACGCTCACCATCGACCCGAGCAGCGTGTGCCCCCAGTAGTAGCCGGTGTCGATGCCCAGCCAGTTCACCAGTCCCACCAGCGTGAGCACCCGGACCTGGTTCACGACCACGACCGCCAGCGCGGCGGTGCCCAGCGCGACCAGCACCCGGTGCTGGATCCGCGGCCGCAGCGCGATCATCACCGCGCCCACGACCACCAGCGGCAGCACCAGGAACGCGGACGTGCACTCCGGCGTCATCCGCAGGCCCAGCGGCGTGTCCGAGCCCAGTCCGAAGTAGACGGTCTGGCGGTCGGGCACCACGTGCACGCCGTAGGAGCTGATGGCGCTCAGCGCCGCGCCGGACAGGGAGATCTCCGCCGTGCGGTAGAGGCGGTGCGCGAACACGAGCCCGGCGGCGATGGCGAGCAGGACGACCACCGTCACCCGGCTCGGGAATGCGGTGCGGCGCACGGCAAGCGTCACCCGAGGATCCTTTCCACCGATGAGGGAGCGCCCAGACGGGCTACTTGACGTTCCATCGGTAGACGGAACGTCAGCCCTCACCCCCGGATCGGGTGATGCCGTAACCGGAAATTGATCAAAAACTCCACCATGAGTGGCACCGATTGGGCGAGTCGAGTGGTCGTGTCGCCCGATACGGGGAGTAACCCTCAGTTCCCCCGGAAGAAAGCCGATGCCGGTAATTGCCCCCGGAAAGCGTGAACCAGAGTGGTTCGAGCGCGCCCTGGGGCCGGAGGAATGACGGAAGGAGTTTCATGCGTGTCCGAATGACGGCACTGGCCGGAGTCGCTGCGATCGCAGCACTTCTGGCCGGTGCCGCACCTGCTTCGGCCGCTCCGGGGGACGCCTCGGCCCGTGGTGCGAAGCTCGACGTGACGCTGCTCGGCAGTCCCGCGGTCCACGCGGAGCCGTTCGCCGCCGCCAACGCGAACGGGCCGACGCAGAACACGTTCCTGGGCGTCGACCTCACCGGCATCCTGAAGACCGGTGTGATCAACGCTTCGGCGTCGCGGGACGAGCGCTCCGGCGGCGTGTACTCGCGGGCGAGCACCGCGGACGTCCGGGTCGACCTGCTCTCGAAGGTCACCGGCAGGATCACCGCCGAGCTGGTCGAGGCGGAGTGCACGGCCACCCAGAAGGGGCTGGCCGGCAAGTCCAAGCTCGTGGGCGTCAACCTCGGCAAGCTCGGCCAGGTCAACGCCGACCCGGCACCCAACACCGTGCTGAACGTCGAACTGGTCGGGATCAAGATCGCCGAGGTCGTCCTCAACGAGCAGGTGAAGAGCAAGGACGGCAGCCTCACGGTCAACGCCGTCCACATCCGGCTGCTGCAGGGCGTGCTCGGCTCCATCGGCACCGGCGACGTGGTCATCTCGTCCGCCACCTGCGGCCCGGCCGGCCTGCCCATCCCGATGGCGTCGGGCGCGGGCCTGTGGATCGGCCTCGGCCTGCTCGGAGTCGCCGCCGCCCCGGTCGCCTTCGTGGCGCTGCGCCGCCGCGCGTCGCTGACCGCGGCTTAAGGAGAGCGGCAGATGTACAAGGTCCCCGGAACCGGCGTCGGTGTCGGCACGGGTGTCGGTGCCCTCGCGGTCACCGGCGCGGACGTGACGTGGTGGATCGCCGCGGGAGTCGTGCTGCTCGTCGCGGGCGCGTTCCTCCTGCACTCGGCGCGCAGGAAGCGGCGAGCGGCCCCCGTCACCACAACCAGACCGAATCGAGCGGGCTGAGTCGGTCCGCCTGGGGATGCCCCCGCCCCCAGGCGGACCTCCCGTTCTCCCCCGAGAGGACAACGGTGTGAGCAAGGAAGTTCTGCTGGTCGCGGGCACCCGCCCGGAAGCCGTCAAGATCGCCCCGGTCGCCATCGCGCTGAGGGGCCACCCCGGTCTGACCCCGACGATCGTCCACAGCGGACAGCACTGCGGCATGGTCGAGCAGGCGCTCGGCGCGTTCGACCTCGTCCCCGACGTGCGGCTGGACGTGCCCAGGGTCAGCGGCACCCAGGCCGAGCTCGTCTCCCGGCTGCTGCCCGAGTTCGACGCCGTGCTGGCCGACCGCGACCCCGCGGTGACCCTGGTGCAGGGCGACACGACCACCACGCTCGCCGCGGCGCTCGCCTCGTTCTGGCGCGGCATCCCGGTGGCCCACCTCGAAGCCGGTCTGCGCACCGGTGACCTGTACGGCCCGTTCCCCGAGGAGGGGAACCGGCAGATGATCTCCCGCATCACCTCGCTGCACCTGGCGCCGACCGACGACGCGGCCAACGCGCTCAGCTCGGAGTCCCTGCCCGACAGCCACATCGTGGTCACCGGCAACACGGTCGTGGACGCCGTGCAGCGGGTCTCCGCCCTCGACCTGCCCACCCGCAGCGCCGACCTCGCCGCGCTCGAACGCGCCCTGGACGCCACCGGCGGGCGGCTGATGCTGCTCACCGTGCACCGGCGCGAGTCGTGGGGACGGCCGCTGATGCGGGTGCTCAACGCCGTGCGGTCCATCGCCGACCGCCACCCCGACCTGCACGTGCTGATCCCCGCGCACCCGAACCCCGGTGTGCGCGAACAGGTCGTGTCGGTGCTGGCCGGGCACGAGCGGATCGTCATCACCGACCCGCTGGACTACCCGGACCTGGTGCGGGTGCTCAAGCGCGCCGCGCTCGTGCTGACCGACTCCGGCGGCATCCAGGAGGAGGCGCCGTCGTTCGGTGTGCCCGTGCTGGTGCTGCGTGAGACGACCGAACGCATGCTGGCCGTCGACGCCGGGTGCGCCTGGCTCGTCGGCACCGACACCACCCGCATCCTCGCCGAGGCGGGCTGGGTGCTCGGCTCCCGGCTGCGGCTGCCGCTGGGGCGCAACCCGTTCGGCGACGGGCGTGCCGCCGTCCGGGTCTGCGCCGCGCTCGAGCGGCTGGCCGGCCTGCCGACCGCGCTGCCGCGCCGGGAGCCGTTCGCCACGCTGGTGGGCGCGCGTTATTAGCAGGTCCCGTGTCACCGGTTCGGGTAATAGGGCCTCCACGAACGGGTGACGTAGCCGTGGAACCACGGGCCGTGCCGGGCCGCGCTACGAGGATCGGTGGAAGAAACCAAGAGGCCCGCAGACACCGCGGCAAGACCCGCCCGAGAGGACCGGAAGTGCGCAAGAGTTTGATCGCCGGGGCCGTGGTCGCGTTGACCTTCGCGACCGCGGGACCCGCGCTCGCGGCCAACCCACCCGGCCACGCGTCGGCCGGTTCCGCCGACTTCGCGAAGGACGGCCAGACCTACCAGGTCGAGCCCCTCGCCGTGTGCGACGTCAACCCGGAGCAGGCCGGCACGGTCACCGGGGCGAGCCCCGCCCTGACCAGGCCGGGGCTCAAGATCGGTGCGACGACCTCCACCTGCGAGACCACCGTGGTCAACGAGGCGGAGTCCGTCACCACGACCAGGTCCACCGCCAGGGGCTCGGGCTTCGAGCTGTCCGCGCTGATGGCGCAGCGGGGCCCGCGGCTCAAGATCGGCGAGTGGGCCGTCACCTGCTCCGCCGAGCAGGCGGGCACCCAGGCCGGCTGGGAGCTCAAGGGCCTGTCCGGCTGGGGCGGGCTGCCCGCGCAGATCCCGCCCGGCTACGTCCACGAGGTCAAGTCCAGCGCCGGGACCGTGCTGGCCAGGGCGACGTTCGTCGAGACCGCGTACCCGGTGCCGAACGACGGCAGCCTCGCGATGACGCTGCTGAGGCTCACGTTCGACCCGGCGTCCGGCTACACGGGCTCGATCACCCTCGGCACGGCGGCCTGCTCGCCGACGCCGTAGGACACCGCCAGGACACCGCTAGGACACGGTGACACCCGCGGCGCGCAGCTCCTCCAGGGCCGCGTCGCGGGTGTTCTGCGCCACGGCCGCGGTCAGGTCCACGAGGACCGTGGTGCGGAACCCGTTGCGGTGCGCGTCCAGCGCCGTGGCCCGCACGCAGTGGTCCGTCGCGATGCCCACGACGTCCACCTCGGTCACGCCCTTGGCCGTGAGCCAGCCGGCCAGGTCGTTCTCCGCCTCGAAACCCGAGTAGGCGGCGGCAAACCGGCCCTTCGAGAACACCTGCTCGATCCCGGCCACGTCGAGCTCCGGGTGGAACGACGCACCGGGCGTGCCGGCGACGCAGTGCACCGGCCAGCTGTCCACGAAGTCGGGTTCCGCGCTGAAGTGCGCGCCCGGATCCACGTGGTAGTCGCGGGTCGCCACGACGTGGTCGTAGGACGAGGCCGTGACGTGCCGCGAGATGGCCGCGGCCACGGCGGCGCCACCGGCGACCGCGAGCGACCCGCCCTCGCAGAAGTCGTTCTGCACGTCGACGACGATCAGTGCCTTGGTCACTTCGACTCCTCCAGGTAGACCGTCGGGATCGCGGGCTCGCCGCGCGAGAGCTTGAGGCCCTCCCACGGCACGCTGACCAGCGCGGCCCGCAGGCGTTCGCGGTTCTGCTCCAGCCCGGGAACGCCGTCGGCGAGCTTGCCCGCGCGCATCAGCGGGATCTGCACGAGCCGGTCGTGCGGGCCGATCTCGGGTTCGGCCGTGGCCTGGAACACGACCTCCTCCAGCGCCGTGCCGGTGTCCTTGTGCCGCCGCAGCGCCTTCTTCCACCCGCCGCGCGACTGCTTGGACGTGCTGCGCTTCTCCACGTGCCGGCCGTCGACCTCGACCAGCTTGTAGACCATGCCCGCCGTCGGCGCCCCGGAACCGGTGACGACCGACGTGCCGACGCCGTACGCGTCCACGGGCTCCGCGCGCAGGGCGGCGATCGCGTACTCGTCCAGGTCGCTGGACACGACGATCCGGGTGTTCTTCGCGCCCAGGGCGTCGAGCTGGTCGCGCGCCTGCCTGGCCATCACGCCGAGGTCGCCCGAGTCGATCCGGATCGCACCGAGCTCGGGGCCCGCGACGGCCACGGCCGTCTTGATGCCCTCGGTGATGTCGTAGGTGTCCACCAGCAACGTCGTGCCGACGCCCAGCGCCTCGACCTGGCTGCGGAACGCCTCCTCCTCGGTGTCGTGCAGCAACGTGAACGCGTGCGCGCACGTGCCGGCCGTCGGGATGCCGTGCCGGCGGCCCGCCTCCAGGTTGGAGGTCGCGTGGAAGCCCGCCAGGTAGGCCGCGCGGGCGCACGCCACGGCGGCTTCCTCGTGGGTGCGGCGCGAGCCCATCTCGATCATGTGACGGCCGTTGGCGGCGGTGACCATGCGGGCGGCGGCGGACGCGATCGCGCTGTCGTGGTTGAGGATCGACAGCGCCAGCGTCTCCAGCACCACGCCCTCGGCGAACGACGAGCGCACGGTCAGCACCGGCGATCCGGGGAAGTAGAGCTCGCCCTCCGGGTAGCCGTCGACCTCACCGGAGAACCGGTAGTTCGCGAGCCACTCCAAAGTCGAGTCGTCGACCACGGCGTTGCGCCGCAGCTGGTCGATCTCCTCCTCGCCGAAGCGGAAGTCCTCGATCGCGTCGAGCAGCCGGTTCACCCCGGCGACCACGCCGTAGCGGCGCCCGTCGGGGAGCCGGCGCGCGAACACCTCGAAGACGCACGGACGGTCACCGGTCCCGTCACGCAGCGCGGCCGCGAGCATGGTCAGCTCGTAGTGGTCGGTGAGCAACGCCGTGGAGTTCATGGTCACCAACCCTAAGGTCGCATCCGGTTTAGCCGCATGCCGTCTCCGCGACTGCGGCGAACATGACACCATTGGCGGTATGACCACGCCCGTCGAACAGGAACGGACGCATGCCGAGCCCATTGGCGCGGAGATCGCAGCCGAGGACCGGCCATGGCAGACCGTGGTCTGGAACGACCCGGTCAACCTCATGTCGTACGTGACGTACGTCTTCCAGAAGCTGTTCGGCTTCAGCAGGGACAAAGCGACCAAGCTGATGCTCGACGTGCACCACAAGGGCAAGGCGATCGTGACATCGGGCACCAAGGACAAGGTGGAGGCCGACGTGGCCAAGCTCCACGCGGCAGGGCTCTGGGCGACCATGCAGCGGGCCTCGTGAAGCGGTGGATCCGCGACGGTGACGTCGTCGTCGGCAGGCTCGACCGCCAGGAAGCGGCGGTCGTGCGGGGTCTGGTCAGCCAGATCCAGGACATGCTGGTGGCCCGCGCCGAGGAAGCGCCCCAGGACGAGCTCGCCGAGCTGACCGGGATCAGGACAGGCCCCTCGCAGGCACCGGACGACCCGATCCTGGGCCGGCTGCTGCCCGACTTCCACCGGCTCGACGACGACGCGCCCGACCCGGCCGAGGTCGACTCGGCCGCGGCCCTGCGGTCGTTGCACGAGCCGGACCTGCTGGACCAGAAGACCGGTGCCGCCGAGGTCGTGCTGCGGACCTGCTCACCGGACGGCGGGGAGATCAGGCTGTCGATCGTCGAGGCCGAGGCGTGGCTCTCGTCGCTCAACGACGTGCGGCTGGCCCTCGGGACGGCGCTGGACGTCCAGGAGGACATGCCCGACGAGCTGCCGCCGGAGGACCCGCGCTCGCCGCACCTGGGCGTCTACCACTGGCTGACGTGGGTGCAGGAGACGCTCGTCGAAGCGATGATGCCGTGATCCCCGGCGTGCTGGTCGGCCACCACCACCGGATCTCGGACGGCTGGGCCACCGGCACGACCGTGGTGCTCGTGCCCGCGGGCGCGGTCGCCGCGGTCGACGGCCGCGGTGGCGCGCCCGGCACCCGCGAGACGGACCTGCTGGACCCGGCGAACCTGGTGCAGCAGGTGCACGCCATCTGCCTCAGCGGTGGGTCGGCGTACGGGCTCGCGGCGGCGGACGGCGTGATGCGCTGGCTGTCGGAGCGCTCGATCGGCTTCCAGGTCGGCGCGCAGCCGCACCACGTGGTGCCGATCGTGCCCGGCGCGGTGATCTTCGACCTGCCCATGTCGGAGTGGGGCAACCGGCCGGACGCGTCGTTCGGCCACGCGGCCTGCGCCGCGGCTGCCGAGGACTTCGCCCTGGGCTGCGTCGGCGCCGGTGCGGGTGCGCGGGTCGGGTCGCTCAAGGGCGGCGTCGGCGCGTTCTCAGCCACGGCCGGCGAGCACCGCATCGGCGCGCTGGCCGTGGTGAACGCGGCCGGCGAGGTCGTGGACCGCTCGACCGGCCTGCCGTGGCTGCCACAGCTCGGGACCGAGCCGGTGGCGTTGCCGCAGCGCAAGCCCGACGGCCTGAACACCACGATCGGCGTGGTCGCGGTCGACGCGACACTGTCCAAAGCGGAGTGCCGGCGGCTCGCGATGGCCGCGCAGGACGGCCTGGCACGGGCGGTGCGCCCGTCGCACACGATGTTCGACGGCGACACGGTGTTCGCACTGGCCACGGGTGCCCGGCCGCTGGCGGAGCCGCGCGCGTTCGCCCTGGACGCGCTGTGCACGGCCGCCGCCGACGCCTTCGCCGAGGCCGTGGTGTCCGGCGCTCGCGAGGCGACAACGGTGCACGGGGTACAGGCGTTCCGCGACCTCTGAGTGGGTAACCCGCCGGCATGGCCGATGTGATCGATCAGGCAGCCGGTGTCGTGTCCGAGCTCGTGCCACCCTCGGTGGCCGGGCGTGAGGTGCCGGGCAGGGAGCTCGTGGCGGTCGCGCCCGCCGGGCTCTTCGTGGCGTCCTTCCTGGTCCCGCCGGGGGTCGGGAAGGTGCTGATGAAGCTGGGCGTGCTGACCACGCCGCTCGCCGCGTGGGCGGAGCTGGCCGCGTGGCGCACCCTCGACCAGGGGCAGCGGCGGCGCGGTGTGGCGTTGCTGGCGCTCTACCTCGTGGTGGTGCTCAGCCGGCGGCGGTGACCGCACCCGGAGTACGCATCCGCGCAGGTAAGGCCAGGTGCGAGAGGTGTTATCTCGCATACCGAGACAACTTCCGCCAGCCCGTAGGATTGACGACGTGCTGGTGATTCGCCGTGACCTGGTGGACGCGATGGTGGCCCACGCGCGCCGTGACCACCCCGACGAGGCGTGCGGGGTGATCGCCGGGCCCGCGGGCTCGGACCGTCCCGAGCGCTTCATCGAGATGGAGAACGCCGAGAGGTCGCCCACCTTCTACCGGTTCGACGCGGGTGAGCAGCTCAAGGTGTGGCGGGAGATGGACGCCAACGACGAGGTGCCGGTGGTCGTGTACCACTCGCACACCGCGACCGAGGCGTACCCGTCCCGCACCGACATCTCGTTCGCGGGCGAGCCGGAGGCGCACTACGTGCTGGTCTCCACGCGTGACCCGATCGAGCACGAGCTGCGGTCGTACCGCATCGTCGACGGTGTCGTGACCGAGGAACCGGTCAAGATCATCGAGTCCTGAAGTTTCTCTGGGAAGTTTTCCTGCGGAGGTAGAACCACCATGGCCGTCACCGTGTCGATCCCGACCATCCTGCGCACCCACACCGGGGGCGAGAAGTCGGTGTCCGCCACCGGCGCGACGCTCGCCGAGGTCATCGACGACCTGGAGAACAACCACGGCGGCCTCAAGGCCCGCCTGGTCAAGGAAGGCGCGCTGCACCGCTTCGTCAACGTCTACGTCAACGACGAGGACGTGCGCTTCGCCGGTGGCCTCGACGCCGCGGTGAAGGACGGCGACAACGTCACCATCCTCCCGGCCGTCGCGGGCGGCTGAGCCACGCCATGGCGCGCTACGACTCGCTGCTGGACGCGCTCGGCGGGACCCCGCTGGTGGGCCTGCCGAGGCTGTCCCCGTCGGAGAACGTGCGCATCTGGGCGAAGCTCGAAGACCGCAACCCGACCGGCTCGATCAAGGACCGGCCCGCGCTGGCCATGATCGAGGCGGCGGAGCGCGACGGCGTGCTGCGGCCCGGCGCGACGATCCTGGAGCCGACGTCGGGCAACACCGGCATCTCGCTCGCCATGGCCGCGAAGCTCAAGGGCTACGGCCTGGTGTGCGTGATGCCGGAGAACACCTCGACCGAGCGCAAGCAGCTGCTGCAGGCCTACGGCGCGCGGATCGTGTTCTCCCCGGCGGCGGGCGGGTCGAACCAGGCCGTCGCCGCGGCGAAGGAGCTCGCCAAGCAGAACCCGGACTGGGTCATGCTCTACCAGTACGGCAACCCGGCGAACGCCGAGGCGCACTTCCGCGGCACCGGGCCGGAGATCCTCGCCGACCTGCCGGAGATCACGCACTTCGTCGCGGGCCTGGGCACCACCGGCACGCTGGTCGGCGTCGGGCGGTTCCTGCGCGAGGCCAAGCCGGACGTGCAGGTCATCGCCGCCGAGCCGCGCTACGGCGAGCTGGTCTACGGCCTGCGCAACCTCGACGAGGGCTTCGTGCCGGAGCTGTACGACGAGTCGGTGCTGACCGGCCGGTACTCGGTCGGCTCCTACGACGCGTTGCGCCGCACCCGGCAGCTGCTGGAGACCGAGGGCATCTTCGCCGGCATCTCGACCGGCGCGATCCTGCACGCCGCGCTGGCCGTGGCGCAGAAGGCCGAGGTGGCCGGGAAGTCCGCCGACATCGTGTTCATCGTCGCGGACGCGGGCTGGAAGTACCTGTCCACGGGCGCGTACGCGGGCACCCTGGACGAGGCCGCCGCCCGGCTCGACGGACACCTCTGGGCGTAGTTCCCCTGGGCGGAGTTCTTCTGGGTGTGAGAAGTGGCGGTGACCGCGCGCAGCGGTCACCGCACCCGCCTTCAGAAGATCATCTGAAGGAACCCTTCCAAGCGAGGTCTTCCCTCATCACGCGGCCCCCAGGCGCTCGGTTGATCCGTACCGCACCTTTTGTAGTGCATTGCCCCGGGACGCACATCCGGATTAGCCGGCGAAGGCCACACCGGGCAGGCCGGCGCCGATGCCGGGCAGCACCAGCACGGACCCGTTGAGCTGCCGTTCCACAAGCGTCTCGTCGGACAGGCCGGCGCGGGCCGAGGTGACGTAGAGGTCGGTGAAGTCGTTGCCACCGAAGCAGCACGCGGTCGGCTGGTCGACCGGCAGCGCGATCTCCCGGTCCAGCTCGCCGTCCGGGGTGTAGCGGCGCACCGCGTGCCCGCCCCACAAGGCCACCCACACGCAGCCGTCGGCGTCCACGCACAGCCCGTCCGGTGAGCCGTCGGTGTTGCCGACGTGGGCGAGCGGGCGGCGGTTGCTCACCGTGCCGTCGGAGTTGTCGAAGTCGAACACGTCGATGCGGCGGGTGGGCGTGTCGATGAAGTACATGCGCCTGGCGTCCGGGCTCCAGCCCACGCCGTTGCTCGTGTTCACCTGGTCCACCACGACCTTCGCCGCGCCGTCGGCGGAGATCCGCGCGAGCCAGCCCTCGTTCGCGGCCTGGTCGTAGCGCATGGTGCCGGCCCACAGCCGTCCCGCCGGGTCGATGCCCGCGTCGTTGCCGCGCACGCCGTCGCGGGCCCAGTAGACCAGCCAGCTCTTGGTGCCGTCGCGGTCGACCAGCGCGATGCCGTCGCGCAGGTTGCAGACGAGACCGCCGTGCGCCCGCGGCTTCGCGGCACCGACGTGCTGGGGGAGCACGAGCACCGAGTCGTCGTCCCGCGCGGGGGCGTACCGGTGCACCTCGGAGGCCAGGATGTCCACCCACAGCAACGTGGAGCTGCCGTGGTCCCAGGTCGGCCCCTCGCCGAGCTGAGCCGATACCCGCACCGCTACCTCGATCGACACCCGCCCACCTTAGGGCCACGTACGCTGGTCGTGTGGACCGCACTGCGCTCGCGAAACGGGTGATCCCGCCGCATCCCGTGCTGTCGTTGCTGGTCGTCGCCGGGTTCGTCGGCTTCCTCTACGCCGTCGAGGCCTTCGACGTCGCCACCGGCGGCTCGCTGGAGGACGACGGCGTGCGCCCGCGCGACTTCAGCCAGTGGGACAACCTGGCCTGGATGCCGTTGATCCACGGCGACTGGAGCCACCTGACCGGCAACGCGCTTCCGTTGCTGCTGCTCGGGTTCCTGGCCTCCTCGGGCGGGATGAAGCAGTTCCTCCAGGTCACCGCGGTGATCTGGTTGACCAGCACGCTGGGCGTGTGGGTGTTCGGCAGCGAAGGCAGCCACATCGGGGCGTCCGGGCTGGTGTTCGGGTTCCTGACGTTCCTGCTCGTGCGCGGTGTGTTCGCGCGGTCGTGGCTGCAGCTGGTGATCGCGATCGGCGTGTTCGCGCTGTACGGCGCGGCGCTGTGGGGCGTGCTGCCGGGCCAGCCGGGCGTGTCGTGGGAAGGCCATCTGTTCGGCGCAATGGGTGGAATCCTCGCCGCCTGGGGTGTTTCTCGCGACAACCGCAGGACTGCCGCACCGGCTACATTCACGGCGTGACGATCGGGATCATGGACTCGGGCGTCGGCGGCCTGACGGTCGCCAGAGCCGTCATGGAACAGCTGCCCGGCGAGTCGATCCACTACATCGGTGACACGGCGCACGGCCCGTACGGCCCGCTGCCGATCGCGCAGGCCCGCAAGCACGCGCTGGAGGTCTGCGACCGGCTGGTCGGCGAGGGCGCGAAGATGCTCGTCATCGCCTGCAACACCGCCTCCGCCGCGTGTTTCCGCGACGCCCGCGAACGCTACGACGTGCCCGTGGTCGAGGTGATCCTGCCCGCCGTCCGGCGTGCCGTGCTGGCGACGCGGTCCGGCCGGGTCGGGGTGATCGCGACGGTCGGCACGATCAACTCGCACGCCTACCAGGACGCGTTCCAGGCCGCGCGGGACGTGACGGTCACGGCGGCGGCCTGCCCGCGGTTCGTCGACTTCGTGGAACGCGGCATCACCTCCGGCCGGCAGGTCCTCGGCCTCGCGCAGGCCTACCTGGAACCGTTGCAGCGCGCCGACGTCGACACCGTGGTGCTGGGCTGCACGCACTACCCGCTGCTGACCGGCGTGATCCAGATCGTCATGGGCGACCGCGTCACGCTGGTGTCGAGCGCCGAGGAGACGGTCAAGGACGTCGTGCGGCTGCTGACCGAGCGCGACGACTTCGCCGACGAACCACCCGTGCACAGGGTGACGTGCACCGGGCCTCCGGAGAGGTTCGCGAAGCTGGCCGCCAGGTTCCTGCCGACGTTCGAACAGTGGGGGTGAGGGCTCGTGCTGCTGACCGTGCTCGGCTGCTCCGGCAGCATTCCCGGACCCGGTGCCGCGGCGTCGGGGTACCTGCTGGAGGCCGACGGGTTCACGCTGGTGCTGGAGTTCGGCAACGGCGTGCTGGGACGGTTCCAGCAGGAGCGGCCGTTGTTCTCGATGGACGCGCTGGTGCTCTCGCACCTGCACCCGGACCACTGCATCGACGTGTCGTCGTTGTACGTGGCGCGCAAGTACCACCCGGCGCCGCCGTCCGGGCGACTGCCGGTGTACGCGCCGTCCGAAGCGCACTCGCGGTTCGCCGCGGCCTACGCGCCGTCCGCCGCCGAACGCGCGTCGCTCGACCTCACCGATGTCTTCGACTTCCACCCATTGGGCTCCCCAGTCCACATAGGACCGTTTACCGTGGAGTCAGCGGTCGTCGCGCACCCTTGCGAGGCATACGGGTTCCGGATCTCGTGCGGTGGCGTGACGCTGGCCTACACCGGTGACAGCGGGCCGTGCGCGGCGCTGGACGAGCTGGCGGCCGGTGCGGACGTGCTGCTCGCCGAGGCCAGCTGGACGCACGCGCCGGACCGCGTGGCGGACCTGCACCTGTCCGGGCTGCAGGCCGGTGAGCTGGCCGCGCGCGTGGGCGTCGGGCGGCTGCTGGTCACGCACGTGCCGCCGTGGACGTCGCGCGCGGCCGTGCTGGCGGAGGCCAGGTCGGTGTTCGAGGGACCGTGCGAGCTGGTCGTAGAAGGCGGCCGGTACGAGGTGGGGGAGACAGCATGATCGAGCTGGAGCGGGTGGGCGAGCACGAGTTCGTGGCGACGAACGACCGCGGTGCCTCGGTGCGCATCGGCCGCAAGGACCAGGAGGGCTCGTTCAGCCCGGTGGAGCTGCTCGTCGCGGCCGCCGCCGGCTGCGCCCTGGTCACGTCGGAGACGCTGATCCTGCGCCGCACCGGCGGCGACCGGTTGTCGGCGGTCGCGGACGCCGTGCAGTCCGAGAGCGGCAACGAGGTGATCTCCATCCCCGTCACGCTCTCCTACGACCTGTCCGCTGTGGACGATCCGGAGGCGCTGGAGCTCGTCGTCCGGCGCGCCGTCGAGCAGTTCTGCACGGTCACGCGGACGTTGAAGCAGTCGGCGACGGCCCCGCTTCAGCTCCCGACGCCGCTCCAGACCACCTCCGACCCGCTGTGACCTGCCCTCACCGTCTGCACGGTCGTCCCCACGGCGAGCAGCACGACCAGCACCGACACGACGACTGAGACCACCCGCCACGTCCTCGTGGTGGGTGCCTCCGCCTGCCGTTCCCGGTCGGCGAGCCGCCCGGCGACCAGCAGCGCGATCACCGCGACGCCGAAGCCGAGCGCGACGGGCAGCAGCGTCGTGCCCAGGTCCGCGTGCGACTGGATGGCCGGGTTCGGCGCGCCGGTGGCACGTTCGAGTGCGGCCTGGAGGTCCTCGCCCGCCTGCTTCGCGACCGGCACGGCGGCGACACCGGCCAGCGTGACCCCGAGAACGGGCCAGGCGTACCTGCGCCGCCAGGCCGGGACCAGCGCGATCGCGATCGAGCCGAGCGCGGCCAGGGGCAACAGCACGACCACGGCGTGCACGAGCAACGGGTGGATCGGAATACCGTCGATCGTCAGCATGTCTCTCCCTACGCCATGGCGCCTCGCAGGGTTCATTAGGGTAGGCGCCGTGGTGCGAAGCGACGGCCGAAACGATGACGTGTTGCGTGACATCCGGATCACGCGTGGATATCAGACCTGGCCGGCCGGCTCGGTCCTGATCGAGTTCGGGAACACCCGCGTGCTCTGCGCCGCGAGTGTCACCGAAGGCGTTCCCCGCTGGCGTTCAGGCTCCGGCCTCGGCTGGGTGACCGCCGAGTACGCGATGCTCCCGTCCGCCACGCACACCCGCAGCGACCGGGAGTCCGTGAAGGGCCGCATCGGCGGCCGCACGCACGAGATCTCCCGGCTGATCGGCCGGTCGCTGCGCGCGTGCATCGACCTGGCGGCGCTGGGCGAGAACACCATCGTCATCGACTGCGACGTGATCCAGGCCGACGGCGGCACGCGCACGGCGGCGATCACCGGCGCGTACGTGGCGCTGGCCGACGCGGTCACCTACCTCGGTGCCGCCGGTCGCCTGGCCGACCCGTCGCCGCTGTCGTGCGCGGTGTCCGCGGTGTCGGTGGGCGTGGTCGACGGGCGCGTGCGCCTGGACCTGCCCTACGAGGAGGACTCGCGGGCGGAGGTCGACATGAACGTCGTCGCCACCGACGCCGGCACGTTGATCGAGGTGCAGGGCACCGGCGAGGGTGCCACGTTCGCGCGGTCCACTCTGGACCGGATGCTGGACGTCGCGCTGCAGGGCTGCGCGGAGCTGAACCGCCTGCAGGCCGAGGCGCTGTCCGCGCCGTACCCCGGCGTGCTGCCCGAACCGAAGTCCGGTGGTCGCAGGTGAAGCTCCTGCTGGCGTCCCGCAACGCGAAGAAGCTCCGCGAGCTGCAGCGCATCGTCGTGGCCGAGGACCTCTCGGGCATCGAGGTGCTGTCGCTGTCGGACGTGCCGGAGTTCCCGGAGGCGCCGGAGACCGCGCCGGACTTCGAGGGCAACGCGCTGGCCAAGGCCCGCGACGCCGCTGCCGCCACCGGCTTGGTGTCCGTGGCCGACGACTCCGGCCTGGCCGTCGACGAGCTCAACGGCATGCCCGGCGTGCTGTCCGCACGCTGGTCCGGCCGCCACGGCGACGACGACGCCAACCTCGACCTGCTGCTCGGCCAGCTCGGCGACGTGCCGGACGAACGCCGTGGCGCGGCGTTCGTGTCGGTGGTCGCCCTGGTCGTGCCCGGCGGCGAGGAGGTCGTCGTCCGCGGCGAGTGGCGCGGTTCCCTGCTGCGCGAGCGGCGCGGGACCAACGGCTTCGGCTACGACCCGATCTTCCTGCCCGAGGGGTACATGGTCACCTCGGCGGAGATGAGCGCCGAGGAGAAGGACGCCCAGTCGCACCGGGGCCGCGCGTTGAAGCTGCTGGTCCCGCACCTGCGCAAGCTCCGTTAGGCGGTGACGGCGTGTGCGTGCGAGGCGACCGACACCACGCACACGCCGGCCGCGATCAGCGCCATGCCGCCGAGCATGGCGAGGTTCAGCGGGTCCTCGAACAGCACCCGGCTGGTGATGGTGACCAGCGCGATGCCCGCGCCGGCCCAGATCGCGTACGTGATGGCGACCGGCAGGCCCATCCTGATCACCACCGACTCCAGGTACAGGGCGGTCAGGAACCCGACACCCAGGCCGAGCACCGGCCAGGGTTTCGTGAAGCCGTCGGAGTATTTGAGACAAAGGGTTGCGAAAACTTCCGCGCCCACGGCGACGGTCAGCAGAATCCACTTGAGCATTGAATTTTCCCAGCACGAAATGCACGCAGCGCGAGGCGTGCGTGTTTGCTTGCGAACGGTGGGTTGAGGGCAGGAAGCCCTGATCAACCGCCGCGCGTGGGGAAGTGGACGCGCAAGACGAAATCAGACGGGATGTCGGGACCGCGAGGTGCCGTCAAGCGACACACGGTGTATCACCCTCACCGGAACAAGGGGCGGCATTTGTTGCACGCCCTCACCCCGAGGGTACCCGAAGAAGGGGCCGCCGCCGCAAGACTTGCGGCGGCGGCGTCACATTCCCGGGTGAATTTTCAGGCGGGCAGTTCGCGCAGCAGCTTCGCGACGTGGCCGGTGGCGCGCACGTTGTACATGGCCTTCACGATCTTGCCGTCCGGGCCGACGAGGAACGTCGAGCGGATGACGCCCTGCACGGTGCGGCCGTAGTTCTGCTTCTCGCCGAACGCGCCCCACTCGGTGAGGACGGTCTTCTCCGTGTCGCCGAGCAGCGGGAACGTCAGGCCCTCCGCGTCGCGGAACTTGGCGAGCTTCTCCTGCTTGTCCGGCGAGATGCCGATCACGGCGTAGCCGAGGTCGCCCAGCTGGGCGAGGCTGTCGCGGAAGTCGCAGGCCTGCTTGGTGCAGCCGGGCGTGCTCGCGGCCGGGTAGAAGTACACGACGACGGACTTGCCGAGGTAGTCGGACAGCGACACCGGCTTGCCCTCGCTGTCGGGCAGCGTGAAGGCGGGTGCGGTGTCTCCTGGTTCGAGACGGGTGCTCATGACGCTGAGACTAGGCCTGGCCCTCGAACACGGTCGGCGCGTCCTGGCCCTGACCGCCGGGCTGCACGGTGAGCTGCATCTGCACCGGGCCCTCCGGCACCGCGAAGGCGAGCAGCACCTGGGTGTCCTTGCCGGGCGGCAGCTCGGTCGCGGCGGCCGCGAGGCCGTTGAGGCCCTGGACCGAGTCGACCAGTTCGGGAGCGGCGGCACCGTTCGCCATGGCCTTCACGGCGAGCTGAGAGGGCCGGTAGGCGTTCTTGGAGCCGTTGTAGACCGTGAGCGTGAAGACGGCCGTGCGCGGCGCACGAGGCGTGGCCGTGTCGGACGGCGAGAGCGATCTCGGGGCGGACACCACGACGGAGAGACCGGAGCCCCACACGCGCTGGGTGCCGAAGGCGGCGTTCATGGTGGCGTCGGGGGTCTCGGCGCGTTGCTCGACGGTCAGGTTCTCGTCGGGGGTGACGGCGACGCTGGGGCCCGCACATCCCGCCACGGCCAGCAGCAGGCAGAGACCCGCTGCCGATTTGGCGAACTTCACGAACTCCCCTTTCCCACCCTGGCGGTGGGTGTGAACGACTCCCGTCAACTGTGACGGTGCCATGGGGAGTGCGGGGGCTGAAAGGGGGCCTTGAAGCGGACCTGGTGCCAGGCCGTGGCCGACTCGTGATGGGCGGCGTGGGCGGCGCCACAGAGTGCGCCGGCCCCACGCCGTCCTTCGGGTGATGCTAGGGAGCGCGTCGGGGGGCGTGCGCGCTCATACCGATCATCGCGCAGCGTGTGTCACGCGCTACAAGCGGAGCCGATTATCACCCGTTCAGACGAACGCCAGTCGTACGAAACGTGAAGCTCACGCGTGGCCGACTCACGTATGTGCGGCTGAACGGCCCAGCGAGGACGTCCGTTCGGCCACCGCGCTCAGCAGCTCGAACGAGCGCAGCCGGTCCTGCTGCCCGTGCACGATGGTCGTCACCATGAGCTCGTCGGCCGCGGTCGAGTCCAGCAGCTCGTCCAGCCCCGCGCGGACCGTGTCCGGGGAACCGATGATCTGGGTGGCCATCCGGTCCTCGATCACCAGCTCGTCGATCTCGGTGTACGGGTAGGCCGCGGCCTCCTCCGGCGTGGCCAGCGGAGCCGGGCGGCCCTGGCGCAGCTTCACGAACGACAGCGCACCCGGACCGGCGATGAACCGCGCGTGCTCGTCGGTGTCGGCGACGATCACCGAGGCGCACACCATGGCGTGCGGCTCGCTGAGGACCTCCGACGGCCGGAAGTGCTTGCGGTACAACGCGAGCGCCGGCAGCGTGTTCTGGGCGCTGAAGTGGTGGGCGAACGCGAACGGCAGCCCCAGCAGCCCGGCGGCCTGCGCGCTGTAGCCCGACGAGCCCAGCAGCCAGATCGGCGGCCTGTTGCCCGCGGCGGGCACGGCGTTGAGCTCGGCGGTGCCCTCGAAGTAGTTGATGAGCTCGGTCAGCTCCTGCGGGAAGTTCTCCGCGGACAGCCCGGCCTCGGTCCTGCGCAGCGCGCGGGCCGTCTTCTGGTCGGTGCCGGGCGCGCGGCCGATGCCGAGGTCGATGCGGCCGGGGTGCAGCGCTTCGAGCATGCCGAACTGCTCGGCGACCACCAGCGGCGCGTGGTTGGGCAGCATCACCCCGCCGGAGCCGACGCGGATGCGTTCGGTGGCAGAGGCGATGTGCTCGATCAGCACGGCGGGCGCGGAGCTCGCGATGCCGGGCATGTTGTGGTGCTCGGCGAACCAGTAGCGGTGGTAGCCGAGCCGTTCGGCCTGCTGAGCGAGTTCCCTGGAGTGCCGCAGCGCGCTGGTGGCGTCCGAGCCCGAACCGATCGGGGCGAGGTCGAGAACGGACAGCGGGATCTCACTGAGGCGGCTCATACATCGATCAACACCGATACTTCGTGACTTCTTCCGTGAGCCGCGTAACTCGTTTCGCCGCCTGGTCGTAGGAGGTGCCCCTCGGGTGCAGCGTGAGGACCGCGACGATGCTGAAACCGCAGGTCCCGGACGTGTGCATGGCCGGTGACGTGAGGTCGAGGTCCCACTCGGCCCGCGGCCGCGGGCGGTCCGTGCACGGCTTCACCGGGTCGCCGAACCCGGACCAGCCCTGCTTGAACGCGGGCCGCGTCGTCACGTCCGGCAGCCCGAACGACTGGTCGAACCCGTCCGCGGCGCACCTCTCCGCCCGGCGCAGGTGCCCCATGACCGTGTGCCGGACGTGCGGCCGGGCGTCTTCGAGCAGGTAGCGGTAGACCTTCACGACGTCGTGCGCGCTGACCGCCGTGTACCCCCACATGCCGCGCTTCTCCGGCGGCCTGGTGTCCTGGAGGCCCAGCCGCCGCGCCGTGCGCACGACGAGCTGCTCCCACCCGTTCTCGACCCACAGCTCACTGGCCGCGGTGTCGTCGCTGACCCGCAGCATCGGCTCGATCCGCGGGTCGTCACCCCTGGTCTCCAGCTGCTCGATCGCGATGAGGATCTTGACGAGCGAGGCGGACCTGATCGGCCGGTGCACGTCCCGCCCGGTCAGCGCGTGCGTGACCCGGTCGTAGACGGCGTAGGAGGCCGTGGTCGTCGGCACGGGGGTGGCCAGCAGGGCCAGCGTCAGCAACAGGTGCACCCTTCGGGAACCTAGGCTCGCTGACTCGTCCGTCACACCTGAAATCGAGCCCATGCCCCGATCGGTTGACGCAGGTGTGACGGATGTCGTGGTGATCGGCGCGGGCCAGGCGGGCCTGTCGGCCTCCTACTTCCTGCGCAAGCGCGACGTCGACCACGTCGTGCTGGACGCGAACCCCGCACCCGGCGGCGCGTGGCTGCACCGCTGGCCGAGCCTGCGCATGCGCACCGTGCACGGCATCCACGAACTGCCCGGCATGCCGTTCGAACAACCCCCGCCGGACGCACCGGCGAACGAGGCCATCCCCTCGTACTTCGCCCGCTACGAACAGCTCTTCGACCTGCCCGTGCTCCGCCCGGTCACCGTGACGTCCGTCGTCGACGACGCCCCGCTGCTGAAGGTCGAGACCTCCGCCGGCACGTGGACCACCCGCGGCCTGATCAACGCCACCGGTACCTGGCGCCGCCCCTTCTGGCCGCACTACCCGGGCCAGTCGACGTTCCTCGGCCGCCAGCTGCACACCGCGGACTACCGCGGCCCGGAGGACTTCGCCGGCAAACGCGTCGTGGTCGTCGGTGGCGGCGCCTCGGCCACCCAACTGCTGCTGGAACTGGCCCCGCTCGCCGCCGCGACCCGCTGGGTGACCCGCCACGAGCCGGTGTGGCGCGAGGGCCCGTTCACCGAGGACTACGGCCGCTGGGTCGTCGGCATGGTGGAGGAACGCGTGCGGGCCGGCCTCATCCCGCGCAGCGTGGTGAGCGTGACGGGCCTGGCCCTCACCGACCAGACACGCGCGGCGATCGCGTCCGGCGTGCTGCAACGGTGGCCGATGTTCACGCGCATCACCCCGACCGGCGTGGAGTGGGAGTCCGGCGACCGGTTCGACGCCGACGTGATCCTGTGGGCGACCGGCTTCCGCCACGACCTCGACCACCTGACGCCGTTGCGGCTGCGCGGGCCCGGCGGCGGGGTGCAGGTCGAGGGCACTCGGGTCGTTCACGATCCGCGGGTGCACCTGGTGGGGTACGGGCCTTCGGCCAGCACGATCGGGGCGAACCGGGCGGGGCGGAGTGCGGTGCGGGAGTTGGTGCGGGACTTGGGGCGGGACTTGGGGCTGGGGCCTGCGTCGCTCGATCGGGTGACTCATGTCCGGACTCGTCCGTCTGCCCGTCTTGTTTGACGAGGCGAGGTGAAGGGTCGCCCGGTCGGGTGACATGTGTCCGGAACCTCTCGCTCGCTCGTCCCC
>NZ_LGDY01000106.1 GCF_001279525.1 Nocardia sp. NRRL S-836 | reverse complement strand
GCAGGCGGGTGGGACGTACGTGCCGCTTGACCCGGCGTTGCCGCACGGGCGGTTGCGGGATGTGCAGGCGGCGGCCGGGGTCGAGCTGGTGGTGTCACGCGGGGACTACGCGCTGGACGCGACGCGGGTCGTCGAGTTCGCGGAGCTGCTGACCGCGCCCGCGGAATGGCCTGACGTCGTCGGCATTCCCGGGCGGCTGGTCTACACGATGTTCACGTCGGGCTCGACCGGTGTGCCCAAGGGCGTGGAGATCACAGAGGAAGGCGTCGTGCGGGTCGCGCTCGACCCGGCGGTGGCCGCGCAGCCCGGTGATGTCGTGGCGCACATGGCCGCGGTGTCGTTCGACGCCTCGACCTGGGAGATCTGGACGGCGTTGCTCACCGGCGCCACCCTGGCCGTGGCACCGGCGAACCTGGCCGAACGGCTGGACGTCGCCAAGCTCTTCGCGGCGCACGGCGTGACGTTGTCGTTCCTGACCACCGGCCTGTTCCACCAGCTCGCGGACACCGATCCGGCCGTCTTCGCCGGGCACCGGCTGGTGCTGACCGGCGGCGAGGCGATGTCCCCCGTGCAGGCGCGCAAGGTCCTCGACGCGAACCCGGCCGTGGCGATCCACAACATGTACGGCCCAACTGAGTCCACTGTGTACGCCTCGTCGCACGACATGCACACCGGTCGACTCGGCCCGTCGTCCGTTCCGATCGGCACCGCCCTGCGGGGCCTGCGTTTTTACGTGCTCGACCGCTGGCTGCAGCCGACCCCGATCGGCGTTCCGGGCGAGCTGTACATCGGCGGCACCGGTCTGGCGCGTGGGTATGCGGGCCGTCCGGATCTCGCTGCCGAACGGTTCGTGGCGGATCCGTTCGTGCCGGGTGCGCGGATGTACCGCACCGGTGACCTGGTGCGGTGGGGTGCGGACGGTGTGGTGGACTTCGTCGGCCGGACCGACGACCAGGTGAAGATCCGCGGGTTCCGGGTCGAGCCGGGCGAGGTCGAGCACGTGCTGACCGACCACCCGGACGTCGCCAACGCCGCCGTGGTCGTGACCGACAAGCGCCTGATCGCCTACGTCGTGGGCACCGCCGATCCGGCTGACCTCCGCCGGTTCCTCGCCGAACGGCTGCCCGAGTTCCTGGTGCCCTCGGCGATCGTGCCACTGGCCGAGCTGCCGTTGAACAGCAACGGAAAGCTCGACAAGCGCGCGTTGCCCGACCCCGGCGCCCCCGAGACCACCACCGCCTACGAACCACCCGCCACGGACGCCGAACGCACGCTCGCCGCGGTGTGGTCTGAAGTGCTCGGCGTCGAGCGCGTCGGCGTGCACGACAACTTCTTCGAGCTGGGCGGCGACTCGATCGTCAGCCTGCAGATCGTCGCGCGGGCCCGTGCCGCCGGACTGGCGCTGGAGATCCCCGACCTGTTCACCCGCCAGACCGTCCACGAGCTCGCCGCCCACGTCACCGCGGCCGCGCCCGGCGCCGCCGACCAGGGCACCGTCAGCGGGCCCGTGGCGGTCACGCCCATCCAGCGCTGGTTCCTCCGCGAGGACCTGCCCGAACGCGACCACTTCAACTGGTCGGGCATGTTCGAGCTGGCACCGGGCACCGACGCGGCCACGATCCGGGCCGGGCTCGCCACCGTCGTCGCCCACCACGACGCCCTGCGGCTGCGCCTGCGCGGTGACACCCAGGAGAACGCGCCCGCCGAGACCGCCGACCTGGTGACCGTGCTGAGGACGGATCTCGACGGTCCCGCGCTGGAGGCGGCCGTCACCGCGGCCATGACCAGCGCGCAGACGTCGTTGAGCCTCACCGACGGACCGCTGCTGCGTGCCGTGTACGTCGACCGCGGCGACCGGCCCGCGTGGTTCGGCCTCACCGTGCACCACTACGTCGTGGACGCGGTCTCGTGGAACGTCCTGCTGGAGGACCTCGACACCGCGTGCTCCGGCGGCGCCCTCCCGCCGAAGACCACCTCGTACCAGGAGTGGGCCGCCGCGCTGGAAGCGTTCGACCCGCACGACGAGCTGCCCTGGTGGCGGGAGGTCGTGCGGACGACCACGCCCGTGCCCACCGACCTCGACGGCCCCAACACCGAGGACTCGACCGGCTCCGTCCGCGTCACCCTCGACGCCGGCCGCACCACGACGCTGCTGACCCAGGCGCACCGCGCCTACCGCACCCAGGGCCACGAACTGCTCCTCGCCGCGCTGCTGCAGGTGCTCGGGCGCTGGACCGGCACCGGTGCCGCGGCCATCGACCTGGAGAGCCACGGCCGCGAGCCGATCGCCGACGGCATCGACCTGTCCCGCACCGTCGGCTGGTTCACCGCCATCCACCCCGTCGGGCTGCACCACGACTCGCTCGACGACACCGCCGGCGTCATCAAGGCGGTCAAGGAACAGCTGCGGGCCGTGCCACGCCGCGGCGTCGGCTACACCGTGCTGCGCGAGCGCGATCCGCAGCTGCGGTCCGCGCCGGACCGCCCGGTCGTCTTCAACTACCTCGGTGGCGCCGACACCGCGGAGGACGCCGCGGGTCTGTTCGCCCGTGAGCTGCCCGAGGACCTGTGCGGCCCGGCCGAGGGCGACGGCGGCCTGCGCTCGCACGTGCTCGGTGTCGAGGTGGCCCAGGCCGCCGACGGGACGCTGGCCGTGGAGTGGCAGTACAGCACCCGGTTGCACCACCGTTCGACGGTCGAGCGGCTGGCCGAGGCGTACGTTGCCGCGCTGGCCGAGATCGTGGACCACTGCCGGTCGGGCGCGCACGGTCTCACGCCGTCCGACGTGCCGCTGGCCACGCTGGATCAGTCCGCATTGGACGGTCTGGTCGCCCGCACGCCCGGACTGGCCGACGTCTACCCGTTGTCGCCGTTGCAGCAGGGGATGCTCTTCCACGCCGTCGAGTCGCCGGACAGCGGCGTCTACTGGACGCAGGACGTCCGCGAGCTGACCGGTGAGCTCGACGTCGACGCCATGCGCGCGGCCTGGCAGCTCGTCCTCGACCGGCACCCGGCGTTGCGCACCGCGTTCGTGTGGACCGGTGTGCGCGAACCGCTGCAGGTCGTCGTGGGTGACGTCGAGGTGCCGTTCTCGGTGCACGACTGGACTTCCGTCGCCGATCCCGCGGCCGCCGTCGAGCAGCTGCTGGCCGAGGACCGCGCCCGCGGCTGCGACCTCGCCACCGCGCCGCTGCTGCGCGTCCACGTCGCCCGCGGCCGGGACCGGCACTGGGTGCTGCTGGCGTTCCACCACCTCTACGCCGACGGCTGGAGCATCCCGCTGTTGTGGGACGAGGTCACCGCCGCCTACCGCGGCGAGCCGTTGCCGCCGACGCGGCCCTACCGGGACTTCATCGCGTGGCTGAGCCGGCGTGAGCCCGCCGACGCGTTCTGGCGTGAGTACCTGGCCGGGTTCGACTCGCCGACACCGCTGCCGGTGGACCGCGTGGTGCGGGAGCACTGGGCCCAGGGCCGCCAGGAGCTGGCGCTGCCCCGCGACGTCACGACGGCGCTCGTCGCACTGGCCCGCGACCGCCGGGTCACGCTGTCGACGGTCGTGCAGGCGGCGTGGGCCGTGCTGCTGTCGGCCTACTCCGGTGAGGACGACGTCGTGTTCGGCCTGACCGTGTCCGGGCGCCCCGCCGACCTGCCCGGCGTCGAGTCGATCGTCGGCCTGTTCATCAACACGCTGCCCGTGCGGGTGCGGGTGCCGTGGGAGCGCTCCTTCGCCGACTGGCTCGGCGACCTGCAGGAGAACCAGGTCGCGGTGCAGCAGCACGAGCACACGCCGCTCGCCGACATCCAGCGCGTCGCCACCGGTGGCCTGTTCGACAGCATGCTCGTCTTCGGCAACTACCCGCAGGGCGCGGCGCCGGAGGAGGGGGAGGAGGACCCCGACGAGCTGTTCGCCTCGACCGACTCGGTCGAGCAGATGCACTACCCGATGATCCTCGCCGTCGACCTCGAAGCGACGCTGAAGGTGGAGGCCAACTTCTCCACCGGCGCGTTCGACGCGACCACGGTCGAACGGCTCCTCGGCCAGCTCGCCGAGGTCCTGACCGCCGCCGCCCGCCGGCCCTCTGCCGCCGTGCGCGAGGTGACGCCCACGCCGGTGACCGGGTGGGGTGCCGGGCCGGCCGTGGACGAGCCCTTCGAGGGCCTGGTGCAACGGTTCCGGGCGGCTGCCGACCGCTTCGCCGGCGAGATCGCCGTGCGGGGTGGCGGGGTCGAGCTGACCTATGCCGAGCTGGGTGAGCGGGTGGCTCGGGTGGCGGCCGGGTTGCGGGCCGCTGGTGTGCGGGACGAGACGCGGGTCGGGCTGTGGTTCGAGCGGTCCGTGGACCTCGTGGTGGCGATTCTCGGTGTGGTGCAGGCGGGTGGGACGCAGGCGGGTGGGACGTACGTGCCGCTTGACCCGGCGTTGCCGCACGGGCGGTTGCGGGATGTGCAGGCGGCGGCCGGGGTCGAGCTGGTGGTGTCACGAGGGGACTACGCGTTGGAAGGCCCGCGCCTGGGCGTGATCGAGCTGGCCGACCTCGCTGCGGCGACCGCCGATCTGGGCGTTTCCGCTCAGCAGCAAGAACTCCCCGCTGTGCCGGGGCGGCTGGTCTACACGATGTTCACCTCGGGCTCGACCGGTGTGCCCAAGGGTGTGGAGGCCACCGAGGAAGGCGTCGTGCGCGTCGCGCTCGACCCCGCGGTGGCCGCACGGCCCGGTGATGTCGTGGCGCACATGGCCGCGGTGTCGTTCGACGCCTCGACCTGGGAGATCTGGACGGCGTTGCTCACCGGCGCCACCCTGGCCGTCGCGCCCGCGAACCTGGCCGAACGACTGGACGTCGCCACGTTCTACGTCACGCACGGCGTGACGTTGTCGTTCATGACCACCGGCCTGTTCCACCAGCTGGCGGACACCGATCCGGCCGTGTTCTCGGGCCACCGCAAGGTGCTCGCGGGCGGCGAGGGCATGTCACCGGTCCAGGCGCGCAAGATCCTCGACGCCAACCCGGCCGTGGCGATCTACAACATGTACGGCCCGACCGAGTCCACCGTGTACGCGTCGTACCACGACATGCACACCGGCCGACTCGGACCGGCCACCGTGCCGATCGGCGATGCGTTGCGCGGCCTGCGTTTCTCCGTGCTGGACCGGTGGCTGCGGCCCGCGCCCGTCGGCGTGCCGGGCGAGCTGTACATCGGTGGCACCGGTCTGGCGCGTGGGTACGCGGGCCGTCCGGACCTGGCCGCCGAACGGTTCGTGGCGGACCCGTTCGTGCCGGGAGCACGCATGTACCGCACCGGTGATCTGGTGCGCTGGGGTGCGGACGGTGTGGTGGACTTCGTCGGCCGGACCGACGACCAGGTCAAGATCCGCGGGTTCCGGGTCGAACCGGGCGAGGTCGAGCACGTGCTGACCGGTCACCCGGAGGTCGCCAACGCGGCCGTGGTCGTCCGTGAGCTGCAGCAGGGCAAACGGCTCGTCGCCTACGTCGTGGGCACCGCCGACCCGGCCGACCTGCGCGGCTTCCTCGCCGAGCGGCTGCCCGAGTTCCTGGTGCCGTCGGCGATCGTGCCGCTGGACGAGTTGCCGTTGAACAGCAACGGAAAGCTCGACAGGCGCGCGTTGCCGCTGCCCGACGCACCGGGCTCGGCACGGCACGAGCCACCCGGCACCGAGGTCGAACGGACCCTCGCCGCGGTGTGGTCGGAGGTGCTCGGGGTCGAGCGCGTGGGACTGCACGACAACTACTTCGAGCTCGGCGGCGACTCGATCGTCAGCCTCCAGGTCGTGGCCAGGGCCAGGGAGGCCGGGCTGGAGCTCACCATCGCCGACCTCTTCACCCACCAGACCCTCCAGCAACTCGCCGCGCACACCGGCGTCGCCGTCGGTTCCACCACCACCGCGGAACCGCTGGCCGACCTGGAACCGCTGCGGGCACGGGTGCCGGGCCTGGTCGACGCCTACCCGCTGTCGCCCATGCAGCAGGGCATGCTGTTCCACGTCCTGGAGGCACCCGCCGACACCGCCGTCTACTGGGCGCAGGACGTGCGCGAGCTGCGCGGACCGCTCGACGTGGCCGCGCTGCGGGAAGCCTGGCGGGTCGTCGTGGGCAGGCATCCCGCGCTGCGCAGTGCTTTCGTGTGGGAGGGCGTCGAAGAGCCGTTGCAGGTCGTGATCGGCGAGGTCGACGTGCCGTTCGAGGTGCTCGACTGGACCTCGGTCACCGATCCCGCCACCGCGCTGGACGAGCTGCTCGACGCCGACCAGCGGCGTGGGTTCGACGTCACCACCGCGCCGTTGCTGCGGGTCTACGTGGCCGACCGGGGCGACCGCCAGTGGGTCGTGTTCACGTTCCACCACCTGTACCTGGACGGCTGGAGCATCCCGCTGGTCTGGGACGAGGTGCTCGCGGCGTACCGGCGTGAGCCGTTGCCGCCGGTGCGCCCCTACCGCGACTACATCGCCTGGCTGCGGCAACAGCCGGACGCCGACGACTTCTGGCGCGAGTACCTCGACGGCTTCACCTCGCCCACGGCCCTGCCGGTCGACCGCACCACCCGACGGCACTGGGAGCAGGGCAGGCGGCACCGCGAACTGCCCGAGCACGTCGCCCTCGCGCTGGAAGCGCTGGCACGGCGCGAACACGTCACGATCAGCGCCGTCGTCCAGGCGGCGTGGGCGTTGCTGCTGGCGTCGCACAGCGGTGACGACGACGTGGTCTTCGGCCTCACCGTGTCCGGACGTCCCGCCGGACTCGCCGGTGTCGAGTCCATCGTCGGGCTGTTCATCAACACCCTGCCCGTGCGGATCGAGGTCCCCGGCGACCGCACCCCGTTCGAACGGTGGCTGCGGACCGTCCAGGACGGCCAGGTCGCCGTGCAGCGGTTCGAGCACTCACCGCTGGTCGACATCGGGCGGGTCGCCGGCGTGCCGAGGCTGTTCGAGAGCATCGTCGCGGTCCAGAACCTGCCCGGTGGCGGTGCCGACGACGGCGACGCCGACGAGTTCGACTCGCCCGCGTTGCTGGAACAGGGCCGCTACCCGCTGAAGCTCGTCGTGGACGTGGACGGCCAGCTCGCGCTGCTGTGCGAGTACTCGACCGGTGCGTTCGACGACGCGACCGTGGAGGCGTTGCTCGACCAGCTCGAACGCATCCTCACCACCGTCGCCGCCGCGCCGGGCACACCGGTGCGGGAGATCGCCCTGCTCGACGCCGGGCAACGGGCCGAGGTGCTCGCGTGGAGCGCGTCGGAGGCTCGGGAGATGCCCGCGGCACACCTGGCCGCGCTGTTCGGGCGTCAGGTCGCCGCCCACCCGGACCGGCCCGCGCTGCGGGGCGGCGGTGCCGAGCTCACCTACGCGCAGCTCGACCGCAGGGCCACCGGGGTCGCGGAGTGGTTGCGAGGCCACGGGGTTCGTGCGGGCACCCGGGTCGGGCTCCACCTCGACCGCGGCATCGAGCTGATCGTCGCGATGCTCGGTGTGATCGGTGCGGGCGGCTCGTACGTGCCGCTGGACCCGGCTCAGAGCCCGGCACGCCTCGCGCAGATGGTCGAGACGGCCGAGGCCGGGTTCGTCGTGACGGCGGGCGGGTGGTCACCCGAGGTGCCCGGCGTGCGCATCCTCGACCTGAGCGCAGCGGAGGTGTTGCCGCACAACGGCCTCACCGGCGCCGAGGCCGCGTTGCCGGTCGTCGGCGACCCGCGCAGCGAGCTCTACGTGCTCTTCACCTCGGGCTCCACGGGCGTGCCCAAGGCCGTGTCGCTGACCCACGAAGGCGTGGCCAGGGTCTGCACGGACCCCGCGGTGCGCGTCGAACCCGGCGACGTCGTGTCACACCTGGCCGGCATCGGCTTCGACACCGGCGCGTTCGAGATCTGGCTGGCCCTGCTCAACGGTGCCACCCTCGCCGTCGGCCCGGCGGACCTGGCCGAGCGGCTGGACGTCGGCACGTTCCTGCGCGAGCACGCCGTCACCGCCGCGCTGCTCACCACGGGCCTCTTCCACCAGCTGGTCGAGACCACACCGGACGTGCTCGACGGGTTGCGCCTGCTCGTCGTCGGCGGCGACGCCCTGCAGGCCCAGCACGCCCGCACGGCCAGGGAACGCCGCCCCGGCCTGCGGATCGTGAACGCCTACGGGCCCACCGAGACCACCATGACCTGCACGGTCCACACCCTCGACACGACCGTCGACGCGCAGGTGCCGATCGGCCGGCCGTTCGCGGGCATGCGGGCCCACGTGCTCGACCCGTGGCTGCAGGTGCTGCCGCCCGGTGTGGCGGGCGAGCTGTTCGTCGGCGGCCCCGGCGTGGCCCGCGGGTACGTCGGCCGCCCGGACCTGACCGCGGAACGGTTCGTCCCCGACCCGACCGGCACCGGGGAACGCCTGTACCGCACCGGAGACCGGGCCCGCTGGCGGGCCGACGGCACGCTGGAGTTCCTCGGCAGGACCGACGAGCAGGTCAAGATCAGGGGCTTCCGGGTCGAGCCCGGCGAGGTCGAGGCGCTGCTGGCCGCTCACGAGAACGTGCGCGCGGCGGCGGTCGTGGCCACGACGGCCGCGACCGGGAAACGCCTCGTGGCGTACGTGGTCGGCGCGGCCGGTACCGACGAGCTGCGCGCGTTCCTGCGCGAGCGGCTGCCGGACCACCTGGTGCCCTCGGCGTTCGTCGCACTCGACGCCCTGCCGCTGACGCCCAACGGCAAGCTCGACCGCCGCGCCCTGCCCGAACCGGCCGCACCGGAGACGGACGCGCACGTGGCGCCGCGCACCGACGCGGAACGGGCGCTGGCGGACATCTGGGCGAGGTTGCTGGGCGCGGACCGCGTCGGCGTGCACGACAACTTCTTCGACCTGGGCGGCGACTCGATCGCGGTGCTGCAGGTGGTGTCACGCGCCCGCAACGCCGGGCTGGGCCTCGCGGTCGCGGACCTGTTCACCCATCAGACGGTCGCCGAGCTGGCCGCCGTGACCACGGTCCCCGCCCGCGTCGAGGAGGGCCCGGCCACCGGCCCGGTGCCGCTCACGCCGATCCAGCGGTGGTTCACCGGGGCCACCATCGACGACCGGAACCACTGGAACTGGTCGGGCCTCTACGAGCTCGCACCGGGTGTCGACCACGGCAAGCTCGCCGCCGCGCTCGACACCCTGCTCACCCACCACGACGCCCTGCGCACCCGTCTGCACCACGGGCTCGACGGCTGGCACCAGCACGTCGCCGAACCGGGCGGGGCCGTCCCGTTCACGGTCGTCCAGGGCGACGTCCAGGAGCACATGACCGCGCTGCAACGCTCACTGGACCTCGAAAACGGTCCGCTCGTGGCGGCCGTGCTCTTCGACCGCGGTGCGGAACCCGCGTGGCTCGGTCTCGTCGCGCACCACCTGGTGGTCGACGGCGTGTCGTGGAACATCCTGCTGGAGGACCTCGACGCGGCCTACCGCGGCGAACCGCTCGGGGCGAAGACGACGTCGTTCCGGCGGTGGGCCGAGTCCGTCGAGGCCTTCGCGGGCAGCGACGAGGTTCGCGCCGAGCTGCCGCACTGGCTGGAGAAGGCGGAGACGGCGTTCACGCTGCCGGTCGACGCCACCGGCGCCAACACCGAGGACTCCGCCGCCGTCGTGGAGGTCACCGTCGGCGCCGCGGGCGTGCCCAACGCCCAGGTCCTCGACCTGGTCCTGGCCGCACTGCTGCGGACGCTGGGGGAGTGGGCCGGCACCGGCACCGTCGTGGTCGACCTCGAACACCACGGCCGGGAAAGCCTCGCACCGGGCACCGACCTGTCCCGCACGGTCGGCTGGTTCACCTCGGTCCACCCGGTGGTGCTCCGGCACGACGACCTGACCGACGGCGCCGGGCTCCTCGCCGCGGCCGCCGAAAGCCTGGACTCCGTGCCACGGCACGGGGTCGGCTACGGCGCACTGCGTCACCTGACCGCGGAGGACCCGGACGTGCGCCGCCTGCGTGCGGCGCCCGACCGCCAGGTCAACGTCAACTTCACGGGCGGGTTCGACGCCGTGACCGACGGCGAGGCGGGCATCGTCGCCGACGAACTACCGGGTGACCTGTGCGGTGAGAGCACGAGTGGGGGCTTGCGCCCGTACGCGCTGCACCTGGAGATCGAGCGCACCGGCGGGGGAGAGCTCCTCGTCGCGTGGCACCACAGCACGAACCTCCACCGGACCGAGACCGTGCGGCGGGTCGCCACCCGCTTCCGGCAGGCCGCGGAGGACCTGGTCGAACACCTGAACAGGAATTGAGGGGGAGCAGTCCTTGTCCACGCCGAAACGGATCTACCACCTGTCGACCGAGGAAGCCGCCGAGGTCGAGAACCTGACACTGCGCATCGCCAAGGAGTACTCGGGCCC
Source organism: Nocardia sp. NRRL S-836 (assembly GCF_001279525.1). Taxonomy (GTDB): domain Bacteria; phylum Actinomycetota; class Actinomycetes; order Mycobacteriales; family Pseudonocardiaceae; genus Lentzea. The sequence goes on along the minus strand of NZ_LGDY01000106.1, from coordinate 128,980 downwards.
GGAGGACGAGCAGCTGCTGCGCGACCTGCCGCTGCTCGCCGCCGAGCTGCCCGTGGGCCAGCGCCGCTTCCTGCGCGACTTCGCGCTGGAGGACCGGCTGGGCTACTGCGTGGTCCGCGGCCACACCATCGACGACGCGCGCATCGGCCCGACCCCGAGGCACTGGCGCGGCCGGCCGACCCCGACCCCGGAGTTCGCGGAGGAGATCCTCATCCTGCTGCACGGCTCCCTGCTCGGCGAGCCGTTCGGCTGGAAGACCCAGCAGGACGCCCGGCTGGTGCACGACATCTTCCCCATCAAGGGGTTCGAGACCGAGCAGATGGGCATCGGCAGCACCGACACGCTCACGCTGCACACCGAGGACGCGTTCCACCCGTGGCGGGCCGACTACCTGCTGCTGGAGTGCCTGCGCAACCCCGACAAGGTCGCCACGATCGTGTCCGAGCCCGACCTGCCGTCGCTGGGCGCCGAGCACCTCGGGCTGCTGCACGAGCCGAACTTCCTGATCCGGCCGGACGACTCGCACCTGGCGAAGCACAACGTGACCGAGGGCGTGGACGCGGAGTTCTCCGAGATCGACGAGATGAAGGCCGACGACAACCGCGTGGCCGTGCTCTACGGGTCGCGCGAGCACCCGTACATCCGCATCGACCCGTACTTCATGGAGACCCCCGCGGACCCCGCCGCGCGCAAGGCGCTGGAGGCGGTCAGCGACCTGCTGGAGGCGTCCTGCCTGGACGTCGCGCTGGAGCCCGGTGACGTCCTCGTCATCAACAACCACCGTCTCGCCCACGGCCGCCAGGCGTTCCAGGCCCGCTACGACGGCACGGACCGCTGGCTCAAGCGGGTCAGCATCACCACCGACCTGCGGAAGTCCCACGAGCGGCGCGCCTCGGCGACCGCACGCCTCATCTGACGGATACGGAACCCATGCGCAACCCGCTCCGCAGCCTCCCGCCCACCGCCAAGGGCATCCTCGCCGTCCTCCGGGTCCTGCCACGGGTCAGCCGCCCGCGGACGGCGCTCCTGGCGGGTGGCGTGGTGGTGAGCGCTGTGCTGCCCATCGGCATCGCGGTGCTCACCGGCCTGCTCGTCGGTGGCATCGAGGGTGCCGCACGCGACGGTGCGGGCTCACCCGCCGCCGACCGGGTGGGCACCCTGCTGGTCGCCGTCGCGGTCGCGATCCTCGTGGAGCGGCTGACGTCCCCGCTGCTGCGGGCCACGGTGTCCACGCTCGGCCGCGACGTCGACCGGTACCTCCAGGAGGTCGTGCTCGGCGCGTTGGGCCGGCCCAGGGGCATCGCCCACCTCGAAGACCCCGACGTGCTCGACGAGGTCCGCATCGTGCGGGGCCTCGGCATGAGCGCGCACCGGCCGGGCCAGACCGTCGAGGCGCTGCCCGAGGTGCTCACGTCGTGGTTGCGCGCCATCGGCTCGGCGGCCGTGCTCACCTGGTTCCACTGGTGGCTCGGCCTGCTGTGGCTCGTGGTCTGGCCGATCATCGTCTACCGCATGCAGCGCGACTACCTGCGCGTGGGCGAGGAGGGCTTCGGGCAGAGCGCCCAGCTGCGCCAGGCCGAGTACGTCCGCGACCTGGCGCTGGACCCGCCGCCGGCCAAGGAGGTCCGGCTGTGGGGCGTCCTCGACTGGCTCGTCACGCGCTTCGACACGCTGTGGCAGGCCGGGATCGGGCCCATCCGGCGGGCCCGGCGGCCACGGCCCGCCATGGTGCTCGGCTCGGCGTCCGCGATCCTGGTCATCAACGTCCTGTCGTACGGCCTGCTGGCCTACGCCGCGGTGCGGGGTGATCTCACGCTCGCCGCCCTCGCCGTGTTCGTGGAGGCACTGGCCAACGCCAACGAGTACGCCGTCGGCGACGAGCACCTGTACCTGTCCAACGCCGCCGTCACCGTGCCGAAGGTGCTCTCCCTGGAGAAGCGCCTCGCCGGCAGCGCCCCCGCCGAGTCCGGTTCACCGGTCGGCGCGGACGTCCCCGCACGGGAGATCCGCTACGACGGCGTGTCGTTCCGCTACCCCGGCACCGGCCGCGACGTCCTCACCGGCCTGGACCTCGTGATCCCCGCCGGGCGGTCGCTGGCGGTCGTCGGCGACAACGGCGCGGGCAAGACCTCGCTGGTGAAGCTGCTCGCCGGTTTCTACGAACCCACCGGCGGCAAGATCACCGTGGACGGCGCGGACCTCGCCGGCCTGGACCCGCGGGCGTGGCGCAGCCGGGTGGCCGTGCTGTTCCAGGACTTCACCCGCTACCACCTGCCGGTGCGCGACAACATCGGCCTCGGCGCCCCCGAGCACGCCGGTGACGAGGCCATGCTGCGCCGCGCCGCCGACCGGGCCGGGATCGGTGAGCTGGTCGAGTCGTTGCCGAAGGGGTGGGACACCGTGCTGTCGCAGGCCTACACCGACGGCGTCGACCTCTCCGGCGGGCAGTGGCAGCGCGTCGCACTGGCCCGCGCGATGTTCGCCGTCGAGGCGGGCGCCAGGGTTCTCGTGCTCGACGAGCCCGCGGCCGCTCTCGACGTGCGCGCGGAAGCCGAGCTGTACGAACGTTTCCTGGACCTCACCCAGGGGCTCACCACGATCCTGATCTCGCACCGCTTCTCCACCGTGCGGCGGGCCGACCGGATCGTGGTCGTCTCCGGCGGCCAGGTCGTCGAGGCCGGTGGCCACGACGAGCTGATGGACCGCGACGGCCGCTACGCCCACCTGTTCCGGCTGCAGGCGGAACGCTTCCAGCCCGTGGGGGGCACCGATGCGTGACACCTGGCGGGCCTTCGTCACCACGATCAGCTTCGGCTTCCGCGCGGCACGCTGGTACGCGGTGTTCCAGATCCTCACCGAGATCGCGGTCGCGCTCACCGGACCGTTGATCGCCTACAGCGCCGGCGTTCTGGTCGACGCCGCCCGCGAACGCGACCTGGACTCCGCGCTCACGGCCGGGCTCGGCATCGCTGCGGCCACCGGGCTGCTCGTCGTCGCCCAGTACTACAACGCCCACTGCGTGTTCGCGGTCCTCGAACGCACCCAGGCGCTGTCCGACCGGACGTTGATGCGCATGCTCGGCGGCATCGACAGCCTCACCCCGCACGAGGACCCGAAGTACCTCGACCAGATCCAGCTGGTGCGCGAGGAACGCGAGAGCCTCGCCGAGATGACCAACGCCATGGCCGGTCTGATCAGCGCGTTCGTCGGCTTCGGCGCCACCGCGGCACTGCTGGCCGATGTCCACCCGGCGCTCATCTCGCTGGCACTGCTGGCGTTCATCTCGCTGTGGATCACCAGCCGGGCCAACGACCTCGCCGTCGAGGCCCAGGAGGACACCGGCGAACCGGAACGGTTGCGCCGCCACCTGTTCGACATCGGCACGACCGCCGGTGCGGGCAAGGAGCTGCGCGTCTTCGGGCTCACCCGCGAGCTGGTCCGCCGCCACCACCGGGTCTCCGACGAGGTCCTCGGCACCCGCAACCGGGCCGCCTGGAGGGGTGCCGTGCTCAAGAGCGTCGACGCGGTGGTCAACGCGGGCGGGTTCGTCGGCGCCATCGCGCTGGTGGTGTGGCTCGCGGTCCAGGGCAGGGCCACGCCCGGTGACGTCGTCATGGTCGTGGCGCTCACCATCGAGATGGCCGCGGTCGTCGCCACGTCCGTCGGCTACAGCGGCGACTTCCTGTGGTGCCTCAAGCAGGCCCGGCGTTACGTCTGGCTTGAGCGCTTCGCCGCCACCGCGGGCAAGCACCCGGCCGAGCCCGCCGCCCCGCCCGCGGCGCTGAGCCACGGCATCGACCTGGTCGACGTCACGTACCGCTATCCCGGCAGTGAACGGACCGTCCTCGACGGCGTGTCGCTGCACCTGCCCGCCGGTTCGGTGGTGGCGCTGGTGGGGGAGAACGGCGCGGGCAAGTCCACGCTCGTGAAGCTGCTGTGCGACTTCTACCAACCGGACGGCGGCGAGATCCGCGTCGACGGCGTGGACCTGCACCGCATCCCCACCCGCGAGTGGCGGACCAGGGTCAGCGGCGCGTTCCAGGACTTCGTGGAGCTGCAGCTCGCGGCCCGCGAAACCGTGGGCGTGGCGGACATCGCGCGGATCGACGACGACGCCGCGCTGCACGGTGCCCTCGACCGGGCCGGTGCCCGGTCCGTTGTGGACGGCCTGCCGCGCGGCCTCGACACGCGGCTGGGACGGGCGTGGGACGGCGGTGTCGAGCTGTCCGGCGGCCAGTGGCAGAAGCTGGCACTCGCCCGCGGCCTGCTGCGCACCGATCCGCTGCTCGCCGTGTTCGACGAGCCCACCGCCGCGCTCGACCCGCAGACCGAGCACGCGCTGTTCGAGCGTTTCGCCGCCGCCGCACGCGCAGGGAAGTCCAGGGGAACGGTGACGCTGCTGGTGTCGCACCGCTTCTCCACCGTGCGCATGGCCGACCTGATCGTCGTCCTCGACGGCGGCCGCATCCGCGAGATGGGCAGCCACGAGCACCTCATGGCCCACCCCGACCTCTACGCCGAGCTGTACGAGCTGCAGTCCTCGGCCTACCGATGAAAGGCGTCCTATGAAGTTCGAACCAGCGCCCCTAGAGGACTGGATGCGTCTCTACTACTTCGCGGTGGACGACGACATCGGCAGCAGCGGCGTCGAGGACTACTCGCTCGCCGACCTGCGGGCCCTGCTCGGCATCGACGCCGACGAGCTCGACGCCGTGGTGTTCCGCGACAGCACCTCCTACGGCAGCGAGGAGGTGCGCACCGCCATCGCCGCGCAGTGGGGGACCGGCGACCCGGACCGGGTCATGGTCACGCACGGCGGCAGCGAGGCGATCTACCTCGTGCTCAGCACCCTGCTCGACCCCGGCGACGCCGTCGTCGTCACCGAGCCGACCTACCACACGCACACGTCGATCGCCCGCACGATGGGCTGCGACCTGCGCGTGTGGCCATTGCGGCCGGAGAACGGCTTCCGTCCCGACCTCGACGACCTGCGCGCGGTCATCGGCGGCGCCAAGGCCGTCGTCGTGAACTTCCCGCACAACCCGACCGGTGCGTCGCTCACGCCCGCCCAGCGCGACGAGTTCGTCGCCATCTGCGCGGAGGCGGGCGCGTACCTGGTGTGGGACCAGGCGTTCCGCGAGATGGTGGTCGAGGGCGAGCCGCTGGTGGACCCCGTGCACGACTACGACCGGGCCGTCTCCATCGGCACCCTGTCGAAGGGCTACGGCCTGCCGGGCCTGCGGGTCGGCTGGGCCATCGGGCCGCAGGAGGTCCTGCGCGGCACCCTGGAACTGCGCGACCGCATGACGTTGCACCTCTCGCCGCTGGTCGAGCTGCTCGCCACCCGCGTCGCCCGCAACGCCGAGCGCCTGGTCGGCCCGCGCATGGAGCAGGCCCGCCACAACCTGGGCCTGCTGCGCAAGTGGGCCGCCGACCACCCCGACCTGATCGACCTGCCGGAACCGATGGGTGGCGCCAGCACGTTCCCGCGGCTGGTCGGCCACGCCGACACCACCGACTTCTGCCACGACCTGGCCCGCGAGCACCGCACGCTGCTCGTGCCGGGCACGTGCTTCGGGGACCCGACCCGGGTCCGGCTGGGCTACGGCGGTCCCACCGCCTCGTTCACCAGAGGACTCGACACGCTCGCGATCGCAGGGGAGAAGGCCCGTGTTCAGAGTTGAACTGTCCACATCGGACGCCGCGGAGGCGGACGCGCTCGTCGCCTCGCTGGCCGAGCGGTACCGCACGGTCGAGGACCCGGACTTCGTGCGCGAGGCCACCGTCATCGCCCACGAGCTGCCCCGCGCCCTGCGGGCCGGCCTGACCGAGTTCCGCCTCACCGAACCGCACCCGCTGTGCGTCGTCGGCGGCTACCGGGTCGACGACGACCGCATCGGCCCCACGCCCGCGCACTGGAAGGACTGCGGCGGTGAGGGCCGGCCCACGCTGGCCGAGGACCTGTTCTTCTACCTGTGCGCGTCACTGCTGGGCGACCCCATCGCGTGGTCCACCCAGCAGGACGGCCGGCTGCTGCACGACGTGTTCCCCATCAAGGAGCACCAGTACGAGCAGCTCGGCTCCGGCAGCGAGGAACTGCTCACGTGGCACATCGAGGACGCGTTCCACCCGATGCGCACCGACTACGTGGGCCTGATGTGCCTGCGCAACCCCGACGGCGTGAACACCACCTACGGCTCGCTGGACGGCGTCGACCTGCCCGCCGACGTGGTCGAGGTCCTGCGCCAGGAACGCTTCCCGATCCGGCCCGACCGCTCCCACCTCGCCGCGAACCGCCAGAACGACGACGGCGACGAGCAGCTGCGCCGCCTGCGCGACCGCAGCTACGAGTGGATCTCCGGCCTGGACGCGGACCCCCAGCCCATCGCGGTCCTGTTCGGCCCGCAGGAGGACCCGTACCTGCGCCTCGACCCGTACTTCATGGAGGTCCCGGCCTCCGACCCCGAGGCCGCCGCCGCGCTGGACGCGATCGTCAAGGCGATCGACGCCAACATCGCCGGCTACGCCCTGAAGCCCGGCGAGGTCCTGTTCCTGGACAACTACCGCGGCACGCACGGCCGTGAGCCGTTCACCGCCCGCTTCGACGGCACCGACCGCTGGCTCACCCGCCTCAACATCGCCCGCGACCTCCGCAAGTCGCGCGCCCACCGCCGCACCGCCAACGACCGCACCATCTACTGAAGGAATCCCGATGCGCACAAGCCCGTTCGACGACGAGGACGGCCGCTTCTTCGTGGTCGTCAACGACGAGGGCCAGCACGCCCTGTGGCCGGCGACGCTGGCCGAGGTCCCGGCCGGCTGGACCGTCGCCCACGGCGAGGACACCCGCCAGGCGTGCCTGGACTACGTCAACCAGCACTGGACCGACATGCGCCCGCGCAGCGTCCGCGACCAGCTCGACCGCCTGGCCGCCGGGCGGTGACGACCCGGTGCGACCGCACCGGAGCCCACGCCCGGCCCCCGTTCGGCGTTGTGCCGGTACGGGGGCCGGGCGTGGTGGCGTTTCCGGCGGCTGGGCTGGGCTTGCCGTCGTTGATCGTGTTGCGCAGGCCCGTGATCCGGCTGTCGTTCAGCCACCACCGCCGCGTCGTCGGCCAGGTCGAGCACGAGCACACGTGTGCCGACCGGCACGCCTCGCTGTGCCAGGGGCAGTGCGACTACCTGGACCGGGTGATCGACGGGCTGCTGCCGCCGGAGGACCGCGCCCTGCTCGACCGCGTCAAAGCAGAGGTCGTCGGCCCCGGTCTGTCCCTCGTTTCGGGGTGCGCATCCCGGCCCGCCAGCATGACCGGGGCGTACGGCAGCTGCGCGCACACCCCGGCCGGCCGCTCGGCTCAACCGGTGGGACCGGTCCACCCGGCGGTGATGCGGGCGATGCGAACGCGCTGCGGGTGGTCACCGACCGGCACCGAGACGACCTTGCGCCCGGTGGTGAAGTCGATCGCGGTGACCTGGTCGGCGCCGCTCTCGGAGATGATGCACGCGCGGCCGTCACCGCTGACCGTGGCCCAGTAGGGCTTGGCGGCCGTGACGAGCGGGCCCTGGTCGAGGGTGGCGCGGTCGACGACCGTGGCGTAGTCGTCCATGGTCCCGGCGACGCAGAGCTTGCTGCCGTCGGGGTTGATGGACAGGCCGTGGTGGCGGGAGTCGTTGACGAACGTCGTGCGGTCGTCGCTGGTGTTCGGGTTCTTCGGCAGGGTCTTCACCCTCGTGACCCGGTCGGTGGCGATGTCGTACTCCACGAAGCCGTTGAAGAACGACACCTGGAAGTACAGCTTCGAGTAGTCGGGGCTGAACACCGTGGGCCGCACGGCGTCGGACAGGTCGCTGCGGCCGAACGCGTCCAGCCGGCCGCGCATGTCGATGGTCTTCACCACCTGGTAGGTGCTGGTGTCGACGACGGTGATGTGCCGGTCGCCCTTGAGCCAGTCCTGGTCCGGTGCGTCGAAGTTGTTGTTGACCTCGCCGATCGACATGTTCCACAGGTAGCGGCCGCCGTCGGTGAAGACGTTCTCGTGCGGCTTGTCACCGGTCTTGAACGAGCCCAGCTGCCGGCCGGTGTTGATGTCCAGCACGTGCACCGTGTTCGACGTGGACGCCGACACCGCGACCTTGCCGCCGTCGGGGGAGACGGCCATGTGGTCGGAGCGGAAGCCGGACACCGGGAACCGCCACTTCAGCTTGCCCGTGGCCAGCTCGATCGACACGACGTCGGCGAAGCTGGGGCGGGAGACGACCATGGCCGTGCCGTCCGGCGTGGCGTACATGTCGTCCACCAGCTGGTCGTGCCCCTCGCCGGGGCCCTGCCGGATGCCGAGGAAGAACGCGAGCTTGATCGGGTTGAGGTAGATCTCGGTGAGCCGCTGGTTCTTGTCGGGGACGACGTTGAGGCGGCCGATCTTGGCGTAGTCGCCGGTGGAGCGGATGACGTCGGCGGTGCCGTCCCAGTTGTTGCCGACGAACATCACCTCGCGCAGCTCGGCCGCGGCACTGGCCGAGGCGCCCGGCGTGGTGACGCAGGCGGCGAGAACGGTCGCCGCCGCGGCGGCGCGGGTCAGGCGGCGCGTGAGAGCGCTCCCGGAAAGGGCTTTCCGTGCAGGGTCGGACGTAGCGTTCATCGCTGCATCTCCGAGTGAGGTGGGTTGCCACACGCATGGCGGGAACTCGGGACGGGTCCGTTTCCGGGACGAGTGCGCAGGGTCCCGGCGGCGGACACGCCCCGGTAAGATCTGAACTTGGCCAAGTTCAGATCTGGCTACTGGATAGTAGGGTCGGGGTGACGCCCGCCACAAGACCTGTCGAGGAAACGGCCGCAGATCGTCCGACGGAGGAACAGTTGGCAGGCAGGATCACCCCGGCGGAGGGCCGGTACGGCGGCAAGGACGCGGCCGAACGCCGTGACGAGCGCCGCGCGCGGTTCCGGGAGGCCGGCCTGGAGCTGTTCGGTGCCGGACCGGGCTACCGGGGCACGCGGCTGGGCGACCTGTGCAAGGCGGCCGGGCTGTCGAGCCGCCAGTTCTACGAGGAGTACCGCACCCTGGAGGACCTGCTGGCCGACCTGCACCTGCACGTCAACGACGTGGCGGCGCAGGCGGTCGCCGCGGTGCTGCCCGAACTGGCCGGTCTGTCCATGGCGGAGCTGCTGCCCGTGGCCGTGCACGCGTACGTGAAGGGCGCCTGCTCCGACCTGCGCCACGCCCGCATCGCCTACGTCGAGGTCGTCGGCGTGAGCCCGCGCATGGACCGCCAGCGCCTCGAACGCCGCGTGCTCTGGATCGAGCTGATCAACCGGCTCGCCGCGGAGGCCGCCGCCCGCGGTGAGATCCCGCCCGGCAACTACCGGATGACGGCCGCCGCCATCATCGGTGCCGTCAACGGGCTCATGCACGACTGGGTCGTCGGATGGGTCGACGCGACCCTGGACGAGGTCGCGGACGAGCTGGCCCAGATGGTGCTGGGCCGGTACAAGATCGCCGGGTGACCGCTGTGCGGGCTCAGGCGCGGCCGAGACCCCGCCGTACCGGCTTCGCCACCGGCTTGTCGGCGTCCTCGGCGTCCTCGGCGGACGTGGTGAGCTGCCCGTACGCGGCGAGCCAGCCGGTGGCCCGGTGGTCGCCGCGGCGGGTGAACACGGCGGCACCGCTGGCGGCGCCCGCGTCGGGATCGTCGTCGTCGAGCACCGGGTAGCCGAGCTCGGTGGTGGCCCTGGTGATCGTGACCGCGGTGTGCCTGCGGCCCGTCCACGCGACCGCCGCCGCGCCCGCGATGCCGGTGATGGTCACCCCGTCGCCGCGTGCGGTCAGCTGCGCGGCGGTCGTCCGTTCGCGCAGCAGGGCGGTGTAGGCGGCCTGGTCGAGCTGGCAGTGCGCCGGTGGCCGGCCCGGCGCCCAGTCCGGTGCGCGCACACCACGTCCGATCGCCGAGCGCCACATGCCGGGCACCAGTTCCTTCGCGTGCGCCCGTGTGGCCATCTGCTCGCACATCCACAGCAGCCGACCGGCACCGCGGCCGGGCGTGCAGGCACGCCACCGCACCCGCCGGTCCAGGTCGGCGGACACGATCGCGACCCACGGGTGCACGGTGCCCAGGTACCCCTGCGCCGCGAGCCACGAGAGATAGCGGGGAGCCTGCTCCAGCACCGGGTACAGCGAGCCCAGCGGAATGCCCGCGACCGCCCGCCGCCCGCGGCCGGTGAACAGCTGCGGTGAGCGGGCCACGAGCAGCAGCGCCGCCCACGCCAGATCACCGCGCTGGACGCTGGCGGACGACCCCAGCCCCTGGACGGCCGTCGTGTCGGTGAGCCGCGAGGTGCGGCCGCGAGCACGGATCGCGGTGGCCACCGCAGGCCGGTTGACCTCGGCCACCGGCGCGTCGGCCAGCTCCGGAACCGTCACGCCGAGCACGCAGGTCAGCGCTTCCTCCGCCGTGTCGGCGTCCTCCGGGGCCGGCAGCATGCCGAGCACCTGCCGCAACCGGGCACCGGTGTAGGTCGACACCATGAGCTGGGCGGTCAGCCGCCCCAGCTCGGTGACCGTGAGCACCGTGTCGCCGTCACGTTCATGCTGGCCGAGGTAGTCCTTCTCGACGAGGAACTGCAATGCGTCGCGCACCGGTTCGACGTCCTCGTCGCCCTGGGCGAAGGCGAGGGTCTGCCGCCACCACTCCTCGGCCTCGACGGCCGTCGTGATGCGGCCCTGCAACACCTCGGCGAGCACGTGGTCGGGCAGGCTGTCGTAGATCTGGGAGTAGACCGAGTAACCCGCCATCAGCCGGCGTTGCCACTCGGCACGTTCGGTCTCGTCGGTGAGCAGGTACGCCCAGCCCTCGGTCTCCCCGGCGCCGACCCGCCCGGCCCGGCCGAACATCTGCATCACCGTCGCGGTGTCCATCGGCTCGGTGCCGATCTTCGTGTCACGCACGACGACCGCGCGGGCGGGCAGGTTCACCCCGGCGGCCACGGTGGTCGTGGCCACCAGCACGTCCGCCTCCCTCGCGCGGAACGCCTGCTCGGACGCGTGCTTGCCGTCCCAGTCGGCGTAGTGCAGCCGCACCCCGACCTCGGCGCACACGGTCTCCAGCTTGTCGAAGTCCGTCGGCCCCACCAGGTGCACCGGCGCACCACGCTCGGCGGCGATCATCAGCGCCGTCGACCGCACCTTCGGCTTCGACCCGCAGAACACCAGGACACTGCCCTTCTCGGCGGTGTGCCGCTGCACGAGCTCCGCGACGGCCTGCTCCCGCATGCGCGACGCCTCGGCGTGCCGCGAGGTGGCCGGCAACATCGGCAGCTGCCACGTGAGCCGTGACGGCCGCCAGGTCGTGCTCACCAGCTCACCCTCCAGCCAGTCCGCGACCTCCGAGGCGTTCGACACCGTGGCCGACAACCCCACGATCCGCACCGGCGACTCCGCCCCTCGCACCCTCGCGAGCAACGCCTCCAGCAACGCCCCCCGCCCGGCGCTGCCGAGCAGGTGGATCTCGTCCACGACCATGCAGCCGACCTCGGCCAGCGCCGTCTGCAACGACGACGCCCGGCAGATCGCCTCGAACTTCTCCGTGGTCGCCACCCAGAGATCCGCGGCCCGCACCCGTTCCACGTCCACGGCGTACTCACCGGACAGCCGCTCGACCCGCAACCCCTGCCCACGCCACGTTTCCAGCTCGCGGTCCAGCTCGTCGGTCAACGTCCGCTGCGGCACCAGCCACGCCGCCTTGCGCCCGTCCTCCAGGATGCTGCGCAACACCGCGAGCATCCCGATCACCGTCTTGCCCGCACCGGTCGGCGCCGTGACCACCACGTGCCCGTCACCATCCACAATGGAAGGACACGCCTGCGCCTGCGCCGGGTTCAACGTCGAGTAGGGCAGGAACCGCAACCAATCCCGCGGCACCAGCTCCTCGGCGGGCACCGGCTGCGGCGCCACCGTGCGGTCAACCGGCTCGTGCAACTCCCACAACAACTCGAACGCATCCCGCGCCGCCCGCGCGTCCGCCCCGTCCAGCGGCGCCGCAGGTTCCGCGACCAGACCCGCCATCCCGGTCAGCGACGGCGTCACCCGCAGTTGTGCCAACGACCCGTCCTCGGCGTCGACCGAGGTGATCCACTCCTCCTCGACCCAGTGCGGCACCGCCCGGAACGGGACGCCCGCCGCGCCCAGCCGTTCGCGCAGCTCGTCGAACTCGTTCTCGTCTGGGAACACGACCCGCACGTCCGTGCCGCCGGGCAGTCGTGGCACGGTCAACTCGGGGTCGACCGTCTTGCACCAGAACAACAACCGGTGCTCGGGCTCGACGGGCGCGGGCGGGAGCGCGACCGGCACGTCGTCGCGTGCCGTGGTGGCATCGGCGTCGGCGAGGATGCGGCGGATCTTGGCCGCGGTGACGATGGTCGAGGTGCGGCGGGGCGGGGTCGCGGGATCGCGTTCCGGCTGCGTCTCGGGTTGCCGGGTGTCGCCTTCGGCCTGGGCCGGTTGTGCTTCGGCTCGGGGTGGCTGTGCCGCGACGTGGGGCGGTTGGTCGTCGAGCGCGGATGGCTGGGTGTCCGGCCAGAGCGGCTGGGCTTCAACCTGGGGTGGTTGCCCTTGGAGCCGGGGCGGCTGTGCATCGACTTCGGGCGACTGTGCCCTGGTCTGGGCCTGCTTTCCGTTGTGCTGCGGTCCAGCCTCCTCCTGCGGCCGCTCCACCCGGCTCGGCCGTGGTGCGACGGGCGTCGTGGCGGCCGCGGCCGGGTGGTCCACCGCCGGTTCCGGCCGGTGAGCCGGTGCCGACGGCCTGACCCGTTGCTCGGCGGCCAGCTTGGACAGGCGCTCGTCATCCGCGAGCCGCCGAGCGACCGCTTCCGGCCGCAACTCGCCCAGCACCGCCCGCTGCGCCAACTGCAGGTCACTGAGCTTGAACGACGCCGGACACAGCGGACACACCACAGCCGCCTGGAGCCGAGGCTTGCCGACGTTGCCCGCAACCCGGTAGAGCCCGTGCAACTCCCCGGCACACCGCGGACACCGCCGGTCGATCGGGTGAGGCGAGAGCTGCCAACCCGGCTCCGCATACCGCGGAATCGCGGGCGCCGGCTCGACGCCCCACAGACGGCGGGCAACACCGGCGACGGACGTGTCGAGGCCGGCTCGGTCATCGGCGTGAGTCATGCACCAGTACCTGTACGGGGTGGGGATCCGTGACGATACAGCCCACCACCGACAACCACGGCCGCAACGACACCCCCGCGCGCCTCACCAGGCCGCTGACCAGGCGATGAACACCGTCCGGCCGCCGCGAAGGGCCAGCGCGCCCGTTCGTCACACGGCTCCCGCCGTGTCAGCCGCACACCGGCTTCGCCGCGCTCGCCCTGTTCACCACGGCCGCCACCGCCCCTTGACCGCCACCCTGAGGCGCCCGCCCACCACCGCCACCGCTCTGCCGCCGCGTCCCCTCAACCGCCGCCCTGCCGCTGTCGCCGCCACAGTCGTGGACCGCCTGACCTGGGCCGTCGCGCGCGTGACGGTTCGTTGCACAACGAGCACATTCCGTTCGAGGCGCGATGACATGGCTCGTGAAGTGTCGACAGCGTTGAACTCCGGCACCGGTCACGAGGAGAACAGGCAGTGGCAACGCGGCAAAACCCAGGCGGCACCCGACTTCGGAGCGTCGCCGCGCTCGTCGCCGTGCTCGCAGCGACGGCGTGCACCGCACAACCGGATCCCGCGCCCCGCCCGGGCCTGCCACCCACCCTGGGCCCGTCCCAGAACACGCCGAACCGCGCGGCAGGAGATGGCAGCATCCCCGAGAACGGCAGCATCTCGCTCAACGACACCGGTCACGCCGCCATCGCCAACCTCGACCCCGCCCTGCTGACCGCGGTGCGGACGGCCGCCACTAACGCCGCGGCGCGCGGGGTGGAGCTGCGGGTGACGTCGGGCTGGCGCAGCACGCAGTACCAGCAGCGCCTGCTGGACGAGGCCATCGCGCGGTACCGCAGCGTGGAGGAGGCGCGCAAACTCGTGCACCCGCCGGAGAAGTCGAAGCACGTCACAGGCCAGGCGATCGACATCGGCCCGACCGCCGCCGCTGACTGGCTCATCCAGCACGGCGCCGACTACGGCCTGTGCCAGACCTACGCCAACGAGATGTGGCACTTCGAACTGCTGACCACACCCGGTGGCCAGTGCCCACAGCCACTCAGCGACGCGAACGGCTGAACGCAGCGCTCCACTGTGGACCCCAGCGCGTGCCGCTGACCGGTAGCCTCCGCACATGAGCAGAAAACTGCTGGTCGGCCTCGGGATCGTGCTGCTGCTCCTCGGTGGGGTGTGGACTGCCCAAGGACTGGGTTACCTGAAGGGCAGCTTCATGACCGGGCAGCAGCTGTGGACGACGATCGGGCTGCTGTGCGTCGCCGCCGGGATCATGCTGCTGATCCCCTGGCCGAAGAAGAGGTGACACCGAGCCCGCGCGTGATGCTGAGCAGAACCGCACTCCTGGACCAGGCTCCAGCTACTGGTTGGACAACTCAGCCGCCATCTCGCGCGCGGACCAAGCCAGCGTGCTGCGCCTGCTTCACCACGGTCTGCCACCGCGACACCGGCACCTGGTGGACGTGGCCGAGGGCCATGACATCGAGCACCGCGGACGGCTGGACGGCGTTCTCCACCATCTGGCACAGCAGCTATCCGAGATCTGCCGCGATGCCCAGCTCCTCGAACGAGACGAAGCTGCACTTCTGCAACAGCCGGAACGAGGACGCCGCAACCATCCAGCCGGCCAGCGCGTCACCGTGGACGAGGTGCTCGATCCTGAGCGGCTCGGGCGCGAACACGCCGGGCTTGTACAAGGTGCCGCGGACTCCCATGACGCTGTACTCGTGAACCCGAACCGCGACAGCGCCACGACGAAGCGCAGGGCAGCGCCGCAACGAGATCTCGATGCACGGAACGCAGGTGGGAGGTTCCACCGACGCCATGTGTTCAGGCCAGTCCGGGTCCTCCGTCTCCCGGTGATCCCGCATCAACCACAGAACACCGTCCGACGTCCGGTCAGCCGGCTTGGCACACACCTGGCACAGCAGTTCCTTCATCGCCTGCCGCTGTCGTGCCGGGTGGACCCGCGCGAAGTCCGGTTTGCCCGCACCGTGGCGCTCAGCGACCTTCACCCAGAGGACACCGTGCTCATCGCGGTCACCGGGCAGCTCGTTCACGTAACCGACGCCGCGGCGGTCCGGGCGCACGATCAGGCCGCACTGCAAGTTCTGCTCAGCAGACCACGAGGTCACGTGTGGCGCGACGATGAGGTTGTGCTGGCTGGTTGTCGTCATCAATTCCTGTGCTTTCTCTTCCGTAAAGTCGTGTCCCAGCTGGCTGGCGTCCGGCAGTTCGAGGTGGGTGAACGGGCCGGCTGCGCCCGCGTGCGCACCGACTGCGGGCACCGTTAGCCGGTTCGACGGTGTTGCCGCCGCACCGGCAGCGGCTGCCCTGCTGAACCCAGCGGCGTCTCTTTCAGCAAAGTGGGACCCGAGCCATTCGACCAGAGCATCACGTGGGCAGACCCGTCGCAGACTGTGTGCATCTTGTACGCATATGCAGGTTGACCTGCGAGAATGCGCCTCCGCTACCGTAGGGTGGAGACGACGGGGAGGACGTCGATGAGCCCGAAACGCGACGCGTTCATCAAAGCGTGCGAGGACGCCGGCTACACGATCGACTCCTTGGCCGAGGCCCTGGAGGTCGACCGTTCGACCGTCGCACGGTGGCGTTCAGGCCAGCGGCCGCAGGCACGACAGCGCAAGAGATTGGCCGCCGCGCTCGACCTGTCGCTCCAGGAACTCGACACCCTGCTCGCTCAAGCCACACCAGAGGAGCAGACCGCTGTCGTCTCGACTGGCCGGCTGTCCACTCAGGACGCCCTCTTCGCACGCGTCGACCAGGCGCGCGGCCTTGTCGACAGCACCCTTTCGAAAGGACTCGGGTCGATGGGACGCCTGGAGCTGATCGAGGAGCGGGTCGTTGACTGGATCGACAGCTACACCCACACCCCGCCCGCCAAGATGCTCGACGACCTGATGCCCGACCTCCTCGAAGTGCGCCGGCTGGCCGAAGACCGGCAACCCGCGAAGGTGCAGCAGCGGCTGTCCACGGCGACCGCCGTCCTCAGCCTGCTGAGCGCGGACGCCCTGATGAAACTCGGCCAGGTCACCCGTGCACGCTCCTGGTACGGCACCGCTCGCCTGGCAGCCGATGACACCACCGACGGCCTCCTGCGAGCGCAGGTTCGGGCGCACGAAGCGATGCTCCCGTACTACTACGGGCGGCTGGAGCGCACCGTCTCCCTGGCCCAGGAGGCGCAGGTGCTCGCCGCGGGTGCGGTCAGCAGCGCCACCGCTCTCGCCGCAGCGGCGGAAGGACGCGCACTCGCGCGGTTCGGGGACTCTGACGGCGCGGAACGCGCGATGGCCACGGCACAGCGTCTGGTCGACCGGCTCGACGCGCCGTCGACCGACGCCGCGTTCGAGTTCAACGACAAGCGCTTGTTGCTCTACCTGTCCGGCACCCTGACCTATCTCGGCGAGTTCGACCGCGCCCGGCAGGTGCAGCGGGAAGCCCTGGACCGCTACCGCGCCGGTCCGGCTCCGGTCATCGACCCGGCGCTGATCAAGCTGGACCAGGCCGTCGGCGAGGCCGTCGAGGGGGACATCGACGACGCGTGCGCTCTGGCGGTGAACGCGCTTCTCGAACTGCCTGAAGAGCACAGGACACGCATCGTGCTCACGCGCGCCACGGACGTCGTCAAGGCAATCCCGACGCAGCGGTGGCAACGTCCCGCGGTCAGCGAACTGCGTGAGCTCGTGGCACCGGCGAGTAGCAACTGATGGCGTCGACCCGCGAGCTGCCGCACCTCACCGAGTCCACGTTCGAACCCGGTCGCACCGCGCTCATCGCGGCCGAGGCAGCTCGGCGAGCAGGCTTCGATCCCACGGGGATGGTCCTGCTCAGGCACCAGACGAACGGTGTGTACCGGCTCGCCACGGCACCGGTGATCATCAAGGTCGTGCGTCCGGGCATCAGGCACACCGAGGACGTCGTCAAGCTGGTGCGCTGGCTGGTTGAGGAACGCGTACCCACGGTTCCGCTGCTCGACATCGAACAGCCGATGCGTCTCGGCGGCTGCGCGGTGACCCTGTGGCGTCACCTTCCCCAGGACCGCGAGATGTCGGCCGGCGAGATCGCAGCGCCACTCGCCTCGCTGCACGGGGTGAAAACGGCGCCGATCAACCTGCCGCACCTGGACGCGCTGGGCGCGATCCAGCGCTCCATCGATGCCAGCGCGATCATCTCTGACGCTGAACGAGGTCAGCTGAGAGGACGTCTCAGCGCGGTGGCATCTCGGCTGCGACGGGTCGAGCCGAGCGAGCCCCGGCTCATCCACGGCGATCCCCAGCACCGCAACACGTTGTGGGACGACACGGTTCACTCCGCGGTCCTCTGCGACTGGGAGAGCGCGGTGTCCGGCCCCGTGGAGTGGGACCTCGTCACGATCGAGGTCCACTGCCGCAGGTTCGGGTTCCCTCCGGAGCAGTACGACGACTTCTGCGAGCGCTACGGCCGGGACATCCGGGAGTGGGACGGCTACGAGGTCTTCCGGGATCTCCGCGAGCTGAGGATGATCACCACGAACGCGCGGAAGTCCGCGCCGGGAAGCCCGCAGGCCGCGGAGGTCAGACGACGGATCGCGCAGCTGCGTGGCGACTACGACCAGCCGTGGAACATCCTCTGACAAGGGAGGTCGAGCTGCGACGTGGCCGGTCTGACGGACGACGACGCCCGGTTCGCCTACCTCGCCGAGGGCAACGCGAAGCAAGCGCGCAAGCGCGTCGCCGCGGACGTGCTGCTCCGGGACCGGCGTGGGCACATCGTGCTGGTGAACCCGACCTACAAGGAGCACTGGGACCTGCCCGGTGGCATGGCCGAGAACAACGAGCCTCCACGCGCCGCAGCGATCCGTGAGGTCGGCGAAGAGCTGGGCCTGTCGATCCACCCAGGCCGCGTGCTCGTGCTCGACTGGATCGGCCCGCACGGCCCGTGGGATGACCAGCTGCTCTTCATCTTCGACGGCGGTGTTCTGGCGGACGGCGACGTTCAACAGCTCGCGCCGCGCGACCCCGAGATCAGCGAGGTCGCTGTGGTACCGCTCCAGGAAGCACGGCGGCTGGTCCGTGCTGACCTGGCCGAGCGCCTCGACCGTGCGGTTGCAGCGCTCGGCCACGGCTCGACCGACTACACGGAGACTCCACGGTGAAGCGTCACCAGCGCGTCACCCGCGCTTCGCGAGGTACACGGTGTTCGTGGACTCCCTGCCCTGCAACGGGTTCGGGAAGCTCACCACCTCGGCCCTGACCGCCGTGAAGATCGCGGCGAGGGCCGCGGTGAACTCCTCGTCCGGCGGGTCGTTCGACCACAGCGCGAAGATCCCGCCGGGACGCAGCAGCGCGGCGAGGCGTTGCAGGCCCTCCGGCTCGTAGAAGTCGGCGTTGCTCGGGTGCAGCAGGTGGCGGGGCGAGTGGTCGATGTCCACGACGATCGCGTCGAACTGGCGGCCGGGGGTCTCCGGGTCGAAGCCGGCGCCGGAGCGGAGCATGGCGAAGAAGTCGCCGTGCACCAGGCGGCAGCGCGGGTCGGCCGCGAGGGCCTTGCCGGCGGGGATGAGGCCCTGCTGGTGCCACTCGATCACCTCGTTGAGGGCGTCGACGACCACGAGCGAGCCGACGTGCGGGTGGTCCAGCACGGTGTGCGCGGTGTAGCCGAGTCCGAGGCCGCCCACGACCACGTCCAGCGGGCCGCCGGGCAGTTCCGCCAGTGCGAGGCGGGCCAGTTCGACCTCGGCCACGGTGAACAGGCTCGACATCAGGAACTCGTCGTTGAGCTTGATCTCGTGGATGTCCTCGCCGCTGCTGGGATCACGCCGCCGGCGCAGGGTGAGCTCGCCCAACGGCGTGCGGCGCCAGTCGAGTTCCTGGAAACGTGCGCTCATGCGGTGGTCAGCTCCAAGTGAGAAGGCGTGCACGGACAGTCTGCACGACGCGCGGTTCAGGTGTTCGGCACGGGATGCGCGCGTGTCCAGTCGTCCACGTGGAACGGTGCGGTGCCGTTCTCGCCCGACGCGGCGGACGCGTGCGTGAGCACCCCGCCGGGCAACGGGGCCTCGGTCATGTCGAGGCGCGAGCGGTAGTCCGCGACGAACGCCGCCGCCACGTCCTCGGCGGTCAGAGCGGGGGCGTAGTCGGCCAGGCCCGCGATGGAGCTGCGCCGCAGGTCGTAGCCGAGTGCGTCGGACACGGCCGTGAGCACGGAGCGCACCCGGTCGGAGACGGCGACCTGCACGACCGTGCTGAACAGGGAACCGGTGGCGGTCACGCGTTGCGCGGAGCCCACGACCTTCGCCACGCCGCCGATGTTGATGCTGAACTCGCCGGGGCAGTACTCGCCGTCCACCTCGCCGATGCGGGCGTCGACGTCGCCGAGGGCGCGCAGCACCCGCACGTGGCTCTCGGCGTTCGCGGCGAACGTCGACCGGCCCGCGTGCCGGATGTCCGTGGTGCGGTCGAGGTGGTCGATCACGACGGCGCCGCTGTCGTAGGCGACCATCCGGCCGCCCGGCGAGCGGACCACCGGCTCGAACCCCGCCGCACGGGCCACCTCGGTGGCCGCGGCGATGCCGGGGGAGCGGAGGTCACGGCCGCTGAACGCCACCGTCGGGCCGTGCGGCACGTAGATGTGGACGAGCTGTGACCACTCGGCGTGGGGTGCGCGCAGCAACAGCGCCGGGACCACCAGTTCGGTGACCGCGTCGCCGGTGCTGCCGGACACGAGGAGCCGGGCGTGGTCGAGGTGGTTCGCAGGTGACACCCCGCGATTCTCGACCACGACCCGGTTCGCCGCTCGACCGCCCGGCCGTGGTCAGGAGGGACGGCCGTCCGGACCGCACTTGACGATGCGGTTGATGCAGTCGCGCACGCGCTGGGCCATCTCCGCCTGCGGCCACACGTTGAAGAAGTCGCCGTGCATCGTGTAGCCGGGACCGGACGCCAGCGTGAAGCGGGCCGGGTCGCCGTTGACCGGGTAGCGCAGCACCTGGCGCAGCTTCGGCACCGGCACGGGGTGCGTGGCGGGGCAGTCGCCGGCGACCGGGTAGGACATGTGGCTCTTGTGGTCGGCGGAGTCCAGGTCCTTGCCGTTCCAGCACTGCGGGAAGTCCAGGTAGGACTCGATCATCGTGCCCGCCGGGCAGTTCACGAAGTCCTTCGAGGCGCCGACGTGACCGGCGTGCAGGCACGACCAGCGCGACATCGTGGTGTTGTCCGGTGCGGTGGCCTTGGCGTTGCCCGCGACGATCCGCAGGCCGTGCGGCAACGGCTGGATGCGCTTGGTCACGTCGTCGCGCACACCCTCACCGAGGTAGTAGAACGTCGTCCCGGTCGGCTCCACCGGCTGGCCGTCGACCAGCAGGGTGGGCACCCAGTACGACGACAGGTCGACCTTCGGGCTGCACGTGCTGGTGGCCTTGCCCAGGCTGCCGACGTCGGAGTGGGCGTCGGTGGAGACGTTGCCGAAGAAGCTGTGCAGGTGCGACACGCCGGGCAGCTTCGGGAAGACGATCGGGTCGTCCGGCAGCCGGTGGGTGAACGGGCACTCGGCGACGAACTCCGCCACGCGCACCGCGTTCGGCGGGATCGGTTCCTGCGGCGCCACGACAGCGGCCACCGGCGCGGGCTCCGCCGCCGGAGCCGGCGGGGTGAACGGCGGCGGCGCGATCGTCGGGTGACCGGCCGGGTGGGCGGGGGAGGACGTGGTGACCTCGGCGGCGACCGGCTGCGGTTCCGGCTCGGACGAGTCGAACATCGCGTTCGCGGTCACCGCGGAGAGCGCGACTCCCGCGACCGCGAGCAGGGCGATGCGACCGCGCCACCTCCGCAGCACCGAGGTGTGGACAGGGGTCATGGCAAATCCTTTCGGGCAGGGCGAATCGACACGGGGGACGGGAGCGACGAGGCGGGGAGCTCAGCCCGCGTCGCGGTAGGCCTGACCGGCCTGGTTGGGGACGCCACCGGGTGCGTAGAGGCCGGTGCCGGGCTTGTCGGCGGGCAACGCGAACCACGCGTAGCGCTCGACGTACGGCAGGCCCTCCAGCATCGCGCTGGAGCCGCGCGCGAAGGCCGCGAGCTCGGCCTGCGTCGGGTAGCGCGGCGTGCCGCTGGAGAAGTCGATGAGCGAGTACTCGGTGAGCCACACCGGTTTGCCGTACCGCGCGTGCACGGCGTCGAGGTAGTTCTTCAGGTGGCCCACGGCGGCGGCGCTGAAGTCGGAGCCGTACCAGTGCACCGTGATGAAGTCGACGCGCAGACCCCGCCGGTCCGCACCGGTCATGAACCGGTCGAGCCAGCCGCCCGCCTTGTCACCGCTGTGGGCGACGGCGGGGCTGCCGAGGCGCAGCCCGGTCGCGGCCAGCTTCGGCCACAGGTCGAGCGCCTGCTCCGGCGTCATGTTCGCCTGGTCGGGGAAGTCCGGCTCGTTGAACCCGAGCAGCACCCTGCCGTTCGCCTTCGCCCGGGCGAGGGTGGCGTCGTCGGTGAACTTCGCGCCCCAGATCATCGGCACGAACTCGACGTTCGGCGGCGTGGGGATGCCGTCGGGGTGCACGGCCCAGTTGTAGTACCAGCCGGCACGGACGTCGGTCAGCGCCTTGCCGACACCGGTGAAGTTCCACGTGCTGACGCCCTTCTTCGCCGACGCCACAACAGGTGTCACGGGCGGGGCCGGCACGGCGACGGCGGGCGCTGTCGTCGTCGGCTGCACCGAGGACGGCGCGGACGACGGCACAGTGGTGGGCGGTGGCGTGGTCGTGGGGACCCTCTGGCTCGTGGTGGTGATGACCGCGCTCGCGACCGGTTCGTCCCGTGCGGGCAGCACGGCCACCACGATGCCCGCGGCCAGCACGGCGGCCGCCGCGGCGGCGAGCGGTTTCACCAGCGAGCCCTGCAGGAACAGGCCGAGCTTGCCGCCACTCACCGGGCTCGCGGTGACGTGGGTGATGGTCGCCTGCGACCCGACCAGCGCGGACGGGTCGAACCCGAACGCGGCGGGCAGCGGCACCAGCGGCAGCCGCGCGATCAGCCCCTCGACCGACGCCAGGTCCTGGCCACACCGCTCACACCGGGCGCAACCGCGGCTGTGCCGGGCGATCCGCTTGCGCCACAACGGACTCGGGTCACCGTCCCAGTCCGCGACCACGGCGGCGAGCTCCGGGCACCGCGGCGTGCGCTCCAACGTGCGCACGACGATGCGTGCGGCGTCGAGCTGGGCCTTGACCCGTTGCACGCGCACGGCGGTGTGCTGCGGAGTCAGCCCGATCGCGTTGGCGACCTCGTCACGGGTCAGCCGCCCGGCCGCCTCCAGCCACCACAGCGACAGCAGCTCGCGTTCGTCCGCGCTGAGCCACCGGGTGGCCGCGACGACCTCACGCCGCTGCCCGGACAGCTGCAGGCGGATGATGGTGAGGTCGACGAAGTCCGCGCCGGGGTCGGCGACGTCGTCGGGCATCGGGCCGGTGACCGGCACCCGTTGCCGTTCGCGGTGCCGCAACCGGATCTGGTTCATCGCGATCACGACGAGCCACGACCGGAACCCGGCGGGGTCGCGCAGCGACGACAGCCCGTGCACCGCACGCAGCATCGTCTCCTGGACGACGTCGTCGGTGTCCGCGTGCCCGCCGAGCGCGTGCCCGACGATGTTGTAGACCAGGGGCAGGTACCCGCTCACCAGGTCGTCCAACGCGCGCTGGTCGCCGTCGCGCGCGGCCACCACCGTCGCGACGCCGGGTTCCTCGGCCACCGCCATGTCCACCTCACTCGCCGGTCCAGGGTCCTCTGACCAGGAGATGTCCCCGGTGCCGGTGGATAACGGAAAAACCTCACCGGCTTTGTCGAACGCGGGACGGCCGGTGCGAACCTCCGCGGTCACGGCACCACGTCGCGGGTTCCGGCGGCGACGGTAGCGGAACCCGAGCGGTCGGCACCCACCCCGACAGGCAAGTCGCCGCTTGCAGGTAAGTCGTCACTTGCCTATCGTGGGCGGTGTGGAAGAAGAGCTCTTCAAGGCGCTGGCGGATCCGAACCGCCGCCGCATCCTCGACGAGCTGGTGGAACGCGACGGCCAGACGTTGTTCGAGATCTGCTCGCGGCTGCTGTCCAAGCACGGCCTGAGCCTCACCCGCCAGGCGGTCAGCCAGCACCTGTCCGTGTTGGAGGCGGCGGACCTCGTCCGGTCACGCCGCGAGGGCCGCTACAAGTTCCACGACCTGAACACCCGGCCGCTCGAGCACATCGTCACCCGGTGGCTCCGGCCCGAAACCCCGAGGGGCGCACCATGAGGATCCACCTGACCAGCATCTTCGTCGACGACCAGGACAAGGCGCTGCGCTTCTACACCGAGGTGCTGGGCTTCGTGAAGAAGACCGAGGTACCGCTGGGGGCGGACCGGTGGCTGACCGTGGTCTCGCCGGAGGACCCCGACGGCACCGAGCTGCTGCTCGAACCCGACGGCCACCCCGCGGTGAAGCCCTACCGGGCGGCGCTGGTGGAGGACGGGATCCCGGCCACCGCGTTCGCCGTGCGGGACGTCCGCGCCGAGTTCGACCGGTTGAGCGCGCGCGGGGTGCGGTTCACCCAGGAGCCGCTGGAGATGGGCCCGGTCACGACCGCGGTGCTGGACGACACCTGCGGCAACCTGATCCAGATCGTGCAGCACGCCTGACGGCCGGCCGGCTAGCGCAAGGTCGCGATGCCGGCCAGGAAGATGTCGACCCCGGCGAGGAACTGCTCGCGGTCGTCGTGCTCGGGCAGCTGTGCCGCCGCCCTGTGCACGAACGGGTACCGCTCGGGGTCGAGCTCCGACCACCGCGCGGCGATGCTGCCGAGGAAGACCGACCGGTCCGTGTCGCTGCCGGTGAGGAACCGGGTGTTCGCGGCGTTCTGCCCCGCGACACCGAGGACGTAGTTCACCATCGCGCCCGCGGCGTCGACGAGTGCTCCCTCGGGGACGTGCAGCGCGTCGAGCAGCCGGCCGATGCACTCGTAGATCTCCAGCAACGCGGGCCGCCACGGTTCGCGCGACAGCTGGGCGCCGACCCACGGGTGCGCGTCGATCACGTCGAACAGGCCCAGCGCGACGGTGCGCAACGCCTCTCGCGGGTCCGCGTCGGCGACCGCGCCGGCCACCACGCGCGTGACGATGTCGTCGGTGGCGGCCGCGACGACCTCGCCCTTGTTGGCCACGTGGTGGTAGATCGCGCCGTAGCCGGTGTTGAGGCGTGCGGTGAGCGCGCGCAGGGTCAGCGCGCTCTCGCCCTCGGCGTCGAGGATCTCCGTCGCGGCCTCGATGATCCGCTCCTTGGACAGCGCGTCCGTGCGCCGCGGGGTCCGGTGGGCCTTGGCTGCCATGCCCCCATCCTCGCACCTTTGGATCGCCGATCCAAATCGGTGGTAGCGTCGTTGGAGCAACGATCCAAAGCGTTTCGGAGGAACACCATGACGACACCGGTCACGATCATCGGAGCCGGCCTCGGCGGCCTGGTACTGGCCCGCGTCCTGCACGTCCACGGCATCGAAGCCACGGTCTACGAGGCGGAGGCCTCGCCGGACGCGCGGCGGCAGGGCGGACTGCTCGACATCCACCCGTGGAACGGCCAGCCGGCACTTGACGCGGCCGGTCTGACCGACGGGTTCCGCGCGCTCGTGCTGGCCGGCCGCGAGTCCTACCGGGTACTGGACCGGGAGGGAACCGTGCTGCTCGACCTGCCCGACGGCGGCACCGGCGAGCGGCCGGAGGTGCCACGGGGTGAGCTGCGGCAGCTGCTGCTCGACTCGCTGCCGCAGGGCACCGTGCGGTGGGGGCACAAGGTCACCGGTGTGCGCACGGTCGACACGGGCCGCCACGAGGTGAGCTTCGCGGACGGCTCCCAGGTCGTCACGAGCCTGCTCGTCGGCGCCGACGGTGCGTGGTCGCGGGTCCGGCCGCTGCTCTCCGCCGCCGTGCCCGCGTACGTGGGCGTCACGGTCGTCGAGACGTTCCTGCACGACAGCGACACCCGCCACCCGGCCACCGCGAAGGCGGTCGGCGCCGGGTCGCTGTTCGCCCTCGCGCCGGGCAAGGGCCTCGTGGCCCACCGCGAACGCGCCGGAACCCTGCACACCTACGCGCAGCTGGTGAAGCCCGAGGACTGGCTCGCCGACGCCGATGCCGCCGCCGTGACCGAACGGGTCGCGGCGGAGTTCGCCGGCTGGGCCCCCGAGCTCACCGCCCTGGTCACCGCCACCGACACCCCGCCGGTCCTGCGCCGCCTCCACACGCTGCCCGCCGGGCACCGCTGGGACCGCACACCGGGCGTGACCCTGCTCGGCGATGCCGCCCACCTCATGCCGCCGGACGGCGAAGGCGCCAACCTGGCCATGCAGGACGGTGCCGAGCTCGGTCAGGCCCTCGCCGCGCACCCCGGCGACGTCGAAACCGCCCTGTCCCGGTACGAGCAGGCCGTGTTCCCGCGTGCCGCTGCTCAGGCCGAGGACGACGACCTCTACGAGGTCATGTTCGGCGCCGACGCACCCCACAGCATGGTCGCGATGCTGACCGGGGCCGACCAGGCCTCCTGATGGACGGTGTCATCGGGGGACGCCCACCGCCAACGCAGGCCGGTGAACGTCCCCTGAAGGGACCGCGGGCTAGATCCGGTCACCCACCCGGTCGACGAACCCGGCCGCGTCGTGCGGGTTGTTCTTCGTGCCGAGGAACTCGAAGGTCACCTTGTCGAACACCAGCACCACCGGCTTGGCGGACGAGGGCGATGGCCAGCTTATCCCGATCCCGGGACGACCGGCCGAGACGTTGTCGACCACCGTCAGCCCCGGCACGCGGGAGGCGGCCTCGAACAGCGCGGCGCGCTGCGGCCCCGGCAGGTAGGAGTGGTTGACCAGGCCCATCACGTCCTTGCCGTAGGAGTTGATCGGCCGGTTCCTGTCCTTGCCCTGCAAGAGCTTCAGCATGTCGTCCGCCGTGGTGGGCAGGTCGTCCCGGTACGCGCGGCGTGGCGTGCACTGCTCGGTCTCGTCCGTGGGCTGGTCGCCCTTGTCGAGCACCTTGCTGCGGCCGTTGACGCAGCCGGGCGCGGTGAGCGGCCGGGCGTCCCGGCTGGGGATGATCCGGCCGTCCCGGGTGCCGTCAACGGAGAACCACCCCTCCCAGCCGCCGTCGCGCACGTAGTAGAACTGGTCTGGTCGCGGTACCTCGTCGGGCTTCGAACGGGCTGCCGCGGCGGCGTGGTTGAGCAGCTGCACGGCGGTGTCCACCGGCACCGCGGACCCGGTGGTCGTGGACCCGGTGAGCGCGGACCCGGTGGGCGCGGACCCGGTGGGCGCGGCGTCGTGACGGGCCGGGTCCGGCGCGTCGGACGGCAGCACCACCGCCACGGCGGTGACCGCTGCCGCCGCGGCGAGCGTGGCGACGGCGATGATCCCGGCGCGACCACGCCTGGGAGCTTTCATGCCCGCCACGAGCCGGGCGCGTGCGGCCGCCAGCTGGTCGGCGGACTTGAGCGGGGTGTCGTCCAGTTCCCGGACGAGCTGAAGGTCATCCATTGTTGAGAAGCTCCTCGACCTCGGTGTGGTTGTCGGTCCCCAACGCCTCGCGGACCTTGCGGCGCGCGCGGTTCAACCGCGACCGCACCGTCCCCACCGGGATCCCCAGGGCTTCCGCGACCTCCAGGTAGCTGAGCTGTTCCCACGCGACCAGCAGCAGCACGTCCCTGTCCTCGGCCGGCAACGCCGCCAGCGCGCCGCTCAGCATCGACCGCATGGCCTGCGCGGTGACGTCCGCGGCCACCCGGTCGGCGTGGTCGCCCACGTCGCGCGCGGCCGCGGGCGTCCGGTGCCTGCGCACCTCCTCCCGCCGGTGCTGGCCGACGAGGTTGGTGGCGATGCCGTAGAGCCACGGCCGGGCGTCCGGGCGGGAGGGGTCGTAGCGCCGCCGCTTCGCGAACGCCGCGAGGAACGTCTCGGCGAGCAGGTCGTCGGCGGCCTGCTGCCCGAGCCGCCGGGCGAGGTAGCGCTGGATGTGGGGAGCGTGCCGGTCGAAGATCGAAGCGAACTGCTCCGGCACGCGCAGCGACGCCTCGATGAGCTCCGCGTCGGTTGCTGTCATGGTGGCCTTTCAGGCGAAGGGTCTTCGCCCTGTTATCCGCTCAACGCCCCGATCGGGTTCACGGCCGGGTGCGCACATCCGAGCAGAGCCGGTCCCGCGCGGGGGAGCGGGTCCTCGAAGGGGCCGTCGTGCGCGACGCTCACAACCACTGCGCGCCGGATGATCACCACAGCTCAGCGCTTGGATTCGGGGCATTCGAACGCCGCAGGGTGAACGGGGAAAAGTTAACGCTCACAACCGTGGCAGATATCTGCCATCACGCCCCGGAGCCGCCCACGTTGCTGGAAGGTGACGTTGCTCCACGGGTGGTCCGAGGCCGGCCTGTCCGTGCGGATCGAGCGAAGGGGAGAGCAAGGTGAAGACAGCCATCCTCGCCGGGAGGTCACTGGTGGCCCTCGCGGTGCTGGTGTCCGCCGCACTGCTGCCCACGTCGGTGGACCGCGCCTCGGCGGCCGTTCAGGAGACCTTCTACGTCGCCCCCGACGGCAACGACGCCAATCCGGGGACGATCACGGCCCCGTTCCGGACCCTGCCGCGCGCACGGGACGCCGTTCGCACGGTGAACGCGAACATGTCCGGCGACATCCAGGTCTACCTGCGCGGCGGGAACTATCCCGTGAGCAGCACCATCGACTTCACGCCGAGCGACTCGGGCACCAACGGCTACCGCGTGCTCTACTCCGCCTACCAGAACGAGACGCCGGTGCTGAGCGGTGGCGTGCAGGTGACCGGCTGGACGCAGCACGGCGGCAACATCTGGAAGGCGCCGCTCAGCCGCGCCACCAAGCTGCGAGCGCTCTACGTCAACGACAAGCGCGCCTTCATGGCCACCAAGACGATCAGCTCGCAGGGCTGCTACGGCACCTACACCGTCACCGCCGGTCAGGCGCCGTGGGCGTGGGAGTCGGGCTCGCAGTGCGACGGCGCCAAGTACGGCCTGGGCGACCTGCCCGCCATCTCCCGCAACGCGGACGACATCGAGATCGAGACCGCGACGACGTGGACCACAGCCATCGCGGGCGTCCGCCAGATCACCACCAGCAGTGACGGCGCCAGCCGCGTCGCGTTGTTCCAGCAGCCGGGCGCGGCCATCGCCCAGGGCGCGTTCAACGGCAACTTCCAGGCCGGTGGAAGTCACAGGT
Organism: Nocardia sp. NRRL S-836; assembly: GCF_001279525.1. GTDB lineage: Bacteria > Actinomycetota > Actinomycetes > Mycobacteriales > Pseudonocardiaceae > Lentzea. The sequence goes on along the minus strand of NZ_LGDY01000106.1, from coordinate 100,584 downwards.
TCATGAACGCCTACGAGTTCCTCGACTCGCCGGGTGAGTTCTACTTCGACAAGACGAGCCAGACGGTCTACTACTACAAGGCCGACTCCGAGAACATGGCGGCCGCGACGGTCTACGCGCCCAACAACGTGTCCACCCTGCTCCGCATCGCCGGCACGGCCACGGCCAACCGTGTCCGCGACATCACGTTCTCCGGCATCACGGTGCAGCACTCGGACTGGAACCTCTTCAGCGTGGCCGGCTCGGTGTACAAGCAGGCGCAGCAGGGCAACCTGGGCAACACCGCGTACACCAAGGGCAACTTCCACGTCTACTACTACCGCAACGTCGACACCGCTCCCGGCGCCGTCCAGTTGGAGAACGCCGAAGGGATCCTGTTGCAGCGCAACCGGGTGCAGCACACCGGTGTCGACGGCATCAACATGGTCAACGACGTGCAGAACACCCGGCTGATCGGGAACTACACGAACGACATCGCCGGGTCGGCCATCACCGTCGGCCACCCGCAGCACGTCTACATCGGCGACCACACCTCGACCAACCGCGAGAAGTACCCCGCGCAGGTCGAGGGGCTCCCGAAGAACATCGAGATCAAGAACAACTACCTCTACGACAGCGCGGTGCTGTTCAACGGCCACAGCCCCATCTCGGCCTACTTCGCCGACACCCTGACCATCCAGCACAACCGGATCGAAAAGGCCCCGTGGAACGGCATCACGCTCGGCTGGGGCTGGTGGAACTTCGACGGCTCGTCCGGCTCCATCGCACCCAACCGGCCGACGACCACCGCGCGCAACAACAACATCAGCTACAACCACATCATCGACACGGTGCAGCGCCTCAACGACACGGCGCCCATCTACACCCTGGGCAGCCAGCCCGGAACGATGATCACCGACAACTACCTGCAGGGTGTCCCGTCCGGCCACAAGTACGGGCTGCACCCCGACGAGGGCTCGGCGTACATCACGTTCCGCAACAACATCCTCAGCGTCGACAAGAACGTCACGTGGCTCGTCAACTCCGACGACTTCGGGCGCAAGCACGACCTGAGCATCACGCAGACCTACGGGCCGGTGAACAAGGTGTCGCAGAAGGTGCTGCCCAACAGCACGATCCAGGACATCCTCGTCCACCCCGACTACGTGTGGCCCGCGGCCGCCCACGCCATCGCGGTGAGCTCGGGGCTGGAGGACGCCTACCGGGAAATCATCCCGCAGAGCACCCTGTCCCGGCCCGACTACGTCCTGCCCGACAGCACGTTCGTCGGTGCCACCGCGACCTCGATCCCGGTCCGCGGCCTCGGCGACGCGACCAGGACCATCTGGCTGGCGCCCCTGGGCACCACGAACTTCGCAGCAGGCCCGACGATGACGAGGGCCAGTGGCACGGCGACGACCATCGACGTCCCGGCCACGCCCGGCGACTACCGGCTCTACGTCGTCGACGCGCAGGGGAACCGCTCGGCCGAGTCGAAGTCGCTGGCCCGGCGGCAGGGCGGCGGTGGCCAGCAGAGCGGCACGATCGTCGGCGGCCAGTCCGGCCGGTGCATTGACATCAACGGCGCCAGCACGGCCAACGGTGCCCAGGCGCAGCTGTGGGACTGCCACGGCGGCACCAACCAGCGCTTCACCCTCACCTCGGGCAAGCAGCTGCAGGTGTACGGCAACAAGTGCCTGGCCGCGAGCAACGGCGGCACCGGCAACGGCACCGCCGTGGTGATCTGGGACTGCAACGGCCAGACCAGCCAGCAGTGGAACGTCAACACCAACGGCACGATCACCGGTGTGCAGTCCGGGTTGTGCCTGGACGCCAACGGAGCGGCCACCGCGAACGGCACCAGGATCATCCTCTGGGCCTGCGGCGGCGGCGCCAACCAGCAGTGGACCCTGCGCGCCTGAACCGACCTGGGGGCCGGGACACCGTGCCCGGCCCCCTGCCCTGCACGACCCGGCCGTCAGATCGCACCGGCGTTCAGGGTTGTGCGCCACATCACAGCGCTCGAAGAACCGTCGCGGTCCCTTCGTCGTCTTGCCGGTAGTAGGCCAAGGCGACCTGAGGAGAGCGGGATGCGGGCGATCACAGCGGAGAACCTCGTGGTCCGGGTCGGCGGACGGCGTGGCCGCGCCGCGGTGAACGGGCTGGACCTGCGCCTGGGCGTGGGCGTGCACGGACTGCTCGGACCCAACGGCGCCGGCAAGACGACCCTGATCCGCACCCTGGCGACGGTGCGCAAGCCCAGTTCGGGAACGTTGTCGCTGCTGGGCACCCCGGCGGACGGCCGGCTGCGGCCGGTGCGCCGGCGACTCGGGTACCTGCCGCAGCACTTCGGCTACTACCGGCGGTTCACGGTGCGGGAGTTCGTCGAGTACCTGGCGTGGCTGAAGGAGGTGCCGCCTGCCGAGATCCCCGGTGCCGTCAGCAGGGCGCTCGACCGGGTCGGGCTGGCCGACCGCGCCGGGGACCGGATGAAGTCGTTGTCCGGCGGCATGGTCCGCCGCGTGGGCATCGCGCAGGCGATCGTCAACGACCCGGACCTTCTGCTGCTGGACGAGCCCACAGCAGGCCTGGACCCCGCGCAACGGCTGCGGTTCCGCGAACTCGTGGTCGAGCTGGGGCAGCGGTCCTGCGTGCTGATTTCCACGCACCTGGTCGAGGACGTCGCGGCGGCGTGCTCGGACGTGGTGCTCGTGGCGGAGGGATCCCTGGTGTTCCAGGGCACCCCGGCCGATCTCGCCGCCGCCGGGACCGCCGGGCACGTCGGCGACAGCCCGATCGAACGCGGCTACTCCGCGCTGATCGGCCAGAACGCCGGAGGTGCCTGGTGACCGCGCTGCGCATCGAGCTGCGGCGCTCGACCGCGCTCTGGGCCGGAGCGCTGTTCCTGGTCTCCGGCACGGGAATGCTGTGGCTGACCAGCTCGGCCGACCTGACGTGGCGGGACAACGCGACATCGGCCGTGTTCGAGCTCCGGCAGCCCCTGGCGTACGTGTGGGCACTGGTGGTCGGACTGGCGGTCCTGCAGGGGATGCGGGACGGCCGGGCGCGGGTGACCGAGCTGTTCGCCACGACCCCGCGCCCCGACCGGGTGCGGCTGGGCACGCTCGCGTCGGCGGTGGCCGGCGTCGTCTCCGCGGCCGCGGTGCTGCTGTGCGCGGGCCTCGTCGTGCTGGTCGAGAGCGGCGGTGGGTTCGTCTCGCCCGGTTTCGTCCCGCTCACCACCACCGTCGTGCTCGCGATGGCGTCGAGCGTCCTGCTCGGCCTCGCGGTCGGCCGGCTGCTGCCCCACCCGCTGACCGTGCCGGTGGCGCTCGTGGCGACGTTCATGGCGGCGACGGCGGCCGGACAGGCGCTGGAGGTGCGGTCACCGGCCGCCGAGGTGTCCCCGCTGGCACTGCTCACGCCCGTCTTCGACCCGCCCGCCTCGAACCTGGTCACCACGTCCACCTCCGTCGACATGGGACAGTTCGTGTGGTTCACCGGTCTGGGGATCACGGCGTTCCTGCTGCTGGTCTCGCGGACCCGCCGCGGGCGGCTGGCGGCGCTGCTACCGGCCGGGCTGGCACTCGCGCTCGCCCTCTCGGTCCTGCCGACCAGGATCTCCGACGTGCTGGTGAGCGACTCCGCCGCGAGCAGGCTGGTGTGCGACGGCCCGGTGTGCGTGAGCCGGGTGCACGAGAACCACCTGCCCGTGGTGGCCGCGGTCGGCAGGGAGGTGCTGGCGAAGCTCGCGGTGCTGCCCGACCCGCCCACCGAGGTCCGCGAGGACACCTCGGCGATGGCGCACCTCGCCGTGCCCCGGCGGGATGCCGGGGTCGTCTACGTGAGGGCGCAGGGCAGCTCCGGCCTGCCGGCGTTGACCCCCGGCCAGCTGCGGCTGGAACTGCTCGCCGGGGCGGGCGTGCCGACCTGTTCCACGCCGGACTCGGTGAACTTCGACGAGTCCGTGGTGCTGCATCTGACGGCGGGCTACTTCAACGGCGAGCTGGCCGAGCTCGCGTCGGAGCGCGTCCTGTGGCGCAGCGGGAGGTTGCGCTCCGAGGCGGAGGCGGCGTGGCGGGCGTTGCGCAGCCGGCCCGCGCACGAGCAGCTCGACCGCGTCGCGCAGGCCCGGCGGATGATGCTGGCCTGCGAGGACTCCGCGCGGGTGCTCGACGCCCTGGTGGGACCGCGATGAGGCCGCTCACGCTGTACGCGCGGTCGCGCGGAGTACCGGCGGCACTGGTGTGCCTGGTCGTCGTCGTGCTGGCCACGTGGTCGGTGCTGCATTCACCGTGGACACCGCTGAGCGCCACGCTCACCTCGCTCGCCGCGGTGCTGGTGAGCACGGCCGGCCTCACGGGGCAGGACCCCGAGCTGGACTCCTCGACCGCCGTGCCGTGGCCCGCGTGGCGGTTCGGGCACCTGCTGGTCGCGACGCTGCTGGCCGCGGTCGTGGTGCTGCTGGTGCAGGAGCTGGGCGACGAGCGGTTCGACGCCGCGTTCGTCACGCGGAACGCGGCGGGTCTGGCCGGTCTCGCCGGTCTGGCGGCGGCCGTGGCGGGAGCGCGGTTCGCCGCGGCCGCACCGGTGACGTGGTGGGCGGTGAGCGCGATCGTGTTCCCCGCGCAGTCGGTGACCGGACGGGTCGTCACGTGGCCGTTCGGCCCGTCCGACGACCCGGTGGCGACGTGGACCGCCGCCGTGGTGTTCGTGACCGGGATGGCCGCCTACTCGGTCCGCGGCGGGCGGCGCTGAGCGGTTCCCGCGCCGGGTTCTGCAGGGGTAGCGGACCGATGCTGTCCTCTACCGGCGTGAGAGTGGGTCCGCACACGGCACCAGGCCGTTGTAATCGGAGGAAATGCGGACATGAATGTTCTCAGCGCGCTGGGCCCGGTCGACTGGATCGCCGTCCTGCTCGCCGTCGTGGCGTACACCGTCCTGGGCGGTGTCCGGTTCGCGGGCCTGTTCGCCAAGCCTTACGCCGCGGCTCTCGGCAGGGAGAGCACGCCCCGGCCGGACCGGCCGGCGCTGTTCTACGGCGGCCCGGCCGTCGGCACCGCCGGGACCGCGCTGATCGTGGTGGCGTTCCGATGAGGACACGCGTGCTCGGTCGCACCGGCATCGAGGTCAGCCCGTACTGCCTGGGCACGATGATGTTCGGTCAGGTGGCCAACCCCGACCAGGACGAGTGCGTGCGGATCATCCACCGCGCGCTGGACGCGGGGATCAACTTCATCGACACCGCCGACGTCTACTCCTACGGCGAGGCCGAGGAGATCGTCGGCAAGGCGCTGCGCGGCCGCCGTGACGACGTGGTGCTCGCGACGAAGGTCAACGGCGTGATGGGCGAGGGCCCCAACCGGTCCGGCAGCTCCCGGCGCTGGATCGTCGCCGAGGTGGAGCACTCGCTGCGGCGGCTGCGGACCGATCACATCGACCTCTACCAGGTGCACCACCCGGACCCGCGCACCGACGTCGAGGAGACGCTGTCCGCGCTGACCGACCTGGTCCGCGCGGGCAAGGTGCGCAGCATCGGCAGCTCCAACCTGCCCGCCGCGGACCTCGTGGAGGCGCACTGGGCGGCGCAACGCCGCGGCCTGGAGCGGTTCCGCACCGAGCAGCCGCACTACTCGGTCCTCAACCGGGGCGTCGAGCGCGACGTGCTGCCGGTGTGCGAGCGGTACGGGATGGGCGTGCTGGTCTGGAGCCCGCTGGCGGGAGGCCTGCTCACCGGCCGGTACCGCAAGGGCCGGCCGTCCGACGGCCACGCCGCCCGCATGCACTGGCTCCCGCGCCACATGACCGACGAGCACAAGCTCGACGCGGTGGAGCAGCTGCTCCCGGTGGCCGAGCAGGCCGGGATGTCGCTGACGCACCTGGCGATGGCGTTCACGATCGCGCACCCCGCGGTCACCTCGGCGATCATCGGGCCGCGCACGATGGCCCAGCTCGACGACCTGCTCGCCGGTGCGGACACCGTGCTGGCCGACGACGTGCTCGACGCCGTCGACCGGATCGTGCCGCCGGGCACGGACCTCGGTGAGCTCGACATCGCCCACATCCCGCCGTCGCTGACGACCCCGGCGTTGCGGCGGCGCCCGTCCGGTGACCGCGCCGCCTCCTGACCGGCACTCCGGACACGACGTTCGGTGGTTCCGGTGGTTCGCGCCACCGGAACCCGCTGAGCCGGGTTCGGCCGCTGACCGGTCCGCCGAGCCGACGGTCGTCAGCCCGGAGAGCAGGTCAGCAGCATCACCGCGACCACCGTCACGGCCGCGGTGACGACGGGAAGCGCGATGGCGGTGACGCCGGCGATCCCACCGGAGACCACCCGGTGCGTGCGGTTCGGCACCCGGCGGCGTCGCAGGCGGTCGAGACGGGCGTCCAGCACGTCCCGGCCCATCGCCAGCGCCGAGTCCGGGGCGCCGTGGCTCGACACCCGCATCAGGGCGGTGCGGACGGTGTCGCATCCATGGGCACGTGCGGCGGTCAGGTCCGCCGACATCTCGACCAGCTCACGGATCGTGCTCGCCGCGCGCGTGAACAGCGGGAGGACGGGCAGGGCGGTGGCGACGGCGTCCGCGGCGGCGACCAGCAGGTGGTGGCGTCCGTCGAGGTGGGCGCGCTCGTGGGCCAGGACCGCGCCGACCTCGTCGGGGGTCAGGTGGCGGTGCAGCCCTTCCGTGGCGACGACGACGCCGGGCCGCCCGGCGAGGCTGAAGGCCAGCGGGCGGTCGTGGTCGAGCCACACGGTTGGGTGCGGGCCGGGTTCCCGGCGCCCGGCGAGGCGGAGCACCGAGAGGTGTTCCGCGCGGGCACGGGCGCGTCGCCGGGCGCCGCGGGCGCCGACGAACGCTAGGCGGACCAACAGGGCGGCCAGCAGTGCGCCGCCGGTCAGGCCGCTGACCACCTCGATCTCGGGCGTGGTGCCGTGGCCCACCGAGTCCCAGCAGTGGTGCAGGGACTCCAGGACGCCGAGGCCGTGCTCGGGCAGCACGAGCAGCACCACAGCTGTGGTGGAGGTGGTCATGACGGCGACGACCGAGCTGGTCCAGGCGACGAGGGCGACCACCGGGTCGCCGATCCGCCGCAGCACCCGCGGTGCCAGCCAGCCCATCGCGGCGGACCCGAGCAGCAGTGCGAGTGCGACCGTCATCGGTCCGAGGACTTCCTGCGCAGCGCCCGGCGCAGCACCGCCGACTCCTCCTCGGTCGCGGACCGCGCGAAGTGCAGCAGCGCGGCCTCCGGGTCGCCGGAGGCGATGAGCACGTCCCGCAGGGCGTTCGCGGCGGCTTCGGCCCGGCTGGTCCTGGGCCGGTAGCGGTAGGCGTTGCCCTCGAGCTCGCGGGTCACCCACTCCTTGCGGTGCAGGTTGTCCAGCACGGTGAGGACGGTCGTGTAGGCGAGCTGCCTGCCGGTGTCCAGCCGTTCCAGCACCTGGCGCACCTTGAGCGGCCCGCCGTCGTGCCACAGCACGTTCATCACCGCGGCCTCCAGCTCACCGAGCCCGTGCATCACCCACGTCCTTCCAGGAGAACCCGGAGTATGCCCGCCACGGGCGGGCTCCCGTCCGGGCGGGCTGGTCCGGCTCGCGGCCGCGAGCCGGACCAGGTGATCACACGGTGTGCCGGTTCGCGCTGCGGAAGCCCCTCAGACGCAGGCTGTTGCTCACCACGAACACCGACGAGAACGCCATCGCCGCCCCGGCGATCATCGGGTTGAGCAGGCCGAGCGCGGCCAGCGGCAGGGCGGCCACGTTGTAGGCGAAGGCCCAGAACAGGTTGCCCTTGATCGTGCCGAGCGTGCGGCGCGACAACCGGATCGCGTCGACGGCGGCCCGCAGGTCACCGCGCACCAGCGTCAGGTCGCTGGCCTCGATCGCGACGTCCGTGCCGGTGCCCATCGCGAGACCCAGGTCGGCCTGGGCGAGTGCGGCGGCGTCGTTCACGCCGTCGCCGACCATCGCGACCACCCGTCCCTCGGCCTGCAGGCGCTTGACCACGTCGACCTTGTCGGCGGGCAGCACCTCCGCGACGACCTCGTCGATGCCGACCTCGGCGGCCACCGACCGCGCCACGGCCTCGTTGTCCCCGGTCAGCAGCACCGGCCGCAGACCGAGCCCGCGCAGGCCCGCGATCGCCTCGGCCGAGGTGGGCTTGACCGTGTCGGCGACCACCAGGACGCCGCGGGCCTCGCCGTCCCACGCCACCAGCACCGCGGTGCGGCCGTTCTCCTCGGCCTCCTTCTTCGCCGTGACCAGGTCCTCGCCGAGCCGGACGCTCCACTCCTGGAACAACCGGGCCCGGCCCACCAGGACGGCGTGCTCGCCGACGACACCCTGCACGCCCAGGCCCTCGATGTTCTGGAAGCCCTCGACCGCGGGCAGGTCACCGACCCGTTGCGCGGCACCGGCGGCGATCGCCCGCGCGATCGGGTGCTCGGAGGCGTGCTCCAGGGCACCGGCCAGGCGCAGCAGCTGCTCCTCGTCGACACAGTCGGCGACGTGCACCTCGGCCAGGCTCATCCGGCCGCTGGTGACCGTGCCCGTCTTGTCGAGCACGACCGTGTCGACGCGACGGGTCGACTCCAGCACCTCGGGCCCCTTGATCAGGATGCCGAGCTGGGCGCCACGACCCGTGCCGACCAGCAACGCCGTGGGCGTGGCCAGGCCGAGCGCGCACGGGCAGGCGATGATCAGCACCGCGACGGCGGCGGTGAAGGCCGCCGACGCGCCCGTGCCGGCGCCGAGCCAGAACGCCAGCGTGCCGACGGACAGCGCGATGACGATCGGGACGAAGACCGCGGAGATCCGGTCGGCGAGGCGCTGCGCCTCGGCCTTGCCGTTCTGCGCGTCCTCGACCAGCTTCGCCATCTGCGCGAGCTGGGTGTCCGCGCCGACCCTCGTCGCACGCACCACCAGCCGCCCGCCCGCGTTGACCGTGGCACCGATCACGCTGTCACCGCCGGTGACCTCGACCGGCACCGACTCGCCGGTGATCATGCTCAGGTCGACCGCGGAGCTGCCCTCCTCGACCACGCCGTCGGTGGCGATCTTCTCGCCGGGCCGGACGACGAACCGGTCACCGGCCCGCAGCTCGTCCACCGCGATGCGCACCTCGCGGCCGTCCCGCAGCACGGCGACGTCCTTGGCCCCCAGTTCGAGCAGGGCCCGCAGGGCGGCACCGGCACGGCGCTTGGACCGCGCCTCGAAGTACCGGCCGGCGAGGATGAACGTCGTCACGCCCGCCGCGACCTCGAGGTAGACGTTGCCCGCGCCCGACATGCGCTGCACGGTCAGGTCGAAGCCGTGCTTCATGCCGGGAACGCCGGCCGTGCCCAGGAACAGCGCGTACAGCGACCACAGGAACGCCGCGGCCACACCGAGCGAGATCAGCGTGTCCATCGTGGCGGCGCCGTGCTTCAGGTTGGTCCACGCGGCCCTGTGGAACGGCCAGGCCGCCCACACGACCACCGGTGCGGCGAGCGTCAGCGACAGCCACTGCCAGTAGTCGAACTGCAGCGCCGGGATCATCGCCATGGCGACCACCGGCACGCTCAGCACGATGGAGGTGACCAGCCGCTGACGCAGCGGCAGCGTGGGGTCCGCCTCCTCCGCCTGCTCGCCGGTCGCCGGGGGAGCGGGCAGCTCGGCGGTGTAGCCGGTGTTCTCGACGACCTTGACCAGGTCCTCGGCGGTCAGCGACTCCGGGAAGCTGACGCGCGCCTTCTCCGTGGCGTAGTTGACGGTGGCCCGCACGCCGTCGAGCTTGTTCAGCTTGCGCTCGATCCGCGCGGCGCAGGAGGCGCAGGTCATGCCGCCGATGGACAGTTCGATCTCACTTGCCGGTGAGCTCATGGAACGCGCCTCCTCTTCGAGGGTGTCGTGCTCAGCCACCGTGACCACCGTGGTCGTCGGCGTGCGTGGGCGTGGCGGTCGCGGGTGCGGTGCCGTCGGTGCTGAGCGTGAAGCTCGCCGTGCGGACCTCGCCCCCGTGCTGGAAGTCGAGGAACAACCGGTAGCGCCCGGCCGTGGGCACCTCGACGGCGAACTGCACGTCCGGACCGGCACCGGGGCCGTCCTGCGGGTGCACGTGCAGGTAGGCGAGGTCGGCCGCGCGCAACGCGACCAGGTGGCCGTTCGCGCCGAGGTACGGCTGCAGGTCGGTGACCGGCCTGCCGTCCCTGGTGACCGTGGCGGTCACGGTGGACCCGGCTCCGGCCTTCAGGTCGCCGGTCAGCCGGACGACGTAGCCGTCCACAGCGGACTCACGGGTGTCCGCGGCGAAGTGCTCCGGTTCGTAGGGCCCGGCGACCTGGACGTCCGCTCCCAGCGTGGTCTTCGCGCCGCCCGCCGGCTTGAAGTCCGCGAACACGCGGTAGCTCCCGGCCGCGGGAAGGGTGAGCGGGAGCGACCAGGTGCCGTCGGCGGCCATCTCCGGGTGCACGTGCTGGAACCCGGACCCGTCACGGCGCACCAGCACGAGGTGGAGCTTCTTCTCGTGCTCCACGTCGAACTCCGTGACGGTGCCGCCGCCGGTCGTGCCGATCCGGAAGCTGAAGGTCTGCCGGGTCTGCGCGGTCAGGGCGTTCTGCGCCAGGTCGAGCACGTAGCCGTTGTCCGCGACGGACAGTCCGGGCGGGACGGCGGCCGCGGTGGGCTGCCCGGCGCCGTGGTCCATCGCCTGTGGCGTGTCCGCGGTGCCCAACGGCCCGGCGGCGGCGCCCGCAGCCCATGCGCCGCCGAAGACGATCGCCAGCACACCGGCGTAGGCGGCCACCTTCGTGGCGGTGTTCATCTGCCTCCCCCTCAGCTGCTGACCAGCGCGTAGCCGGCCTCGGTGACGGCGGCCCTGACGTCGTCCTCGGCGACCGGCCGGGTGCTCGTGACGGTCACCTTGCCGCTGTCGAGCTCGACGGCCACGTTCTGCACGCCGTCGATCCGGCTGACCTCCTCGGTCACCGAGCTGACGCAGTGCCCGCAGGTCATGCCGCTGACGGTGAAGACGGACTCGGACATGGGGTGCTCCTCGCAGGTGGTTCTGAAACGGTGGGGTCAGGAGCGGACCAGGCGGGCGATGGCGTTGCTGGCCTCGGCGATCTTGTCGTCCGCTGCCGCACCGCCCTCGGAGATGGCCTGGCTGACGCAGTGCCTGAGGTGCTCGTCGAGCAGGTTGAGCGACACCGACTGCAGGGCCCTCGTGGCGGCGGAGATCTGGGTGAGGACGTCGATGCAGTAGTCGTCGTTCTCGATCATCCGTGCCAGTCCGCGCACCTGACCCTCGATGCGCCGCAAGCGCCGCAGGTGGTCGTCCTTGTTGTCGGTGTAGCCGTGCATCTACCGCTCCTGTCGATCGGTCCGCCGCGCGGCCGGTCGAGCTGACCGGGGGAACGGCGGGCGCTTGCCGTATTTATACCCATGGGGGGTATGGGTGTGCAAGAGGTTCGGCGATACGGGTGGGGGGTATGTGTCACGCGGCACGTCAGCTGGCTGCCTTACGATCGAGTCCGACGACCACCGAGAAGGGCTCTCATGCGTGAAGTGCGTGTGACCGCGCTGGTGGTGCTGGTCGTCGTGCTGGCCGTCACCGTCGCGGTGGTCGATCTGCCCGAGGTGGCGCAGGTGCGTGCGTGGATCGAGGCGGCGGGCGCGTGGGCGCCTTTCGTGTTCCTGCTCCTCGGTGCGCTCGGCACGCCGTTGTTCCTCCCCAAACCGGTGCTGGCCACCGCTTCCGGCCTGCTGTTCGGGGTGGTCCCCGGTGCGGCACTGGCGATCGCGGCGTTCACCGCGGGTGCGTTGCTCTCGTTCTGGGTGGGCCGGCTGCTCGGTCGTGACGCCGTCGCACGCAGGCTCGGCGCGGGACGGCTCCGGGTGCTGGACGACGTGTTCGCCGCGAACGGCCTTGCGGCCACGATCGTCCTGCGGCTGCTGCCGGTCGTGCCCTTCGCCGCGTCGAACTACGGCGCCGGTGTCACCGCGGTGCGGCCCCTGTGGTTCGGGCTGGGCACCGCGATCGGCCTGGTGCCCACGACGCTGGTGGCCGCGTTCCTCGGTGACGCCGTGCTCGGCCTCGGTTCGCCGCGGTCCATCGCCGCCGCTGCCGCCTGGCTGGTGCTCTCGGCGGCCGGTCTGGTGTGGGGCAACAGGTTGCTGCGCGAGGCCCGCGTCCCACGCTGAGAACGCCGGGCGGAGAACGGGATCCTCCCCCCGGCGCTGTAGCCGCCCGCTCAGCCCTGCTTCAGCAGGTTCCGCATCTCGGTGATCTCGGCCCGCTGGGCTTCGGCGACCTCCTCGGCGAGCTTCCTCGCCTCGGCGCTGGCGCCCTTCTCCTGCTCCGCCTCGGCCATCTCGACCGCACCCTCGTGGTGCTTGATCATCATTTCCAGCCACGCGCGGTCGAACTCCGCGCCGGTGGCGCCGTTGAGCTTCGCCATCTCCTCGGCCGTCATCATGCCCGGCATGGAGCCGTGGCCGGACCCGTGGTCCATGCCCGGCATCGACGTCGGGGCGGGCGCGGCGCCCCACTTCGCCAGCCACCCGGTCATCTTCTCGATCTCCGGTGCCTGCGCTGCCGCGATCCGCTTGCCGAGCTCGGTGACCGCCGGGTTCGTGCTCTTGCCCGGCACCACCGCCGCCATGTCCAGCGCCTGCCGGTGGTGCTCGATCATGGCTCGCGCGAACTCGACGTCCTGCTCGTTGTGCCCGTCCTGCCGGCCGGAGACGGCCGGTGGCGCGGTGGTGGTCATGGCGTGCGTGCCGGCCATGTCGTTGCCGCCGCAGCCCGCGAGGAGCGCGACCGCCGCGACACCGAGACCGATCAGGGATTTCCGCTTCATGTGCAACCTTCTGTGCTGGGAATGTGACCGACCGTGGAAGCGGTGTCGATCACAGCCTCAGCACGCACAGGGAGCTCAGCAGTGCGCGGCCGCCTGGCGGGGGAGGCCGTTGCGGCGCACGTGGCCACGCGGGTGTGCCGGTGGCCCCGCTCTGGGTTGGGCGCAGCGCGCGCAGCAGCAGCCAGCCGAGCAGCAGTGGCACCACGGCGGCGAGGACCGCCATGCAGAGGTGCAGCACGCCGTGTGAGGGCTCCGGTTCGCCCGGCGCGTGGTCGCCGTGCGAGCCGGTCGCGGTGGACATGGCGGGCGGCCCGGTGTCCGGGGTGACGTGGTGCATGCCGACGACACCGAGGAGCAGCAGGCAGAGCAGGGCCCACTGGGCCGCTGTTCGCCGCGTGCTCCCGTCCATCCCACTACCGTACCTAGTAGATCCCAGGTTCGGTGCCTGCGGGTCACCACTTCGAATGGATCACACCTCAGCCGGCAGATCGGTGTTGACACCCCCAGGGGGTATGAGCGTAACGTGCACGCCGAGATACCCCCAGGGGGTACCCGGATCCGAAGGGGAACGTCATGGAGCACGGCAGCGCGGGGCAGGGTCTGACGAGGTTGGCCGTTTCGGCGACGCTGCACTGCCTCACCGGCTGCGCGATCGGTGAGGTGCTCGGCATGGTGATCGGCACCGCGTTCGGCTGGTCGAACCTGCCGACCGTCGTGCTGGCGATCGTCCTCGCCTTCGTGTTCGGCTACTCGCTCACCATCCGCCCGGTCCTGAGGTCGGGGCTGCCGCTGCGGGCCGCCATCGGTGTGGCCTTCGCCGCGGACACCGTGTCGATCGCGGTCATGGAGATCGTCGACAACGGCGTGATGCTCCTCGTGCCCGGCGCGATGGAGGCGGGGTTGACGAACTGGCTCTTCTGGGTCAGCCTCGCGTTCTCGCTCGCGGTGGCGTTCGTCATCACCGTGCCCGTCAACCGCTGGCTGATCTCGCGGGGCAAGGGGCACGCGGTGGTGCACCAGTACCACGGCGGCGGCCACGAAGGACACCACCAGCACTGAACCACCCGTGGCCGCGAGGACCTCGCGGCCACGGTTCTCCCCGGCCTGGTGTGCGCGGCGGAGAAGGCGGAGGGTCACGATGGACAGCGAGCCCGGCTCGGTCGGGGAGGTCGCGCAGTGTCCGCAGTGGACTGACCAGCAGCACGCAGCCGTACCCGGTGAACAGCGCGGCGACCACCCACAGGGCGGTGCGGTTGCCGAGCACGTCGCCGAGCGCACCCGCCGTGAGCGTGCCGGCCGGGACTGCGGCGTAGGTGAACAACGCCGCGGTGGAGCCGACGCGGCCGAGCAGCTCCGGCGGGCAGTACGCCTGCCGGAAGCTGGTCATGATCACGGTGATGGCGACCAGGCCGGTGCCCGTGGCCATCGTGCCGACGGCGATCAGCACGAGCCCGGGACCGTTGGACGTCAACGGGACCAGCAGTGCGAACGGGCCGGTGACCAGCGCCCACGCCACCATCGCGCGTGCCGTGCCGAAACGCCGGCCCGACCACGGTGCCGCGGCCGCCCCGGCGATGCCGCCGACGCTGATCGTCGCCGCCAGCACACCCACGATCGCAGGTGCGGCTCCGACGTCGCGCACGAGGAACACCACCTGCAGGGTCTGCAGGCCGGTGAAGGCGAGGTTGCCGATGGCGCTGAACAGTCCCAGCGTGCGCAGGTGCGGGTCGGCCCAGGTGAACCGCAGGCCCTCGGTGATCCGCGCCCGCAGACCCACCTCTCCGACCGGCGCCGGCTCCGTGGCCCGGATGCGGGACAGGCACACCGCCGAGACGGCGAAACTGGCGACGTCGAGCAGGAGGCACCCGGCCGCGCCGAGGACCTGGACGAGCACGCCGCCGAGGCCACGACCGGCGACCTGCGCGACCTGCTCGCCGCCCTGCAACCGGGCGTTCGCCGTGACGAGACCGGCTTGCGGCACCACCACGGGCACGTACGCGCGGTACGCCGTCACGAACACCGTCGTGCAGCAGCCGGTGAGGAACGCGACGGCCGCGAGGTGCGCCATCGTGAGCACCCCCGCCCACGCCGCGAGCGGCACGCTGAGCAGCAGCAGCCCGGACGCCACGTCGCAGCCGAGCATGATCGGCCGTTTGCGGGCGCGGTCGACCCACGCACCGGCGTGCAGGCCGAGCAGCACCCACGGCAGGTAGCTCGCGGCGCTCAGCACGCCCATCAGCACCGAGCTCGCGCCCAGCTCGGTCACCGCGAGCAGGGGCAGCGCCACGGACGTGACGGCGGCGCCGAGACGGCTCGACGTCTCACCGGCCCACAGCAGCGGGAAACCCCGGTCGGACCGCAGGACGCACCCCCTCGTGTCACTGCTGCTCTCTAGAATGACAGTGACACGCGAGAGGATGACTGGTCAATTGCGATTCGACAGTCACTATGACGCACCCGTCCGGGTCGCCGCCCTGCTGGTGAACGCGCTCACGCCCGGCCACAGCCGCAGCCGACCGCATGTGCCACCCGAGGGCGCCGAACGGGCGGAGGTGATCACCGCGGCCCTCCGGTCGGCGGGCGAGTGCTTCGAACGGCTCGACGTCGTCGGCGAACAGGACGCGCGCGACCTCCAGGCGTCGGCCCAGGCGCTGCGGCTGGTCTTCACCGCGATCTCCACCGGTGACGTCGCGACCGCGGCGAAGCACGTGAACGACCTGCTGACGGCGGCCCGGGTCCGGCCGGAGCTGGTGCTGCACGACGGCGATCCCGCCTGGCACGTGCACCACCGCGGCACCGCCGGCGGGGTGGCCGCCGAGTGGGCGGGTGTGTGCGCCGCGGGGCTCGCGGTCGTGCTCGGCACCGAAGCACGCGGCAGGCTCGGTGTCTGCACGGCGCCCCGGTGCGACCGCGTGTACGTCGACACGTCGTACAACGGCACCAGGAGGTTCTGCTCGACGGCCTGCCAGAACAGGGTCAAGGCGGCGGCGTTCCGGCACCGCGGCAGGGCGGGCTGATCAGGCGGTTGCCGGCCGTTGCGGCGGTGATGCTCTTGGCAGAGCGCGGAACGGGAGCGATAGTGGTCGGAGCACGGCAGACTTGGAGGCCCGCAATGGCGTTGGCAGACCATGAGAAGCGCGTGCTCGAGGAGATCGAGCAGCGCTTGTTCGACGAAGACCCCAGGTTCGCGGCCAAGCTCACCCGGCCGTCGCCGCTGTCGTTCCTGTCCCACCGGACAGTGCGCCTCCTCGGCGTTCTCACCGCCTACCTCTGCGGCCTGCTGGCCGTCATCGCCGGGGTGACGTGGTCGTCGGTCGCGCTGGTCGGGCTCGGCGCCGTCGCGTGCGCGGCCGTGTTCACGGGGTTGCTGGTCACGGCCTGGCGCGCCCACCGCCGCTAGCCGGTCCACACAGGACCGCGACCCGGGGCCGCCGGCGGGTCGCGTAGCCTCGTCACGTCGATCGAGGACGTTTCGGGGGAAGTGCCGTGACAGACCGCCAGGAGCGGATGCAGTCGCTCATGCGCTCGTTCGAGGAGCAGGCGAAGAAGGCCGGTGAGCTGCAGCAGGCGATGAAGGACCTGCGTGGCGTCGGGCGCAGCCGGGACGGAGCCGTCACCGTGACCGCGGCGACCTCCGGCGCCGTGCTCGGCCTGCAGCTGGCGCCGAACGCGATGAACCGCTCGCACGTCCAGCTGCAGCAGGAGATCCTCGACGCGATCAGGATGGCCACGCAGAACGCCGCGCAGCAGCTGGAACAGGCCGTCGCACCGATCCTGGGCGACCGGCTGCAGCAGTTCAAGGACGGCATGCTGGCCTCGGGCGTCGAGCCGATCATGCCGTCGGCGCCGCCTCCGCCCGGCGCGCCGCCTCAGCCCGCCGCGCCGCAGCCCCCGTTCCCGCCGCAGGCGCAGCCGCCGTTCCCGCCACCCGCGGCACCGCGGAACCGACCGGTTCAAGATCACGTCGAAGACGAGGAACCGCCCAGCACGTACCTGCGGTAGGGGGGAGTCAGGTGAGTTTTCACGTTCAGCCCGAGGCGCTGACCGCGTTCGCACGCGGCAGTGACAGCCTCGCGGAGAAGTTCGGTGCGCTGGCGAAGCTGCTGGAGCAGGCCAGGGTCGACGACCAGTGCTTCGGCCCGATCGGTGACGCGGTCGGGTTGAGCAGCGGCTACTTCAAGAGCCTGCAGGAGTGCCAGCAGCTCGCCACGGACGCGCAGGCGTTCCTGAAGCAGACCGGTGAGCAGCTGCAGGAGAGCTTCGAGGTCTACCGGGGTGTGGACGACGGCCTCACGCAGGCGTTCGGCCAGATCAGCAAGGGTCTCGGGGGCGGTGCCCGGTGACCGGTCCCGGCACGTTCGCCGACCTCAACGACGGCGACCAGAAGAACTGGTTCGAGCAGGCCGCCGGCCGGGGCAGCTCCGCCTACAGCGCGATCGCCGACCTGGCCGACGCCACGTCACCGCCGCAGATGACCGCGGCCACGATCTCCGGCCGCCTGGAGCTGCTGCAGACGCTGGCGAGCCCCGGTCAGGCGTTGCTGGACAACGGCCTGGGCTTCCTCGTCTCGATCGTGCTCAGCCCGCTGATCGAGCTGGCCGAGTGGGCGATCGGCGACCCCGAGCAGATGCGCGCCACCGGCGCGGGCTGGGAGGAGGTCGCGAAGTGGCTCGACGAGGTCGCCGAGTCCGAGAAGAAGCGCGCCGACACCACCAAGGCCATGTGGGTGGGCTCCGCCGGTGACGGCTTCCGCAAGCAGGTCACCGAGTTCGCCGGCGGTGTCGAGGCGCTGGCGGAGGACATCCGCGGTCTGAAGCAGACCCTGGAGACGATCGCCGAGCTGTTCGACATGTTCGTCGAGTTCGTGATCCAGGTGCTCACCGAGCTGATCATCGGCCTGATCGTGCAGTGGCTCGCGGCGCTGGCGGCGTCGTGGATCACCGCGGGCGGCTCGGTCGCCGCGGCGGGCGCGACGACGACCGTGCAGGTCGGCAGCACCGGCGTGCGGATCTCGATGCGGGTGACGAAGCTGCAGATGGAGCTGTTCAAGGCCGTGCAGCAGATCGAGAAGCTGCTGGTGCGGCTGCGCGGCCCACTGCGCCAGGTCATCCAGCGGATGAACGGCCTGCGCGGCGGCAACATGGCCCAGCAGTTCGCCGGCCGCCACCTGGGGTCGAACCCGATCGTCAACGTCGTGACGCGCGCGGACGGGACCTCGCTCGCGTCGACCACCGCGAACCGGTTCATGCAGGGCGTCACCGGCGAGGGCGCGCTGGCGGGCAACATCGCGCAGACCGTGCTCACCGGCGCGCTCGGCGGGCAGACCAGGATCACCGGCGCGCTGTTCAGCGCCGGCATCGACTCCGCGGTCGACGGCGCGATCAAGTTCGGCAGCCAGGAAGCCTACGACGCCGCGCAGAACAAGCCGTCGGAAGAAGAACGCCGCGACGCCGAGAAGCGCGGGTTCAGCTGGTGAAGCTCAACGGGGTGCTGGCCATCCGCCAGTCGTGGTGCGCTCCGGGCGAGCCGGTCCTGGTGTGCGTGCCGGGCGGTCGCGGCGCGATGCGCTTCGACGTCGGCGGCCTGGACTGGTGGGGCAAGCCCGAACGCGGAGTGGTCGGCAAGGTCGTGGCGGGTGTGGCCAGTGTTCCGTTCGCGCTGGCCACGGCCGACGATTGGCAGGACAGCGCAACGCCGCCGAACGTTGTCGTGTTCGGGCCACGGCCCGACGCCCTCGCGATGCGGCCGTGGCAGAGCCTCGACGGCTCCGCCCAGGTGTGGTGCGTGCTGACGCCGCGCCGGTTCGCCTGGGTCGCCGCGGTCGAGGAGAGCGAGGGGCCCGAGCAGGAGGTGTCGTTGCTCGACCAGGTGCGCGGCTTCGCGAAGACCGCCAAGGACGTGCTCTCGGGCAAAGGCCTGTACCCCGCGCACCGCCCGGTGGAGACCGTCGCGATCCGCTCGGTGGGGGAGCTGCCGCGCGCGCAGATCGCCGGCATCGCCGTCGCGGAACGCAAGCTGCCGCGCAAGAACCTCACCTATCGCGACGCCCACGTGCTGCGGGTGTCCTTCGTGGACGGATCGGGTGTCGACCTGCTCGCGGGCCCGCGTCCCGACCAGGCGCACCGGTTGCTCGCCATGGCCAACGGACAGGGGTGATCGTGCCCAGGGACAGGGTCAAGCTCGCGGAGATCGCCCAGAAGCACTGGGTCCGCACCGGCGAGCAGGTCGTGTGGGCCGTCGAGCGCAAGGGCCACATCGGTTCGGCGGGCAGGGCACCGCACGTGCTCGTCGGTGACGTGCCGGTGGCCGGGATCGCCGAGCCCGAGTGGCCGCTGCCGACCGCCGCCGTGAGCAGCGGTCAGTTCTGCCTGGACGAGTGGGCGCACGACCCGGCCGTGTGGGGCTGGGCGCACGCGCAGAGCCCCGCGCAGCTCGCCGTGCGGTGGGCCGACCTGTTCACCACCGGGCGCGACGAGTGCTGGTTGCTGCTGACCAGTCAGCGCCTGGGGCTGGTGGTCGAGGGGGAGGTGCTCGAACCGGACCGCGGCGGCCTGCTCAGCCGGGTGCGCGGCTCGCAGCGCGAGGTGCCGCCGCTGGTCACGTGGTGGGAGGCGCCGGTCAGCGTGGCCCGGCGGTTCGTGGCCGTGCCGCTGGGCAGGCAGGTGCAGCCGGAGTGGTTCGTGCGGGTCGAGTTCGCCGACGGCTCCGCGTTCGACTTCCGCGACCCGCAGGCGGAGCAGTCCGTCCGCACCGCGTACGCCAACCTGGGGACCGCCTAGTCCTCCCGCGGCGACCAGTCGACGTCCTCCCACGCCACCTCGCGGGTGCCGCGGTGCAGGAGGCGGGAGAGCTTCTCGATCACCCAGGGTCGTTGCAGCCCAGGGCGTTCGTAGCCGAGCAGCCGCCCGCGACGGCGTGGTGTGACGAGCACGCGCACGACCCGTGGCCGGCCTTCGGCGTCGGGTTCGGCGAGCAGGTCGGCCACGAGGCCGAGTGGGCGGCCCCGGCGGTCGTGGACGGTGCGTCCGAGCAGGTCACTGGCCAGCATCGGTGGCTCCCGGGATGCGTCCGATCACGTGGTCGCTCAACCACAGTTCGAGTGCGGGGGTGTCGAGCAGCTCGTGGCGGACGTCGAGCCGGATGGCGCTGCCGATCTCGGCGATCCGCTCGTAGGGGATGCGCAGCGGTTTCGGGTCCCCGGTGGTGTGCATGCGGCGTGCCACCGCCGTCATCCACCGGCCCAGCGCGCCGCCGATGCGGGTGCCGAGCGCGTGGTGGCCCACGAGGAGAGCCGCGACGAACGGCCTGCCGTCGTCGGTGACACCGAGCTCGATGTCGTCGGCCTTGCCGACGAGGTAGCCGTCCAGGTCGACGATCTGGCGGTCCAGGAGGTGGAAGTCGATCCGCAGCGGGTCGGGTGCGTCGGTGGTCATCGTCCCATCCCGGTCAGGATCATCAGCGGCACGGCGGCGACCGCGGCCACCAGGATGATCACGAGGTAGGTCACGCCCAGTGCGTTGGTGAACCGGCTGTTGACCTGGTCGCCGAGGTAGTCGCGGTCGTTGGCGACGACCAGGATCGGCAGGTAGGTCAACGGCAGTGCGACCGCGCTGAACACCAGGGAGAACTCGGTGATCGTGATCGGGTCGGCCGTGGTGAGCAGCAGCGCGACACCGAGCAGGATGCTGATCAGCACCACGGTGTGGAAGCGCGCGGCCTGCTTCGGCCGCACCAGTTTGCCCCACTGCCAGCCGAAGTACTGCGCGACGGTGTAGCCGGCGGACAGGCCGGTCTCCAGCGCGGCACCGAACGTGGCGGCGAAGAAGCCGAGGATCAGCACCGCGAGGCCCAGCTTGCCCAGCGCCATCGCGACGGGCAGCGCGGTCTGGCTCAGCCTGTCGACCTGCACGCCCAGCGGCTCGTAGACCACCGCCGCGCACGCCATGACCGCCAGCGACAGCAGGCCGCCCAGCGGGAAGCCCACGAACACGTTGATACGCTCGATGGTGAGGTCCTTGCGGGACCACTTCTCCTCGACCCCGCCGGAGGAGAAGAAGAACACCTCGTACGGCGTCATCGCCGCGGCGAACAGCGCGACCGTGAAGAAGCCGTACGTGGCCCAGTCCTCGGTGGCCGGCGGCCCCAGGCTCGTGACCTGGTCACCCAGCTGCGCCCACGGCGGGTCCAACGCGAAGAACGCGACGACGAAGACCACGAGCGCGAGACCGGCCAGCCCGAAGACCCGTTCCATCGGCTCGAACTTCACCCGCCACAGCACCACCCACAGCACGAACGCCACGATCGGCACCCACAGCAGGTAGTGCACGCTGGTGGCCAGCTGGATCGCGAGCGCGACACCGCCGATCTCCGCGCTGAGCGTCAGCAGCGTGACGAGATAGGACCCGGCCAGGTTCGCCAGCGCGATGCGCGGCCCGAGCCGTTCCCGCACCAGGTCGAACACCGGACGGCCGCTGACCGCCGCGACCCGGCCGGCCATCTCCGCGTACACGCAGATGCCGATCACGCCGAGCACGACGACCCACGCGAGCCTCATGCCGAACCGCGCGCCGGTCTCGGAGTTCGCGACGAGGTCGCCGATGTCGACGAACCCGCCGATCGCGGTGAGGATGCCGAGGGTGACGGCGAGGAACCGCTTCATCGCAGCCGCTCCAGCGTCGTCGCGAGGCGGTCGCCCACCGCGGTCAGACCGGCCACGCAGGCGTTGATCGCGTCCCGGTCGTCGTTCTGGATGGCGAGGTCCAGGTCGCCGACGATGCGGGCGGAGTCCTGCAACGGCGGCAGCACCTCGTCCCGCAACCGGCGGGTGTCCTGGTCGGTCGGCGGCAGCTCGATCACGTCGGTGACGGCGGTGGTCAGGTTGTCCCCGACGTCTTCGAGCGCCGTCGACTCGTAAGCGCCGAACGTGTTGCCGCTCAGGGCACTCTGAGCCGTGAGACGGGCGGTGCCCACCGCGGACACGGCGTCCTGGACGCTCGACTCCACAGTGGACCGATAGCTGCTCGGCGACTCGGGCCACACCCCGAGCAGCACGACGGCGAGCAACACCGCGCCCACCCCCACCAGACCCGCCCATCGACGTTTCCGCACACCGGCCCTGTACCCGTTCTCGCGTCAGCGAAACCATCCCGTTGTATGCACAGAATCGGACATTTGCCGCAGTACGGCACTAGAAACGGTTCAGCGGACGCGAGACCGCCGACCGGCGGACAGCAGCCGCATGCCGTTGAGCGCCACGAGGACCGTGGAACCCTCGTGGCCCGCGACACCCAGGGGGAGTGGCAACGTTCCGAAGAGGTCCCACGCCGACAGCACCACGATGAACGTCCCCGCGATCGCGAGGTTGGCGATCACCACCCGGCGCGCGCGGCGGGCCAGTGACACGACGGCCGGGACGACCGCGAGATCGTCGCCGACGACCACCGCGTCGGCGGTGTCCACCGTCAACGCGGAACCCTTGCCGCCCAGGGCGATGCCCGCGTGCGCGGTCGCGAGGGCAGGGGCGTCGTTCACGCCGTCCCCGACGAACAGCACGTTGCCGTTCATCTCCCGCACCGCTTGCACCTTGTCCTGCGGCAGCAGTCCGGCACGCACGTCCTCGATGCCCACGGCAGTGGCAACCCGTTGTGCCGCAGCGTGGTTGTCACCGGTCAGCAGTACCGGCCGTTGTCCGGTGAGGACGGTGATCTCACGTACGGCGGCCGGGCTCGACGGCCGGATCTCGTCCGCCAGCTCGATCACGGCGACCGCACGGCCGTCCACGACGACCTCGACCGCGGTGGTGCGCTCGGAGTCGTGCCGCCGCACGGCAACCGCGCGTCCGGCCACCCGTGCCGTCACGCCCACGCCCGGAGTCGCCTGGAAGTCGCGGGCCTCGGGCAGCCGGAGGTTCCGCCGCCGCGCCTCGGCCACGACGGCCCGTCCGATCGGGTGCTCGCTGAACTGCTCGGCGGCCGCGGCCAGCGCCAGCACCTCGTCCTCGTCCTGCTCGGTGACGACGCCGACGACCTGCGGCGTGCCCTCGGTGAGCGTGCCGGTCTTGTCGAACGCCACCACGTCGACAGTGCCCAGCTGTTCCATGGCCACGGCGGACTTCACCAGCACACCGCGCTTGCCCGCGTTGGCGATCGCCGCCAGCAGCGGGGGCATCGTGGCCAGCACCAGCGCACACGGCGAGGCCACGATCATGAACGTCATCGCCCGCAGCAGACTGGGTTCGAGCGCGGCGCCGAACAGCAGTGGCAGCGCGAACAACGTCAGCGTCACGGCCACCACGCCGACCGAGTAGCGCTGCTCGACCTTCTCGATGAACAGCTGCGTCTTGGCCTTCGTGGCGGAAGCCTGCTCGACCAGCGCGACGATCCGCGCGATGACTGAGTCCTTCGGCTCGCGGCCAACCCGCACGCGCAGCACACCGGTGCCGTTGAGCGACCCCGCGAACACCTCGCTGCCCGGCCGCTTCGGCACCGGCAACGGCTCACCGGTGATGGACGCCTCGTCGACCTCGCTGCTCCCGCCGACCACCTCGCCGTCCCCGCCGATCCGCTCACCCGGCCGCACGAGGACCTCGTCACCGATCCGCAGCGCCTCCGCGTCCACCTCCCGTTCGCCGCCGTCCGGCAGGACCAGGCACGCCCGCTGCGGCGCGAGGTCGAGCAGCCCGCGCACCGAGTCCGCGGTCCGCTGGGTGAGCACGGCCTCGAGCGCACCCGACGTCGCGAAGATGACGATCAGCAGCCCACCGTCGACGACCTGCCCGATCGCGGCCGCACCGACCGCCGCGACGATCATCAGCAGGTCGACGTCGAGCGTGCGCTCCCGCAACGCCCTGAGCCCGGTGAGCGCGGGCTCCCACCCGCCGGCGACGTAACAGGCGAGCAGCGGCACCCACCACGTCCACGGCGCCGCTCCCGCGAACTTCAGGCCGACGCCGAACAGGAACAGACCGGTGGCCGCGACCGCCCAGCGGACCTCGGTGATCGTGAACGGAGAACGCGTTGCCGTCCGGGCGGGCTGCGGCCGGTCGAGGAGGAGCGTCGAAGTCACGCCGGGCACCATACAGGAACATCTGAAGACCTCTTCATGTGTTCACTGAGTAGGATGCTGTCATGGGTCACGGAGTCGAGGGCAGAGCCACACCGCCGGCGCAGCTGGACGCCGAGTCGGCGGCGACGGTGGCGGCCACCCTCCAGGCGCTGGCGACACCGAGCCGCCTGCGCATCCTGACCCGCCTGCGGCACGGCGCCTGCTCGGTCGGCGAGCTCGCGGAAGCCGTCGAGATGGAGCAGTCCGCGGTCTCCCACCAGCTCCGGCTGCTGCGCGCACTCGGCCTGGTCACCGGCACCCGCCAGGGCCGCAGCGTCGTCTACAGCCTGTACGACAACCACGTCGCGATGCTGCTCGACGAGGCCGTGTACCACATCGAGCACCTCGGCCTCGGCGTCACCGACATCGAGACGACCGCCTGACCACTCCGGCGCCTCAGCAGAGGTAGACGTCCACGACCAGCGCGGCGACCGCGGCGAGCGGTGCGGTCCCGTCAAGACCTGCAACCACGCGGCCACCTCGCCGCGACCGCTGCTGGCGCCGCATGGCGCCGCCACCTCCGCGCCGCCACCGGCCACCGTTCTGCGCCTGACACCGTGCTGCTGCGGGCGCCGTTGTCGTGCCCGCCTGTCGTGCCCGCCTGTCGTGCCCGCCTGTCGTGCCCGCCTGTCGTGCTCGCCTGTTGCGCTCGCCTGCTGCGCCTGCCCGCCGCCCATTGCGCCTGCTCGCCGCGTGATGCGCCTGCCCGCTGCGTGATGCGCCCGCCCGTCGCGCGATGCGGCCGCCCCGTGCCCGGCGCCCCAGGCTCGCGTCGCCACTCGCGCGACCGCCCGCTCCGCCCCGCGCCGTCTCGCGCGGGCGCTGCGACCCCCTGCCTTCCCGCGCTGCTGCGCCCACCGCCGCGCCTCCTGCGCCGACTCCGCAGGACCGGCGTCGTTCGATGCCACCGACGAGTGCTCAGCAACAAGTGCCCACCTCAAGGCATCTCGCGCGCTCGTGTAATCTGGATGTTCGCAACATCTGAACGACTGGGGGCGGCGATGGTTCGGCTGACTCGGGTGCAGCAGCAGGCGCGCACGCGTGCGTTGGTGCTGGCGGCGGCGAAGGAAGAGTTCGCCGAGCACGGTTTCGGGCCGGCGAAGGTCGACCGGATCGCCGAGCGCGCGGAGCTGACCCGCGGTGCGGTGTACTCGAACTTCCCGAGCAAGCGGGCGCTGTACCTGGCGGTGCTGATCGACCTGGTCGAGACGGCCGCGGTGCCGCCGGAGGGGTCGCCGCTGTCGAAGGTCGACGCGCTGGGGGTGTTCGCGCGGGTGTGGCTGGAGCGGCTTCCGCTGGTCGGGGACTCCGCGGCGGGTGGGCGGTTGCAGTTGCGGTCGTTGGACGGGGTGCTCGACGACGCGCACGGGGTGGTGCTGGCGCAGGTGGCGCGGCTGGAGGCGCTGTTGCTGGCCGTCGCGCTCGAACGGGGCGGGCCCGCGCGGCAGGTGCGGCTGGCCGAGTTGGTGCTGACGTTGCTGGACGGTGCGGTGCACCGGGCGGAGACGTCGCCGGGGTTCGGTGATCCGTTCGACGTGGCGCACGCGTGCCGGCACCTCGCGCAGATCGACCTCGCGGACGCCTGGGCGCCGCCGCACCTGCCGTACGTCGCCCCGGCGCGGACCTGCGCGGAGACCTGGAGCACGCCCGGCGGGCTCGTCGACCTGCTCGGCGGTGGACGGGGCGACCTCGCGGACGGGGTGGTCGTGGTGCTCGGGGCCGGGCGGCTCGGTGCGGCCGAGGAAGCGGTGCGGGCCGCCAAGGCGGGGGAGCAGGTTGTGCTGGTGGTCGTCACGAGTGATCCGGAGGAGACCGGGCGGCTCGTCCGGCTCCGGCTGAGCGATGTCGCGGGGTGTCTGCGGCGGGTGTTCGAAGCCGCGGCCTGGCAGGACCTGCGGGTGGTGCTGGACGAGGGTGCGGCGGTGGCGTCGGCGCTCGGGGTCGAGGATCCCGGTGATGGCACGGAGGCGGCGGTGCGGGTGCGGGACGGCGTGATCGTGAGCCGCGCGCAGGGGCTTGGTGCCGGACACGCGGTCGCGGCGCAGCGGAAGAAGGCGACGTCGTGAGCAACGAACTGTTGGTGCTGCACGCCTTGCGCTGTGTCGGGTCCACCGGCACCGCTCGCGTGGCGTCGTTCACGGGACTGTCCGAGTCCGATGTGGAGTCCGAGCTGATCGACCTGGCCGTCGCCGGCCTCGTCACGCACCACAAGGGTTTCGGCGGGTGGGCGTTGACGGACGCCGGAAAGGCGGCCGACGCCGAGCGGATAACGGCCGAGCTGGAACGCGGCGGTGCCCGGCCGGCGTTGAAGGAGGCGTTCGACGGGTTCCTCGTGCTCAACCCGGAGCTGCTCGACCTCTGCACGGCGTGGCAGATCCGGTCCGTCGACGGCGTCACGACCGTCAACGACCACGGCGACACCGCCTACGACGACCGCGTTCTCGGCTTGTTCGTGGACTTCCACGAACGTGCCCTCGTCGTCATCGCCGCGCTGGCCGCCGCGGTGCCCCGGTTCGGCCGTTACGAGGCACGGCTCGGCGAAGCACTGGCCCGTGCCCGGGCGGGGGAGCTGGAGTACGTGGCCGACAGCATCGCCTCGTTCCACACGGTCTGGGCCGAGCTGCACGAGGACCTCCTCGCGACACTGGGGATCCAGCGATGGGGTGGGTGAGGCGGCTCTCCGCCCGGCTCGACGAACCACCGGAGGTGGTGGGCGGCAAGGCCTACGGCCTGGTGGTGCTGCACCGGCTCGGGCTGCCGGTGCCCGCCGGGGTCGTCGTCACCGCGGAGGCGTGCCGGGCGTTCCTGCGCGACGGCCGCCTGCCGGACGGGCTGCGCGACGAGCTCGTGACGGCGGTGGCGGGACTGTCCGTGGTCTCGGTGCGTTCCGGGGCCGCCGTGTCGATGCCCGGCATGATGGACACCATCCTCAACGTGCGCCCCACACCGGACGCACTCGAAGACGCGCTGAAGTCCGTCTTCTCCTCGTGGGACACCCCCCGCGCGCGGACCTACCGCATGCTGCACGGCATCCCGCACGACCTGGGCACGGCCGTGGTCGTGCAGCAGATGGTGTTCGGCGACCGCGACGACCGCAGCGGGACCGGCGTCGCGTTCAGCCGCGATCCCAACACCGGCGCGAACGTGCCGTTCGGCGAGGTCCTCTTCGGACAGCAGGGCGACGCCGTCGTCTCCGGGCGGTCGCTGACCCTGCCGCTGCGGGAGCTGGAACGTGAACCCGAGGTGTGGCAAGGCCTTCGTGACGCGCTGAACCGGATCGAACGGCACTACCGCGACGCCTGCTACGTCGAGTTCACCTTCGAGTCGGGCGTGCTGTGGCTGCTGCAGGTGCGGCCGGGCCGGTTCACCGGGGCCGCCGCCGTCCGCCTCGCCACCGACCTGGCCGACGAGGGCGTCATCGACCGCCGCGAAGCCCTGCTGCGCGTCTCGCCCCAGCACCTCCGGCACGTCCGCACGCCCAGGATCGCGCCCGGTGTCGACGTCGTCGCAAGGGGGCTGGGCGTCTGCCCCGGTGTGGCGACCGGCCGGGTAGCGCTCACCGCGGACGAGGCGGTGCGCATGGCCGCGGCCGGGCCCGTCGTCCTGGTGCGGCCGGAGACGTCACCGGACGACATCCGCGGCCTCGCCGCCGCCACCGGCATCGTCACCGCGCGCGGCGGACCGGCCAGCCACGCCGCGGTCGTCGCGCGGTCGATGGGGAAACCCGGCGTCGTGGGGGTGGGTGACCGTTCGCTGAGCGCGGGCACGCTCGTCACCATCGACGGCACCAGCGGTGAGGTCGTCCTCGGTAAGCCCGAGGTCGTCACGGCAGCGGCCGACACCCACCTGCGCCGGTTGCTCGAATGGGCGGACGATGTGGCAGGGGAGCGCGGGGAACGCGACGAGGTCGAACGGCTCGCCGCAGCGCACGCCGTGCTCCGCCGGTAGGTCGCAGTCGGGCACGCGGTGCACCGCCGGGCACGCAGGGAGGGCGGTGCTCCGCCGGTAAGTCGCAGCGGGCACGCATTGCTTTGCCAGTAGGGCATAGCGGGGTCCGCTGGGCTCTCGTCGAACGCATGGCGGCGGCGCACCCTGTGCTTGCCGGCAGGGGCATAGCGGGGCAGGCCGGGCTCCGCCGAATGACTCGCGGCGGCGCTTACCGGGCTTCCGCTGAACGCCTGGCGGCGGTGCACGCGGTGCTCGGCCGGTAGGTCCGCGGCGGCCCACGGCGCGCTCCGCCGGTAGGTGGCGCCGGGCACGCGCCCGTGACCTACCGCCGGTAGGTCACGGGCGCGTGCCCGGCCCGAAGCCTGTCCAGCGCAGCTCCGCCGGGAGGTGGCTCATGTCGTTGTACAGCAGCAGGCTCGGCAACGTGCCGGACCAGTGCTGGATGACCGTCAACGCCGTGTTGCCGCAGCTCATCGCGAGCCACCGGGCGGGCGGTGCGCCGAGGGCGTCCCTGACCAGCCAGGCCACCTGGTAGGCGTGGGTGACCAGCACCTCGTGGACCTCGGTGTCGGCCGGGCGGGCGAAGCGGGCGGTCAACGCCTCCGCCACGCGTGCGCCGGCGGCGGCCTCCTCGGGGTCGTAGCCGTCGAAGAAGCCGGCCCACGCGGGTGGCACGTCGGTCGGTACGTGCGGCACGTGGTCGACCAGCTCGGGTGCCTCGCCCACGGCCGCGTCCGGCAGGTACTCGGCCAGGATCCGCGCGGTGCGTGCCGCACGAGGCAGAGGGGAGTGCCACACGGCGTCGACCGGCAGCTGGGCCAGGCGCCGGCCGAGCAGGTGGGCCTGACGTTCGCCTACGTCGGTCAGCTCGCCGAACGGGTCCGCCGCGCCGTGCCGCACCACGTACAGATGGCGTGTCGCCATGACCGGCCCCCAAAGTAAATGTCACCAAAATCTGGATGTTATCAACATGCGAGCGATCGCACACCGGCACCCGTTGCGGCAACAAATACACGGCCGGGCGGCGTGTGGCGGTTGGGCGAGCGAGAACCGCTGATCGGTGCGAGCGTGGACGATGCCGCGTGATCATCGCGGTGACGGGACCGGCAGCCGGCTTCGCGAAGGCCGGCCCGGCGGGCACGGGCGGTACGCGATGACGCATGGACTGAGCGATGGTGTGTCACACCTGAGCATCGAGACCGTCGACCACGACGGCGTCGTGGTCATGGCGCTGAACGGTGATGTCGACATCACCAACGTCGACCGGGCGCGCGCCGCGATCCAGGACCAGATGAACACCCACCCGATCGGCATCGTGCTGTACCTCGCCGTCGGGTTCTTCGCCTCCACGGGGCTGGCGATGCTGGGTGAGGCCAACCAGCGCGCCCGGCAGGCCGGCATCGGGTTCGCCGTCGTCGCGACCGGACGCGCGAGCCTGCGCTCGCTCACGGTCACCGGCCTGGGGCAGGTGCTCATGCTGCACGAGACCGTGCCGCACGCGGTCGAGGCGCTGCGGCAGGCGTCCGCGGTCGCACGGCCCGACCTCGCGCTCTGACGCCCGCGCGCCGGCCACCCGGTACCACCCGTCACGTCGAAAATGCGGGCAGTTGTGACGAGAAAGACATCGTCTCCTGTATTGTGTTAACAAGCCCGGATTCCGACCGCATAAGCAACCGTTATCCGGGCTGTCACAACGGCTAACGGGCGGCTACGAACACCCCTCCGGGCAGTGAGAACGGGGTGAAACGGGCCGGAGAGTCGCGAGTGACTCTCGGGTAACGGCCCGGTTCCCCCATCGGCGGCGGCTAAAACATATGGTTCGTTTATGCTGCTCGGGGATTCATGGGAATGCTCCCTTTGGCGGTGTATTCGGCAGTCGCGGAACGCCACTGTTGTCTGGTCTGCGGTGAGGGCTGGTTTGCGCGCGGAGTTTTTCTCCGCCGTGATCACCGGTCGCCCGATTCCGGTGAGCCCCGATCCGCACCTCATGTCCGAATGACGAGAAGGAGACAGCCGTGGCCGACGCCGCCTACCAGGTCCTGGTCAACGACGAGGAACAGCGCTCGTTGTGGCCGTTGGGCAAGGAGCTTCCCCAGGGGTGGCGCAGCGAGGGGAAAGAGGGGTCGCGGCAGGAGTGCATGGACTACGTGGACTCCGTGTGGACCGACATGCGGCCCCGCAGCCTGCGGGAACAGATGGCGGCGGACCAGAACGCCTGACCTGTGCCGCAGCCGGGCGACCGCCGGGCTCACCATGCGTGTTCAAACCTCGCATTCAGGTGAATGGTGTCCGGCGGACGTGCGACCGCTGAAAGTTAACAATATTTCGCATTGCGCGTCCGTTCACCTCCTGGGATCGAGATTCCGGGGCTGGCGAACTCCCGGCGAGTACTGGCAATGTGCGGCAATGTACATGTGCACCGGATGTGATTCCCGGCAACGTGGAATTGTGTGACAACGGCAGTTGGTGGGTACCACGGTTGTCGCGCGCTTTTGCGTCGTGCTAAACGTGCGTCACACGTCCGTGCAGAACAAATCGGAACGGGTAGGGGTGTTGATGAGAGAGGAAAT
Source organism: Nocardia sp. NRRL S-836 (assembly GCF_001279525.1). Taxonomy (GTDB): domain Bacteria; phylum Actinomycetota; class Actinomycetes; order Mycobacteriales; family Pseudonocardiaceae; genus Lentzea. The sequence goes on along the minus strand of NZ_LGDY01000106.1, from coordinate 70,147 downwards.
GGTGGACCACTTACGTGCGGCACTCGAACGGGCGGCCACCGACAACGACGTACCAGGTGCTCAGCTCGTCATCTGGTCCGGCGGTGAGGCCCGCGAGTTCGAGTTCGGCGAAGAGCGGCACGGCACGGGTCGCGCGATGCGGCGTGACAGCAAAGTGCCGATCGGTTCCATCACCAAGACCTTCACCGCGACCCTGTTGATGGTCCTGGTGTCCGACGGCGACATCGACCTCGACGAGCCGGTCGTGGAGTACCTGCCCGACCTGCGGCAGGCGCTCGGGGAGAACGCGGACGTGCTCACCGCCCGTCACCTGCTCAGCCACACCGGCGGGCTGCACTCGGAGGTCACCGCCCCGCCCTCCGACGGCCCCGCGGCGCTGGCCGCTTCGGTGCGGGACGTCGTGCAGCCGCCGGGCGCCGGCTTCTCCTACTCCAACACCGGCTACGCCCTCATCGGCCGCCTGATCGAGGTGGCGACCGGCATGTCGTGGGAGGAAGCGGTCCGCACCATCCTGCTCAAGCCGCTCGACATCGACCTCGGGTTCATCGCGGGCACCGACGGCGACGACGGATCCGCCACGGCCAGCGGTCACACCGTCAACCACGCCCTGGGCCTGGTGCGGCCGGTCGAGCAGGAGCTGACCGAGGTCGAGGCGCCCGCGGGCGGTCTCGCCGCCAGCGCCGCCGACCTGGTCGAGCTCGCGCGGATGCACCTCGACGCCGGCCACGGCGGCATCGACCCCGGCCTGGTCACCCCCGAGCACCTCGCCGAGATGCGCCGCCCCGTGCCCGGCGCGGACCCGTTCGGTCTCGCCGACGGCTGGGGCCTGGGCCTCGCGCTCTTCCGCGGCAACGACACCGGCTGGCTCGGCCACGACGGCACCGCCGACGGCACCTCCTGCCACCTGCGGCTGAACCCCGAGACCGGCACGGTCGTCGCGCTGACCACCAACTCCGCCACCGGTGCCGCGCTCTGGCGCGACCTGCTGCCGGAGCTGCGGGCGGCGGGCATCGAGCTCGCCGACAGCGCCGCGACGATCAACACTGAGCCGCGCACGTCCATCCCGCGCGAGTGCACCGGCACGTACGTCAACGGCGACACCGCCTTCTCCGTGGTGGTCGAGGGCGACGAGCTGCACCTGGTCGTCGACGACGAACCGGCCGCGCGGCTCGCGGTGCACGACGGGTTCGTCTTCTCCGTCACCGAGCTGGCCAACGGCGCGACCGGGCACCCCGGCCGCTTCCTGCGCGACCCCCGCAGCGGCCGGATCGACCGGATCCAGATCGGCGGCCGGGTCGCCGGCCGGCAACGCGAGCGCGACGTGGCCTGAGGCCGCGCGACAGCCCCGCACACCTTTCCCTGCCCCTGGTACACCCGCGCCGTTGCAGCGCGCCCGAAAGAGGTTGGACGGCGATGACGCTCCCCGACACCGTGCCCGCCACCACGCCGGCCGGAGGTCCGTTCTGCCCCGCGCAGCGCGACACCGTGGTCGGTCTGTTCGCCGAGCAGGTCCGGCGCACCCCGGCCGCCGTGGCGGTGGTCGCCGACGACGGCGAGCTCACCTACGCGGAGCTCGACGCCCGCTCGGACCGGCTCGCCCGGCGGTTGCTGCGGCTGGGGGTCCGGCCCGAGCGGCCGGTCGGTGTGCTGCTGGAACGCTCGGCCGACCTCGTGGCCGGGCTGCTGGCCGTGCTCAAGGCCGGGGGCGCGTACGTGCCGCTCGACGCACGTGCACCTGAGCAGCGGATGGCCGCCATGCTCGCGGACGCCGGAGTGCCGGTGCTCCTGACCGACCACGTGTGGCGGGCGGTCGCGGAACGCGTGCACGGCGGCCACGTGGTGGTCGTGGGCGAGGAGTCCGCGGACGTCGAGGACGCGCCGGTTCCGGTGGTGCACCCGGACAACCTGGCTTACGTCGTGTTCACCTCGGGCTCCACCGGCGTGCCGAAGGGCGTGGCGGCCCGGCACCGCGACGTCGTCGACCTCGCCCGCGACGCGCGGTTCACGGGCGGCGCGCACGACCGGGTGCTGGTGCACTCGCCGGTGGCGTTCGACGCGTCGACCTACGAGCTGTGGGTGCCGCTGCTCAACGGCGGCAGCGTCGTGGTCGCCCCTCCCGGCGACGTGGACGGGCCGGTGCTGCGCAAGGCGATCACCGAGCACGGCGTGACCGGGATCTTCATGACCTCCGGCCTGTTCCGCGTGCTGGCGCAGGACGACCCGGCCTGCCTGACGGGGCTGCGCGAGGTGTGGACCGGCGGTGACGTGGTGCCCGCCGCGGCGGTGCGGCGGGTGCTCCAGGCGTGTCCTGGCACCGTCGTGGTGGACGTCTACGGCCCCACCGAGACGACCACGTTCGCCACCTGCCACCCCCTGCCCGACGTCGGCGCGGTGCCCGACGTCCTGCCCATCGGCACGGCGCTGGACGGCATGCGGCTGCACGTGCTGGACGACGACCTGAACCTGGTGCCCGACGGGGAGACCGGGGAGCTGTTCATCGCGGGCGCCGGTCTCGCCCGCGGCTACCTCAACCGCCCCGGCCTGACCGCGGACCGCTTCCTGGCCGACCCGTTCGGCGCGCCGGGGGAGCGGATGTACCGCACCGGCGACCTGGTGCGCTGGACCCCCGAGGGCACGATCGACTTCGTCGGCCGCGTCGACGACCAGGTCAAGATCCGCGGGTTCCGGGTGGAGACCGGCGAGGTCGAGGCCGTGCTGGCCGAGCACCCCGGTGTCGCGCAGGCCGCGGTGCTGGCGAAGGTCGACCAGGGCGGCGTCAAACGCCTCGTCGCCTACGTCGTCCCGGCCGGGGCCACGGCACCTTCCGGTGACGAGCTGCGTGACGTCGTCCTGCGTTCGCTGCCCGACTACATGGTGCCGTCGGCGTTCACGACGCTGGACCGCCTCCCGCTCAACTCCAACGGCAAGCTCGACCGCAAGGCGCTGCCCGAACCCGACTGGGGCCTCGACCGGCGCACCGAGCGCGTCGCACCGCGCACGCCCGCCGAGCAGGCCATCGCGCGGGCGTGGGCCGAGGTGCTCGGGGTCGCCCCTGACCAGGTCGGCGCGCAGGACGACTTCCTGTCGCTGGGCGGCGACTCGATCCAGGCCCTGCGGGTGGTGTCGCGGCTGCGCACGGCGCTGGACGTGCCGTTGTCCACCGGCGAGCTGATGGCCGCGGGAACCGTGGCCGGTCTCGCCGAGCTGCTCGCCGACCGCCTGCCCATCGAGGCGGGCGACCGGATCACCCCGGTGCCGCCCGGCAGCGCGCTGCCGCTGTCCCCGGCGCAGCACCGGCTGTGGTTGCAGCACCGGCTCGACCCCGCCGCCACCGACTACAACACCGGTGTCGGCCTGCGGTTGCGCGGCCCGCTCGACCTCGACGCCCTGCGGACCGCGCTGGACGCGCTGGTCGAACGGCACGAGGTCATGCGGACCACCTACGCGGAGGTCGACGGCCACGGCGTGCAGGTCGTCGCCGCACCCGCGCCCGTTCCGCTGCGCGTCGAGGACCTCTCCGGTGTCCGGGAAGCCGACCGGGACGACGCGCTCGACCGGCTGTGCGCGGAGGAGCTGACCACGCCGTTCGACCTGACCACCGGACCGCTGGCGCGCGCCGTGCTGGCCAGGCTGGCCGACGACGACCACGTGCTGCTGCTCGACCAGCACCACATCGCCACCGACGGCTGGTCGGTCCGGCTCCAGGTCGACGACCTGCTGGAGCTGTACCGCTCCGCCGTGCGAAGAACAACAACAACCGGCCTCCGGCCGCTCCCGATCCGCTACGGCGACTTCGCGGCGTGGCAGCGCCGCCGCCTGGACGACCCGGCCGTCGCCGGGGAGGTGGACCACTGGCGCCACGTCCTCGCCGGCCTCGAACCGCTCGACCTGCCCACCGACCGGCCCCGCCCTGCGCAGCGCACCACCGCGGGCGCCGTGCACCGCGAATCCCTGCCGGACCACCTGGTGCAGCGCCTGACCGAGCTCGGCCGCACCGGCGGCACCACCCTGTTCACCACCCTGGCGGCGGCCGTGCAGCTGCTGCTGGCCCGCTACACCGGCCGCAGCGACGTGGCCGTGGGCACCGCCTCCGCGGGCCGCGGCCGCCCGGAGCTGGACGACCTGGTCGGCTTCTTCGTCAACACTCTCGTGCTGCGGTCCACAGTGGACCCGGCCGTGCCGTTCGAGCGGTTCCTGGCCGACGTCAAGGACACCGTGCTCGACGCGTTCGCCCACGACGAGGTGCCGTTCGACCGGCTCGTCGACGAGCTGCGGCCCGACCGCGACCCGAGCCGCACACCGCTCGTGCAGGCGCTCGTCGTGCTGCAGCAGGAGATGGTGCGGCCGCAGGCGGTCGAGGAGCTGAGCGTCACCGAGCACCACCTGCCGCGCCCGCGGGCCCGGTTCGAGCTGCTGGTCGAGTTCTGGCCGCGGGACGGCTCGCTGGACCTGTCGCTGGAGTACAACACCGACCTGTGGGACGCCGCCACGATCGAGCGGATGGCCGGCCACCTGCGGGTCCTGCTGGAGTCCGTCGTCGCCGACCCCGCCCGGCCCGTGGGCGAGCTGGCACTGCTCGGGCCGACGGAACGCGACCGGGTCCTGCACGCGTTCAACGGCACCGGCCGGCACCGGCCCCCGACCACGATCACCGCCCTCTTCGCCGAGCAGGTCCGCCGCACGCCCGACGCCGAGGCCGTCGTCGCCGACGGCACGTCGCTGACCTACGCCGAGCTGGACGCCCGCGCCAACCGCCTGGCCCACCACCTGCTGCGCCACGGACTGCGCGCCGAGGAGCCGGTGGCCCTGCTGCTGAGCCGTTCGCTCGACCTCGTGGCCGCCGAGCTGGCGGTCGTCAAGGCGGGCGGGGCCTACGTGCCGCTCGACACCAGGGCGCCCGCCGAACGGCTGGCCGTGCTGCTGAAGGGCAGCGGCGCCGACGTCGTGCTGACCGACCAGACGTGGCTCGCGACCGCGCAGGAGATCTGCGACGGGCGCGTTGTCGTGCTGGGCACCGCGGACCTCACCGGGGAACCGGACACCGCGCCGGACGTGACCCCGCGCCCGGACCAGCTCGCCTACGTCATGCACACCTCGGGCTCCACCGGCGTGCCCAAGGGCGTCGCCGTGCGGCACCGCGACGTGACCGACCTCGCACGGGACCGGCGGTTCGAGGGCGGCGCGCACGACCGCGTCCTGCTGCACTCCGCGCCCGCGTTCGACGCCACCACCTACGAGCTCTGGGTGCCGCTGCTGAGCGGCGGCACCGTCGTGGTCGCCCCGGCCGGTGACCTGGACGCCGGCCGGATCCGCGACCTCGTCACCGGGCACGGCCTCACCGGCCTGTGGCTGACCGCCGGCCTGTTCCGGGTCATCGCGCAGGACGACCCCGACTGCCTGACCGGGCTGCGCGAGGTGTGGACCGGCGGCGACGTCGTGCCCGCGCCCGCGGTCCGCCGGGTGCTGCGCGCGTGCCCCGGCATCGCCGTGGTCAACGGCTACGGCCCCACCGAGACCACCACCTTCGCCACCTCGTACCGCATGGCTGACGCCGATGGCGTCGGGGACGTCGTGCCGATCGGCCGCCCGCTGGACGACATGCGGCTGCGCGTGCTCGACGAGAGCCTGTCGCCCACGCCGATCGGCGTGCCGGGTGAGCTGTACATCGCGGGCTCCGGCCTGGCGCGCGGCTACGCGGGCCAGCCGGGACTCACCGCGGCCCGGTTCGTCGCCGACCCGTTCGGAGCGCCGGGGGAGCGGATGTACCGCACCGGCGACCTCGTGCGCTGGCAGGCCGACGGCACCGTGGAGTTCGTCGGCCGCACCGACGACCAGGTCAAGATCCGCGGGTTCCGCGTCGAGCCGGGCGAGGTCGACACGGCGCTGTCCGCCCATCCCGCCGTGGCCCAGTCCGTCACGGTCGTGCGCACCGACGACACCGGCCGCAAGCGCCTGGTCGCCTATCTGACCACTGTGGACACCGCGCCCGAGGTGGCGCAGCTGCGGGAGTTCCTCGGCCGCGGGCTGCCGGACTACCTCGTGCCTTCCGCGTTCGTCGTCCTGGACTCCTTGCCGCTCAACGCGAGCGGGAAGGTCGACCGGCGCGCGCTGCCCGACCCGGTGTGGTCCGCCACCACCGCCACCAACGTCGCACCCGCCGACGGACCGGAGGCTGTGCTGGCCGGGATCTGGTCGCAGCTGCTCGGCGTCGAACGCGTGGGAGCGAGCGACAACTTCTTCGAGCTGGGCGGCGACTCCATCCTCAGCATCCAGGTGGTGTCACGGGCCCGCCAGGCAGGCCTCGCGCTCACCCCCGGCGACCTGTTCCGCCACCCCACCGTCGCGGCGCTCGCCGCCGCGGCGGCCGTCGCCGGACCCGCACAGGCCGACCAGGGCCGGGTGGCGGGCGACGTGCCGCTCACGCCGGTGCAGCGGTGGCTGTTCGCCACGAACCCCGAGCACCCCGAGCACTTCAACCAGTCCCTGACCGCGGAACTGGCCCACGACGTGGACACCGACGCACTGCGCCGGGCGCTGGCCGCGCTGGTGGAGCACCACGACGCGCTGAGGATGCGGTTCGAGCGCACCGGGTCCGGGTGGCGCCAGCACAACGCACCGGCCGAACAGGCCGAACTGCTGACCGCACACCGCACCGAGGGCTTCGACCTCGCGACCGGGCCGCTGCTGCGGGCCGTCCTGCAGCGCCCCGAGGGCGAGCACCCGGTGCTGTGCCTGACCGTCCACCACCTCGTCGTGGACGGCGTGTCGTGGCGCGTCCTGCTGGAGGACCTCGTCACGGCCTACGACCAGGCCGTGCGCGGCGAGCCCGTGGTACTGGCCGCCAAGACGACGTCGTTCCGGGACTGGGCGCACCGGCTCGCCCGGCACACCGCGCAGGGCGGGTTCGACGACGAACGCGTCCACTGGGCCGCGACCGCGCAAGCCGACCCGTCGCTGCCCGTCGACCACGACGGGCCCAACACCGCCGGGTCCACCCGTGCCGTGTCGGTCCGGCTCGACCGCGAGACCACCAGGGCGCTGCTGCAGGACGTGCCCGGCGCCTACCGCACGCAGGTCAACGACGTGCTCGTGAGCGCGCTGGGCCGGGTGCTGGCCGAGTGGACCGGCCGCCGGCGGGTGCCGGTGGACCTGGAGGGCCACGGCCGCGAGGACGTGCTCGACGGTGTCGACCTCTCCCGCACGGTCGGCTGGTTCACCTCGATCTTCCCCGTCGCACCGCACGTGCCCGACGGCGACTGGTCCGGTGACCACTGGGGCACGGTCCTCAAGTCGGTCAAGGAACAGCTGCGCGCCGTGCCCCGCAAGGGAATCGGCCACGGCGCCCTGCACGAGCCCGGCACCGGCGCCCCGCGGATCAGCCTCAACTACCTCGGCCGGCTCGACTGGTCGGCCGTGGAGGGCGGCGTGCTGCACGCCGTGCGCGGCAGCCTGGAGCTCGACAGCGCACCCGAGGCACCACGCCCGCACCTGCTCGACGTCGTCGGCGCGGTCGAGCACGGCTGCCTCGACCTCACCTGGTACTTCAGCGACCAGGTGCACGACGAGTCGACCGTTCACCGCCTGGCCGAGGCGATGGCCACGGCGTTGCGGGAGATCGTGGCGCACTGCGCCCAGCCCGGTTCCGGTGGCCGCACGCCGTCGGACTTCCCGCTGGCGGCCCTGGACCAGGCCGCGGTCGACCGCCTGATCGGCGACGGCCGCGACGTCGAGGACGTCTACCCGCTGACGCCCATGCAGGCCGGCATGGTCTTCCACGGCCTGGTCGACGGCGCGAGCTCCGGCGCGTACTTCAACCAGGTCCGCTTCCGGCTCTCCGGCGTGACCGACCCGCGCGTGCTGGGCGAGGCCTGGCAACGGGTCGTGGACCGCAACGCCGTGCTGCGCAGCGAGGTGGTGTGGGACGGGCTCGCGGAACCGCTGCAGCTGGTGCGCCCGCACGTCACCCTCCCGATCACCCACCTCGACTGGAGCGGCCTCGACGAACAGGGCCGCGACGAACAGCTGAGCGCTCTGCTCGACAGCGACCGCGCCGCCGGACTCGACCTGGCCACGGCGCCGCTGATGCGCGTGGCACTCGCCCGGCTGTCCGGCGACGAGGTGCTGGTGCTGTGGACGTTCCACCACGTGCTGCTCGACGGGTGGAGCGCGGCCCAGCTGTTCACCGAGGTCTGCGAGCACCACGCGGCCATCACCCGCAGCACGTCCGGGCCCACCGCGGCCCGCCCGCCGTTCCGCGAGTACCTGCACTGGCTGGACCGGCAGGACGGCGCGCAGGCCGAGCGGTACTGGCGGCAGGTGCTCGACGGCTTCGGCGAGACCACCCCGCTGCCCTTCGACCACCGCCCGGTCGACGCGCACCGGGCGCAGTCCGGCGGCACCGTCCGCCTCGAACTGACCGAGCAGAGCACCGAACGGCTGCGGGAAGTGGCCCAGCGCAACGGCCTCACGGTGAACACCGTGGTGCAGGGCGCCTGGGCGGTGCTGCTGGCCCGCTACGCCGGCACGTCCGACGTCGTGTTCGGCACCACCGTCTCCGGCCGGCCCGCGGACCTGCCCGGCGTCGAGTCGACGGTCGGCATGTTCATCAACACCGTGCCCACCCGTGTCGCCGTCGACCGCGGCCGCGACCAGCTGTCGTGGCTGCGGGAGCTGCAGGCCGACCAGGCAGAGGCGCGGCGCTTCGAGCACGTGCCACTGGCCCGGCTGCGCGGGTGGAGCGCGCTGCCCGGCGGTGCGAACCTGTTCGACAGCATCCTCGTGTTCGAGAACTACCCGTTCGACGAGGACGCCATGGCCGCGCACGGCCTGCGGCTGTACGACGTGCACGCGCACGAACCCACCAACTACGCGCTCACCGTCGTGGTGTCACCCGGCCCGCGCCTGGTCATCGAGCTCGACCACGACCCGGCCCTGTTCGAGGAGCCCACGGTGCACCGGCTCGGCCGGCACCTGCGGATGCTGCTGGACGACGTGCTGGCGGACCCCGCCCGGCCGCTGGGCGACCTGCGGCTGCTCGACGACACCGAGCGCGAGCAGGTGCTGGTGGAGTGGAACCCCACCGGCCGGGACTTCCCGGTGGGCACGCTGCCGGAGCTGTTCGCCGAGCAGGCCGCGCGCACACCGGACGCCGTCGCCGTCACGTGCGACGGCGAGCACCTCACCTACGCCGAGCTGGACGCCCGCGCCAACCGGCTGGCGCACGCGCTGGCCGAGCGCGGCGCCGGGCCCGAGCGGTACGTCGCGCTGCGGCTGCCCCGCTCCACCGACCTGGTCGTGGCGGTGCTGGGCGTCCTCAAGTCCGGCGCTGCCTACCTGCCGATCGACCCGTCCTACCCGGAGGACCGGATCGCGGGCATGGTCGAGGACACCCGGCCGGTGGCCGTGCTGACCGAGCTGCCCGACCTGTCCGACCGGCCGACCACCGCCCCGGACGTCGTGCTGCGGCCGGAGAACCCGGCCTACGTCATCTACACCTCCGGCTCCACCGGCAAGCCCAAGGGCGTCGTCGTGCCGCACGCCAACGTGGCCCGGCTGTTCTCGGCCACCGACGCCTGGTTCGGGTTCGGTGCCGACGACGTGTGGACGTTGTTCCACAGCTACGCCTTCGACTTCTCCGTGTGGGAGCTGTGGGGCCCGCTGCTGCACGGCGGGCGGCTCGTGGTCGTCCCCTACGAGATCTCGCGGTCGCCGGGCGAGTTCGCGGCGCTGCTGGCGCGCGAACGGGTCACGGTGCTCAACCAGACACCGTCGGCGTTCTACCAGCTCATCGCCGAACAGCCGCAGGACCTCTGCCTGCGCTACGTCGTCTTCGGCGGTGAAGCGCTGGACGTGCGCAAGCTCGCGGCCTGGACCGGTCCCGGCGAGCTGATCAACATGTACGGCATCACCGAGACCACCGTGCACGTCACGTGGACACCCGCCGACGGCACCGTCGGCGAACCCATCCCGGACCTGCGCGTGTACGTCCTCGACGAGGACCTGCGGCCCGTGCCGCCCGGTGTCGTCGGCGAGATGCACGTCGCCGGGGCCGGCCTGGCGCGCGGCTACCTCAACCGGCCCGGCCTGACCGCGTCCCGGTTCGTCGCCGACCCGTTCGGCGAGCCCGGCTCGCGCATGTACCGCACCGGTGACCTGGCCCGCTGGAAGGACGGCCGGCTCGACTACCTCGGCCGCGCCGACCACCAGGTCAAGATCCGCGGCTTCCGCATCGAGCTCGGTGAGATCGAGGCCGCGCTCGAAGCGCACGACGACGTGGCCGCCGCGGTCGCCGACGTCCGCGAGCACGCCGGGCGCAAGGTGATCGTCGGCTACCTCGTCCCGCTCGACGGTCGCACGGTCAGCGACCCGCGCGGCTTCCTGGCCAGGACGCTGCCCGAGCACATGGTGCCCTCGGCGTTCGTGCAGCTGGAGCGGTTCCCGTTGACCGGCAACGGAAAGCTCGACCGCAAGGCGCTGCTCGCGCCCGAGTGGGAGCCGGCCACCGCCGAGCACGTCGCACCGCGGACCGAAGCCGAGCAGGTGCTGGCGGAGATCTGGGCGCAGGTGCTCGGGATCGAACGGGTCGGCGTGCACGACGACTTCTTCGAGCTCGGCGGCGACTCGATCATCAGCATCCAGGTCGTGTCACGGGCCCGGCAGGCCGGATACCGCCTGTCGCCGCGGGACCTGTTCACCTGTCCCACGGTGGCAGCGCTCGCGGCGGCCGTGCCCGCCACCGCCGTCGAGGCGGCCGTGCCGCAGGAACCGGTGACCGGCGAGGTCCCGCTCACGCCGATCCAGCGCTGGTTCCTCGACACCGCACCGCCCCGGCCCGAGCACTTCGACCAGTCCGTGGTCGTCGAGTTCGCCGACGAGCCCGATGTCGACGCCCTGCGGCGGGCGCTGACGGCGTTGGTGGAGCACCACGACGCGCTGCGGATGCGGTTCGAGCGCACGCCGTCCGGGTGGCGCGAGCACAACGCGCCGGTCGAGCCGGTGGACGTGCTGTCGGTGCACGGACTGTCCGAAGAGGACGACGAGGCGCTGGCGGCGGTGACCGGCGAGGCGCACCGCGGGTTCGACCTGGCTCGCGGACCGTTGCTGCGGGCGGCTTTGCTCACGTCCCGCCGGCTGCTGGTCGCCGTGCACCACCTGGTCGTGGACGGCGTGTCCTGGCGGGTGCTGCTGGAGGACCTGGAGACCGCCTACCTGCGGGCGACGCGCGGCGAGGACATCGTCCTCGGAGCCAAGACCACGTCGTTCCGCGAGTGGGCGCAGCGGCTGGCCGAGTACACCGGGGCCGGTGGGTTCGACGACGAGGCCGGCCACTGGGCCGGTGTGACCGGCGACCCCGCCGTGCCCGTGGACCGTCCCGGCACCGGCACGACCGGGTCGGTGCGCGGCGTCACCGCCGAGCTGGACGCCGACCTGACCAGGGCACTGCTGCAGGACGTGCCCGCCGTGTACCGCACGCAGGTCAACGACGTGCTGCTCAGCGCGCTGGGCCGGGTGCTGGCCGGGTGGACCGGCCGGGACCGGGTCCTGGTGGACCTGGAGGGCCACGGCCGCGACGGTGACTTCCTCGACGGCATCGACCTGTCCCGCACGGTCGGCTGGTTCACCTCGGTGTTCCCGGTGGCGCTCGACGTGCCGGCGGGGGACTGGGGCGACGTGCTCAAGGCGACCAAGGAACGGCTGCGCGCGGTACCCCGGCGCGGTATCGGCCACGGCGCGCGGTACGGCGGGGTGCAGCCCTCCGTCGCGTTCAACTACCTCGGGCAGTTCGACGGCACGGCGGGCGGCACGGCGTTCCGCACGGTCGGCGGCCTGTCCGCTGATGCCGCACCGGACACGCCCCGGCCCCACCTGCTCGACGTCGTCGGCGCGGTGGAGGACAAGCGGCTCAAGCTCACCTGGTACTTCAGCGACGAGGTGCACGACGAGTCGACCGTTCAGCGCCTGGCCGAGGCGATGTCCGCGGCGCTGCGGGAGATCGTGGCGCACTGCGCCCAGCCCGGCGCGGGCGGCCGGACGCCGTCGGACTTCCCGTTGGCGGGCCTGGACCAGGCCGCGGTCGACCGGCTGGCCGGCGACGGCCGCGACGTCGAGGACGTCTACCCGCTGACGCCGATGCAGGCGGGCATGGTGTTCCACAGCCTGTCCCACGGCCACGAAGGCCTCTACACCGAGCGGATCTCGTTCGTCCTCGACGGCGTCACCGACATCGACGCGCTGGCCCGCGCGTGGCGTGAGGTCGTCGCACGGACGCCGATCCTGCGCAGCCGCGTCGTGTGGGAGGGCGTCGACCGGCCGGTGCAGGTGGTGTGCCGCGACGTCGACGTGCCGATCGGCGAGACGGACGTCGAAGGCGAGCTCGACCTCGGCACCGCGCCGCTGATGCGGCTGGTGCTGACCCGCGAGTCCGCGACGGCCGTGCGCGTCGGGTGGACGTTCCACCACGTGCTGCTCGACGGGTGGAGCACGTTCCAGGTGCTGACCGACGTCTTCACCTGCTACGCCGCGTTCAGCGCGGGCCGCGAACCCGACCTGCCCGCACGGCGGCCGTTCGGCGACTACCTGCGCTGGCTGTCCACACAGGACCCGAGGGAGGCCGAGGAGCACTGGCGGCGGGTGCTGGGCGGGTTCGACGCCCCGACACCGCTGCCGCTCGACCGGACCGCCGCACCCGGCCACGCCACCCGCTCCGCCGAGTGGGCCACGGTCACGCTGCCCGGTGACGGGCTGCGGGAGTTCGCCCAGCGCAACGGGTTGACGCTCAACGCCGTCGTGCAGGGCGCGTGGGCGCTGCTGCTGTCGCGCTACAGCGGGCAGGACGACGTGTGCTTCGGCTCGACGGTGTCCGGCCGCCCGGCCGACCTGCCCGGTGCCGACGCCATCACCGGCATGTTCATCAACACCCTGCCCGTGCGCACGCGGGTCGTGCCGGACGAGCCGGTCGCACAGTGGCTGCGGCGGCTGCAGGCCGACCAGGCAGAGGCACGGCGGTTCGAGCACGTGGCGCTCGCGGACCTCCAGGCGTACAGCGATGTTCCGGGCGGGGTCGACCTGTTCGGCAGCATCGTGGTGTTCGAGAACTACCCGATCGACGAGGCCGCGACCCACGGCGTCGTGCTGCGCGACCTGGACGCCGTGGAGACGACCAACTTCCCGCTCAGCCTCGGTGTCCGTCCCGGCGCGGAGCTGGAGTTCCGGCTCAGCTACGACCCGGCCCTGTTCGACCCCGGCACGGTCGAGCGGATCGGCGGGCACCTGAGCGCGGTCCTGCACGGCCTCACCGCCGACCCCGGTCGTGCGGTGGGCGAGGTCGACCTCCTCGACGACGCCGAACGGCGGCTCGTCCTGCCCGAGCGCGTTGAACGCGGCCTGCCCGAGGCGACGGTGGCCGAGCTGTTCGCCACCCAGGCGGACCGGACGCCCGACGCGACCGCCGTCGTCGCGGACGGCACGTCGCTCACCTACGCCGAGCTGGACGTGCGCGCGAACCGGTTGGCGCACCGGCTGATCGCGCTGGGCGTGCGTGCCGAGGACCGGGTCGGACTGCTCTTGCGCCGCTCGGCCGACGTGGTGGTCGCGGTGCTCGCCGTGCTCAAGGCGGGCGGCGCGTACCTGCCGCTGGACGGCCGCGCGCCGGTCGAGCGGCTGCGGCTGGTGCTGGAGCAGGCCGGGGCCGGCGTGCTGCTCACCGACGCCGCCTGGGAGGCCACCGCCCGCGAGGCCCACGGTGGTGACGTCGTCCTGCTGGACGGTGCGAGCTCGGACGGCTCGCGGGAACGGCCCGAGGTGGCCGGGCACGCCGACGGTCTCGCGTACGTCGAGTTCACCTCCGGCTCCACCGGCACGCCGAAGGGCGTGGCGGTGCGGCACCGGGACGTGGTGGCGCTGGCGCTCGACTCCCGGTTCGACGGCCCGGCCCACCGCACCGTGCTGGTGCACTCGCCGCTGGCGTTCGACGCGTCCACCTACGAGCTGTGGGTGCCGCTGCTGCGGGGCGGCCGGGTGGTCGTCGCGCCACCGCAGGACCTCGACGCCGCCGCGCTGCGCGAGGTGATCACCGCGCACGGCGTGACCGCGCTCTGGCTGACCGCTGGCCTGTTCCGCGTGCTGGCCCAGGACTCGCCGGACTGCCTGGCGGGCGTGAGCGAGGTGTGGACCGGCGGCGACGTCGTGCCCGCGACCGCGGTCCGCCGGGTCATGGCGGCCTGCCCCGGCCTGGTCGTGGTCGACGGCTACGGACCGACCGAGACCACGACGTTCGCCACCGCCCACCGGATGACCGGCCAGAGCCAGGTGCCGGACACCGTGCCCATCGGCTCGCCGCTGGACGGCATGTCCGCTTACGTGCTGGACGACCGGCTGCGGCCGGTGCCGGTCGGCGTGCCCGGCGAGCTGTACCTCGCCGGTGCCGGCCTGGCCCGCGGCTACCTAGACCGGCCGGGGCTGACCGCCTCCCGGTTCGTGGCCTGCCCGTTCGGCACGCCGGGGGAGCGGATGTACCGCACCGGCGACGTCGTGCGGTGGCTGCAGGGTGGCGTGCTGGAGTTCGCCGGCCGCGCCGACGACCAGGTGAAGCTGCGCGGGTTCCGCATCGAGCTCGGCGAGGTCGAGGCGGTCCTGGCCCGGCACCCGGACGTGGGCGGCCTGGTCGTGGTCGTCCGCGAGGACGCGCAAGGCGGCAAGCAGCTCGTGGCCTACGTGGTGCCCGCCGACCCCGGTCGCGAACCGGACCCTGCGGAGCTGGCCGCGTTCGCCGGGCGGACCCTGCCCGACTACATGGTGCCCTCGGTGTTCGTCGTGCTCGACGCGCTTCCGTTGAGCGCCAACGGGAAGGTCGACCGCAACGCGCTGCCCGCACCCGCGGCCCCCGCCTCCACCGCCACGTACGTGGCGCCCCGCACCGACACCGAAGAGGTGATGGCCGGGATCTGGGCGGAGGCACTGGGCGTGGACCGCGTCGGCGCCGAGGACGACTTCATCGCACTCGGCGGCGACTCCATGCGCAGCCTGCTCGTCACCTCACGCTGCCGCGCCGCGTTCGACGTTCCCCTGACACCGCACGACGTCCTCACCGCCCGCACGGTCACCGAACTGTCGCGGCTGGTCGAGGAGAAGATCCTGATCGAGCTCGAACGAGTCGCCTTCGATGACGGCGCCACCCCGGACCTGTGAGGAGACACCACACCATGTCGTCGTCGATTGAGGACCGCATCGCCGCACTGCCCCCGCACCTGCGGGAGCAGATGCGCCGCCGCCTGTCCGGCCGTTCCGAGCAGACCGCCGCAATCCGGCCGGCTGACCGGTCCCGGCCGTTGCCGCTGTCGTTCCCGCAGCAGCGCCTGTGGTTCCTCGACCGCTTCCAGCCCGGCGGCTCCGGCTACAACAGCGCGCTGGCGCTGCGCCTGACCGGGCGGCTGGACGTGCCCGCGCTGACCACGGCGCTGAACGCCCTGGTGGCCCGGCACGAGTCGCTGCGCACCACGCTCGACGAGGCCGACGGCGTGGGCGTGCAGGTCGTGCACCCGCCGTACGAGCTCGCCCTGCCCGTCACCGAGCCGCACGACCCCGGCGCGCTGGACGAGCTGCTGACCGAGGAGTACTCCCGCCCGTTCGACCTGCGGCGCGGCCCGCTGGTGCGGGCGTTGCTGGTGCGGCTCGCACAGGACGAGCACGTGCTGCTGGTCACCGCCCACCACGTCGTCACCGACGGCTGGTCGATGGGCGTGCTGACCGAGGAGCTGGGCGAGCTGTACGGCGCGGCTGTCGACGGACGCGAGGCCGCGCTGCCCGCTCTGCCGATCCAGTACGCCGACTTCGCCGCGTGGCAAAGGGAACGGCTGTCCGGTGACGCGTTGCGCGGTCAACTCGACCACTGGACGCGGCGGCTGAGCGGCACCACCCCGCTGGAGCTGCCCACCGACCGGCCCCGGCCGCCGGTGCGCACCAGCAACGGCGCGGCGCACGCGTTCACCGTTCCCGCCTCGACCACCGCGGCGTTGCGCGAGCTGGCCCACGAGCGCGGCACGATCCTGTTCTCCGTGCTGCTGGCCGGCTGCCAGGCGTTGCTGGCCCGCTACGCCGGGCAGGACGACGTGGCCGTGGGCACCGTCACCACCGGCCGCGGCCGCCCCGGCCTGGAGCGGCTGGTCGGGTTCTTCGTCAACACCGTCGTACTCCGGTCCACAGTGGACAACAGCGCCGCCTTCACCGAGTTCCTCGACCAGGTCAAGGAGAACGTCAAGGAGGCGTTCGCCCACGACGAGGTCCCGCTGGAGCACCTGGTCGACGCCCTGCGCACGGACCGCGACGTCAGCCGCAACCCGCTGTTCGACGTGATGGTGCTGCTGCAGAACGCCGAGCGCACCCCGCCGCGGCTGCCCGGTTTGGACGTCGAACGGGTCGGGCTGTCCCGCCGTGACGCCATCTTCGACCTGACCATCGAGTTCCAGGAGCGCGACGGCCTGCTGGAAGGCCTGCTGGAGTTCAACACCGACCTGTTCGACGCCGCCACGGTCGCCCGCTTCGCCGACCACCTCGTGCTGCTGCTGGGCAGCGTGGCGGCCGATCCGCACCGGCCGCTGGGCGAGCTGCCGTGGCTGTCGGACGACGAGCGCGACCAGGTCCTGACCGGGTGGAACGACGCTCACCGCGCACCGGTCGAGGGCACGATCGCCGGCCTGTTCGCCGAGCAGGTGCGCCGGACGCCGGACGCGCCCGCGGTCGTGTCCGACGACGTGGTCCTGACCTACGCCGAGCTGGACGCCCAGGCCAACCACCTCGCCCGCCGGCTCATCGGCCTCGGCGTGCGGCCGGAGGACCCGGTGGGGCTGCTCGTGGAGCGCTCCGCCGACCTGGTCGTCGCCGAGCTGGCCGTGGTCAAGGCCGGCGCGGCGTACGTGCCCCTCGACGGCCGCGCACCCGCCGAGCGGATGAGACGCGTGCTCACCGACTCCGCGATCACCTTCCTCATCACCGATCCCGCCGGTGAGAACGTCGCCACGTCCGTCCACACCGGACAGGTCGTGCTGCTCGACGGCGACCGGTCCGGCGCGGCCGACCCCGCGGTCGTCGTGCACCCCGACCAGCTCGCCTATGTCATGCACACCTCCGGGTCCACCGGCACGCCCAAGGGTGTGGCCGTGCGGCACCGCGACGTGGTGGCGCTGGCGCTGGACTCCCGCTTCGACGGCGGCGCGCACGACCGCGTGCTGCTGCACTCGCCGTCGGCGTTCGACGCCTCCACCTACGAGCTGTGGGTGCCTTTGCTGCGCGGCGGCCAGGTCGTCGTCGCACGGCCGGGCGACGTGGACGCCGACGTGATCCGGCACGCCGTCACCACGCACGGCGTGTCCGCGATCTGGCTGACCGCGGGCCTGTTCCGGCTCGTCGCCCAGGAGGCGCCCGACGCGTTCGCCGGGCTGCGTGAGGTGTGGACCGGCGGTGACGTCGTCCCCGCCGCCGCCGTCCGTGGCGTGCTCGGAGCGTGCCCCGGCCTGACCGTGATCGACGGCTACGGCCCGACCGAGACCACGACGTTCGCCACGTCGTTCCCGATGACCGCCACCGTCCCGGACGTGATCCCCATCGGCCGCCCGCTGGACGGCATGGCCGCCTACGTGCTGGACGAGGGGTTGCGGCCGGTGCCCGTGGGCGTGCCCGGCGAGCTGTTCCTCGCGGGCGCCGGCGTGGCCCGCGGCTACCTCGGCCAGCCCGGTCTGACCGCCGAGCGCTTCCTGCCCGACCCGTTCGGCCCGCCCGGCACCCGCATGTACCGCACCGGTGACGTCGCCCGGTGGCGCGCGAACGGCGTGGTGGAGTTCGTCGGCCGCACCGACGACCAGGTGAAGATCCGCGGTTTCCGGGTCGAGACCGGTGAGATCGACGCCCTGCTCGTGCGCCACCCCGCCATCGCCCAGTCGATCACCGTGGCCCGCACCGACGACGGCCGCAAGCAGCTGGTCACCTACCTCGTGCCCGCGGCGGGCACGGTCCCGGCGCACGCCGAGCTGCGCACGTGGCTCACCCGCGAGCTGCCCGACTACATGGTGCCGTCGGCGTTCGTCGCGCTGGACGCGCTTCCGCTGAGCGCCAACGGGAAGGTCGACCGCCGCGCGCTGCCCGCACCCGAGGCCCGCCAGGACGGCGCGGACCGCCACGTCGAGCCCACCACGCCCGTCGAACGGGAGCTGGCCCGCGTCTGGGCCGAGGTGCTGCGCATCGACCGCGTCGGGATCGAGGACAACTTCTTCGAGCTCGGCGGCGACTCCATCCTCAGCATCCAGCTCGTCGCGCGCGCCCGCAAGGCGGGTCTGCGGTTGTCGTCCAGGGACGTCTTCCTGCACCCGACCGTCGCCGAGCTGGCCGCGACGGTGACCGCCGTGGCCGACCAGGTACCGGACGCACCGGCGGCGGGTCCCGCGCCGCTGACGCCGATCCAGGAGTGGTTCTTCGACACCACGCCCGCGAGCCCGCACCACTTCACCATGTCCACGCACGTGGAACTGGCGCCTGGCGTGGACGAGCGGGCGCTGGCCACCGCCGTGGACGCCGTTGTGGCGCACCACGACGCACTGCGCGCCCGCTTCACCCGCGATGGCGACCGGTGGGTCCAGGACCTCGCGCCCACCGCGCCGACCGGCGTCATGCGGGTGCGCGACCTCTCCGGGCTGGACGAGGCCGCCCAGGAGGAGACCGCGCAGGCCGAAGCACTGGCCGCCCAGTCGAGCCTCGACCTCGAAGCCGGCCCGCTCGTGCGCGCCCTGCTGTTCCGCCTCGGCGACGGCCGCTCACGGCTGTTCCTGACCGTGCACCACCTCGTCGTGGACGGCGTGTCCTGGCGGGTGCTGCTCGGCGACCTGGAGACGGCCTACGACCAGGTGGTGCGCGGCGAACCGGTCGTGCTCGAACCCGTGGCCACCGCGTTCGCCACGTGGGCCCGCCGCCTCGCCGACCGCGTGAACGCGGGCGAGCTGGACGCCGACCTCGACCACTGGGCCGGCTTCGCCGCGTCCGCCCCCGCCGAGCTGCCCGTGGACCACGAGGACGGCGACCCGGCGCAGGACGTCCGCGCGGTCACCGTGCGGCTCGGCCGTGCCGACACCGACGCGTTGCTGCACCAGGTGCCGGGCGTCTACCGCACGCAGGTCAACGACGTGCTGCTCAGCGCGCTCGGCCGGGCGCTGGCCGAGTGGACCGGCCACGACCGCGTGCTCGTCGGCCTGGAGGGCCACGGGCGTGAGGACGTGCCCGACGACCTCGACATCTCCCGCACCGTCGGCTGGTTCACCAGCCAGTTCCCCCTCGCACTGCACGTGCCTGCGGGGGAGTGGGGTGGTGTGCTGAAGTCGGTCAAAGAGCAGGTGCGCGCGTTGCCGCGCCGTGGTCAGAGCTACGCGGCGCTGCGCTACCTGGCCGCTCCCGGCTCCCCGGCGGCCGTGCTGCGGGACGACCCGCACCCGTTGATCAGCTTCAACTACCACGGGCAGTGGGACGTCGCGGCCGACGCCGACGGGCTCTACCGGGCCCGCCGCGCCCCGCTCGGCCGGGACACCGCGTCCGGCAACGCCCGCGCGTACCTGGTCGACGTCGTCGGCCTGGTGGAGAACGGCGAGCTCGAGCTCACCTGGCTCTACTCCGGGCGCGTGCACGACGAGTCGACCGTGCGATCCGTCGCCGAGGCCGTGGTGCGCGGGTTGGCGGAGATCGTGGCGCATTGCGCGGAGCCGGGTGCCGGTGGTCGCACGCCGTCGGACTTCCCGTTGGCACGACTGGACCAGGCAGCGGTGGACCGTCTTGTCGGGACAGGCGACGAGGTCGAGGACGTCTACCCGCTGACCCCGTTGCAGGAGGGGATGCTGTTCCACGGCCTGGCGGACCCGTCGTCCACGGCCTACTTCGACCAGGTGCGCCTGCGGCTGACCGGCGTCGCCGACCAGCACGCCCTCGCCACCGCGTGGCAACGCGTCGTGGACCGCACGCCGGTGCTGCGCGGCGCGCTGGTCTGGGACGGCGTCGAACGGCCGGTGCAGGTCGTCCGCTCCCGCGTGGAGCTGCCGTGCTCGCACCACGACTGGCGGGGACTATCCGAAGAGGACCGTGAAAGTAGGCTCGAAGTCCTGGCGGCACAGGACCTCGACCTGCGCCGTGCGCCGTTGATGCGGATCGACCTGGCCCGGCTCTCCGACGACGAGGTGCTGCTCGTCTGGACGTTCCACCACGTGCTGCTGGACGGCTGGAGCCTCGCGCAGGTGTTCGCCGAGGTGTGCGAGCAGTACCGGGCGATCACCGAGGGCCGTGCGCCGGAGGTCGTGACGCGGCGGCCGTTCCGCGACTACCTGCGCTGGCTGGACGCGCAGGACCGGTCCGACGCCGAACGGCACTGGCGCGAGGTGCTGGCGGGCTTCTCCGCGCCCACCGCGCTGCCCTGCGACCGCTCACCCGCGCGCAACCACGCCACCGAGTCGTCCACGGCGGTGCCCGTGGCGCTCACCGCCGAGCAGACCGACCGCCTGCGCCACACGGCCCGCAGCCACGGCCTCACGGTCAACACCGTGGTGCAGGGTGCGTGGGCGTTGCTGCTGGCCCGCTACAGCGGTGAGTCCGACGTCGTGTTCGGCACGACCGTCTCCGGCCGCCCCGGCGAGCTGCCGGGCGTGGAGCAGATGGTCGGCCTGTTCATCAACACCGTGCCGGCCAGGGTCGCCGTGCGCGCCGACGCCGACACCGCGACCTGGCTGCGCGAGCTGCAGGCGGCGCAGACCGAGTCACGCCGGTTCGACTTCGTGTCGCTGGCGGAGCTGCGGTCGTGGAGTGACGTGCCCGCGGGGTCGTCGTTGTTCGACAGCGCCGTGGTGTTCGAGAACTACCCGCTCAACGACGTCACCGAGGTCGGCGGCATCCAGGCCACCGACGTGCGGGCCAGGGACACGACCAACTTCGCGCTCACCCTCAGCGCCGTCCTCGACGACCGGCTGCACCTCGACCTCGCCTACGACCCGCACCTGTTCGACGCCGACACGGCCCACCGGCTCGCCGACCGCCTGCTGCTGCTGGTCGACGCCATCGCCGCCGACTCCGGGCGACCGGTCTCGGAGCTGCCGCTGATGACGTCCGACGAACGCCGCCAGGTGCTCGTGGAGTGGAACGCGACGGCCGGTGAGGTGTCGGAGGCGTCGGTTCTGGAGGTGTTCGAACGCCAGGCGCGGACCACGCCGGACGCTGTCGCGTTGGTGGTGGGGGACCGGTCGTTGTCGTTCGCGGAGCTGAACGCGTGGGCGAACCGGGTCGCGCGGGTTTTCGTGGTCGCGGGTGTGGGGCCGGAGCGGCTGGTGGCGTTGTCGTTGCCGCGTTCGGTGGAGTTCGTGGTGGCGTTGCTGGCGATCTGGAAGGCCGGTGGCGTGTACCTGCCGGTCGATCCCGCGCTGCCCGCGGACCGCGTGGAGTTCCTGCTGGCGGACGCGAACCCGGTGCTGGTCGTGCGTGACGCGCTTCCGGACGCCGGCGACTACGGCTCGGACGACCTGCGGCCGGTGGGTCCGGACCAGGCGGCCTATGTGATCTACACGTCCGGTTCGACCGGACGCCCCAAGGGTGTGGTGGTCGAGCACCGCAGTCTGGTGAACCTGCTGGTGAACCACCGGCAGGGTTTCGCCGCGGGTGAGCGGTTGCGGGTGGCGTTGTCGGTCGGCGGTGTTCTCGTTCGACACGTCGCTGGAAGGCATTGTGCTGATGGCCGATGGCCACGAGCTGCACCTGCTGGACGACGACGTGCGCCTCGACCCGTCCGCCCTGGTGGCCTACGTCTCGGACCGGCGGATCGACTTCCTCGACCTGACGCCGTCGTACGCGCGGCAGCTCGTGGAGGCCGGTCTGCTGGCCGGCGAGCACCGGCCCAGGGTGCTGATGCTGGGCGGAGAGGCGATCGGTGAGGACCTGTGGCGGCGGCTGGCCGACGTGCCCGGCACGGCGAGCTACAACTTCTACGGCCCGACCGAGTCCACAGTGGACGCGCTCTCGTGCCGTGTCACGCCCGATTCCCCGGTCACGGTGGGACGTCCGCTGCTCAACGTGCGGGCCTACGTCCTGGACGACGACCTGCGGCCGGTTCCCGTCGGTGTGCCTGGAGAGTTGTACCTGGCGGGCGCGCAGCTCGCTCGCGGCTACCTCGGTCGAGCGGGCCTGACCGCCGACCGGTTCCTCGCCGACCCGTTCGGCGGGCCGGGCGAGCGCATGTACCGCACCGGCGACCGGGCCCGGTGGCTGGCCGACGGCAGGCTGGACTACCTGGGCCGCACCGACGACCAGGTCAAGATCCGCGGCTACCGCATCGAGCCCGGCGAGGTCGAGGTCGTGCTGACCCAGCACCCCGACGTCCGCGAGGCCGTGGTCATCGCACGCCGCGACGACGGCCACCAGCGGCTCGTCGCCTACGTCACCGGCGCCGGAACAGCGGACCTGCGGGCGTGGCTGGGCGAACGGCTGCCCGACTACCTGGTGCCCTCGGCGTTCGTCGAGCTGGACGCGATCCCGCTGAACGCCAACGGAAAGGTCGACCGCCGCGCCCTGCCCGCGCCCGACTTCGCCGCGGCGCGCACCGACCACGTGGCACCGCGCACGGACGTGGAACGCGACGTGGCCGACATCTGGTCCGAGGTGCTCGGCGTGCCGGGCATCGGCGTGCGGGACAACTTCTTCGAGCTCGGCGGCGACTCGATCCTCAGCATCCGGGTGATCTCCCGGCTGCGGGCCGCGTTCGACGTCGAGATGTCACCGCGCGCGCTGTTCACCCACCCGACCGTCGCCGGGATCGCCGCGCTGGTCGCGGACTCGGCGAAGGCCCACCTGGACGCGATCCCCGTGGTGCCGCGCGACGGTGGCCTGCCGCTGTCCTTCGCGCAGCAACGGCTGTGGTTCCTGGACGAGTTCGAACCCGGTGGCGTGGAGTACCTGACGCCGTCGATCCTGCGGCTGCGCGGACCCCTGGACGTGGACGCGCTGAACGCGGCACTGACCGCGCTGGTCGCACGGCACGAGTCGCTGCGCACCACGTTCGAGACCGTCGACGGGCGCGGTGTGCAGGTCGTGCACCCGCCCCGGCCGATCGAGGTGCCGGTGGTCGACGTGACCGAGGACGGGCTGGCGCAGGTCCTGACCCGCGAGACGACCACGCCGTTCGACCTGCGGCACGGTCCGCTGGTGCGGGTGCTGCTGGCGCGGCTGGGCGCGGATGACCACGTGCTCTCCCTGGTGCTGCACCACATCGTCACCGACGGCTGGTCCAACGGCGTGCTGCTCGGTGAGCTGGGCGCCTGCTACGAGGCCGCGACGTGCGGCACGGAGGCGAAGCTGCCGGAGCTGCCCGTGCAGTACGCCGACTACGCGGTGTGGCAGCGGACCACGTCCACGGAGGAGGCGCTGGAGGAGCACTTGGCGCACTGGCGCCGTGCGCTCGACGGCGTGCGGCCGCTGGAGCTGCCCACCGACCGGCCACGGCCGGCCACCCGCGGCAAGCAGGGCGCGCTGGTGCACTTCCAGGTGCCCGCCGAGGTCACCGACCGGCTCAAGGCGCTGGCCCGCGACCACGACGGCACGCTGTTCATGGCGCTGCTCGCCGCCTGCCAGGTGCTGTTCGCCCGCTGGTCCGGCCAGCGGGACGTCGCCGTCGGCACGGTCGTCTCCGGCCGTGACCGCACCGAGCTGGAGGGCCTGGTCGGCTTCTTCGTCAACACGCTGGTGCTGCGGTCCGACGTCGACCCGCACCAGGGCTTCGCGCAGCTGCTGGACCAGGTCCGCGAGACCGTCCTGGACGCCTTCGCCCACCAGGACGTGCCGTTCGAGCGGGTCGTGGACGAGGTGCACCCCGTGCGCGACCCCAGCCGCACCCCGCTGTTCCAGGCGATGGTCGTGCTGCAGAACACCACCGACGACGAACCGCGGCTGCCCGGTCTGCGCGTCGAGGAGCTGCCGCCGCCGTCGGTCGCGGCGGGCTTCGACGTGTCGTTCCAGTTCCAGGAGGTCGACGGCCGCCTCGAAGCGGTGCTGACCTACGACACCGCGCTGTTCGACGCCGCCACCGCCGAGCGGATGGTCGCCCACGTCGGCGTCCTGCTCGACGGCGCGACCGCCGACCCCGCCCGCGCCGTGGCCGACCTGCCGCTGCTCACCGACGACGAGCTGCGGCACGTGCTGCACGAGTGGAACGACACCGGCACCGGCGGCCCGGCACCGGCCTACCACGAGGTCTTCCAGAGCTGTGCCGCTCGCACGCCGGACGCGACGGCCCTGGTCGAGGGCGACCGGTCGTGGACCTTCGCCGAGGTCAACGCCCACGCCAACCGGATCGCCCACCACCTGATCGCCGCGGGCGTCGGCCCCGAGTCGCTCGTGGCGCTCGCGCTGCCCCGGTCGGCCGAGCTGGTGTTCGCCGTGCTGGCCGTGCTCAAGGCGGGCGGCGCGTACCTGCCCGTTGACCCCGAGCACCCGGCCGAGCGGATCGCGGTGGTGCTGGACGACGCCCGCCCGGTGCTCGTCGTGGCCGCGGACGACAGCGTCGCCGGCGGGGTGCCGCTGGTGCGACTGGACGACCCCGCCGTGGCCACCCGCCCGGTCACCGACCCGACCGACGCCGACCGCACGGCACCGTTGCGTCCGGAGCACGCCGCGTACGTGATCTACACGTCCGGCTCCACCGGCCGCCCCAAGGGTGTCGTGGTCGAGCACCGCAACCTCTCCGCGCTCGTCGCCGACCACCACGCCCGCCTGCTGCCCGGCGACGGAACGCGCCTGCGCGGCATCGCCACCGCCGCCTACACCTTCGACGCCTCCTGGGAGGGCCTGCTGCTGCTGGCCGCGGGCCACGAGCTGCACCTGCTCGACGACTCCGTCCGGCTCGACCCGCGGGCCGTGGTGGAGCACATCGTGCGGCACCGCATCGACTTCCTCAGCTGCACGCCGTCCTACTTCCAGCAGCTCCTGCCCGAGGGGCTGCTGGCCCAGGACCGGCACCGGCCGCGACTGGTCGCGCTGGGCGGCGAGGCCATCGCCGAACCGCTGTGGCGCGCGCTGGCCGACACCGACGGCGTCACCGGGATCAACCTCTACGGCCCCACCGAGTGCACCGTGGACTCCGTGTGGACGACGATCACCGACCAGGACCGGCCGGTGATCGGCACGCCGGGCCGGGGCCTCCGGGCCTACGTGCTCGACGCCGATCTGCGGCCGCAGCCGATCGGTGTGCCCGGCGAGCTGCACCTGGCCGGTGACCAGGTGGCCCGCGGCTACCTGCACCGGCCGGGCCTGACCGCGGACCGGTTCACCGCCGACCCGTTCGGGCCGTCCGGCAGCCGGATGTACCGCACCGGCGACCTGGCCAGGTGGACCGCCGACGGCGTGCTGGAGTACCGGGGCAGGGCCGACGACCAGGTCAAGATCCGCGGCTACCGGGTCGAACCCGGAGAGGTCGAGGCCGCCCTGCTCGACGTGCCCGAGGTGACGGAGGCCGTGGTCGTGGCGCAGGAGGTCGCGCCCGGTCTGCACCGCCTCGTCGGGTACGTCGTGGGCGCGGTCGACGTGGACGACCTGCGCACGCGCCTGAAGCGGCAGCTGCCGGACTACCTGGTGCCGTCGCTGTTCGTGCCGCTCGACGAGCTGCCCACGACCGACAGCGGCAAGGTGAACCGCCGCGCCCTGCCCGTGCCCGACGCGAGCGCCGGGAGCACGCGTGACCACGTGCCGCCGCGCACCGCCGTGGAACGGGAGCTGGCCCGGATCTGGGCCGAGGCGCTGCGCGTGGACCGCGTCGGCGTGCACGACAACTTCTTCGGCCTGGGCGGCGACTCGATCCTGAGCATCCAGATCGTGTCCCGGGCCCGCCAGGCGGGCCTGGAACTGGTCACCAAGGACGTGTTCACCCACCAGACCATCGCCGAGCTGGCCACCGTCGTGCGCACCCGCGTGCCGGAGACCGCCGAGCTGCCGCAGATCGCCGGCCCGGCACCGCTCACGCCGATCCAGCGCTGGTACCTCGACTCCCACCACGACGACCCGCACCACTTCACCATGTCGTTGCACCTGGAACTGGCGGAGGACACCGACCCGGTGGCGCTGGGACGTGCCCTGGACGCGGTCGTGGCCCACCACGAGGCGCTGCGCACGCGCTTCACCCGCGTGGACGGCGACTGGGTGCAGGACGTCACCGAGGCCGAGGTCGAGCTCGAACACCACGACCTGTCCACTGAGGACGAAGAGGCGGTCATCGCGGCCGCACAGGCGGGATTGGACATCACGCGCGGCCCGGTGATGCGCGCGTTGCTGTTCTCCGGCAGGCGGCTGTTCCTTGTGGTCCACCACCTGGTCATGGACGGGGTGTCCTGGCGCATCCTGCTCGGCGACCTGGAGACCGCCTACCGCCAGGCCGTGGCGGGCGAACGGATCGACCTGGCGCCGGTCGGCACCCGGTTCACCCAGTGGGCCCACCGCCTGGCCGGGCACGTGCGGTCGGGCGCGTTCGAAGACCAGCTGCCGCACTGGACCGCCGCGCTCGACGGGGCGGGCGAGGTGCCGGTGGACCGCGACGGGCCCAACACCGCCGGTTCGACGCGCGTGGTGTCGGTGCGGCTCGACCGCGAACACACCGACGCCCTGCTGCACACCGTGCCCGACACCTACCGCACGCAGGTCAACGACGTGCTGCTCAGCGCGCTGGGCCGGGCCCTGTCGCAGTGGACCGGGCGCGACCGCGTCGCGGTCACGATGGAGGGCCACGGCCGGGAGGACGTGCTCGACGGCGTCGACACCTCGCGCACGGTCGGCTGGTTCACCACGCAGTACCCGGTCGCGCTGACCGTGCCCGCCGGCGACTGGGGCGCGGTGCTGAAGTCGGTGAAGGAACAGCTGCGCGCCGTGCCCGGCCGCGGGTTCGGGTTCGAGGCGCTGCGCCAGCTCAGCACGGCCGACGGCCTCGCCGGGACCGCGCTGCCGCCGGTCAGCTTCAACTACCACGGCCGGTTCGACGTGGCCGCTGCGCAGGAGGGCCTGGTCCGGGCCCGCCTGGACACGCCGGGAGCCGACGCGGCCGCCGGCAGCACGCGCCCGTTCCAGCTCGACGTCGTCGGCGGCGTGGAGGACGGCGAACTGGTGCTGTCCTGGTTCTACTCCGAGCAGCTGCACGACGAGTCGACCGTGCGCACCGTCGCCGACGCGGTGGTGCGCGGGCTGACGGAGATCGTGGCGCACTGCGCGGAACCAGGTGCCGGTGGTCGCACGCCGTCGGACTTCCCGTTGGCACGACTGGACCAGGCGGCCGTGGACCGGCTGGTCGGGACCGGCGACGAGGTCGAGGACGTCTACCCGCTGACCCCGCTGCAGACCGGCATGCTGTTCCACACCCTGGTGGACGACACCTCGACGGCGTACTCGAACCGCTTCCGGCTGCGGCTGTCCGGCGTGTCCGACCCGGACGCGCTGGCCGAGGCGTGCCGCCGGGTGGTGGCGCGCACACCGGTGCTGCGCGGTGGCGTGGTCTGGGAAGGCGTCGAGGCGCCGGTGCAGGTCGTGCGCCAGCACGTGGACGTGCCGATCACCCAGCACGACTGGCGGCACCTGTCCGCCGAGGACCAGGAGGCCGCGCACGGCACGGTCGGCACCGAGGAGCTCGACCTCACCACGCCGCCGCTGCTGCGCCTGGCCGTCGCCCGGCTCACCGACGACGAGGTCACGCTCTTCTGGACCGCCCACCACATCCTGCTGGACGGGTGGAGCTTCGCGCAGGTACTGGTCGAGATCTGCGAGCAGTACACCGCCCTCGTCCGCGGCCAGGAGCCGGAACTCGCGCCGCGGCGGCCGTTCCGCGACTACCTGCGGTGGCTCGCCGAGCAGGACAGCGCGGCCGCCGAACAGCACTGGCGCCAGGTGCTCGCCGGCGTCGAGGCGCCGACCCCGCTGCCGTGGGACCGCTCTCCCGTGCAGGCGCACCGCGCCGAGTCCAGCGCGTCCGTCCACCTGGCACTGGACGCCGACCGGTCGGCCGGCCTGAACCGGGTCGCCCGCTCCGCCGGGCTCACGGCCAACACGGTGGTGCAGGGCGCGTGGGCGTTGCTGCTGGCGCGTTACAGCGGTGAGTCCGACGTCGTGTTCGGCACGACCGTGTCCGGCCGCCCGGCGGAACTGCCGGGAATCGGGTCGATGGTCGGCATGTTCATCAACACCGTTCCCGCCCGCGTGCACGTCGACCCGAACGCGTCGCTGTTGCCGTGGCTGCGCGAGGTGCAGGCGGCGCAGACCGAGTCACGGCGGTTCGACTTCGTGTCGCTGGCGGAGCTGCGGTCGTGGAGCGATGTGCCCGCGGGGTCGTCGTTGTTCGACAGCGCTGTGGTGTTCGAGAACTACCCGGTGGACGAGCTGCTCGACGACGAGCAGGGCGTGCGGGTCCTCGACGTCGCGGGCGCCGACACCACCAACTTCCCGCTCGCCCTCAGCGCCAACCTCGGCGACCGCCTGCGGCTCGAACTGGACTACGACCCGCGCCTGTTCGACGCCGGCACCGTCGAGCGCCTCGCCGCGCACCTCGTGGCGTTGCTGGAGGAGTTGGCGACCGACCCGGACCGCACGCTCGCCGAGCTGCCGCTGATGTCGTCCGGCGAACGTCACCAGGTGCTCGTGGAGTGGAACGCGACGGCCGGTGAGGTGCCGGAGGCGTCGGTTCTTGAGGTGTTCGAACGCCAGGCGCGGACCACGCCCGACGCCGTGGCGCTGGTGGTGGGGGAACGGTCGTTGTCGTTCGCGGAGCTGAACGCGTGGGCGAACCGCGTGGCACGGTCCTTCGTCGCGTCAGGCGTGGGACCGGAGCGGCTGGTGGCGTTGTCGTTGCCGCGCTCGGTCGAGTTCGTGGTGGCGTTGCTGGCGATCTGGAAGGCCGGTGGTGTCTATCTGCCGGTCGATCCCGCGCTGCCCGCGGACCGCGTGGAGTTCCTGCTGGCGGACGCGAACCCGGTGCTCGTGGTGCGCGGAACGCTGCCCGAGGCCGACGGTCACGACCCGGCCGACCTCGAACCGGTGGGCTCGGACCAGGCGGCGTACGTGATCTACACGTCCGGTTCGACCGGGCGGCCCAAGGGTGTGGTGGTCGAGCACCGAAGCCTGGTGAATTTGCTGGTGAACCACCGGCAGGGTTTCGCTGCGGGTGAGCGGTTGCGGGTGGCGTTGTCGGCGGTGTTCTCGTTCGGCGGTGTTCTCGTTCGACACGTCGCTGGAAGGCATTGTGCTGATGGCCGATGGCCACGAGCTGCACCTGCTGGACGACGACGTGCGCCTCGACCCGCCGGCACTCGTCCGGTACGTGATCGGCCGGCGGATCGACTTCCTCGACCTCACCCCGTCCTACCTGAGCCAGCTGCTGGAGGCCGGTCTGCTGGCCGGCGAGCACCGGCCCAGGGTGCTGATGCTGGGCGGAGAAGCGCTCAGCCGGTCGTTGTGGCAGCGTTTGGCCGACGTGCCCGGCACCGACAGCTACAACTTCTACGGCCCGACCGAGTCCACTGTGGACGCGCTCTCGTGCCGCGTCACGCCCGATTCCCCGGTCACGGTGGGACGCCCGCTGCTCAACGTGCGGGCCTACGTCCTGGACGACGACCTGCGGCCGGTACCCGTCGGTGTGCCCGGCGAGTTGTACCTGGCGGGCGCCCAGCTGGCCCGCGGCTACCTCAACCGTCCCGGCCTGACCGCCGACCGGTTCCTCGCCGACCCGTTCGGCGGACCCGGCGAGCGCATGTACCGCACCGGCGACCGCGCACGCTGGCTGGCCGACGGCACCGTCGACTACCTGGGCCGCACCGACGACCAGGTCAAGATCCGCGGCTACCGCATCGAACCCGGCGAGGTCGAAGCGGTGCTGGCCCAGCACCCCGACGTGCGTGAGGCCGTGGTCATCGCACGCCGCGACGACGGCCACCAAAGGCTCGTCGCCTACGTCACCGGCACCGGAACAGCCGACCTGCGGACGTGGCTGGCCGCACGGCTGCCCGACTACCTCGTGCCGTCGGCATTCGTCGCACTCGACGCGATTCCGCTGAACGCCAACGGAAAGGTCGACCGCCGCGCGCTGCCGGCACCGGACCTGCGCGCTGACGCCTCGGCCTACCGCGCCCCGCGCACCCCGCTCGAGGAGCGGGTCTGCCGCATCTGGGCCGACGTGCTGGGCGTGCCCCGGGTCGGGCTCGACGACAACTTCTTCGAGCTCGGCGGCGACTCGATCCTGAGCATCCGGGTCGTGTCCCGGCTGCGCACCGAGCTGGACGCGCCGGTGTCGCCGCGGGTGCTGTTCAGCTCACCCACGGTCGCCCGGCTGGTCGAGGAGATCGGGACCGGGACGGGCGCGGCCGGCGACGTCATCCCGCGGGTGCCGCGCGACGGCGCGTTGCCGTTGTCGTTCGCGCAGCAGCGGCTGTGGTTCCTCGACCAGTTCGAGCCGGAGAGCACCGACTACCTGTCGCCGTCGCTCCTGCGGCTGCGCGGTCACCTGGACGTCGGCGCCCTGAACACGGCGCTGACCGCCCTGATCGCACGGCACGAGTCGTTGCGCACCACCTTCGACAGCGCGGACGGTCACGGTGTGCAGGTCGTGCACCCGCCGCACCGCGTCGAGGTGCCGGTGCTCGACGTCCCCGGCGGTGAGGACGGCCTCCACGAGGTGCTGGTGCGGGAGAGCACCCGGCCGTTCGACCTCGCCCGCGGCCCGCTGCTGCGTCCGGTGCTGCTGCGCGTCGCCGAGGACGACCACGTGCTGCTGTTGCTGGCGCACCACATCGTGACCGACGGCTGGTCCAACGGCGTGCTCACCGGTGAGCTCAACCTGCTCTACCGCGGCGGCACGCTGCCCGACCTGCCGATCCAGTACGCGGACTACGCGGCGTGGCAACGGGAACGGCTCACCGGGTCGCTCGCCGACGAGCAGCTGGCGTTCTGGCGTGACCGGCTGGCCGGCGTCACCCCGCTGGAGCTGCCGACCGACCGGCCACGGCCCGCGGTCCGCACCAACCACGGCGCGGTGCACCTGTTCACCCTGCCGGTGGAGGTCGCCGACGGGCTCACGTCGCTGGCACGCGGCCAGGACGGCACCCTGTTCATGGCGCTGGTCGCCGCGTGCCAGGTGCTGTTCGCCCGCTGGTCGCGGCAGGACGACATCGCCGTGGGCACGGTGGCCTCCGGCCGGGAGCGCGCGGAACTGGAGAACCTGGTCGGGTTCTTCGTCAACACCCTCGTGCTGCGGTCCACTGTGGACGGCAGTGCCTCGTTCCGCGACCTCCTCGGCGAGGTGCGGGGCACCGTGCTGGACGCGTTCGCCCACCAGGACGTGCCGTTCGAGCGCGTGGTGGACGAGCTGCGGCCCGACCGCGACACCAGCCGCACGCCGTTGTTCCAGGCGATGGTGATCCTGCAGAACACCCCCGACGCCGCGCCGGACCTGCCGGGCCTGCACGTCGAGGACCTGCCGCTGCCGGTGGTGGCGGCCAACTTCGACCTCACCTTCGAGTTCCAGCAGGACGACGACGCCCTGCACGCGGCGGTCAACTACAACACCGACCTGTTCGACGCCGCGACCGTCGAACGCATGGCCGGGCACCTGCGCGTGCTGCTGACCGGCGTGGTCGCGAACCCCGACCGGTCGCTGGCCGACCTGCCGCTGATGGACGAGGAAGAGCAGCGCAACGTCCTGCACGCGTGGAACGACACGGCCCACGCCGTGCCCGACGCCACCATCACACATCTGGTCGAGCTCCAGGTGGAACGGACGCCGGACGCCACGGCGGTCGTGGACGGCGGCACGGCGTGGACGTACGCCGAGCTCAACGTCCGCGCCAACCGCCTGGCGCACAACCTGATCGCTCAGGGCGTCGGCCCCGGCCGGTACGTCGCGATCTCGTTGCCGCGCTCCGCCGACCTGCTCGTCGCGGTGCTGGCGGTGCTCAAGACGGGTGCCGCGTACGTGCCGATCGAACCGGACCAGCCCGCCGACCGGGTGGCGTTCGTGCTGGACGACGCCCGGCCGGTGCTGGTCCTGGACGACCCGGAGCTCGTGCGCACCACCGGCGGCCGGGACGACAACCCCGGCGACCACGACCGGATCGCACCACTGTCCACTCGCGACCCGGCGTACGTGATCTACACGTCCGGGTCGACCGGCCGCCCCAAGGGCGTGGTGGTCGAGCACCGGTCGGTGGTCAACTACCTGGCCTGGGCCACCGAGGTCTACCAGGGCCTGCGCGGCGCGGCGGTGCTGCACTCGCCGGTGTCGTTCGACCTCACCGTCACGACGCTGTTCGGCCCGCTGCTGGCCGGCGGCCGCATCGTGGTGAGCGAGCTGGACGAGGACGCCGTCCCGGTGGAGCAGACGGCGTTCCTCAAGGCCACGCCGAGCCACCTGTCCCTGCTGGGTGCGGTGCCGGCCCAGCTGTCGCCGACCGGTGACCTGGTCGTCGGCGGCGAGCAGCTGCTGGGCGCGGTCGTCGACGAGTGGCGGCGGGCGAACCCGACGGCGACCGTCATCAACGAGTACGGCCCGACCGAGACCACCGTCGGCTGCATGGAGCACCGCGTCGAACCCGGCGAGCCGCTGGCCCCCGGAGCGGTCCCGATCGGCCACCCCGCCTGGAACACCAGGCTGTACGTCGTGGACGACCAGCTGCGGCCGGTGCCGCTCGGCGTGCCGGGTGAGCTGTGCATCGCGGGCGACGGCCTCGCGCGGGGCTACCTCAACCGGCCGGGCCTCACCGCGGCACTGTTCGTGGCGTGCCCGTTCGGCGCGCCGGGGGAG
Source organism: Nocardia sp. NRRL S-836 (assembly GCF_001279525.1). Taxonomy (GTDB): domain Bacteria; phylum Actinomycetota; class Actinomycetes; order Mycobacteriales; family Pseudonocardiaceae; genus Lentzea. The sequence continues at coordinate 37,326 of NZ_LGDY01000106.1, read as the reverse complement.
CGGATGTACCGCTCCGGCGACCTGGTCCGCAGGCGCGCGGACGGCGTGATCGAGTACCTGGGCCGCATCGACGACCAGGTCAAGATCCGCGGCCACCGCGTCGAACCGGGCGAGGTCGAGTCCGCGCTCCTGCACCACCCGCACGTGACCGAGGCGGCCGTGGTGGCGTCGGACAACGGCCAGGGCCACGCCCGCCTGGTCGCCTACCACGTCGCCGACACCGAGGTGGGAACCGCCGAGCTGCGCGCGTTCCTCGCCGACCGGCTGCCCGCGTACATGGTGCCGTCCGCGTTCGTCGCGCTACCGGTCCTGCCGGTGACGCCCAACGGCAAGCTCGACCGGGCGGCACTGCCCGCTCCGGCACCGGCCGCCGACGACAGCGGTGCGCACGTACCGCCGCGCACGCCCGTGGAACGCGCGCTCGCCGAGGTCTGGGCGGACGTGCTGGGCGCCGACCGCGTCGGCGTGCGGGACAACTTCTTCGAGCTGGGCGGCGACTCCATCCTGGTGATCCAGGTCGTGTCCCGCGCCAGGAAGGCCGGGCTCGCACTGACCACGAAGTCGTTGTTCCGCAACCAGACCATCGAGGCGCTCGCGCCGTTCGTCACCGAGATCGAGACCGAACCGGTGAACACCGCCGAGGTCGTCGGTGACGTCACGCTCACGCCGATCCAGCGGTGGTTCTTCGAGACCCGCACGGTCGCGCCGCACCACTTCGCCCAGTCCATGCTGCTGGAACTGACCCCGGACGTGGACGAGGCCGCGCTGGAGAGCGGTCTGGTGGCCGTGGTGGCACACCACGACGCGCTGCGCATGCGTTTCGAGCACGTCGACGGCGAGTGGCGCCAGCACAACGCGCCGGTCGAGCCGGGCGGTGTGCTGGAACGCCACGACCTCAGCTCGATCGGCGAGCCGGAACGCCAGGCACACCTGGAGAAGATCGCCGACGAGGCCCACGCGGGCTTCGACCTCGCCGCGGGCCCGCTGTACCGGGTCGTGCTGTTCCACGCCGACGACATGCCGGCACCGTTGCTGTTCCTCACGGTGCACCACCTCGTCGTGGACGGCGTGTCCTGGCGGATCCTGCTCGACGACCTCGACACCGCCTACCGGCAGGCCGTGCGCGGCGAGTCGGTGGACCTGGGTGCGAAGTCGACGTCGTTCCGCGACTGGGCCGACGGACTGGCCCGGCACGTCGCCGGGGGAGCGCTGGACCACGAGCTGGACCACTGGGCCGCCGCACTCGACGCGGCCCCGCTGCCCGTCGACCACGACCGGCCGGCACCGGGCACGCCGGCGGCCGAGGTGCACATCGTGCTCGGAGCGGAGGACACCGACGCGTTGCTGCACGACGCGCCCACGGCCTACCGCACCCGGATCAACGACGTCCTGCTCGCCGCACTGGCCTGCGCCCTGTCCCGGTTCACCGGCGAACGGACGGTGTCCCTCGACATGGAGGGCCACGGCCGTGAGGACGTCCTCGGCGCGGACCTGTCCCGCACGGTCGGCTGGTTCACCACGCTCTACCCGGTCAGGCTGGCGCTGCCCGCCGACGGGGCGTCGTGGCGCGACCTGGTCAAGGCCGTGCGCAGGCAGCTGCGCACGGTGCCGGGCAACGGCTTCGGCTTCGGGGCGTTGCAGCAGCTGGGCACCCCGGAGGTGCGCGAGCGCCTCGCCGCTCCCGGACCGCAGGTGGTGTTCAACTACCTCGGCCAGTCCGGCAGCACCGCCGACAACGCCGACGGCGGCCTCTACCGGACCGTCCTCGACCCCGTCGGGCAGGACACCGACCCGACCGACCGCGGGCCGCACCTCCTGGAGGTGGTCGGCGGCGTGGCAGGTGGTGAGCTCCGCTTCACCTGGCACTACCAGCCGGACCGCCACGAGGAGGCCACGGTGCGTCGCGTGGCGGAGGACTTCCTCGACGCGCTGCGCGGGATCGCCGCGGACTGCCGGGGTGACCGATGACCACGTCGCTGTCGCGCAACCGCGACTACCGCCTGCTGTGGGCCGGTCAGGCGCTGTCCGAGGCGGGGGCCAGCGCGTCCACCATCGCGCTGCCCCTGCTGGTGCTCGTGCTCACCGACTCGGCCGCCACCTCGGGCTTCGTGCTGGGCGCCTCCGCCGCCGCCCAGCTCGTCGTCGGCCTGCCCGCCGGAGCACTGGTCGACCGCTGGAACCGCAGGACGGTGATGCTGGTCTGCGAAGCCGTGCAGGCGCTCGCCGTGGCGTTCCTGGTGGCCGGCCTGTGGTGGCACGCCATCGGCGTCGAACACGTCGTGCTGGTCGTCATCGTGCTCGGCGTCTGCAGGGCGCTGTCGGAACCGGCGGAAGACGCCGTGCTCCCCGCCATCGTGCCCGAACGCCAGCTCCCCGACGCGGTCGCGATGAACGCCGCACGCGGCTACCTCGGCCAGCTCTCCGGCACGGCGGTGGGCGGCCTGCTGTTCGGCCTGGGCCGTTGGCTGCCGTTCGCCGTGGAGGCGGTGACGCACGTGGCGACGTTCCTGTCGCTGCTGTTCATCCGCGTCCCCCCGCGCGAACGGGAACCCGCGCCGCTCAGCCGTTTCCACCGCGAGGTGGGGGAGGGCCTGCGCTGGGTGTGGACCCAGCCGGTGGTGCGGGTGGTCGCCTTCTGCGCGGTCGGCCTCAACCTGTTCTTCCAGGCGTTCTACCTGCTGATGATCGCCATCGCGCACCAGGAGGGCGTGCCGGCCGGCCAGATCGGCATCATGGGCGCGATGCTCGGTGCCGGCGGCATCCTGGGCGCACTGGTGGCCCCGCGCCTGCACCGCGTGCTGCGCCCCCACCGCGCCATCGTCGGCGTGTTCTGGGCCATCACCGCCCTGATCCCGATCGCGCTGTTCGTCGACGCGGGCATCCCCACCGGCGTGCTGTTCGCGGCCGCCGCGTTCCTGGCCCCCACCGCGAACACCACCATCACCACCTACCAGCTCCTGCTCACCCCCGACGAGCTGCGCGGCAGGCTCAGCAGCGTGATGGGCGTGGCGCTGGGCATCGCCGCGATCGCCGGCCCCGCCGTCGGCGGCCTGCTGGTGGACTTCCTGACCCCCACGCAGGCCATCCTCACGTGCGCGGCCGGCTCGGCGTTGCTGACGGTGTTCGCCACCCTGAACCCGACCCTGCGCCGGTTCTCCCGGGAACAGAGCGAGGAGCTGACCGGATCGTCCTGAGCTTCAGCGCGTTCGCGCGGGAGAATTCGCTTTCTCGAACTCGTCGATGACCCGGTCCGGAATCCGGCCACGATCCGACAGCTCGAATCCGTTTTCCCGCGCCCACCGCCGGATAGCGCGCGTCCGTTCTCTCGTGCGCGATTCTCCCGTCGCACAGGTGGCCTCCTATTCGACCCGGCCACCCGTGCGGCGGGCGTTGCTGATGAAGTCACGCAGGCTCGTGCGCAGGTTGTCCGCGTTCCGCGCACTGAGGTCGATCAGGTACGTGACGCCGTCGAGACCGAACTGGACCGTCTCGATGTCCTCCGCCGCGGTGCCATCCAGATCGTCGACGAGGTGGACGTGAAACTGTTTTGCCATTCATTGCCCCACAAGGTTCGTCGTGGTCCGGCGAGACGGTTGATCAGCGGTCGAAGGGTGCCCATTGCGCACTTCGCCGACACTGGGTGAATGGCTGTTCCTCTTCTTGTAACATGAATTTCTTGGATATCCGCCCTCGCCGTGCACTGCCTCGACGACGTGGCGACCGCGCGCGAAGCCAGGTCGACACACATGTTCATGTCGCTGAAACCAACGAGGTGCCCGCCCTGACATAGCGTCGCCGCATCCTCGACGAGATTGATCCATTCATCGGAACGGCTGCCACCTCACTGCCCGCGGCGCAGGGGCTGGCGGCCACCTGGTGGTGGCCGAAAGCGCAGGTCGGCAACACCCACCCCGGCGCGACGTCCCCGCTCGGCATGGTGTCCGCCTGCGCGTACTCCGGTGCCTACCCGACCGGGTACGGCCTCTACGCGAAGAACACCGAGGGGCAGCCGGAGGAGCTGTTCGACCGGCTCCAGGCCTCCGGGTTCACCCACTTCCAGCAGTCCGGCACCGGCGCGATCCGCAAGTACTACAACTACGTGCGCGTGACCCCGATGGTGCAGCAGCTGGACGTCCTCGGCGAGGCCTGGCCGCTGCACGACGAGACCGCAGAAGCCGGGTACTACGCGGCCACCCTCGACACCGGCATCCGGTGCGAGGTCACGGTCGGCGCCAAGGTCGCCGTGCACCGCTACGTGTTCCCCGAGCACCGCAGCGCGCGGATCGTCGTCGACCTGTCCTGCGGCGGCCTGGGCATCGACCTCGGCCGCACGGTGCCGTTGCGGGCGCACGTCGAAAGTCTCGGCAACGGCCGCGCCCAGGGAACGGTGGTCGTCGAAGGCGTGCCGCTGTCGGTGTACCTCAAGGTCGAGAGCCCCGGCTGGCGGCAGATGCTCTGGCACGACCGCCGGCTCATCGAGGGCGGCACGCGGCTCGACTTCGACCGCATCAGGCAGACCACGCTGCGCCCGTTCGGGTTGCTCTACATGGGCCCCACCACCGCCGGGCAGAGCGTCGAGATCCAGATCGGGTTCTCCCTGCGCGGTTGTGAGCAGGCCAGGGAGAACCTGTACCGCGAATGCGGTGACGGCCCGCAGGCGTTCGACGTCGTCCGGGCGCAGACCACGGCCCGGTGGCGCGACCACGTGGACCGGGTGGAGGTCGAGGGCGGGTCACCCGCCCGTCGGCAGGTTTTCGCGACGGCCATGTACCACTCGCTGATCAAGCCGTGCTTCGCCGACGACGAAAGCCCGTTCTGGCCGTCCTCGGGGCCCTTCGTGTTCGACATCTGCACGATGTGGGACATCTACAAGACCCAGCTGCCGTTGCTCATGGCCATCTGCCCGGACCGCGCGGTCGACCTCCTGGAGTCGCTGATCCGGGTCTGCGAGGAGGAGGGCAACTTCCCGATCGGGTACCGGATGGCACGCGGCGCGGACCGGTTCTTCCGCCAAGCCAGCGCGCTGGTCCACACCGCCCTGGCCGACGCGCACGCCCTCGGCCTCGGCGACCTGGACTGGGCCTGGGCGCTGGTGCACATGTACGACGACCTGCGCCGCATGTACGGCGAGGACTTCTACGAACACGGCGTCGTGCACCCGATCTCGCACACGCTCGACCTCGCCTACGCCTGCCACTGCACCGCCGGCGTCGCCCGCAGCCTGAACGACGTCCAGCTCGCCGACGACCTCGACGCGCGCAGCCGCCTGTGGTCCAACGCGTTCGACCCGGACACCGGCCTGCTCGTCGACTCGTCGTTCTACGAGGGCGGCAAGTGGAACTACTCGTTCCGGCTGCTGCACGACATGGCCGCGAGGATCGCGATGGTCGGCGGGAACGAAGCGTTCGTCAGCACCCTTGACGCGTTCTTCGGCTACGACGCCCCCCGTGTGGCGCAGCCCGGCAAGCGGCCCAGCTCGGCGGAGATGGCGGCCGGCTACCTGCTCAACCGGTTCGAGGGCCTGAACAACGAGCCGGACATGGAAGCGCCGTGGTCCTACCACTACGCGGCCCGGCCGGACCGCACCGCCGAGATCGTGCACGCGGCACTGACGTGGCAGTTCGGCACCGGCCCCGGCGGCCTGCCGGGCAACGACGACTCGGGCGGGCTGAGCTCGTGGTACGTGTGGGCCTCGCTGGGCCTGTTCCCGGTCGCCGGGCAGAACCTGTTCCTCGTCAACGCCCCCGCGTTCAGCCACGCCACCCTGCACATCGGCGACCGCGACTTCGTCATCGAGACACGCGGGCACCGCGAGACGTCCATCAGCTCCGACGGCCTGGACGAGAACCCGCCGCCGCAGTACGTGCAGTCCGCCCGCCTGGACGGCAAACCACTGGACGCCGCGCACCTGCGCGCCTCCGACGTCCACGCCGGCGGCCGGCTGCTGCTCGAACTCGGCCCGCACCCCTCGGAATGGGGACGCAAAGTCCTGCCGCCATCGGTGTCCGACCCGCTCGGAAAGAGGGCTCGCACATGAGCAGGCCAAGCCGCCGTCTCGTCATCGTGGTCCGCGCCGACCCGGTCATCTGCGGCCACTCAGGGGAAGCCCGCAACTTGGCCGAGGCCGCACTCACCCGCGGCTTCGACGATGTCCGCCTGCTGACGTGGCCGATCTCCGTGCTCCAGGCGGCAGGCCTGCCGCTCAAACCGCTGGACCGGATCATGCCCTACAGCAAGGGCATCACCGTGGAACGCCCGGACCCGGTCGGCGACTACCGCGTACCCGACGGCCGGCACCTGGCCGGGCTGACCGGCCGCCTGGTCGAACTGCTCGCCGAACCGGTCCCGACCACGTGCGTGTCGATGTACCTCGCCCCTCACGACGCGGTGGTGCGCGACGCCGTCGACGCGGCCCGTGCCGCCGGCTACGCACCCGACGTCCACACCATCGCGAAGGCGGTCGGCTCGGACGTCACCAACGTGATCCGCTCGTGCCTGACCGAGCGGCGGTTCGGCGCAGCGGTGGTCCTGTTCACCCGGTTCCTCGCCAACGACCAGGTGATCGCCGTGTCGGAGTACACCCGGCAGGAGATCATCGCCTGCGCGGAAGCCGTCGACACGCACTGCGGAACCCGGTTCGCCGTCCAGTGCACCCGCCGGATAACGGTCAGCTACCCACCGATCGACACCGAGGCGTACCTCGACCTCGACCCGGCACGCGTGGACACCGCCCTGCGGCGCCGCGGCCTGGAACGCGACGGGTACGTGCTGTTCCTGTCCCGCGTGACCCGCGCCAAAGGCGTCTACGACCTCGTGGACGCGTTCGCCCGCTGCCAGTCGCGGTCACGGCTGAAGCTCGTGATCGCCGGCAACGGCCCCGAGTTGGAGCACCTCCGGGCGATCACCCGCCACAACGACCGGATCCTGTTCCTCACCGACGTGGAAGACGACGAGAAGCCGCTGCTGATGAACGGCTGCGCCGTGTACGCCCTGCCGACCAAACCGGAACCCGACTTCGTCGAAACTTTCGGCATCGCACTGACCGAGAAGATGCTCGCGGGCGGCGGCCCGGTCATCACGACCACCACCGGAGGCGTCGGCGAGGCGGTGGGCGGGACGGCCATCCTCGTGGAGGCAGGCAACGCCATCCAGATCGCCGCCGCGATCGACCGGGTGGTGCTCGACATGCCGGCCGAGGAACGGCAGCTCATGGCGGACCGGGCCCGCGAGCACGCCCTGTCGTTCGACCGGGTCCGGGTGTTCGACGGCCTCTTCGCCACGGCCATCGCCCTGACGGGATGAACCCGCGCTTCCCTTGTCCAGTGCGCTTATCTCGTCGAGCACGCCCGCGCGATCGCGGCGGTGTCCCAGTAGAACGGATGTACCTCGGTGATGCGCCCGTTCTCCACGGTGATCGTCTGGAGGATCGGGAAGTCGAGCTCACGGCCCGTGGCACGGGCACGTGCGTGCACGTGGGTCAGGACGACGAGCGGGCTGGTGTCGTTGAGGAACGTCTGCTCGACCATGTCGAACGTGTCCCAGGTTCCGCTCATGGCGAGGAAGAACTGCTCCACGCCTTCATGGCCACGCCAGACTCCGCCGTAGGGGAGCGCTTCAGCCTGGTGCAGCACGACATCGGGTGCGAAGAAGGGTGCGAGCGGCGCGAACGACGCGTTCCCCGGACCTCCGGCCGTTAGGTATTCGGCTTCTGCCGCGTACATGGCCTTGAGCACGGACACGGCATCCGTTCCCGTTGACGAGATCATGAGGACCATTGTGGACTCTTCGTGTCACCGTGTGCTGGCGGCAATCGGTCGTCGTGGTCGGTGTTGCGCGTGTAGGTACCGTGTAAGACGCCTCACCAAGTTCCTTTCGCAGCGCGGAGATCTCGTAAGAAGCACTCGCATGAACAAGTCCATCAGGCGGCAGATCCCAGGAGCCAGTTCGAGAAGCTCTCGTACGGCGCGAGCTACGCCGTGAACCTTGAGCCACCGCCACGCGCGGTGAAGCGGTACTCCAGGTGGGACACCACCGGCGGGTGGACGCCGGTGTCTGCTCCGGCGTCGCGGCGATGACCTGCAGAGCGGGCAGCCTTCCTCGATGTCATGATCGAGTTCGAAGCGCGCCTGAACGCGCCTGTGCATCCCGGGGGCCGACCACAGTGCGGTGAGCAGACCGACGATCGCCGGCAGCCCACCGGTCTTGAACTTCTGCCGGTTCTCGATCGCGCTCGGCCCGAGCAGGGCCAAGCAGCGAGACCAGCAAAGATGCCGGGAACAGCGACAACACCGCGCAGTAGTTCAGTGGGTGTACCCGGTGCGTGCGCCATGCGCAACGGGGTTGCTCCGATCATCAGGCGTACACCGGCGCACTTCTGGGTAGAGGTAGATCAAGTTGAGCACCACGACCGCAGCACCCCAGCAAGACAGCGCCACCGTCAGTGAAAGGGCACATCGATGAGCGACAAGAACGTCCCCGGCGACGCAGCCGAGCTGCGCGCCGAAGCGAGGCAGACGCGGCGGGAACACAGTGACACCGTGGATGTGCTTGCGCACGAGGCGAAGGTGCCCGGACCGGTCGAGCACAAGGCGCGCGAGGGAGTCGACGCGGTGAAGCAGACCGCCAGGCAGGCCAAGGGGGCAGCCGCGACCGGCGCTGCGGGCAACGCGGTGAGCAAGGCGGGAGAGAAAGCCAACGAGACCCGTGCCGCTGGTGTTGTTGCCGAGAAGGCGGGCGTGGTGGCGGAGCAGGTCGACGCGGTCCGCGAGAAGGCGACCGCCGTGACGGCCCAGGTGAGTGAGAAGGCGAGCCAGAAGGCCGGCGCGGTGGCCGAGAAGGTGAGCGAGAAGGCGACCGTCATCGCGGGCCAGGTCAGCGAGAAGGCCGGCGTCATGGCCACGCAGGTCGGTGTGACCGCCATCGGTGCGGTCGAGGCGCTGCCCGAGCCTGTGCAACAGCGCGTCGAGCAGGGTGTCCGGCAGGCCCGCCAGCACCCGGCGGTAGTCGCGGCCGGCGCGGCGGCGTTGGTGCTGCTGCTCTGGAAGCTGCTGCGAAAGGGACGCTGAACAGGGGAACGTCAACAAGCTGCGTACGGCCGCTGGGCACGCTGTTCAGCGTGCTCGGCGGCTTGGCGAAGCTCGGAACGCAGTCGAACGAGCAGCCGTCGTGGCGGAGGACCTGGACCTCATCCGGCAACGGGACACAGGTCCGGTGGCGAGACACCGAGATCTGCTCACCGGCCGCCGTGGTCGGCGCGTGGGGTGAGGCCGTGATCACGCTCGGCGTGCCGCAGCGCTACCTGGGAACGCCGGCCCGGCGTCACCGGCACCGACTTGCGGTGCTGGGCCCAGATGCCCGGCTCGGTCGACGGTCACAGCCTTCACGTCGATGCGTGACCACGTGCCACCGACCACGGCGGCTGATGATCGTGGCTCACGCGCCGGGTTGTTGGGGAAGGCGCACCTTCTGACCGTTGTGTGCGCCACCCAGACACACGATGTTCTGGCCGTCCTGGGAGAGGGGGACCGGCAGACCGCCACCGACCAGGCATTCGGCAACCGAGATGTCCGCATCCGCGCTGGCGGACCCGGCAGCACCCACTACCGCACCGAATGCCAGCGCCGCAGAGGCCAGCATCGTCAACATCCGTCGCCTCATGACCACTCCTTCATCCTCTTCTTGGTTGGGCGGTGTTGCTCCTCCCGGCTACCCGGCTGGCTGTGCAGGACCCGTGCTTCACTCCTCCGAGCGACAAGCTGATTCCGGGTGTCGGTCAGGTGGCGGCGATGTCGAGCTTGCCGACCCTGTTGGTGGTCAGCAGGCCGAACCACACCGCGCCGGGCTGGTGGACGTTGATGTCACACGGGTAGGAGGCCGACGAAGGTGTGCTCCACATCCGGACCTCGTGGGTCACGGGGTTGAACCGGGCGATCTGGTTGCCCAGCCCGAACAACGCCGGGAAGCTGACCGAGAAGTAGATGTTGCCGTCGCTCGCCTCGGCGATGGGGCCCGGCATGGGCAGCGGGTTGCCGATGCTGCCCACACCCAGTCCGCCGAGGATGCCGGTGAGCAGGCCGCCCACACCCAGCAGCGGGTACTCAGTGATCTGCCCGGTTGCGGGGTTGATGCGGGCGATCTTCATGCCGAGGGCTTCGCCGACCCAGATCGTGCCGTCCGCGGCCGTGCGCACGCCGACCGGGAAGGACGCCGGCGTCGGCATCGTGTACTGGGTGAACAGGTGGGTGTCGACGTCGAGGGTGGCGACCTTGTTCAGCTGCGGCAGGTCGAACACGACGGTGCGGCCGGGGCCCGGTTTGATGATGCCGAACAGCGCGCCGACCTGGCCGAGGATCTCGCCGGGCACGCGGTACCTGCTCCACTGGCCGGTCGTCGGGTCGTAGCGGCCGATGGAGTCCAGTCCGCCGAGCGTGAACCACAGGGCGTCGTCGGGTCCGCGGGCGAGGTCGTTGGCCAGTCCGAGGCCGCTGTGCAGCGGGAGTCCCAGGGGTTGGAGGGTGAAGGCGTCTGCCCACGGCAGCGGGAGCTCGGTCATGGAGCCGTCGGCGGTGTCGACGCGGAGCAGGCTGTTGCCCGTCACCTGGGGCATCCACAGATCGCCCGCCGCGTCGAGGTCCATGCCGCCGGGCACCGACAGCGGCATCGGCGTGGAGAAGTTGGCGAACTGCCCGGTGGCCGGGTCGAACCGGGCGACCTGGCTGCTCAGGTACTGCTCGACCCACAGGTTTCCGCTGTGGTCGAACTCCACCTCGCACACACCCCCGATCGGCAGTGACGAGGGAACCGGGCCGTACTCGGTGATCGGCGTCGCCGCACCGGCGGAGACCGGTACGAGCGCCGACGCGAGCAACGCCGCGGTGACTATGAACAACCGTCTGTGCCCTGCTGATCTCATGGTCCGCTCCAGGATCCGCCGTTCGGCCTCGTCGCGCTTCCGCGTCGAGTAAAGCGGCTTCGCCGTGCGGCCCCACGATCCTTCACCTGAAAAGCGCAGTCACCCGTCCAAGTGGTCGAAGCGGTGGGCGGTCAGGCCACGGCTCCCACCGAACGGTCGGTCACCAGGGTCATCGGCCGTGCCAGCGTCGCGAACGGCGTGACCAGGCCGACCAGCGGCACCGGTGGTGCCTCGTCGTCCGACTCGATCAGGTGCACCACCAGGTCGCGCCGCCGGAACACGGTGGTTCCACCGGACAGGGCGGTGACGCCGGCGAGCCGTCGGGCCAGCTCGCCGGCGTGCCGGGGCAGCGACTCGTACAGGACGGCCCTGCGCGGCAGCCGGCCGGTGCGGCCGTTGCCGGACGCCACCCGCATCACCGCGGTAGCAAGGAAACGACGCAGGCTCGCCTCGTCGGTCACGTCGCGGTCGTAGACCAGGTGCGGCCGCAGCCGCTGTTCCAGCGCCTGGATCCGGGGTTGCGCCGCCAGGTGCCGGACGGCTTCCCAGGGAGGGCAGGTGATGTCCGCGACCCGCACCACGACACGCCCTGCCATGAAGACCGATGTGCGTTCCAGCAGCGCTCGCCCCGGCCCGCACACGGACAGGGCCGCATAGCTGGAGAGGATCTCGGCCACGACCTCCTCCGAGCCGGCCCGCACCGGGAACGTGAACGCGTAGCGGTCCACGGTCCGGCCCCCGGTCATCGTGACCGCCGGGAAGCCACCGCGGTGGCCGCAGAGAGGCCGCGCGTTCATCGGAACAGCACCTGGTCGACCACGGCCGACAGGACGTCGGGACGGGGTGTGGCCGGGCTGCGCCACGCGATGAACCCGTCCGGGCGGATCAGGACGGCGCCGTCGTCGGTGATGCCGTAGCGGCGGGCGAACTCGCCGGTCGGGTCGTGCAGGGTGTCGCCGATGCGGTGGTGCTCGATCCGTGCGTCCGAGAGGTTCGCGCCCCGCCGGCCGGGACCGGTGACGAGGACCAGGCCGCGTCCCATGAGGTCAAGAGTGGACAGTGTGGTTCCGTTGCGCTCCAGGGCGATGTGCGGTGCGCGGCAGCCTGGTGCGGCGGTGGGGTGGTCGGGGTCTTCCACCGGCGTGGGAACGGCGGTGCCGTCCGGGACGACAGCGCCCTCGGGGTAGGTGTAGCCGAACATCGCCGCCCGCTGGCGGATGGCGCTCTCGCGCGGGTTGCCCGGCTTCCCGTTGAGCAGACCGTACCGCTCGACGGTCAGCGCGGTGGTGTGCCGGGCCACGGGGAGGCGTTCGGTCTCGTAGGTGGCCAGCAGGCCGGGGCCGGCCACGCCGCGGTGGTGCAGGGCGATCTTCCACGCCAGGTTGAAGACGTCCTGCACAGCGGTCGCCACACCGAACGTGCCCACGGGCGGCATCACGTGGGCGGCGTCGCCGGCGATGAACGCCCGGCCGGCGCACATGCGGTCGGCGACCTGGCCGGAGATCTCCCACGGCGCGTCGGACACGCGGTCGATCACGACCGGGAGGTCGCCGACGCCGATGGCCGTGCGCAGCAGGTGCACGCAGCGCTCCTCGGTGAAGTCGGCGACATCGTCGCCCGGCCGCAGGGAGACGGCGAACCGCCACCGCTTCGCGCCGTCGATGGACGTGAGGAACCCGTGCACGGCCGGGTTGCGCACCGTCAGCGCGACGATCTTGCGCCCGTCCAGCGGTTCGCGGAGGTCGGCCTCGAAGTAGACGTTGACCTTGCGCGCCAACAGCTCCGAGCTCTCCTGCCCGATGCCGAGCATGCGGCGGACGGGACTGTGCGCGCCGTCCGCCACGACGAGGTGGTCGGCACGAACCCGCTCGTCCCGCCCGGTGCGGTGGTCACGCACCACCGCGACCACACCGTCGGGCCTGTTGTCCACCGCCACCACCTCGTGGTGGTAGCGCACGTCCGCGCCGACCTCGACGGCGTGTGCGCGCAGCAGTGGTTCGAGCTGGTTCTGGTCGATCGCGGCCCACCGGCAGGGGCTCAGCGGGTCGGGGCCGGTGTCGAGGCGGTTGGGCAGCCGCCGCAGTTCCGGTCCCGCCACGGTTTCGGCGTGCGCGACAATGGTGTGGTCGGCGATCGGTGACCGCACCTGCCCGATGGCCTCCTCCAGGCCCACGGCGCGGTAGAGCTCCATCGTGCGCGGGTTGAGCGCGCGGGCCCTGGGATCGGTCGACGGCTCGGGGTGGCGCTCCACCAGCATGGCCGGCACGCCGTACCAGGCGAGGAACACGGCCGCAGACAGGCCACCCACGCCGCCGCCCGCGATCAGCACCGGGGTCTCAGGCATGGCGCTCCCAGCGGTAGAACTCCTGCGCCATCGCGTCCTTGGGCCCGCGCCACGTGCCGGGGTCGTAGGCGGAGATGAACGGGCTCAGGTCCTGGCTGATCCGCCGGAACCGGGGGTCGTCGCGGTGCGCGGCCACCGCCTCCGCCAGCGGGCGGTCGCTCTCCAGCAGGTGCAGGTAGAGCTCGCCGAACCGGAACAGGCTGCGCGCCCGCACGCCGAGCGCCTCCGGCAGGTCCGAGTGGTGGTCGGAGTCGGCGAACACGGCGGCGACCTCGCCGGTTGCCTCGGGGACCATGCGGGCGACGATCAGGGTGCGGTGCATGCGAACTCCTCGACCTTTCGCTTGATCAACGCCATCTGGACGCGGCTGTTGTCGTTGATGCGCTTGGTCATGGCGGCGTCGTCCACGGGCGCGTCGGGTTTCATCGCGAAGTCCTGCACCCAGCGCATGCGCACGCCCGTGTCGAGCTGTTCGTAGGTCCAGTGGATGTGCATCCGCTCGAACGGCCCGGTCTCGACGCGCCGGGCGGTGACCGTCCTGGAGGTGCGGTCCGCGACGCGCTCGGACACCCAGCTCCACACCTTGCCGGTCGCGTCCGGGTGCATGGTGAGGCGGAACAGCACGCGGTCGCCGTCGCGTTCGAGCACCTCGACCGAGGCGTACTCGCTGAACAGCTCCGGCCAGCGCTCGACGTCGTTGGTGCGTTCCCACACCAGCTCCATCGGCGCGTCGATGACGATCTCGTTCTCGGTGTGCGCGCTCATCCTCGGGCCTTTCCGGGCAGCAGGGCCAGCAGCTCGCGCGGCGACTGGTGCGGCAGCAGCTCGGCGTCCCTGGACACGCCGTGGTCGCGCTGCAGCTCGGCCAGCACGCCCATCAGGCCCAGGGAGTCCACGCCGAGCTCGTCGAAGGTGCGGTCGGGATCGGTGACCTGATCGCCGGTCACCGGAACGCCGGTGCACCGGCTGATCAGCGTTGCCAGGTCATCGGGGGAAAGTCGGGTGTCCACGTCACACACCTCCGCTGATCGGTGATTCCGGGTGGCGCAGCACGAGCGCCGAGTTCCCGCCGTACACACCGCGGGACAGCACCAGGACGGTGCGCAGGTCGGCCGGGCGGGCGGCACCGGTGACCAGGTCGAGGTCGAACCGGCACCCGTCCACGCCGGGGGTGGGCGGCACGAGGCCGTGTTCGAGGGCCAGCACCGCGGCGGCGACGTCGAGCACGGCCGCGGCGGCGTAGCAGCGCCCGTACCCGGCTTTGGGCGCGGTCACCGGCACGCGGCTCGCGCGCTCGCCCAGCAGCAGGCGCACCGCCTCGGCTTCGGCGGCGTCGGCACGCGGGTCGGCCATCGCGTCGAGGAACACCGCGTCCACGTCGTCAGGGGTCTGGCCCGCCTCGGCCAGCGCGCCCGTGGCGGCCCGGAGCAGTCCCTGCGCCGACCGGTCGAACCGCTGCCGGCCGGTGTAGGTCGCGCAGTGCCCCGCCACCACCGCTTTCACGGCGGCGCCCCGGCGGTGCGCGGCGCCGGCGTCCTCCACGACGAGCATGGCACCGCCCTCGGCCGGTGCGAACCCGACGGCCCGCTCGGTGAACGGCTGGTAGGCCGTGGCCGGGTCACCGGACGTGCTGAGCAGCCCCAGACCGAACTGGCAGCACATCGCGTACGGGCAGAACGGGGCTTCCGCGCCGCCGACGAGCATGGCCCGCGCGCCTCGCCGCAGCTCGCCCCCGGCGGCGGCGAGGACGTCCAAGCCACCCGACTCGTCCGCGACCAGCACCCCGGATGGGCCGCGCAGGCCGTTGCCGATGGAGATCTGGCCGGAGCACGCCGCGTAGAACCAGGCGATCGACTGGTAGGGGCCCACGTGCTCGGGTCCGTTGCGCCACAACCGTTCGATCTCCCGCTGGCCGAACTCCACACCGCCGCTGTAGCTGGCCGTCAGCACGCCGAACTCGAAGGGCTCCACCGCGGCCGGGTCCAGCGCGGCGTCGCGCAGCGCCAAGTCGGCGGCGGCGAGGGCGAAGTGGGTGAACCGGTCGGTCTGCACGGCGATCCGCGGTTCGACCCACCCGGCCGGTTCGAACCCGGTCACCTCGCCCGCCACGGTGACGGGGTAGGGGTTGGGCTCGAACCGCCCGATCGGTGCGAGCGCCACGTGCCCGTCGCGCACGGCGGGCCAGAACTCGGCCACGCCGAGACCGCTCGGGGCGATCACACCGAGACCGGTCACGACGGGCGCCGAACCGGTCAGCGCGGGGCTCACGGCCGCCCCGCCCTCGTCAGCACCACGGCGGACTGGAACCCGCCGAAGCCGCTGCCGACCGACAGCACCACGTCCAGCCGGCGCTCCCGGGCGGTGTGCGGCACGTAGTCGAGGTCGCACTCGGGGTCCGGCGTGTCCAGGTTGGCGGTCGGCGGGATCACGCCGTGGACGAGGGCCAGCGCGCAGGCGGCCAGTTCGATGGAGCCGATCGCGCCCAGCGAGTGGCCGATCATCGACTTGATCGAGCTGACCGGCACCTGGTGCGCGCGCTCACCCAGCAGCCGGTGGAACGCGGCGGTCTCGTGCCGGTCGTTCTGCCGGGTGCCCGAGCCGTGCGCGTTGACGTACCCGATCTCCGCCGGATCCACCTGGGCGTGGTCGAGCGCGCGCCGCGCGGCCTCGGCCATCTCGACGCCCTCCGTCGTCAGGCCGGTCATGTGGTGGGCGTTGCTGCGGGTGGCGAAGCCCTCGACCTGCGCCAGCACCTCCGCGCCCCGGCGCCGGGCGTGGCCGAGCTCCTCCAGCACCAGCACGGCCGCGCCCTCGCCGAGCACGAACCCGTCCCGGTCGCGGTCGAACGGGCGGGCCGCGTGCGCGGGGTCGTCGTTGCGCGTCGAGGTCGCGCGGATCGCGTCGAAGCACGCCACCGTGATGGGGGAGATCGGGGACTCCGAAGCCCCCGCCAGCACCACGTCGGCCTGGCCGTCCTCGATGAGACGGGCGGCGTGGCCCACCGCGTCGAGCCCGGCCGTGCACCCGCTGGACACCGTCCGCACCGGCCCGCAGGCGCCGACCCGGTCGGCGACCTCCGCGGCCAGCGTGGCGGGGGACAGGGCGCAGTGCAGGAACGGCGAGGCCGCGTCCGCGTCGACCACCCACCGCTGCCCGCGGCGCGAGGTGGCCACGTAGTCCTGCTCCAGCAGCGTCGTGCCGCCCACGGCGGAACCCATGCACACACCCAGCCGCCACGGGTCCGCGACGGCCACCTGCGCCTGCCGCCACGCCTCGTCGGCGGCGACGGCGGCGAACTGGACGTAGCGGTCCATGCGGGTGATCTCCGCGCTGGTCAGGCCCGCGTGCGCGGGGTCGAAGTCGCACTCGGCGGCGATCCTCGACCGGAACCCCTCCGGGTCGAACAGGCTGATCGGCCGGGTGACGGTGCGGCCGGAGGTCAGCAGCTCCCAGAAGGTGTTCGTCCCGATGCCGCCCGGTGCCACCACCCCCAGGCCGGTGACCGCCACCCGGCGCGTCACGACGCCTGCTCCGTGTCGACGTGCCCCAGCTCCGGCCGGGGCGCCAACGGGGACAGCTGGAACAGCACGCGCGCCGGCGACGTCCCGGTGTTGCGGAGGCGGTGGCGCACCCCGATGGGCACCAGGATCGCCTGGTCCGCGTGCACCTCGTGCGGCACGTCGTCCAGGTCCAGCACCACCGAGCCCTCGACGACGTAGAGGAACTCCTCGGAGTACGGGTGGTAGTGCTCGTTCACCTGTTCGCCCGGACCGACCAGCACGACACCCATGAACCCGGAGGTGGCGCCGACCGTCGCGGGGCCGAGCAGGACGCGGATGTCGCCACCGCGGCGGGTGTTGGGCGCGGCGTCGTCCACGCTCATCGCGCGGTGCAGCTGGCCGGTCATGCGACCGCCCCCACCACGCGGTCGGTCACCAGGGTCATCGGGCAGGCCTCGCGCACCAGCGGTGCCAGCCCGTTCACGAGCGGCACGACAGGCGTGCGATCCGTCGACTCCACCAGGTGCACGACCGTGTCCCTGCGCCGGAAAACCGTTGTGCCGCAGTCGGACTCCGATCCTCCGGACGCGAGCAGCCTGGCCACCTCGTCAGCGCGGCCCGGCAACGCCCGGTAGAGCACCGCCGCACGGGGCAGGTGGCCGGGGTGGCCGTTGCGGGAGGCGACCAGCCGCATCACCGAGCCGGCCAGGAAACGCCGCCGGCCGTCGGGGTCGGACAGGTCGCGGTCCTGCACCAGGTGCGGCCGCAACCGCTGCTCCACGGCCTGGATCTGCGGCTGTGCGGCCAGGTGCCGGATCGCCTCCCCCGGCGGGCAGGTGATGTCCACGACCCGCACCACCACCGGGCCGACCATGAAGACCGACGTGCGGTCCAGCAGCGGGCGCGCGGCCTGCGGCCGGCCGGGAGGGGGTCCGGCGTAGCCGCCCAGGATCTCGGCCACCGCCGCCTCCGACCCCGGCCGGACCGGGAACGTCAACGCGTAGCGGTTCACGACTTCACCTCCAGCAACTGTCGATCGGGTTCGGCACCCGGCGTGGTGGTCAGGCGGACGAGGTAACGCGAGGACTGCCGCTCCGTCGTGCACGCGATCAGCGGGGCCGCCAGCAGCCGGTGGTCGGCGCCGCGTTCCCACGCGTGGAAGTGCGCGGCGCTCGCCCACTCGCTGGTGATCACCCAGTCCTCGGGGTCACCCTCCGACTGGCACAGCTGGTCACCGAGGTAACCCTCCACTTGCGACACCTGGTACCTGATCCGCCGGTAGGCGTCGAGGAAGCGGTCCCGCTCCGCGTCCGGCACGCGTAGGCGGAAGATCACCCGCAGCCGGTTGCGCTCGGACGCCTGGTGTTCCGCCGTCGACGTCATCTCGTCTCCTCCGGGGTGTGCACAGGTTGAACAGGCGACCTCGTAGTGATCGAGGGTTGATTTGTCCGTGTCCGACGGCAAGTCGGGGAAGCCGATCAGTCGAACGACCACCCGATCGGGAGGACAAACCTCGGGATTCGGTCAGAAGGACTAGTCCGGGTAGGAGGCGATCTCGCAGGCGTGCGAAGCCACCGCGCGCCGCACGCCCTCGAAGTGCAGCATCCGGCGACACGTCCTGGCGTCCTCTTCCTTGCCCGTCTTCGCGATCTTGCACGCCTTGAGCACGTTGTCGGTCGCCTTGTACCCGTTCTCCATCACGTGGTCGATGCAGATCCCGGGATCGGCCTGAGCCGCCGGCGCCGTCAACGGGAACAGAGCTGTGGCGGCGAACGCCATGCCGGTCAGGCCGGCCGCACGAAGCAAACGCGACATCGGATCGTCCTCTCCTGGTTCACGCCGAACACGGCGCCTCGCCAACGCCCGGCCGGGCGTTGGCCGCCACCGAGTACCTCAGGGTGCATCCGCCAAGCCGATGCGGCTCGCCCACCGCTCGATCGAGCGCGACGCCGCCCGTCCGAGGGAGGAAGCCGCCCGGCGCCGTGCGCGGCCTGTAGACCGCCACCGGATCCGGTGCCCGATCGGGCACCGGATCCGCCACCCCGGTGTGATCGCCGCCGAAGACCGTTCATCCAGTCACGGCGCGCGTCATCCCGTGGTACCGATCGGACATCGGGGTAGCTTCAGGTCCGGTCCGTCGCGAAAGGACGGTTGTGAACACCGCGAGCGCGCACCACCGGTCGGCGGGGTTCCTGACACACCGTGACGACGATTCGCCCCTTTTTGTGTATCTTTCACCGTGTTCGTCCCAATGATGGGCAACGTCAACCGTCAAGAGCGCTGATCCGCGTTCACGCCAATGGCGGGCGAGTGGGTGCGGCGACCTTCCTTACGTTGGGTGGCGGAACCTCGAGGTTCCATTCTTCGCACCCTGCAAGCGAGGAGATCTCATGTTCAGGAAAGTCGTCCTGTCCGTCGCGCTCGCCGCGGCCACGACCGTCGTCGCGCCCCTGACGGGCCAGGCGTCGGCGAGCGAGGCCCCGATCACCGCGGCGGCGGTCACCGTCTACTACGACACCAGCAGCGCACCCACGTTCGCGAGCGCCATCCGGCAGGGTGCCGCGAACTGGAACGCTCGGGTGAGCAACGTGAAGCTGGTGGAGAACCGCAGTGCGGCCACCCTGCGCTACCGGGAGGGCAACGACCCGCGTGGTTCGTACGCCTCCACCAACGGCCACGGCAGCGGCACCATCTTCATCGACTACACCCAGGCGCGGCAGTACTACGTCACCCGCATCACCGCTCACGAGACCGGGCACGCCCTCGGTCTGCCCGACCACTACAGCGGCCCGTGCTCGGAGCTGATGTCGGGCGGCGGTCCTGGCACGTCGTGCACCGTCGCCTCGCCGAACGCCACCGAGGCGGCTCGGGTGAACTCCCTGTGGGCCAACGGGTTCGTCGGCACCTACGAGTGGAAGACCATTTACGAGCAGGTTCCCGTCCACGCCTGAGCGCGGACGACGCGAGGCCTGGGTCTCCGGTGGACCCAGGCCTCGCCTGTTCTCGTCCGATGCGCACGGGCTCGTGCCTTCACGGTCCGAAGTGGACGGTAGCGGACGAGCCCGGTTGCGCGACGGGCGTCACGTCGTCGTGAAACACCGCGGCCCCGATCACCGCACGGGTGACCGGGGCCGTTGAGTCTCGGGTGCTACCGCACGCTCGTGCGGTTGCGGCCGGCGATGGCCTCGGCCACGCCGATCAGCAGCACGGAGGCGATCACGGCGATGATGAAGCCCAGCACGTTGAGCTCGAAGATGTCGCCGGTGCCGAGCAGGTTGGCGATGGTGCCGCCGATGACGGAGCCGACGAGCCCCAGCAGCAGCGTCGCGACGATGCCGAGGTTCTGCTTGCCGGGCTTGATCAGTCGGGCGAGCGCGCCGATGATCAGTCCGGCGACGATGAACCCGATCACGTGAGCCTCCAGGTAGTCGATTGCCTTGCTCAACGCAGTTACCCAACTGTGTGATCACTCAACCGTGGGAACCTCAGCCGGATCTGTGCGTTGGTTGTGGAGAAGCCGCACACAGCCACCGGGAGGAGCGCACGTGAAACTGCCGGACCACGAGCAGCAGGAACTGGACGAGATCGAACGCCGGCTGGCCCAGGACGACCCGAAGCTGGCCGCCAAGCTCAACCGCCCTGCGCCCAGGGTGCCGCGCCGGACCCTGGTCACGGCCGGGGTGCTGGCGCTTTACGTGGTCGGCCTGGTCGTCGTCATGGCCGGCGTGACGCTGTCCTCCGTGGTGCTCGTCGCGCTCGGTGCTGGTGTGGTCCTCGCGGTGTTCGCCTGGTTCGGGGTCCGGGCCTGGCGTGCGCACCGGGAGTAGCGCTGCCCGGCGGTGAGGTTCGCCACGCCGTCACCTCGGTGCGCCTGTGCGGGAGCAGTCAGGGCAGCATCGTGTCGGGCGGGATCTGCAGCGCGATGGTGATCAGCGAGTGCACGCGCGTCGCGATGACCGCCAGCAGGCCCTGCATCTCCGGTGCCGCGCCGTCCGCCGCCGTCTGCAGCGTCTGCAGGTCGGTGTCGATCTGGCTGAGGATCATCGCGACGTCGCCGGACCTCGTGCTCAGCGCGGCGGTGATCTCCTCCAGGGGAACACCGTGGACCTCCAGGCGTTGAACCAGGTGGATGCGGTCCACGTCGGCGGGGGAGTAGAGGCGGTAGTTCGACGCGGTGCGCTGAGCGGGGCTGATCAGGCCCAGCGTCGTGTAGTAGTCGACGGTGCGGATGCTGACGCCGGCTCGCGCGGCCAGCTCGCCGATCCTGAGCAGTGCTTCGCTCACGTTCACCTCCTCCGCCAACCATACAGTGCCACGTGCTACTGTTGACCCATGCCTGATGAAGCCGACGTAGACGGCTGCAGTAGTACGCCGGGGCGAGCCCGGCGCAATGACTTCCGTGTCGCGGGTGCGGCATGTTGATCTTCTCCGGTCTCCTCGCGATCGTTGCGCTCACCGCTGCGACCGGCTACTTCGTGGCCCAGGAGTTCGCGTACATGGCGGTCGACCGCGGTCGGCTCCAGCAGATGGCCGAAGCCGGCGACAAAGCCGCCGAACGCGCGCTGCGGGTGACGCAGAAGCTGTCGTTCATGCTCTCCGGCGCCCAGTTCGGCATCACCGTCACGGCGCTGCTGGTCGGGTACGTGGCCGAGCCGCTGCTCGGCACGGGACTGGCGGACCTGCTCGGGTTGCCCGAGTCGTTCGGCGTGCCGCTGGCGATGGCCGTGGCGCTGATCTTCGCGACCGTCGTGCAGATGGTGCTGGGCGAGCTGCTGCCGAAGAACCTCGCGATCGCCAAGCCGGAAGCGCTCGCCACGTGGCTGAGCTCCTCGACGCTGGTCTACCTCAAGATCGCCGGCCCGGTGATCCGCCTGTTCGACGCGGCCGCCAACAGGCTGCTGCGGTCCATCGGCATCGAGCCGGTGGAGGAGCTTCCCCAGGGCGCGACGCCGGAGGACCTCAAGCAGATCGTGGAGGACGCGGGTGACCAGGGCCACCTGGACCCCGAGCTCGCCCGGCTGCTCGACCACGGCCTGGACTTCCGGGAACTGGTCGCCGAGCAGGCGATGACGCCGCGGGTGAACGTGCAGTCGGTGCGGTTCGACGAACCCGCCTCCCGCGTGGTCCGGCTGCTCGACACCGGCCACTC
The DNA here is from genome assembly GCF_001279525.1 of Nocardia sp. NRRL S-836. Lineage (GTDB taxonomy): Bacteria > Actinomycetota > Actinomycetes > Mycobacteriales > Pseudonocardiaceae > Lentzea. Next base: position 15,421 of record NZ_LGDY01000106.1, on the reverse strand, counting down.
GCGGTTCCCCGTGACCGGTGACGACCTCGACGACATCCGCGGCGTGGTCGGACTGGCCGAGGTGCTGACCCTGACGCCCGAACAGCGCCCCGTCACGCCGATCGGCGACATCGCCTCCTCCGCACTGGTGGTGCCCGCGACGTTGCCGCTGCCCGCCGTGCTGGAGCGGCTGCGCACCGAACGGCGGCAGCTGGCGTGCGTGCTGGACGAGTTCGGCGGCTTCGCCGGGATCATCTCGCTGGAGGACCTCGCGGAGGAGCTCGTCGGCGAGATCCACGACGAGGACGACCTGATCGAGGACGCCATCGAACGCGTCGACGACACCAGGTGGCAGGTGCCCGGCCGCATGCGCCTTGACGAGATCGAGGACGCGACCGGCATCGCGCTGCCCGACGACGACGCCTACGACACGGTGTCCGGCTTCGTGCTGCACCGGCTCGGCCGGATCGCCGAGGTGGGCGACGAGATCGAGGCTGGCGACGTCGTGCTGCTCGTCTGCGCCGTGACGCGCAACGTGCCCGACACCGTGATGCTGACCGCGCGGGTGCGGGAGGACGCTCGATGAGTACCGGAACAGCCCTCGGCATCTCGCTGGTCCTGTTGGCCCTCAACGCCTTCTTCGTCGCCGCCGAGTTCGCGCTGATCGCGGCCAAGCGGCACCGCCTGGAGCAGGAGGCCGAGACCTCCCGTGCGGCGCGGGCCGCGGTCGCGGGCGTGCGCGAGCTGTCGTTGATGCTCGCGGGCGCGCAACTGGGCATCACGCTGTGCACGCTCGGCCTCGGCGCGCTGGCCAAGCCGGCGGTGGCCGACCTGCTCGACCCGCTGCTGCGGCTGACCGGCCTGCCGGACGCGGTCGCGTACGGCATCGCGTTCACGATCAGCCTGGTGCTGGTGGTGTTCCTGCACATGGTCGTCGGCGAGATGGCGCCGAAGTCGTGGGCGATCTCGCACCCCGAGCGGTCGGCGCTGCTGCTGGCGCTGCCGTTCCGCGCGTTCGCGCACTCGGTCCGCTGGATCCTCAGTGGACTGAACTCGACGACGAACAGCCTGCTGCGCCTGCTGAAGGTCGAACCGCAGGACGAGCTGGCGCAGGCACACCGGCCCGACGACCTGCGCATGCTGGTGCGCCAGTCCGGTGAGCACGGGCTCATCCCGGAGGGGCAGCAGCGGCTGCTGACCCGCATGCTCCAGGTGCAGAAGACCACGTTGCGCGAGGTCATGGTGGCGATCGGGGAGACCTCGACGGTCACCGAGAACACCACCGCCCGCGCGATCGAGCGCCGCAGCCTCCACTGTGGACGCTCCCGCTTCCCGGTGCGGAACCTGCGCGGCGAGTTCGTCGGCCTGGTGCACATCCGGGAGGCCATGCGCGCCACGGACGCGGGCAACAACCCCGAGGCGCGGGAACTCATGGCCCCGGTGCTGACGTTGTCCGCTTCGATGCCGGTCGCCGCCGCGGTCACCGCGATGAAGGCGGACCGGGCGCAGCTCGCGCTCGTGTCCGACGACGACCGCGTGATCGGCATCGCCGCGCTGGAAGACCTGCTCGAAGAGCTCATCGGCGACTTCGACGACGAGACCGACGCACCGCGCGTTGCGGTGCGCCAGAACTAACTCACACCCAGTCCCCTCAGGAGGAGACTTGTTCAAGCGGATGCTCGGCGCATTTGGTGTCGGCGGACCGTCCGTCGACACCGTGCTGGACTCGCCGCATGCCGCGCCCGGCCAGGTGGTCACCGGCCAGGTGCGCATCCAGGGCGGCAGCTCGGACGCTGAGATCGGCCAGGTCGTGCTGTCGCTGGTGACGCGGGTCGAGGTGGAGCACGGCGACCACGAGTACGGCGGTGTCTCGGAGTTCTTCCGTGTGGTCGTGCAGCAGGGTGTGCGCGTTCCGGCCGGCCAGCTCGTGGCCGTCCCGTTCCAGCTGCCGATCCCGTGGGAGACGCCGATCACCGCGGTCGGCGGCGGCCAGCTGCCCGGCATGACCGTCGGCGTGCGCACCGAGCTCGTGATCGCGGGCGCCCCGGACAAGGGCGACCTCGACCCGGTTCTCGTGCACCCGCTGCCCTCGCAGGACGCGGTGCTCAACGCCTTCGGCCAGCTCGGCTTCTCGTTCCGCAGCGCGGACGTCGAGGCGGGCCGCCTGCACGGCGTGCCGCAGGAGCTCGGCTTCTACCAGGAGATCGAGTTCTTCCCGCCGGCCCAGTTCGCCGGCGCGGTCAGCCAGGTCGAGCTGACGTTCGTGGCGAACCCGCACGAGCTGTACGTGATCCTCGAAGCCGACAAGCGTGGCGGCATGTTCTCCTCGGGCGGTGACGCGTTCGGCCACTTCCGCGCGTCGCACCAGGAGGCACAGGGCACCGACTGGGCGTCGGCCATCAACGGCTGGCTCGCCCAGGTCGCCCAGCGCGGCCACGCCTTCGGTGGCGGTCACGGCGGCGGCTACAACCCGGCGTTCGGCGGCCAGCCCGGATACGGCCACGCCCAGCCCGGCTACGGCGGCCACCACGGCTACGACCAGCACGGTCACCACGGCGGTCATCACGGTCACCGCAGCGGGCCGGGCATCGGCGGCATGGTTGCCGCGGGTGCGGCCGGTGTGGTCGGCGGCATGGTGCTCGGCGAGGTCGTGGAAGAGGTCTTCGAAGACGACGGCGGCGACTTCGCCTTCGGCGAGGAGTGACCTGACCGTTATGCTCCGGTGCCGTGACCGGCGACAACCGTCACGGCACCGGATGAGGGGCGGTCAGACCGACCAGCCGCCCGCTTCGGCGGTCGACCTGGCGAACTCCTCGAAGGTCCGCGCCGGGCGGCCGAGTGCGCGCTGCACACCGTCGGAGAGGTAGGCGTCGGTGCCGTTGCGGATCGGCTCGACCATGTCGGCGTAGGCCTTCGCGTCCTCGGCCGACAGGCCGGCCTCGACCATCTCCGCGACGAAGTCCTCGACGGAGAGCGGAACGTAGCGGATCTCGCGACCGGCGTGCTCGGAGATCGTGGCCACCGCCTCGGCCAGCGTGACGGCCTTGGGGCCGGACAGCTCGTAGATCTGCCCGTTGTGCTTGTCCTCGGTCAGCGCCGCGACGACGACCGCGGCGATGTCCTCGGCGTCGACGAAGCTGGCAGCGCCGTCGCCCGCGGGCAGGCGCAGCTCACCGGCGCGGATCGAGTCGGCGAAGAAGCCCTCGCTGAAGTTCTGCGCGAACCAGCCGGGCCTGGTGATGGACCACTCCAGGCCGCTCTCCCGCACGGACGCCTCGCTGTCGAGGAGGCCGTCCAGGATGCCGCTGCTGTCCTCCGCGTAGTCCGGGTTGTCGATGCCGCGCCCGGAAGCCAGCACCACTCGCCGCAGACCGTGCTTCACCGCCCGCTCGACGAACTGGCGGACGAGAACCGTGCCGTCGAGCTGCACGATGTAGGCCGACTGGGCGCCTTCGAGCGCGGCGTCCCACGTGCCGCTGTCGGTCCAGTCGAAGACGTGCTCACCGTGCCGGGCGGCCGCGCGGACCGGCAGGCCCTTGGCGCGCAGCTGTTTGACGACGCGGCTGCCGGACTTCCCGGTGGCCCCGGTGACGAGAATGGGTTGATCAGACATGACTCCATCCAAGCGGGTGGAGGCGAGAGCATCCATGGTCTATGCGCTCTGTTTGATGTCTGATCGTCTAAGCTGGCGGTGTGGATGCCGTTTCGGAGCTGTTGGCGGACGTGAGGGCGCGTGGCGCCGTCTTCCGGCGAGCGGTCATGCGGCCGCCGTGGGCGCTGCGGATGGCCAGCGGCGCCCCGCTCACGCTCGCCACGATGCTGCGCGGCCACGCCTGGATCGTCCCCGACGCGGGCGAGCCGGTGCTGGTGCGGGCGGGTGACGTCGCGGTCGTGCGCGGCGACGTGCCCTACGTCGTGGCCGACGACCCCGCGACCACGCCCACGCTGGAGGTGACCAGCTCCGACTTCTGCCCGACCGCGGTGGGGGTGGAGTCGGTCAGGGACCGGACCTGCGGTACGCCGGACGACCAGGCGGCCGTGCTGCTCAGCGGGGCGTTCGAGCGCAGGGGAGAGCTCAGCGAACGGCTGCTCCGGTCGTTGCCGCCGGTGCTGGTCGTGTCCGCGGCGGACACCGCCTACCCGTCCGCGGAGGTGCTGGCCGAGGAGGTGGCCAGGGACCGGCCGGGGCACCAGCTGGTGCTGGACCGGATGCTGGACCTCATGCTCGTGTCCGCGCTGCGCAGCTGGTTCGACAACCCGGCGGCCGACGCACCCGCGTGGTGCCGGGCGCTGGAGGAACCGGTGGTGGGCGAAGCGTTGCGGCTGATGCACGACGCGCCGGCGCACCCGTGGACGGTGGCGAACCTGGCGGCGGAGGTGGGGGTCTCCCGGGCGGCGCTCGCCCGGCGGTTCACCGCCTCGGTCGGCGAGTCGCCCATGGCCTACCTCGCGAACTGGCGGATCGCCCTGGCCGCGGACATGCTCAGGGAGACCGACCACACGGTGGGCACGATCGCGCGAAAGGTGGGCTACGCCAACGCTTTCGCGCTGAGCGTGGCGTTCAAGCGGCTGCGCGGCACGCGGCCGAGCGACCACCGCAACCCGGAACCGGCGTGGCGGGCGAGCTGAGCTCCGCCACGCCGGTCCGCGCTCACCTCGGCAGTCGCACCGACAGCGCGTGGTTGAACACGTCGCGCGGGTCCCACCTGGCCTTCACCTGCTGGAGCCGCGCGTAGTTCCCCTTGTAGTACAACGCGTGCCAGGGCACGCCCGAGGTGTTCCAGGCGGGATCGGCGAGGTCGACGTCCGCGTAGTTGATGTACGAGCCGTCGTAGAGCTCGCCGGGGACCGGGACGCCGCCGGTGCCCGCGTGCACGTCGCGGTAGAACTCCCTGATCCACCGCAGGTGTTCGGCGTCCTCGGCGGGGTCGTTCCAGCTGTTCACGTAGACGACCTTGTTGACCGAGTCGCGCTGGGGCTGCGCGGTGGCGGTGGACGGCACCGCGTTGACCTGGCCGCCGTACGACGTGATCAGCAGGCCCGCCACGGGGTTGGTGTAGCCGGTGCCGGTCAGGCGGTCGTAGATGACGTCGAGCTCGCGGTCCGGCAACGCCTTGCGCAGGTAGGCCGCCTTCAGCTTCGCGCGCGTGCCGCTGAACGTGTCCGGGGTGCGGGAGAGCAGCGTGGACTTGAGCCACGGGTCGCGGCGCACGTCGTGGGTGAACGGGACACCGACGCCGTCGTTCAGCGCGGCGAGGTAGCCGGCGAGCAACCGGTCCGCGTCCGGGAGCGTGCCGTCCAGGGTGGTGTTCAGGTCGAGCACGCCGGAGTTCTTGCGCAGCACCGTGAACAGGCTGTAGAAGCTCGAGTGGGGGGAACCCGGCGCGCTGTTCAGCTCGTGCCAGCGACCGTGGTTGCGCAGCAGCCTGCGGAAAGCCTCCCGGCTCATGTCCGCCCATGACCACCGCACCAGGCTGTCCACCACCGTCTTCGGCGGCTTGGGCAGCAGGGTGGACGGGTCGTTCCCGGTGGCGCCGGGGGAGCGGAACCAGTACCTGGTCACCACGCCGAAGTTCCCGCCACCACCGCCGGTGTGCGCCCACCACAGGTCGCGGTGCGGATCGGACGGCTGGTTGGTGGCGGTGACCGTTCTGGCCCTCCCGGTCGTGTCTACGACCACGACCTCCACGCCGCACAGGTGGTCGATCGAGCTGCCGTACTGCCTGCTCAGCCTGCCGTACCCGCCACCGGCGACGTGGCCGCCCGCGCCCACGGTGGGCGTGAGGCCGCCGGGGACCGTGACGCCCCACTTCTTGTAGAGCGTGCGGTAGACCTCGCCGAGCCCGGCGCCCGGCTCCACGAAGAACGCACCGCGCACCGGGTCGAAGCCGACCTCGTTCAGCTCCGAGAGGTCGATGATCACCTGCGCGGACGGCGAGTGCACGAAGTCCTCCGAGCAGTGTCCGCCGCTGCGCACGACGACCTTGAGGCCAGCGTCCACCGCGGCCTGCACGGACCGCACGACCTGGGCGGCCGAGCCCGGCACGTGCACCTGGCGCGGCGAGGCGACGAACCGGGCGTTGGAGCCGATCACCAGGTCGGCGTACTGGCGGTCGCCCGGGGTGACCACCGTGTTCGGCGCCTCCACGTCGTCGTCGGCGATGGCGGTGCCGGGCAGCAACGGGGAAACAGCCGCGGCGACGGGCACCGCAGCCGCACCCAGCAGCAGTTTCCGGCGTGACTGGTCGGTCATGGACGAGGTCCTCCCTCGGAATCGGCGAGCAGGAAGAAATGCCGCCCGCAGGCGGGACTGATTCGGGAATCCGGAGACGAAAGTATTTCTCAGCGTACTCGTCCGGGAGGGTCGTGGACTTCCGGAAATGGAAGTGCAGCTTCCTGAGCCCGCGCTGACCTGGAGTGAGCCGGTGTTCGCTCCTATGGTTCTGGTCGGTGGCAATACCGCGAATCTCGGAAGGTGAATTCCCGCTTCGGGGTGGTCAGAGCTGTGCGCGCCTTGGGGGATGCATGCGATTTCACGTGTTGGGCCCGCTGCGGGTGCGCGACGGCGACCGTTCCGTGCGGGTGAGCGGGGTGCGGCAGGGGGCGACCCTGGGATACCTGCTGCTGCACGCCAACGAGATGGTGCCGATGAGCAGGCTGATCGACGCCGTCTGGCCGGCACGGGTCCCGCCCACCGCACGCCAGGTGCTGCACAACACGGTCTTCCGGTTGCGCGGCATCTTCGCCACCGCGCGGCACACCTACCGCGCGGAGCTGTCCAGGGTGGGGCCGGGCTACGCGCTGCTCGTCGACGAGGACCTGCTGGACCTCGCGACGTTCCGGCGCCTGGCCGCTCTCGGTCGCACCGAGCTGCGCGCGGGCCGCTGGGAGCAGGCGTCTGCCACGCTGCACGCCGCGTCGCGGCTGTGGCGGGGTCCTGTGCTCGCCGACCTGGTGGAACACGGGTACGACTGGCCGGAGCTGCGGGCGCTGCCGGAGGAGCGGACGGCGGTGCTCGTCGACCGGGTCGACGCGGACCTGGCGCTGGGACGCAGCGCGGACGTGATCGGCGACCTGGAGCACCTGCTGGCCGGCGATCCGCTGAACGAACAGGTCTGTGCGCGGCTGATGCGAGCTCTGTACGAGACCGGGCGGCAGGCCGACGCGCTGACCCTGTACCGCACGACGAGGGCCGCGCTGATCGGTCAGCTCGGCCTGGAACCGAGCCCCCCGCTGCGGGAGCTCGAGCTCGCCATCCTCAACCACGACCTCACCGCGGTGACCGCGACCGACCTGGTTCCCGGCACCTGCGGGCACGGCTGACACCTGCCCGCTTCGTGAAACCCGGCAAGACGGAAGAGAAACGGAGACAACCGGATGGCGCAGATGTCATCGGCCGCGCTCGCTGCCGTGGAGAACGCGACACTGGGGACGATGAAGGACGTCAGCATCGATGACATGATCGACTACGTCCACAAGGACCTGAAGAAGCTCCCGGACTACATCGATCTCTACAAGCGGTACTTCACCCACCGCTGGAACGCCTACGACCTCGACTTCAGCCAGGACGTCATCGACTGGCGGACCAAGATGACCGAGGTGGAGCGCAAGGCGTTCACCGAGATCGCCGCCGCGTTCCACCACGCCGAGCGCCAGGTCGAGGTCGAGCTGCCGATCTTCATGCTCACCGGCAGCGAAGAGGCCAAGATGTACCTCACCACGCAGCTGGAGGACGAGGCCAGGCACACCCTGTTCTTCGACCGGTTCTACCGCGAGGTCGTCGGCCTGCCCGGCGAGTCGGTCGAGGACCTGCTGGAATCGTCGTTCCCGCACGTGCCCGAGACGTTCGTGGGCGCGTTCGGCCTGCTGTCCTACCTGACGGAGGACCTGCGCCTCGACCCGGCGGACCCGGCCAAGCGGGTGCGCTTCGCCACCGCCTACTTCCTGTGGATCGAGGGCGTGCTCGCCCTGACGATCATGAAGCTGACCCTGAGCTACTGCCGCAACAAGGGTTACCTGCCCGGCTACTACACCGGGTTCATCGCCTCCTGCCGTGACGAGGCCAGGCACGTCCAGTTCGGCATGCGGTTCCTGCGCGACTCGGTGCAGGAGGACCCCCGGTTGCTGCACGAGATCCACGAGACGTTGCGCACCGAGCTGGCGATGAACGGCGGCGCGAGCGTCCCCGCCCCGCTGGAGCCGCTGGGCTTCTCCGAGGAGGAGGTCGTCCAGTTCATGATCCGGCAGGTCAACAACAAGCTGTCCGACGTGGGCATCTCGTTGCCGCCGGACATCCAGGAGATGGTGAACAACATCCAGCCCGAGATCGCGGGAGGCTGACCGATGACCACGACGACGCAGACCCACAGCTTCCTGAGCGAGGAGTGGGCGGAGACCGTGCGGGAGCGGCTCGACCGCGGTCCCAGCGAGGAGACCCTGGCCCGCAAGCAGGAGAGCTACTGGGAGTGGATCAACGCCACCCGCGGCGTGTACTCCCACACCTGGGCGCTGGGCGTGCAGGAGCGCGACGGCCGCACCACCTACCTCCACCTGACCTGGGAGAAGGGCAAGTGCGCCAAGTCCGGGATCGTCGCGCCGGGCGAGCCGGTGTCCGCCGACTTCGTGATCGTCGGGACCGGGGACACCTGGCGGCGGTTCCTCGCCGGCGAGCTGAACCACCAGCGGATGGTGGTGGACAAGCAGTTGCGGCTGGTCCACGGCAACATCCTGATGTTCTTCCGTGCCGTCTTCTTCTTCATCGAGTGCCTGGCCGTGCTCGAGAAGGTGCCCACCAGCTTCGAGTGAGCGCCCTGCCACCGATGAGTGGAAATCCACACGACCTGAAGGGGAGAACGGCGTGTCCACGGACCTGGATTTGGGATATGCGCCCGAAGTTCAAGAGCTGGTCGACAAGGCCCACGGCCTGATCCCACTCCTGCGCGCCAACGCGGCACGCGGCGAGGAGGACCGCGGCATCGTGGCGGAGTGCGCGGACGCGTTGCGCGACAACGGGTTCTTCCGCATGAGCGTGCCCAGGTGGCTGGGTGGTGACGAGCTGGACATCCGGACGCAGACCGCGGTCATCGCCGCGATCGGCAGGGGTGACGCCTCCGCGGGCTGGCTGGTCAGCATCACCGGCGCGGCCGAGACGCTGTCCAGTCTCGTCTCGGCGGAGGGCGCCAAGGAGATGTTCGGCGCCTCGCCGGACGTGTACGTGTGCGCCAACGGCGGGCACCACGGTGCCACCGCGACCCGTGCGGACGGTGGCTACCGGGTCTCCGGCCGTTTCCCGACGATCTCCGGCTGCGAGATCGGCGACTGGATGATCCTCGCGGTCGTGCCGGTCGTCGCCGACGGGGAGCCCACCGGTGAGCTGATCTCCATGGCGGCCCCGCCCGGGGACGGCCGCATCGACCGCACCTGGCACGTCGCGGGCATGCAGGCCACCGGCAGCCACACCGTCGAGTACGACGGGCTGTTCGTGCCGGACAGCCGGGTCATCAAGCACGAGGTCACCCCGCAGGGCAGTCTGACGAACTTCCCCAGCCTGGAGACGTTCGCCGCGGTGGCGCACCGGTCCATCGCCTCGCTCGTCGGTGCCGTGCACGGTGCGCTGGACGTCGTGCGGGCGATCCTGGAGAAGGGCAAGCCGCTCATCGACACCACCTACGCCACCTCGCTGGACTCGCCGGTCGCGCGCCAGTGGCTCGGCGAGGCCACGCACCTGGTGGACACGTCCTACCAGCACATGCTGACCGCGTCGGACATCTACGACAGGGCCAGGGCGGCAGGCTCCATGTCGCGCGAGGAACGCACAAGGGCGCGCAGGCACGGCGTCTCGGCGCTGGAAGCCGCGCGCCAGGCGTTGATGAGGATCCTCGACCTGGGCGGCACCGGCGGTTTCGCCAGCGCCAACCCGTTGCAGCGGTACTGGCGGGACTTCGAGGTGGGCAGCCACCACATCCACTTCAACAAGTTCGTGGCGTTCGAGGACTACAGCCGGACGCTGCTGGGCACCGAGGAACCCGTCTCGGTCATCCACTGAGCGGCCGCACACGACACGGCTCGCCCACCGCGGTCGGTGGGCGAGCCGTGTGGCGTCGGCAGGTCAGCTGGAGCCGAACCGGTTGTCGATGGCGAACTTCCACTGGCCGTCCTCGCGCACCAGCACGTCGGTGGCACGCCCGCTCTGCGTGTGCCGGGCGCCGTCCTCGCCGAGTTCGTCCAGCGACCAGTCGGTCACCACCAGCGCGATGTCGCCGGCGAGGTAGGTGTGGACGAACTCGAAGTCGACCTGGGGCTTGGACTCGGCGAAGTAGCCCGCCAGCGCCTCGCGCAGGTCACCGCTCTTGGGCAGGGCGAGTCCGCGTTCGACCACCGTGGCGCCGTCGTCGATGAAGGTGGCGAGCACCCCGTCGACGTCACCCGCGTTGAACGCGTCCTTGTACTTCTGCTGGATTTCCGCGAACATCCGCCGCTCCTCCGTGCTCGGAATGGTTTCCGCTGCCGCAAGGTTAAAGTCCCGTTCGCTCTCCACCATAATTTCGCGCTAATCGCCCACTAACCCGAGAAATCGCTCTGGGAATCGTTAGCGGCCGGTTAGTGGCGTTCGAAAGAATCAATTGAGGCCGACGAACGAGGAGGGTTCATGACGTCCGAAGTCAGCGAGCTGGTCGATGGCGTCCTGCACAAGGCGACGGGTGCGGTCGGCTTGGACGTCGAATACGTGCGGGCCGTCGGCAACACGGTGTACGCGAAGGGCGTGGACGGTGCCGAGATCCCGGTGACGGACTTCCTCGGCGGGTTCGGCGCCCTGCTGCTGGGGCACAACAACCCGGAGCTCGTCGCCCACCTCACCGAGCTCCTCCAGCGTCAGGCACCTGTGCTGACGCAGCTGTCGCTGCGGCCGCAGGCGCATGAGGTCGTGCAGACGCTGAACCGGGTGCTGCACCGGGAGTTCCACACCGACGAACCGTACTTCGGGGTGTTCGCCAACAGCGGCGCCGAGGGCATCGAGGTCGCGGTGAAGCACGCGGAGCTCGACCGCGTGCTGCGGGTGGGCGCGCTGCGGGCCGAGATCGAGGAGCACCTCGGTCTCGCGCCGGCCGCGGCGCCCGCCGAGGTCGACGCCTCGCTCCTGGGGCTGCCGGCCGGGACGAGCCTCGACGACGTGGTCGCGGAAGTGCGCCGGCACAACGAGACCGCGTTCGCCTCCCCGCCCCGGCTCATCGCGCTCACGGGCGGGTTCCACGGCAAGCTGATGGGGTCCATCCAGCTCACCCACAACGGCGACTACCGGCTGCCGTTCGCGTCGCTCGGCGTGCAGGCGGTCTTCGCCCCGACCGGCGACCAGGACGCGCTGCGGGCGGTCTTCGAAGACGCGCGGGTCGCCGCGTACGACCTGGCGGTCACCGGCACGCGAGCCGAGGTCGTGCGGCGCGACGTGCCCGTGTTCGGCGCACTGCTGCTGGAACCGGTGCAGGGCGAGGGCGGCATCGTGCCGCTGACCGCGGAGTTCGCCAAGCAGGTGCAGGCGCTGGCCGCCGAGTTCGGGTGCCCGGTCGTCGTGGACGAGATCCAGAGCGGCACCGGCCGCACCGGGACCTTCTTCGCCTCCTCGCAGATCGGCCTGCTGGGCGACTACTACGTGCTGTCCAAGAGCCTCGGCGGCGGGCTGGTCAAGCTCTCCGCGACCCTGGTGCGGGCCTCCCGGTACCGGCCGGAGTTCGAGATGGTGCACAGTTCGACGTTCGCCAAGGACGGCCTGTCCACCTCCGTGGCCGCCGCGGTGCTGGAGCTGCTGGAGGCCGACGGTGGCGCGCTCTACCGCAAGGCGGCCGAGCGCGGCGCACGGCTGGCCTCCGCGCTGCGGGCGGTGCGGGCGGACTACCCCGACATCGTCGCCGACGTGCGTGGACTCGGTCTGCTGCAAGGCATCGAGTTCAACGATCTGTCCACGTCGGACTCCGCGCTGGCCGCGCAGCTGCAGGCCGCCGGCCAGTTCGGGTTCCTCGCCAGCGGCTACCTGCTGCACGAGCACCGCATCAGGCTGTTCCCGACCGGCAGCGCCCCGAACACCCTGCGGTTGCAGCCCTCCGTGCACGTGACCGACGAGGAGATCGACCGGTTGGCCACGGGACTGCGCGCGCTGTGCGCCTTGCTGCGCGCGGGCGACGACCAGGGGCTCACCGCGTTCGCCGGCAGGCGAGTCTTCTAGGGGGCGCGATGGCGAACACCGCACGGCTGCTGCTCTCCGCCACGTCCGGCACGCACGACGAACCCGCCTGTCGTGCCGAGGTGATCGACGAAGCGGTCGCCCACTGCGGGCCGGACGTCGTCGGCTGGGCCGTGTCCACCGGCCGCGGCCTGCGGACGGCCGTCACCACCGAGCTGGCCGGGTCGGGCGTCCGGCTCGTGCCGGAGGACCACGCGTTCCTGGAGCTGGTCGCGCTGTGGTGCGCGCTGCGGCTGGACGGGGCCCGGCAGCTGCCGGACCAGTTCTCCCGCTGCGTCGAGGCCGCGGTGCGAACGCACGTGGAACGCGGGTTCGAGCTGGACTGCTCGCTGGCGCTCGTCCGGATGGCGCACGCCCGGATCACCCAGGACCTGATGGGCCGGTGCGGCGAACTGGACGAGGCGCACGAGCCCGTCACGGTGATGTACGAGCTGTCCGAGGCGTTGTTCGACGCCGTGCACACCCTGTGCACCCTGGTGTCGGCCGGGTTCCTGCGGGCTCGGGAGACCTGGCACGGCGGGCTGGTCGCGCGCCGCAGGGAGCTCGTCCGGGCGCTGGTGCGCGGTGAGTCCGTGCACGCGGACAAGGCCACCCGCCTGCTCGGCTACGACATCACCCGCCGCCACCTCGCCGTGCTGGTGTGGTCGGAACGGGCGGACCGGTGCGACGCGGACCTGGAGCGCGCCGCGCTGGACCTGCTCGCCCGTGCGGGTTGCGTGGCGCGGCTGCTGGTACCGGTGGGCGCCACGGGGTTGTGGGCGTGGGGCGCGCAACCGGTGGCGGACGCGGTGCTGGCCGACGTGCCGCTGCCCCCGGACGTGCGCGCCGCGGTGGGACTTCCCGCCGCCGGACCGGGCGGGATGCGCTCCTCGCACCTGCAGGCCGAGACGGCGGCCCGGCTCGGGTCGAGGTCCGGTACGACCGCGGTGCACGAGTACCGCGCGCTGGAGCTCGTCGCGCTGATGGCCGCGGACGAGACCACCGCGGCCGCCTTCGTGGAACGCCAGCTCGGCCCGCTGGCCGCGGACACCCCGGCCGCGCGGGTGCTGCGGGCGACACTCAAGAGCTACCTCGACGAGGACCGCAGCCCCGCGGTCGCGGCCCGGCACCTGCACGTCGCGAAGAACACCGTGCTGTACCGGGTGAAGAAGGCCGAACAGCTGCGCGGCAGCCCGCTGGCCGACAACCGCCTCCAGCTGCACGCCGCCCTGCACCTGGCGGAGGTGCTGGGCACCGGCGATCCGGGGCCACCCGGCGCGGCGACGGCCTGACCACCGCCGGACCACGAGCACCCCAGCCCGCACGAGCACGAGGAAGGTGAACCGCCGTGGCGGAAGCCGAGAAGCTGCGCGACTACCTCAACAAGGTCACCGTGCAGCTCAAGAACGCCCGCGAGCGCATCCGCGAGCTGGACGCCGCGGCCGGTGAGCCCATCGCGATCGTCGGCATGAGCTGCCGCTACCCCGGCGACGTGCGCGACCCCGACGAGCTCTGGCGGCTGGTCGCCGACGGGCGGGACGCGGTCACCGGCTTCCCCGTGAACAGGGGCTGGGACCTCGACGCGCTGTACGACCCGGATCCTGACCGGCCGGGCACGTCCTACGTGAGGGAAAGCGGCTTCCTGCACGACGCGGACGAGTTCGACGCCGAGTTCTTCGGCATCTCGCCGCGCGAGGCCCAGGCGATGGACCCCCAGCAACGGCTGCTGCTCGAGTCCGCGTACACGGCGCTGGAGGACGCGGGCATCGCGCCCGGCAGCCTGCGCGGCAGCGACACCGGGGTGTTCGTCGGGATCATGGCGCAGGAGTACGGACCCAGCCTGCTGAACCCCGCGGTCGCGGCCGCCGACGGCTACCTCGTCACCGGCAACCAGCTCAGCGTCGCCTCCGGCCGCATCTCCTACACCCTCGGGCTGGAGGGGCCCGCCGTCACGGTGGACACCGCGTGCTCGTCGTCGCTGGTGGCCATCCACCTCGCGGCGCAGGCACTGCGCGGCCGTGAGTGCGGCCTGGCGCTGGCGGGCGGCGTCGCGGTGCTGTCGACACCGGGCTTCTTCATCGACTTCAGCAGGCAGCGGGGACTGGCGAAGGACGGCCGGTGCAAGTCCTTCGCCGACTCCGCCGACGGCACGAGCTGGTCGGAGGGCGTCGGCACGCTCGTGCTCGCCCGGCTGTCGGACGCACAGCGACTCGGCTACCCGGTGCTCGCTGTGGTCCGGGGCAGCGCGGTGAACCAGGACGGCAAGAGCAGCCAGCTCAGCGCGCCCAACGGTCCGTCACAGCAGCGCGTGATCCGTGCGGCGCTGGAGGCCGCGGGGTTGTCGGTGTCCGATGTGGACGTTGTCGAGGCACATGGAACGGGTACGCCGCTGGGTGATCCGATCGAGGCGCAGGCGTTGCTGGCGACGTACGGTCGGGGTCGTGCGGCGGACCGTCCACTGTGGCTGGGATCGTTGAAGTCGAACATCGGGCACACGCAGGCCACGCAGGCGGCGGCCGGTGTGGGTGGTGTGATCAAGATGGTGCAGGCGATGCGTCACGGTGTCCTGCCCGGCACTTTGCACGTGGATGAGCCGACGCGTCAGGTGGAGTGGTCGTCTGGCGGGGTGCGGTTGCTGACGGAGGCGCGTGCGTGGCCGGAGGTGGGTCGGCCTCGCCGGGCGGGTGTGTCGTCGTTCGGGATCAGTGGCACGAACGCGCACGTGGTGCTGGAGCAGGCGCCGGCGGTCGAGTCGGTCGTGGTCGGTGATCTTCCGGATGTCGTGCCGTGGGTGGTGTCCGGGCACAGCGAGGAAGCGGTGCGCGCCCAGGCCGCGCGGCTGGCCGAGCACGTCACCCGCTTCCCCGGCCTGCACCCGGCGGACGTGAGCCTCACCCTGGCGACGGCGCGCGACCGGTTCGAGCACCGTGCCGCGGTGGCCGGCGACCGGGAGACGCTGACCGCGGCGCTGGCGGCGGTCGCCGACGGTCGTGCCGAGGTGCACCGGGCGCGGTCCGGCCGGGCCGTGTTCGTGTTTCCGGGTCAGGGTGCGCAGTGGGTGGGGATGGCGGCGGGGTTGTTGGAGTCGTCGTCGGTGTTCCGGTCGGTGTTGGTTGAGTGTGACGAGGTGTTGTCGTCCTTTGTGGACTGGTCTGTGGTGGATGTGGTGCGGTGTGTGGCGGGTGCGCCGGGTTTGGATCGGGTTGATGTGGTGCAGCCGGTGTCGTT
>NZ_LGDY01000105.1 GCF_001279525.1 Nocardia sp. NRRL S-836 | reverse complement strand
GCGCTGTCGTACCAGGCGTTGTCGCCGCAGGCCCGATCGGTGTTCCGCCGGTTGGCCGTCGTGCCCGGCGTGCACTTCGACGACGATCTCGCCGCTGTGGCGACCGGTGTGCCGGTGGCCGAGGTCGGTCTGGTGCTGGACGAGCTCGTCGAGATGTCCTTGCTGACCATCACGACCGAGTCGATCCACTTCCAGTTCCACGACCTGATCCGCATCTTCGCGCGGGAACGCTGGCTCGAGGAAGAGCCGCAGGACGTGCGCCACCAGCTGCGTGATGCTTTCGCCGCGCACGTTCTGGGGCTGGCGGGCGCTGCGGGCAGGTTGTTCTTCCCGGAGGTGCGGGACGTGCCGCCGGACTGCCCGTTCCGGTCGTACGAACAGGCGGCCGAGTGGCTCGACCAGGAAGCCTCGNNNNCGGCCGGCACCGCCAGGTGCTCGACCTGGCCGGCTCGATCCACCGCTATGCCTTCGGCCGCGAGCAGAAGCACCGCTGGGACGAGGTCTTCGAACTCGGCCTGCAGGCCGCCAGGGCACTCCGCGACCGGCGCGGTGAGGCCGAGATGCTGAACCTGCTCGGCGCGACGCAGCACCGCTGTACCGACGAACAGGAGCTCGCGCTCACAACGCTGCGGGAAGCGGTGGCGGTTGCGGAGGAGATCGGACACCGCCAGATCGTCATGTCCGCCAGATCGACCATCGGACTGGTGCTCTCACACCTCGGCGAGTCCGCGGAAGCGCTCGAACACATCACCTTCGCCTATGAGAGGTCCGGTGAGTTCGGTTACTTCCGGCACCGGGTCTGGACGTCCCTCGGCTTGGGCGTCTGCCTGCTGGCAGCAGGCAGGTTCTCCGACGCGTTGGAGCGGTTCGCGAGCACACTCGAGCAGACGAGGCAGAACCGCGACCAGACCAACCCGGAAACGGCGCGCAGGGTGATGGCGCTGCTGTTGACGCTCATGGGCGACTGCCTGTCGGCGTTGGCGCGCTGGAAGGAAGCGGCGGACAGCTACCACGATGCGAGAACGACGATCGGTGCGCTCCAGCTGAGCTACCGCACCGAAGCCGAACTGGCGCTCAGCGAAGGTGTCGCGCGGCGCCACAAGGGTGAGGTCGAGCAAGCTCGGGCCTGCCTGACGTTCGCGCTCGGGAAGCTCGACGCACTGGGCAACCGCGCGCAGCGGGAGGCCGCGGAAGCGGAGCTCGCGCTTCTGCCGGACTGCGGCACCGTTCAGTGAGCTGTGCCTCGCAAAGAGCGGTGTTGACCTGCACACGGGCGGACGTTTCACCGCACAGGCGTCAGCAGGGCAGTGGAGAGTCCACTTCGGACTCGTCCACGGTTGCAGCGTCGAAGACGCGCCAGCCATCGGGATCGGTCGCAAGATCATTTCGGCTCGATCAGCCGATGGGTGGCGCGAGGTGTTCCAGCGCATAACCGTCGCCGGACGGGGTCACGCGGGCGATGCCGGGTGAGTCGAGGTGGGCGCCGGCCACGAAGTGGTGTGGCCGGCTCAGCCGTTCGAGGAGCGCCGCTCGCGCGGAGCGGGCCTGGGACTGGTCACCGTCGAACTCCCAGGACACGTTCGGCCGGTCGAACTGGAGCGCGGGGACGTGCACGGTGTCGCCCCAGACGAGGAGGTGCCCGGCGCCGCCCCTGACCTCGTAGACGGTGTGACCGGGCGTGTGGCCCGGTGCCGGGATCGCGGTGGTCCAGTCGTTGATCGCGACCTCCTCCGACACGGGTACGACCCGGTCGCGGATCGGCTCGAGCCGCCCCGTGAACACCGAGGCGTCACCCGCGCCGATCCACACGCGCTCGAGCTCGGGGAACGCCTCTGAACCGTCCGGCGCGATCAGGCCGCTCACGTGGTCCTCGTGCCTGTGGGTGATGGCCACGTCGGTGACACGTGCGCGGTCGACTCCGGCTTCGTCCAGCGCGTCGTAGATCAATCCCATGGTCGGCTCGTGCCAGACGTCGGACGCGCCGGTGTCGATGAGAACCGAGCGCGTGCCGTCGGTGACGAAGAAAGCGTTGACCGCAAGCCGCAAGTTGCCGCCGACCAGTGGGACGGCGGCCGGCAGCTGGTCGAGCGCGCAGCCGTCCTCGTCGCGCAGCCGGGTCGGCGGCATGTCGATGTACCCGTCGCGCAACGAGATCACCCGCAGGTCGCCGAACTCGAACGTGGCGTGGAGCCGTCCACTCGACATCAACCGCATAACTCCCCCAGTGCACCGCGCGTCTCCGATAGAAGACGATATCTCCTTTAGAAGAGACCATACTCTGTGGGCGGCGGGGTAGCCATCGATCGAGGAGCACGATGCTCGGGCAAGACGGAAACGCGGCCGGACCAGAGCACGGTGACGACCTGGCCGGCGCGTTCGGCGGCAACGTGCGGCGGCGCCGTGAGGAAGCGGGCCTGACGCTGGACCAGCTGTCCACGCGGTCATCGGTCAGCCGGGCGATGCTGTCCAAGGTCGAACGCGGCGAGAAGAGCCCGACGATCGGTGTCGCGTCCAAGATCGCCCACGCGCTCGGCGCCTCGCTCTCGGACCTGGTCGGTGCACCGGCTGCTGACGCGTCCGCTGTGGCCGTCGTCATGCGCAAGGCCGAACGTCCTGTTTTCCGCGACCCCGAAACCGGCTTCGAGCGGCACATCGTGTCGGCAGCGCCGGGCGCGGGAGGGGCCGAGATGGTCGTCCACCACCTCCCCGCGCAGGTCTCCACCGGGCTGCTGCCCGCGTACCCACCGGGCACGGAGAAACAGCTCGTGGTGCTCGACGGCACCCTCACCGTCGCGATCGGCGGGATCAGCGAAACCCTGGGCACAGGCGACTCCCTGTTCTTCCAGGCCGACGCGGACCACGGCTTCGCCAACCGGACGGACGCGCCCTGCGACTACATCATGGTCATCTCGCGCAGGACCTGACCGCCGCCCCGCAACCCGACAGGACGGCAACCTGACCGTGCGCGCCGGGCGCCGGCACGGGACGATCCTGTACTGACCCGGTTCACGGGCGACGCGCGGTCGATGCAACCAAGATCGCCTCCGCTGCGTGATCAATGGGGTACGGAAAGACCGTCCGGCGGCAGCCGGACTGACTCACTGGGGAGCGGATGAATCTCACGCGGTTCACTGCGCTGTGCACGGCACTCACGATCACGGGCGCCGCTCTGGCACCGGTCGCCAACGCCGGGGAGGAGCACCACCCGCTGGCCGAGCGCCTGCGCGAGGCGATCGTGGCGCAGAACTTCAAGGACGTCATCGACCTGACGCCGCCGGCGACCGGCACCGCGCGGTCGGCGGGGAAGAAGGAGAAGTACGACCCGAGCCCGGCGGAGCTGGCGAACAAGGCCAGGGCGCTGTCGGTGCAGGCCGGCAAGCCGTTGCACCAGACGCCGAACATGGACGCGGCGATCATCCAGCTCGACGCGTTCGGACGGCCGGCGGCGGTGGCGAACGTGCTGCTCAGCCCGCAGTACCCGAACGGCGTGGTCGTGCCCGTCAAGCACCGGAGCCTGGCGACCGACCAGGTGCGCTACCGCTGGTGGGACGACGACGAGTGGGACGCCAACGGCGGCAAGGGCACCCGTGACGTGCTGCCGGGGCGCGAGAACGCGGCGATCGACTTCTCGTCGCCGTACCCGGCGTCGGTGCTCAAGCTGATGGTGGGCTTCGGCGTGCTGCGCCTCGCCGACCAGGGCAAGGTCGACCTCGACGCCGACTACGTCTACGACCCGAACCCGGTGCGCGAGGCGTGCGGTGGCAAGTCGACGAAGAAGGTCAGGCAGCTGTTCGACGAGATGATCACGAAGTCGCAGAACGAGTCGACCTGCGCGCTGATCAAGCTGATCCACGACCTGAACTCGTGGGACGCCGTGAACCGGACCTTCGCGGACCTCGGCATGCCGACCCTGATGGTCACCGGGACCCTCCCCGGCAACGGCGGGCGCTGGATCGACTCGAACATGAGCGGCCTCGACACCGCCAAGCTCCTGCTGCTGGTCAACGGCGGTTTCGGTGTGCTGTGGACGACGGACGCGGGCAAGCAGGTCACGCGCAACGAGCTGTCGGCGTCGTCGCGGCGGTTCTTCCAGGAGACGCTCGCGGGCCAGGGGCACAACGAGATGCTGTCCACGCCGAACTGGTGCGGCCGCGCCTACCCGGTGCAGGGCATTCCGCAGCGGGTGCCGGAGCGCTGGATCAAGCCGGACGGCACCGTGACCGTCGGTGACGCCGTCTACGACCGCGATGTCCGCCCGTGCAACGAGGCCGCCGAGGTCACCTTCGCCCACAAGACCGGCTGGGTGGACACCACCGGCTCCGACGCGGGCATCGTGAAGTCGTTCCGCGGCAAGGACAACCGCAACTACGTCGTGGTCGTGTTCTGCAACCTGGGCACCGACTACGTCGACGCCGACCGCCCGGCCGACCCGCCCGGCGTGTTCCCGGTGCTGTACACGCAGAAGTACGCGCAGCTCGGCAAGGCGATCGACACCATCATGAAGAGCCTCTAGACGAGTAATGCGCAAGTCGGTCAGTGGTCGTAGGCGGTCAGCAACCGGGTGACGGGTTGGCCGGTGGCGCGGTTGTGCCAGATCGCGGCTGTGAGGGCCCCGGCAAGGCGGTCGTCGATCTTGACGTTGAGTGCGGTCAGAAGGGTGTTCGGATCGGTCGTCACAAACGGATCTCGAACACCCTTCGTCCGTCTCCGGCTACCGCCTCGACTTGCGCACCACTCGTCCAGACCCCGGGAGGCGCCCTCCCGTCCCGTGTCGCCGGTGTACCCGACGCGTCGTGAGTAGCGTCGGGTACATGGAGAACGGCGGACCCAGCCGGACAGCGCTCGTCACCGCGTACGCCCGCGCGTACCACCAGATCGCCGACCGGCCACAGATCTTCACCGACCCCCTCGCAGCACGCCTGCTCGGCCACGCCGCGGAAGACCTGCCGGCACTGGGCACGGCCACGACCGACCGCCTCGGCGGCGCCGTGACCGACCGGCCCCGCCGCCTGGTCTTCGCTGCCAGGGCCCGCTTCGCCGAGGACACCGTGGCCACGGCCGTTGCCGCCGGCGTGCGGCAGGTCGTGATCCTCGGCGCGGGCCTGGACACCTTCGCCTACCGCAACCCGCACGGCGACCTGCGCGTGTTCGAGGTCGACCACCCCGCCACCCAGGCGTGGAAGCGCGAACGCCTCGCCGCGACCGGGATCGACTGCCCCGACACGCTGACCTTCGTGCCGGTCGACTTCGAGACCCAGGCGCTGGCGGCGGAACTGGAGTCCGCCGGGTTCGCCCGGACGGCCCCGGCCGTGTTCGTGTGGCTGGGCGTCGTCTACTACCTGACCCCGGAGGCCGTCCACGCCACCCTCGCCTACATCGCCGGTCAGGCCCGGCCGGTCGAGGTGGTGTTCGACTGCCTGCGTTCCGCGACCACGGACGCGGAACGCGCGTACCAGCAGGCGCGCGCGGATCGGCTGGCCGGTCTCGGCGAGCCCCTGTTCAGCTACTTCACCCCCGACGGGATCGCCGCGCAGTTGCGCGGGCTCGGGTTCACCGAGGTCGAGGACCGCTCGGCTCCGGAGGTGATCGCCGGTTACCTGGAGGGAGGTGCGGCGTTCGAGGGAGGGGCGTCGGAGGCGATCCGGATACTGCGGGCAAGCCGCTGAGGATGACGGCCGCAGGCACCGGAACAGCCGAGCTCGGGCATCTCGGGAGAATGGCCGAGATCCCTGACCGCCCACGACCACCAACCGACTTGCGCATTACTCGTCCAGGTGAACGCGGCACCGCGGCCGTGCAGATGGCCGCGGTGCCGGTCGACCGTTCCTACCTCGGTGCCTGGAAACCGCCCATGGCCTGTTCGAGCAGCTCGGCCAGCCGCAGCGGGGTGCGGTCCTCGAACATCGGGCCGATGAGCTGCACGCCCACCGGCAGGCCATCAGTGGACAGTCCTGTCGGGACGGCGGTCGCGGGCAGGCCGGGCATGGTGGCCAGGCCGGCCCAGACGAGCTGGTCGAAGAACGGGTGCTCGGTGCCGTCGATGTCGATCCGCCGTTCCAGCAGGTCCGGGTGGTGGTCGTGCGGGAACGCGGGGGTCGGCGTGATCGGGCACACGACGGCGTCGAACTCGGCGAAGAACCGCCGCCAGCCGTGCCGGTGCAGCTCGCGGCGGTGGTGCGTCTCCAGCCAGTCGCTGTGGCTGAGCACCATCCCGCGCAACCGTGCCGCGTCGAGGCTCCGGTCGTCCGCGCTCAGGCGGGCGGCACGGGCCTGGAGCTGCTCGCGCGCCTCGACGGGAAAGCGCGCGACGGAACCGGAGAACAGCAGCTGCGTGTAGAGCGTGGCGGCTTCGGCCAGGTCGGGCAGCAGTGAGCTGTGCCGTTCGACGCGGGCGCCGCCGTCGGTGAGGGCGTCGGCCACCCGTTGCACTCCCGCCCGCACAGCGGATCCAGTCGGGAGGAACGGGTGCTCGTCGAGGACCAGGACCCGGAAGTCGCTCAGCCGCTCGTGACGTGCGGGCGGCAGGGTCAGCCGGTAGGCCTTGCCGGACGTCAGCGGGTCCGGCCCGGCCATGACGTCGAGCAGCAGCGTGAGGTCACGGGCGGAGCGGGCCATCGGCCCGACGACGGCGAGGTCGAGCTCGACCGGCAACGCCGGTTCGGACGGCGGCACCATGCCGCGGCTCGCCGCCAGCCCGAGCGTCGGTTTGTGTGCGTAGACGCCGCAGAAGTGCGCGGGGGTGCGCAGCGAACCGGCGATGTCGGTGCCGAGGGACAACGCGCCGAAGCCGGCCGCCAGCGCCGCCGCCGACCCGCCGGAGGACCCGCCGGGCGTGCGGTCGTGGTCCCACAGGTTGCCGGTCGTGCCGTAGATCTCGTTGAAGCTCTGCAGGTCCTGCAACCCCAGCGGCACGTTGGTCTTGCCGAGCACCACCGCGCCGGCGGCCTTGACCCGTGCCACCTGCACCGCGTCTTCGGCCGGCACGTGGTCGCGGTACGCCGGCATGCCCCACGTCGTGGGCAGCCCGGCGACGTTGTAGCACTCCTTGACCGTGACCGGGACACCGAGCAGTGGCCGGTCTTCGCCCCGTGCGCGCGCTTTGTCGGCGTCGTGCGCGGCGGCTCGTGCACGGTCGAAGTCCGGCACGCAGATCGCGTTGATCTCCTCGTCGTCCCGTTCTATGCGGTCGATCGCCTCGTCGGTCAGCTCCACCGAGCTCACTTCACCGGCCCGCATCGCGGCCACGAGCTGTTCGGCTGTCGCGAAATTCCACTCCATGAATTCGACCGTAACGACCACTCGGCCAAGCCATAAAATCCGAATTCGCACAACGGGGTCGGGCAGAATTGCGCACGGCTACCCGACGACGTCAGCCGCACGCAGCGGCTCGCGCGGTCGTGCGAGCTCGGTCACCGGGTGGGCACCGGGGGCCAGAAGCCCTGCCGAATACCGGTCTCGCAGCTCCTGTTCGAGATCCGG
Organism: Nocardia sp. NRRL S-836; assembly: GCF_001279525.1. Lineage (GTDB taxonomy): Bacteria > Actinomycetota > Actinomycetes > Mycobacteriales > Pseudonocardiaceae > Lentzea. The sequence goes on along the minus strand of NZ_LGDY01000105.1, from coordinate 83,809 downwards.
GCGTTCGAACTCGGGAGCGAGCACCACGGAGTGGTTGAACCGAGCGTCTCCGGAGATCTCCAAGGCGTCGACGTCGTGCAGGCAGACCGCCTGGTGCCGCCAGAACGCGGGAATGAAGATCATGTCTCCGGGTCCGGACACCAGCGCCACCTCCCACGAGGTCTCGTCCGGTGCGGCGAGCAGGGTCACGGCCGTGCCGGAGCGCATGACGACGATGCGGTCGTCTTCGTGGTAGTGCGGGATCACCTGCCGATCGGGCGTCAGGGACACGCTGTAGGCCGAGAGGTCCGCGGCTCCGCACAACCCTTCGGTCGCAACGGGCCGGAAGAACTGCTTCTGCGGGCCCTCGATCGCCGCGCCCTGCCGGTTTCCCGCCAGGTTGATCTGCCAGGTCGCACTGACCGACTGTTCGGTCGACGACGGCCCGATCTCGTTCAACTGTGTCATTGCAGGAATTCCGATCGGGAGGGTGACGAAACGCTCGGTGTGGACTTCTCGACGTGCTGCGAGATGAAGCCGGCCAATCTGACGAGTCCGGTGCGCAGCGCCTCAGGCGTGACCGAGCTGATCGAGATGCGCAGCCGGCGGCGCGGTTTCCCGTCGCCGTAGAACCGGTGGATCGGAACCCATCGGACGCCGTGCTCGACGGCACATTCCTCGGAAAGCTCATCGGTGGTGTCGAACGGGACGTTCACCACGATGAAGAACCCGCCTCGCGGCGCGGACCAGGTGACCTCTGGTTCGGACCCCTCCGGGAACAGTTCGGCCAAGGTGTCCAGTGCGACGGTGAGGTTGTGGTGGTAGTGCCGGGCTACGGCAAGATTCGCGTCGCGCAGGCTGAAGTTGTGGTGGATGAGCTTTCCGCCGATCACCGCCTGCGCGATCGGTGACGTGTTCAGCGTGACCATGTTCTTGATCCGGGCGAGCTCGTCGGACAACGTCTCGCCGGGGGCGCCGCCGGTCACCGGCTGGTCGGCCACGAGATAGCCGACCCGGGCACCGGGAACACCGGTCTTGGCGAACGAACCGCAATAGACGACCTGCTTGTTCCGGTCCATCGACTTTATAGTGCGCGGATGCTCCCGATCAGTTGACAGCAGCCCGTAGGCGTTGTCCTCCACGATGAGCAACCCGAGTTCACCGGCGATGTCGAGGAGTCGCTGCCTGGTCCGCAGTGGCATCGTCGTACCGGTGGGGTTCGCGAAGTCCGGCACGACGTAGACGGCACGTGGCCGAATGCCGGCCGCAACGGCCTCGGCGACCACGTTCTCCAAATCGTCCAGGTCGATCCCGTCCGCGTTGTCCTTCACCGGCAGCACTGTCAGATCGGCGAGCTCTGCCGCACCGACGAAGCCGAAGTACGTGGGGTGAACAGCGAGAATCGCGTCCTGGTCGGTGCGCCGCAATGCCCGCATGGTCAGGAAGAGCGCTTCTTGACCGCCCACCGTCACGACGATGGAGTCCGCGTCCGCGGTGATCTGTTCGTCCACCTCGAGGTGCCGGGCCACGAGGTCGTTGATCACGCCTTTGACGCGGCCGTATTGGAGAATCGTCCGCGTCGCGTCGCGTTCGTCACCGCCGTAGCGCACCACGAGGTGCCGGCGGAAGAGTTCCAGGTAGTCCTGCACGGCTTCCAGGTCGAAGTCGCCCTCGTACGGCGTACCGGAAGCAAGCGAAATCACATCACCCGATTTTCCCGACGCAGCCCGGCGAAGAGCGGTCGCGTCGACGAACGGCATGCTCTGCGTTTCGTGGAGATCGCTCAAAGCGACCGTGAAAGGTCTCACTCGCAACGCCTCATATCAACCGGCAAATGAGCTTGCAAAAGGGTATGGCTGGTGTCCATCGACAAGCAATGCGACTCGGTCCGGCAATGACCTCAAGGGCCACCGCCTCGACCCTTTCGGACAGGCGGTCCCGAGCGTCGGGACGCCTTCCCCGACCGGCGGACCGGCGGCAGCCGCACCGGGGCGGCCGATCAGCGGCGTGCAGACCGAACCGAGGCCGGCGCTTCCTCGCGTGCGCGAGGGCGGCCCCGCGCCGCCCGAGGAGAGCGTGGCTCGGCGCGGCTCCGAGCACCAACAGCCGTTCGACACCTCGTCGACACGATCCGTTGACGCCCGAGTTACCGCTGTGTTTTCATTTAGCTCAGCCAGAGAATGTTAACGCTAACATAGCGTTACCGCAGCACCATCGCCACTACACACGCAACAGATGTTAGCGCTAACTATGTGATTCGCCCCGTTCGACGAAGATCGGAGCCCATCATGAACCGCGGGACACGTCTGCTCACCGTGTCGTCTCTCGTCGTCGCCTCGACACTCACCCTGCCCGTCCTGCCGGCGTCCGCCGCCACGCTGCCCACGGGAGCACGATCCCTGGAGGCGGTGAACTACCCCGGCCGGTTCGTGCGCCATGCCGACTACCTGGGCCGGCTCGACGCCGTGACCTCGGGCAGCTCGGCGCAGACCAGGTCGGACGCCACGTTCACCGTCGTCAACGGCCTGGCCTCACCGGCGTGCTACTCCCTGCAGGCGGCCAACGGCATGTTCCTGCGCCACCGCGACCTGCGGGTGCGCCTGGAGGCCAACGACGGCACGCCGGCCTTCCGCGGGGACGCGACGTTCTGCCCCGCTGGCGGTTCGGTGTCCGGGTCGGTGTCGCTGGTGTCGTTCAACTACCCGGACCGGCGGTTGCGGCACAAGGACTTCGAGCTGTGGGTGGAGTCCTACCAGGACACAGCGAGGTTCCGCGCCGACAGTTCCTTCCGCATCACGGCGCCATGGCAGCCGAAGACCGCGAAGGGACCGGTGGTCCCGGGCCTGTTCGCCGACCCGCACATCACGAACTTCAACGGCCGCTACTACCTGTACGCGACGACGGACGGCTATGCGGGCTGGTCCGCGCCCTACTACAAGGCGTTCTCGTCGCCGGACCTCGTCAACTGGACCGATCACGGCGTGATCCTCGACCACGGGCCGGACGTGTCCTGGGCCGACAACTCGGCCTGGGCGCCCGCGGTCGTGGCCAAGAACGGCAAGTACTACCTGTACTTCAGCGGCGGTGCGGCCACCGGTGACACGAGGAAGCACCTGGGCGTGGCCGTGTCCGACTCCCCCACCGGCCCGTTCCGCGACGCGCTCGGCACTCCCCTGGTCCGTGCGGGCACGTACCCCGGTCAGGCCATCGACCCGATGGTGTTCACCGATGACGACGGCCGGTCCTACCTGTACTGGGGCAACGGTGCCGCGTACGTCGTCCCGTTGAACGCGGACATGGTCTCGTTCGACCCGGCAGCGGTCCGGACCATCACCACGGCGGGCTTCCGCGAGGCGTCGTTCGTGCTCAAGCGCAACGGCACCTACTACTTCATGTGGTCCGAGAACGACACCCGTGACGAGAACTACCAGGTCGCCTACGCGACCGGTCCATCGCCGCTCGGGCCGTGGACCAAACGCGGTGTCGTGCTGCAGAAACGCCTGGAGCTCGGCATCAAGGGCACCGGCCACCACTCGGTCGTCCAGGTGCCCGGCACCGACACCTGGCACATCGCCTACCACCGGTTCGCCGTGCCCGGCGGCAACGGCACCAACCGCGAGGTCACCGTCGACCGCATGACGTTCAACGCCGACGGCACCATCGCCCCGATCGTCCCCACCCTCTGACCGGAGGAGAACAAAACCGTGAAACGTTCACTGTCGCGTGCGGGCACGACCCTGCTCGCGGTGTTGCTGGTGCTCACCGCCCAGGTCCTCGTCGCGGTGGACCGGGCATCGGCCGCCGACCCGTTCACCGGCTACCTGATGGCGCACTTCACCGGCGAGTCCGCGAGCGGGGAGCAGCTCTACCTGGCGCACAGCAGGGACGGCCTGCACTGGACCGACCTGAACGACGGCGCTCCGGCACTGCTGTCCACCGTGGGCACGAAGGGCGTGCGCGACCCCGCGATCGTCCGCTCCCCCAACGGGGACCGCTACTGGATCATCGCGACGGACCTGCGCATCGCGAGCGGCACGTCGTGGAGCGACGCGGCCAACCGCGGCAGCACGTCGCTGGTCGTGTGGGAGTCCACGGACCTGGCGAACTGGTCCGCGCCACGGCTGCTGAACGTCGCCGGCGCGATCTCCGGTGCGGGTGACGCCTGGGCACCCGAGGCGATCTACGACCCCGCCTCCGGCGACTACGTCGTGTACTGGGCGACGAACGCGACCCTCAACGGCGTCAAGAAGCACCGCATCTACTACACGCGCACCCGTGACTTCCGCACGGTCACCGCGCCGGCCCTCTACATCGACCGGCCCGGGAACCAGGGCGTCATCGACACCCAGATCGTCGAGTCCCCCGGCGGTGTCGGCGGTTTCCGCTACTACCGCGCCTCCGCGGACGGGCAGATCACCATCGAGGGCAGCAACACGGTCCTCGGTTCGTGGACGCGCATCGGCGACCTGTCGCACATGGGCATCTCGAACGGCGCCACCGGCGGCAACGTCGTCGAGGGTCCGATGTGGATGCCGTTCAACGGCCGCAACGAGTGGGCGCTGTGGCTCGACCAGTTCGCCACCGGCCGCGGGTACATGCCGATCACGTCCACCAACCTCGGCAGCACGAACAACTTCCGCACCGTGTCGGACTACTCGCTCGGCACCAGCCGCAAGCGCCACGGCGGCATCATGAGCCTGACCGCCGCCGAGGAAAGCCGCGTGCTGGCCAGGTACGGCACGAGCAGGCCGGTGAACCGCCTGCAGTCGTTCAACTTCCAGGACCGCTACGTCCGCCACGCCGACTTCGACGTGCGCATCGACGCCAACGTCACCCCGGCGCAGGACGCCCAGTTCCGGATCATGCCCGGCCTGGCCGACGCCTCGGGCGTGTCGTTCCAGTCCGTCAACTACCCCGGCTACTACCTGCGGCACGTCAACTACGACTTCGTGCTCGCACCCCTCGACGGCACGGCCCAGTTCCAGGCGGACGCCACGTTCCGCCAGGTCGCCGGGCTGGCGTCGTCGTCGTGGAGCTCCTTCCAGTCCTACAACCACCCCGACCGCTACATCCGGCACTACGCCTACCAGTTGAAGCTCGACCCGGTCACGACCGCGACCGCTCGCGGTGACGCCACGTTCCGCCTGACCGGCTGACCGCGGCACAGCTCGGGAGGGTGGCTGCCCCCGGCGGCCACCCCTCCCGTCCCGACGCCGCAGCTCTACATCGACCCCGCCCGGCGCCACGCCGGTCGTCGACACCCAGCTGACCGAGGTGCCGGGCGCGACCGGCGGCTACCGCTACGTGCGCGTGTCCGGTGACGGCCAAACACCGTCGAGGGCTCGAACTCGATCCTCGGCACGTGGACCAGGCTCGGCACGCTTTCGAGCATCGGTCTCACCGGCAACGTGGTCGAGGGTCCGGTGTGGACGAAGCTGCGCGGCCGTGCCGAGTGGGCGCTCCACATCGACCACCTGAAGCCGAACGGCGGGCGCGAGTACCAGCCGATCCTGACGACGAACCCGTTCGACGTCAGCACCTACCGGCTCCAGCCGACGACCGCCTACTCACTCGGCGGCACTTCGAAGCGCCACGGCGCGATCATGGCCCTCACCGCGGCCGAGGAGAGCCGGGTGCTCGCCCGCTGGCCCGGCACCCCGGCCCAGCGGCTCCAGTCGTACAACTTCCCGGACCGGTACGTGCGGCACCACGCCTACCGGTTGAAGCTCCACCCGATCACAACCGCGACCGGTCGCGGTGACGCCACGTTCCGCCTGACCGGCTGACCCTGTGTCGCGTTCATCCGCCGGTGAGCAGCTGCGTGGCGGCGAACTCGGCGTACAGCGGGTCGGTCAGGACGAGCTCGTCGTGGGTGCCGGTGGCCCGCACGACGCCGTTGTCCAGCACCACGATCCGGTCCGCCTGCGTCACGGTCGACAGCCGGTGCGCCACCACGAGGACCGTCATCGTCTTGGCCGCGGTGGTGACCACGTCCCTGATCGCCATCTCGTTCACGGCGTCCAGCTGCGAGGTGATCTCGTCGAGCAGCAGCAGTTGGGGGCGGCTGAGCAGCGCACGGGCGAGCGCGACCCGTTGGCGCTCACCGCCGGACAGGAAGGTGCCGCGGTGCCCGACGGGGGTGTCCAGCCCGTCGGGCAGCCGGTCGACGAGCGCGTCCAGCCGGGTCTGCGCCACCACGGCGCGGACCTCCTCGTCGGTCGCGTCCTGGCGGCCGTAGACGAGGTTCTCGCGCAACGATCCCGACAGCAGCGGCGCGTCCTGTTCGACGTAGCCGATGCCCGCGCGCAGGACGGCCAGGTCCCAGTCCGCGAGGTCGAGGCCGTCCAGGCCGATGTGGCCGGAGTCCGGCTCGTAGAACCGTTCGACCAGCGCGAACAGCGTGGACTTGCCCGCGCCGGACGGGCCGACGAAGGCGGTCATGCCCAGCGCGGGAACGTCGACGCTCACGCCGCGCAGCACCTCCGGCAGGTCAGGGCCGTACCGGAACCGGACGTCGGTGAAGGTCAGGTGTGCCGCGCCTGTTCCGGCGGTCCCGGTGCCGGTCGGCTCGGTCTCCATCCGGTCGACCTCGCCCAGCCTGCGCACGGCGGCGAGCCCGACCTGCAGCTTGCTACCCGCGTGCAGCACCTGCCCGATCGGTTCCTCCAGGAAGAACAGGAAGAGCAGGAAAGCCACCAAAGTGGACAGTGGGATCGCACCGGTCGCGACCCGCGCACCACCGACGGCGAGCACGGCCAGGAACGACGCCTGCACCGCGAGGCCGTTGAAGCCGTGCACCAGCGCTTCCCACCGCGCCGAACGGACACCGGCGCGCCACGCGTCCTCGGCGCCTCGTTCGATCGCGGTGAGCTCCCGGTCCTCAGCGCCCGCGGCCTTGACGGTGCGGAACGCGCCGAGCACGCGTTCCAGCCGCGCGCCGGTCTCACCGACAGCGCGCTGGGCGGCGTGGGAGGCCTTCTCGATCATCGGCATCCCGGCGAGCGCGAGCAGGCCCACCACCAGCAGGACACCCAGGGTGAGGCCGAGCAGGACGGGGTCCATCACGCCCATCATCACGACCATCACGACGGTCGTCGCCGAGCCGGTGACCAGGCCGACGAGGGCGTGCGTGCACACCTCGCGCAGCAACGTCGTGTCGCCGGTGAACCGGGACAGCAGGTCTCCCGGCTCCGCGCGCTGGACGGCGGGCACGCGCACCGAGAGCAGCCGCCTGGCCAGCCGTGTCCTGGCGCCCAGCACGACCGACTCGGCGGCACGTTCGAGCAGGTAGCTGCCGGCCATCGCGATCGCGGCACCGGCCAGCGCCAGGCCGACCAGCAGCGCCAGCAGACCGGTGATCCCGCCACCCGAGCCCAGGCGGTCGACCAACGCCTTGGCCGCCAGCGGTTGCGCGGCGGCGGCGAGACCGCTCAGCAGGACGAGCATCCCTCCACAGAGGATGGTGCGCCGCTGCGGCCTGGCGTACCCCAGCAGGGTTCGCCAGGCGGTGCGGTCGTTCAGGGTGCGCACGGTGGAACAACTCCGTCTTCTCCGGTTGCGGCTGAGGCGCGCGGTCCGGGGTACAGGCGCGACCGCGGACCGGCTCCCCCATCGTCGGCCGCGTGGCACGCCCGGCGGCACCGGTGGATCAGCCGGACCGTCCAGCCGGGTGGCCGGTCGACGACCGCCACTCGGGGGATGCCTTCGAGATTCGCCACGGTGTGTCCCGGTGACGATCGAGGTAGATGTGAGCGTTCACAGTTGGGCTGTGACCGGAGTGGTCGACGGTCCCCGTGTGACCACAACCCGATTTAGAGAAGCGACATGACGCGAGAAGCTCATGGCCGACGTTCTGGCCGTCTCTGACGTCGACCGCTACTGCTTCACGGTCCGGCAACGCTGACCCGCCAGTCGAAGCGGTTCGATTTCCGACGATAGCCGCCAGGCCGTAGGGCGGTCAACGACTCCACCGCACCAGCTCCGACGATTTCCACCATCGAATTCGATTCGACAACATCTCAGTTCGCCGCCCATGTGGTCGAATGTTCAACCTTTTGAGCATTCGGAGCGGATCTGGCAGCTTCGAGAAGCGGCGATGTTCACCACTCCCCTCGAAGTCCATTGACCCCGCAGGCGCCCAGGCCATCCTATGTTAGCGCTAACACCAACCGCTGCGCCGCCGCTGCCGATGCGGGTGGAACCGCGCATCCCAGGCCCTGGGCGGCCTCGACCCCGAAGGAGAATCACCGTGGATTCACTGGGCCAGGTCCCACCGAGCGGGCCGCGCCGGGTGGCGCGGCGCCGCAGCTGGACATCCGGGTTGAGCACCGTGCTGGTCACCGTCCTCGCGGCGGGCGGGCTGGTCGCGCTCGGCACCGCGGCGTCGGCGGCGTCGGTCGACACGAGCGCGTGGTACGTGCTGGTCAACCGCAACAGCGGCAAGGCGGTGGACGTCTCGGGTTCCTCCACCGCCGACGGAGCGGCGATCACGCAGTGGTCGCGTCACGACGGGGCCAACCAGCAGTGGCAGTTCGTGGCCTCCGGCGACGGGTACTACCGGGTGCGGTCGAAGAGCTCCGGCAAGGTCCTCGACGTGGCCGCCTTCTCGTCCGCCGACAGCGCGAAGGTCCAGCAGTGGACGGACCTCAACGGCAGCAACCAGCAGTTCCGGCTCGCGGACTCCGACGGCGGGTACGTCCGGCTGCTCAACCGCAACAGCGGCAAGGCACTGGAGGTGACCGGTCTGTCCACTGCGGACGGTGCGGCGGTCGTGCAGTACGGCGACTGGAACGGCGCCAACCAGCAGTGGCAGCTCGTCCGCGTGGACAGCACCCCCGGCGGGTCGTGCCGGCTCCCGTCGAGCTACCGCTGGTCGTCGACGGGCCCGCTCGCGAACCCGAAGTCGGACTGGATCTCGCTCAAGGACTTCACCAGCGTCGTCCACAACGGCAAGCACGTGGTCTACGGCTCGACGGTCGACAAGACCGGGCAGCACTACGGCTCGATGAACTTCGGCGCGTTCACCAACTGGTCGGACATGGCCACCGCGCCGCAGAACACGATGAACATCGGCACGGTCGCACCCACGTTGTTCTACTTCGCCCCGAAGAACGTCTGGGTGCTCGCCTACCAGTGGGGCCCCACCACGTTCAGCTACCGCACCTCCAGCGACCCCACCAACGCCAACGGGTGGTCCGCGCCGCAGGAGCTCTTCTCCGGCAACATCCCCGGCGGCGGTGCGCTCGACCAGACGATCATCGGTGACGGCCAGAACATGTACCTGTTCTTCGCCGGTGACAACGGCAACATCTACCGCGCCAGCATGCCGATCGGGAACTTCCCGGGCAGCTTCGGCACGTCCTACACGACGATCATGAGCGACACGACCGCCAACCTCTTCGAAGCGGTCGAGGTCTACAAGGTCAAGGACCAGAACCAGTACCTGATGATCGTCGAGGCGATGGGCGCCAACGGCCGCTTCTTCCGGTCGTTCACCTCCAGCAGCCTCGGCGGTTCCTGGACCCCGCAGGCCGCCACCGAGAGCAACCCGTTCGCGGGCAAGGCCAACAGCGGTGCCACGTGGAGCAACGACATCAGCCACGGCGACCTCGTGCGCACCAACCCCGACCAGACCAAGACCATCGACCCGTGCAACCTCCAGCTGCTCTACCAGGGCCTTCCGCCCGGCTCTGGCGGCCCGTACAACTCCCTGCCCTGGCGGCCGGCCGTGCTGACGCTCCAGCGCTGACCGCCTGACACCGCCGCGGGGCCCCTGTTCCCGCGGCACGGGTGGGTACCGCGCCACACCGGTGCGGTACCCACCCCGTTTGCCATGACTCCCCGGCAGCCCCGCCAGGACGGGCCGTTCGTCAGCTACCGGACGGCGGCCCGAGCACCACCGGGAACGTCCTCGGCGCGTGGACGTGCACGCTGCGGCGGAACGTCAGCTCCTCGTCCGGTGCGTCGGCCCGCAGCTTCGGGAAGCGGCCGAACAGCGCGGTCAGCGCGACCTCCGCCTCCAGCCGGACGAGTGCCGCGCCCAGGCAGCGGTGGATGCCGTGCCCGAACGCGACGTGGCCCGTGGTGTCGCGGTCCGGGTCGAGGCGGGCGGCGTCGGCGAAGCGGGTGGTGTCGCGGTTGGCCGCTCCCGTCGAGAGCATGACCGAGGCGCCGCGCGGGATCGTGGTGCCGCTGATCTCCAGGTCCTCGGTGGCGAAGCGCAGCGAGGCGTTGAGGGCGGGTGAGACCCACCGCAGCAGTTCCTCGATCAGCTCGCCCGCCGTGTCCGGCTGGAGCCGCTCCCGTGCCGCCGGGTCGGCCAGCAGGGCCCGCACGCTGTTCGTGACGAACACCGCGGTGGTCTCGTGGCCCGCCATCAGCAACAGCATCGCCATGGCGACGATTTCCAGGTCGGACAGGTGTTCGCCGTTCTCCGAGGCCGCGATGAGCCCGGAGAGCAGCGCGTCGTCCGGGTCGGCGCGGCGCAGCGCCACGAGGCCGCCCAGGTAGTCGGCCAGCTGAGCCGACGCGCGGACCAGTTCGGGTTCGGGACACTCGTCGATCAGCACCGTCGACCAGTGGGCGAAGTCCTCGCGGTCCAGTTCGGGCACGCCGATCAGCTCGCAGATCACCTCCATCGGCAACGGGATCGCGAAGCGCGCGACGAGGTCGACCGGTTCGTCGGTGGGCAGCGCTGAGAGCAGGTTCTCGGCCAGCGCCTCCACGCGCGGGCGCAGCTCGGCGATCCGGCGCGCGGTGAACGCCTGGGTGACGAGCCTGCGCAGCCGCGTGTGGTCGGGCGGGTCGAGCGAGGTGAGCATGTGGGACATGGGAGCGGGCAGGCCCGGCGGTGCGGACACGCGTTCTTCAGCGGGCAGCGCGGCGCGGTAGTCCTTCGCCAGCCGCGGGTCTGCGAGGCCGGCGCGCACGTCGGCGTACCGGGTGACGAGCCAGGTCGGGCCCGTCTCGAACGTCAGCTCACGCACGGGGGTGTGCTCACGGGCGTGCCGCAGCGCGGCGTGCGGGTCCCGCCAGTACAGGTCCATGAAGTCGGCGTCGTTCACGGCGTCAGTCCTTGACCGCGGTGGCGCTCATGCCGGCGACCTGGTGGTTCGGCCAGCGCGCTCCGTCACCCTTCGGCTCGTCGCCGAGCACCGTGACGCGGTACCCGACCCGGCGGGCCGAGTAGTCGTTGACCGCGTAGTGCTGCGTGGCGCGGTTGTCCCAAACCGCGACCGCACCCTCGGTCCACCGGAAGCGGCACACCCGCTGCGGGCTCTCGGACACGCTGAACAGGTGTGCCAGCAGCAACGCGCTCTCCTCGGGGGCGAGCTGCGGGATGCGCTTGGTGAACATGCGGTTCACGTACAGCGAGCGCCGGCCGGTCTCCGGGTGCACGCGCACGACCGGATGTTCCGCCTCGCTGCGGAAAGACCCGTACTCGAACACGTGCAACGCGGTGAGGCCGTCGGCCAGCTCCCGGATCGGCTCGGACAACGCCTCGTAGGCCAGGTACTGGTTGCTCCACATCGTGTCACCGCCGACAGCGGGCGACCGCACGATCTGCAGGACCGAGGCGATGGGCGGCGAGGGTGCGTACGTGACGTCGGTGTGCCAGACGTCGGCCTTGGCGCCCTGGTCGGAGTCGAGCACCACGATCTCGTCGTGGTCGGGCAGCTTCGGGAGGAACCGGTGCACCTCGAGCTGCCCGAACCTGCTGCCGAACGCCTTGTGGTCGGCCGGGGTGAGACCGGCCGCGTCGGGGAAGAACAGCACCAGGTGCTCCAGCAGCAGCCGGTGGATCCGGTCGAACAGGGCGTCGTCGACGTCGGCGAGCGTGACGCCGCGGATTTCGGCGCCGAGTGCCCCGGTGAGCGGCCGCACGTCCAGAGAGTTCATTTTTTCACCCATTCTTCATAACCATTCCGCGTTACCGCAGAACGGATGCACAAATGGCTTCGGACACTTGCCTGGAACGCGTTCGCCCGGCAATCTCTCAGAAGAGCAACGAATTCACCTCCGGGCAATTCCCGAAAGGATCGCCGTGACCAGTGACACCACCGGTACCGCCGCGCTCGCCGCTCTCGTCGACCTCGCCACGCCGTTCGCGGTGCGCACCGCCGTGGCGCTGAAGCTGCCCGAGCTGGTGCGCGACGGCCACACCACCACGGCGGCGCTGGCGCAGGCGTCCGGCACCGATCAGGACGCGCTGGCCCGTCTGCTGCGCCACCTCGTGGCGGTGGGCCTGTTCACCGAGCCGGTGCCCGGCGAGCACGCGCTCACCGCCGTGTCGCGCGCACTGCTGGACGAGCAGAACGCGCTGCTGCGGTCGTGGCTCGACGCCGGCGGTCCCGGGCTGAAGATGGACCTGGCCTACAGCGGGATGCTGCACGCCGTGCGCACCGGCCGGTCGGCCTACGGCGTCGTGCACGGCAAGGACTTCTGGTCGGACTACCGCGATGACGAGGAGCTGCGCGTGTTCTTCGGGGCGACGATGGCCGGGTTCGCCTGGCAGACCGGCCCGGAGGTCGCCACCCGCTACGACTGGAGCGCCGTGTCGAGCGTGGTCGACGTCGGTGGCGGTACCGGCGCGCTGCTGGCGGCGGTGCTGACCGCGCACCCGCACCTGACCGGCGCTGTGCTGGACCTGCCGGAGGTGCGGCCGGAGGCCGAGGAGTTCCTCGCCGGGCTCGGCGGCCGGGCGAAGTTCGTCGGCGGCAGCTTCTTCGACCCGCTGCCCACCGGTCACGACGTGCTGATCGTCTCCCGCGTGCTGACCGACTGGCCCGACGAGGACGCCACCCGCATCCTGCGCGGGTGCGCGGAAGCGGTCGCGGACGGCGGGCGCGTCCTCGTGGTGGAGGTGCTCGCCGGTGCGGAGCACGCGAAGAACAACTCGTCGTTCGACCTGCAGTCGCTGACCCTGCTCGGCGGCCGGGAACGGCGGCCGGAGGACTTCGACGTGCTCGCCGCCGCGGCCGGTCTGGCGCGGTGCGGGCGGATCGAGGGGCCGAACGGCCTGGTGGTCCTGGAGTACGCCCGCGGGTGAGCTCATCGTGCCGCCTCCCCGGAGGCGGCACGAGGCACCCAGGAGGGCAGCCGGCTCGCGCGCGGGTCCGGCACCAGCTCGATCTGGTGCAGCCGGTCGAGCGGCGTGAGCCGGCGGACCCCCAGCCCGGCCATCGTGTGCATGACCTCGTGGCGGATGCGGTCGTTGCGGCCGGTGCCGGTCAGCGCGCGGCGGCCCACCCACGACCGGGTCGTGATCATCCGTGCGGCGTTGTGGCTGGTCCGGCCGATGTGGGCGAGGTTCTCGCGGCGGGCGGTGTCGTAGCGGCGCAGCGCGTGGTCCACGACGTCGGCGGCCAGCGTCCCGCCCTGCCGCAGCACCGTCGCCAGCTCGTGGGCGTCCGCGATCGCGCTGTTCATGCCCTGTGCCGCCATCGGGTGCACCGAATGACCGCTCTCGCCGACCAGCGCGAAACCCGGTGCGACGAGGCTGTGGGCCATCGACCTCGACACCGGCAGCACCTGCCTGCGCGCGAGGGCCGCGCGGAACGGTCCGGCCAGCGGCGCCAGCCCGGTGCACCCGGCCAGCACCCCGTGCGCCCACCCGTCCAGCCCGTCGCGGCCGAGCCCGCGCAGCTCGTCCGGGGCGACCTGGACGTAGAGCCGCACGCGCCTGCCGGGCAGCGGGTAGTGCAGCCGCAGCCCGCCGTCGGTGACGTAGGCGGAGAAGTCCGGTTCCACGTCGTCGACGTCGTGCAGCTCGAACGCCGCCAGGCGGTGCGGGTAGTCGTGCCGCGGCGCGCTGAGCCCGACGGCGGCGCGCAGGCGCGAGGAAACGCCGTCGGCCGCCACGACGAGCGCCGCGGGGATGTCACCGTCGTCGCACCGCACCCCGGTCACCCGGTCGCCGGTGCGCAGCGGTGCGCGGACGTGCACACCCCGGCGCACCTCGACACCGGCGGGCAGCGCGTCGGTCAGCGCGTCGAGGATTGCCTGGTAGTCGTGGGCCAGCAGCCACGGGTGGGCGGCCGGGAGCCGGCCGTAGTCGAGCACCATGCGCGGCCGGCCGTCCGAGGAACGGGCGACCAGCCGCGACAGCCGCGTGGCGCCCGCGTGGTCGAGCCGGTCGGTCACGCCCCACTCCTCCAGGATCGCGAGCGAGCCCGGCTGCAGCACCTCCCCCTTCGCCACGGGAGCGGGCGTGGGCTGCTTCTCCAGCACGAGGACCCGGCGGCCCAGCCGCCCGAGCGCGCAGGCGGCGGCGAGACCCGCCACCCCGGCACCGCAGACGACGACGTCCGGCCCGTTCATCGGACCGCCGACCGGTAGCGGCCCAGCGCGCGCAACGCCATGCCGTGTGTGAACCCGGGATTGGCGTACCGGCTCACCCGCCGCACGTACTCGTGCACCGGGTGCGGTGTCCACCCGCCGTCGGCGTTGCGGGCGTCGAGCAGCCAGCGCACCCCCGCCGCGACGGCACTCGGCTCCTCCCCCGCCGCCAGCAGCGACGACACCGCCCAGCCGGTCTCCTCGACCGTGCCGGCGGCGCCGTGACCGTCACCCCACGACCCGTCGGCGTTGCGCGTCCGGTTCAGCCACTGCCACGCGCGGACCGCCGTCTCGTCGTCGGCGCGGCCGCAGCGGGCGAAGGTCTCCAGCACGGCCGCGGTGCCCATCGTGTGCTCCCGGTACCAGACGGACTCGTGGCTCCCGTCGGGCAGCTGCGCCCGGCCCAGCCACCGCAACGCCCGGCGGACGCGGGGGTCGTCGGCGGGCGCGCCTGCGTCGAGCAGCGCGTCGACGGCCTGCGCGGTCGTCATCGGGCACGGTCCGCTGTTGGCGACCTTCGTGTTGCGCACGCACAGCCCCCACGACCCGCGGCTGTCCTGGCGGTCGCGCAGCCAGGCGGCGGCCGTGCGCACGGCACCGGCCTGTGCGCTGCCCGGCAGCTTCGCCAGCACGGACGTGATCTCGCCGGTCTCCAGGACCGCAGGCCAGCCGTGCGCACCGGACCAGCCCCAGAACCCCGGCGGGCAGCCGAAGGCGAGGAACGGCCGGTGCTGTTGCAGCGCCACGAACAGGTCGCGCGACGTCGCGAGCCTCGGGTCGGCGCCGAAGCCGGCCTCGACCAGGCCGCGCACCGCGTACATCGTCCAGGCGGCGTCCAGCGGGGTCGTCGCCCAGGACCCGTCGGGGTGCATCGTGCGCCGGAACCACCCCACGGCCGCGTCGACCATGTCCTGTCCCAGCCCGGCACGGGCGAGGCCGGTGCACACGAGACCGGTCACCCAGGCGTCCTCCGACCACGACCCGGCCGAGCCCTCGTGTTCGAAGGTCTGCCGGACGACCCGCAGCGCGTTCGGCTCGGCCCAGCGGGCCAGCAGCCGCTGCACGCGGGTCAGCGGGCGGTGCCGGGCCTGCGCGAGCCCGAGCGCCGAGGCCATCGGCAGCCGCAGGTCGAACAACCGCCGGTACAGGCCGGGCAGCAGCGCGAGCTCCAGCGGGAACCGGCGCATCTCGCGGGGCGCGAGCCAGCCGGCGAACCCGTAGAACTGGCGGCACCACAGCACGACCTCGGGATGCGGGATGGCGTCCAGGCCGCCGTAGTCCGCCATCCAGCGTTGCCCGGCGGCGACCTCCGCGGCGTTGGCGGCCGGGTCGACGAGGTGCAGTGCCGCCGCCGACACCGCGGTGGGCCCCGGTTCGCTCGGCAGGCCGGGCACCATGGCCCAGCCGCCGTCGTCGTTGCGCGTGCGGCGCAACCGGTCGGCGCCCGCCGCGATCAGGTCGGCGGAGCCACCGGGATCGGCGAAGTGCAGCGCGGTGATGGCACCGGCGGTCGCGAGCGTGGACCGCAGGCTGCTCGCCCCGTAGTCGAACACCCCGTCCGGGCGCTGTGCGGCGAACAGCACCCGCGCGCCGTCCGAGATGGCGGTCTCCAGCTCCTCAGCGGTGCCGGTGTCGACCGAGGTCATGACCTCTCCCCTCTGTTGCCCGTCTCGTCGGGGAACTCGTGCCGGGAACGCATCCGGCCTTGCAGGACGAGCGAGAACACGAGCGCCGGCACCAGCACCGGCAGTGCGGTGCCGAGGCCGGTCACGCCCGCCACCACGGCGGCCGTGAGCACCAGCCGTTCGGCGACCAGCAGTTCGTGTGAGCGCAGCGCGCGCCTCGGGGTCAGCGCCGCGGGCCTGGCCACCCAGAACGCGCAGCCGCCGAGCACCACCGCGACGGCGACCAGCGTGAGCTGCGCGCCGGGCCGGGCGGCGACCAGCGCCTGCAGGCCGACCGCGACCGTTCCGGCCGCCCACAGCACGGCGGCGAGCCGGACCGCCGCCGGGACGCCGTGGCGCACCGGCACGGACCGGTACCCGCCCGCGCGGTCCCCGTCGACGTCGCGCACCGTGCCGATCAGGTTGGACGCGGTGTCGTGCAGCAGGAACCCCAGCGCCACCGGCAGGAGCTCCGGCGGCGGCCAGGTCGCCGCCGTCATCGCGCCGATCACCAGCGCGAGTGCCGACAGCGCGCCGCGGCTGAGGTTCCCGCTGAAGCCCAGGCGTTTGAACACGGCGCTGTAGGAGACGATCCCGGCGATCGCGAGCGCGAAGAACGGCAGGACGCGCCAGTTGGACCCGACCGCGATCACCAGGGAGGCGAGCGCGCAGCCGATGCCGGCGGCCAGCGCGACGGCGGGCGACAACCGGCCCGACGGGATCGGCCGCTGTGGCTTGGCGATCGCGTCCAGGTGCCGGTCGAGGTGGTCGCCGAGGTAGTGGCCGGAGATCCACCCCAGCACGGGCGACAGCACGGCGGCGGCCAGCTCCGCGGGCCGTTCGCCGCCCGCGACCAGCACGCCCGCGAGCCCGAGCAGGGCCGGGTAGCACGTCGTGTAGGGCCGCCAGGTCTGCCAGTGCGCCAGTGCCCGCTCGCGCACCGTCAGCCCGGTGACCCGGGGCGCGCGCACCTCAGCGGTCACGGTCGACCGCGATCTCGGTGATGCCCGCGAGCCGGCTCACGGCGGCGGTTCCGGGCAGCCCCCGCAGGCAGGACAGCGCGAGGCGGGAACGTTCCCGCGCGCCACGCCGGGCCACGTCCAGCGCACCGCTGTCCGTCACCGCGAACCGCAGCAGCTCCAGCGTGTCGGCCGGAGCCAGGGCGCCCGACAACGCGGTCTCGACGGCCTCGCGGTGCTCCGGCCCGCCGTCGCGGTGCGCGAGCAGCACCGGCCACGTCGGCCGGAGGTTGGCCGCGTCGCTCGCGTCGGGTTTGCCCGACGTCCCCGAGCCGAGGTAGGGCAGCAGGTCGTCGTGCATCTGGAAGGCCACCCCGGTGTGGTGGCCGTAGTCGCCGAGCAGCCCGACCTGCTCGGCGGTGCCGCCACCGAGCAGCGCGCCGGCCCGGCACGCGGCCCGGAACAACGCCCCGGTCTTGAACGCGGCGACGTCGAGGTAGTCCTCCAGCCCGCTGCCGCGCCGGGTGGCGTCCGGCGCCACCATCGACGACTCCAGCACCTGCCCGCGGCACAGGTCGCCGCCGGCGTGGGCGAGCTCGGCGACGACCGCCACCACCACCTGCGGCGGCGCCGCGCACTCGGCGACCGCGGCGAACAGGTCGAAGAGCAGCGCGTCCCCGGTCACGATGGCGTCCGCGACGCCGTAGCGCGCGTGCACGGAGGGACGGCCGCGGCGCAGGTCGTCGCCGTCGATGATGTCGTCGTGCACGAGTGACGCCACGTGCAGGTGCTCGACCGCCACGGCGGCGGGGAGCGCGGTCTCGGCGGCGCCGCCGACCGCCTCCGCCGACGCGACGAGCATCAACGGGCGCAACAGCTTGCCCGGCACGGCCATGGCGTAGCGGGTGAGCTCGCCGTACCGGCCGCCGGAGCGGGAACGACGGCGCGCGAGGGCGTCCCGGATGGCCTCGGCCGGGTCGTCGGTGCGCAGCGCCTCGCTCATCGTGCCCGTCATCGCACGGCCTCCTCGACGGGACGGCCGGCGAACGCGCGGGCCGCCACGAGCACGGCGTCGTTGGCCTCCGGCAACCCGGTGCTCACGCGCACGCCGCCGGCGACCTCGCGCACCGCGATCCCGTGCTCGGCGAGGTGCGCGATGAACTCCTGGTTGCGCGGCCCCAGCCGCACCCACAGGTAGTTCCCGCCGCTGGGCGGGACGTCGAAACCGAGCTCGCGCAGCCCGGAGCGGACGCGGTCCCGTTCCGCGGCCACCTCGCGGCACTGCTCGCGCATGCGGGGACCGGCGTCGAGTGCGGCCAGCGCGGCCGCCTGGGCGACGGTGGGCACGCGGTGGAACGGCGAGGTGCGCCGCACCGGTCCCACCACCTCCGGCGCGCCGACCAGGTAGCCGACCCGCAGGCCGATCAGCCCGTGCGACTTGGAGAACGTGCGCACCACCGCGAGCCGCGGGTCGTCTGACAACGTTGTCGCGTCCGCGATCGCGGACGGGTCGGCGAACTCGCGGTAGGCCTCGTCGACCAGGACGAGCACGTGCCGCGGCAGGGCGGCGAGCAGGTCTCTCAGCCACTTCTCGCCGAGCACCTCGCCGGTGGGGTTGTTCGGGTTGCAGACCAGCACTACCCGCGTCTGCCCGGTGACGGCCGCGGCGAGCGCCCCGGGGTCCTGCCGGTCGTCGGCGTCGCCGGGCACCGCCACCGGCTCGGCTCCGGCGTTGCGGATCAGCAGGGGGTAGAGGTCGAAGGACGGCCACGCGTGCACCACGGTGGTGCCCGGACCGCAGTGCGCGGCGAGGAACTGCTGCAGCAACGCCCCGGAGCCCGCACCGGCGACGACCCGGTCGGGTGTCGTGCCGAGATCGGCGGCCAGCCTCCGCTCCAGGCCGGCGGCGAGGGCGTCACCGGTCAGGTTGACCTCGGCGAGCGAGGTCACCAGCGCGTCGCGCACTCCCGGCAACGCAGGCCAATGATTCTCGTTCAATGCCAATTGATGAATGATTCGACTCAATTCGCGAACCTCCCGAAGAGGGCGTGAAATCGAATCTACAATCGCACTCCCGGGCCGTCAACACCGCCGCCGAGGCAACAACCCGTTAATCGGGCAGAAACTCGTGCACGCGCGTGCACCCAACTCTTCGCCGCTCAAAACTGTCAAGCACCGGAGCCGAACTCCGCTGCGCGCGCATTTCTCAATAGGTATTCGGGCGGAGCAGCGGGGGCGCAGCTGAGCGCACTCTCCCCAGGCGCGCGGCAGTGATCAGCCTGCCGCGCAACACCTTTCAACAGGAGCTGACAGCCACCTATCGAGATTCCGCAGGCCACCCGAATGCGGGATCGCGGCGAACTCGAAGTGGAACGCGTCACTCAACGGACACCGCCGTCCGGAGGACTTCCGTTCCGGTTCTCGTCCCGGTCCGCGCCCGGCGAGACTCCGGTCACGCGGACGCGCGCGTGGTGCGGACCGCCCCGCGAGGCGGCCCGCACCGGTCCGGCGGGTCAGACGAGCGTGTTGTCCACGAAGCACCAGCGCCAGGTCTCGCCCGGCTCGAACGACCGGATGATCGGGTGCCCCTCGGCGGCGAAGTGCTTCGAGGCGTGCTTCGCGGGCGAGGAGTCGCAGCAGGCGACCTTGCCGCAGTCCAGGCACAGGCGCAGGTGCACCCACCCGCCGCCGGTGGCGAGGCAGTCCTCGCAGCCCTCCAGCGTGCTGGGCTTGGGCTCCGGGCCCAGTTCGGCGACGTGTTCGCAGGTAGTGGTCACGGCCAGACGGTACCTCGGCTGCGGACATCGACAAGTCGTGGTGTTTGACTGGTCGCATGACGACTGCCGGTCGCGTCGCGCGGCCCTCGATCCTCACGGTGGACGACGACCCGGCCGTGTCGCGGTCGGTGGCGCGCGACCTGCGCAGGAAGTACGGCGAGCACTACCGGGTCGTGCGGGCGGAGTCCGGTCCGCAGGCGCTGGAGGCCCTGCACGAGATCAAGCTGCGCGGCGAGGAGGTCGCGGCGCTGCTGGCCGACTACCGGATGCCGCAGATGAGCGGCATCGAGTTCCTCGAACAGGCCATGGACGTGTTCCCGCAGGCGCGCCGGGTGCTGCTCACGGCGTACGCGGACACCGAGGCCGCGATCCAGGCGATCAACGTCGTGGACCTCGACCACTACCTGCTCAAGCCGTGGGACCCGCCGGAGCAGAACCTCTACCCGGTGCTCGACGAGCAACTGAGGGCCTGGGCCGTGAGCGACCGGCAGCCGCCGCAGCGGGTGCGGGTGATCGGGCACCGCTGGTCGCCGCGGTCCTACGAGGTGCGGGACTTCCTGGCGCGCAACAGCGTTCCGTTCCGCTGGCACGCGCTGGACGAGCCGGAGGCGCGCTGCCTGCTCACGGCGGCGCACCAGGACGGGACGACGCTGCCGGTCGTGGTCACGGCTCGGGGCAGCGCCCTGGTCGACCCGTCCGACGCGGAGCTCGCCGCCGAGGTGGGCCTGAGCACGCAGCCGTCGGCCGAGTTCTACGACCTGATCGTCGTCGGTGGCGGACCCGCGGGGCTGGGTGCCGCGGTGTACGGGGGTTCCGAGGGGCTGCGGACCGTCCTCGTGGAGCGGATCGCGACGGGTGGCCAGGCGGGCACGAGCAGCCGCATCGAGAACTACCTGGGCTTCCCCGACGGGGTGTCCGGCGGGCAGCTGACCGAGCGCGCCCGCAGGCAGGCCGTCAAGTTCGGGGTCGAGCTGCTCACCACCCGCGACGTCGTCGCCCTGGAGCGCCGGGGAGCGGCACGGGTCGTGCGGTTCGGTGACGGCACCGAGCTCGCCGCCCACACCGTCATCCTCGCCACCGGTGTGTCGTACCGGTTGCTCGACGCGCCGGGCCTCGGTGAGCTGACCGGGCGGGGCGTGTACTACGGCGCCTCGACCACCGAGGGCCCGAACTGCGCCGGCCAGGACGTCTACCTGGTGGGCGGCGCGAACTCCGCGGGCCAGGCGGCCGTCTACTTCTCCGGGCACGCGCGCAGGGTGGTGCTCCTGGTGCGGGGCGACTCGCTGGAGCAGTCGATGTCGCGGTACCTGGTCGACCAGCTCGCGGCGATCGGGAACGTGGAGGTGCGCACGCAGACCGAGGTCGTCGGCGGCACGGGTGAGGACCACCTCGAAACGCTGACGTTGCTGCACAACAAGACGGGCGAGACGACGACGGTCGAGGCGAGCCGGTTGTTCGCGTTCATCGGCGCCGCCCCGCGCACGGACTGGCTGGACGGCACGCTGGAACGCGACGAGCACGGGTTCCTGCTCGCCGGGCCCGACCTCGGCGGCTCACCGCCCGGCTGGGACCTCGACCGGGCGCCGTACCACCTGGAGACGAGCGTGCCCGGTGTGTTCGTCGCGGGCGACGTCCGGTCGGACTCGGTGAAGCGGGTCGCGTCCGCCGTCGGTGAGGGCGCCATGGCGGTCACGCTGGTCCACCGCTACCTGGCGAGGTCGTGATGGACCGCCTCACCGCGGCCGAGCTGCGCGAGCTGTTCCTGTTCGAGAAGCTCGACGACGAGCAGCTGGACTGGCTGGCCGGTCACGGCCACGTCGAGACCCGCGCGGCGGGCACGCCCGTGCTCATCGAGGGCGAGCCGGCGACGTGCTTCTTCGTGCTGCTCGACGGAACGGTCGCCCTGTGCCGCAACCTCGGCGGCCAGCGCGTGGAGGTGAGCCGCAGCAGCCTGCGCGGCTCGTACTTCGGTGCCACGCAGGCCTACCTGGAGCTCGACCAGCCGACCTACCAGATGACCGTCGAGTCGATCACCGCCACGTCGATGCTGCAGTTCGACGCCGACGAGTTCGGGCCGGTGGTCCGCACCTGGTTCCCGATGGCGATGCACCTGCTGGAGGGCCTGTTCTGGGGCATGCGGAACACCCAGGCGACGGTGGGTCAGCACGAACGGCTCACCGCGCTCGGCGCGCTGTCGGCGGGCCTCACCCACGAGCTCAACAACCCAGCCGCGGCCGCGGTTCGCGCGACGGCGGCGCTGCGCGAGCGGGTCGCGGGGATGCGGCACAAGCTGGCCCTGCTGGCGCAGGGGGCGATCGACCCGTCCGTGCTGCCGTCGCTGGTCAAGCTGCAGGAGAAGGCGGTCGAACGGGTCGCCAAGGCGCCGAAGCTCAGCCCGCTTCAGGCCAGCGACGCCGAGGACGAGGTCTCCGACTGGCTGGACGACCGGGGCATCGGCGGCGGCTGGGACGTCGCGCCCGTCCTGGTCGCGGGCGGGCTGGACGTCGAGTGGCTGGAGAGCGCGCTCGCACCGTGCCCCGAAACGGTCACCGAGTCGGCCGTGCACTGGCTGCGGTACACGGTCGAGACCGAGCTGCTGATGAACGAGATCGAGGACGCCACCACGCGGGTGTCCACCCTGGTCTCCGCCGCCAAGCAGTACTCGCAGATGGACCGCACACCGTTCCAGGTGGTCGACGTGCACGAGCTGCTGGACTCGACGCTGGTCATGTTCGGCGGGAAGTTCGCGGACGTGCGGGTGGTCAAGGACTACGATCGGACGCTGCCCTCCATCCCCGCCTACGCCGGCGAGCTCAACCAGGTGTGGACGAACGTGATCGACAACGCCCTGGGCGCGATGGGTGGTTCGGGAACGCTGACCATCCGGACCTTCCGGCAGGACCGGCACCTCGTCGTGGAGATCGGTGACACCGGTCCCGGCATCCCGGCGGAGGTGCAGGGCCGGATCTTCGAACCGTTCTTCACGACCAAGCCGGTCGGCGAGGGCACCGGGCTCGGGCTGGAGATCTCGTGGCGGATCGTGGTCAACAAGCACCACGGCGACATCCGGGTGGAATCGGTGCCGGGAGACACCCGGTTCCAGGTCGTCCTGCCCGTGGAGGCGACCGGGCCGTGACAGCTCGGCGCGCTGCGCCAGCTCGACAAGACAGACCCCAAGCGCCGGTGAGCGGACTCCCGCTCACCGGCGCTTGGTGCGTCCTGACCCGATGCCTCCAGGGAAGGTGACAACCGTTTTCAGGAGGCGGTGGATCTTTGAAAACGGTAATGATTACCATGTTCCCCAGTCGGCCGCGGGAGTCGCGGCCGGGGAGGGGGACATGTGGCTCACCTGTTGATGATCGAGAGCTGGGTCGGCGCGATGAGCTCGCTGCTGCCGAGGGCGATCAACGAGTCGGGACACCGCTTCACCTTCGTCACCCGCGACCTGCACCACTACCTGCGCGCCGCCCCGATGCAGCCGCACCCGTTGCTGGCAGCGGAGAACGTGCTCACCGCCGAGACCAACGACGTGCCCGCGCTGCTGGACCACGTCGAGCGCCTGCACGCCGTCCTGCGGTTCGACGGCGTGCTCTCGTCGTGCGACTACTACCTCCCGGCCACCGCACGGGTCGCCGCGCACCTGGGCCTGCCCGGTCCCGATCCGGCGGCCGTGGAACGGGCGTGCCGCAAGGACCTCACCCGCACGACGCTGAGCGCGGCCGGTGTGCCGGGTCCTCGCTTCGCGCTCGCCGAGGACTGGCCGGCGCTCGCCGGGGCGGCAGCGGAGCTGGGGTACCCGCTGGTGGTGAAACCGGTCGACCTGTGCGCCGGGATGTTCGTGCGCAAGGTCGCCGACGAGGCCGCGCTGCGCGAGGCGTTCGCCGCGATCGAGGCGTTCCCGGTCAACGCCCGCAACCAGCCCAGGGTGCGGACCGTGCTGGTGGAGGAGCTGCTGACCGGGCCGGAGGTGAGCGTCGAGACCGTCACGGTCGACGGCACGACGCACGTCGTCGGCGTCACCGACAAGAGCGTCGCGGGCGATCCGTGGTTCGTGGAGAGCGGGCACATGTTCCCCGCCGACCTGCCCACCGGCGAGGCCGAGGCGGTCGCCGTCGCCGCGATCGAGGCACTGGGCCTGGATCGCGTGGTCGGGCACACCGAGGTCAAGCTGACGCCGGACGGGCCGAAGCTGGTCGAGGTCAACCCGCGTCCCGCGGGCAACCAGATCACCGAGCTGGTCCGGCGGGTCACCGGCATCGACCTGCCCGCCGCGTACGCGCAGCTGGCCGCCGGGCAACGACCGGACCTCGGTCCCGCGGACACCGGTGTGCGCAGCGCCGCGATCTCGTTCCTGCTGCCGCCGCACTCCGGTCAGGTGTCCGCGGTCCGCGGCGCCGAGGCACTCGGCGCCGCGCCCGACGTCGTGGACTGGACGGTCAAGCGGCCCGGTCACCGCGCGGGTGAGCCGACCAGCAACAACAGCTACCTCGGCCACGTCGTGGTGACCGACGCGGCCGGCCTGGGCGCCCGTGCGCGGGCCGAGCAGCTCGTGGGCGCGCTGTCCGTCGACTACGCCGAGGAGTCCGCGTGACGCTCGCCGATCTCGTCGAACTCGCCAGGAGCGGTGGGCTGGGGCCCGACCCGGCGACGTGCTCCGTGACCGTCGGGTTCACCACCAGGCAGGGTGCCCGGCACGCCACGCGCGGACAGTCCTACCGCAACACCGTGGTCAGCCTGCGCGTGGAGGAGGCGGTCGGGTCGTGCGCCGTGGAGGACATCGCCGACGATGAGGTGCACGACTGCGTCGGCGCATCGGTGCTCGACCTGCTCGGGCACCCGAACCCCGCCATCCGCACCGCCGCGCTGGACGCCTACCTGGCGCACGCCCGGCCGCACCACCTGACCGCCACCAAGTCCGTGACCGTCGGGCCCGGCAGCTCGCTGGCCAAGTCCATGGCCCGCGCGCAGGCCGTGGTGGACCTGCTCGACCCCGTGCCGGGCGACCACGTGCTGGTGGTCGGGGTGGTCAACTCGCTGCTGCACCACCTGCGCGAGCGCGGCGCGAGCTACGCGGCGTGCGACCTCAAGGGCGGCACGACCGAGTGGGGCGAGCCGGTCACCACCGACGCGGAGAGCGCGCTGGACGGCTGCGACCTCGTCCTCGCCTCGGGGATGACGGTCGGCAACGGCACGTTCGAGCCGCTGCTGGCCCGTGCCGTCGCGGCGGGCGTGCCGGTGGTGCTGTTCGCGCAGACGGCGGCCGCGATCCTGCCGTGGTTCATCGGCAGCGGTGTGCGTGCCGTGTCCGCCGAGCCGTACCCGTTCTTCTGGCTCGACGGCGGTCCCACGACGATCCACCACCACACGGAGCGCCCGTCGTGCTGATCCCGCGTCAGAACCGGCACCTGCTGGGCCTGCTGGGGCAGAGCCCGGTCGCCCGCATCGACACGCCGCTCCCCCACCGGCACGGCGGGTTCTGGGCCAAGCTCGAATGCCTGAGCGCCGGTGGCATGAAGGCCCGGCCGGCGGTGTCCATGCTGCGCGCCGCCCGCGACCGCGGCGAGCTGCGTCCCGGCGCGGTCGTCGTGGAGTCGACCAGCGGCACGCTCGGACTCGGGCTCGCGTTCGCGGGCCAGGCCTTCGGCCACCCGGTGGTCCTGGTGGTGGACAGCGAGCTGGAGCCGTCGATGCGCACCCTGCTGCGCGCGCACGGGGCCCGGCTGGAGGTGGTGGACCGGCCGCACCCGGTGGGCGGCTGGCAGCAGGCGCGCTTGGACCGGCTCCAAGCCGTGCTGCGCGAGTTCCCCGACGCCTACTGGCCCGACCAGTACAACAACCCCGACAACCCGCGCGGCTACGTCGGGCTGGCCAGGGAGCTCGTGGAGCAGCTCGACCAGGTCGACGTGCTGGTGTGCAGCGTGGGCACCGGCGGGCACAGCGCCGGTGTCGTCGCCGAGCTGCGCCGGTACTGGCCGGGGGTGCGGCTGATCGGCGTGGACACCGTCGGTTCCACGATCTTCGGCCAGCCCGCGCGGGCACGGGTGATGCGCGGGCTGGGCAGCAGCATCCACCCCCGCAACGTCGCGTACCCCGAGTTCGACGAGGTGCACTGGCTCGGCCCGGTCGAGGTGGTGGACGCCTGCCGCCGGCTCGCCCGCGACGCCTTCGTCACGGGCGGGTGGAGCAGTGGCGCCGTCGCGCTCGTCGCGGCGTGGGCGGCCAGGGTCGAACCCGGCGCGGCGGTCGCGGCGATCTTCCCGGACGGCCCGCACCGCTACCTCGGCACGATCTTCGACGACGACTTCTGCACCGCCCGCGGCCTGCTCGCACCGGCCGCCGACCGGCCGGTGGAGATCGGCGACCCGCTCCGCGTCGAGGCGACGGGCTGGACCCGGTGCCGCACGGTCGTCACACCGAGGGCGGTGGTGCTCGCGTGAGGATCGACTGGGAGGTCTACGGCCTCGAACTGGGCACACCGCTGCGCATCTCCAGGTCGGTGATGTCGCGCCGGGACGCCGTGCGCGTCGTCGTGGAGCACGACGGGCAGCGCGGGCACGGCGAGGTCGTCACGAGCACCTACTACCGGCTCGACGTCGAGGCGATCACGTCCTGCCTGGAGCGGCTCCGGCCGGTCCTCGCCGGCGCGGACTCACCGGACACCGCGCTCGCCGCCCTGCACGCGGAACCCGTTGTGCCGCAGGGCGTGCGTGCGGCGGTCGACGCGGCACTGCACGACCTGCTCGCCCTGCACCGGGCCGTTCCGGTGCACGTGCTGGCCGGAGTTCTGCGGTGGGCCGACACCCCGACCGCCTACACCATCGGCATCACCACGCCGCAGGACGCCGCGGCCCAGGCGGCCGCGCTGACCGGACGCGGGTTCCGCGTGCTCAAGGTCAAGGCGGGAGCCGATCCGGAACGGGACGTCGCCGCCGTGACCGCGGTCCGCGCCGCCGCACCGGAGGCCCGGCTGGTGCTCGACCCCAACGGCGGCTGGAGCGCGGACGAGACGGTGCGCGTCGTCGACCGGCTCACCGCGGCGGGTGTCGTGCTCGACGCGGTGGAGCAACCGATCCCGCCCGGTGATCCGGACGCGCTGGCGTGGGTGCGCGAGCGCTGCCCGGCACCGCTGGTCGCCGACGAGGACGCCGCCACCGCCGACGACGTGCGGCGGCTCGCGGGCGCGGTGGACGGC
Source organism: Nocardia sp. NRRL S-836 (assembly GCF_001279525.1). Taxonomy (GTDB): domain Bacteria; phylum Actinomycetota; class Actinomycetes; order Mycobacteriales; family Pseudonocardiaceae; genus Lentzea. Next base: position 56,901 of record NZ_LGDY01000105.1, on the reverse strand, counting down.
GTCAACGTCAAGCTCGCCAAGTGCGGCGGCCTGCGGCCCGCGCTGGACATCGTCTCTGCCGCCCGCGACGGCGGCCTGGACGTGATGCTGGGTTGCCTGGTGGCCAGCTCGCTCGGCATCGCGCCCGCGGTCCACCTCGCCGGGCACGCCCGGTGGGTCGACCTGGACGGGCACCTGTTGCTGGCGCACGACCCGTGGTCGGGCATCGGCGGTGAGGACGGCACGCTGCGGCTGTCCGGGGCGCCAGGTCTGGGCGTGGTGCGGCGATGACCCGGTTCACGTTGCCGGTGCGGTTGTTGCTGGTCAACCAGTTCGCCGTGAACACCGGTTTCTACCTGCTCATCCCCTATCTCGCCGTGCACCTGGGCGCGCTGGGCATGTCCGCGACCGTGATCGGCGTGGTGCTCGGCGTGCGGACGCTGAGCCAGCAGGGGCTGTTCCTGGTGGGCGGCACGGCGTCGGACCGGCTCGGGCCGCGGACGGCGATCCTGGCCGGTTGTGCGTTGCGCACGGTCGGGTTCGGGCTGTTCGCGATCGGTGAGTCGCTGACCGTCGTGCTGCTCGCATCGGTCCTCAGTGGACTGGCCGGGGCGCTGTTCAACCCCGCGGTGCGCGCGTACATCGCCTTGGAGGCGGGGAAGGAGCGCACCGAGGCGTTCGCGCGGTTCAACGTCTACGCCCAGGCGGGTGCATTGTGCGGGCCGGTGCTCGGCAGTGTGTTGCTGCTGTGGGACTTCCGCGTCTCGGCGGTGGTGGCGGCCGGGATCTTCGCGGCGCTGACCGCCGCCCAGGCCGTCGTGCTGCCCGCACGTCCGGCCGCTCGCCGGGGCGGGTCGGTCCTCGGCGACTGGCGCGAGTGCCTGGCGAACCGCCGGTTCGTCGCGTTCACCGGCGTGCTCAGCGGGATGTTCGTCCTGCAGAACCAGCTCTACCTGCTGCTGCCGATCCAGGCGCAGAAGGCCACCGGGTGGGCGGGGGTGGTGGCCGCGCTGTTCGTGGTCTCCACGGTCGTCACGCTGCTGTTCCAGGTGCGCATCACCCGCTTCGTGGCGGACCGCACGCGGGGACCCGTGATCGCCGCCGGCCTCGCCGTGATGGGCGCGGGCTTCGCCGTGCCCGCGCTGTGGTCCGGGCTCGTGCCGGTGCTGGTGGCCACGCTCGCGCTGGCGGCCGGGGTGATGATCGCGCACCCGCTGGTCTACGACCTGATCCCCTCGTTCGGCCCGGACAGCCTGGCGGGCACGCACTTCGGCGTGTTCTACCTCGGGTCGGGGCTGGCCGCCGCCCTCGGCAACACCGCGATCGGGTGGGTCAGCGGGGTCGGCGACCGGCTCGCGTCCCTGCTCTGCGTCGCGATCGGACTCGTCAGCGCCGCCGGTGTGGCCTGGCTGCACCGCCGCGGCGCACTCACCCCGGCGCAGCCGGAAGGGATCACCCGATGAACCTGCTCACCGACAACCCCGAGCTGTACGAGCACCAGTTCCCCGATCCCGGGCACGTGGCCGCCCGGTTCGTGCACGACGTGGTGACCCGGTTCGGCGGCGGACGGGACCTGCTCGACATCGGCTGCGGCACCGGCCGTGACGCGGGCTGGTTGTCGCGCAACGGTTACCGCGTCGCCGGCATCGACAGCTCGGCGGCCATGCTCGCGCACGTCCGCAAGCACCACCCGGCGGTCGGCGTGGCGCTGGCCGACATGCGGTCCTTCGACCTCGGCTGCCGCTTCGACGTCATCACGTGCCTGGACAGCGCGATGCTGTACTGCCACACCAACGCCGACCTGGACGCGTTCCTGGCCCGCTGCCGCGCACACCTCTCGCCGGGCGGCCTGCTCGTCGCGGAGATGCGCAACGGCGCGTTCTTCCTGGGCAACACCGAGCTGCTCGACGGTGTGCGCACCCGCTCGGTCACGTGGCGGGGCACCGAGTACACCTCGCACACCGAGCTGTGGATCGACCACGCCGCCCAGCTGCTGCGGCGCCGGCGCACCTGGGAGTGGGCGGAGCGCACCGAACCGCTCGTGCAGCGGTCGGCCTGGCGCCTGCTGTTCCCGCAGGAGCTGCGCCACCTGCTCGACCTCGCCGGGTTCGACGTGCTCGCCCTGTTCGACGCGCCCGGCCCGCGCACCGACCCGCTCTGGACCGCCGACGCCCCGCTGAGTGGCGCGCTGTCCGGCGACCGCCTCCACGTCGTGGCCCGCCTCCGCCGAGACGGGTGCCAGTGAAAGGAACCAGAATGTCCCTGAACCGCCGCGGTTTCCTCGGCCTCACCTCCGGTCTGGCGGTCGGCACCCTCGCGGGGTGCGGCGCCGGTGCGGCCCCGGCGGCCTCCACCCCGCGCACCGGCGGCCGGCTCCGCGCCGCGTTCGCCGGTGGTGGCGCCAAGGAGGTCCTCGACCCGCACCTGGCCAACCTGTTCGTCGAGGCCGCGCGGTCGAAGGCGATGTTCGACAAGCTCGCCGACCTCGGCGGTGACGTGTCGCCGCAGCCGCGGCTCGCTCAGAGGTGGGAGCCGAACGTGGACCTGACCCGGTGGCGGATCACGCTGCGCCAGGCGGCGTTCCACGACGGCAGACCGGTGCGAGCGCAGGACGTCCTCGCGAGCTACGCGCGCATCCTCGACCCGAAGCGCGCGTTCCGCGCCAAGTCGAGCCTCGCGCTGATCGACCTGCCGAACAGCCGTGCCGTCGACGACCGCACCGTGGAGTTCGCGCTGAAGCGGCCGTTCGGCGAGTTCCCCAACGCCCTCGCGGCGTTCGGCGCCTACATCGTGCCCGAGGGCGCGGAGGACTTCACCGCACCGGTCGGGTCGGGGGCGTTCCGGTTCGTGTCGTTCGAGCCGGGCCGGTCCGTGCTGCTCAAGCGCAACCCGGACCACTGGGAGGACGCGCCGCTGCTGGACGAGCTGGAGTTCGTGATCGCCAACGAGGAGTCCGCGCGCACCAACGCGTTGCTGGGGGGCCAGGTCGAGTACGCGCACGACCTCACGCCGACCACCGCGCGCGGCAACGCCTCCGGCGACCGGATGACGATCCACCGCTCCCCCAACAGCGCGGTGCAGGCGTTCGCCATGAAGGTGGACCGGGCCCCGTTCGACAACCGCGACCTGCGGGAGGCGCTGTTCCTGCTCGCCGACCGGCCGCAGCTGGTGGAGTCGGTGCTCGCGGGCAGCGGGCAGGTCGGCAACGACCTGTTCGGCAAGGGCTACCGGCACTACGCCGACGACCTGCCGCAACGGGAACGCGACCTGGACAAGGCGAAGTTCCTGATCCGCAAGGCCGGTGCGGAGGGCCTGGTGGTCAAGCTCGACACCTCGACGGCGGCGGCCGGCATGGTCGAGGCCGCCACGGTGTTCGCCGACCAGGTCAAGGGCTCCGGCCTGACCATCGAGGTGGTGCAGGGCAACAAGGACAGCTACTGGGCGGACACGCTCAAGAACGGCTCCCTGTCGAGCTTCCGCTCCGGTGCCATGCCCATCGAGACCCACATCGCGCAACGCCTGCTCAGCGGTTCGGGCACCAACGTGACCAGGTGGGCGCGGCCCGAGTTCGACGCGCTGTACGAGAGGGCGGTGTCCACTTCGGACCCGGCCGCGCGCACCCGGGCGTACCGGGAGATGCAGAGCGTGCTGCACGCCGAGGGCGGCTACCTGATGTGGGGCTTCGCCGACTGGATCCTGGGCGCGAAGCCGACCGTCGGCGGGATCTCCACCGCACCGGCCAACACGCTGGACTGGGCCCGGTTCGACAAGGTGTGGCTGGGGTGAGCCTCGCGTCCTACACGGCCCGGCGGGCCGCGCTGGGGCTGGTGCAGGTGCTCGCCGTGGTCACCCTCGTGTTCTTCCTGGTGGAGGCCCTGCCGGGAGACGCGGCGGTGGCGTTGGCCGGTGACAACCCGGACCCCGCGCGGATCGCGCAGATCCGTGCGGCCATGGGCCTGGACCGGCCGACGGCCGAGCGGTTCGCGCAGTGGCTCACCGGGTTGCCACGGCTGGACTTCGGCGTGTCACTGGTGTCGGGGCGGCCGGTCGCGGAGTTCCTGTCGAGCGGGATCGGCCCGACCGTCGTGCTGGCGGCGCTGACCCTGGTGCTGCTGGTCCCGATCTCGGTGCTGGTCGGGGTGCTGGCGGCGGTGCGCGAGGGCAGCCTGCTGGACCGGGCGCTGACGTCGGTCAGCGTGGCGCTGCACTCGATCCCCGAGTTCGCGCTCGCCGTGGTGCTGATCGCGGTGTTCGGCGTGCGGCTGGCCTGGCTGCCGCCGACCGCGGTCGGCGCGGACCTGGCCGCCCAGCCCGCCGTGCTGGTGCTGCCGCTGGTGGTGCTGCTGGCCCGGCCGATCTGCTCGATCAGCCGCCTGGTGCGTGCGGGGATGGTGGACGCGCTGGCGTCGGACCACGTGCGTCACGCCCGCCGGCTCGGGATCGGTGAGACGCGGGTGCGGTTCGCCCACGCTCTGCCCAACGCGCTGGCACCGGCGGTGCAGCAGGTCGCGCGGACCACGGACTGGTTGCTGGGCGGGGTGATCGTCGTCGAGGCGGTGTTCGTGATCCCCGGGCTCGGCACCGTGCTGGTGGACTCCGTGGCGGCACGCGACCTGCCGGTGGTGCAGGGCCTGGCCGTGGTCTTCGCCGTCACCACGGTGGCCGTGAACCTGCTGGCGGACCTGGTGGCGTTCCGGCTGGCACCACGCGCGGAGGTGGTCGCGTGAGGCGCGCGGGTGTCGGCGGGTTGCTGATCGCGGTGCCGCTGGCGCTGGCGCTGCTGGGACCGCTGTTCGTGCCGGACCGGCAGACCCGCGGCGCGCCGTTCGTGCCGGTGGGGCCGCTGGGCACCGACTTCGTGGGCCGCGACGCCTGGTACCAGGTGCTCGCGGGCGGCCAGACGGTCGTGCTGGTGGCGTTGACGGCCACCGCCGCGTCCTACCTGGCCGGTGTGCCGTACGGCGTTCTCGCGGCCACCGCCCGGCTGCGGCTGGTCGACGAGGTGCTGATGCGCCCGCTCGACGTGCTGCTCGCGGTGCCGTCGCTGCTGGTGCTGATCCTGGTGGCCGCCATCGCCGGTCAGGGTCTGCTCGTGCTCGTCGGTGTGGTCACGCTCGTCAACTTTCCCGACGTCGCACGCCTTTCGCGCGCCGCGGCACTGGAGATCTCCGGACGGCCCGCGCTGGAGGCGATGCGCATGCAGGGCGAGTCGTGGTGGCAGACCTCGATCGTCTACACCGGACGGTCGATGCTGCGCACGCTGGCGGCCGACGTGGGCGTCCGGCTCACGGCGGCGCTGTACCTGGTGGCGTCGGCCAGTTTCCTGGGTGTCGGCGTGCCGCCCGACGCGGCGGACTGGGCCGTGATGGTGGACCGCAACCGCGGCGGGTTGTTCCTGCAGCCGTTGACGGTCGTGGTGCCCGCGCTGCTGATCGTCGCGTTGTCCGTCGGGCTGAACCTGGTGTTCGACCGCGCGTTGCGGCGGGTGCGCACGTGACCCCGGTCGTGCACGTCGAGGGCCTGCGTGCCGAGGCGGGCGGGCACGTGTTGCTCGACGGCGTCAGCTTCGCGTTGTCCGCGGGCCGGGTGCTCGCCCTGGTCGGTGCGTCGGGCAGCGGCAAGACCACCACCGGCCTCGCCCTGCTCGGTGAGCACGCTCCCGGCGTGGCGGTGAGCGGACGCGTGGAGGTGCGTGGACGCGTGGGGTTCGTGCCGCAGCAACCGGCCTCCGCGCTGAACCCGGTGCGCCGCCTGGGCGCCGTGTTCCGCGAGATCGCCGCGCTGCACGACGGTGCTCCCGCCGACCTGGTCGGCACGGCGCTGCGGCGGGCGCGGGTGCCGGCCGAGCTGTTGCGCCGCTACCCGCACCAGCTCTCCGGTGGGCAGCAGCAGCGCGTCGTGCTCGCCCAGGCGCTGGTCGGTGACCCGGCGGTGCTGGTGGCCGACGAACCCACCACCGGGCAGGACGCCCTGACCCGCGCCGAGGTCGTGGACGAGCTCGCAGCCGTTGTGGCGCAGGGTGTCGCGCTGGTGCTGCTCACCCACGACGTGGAGGTGGTGCGGGCGCTCGCCGACGAGATCGTGGTGCTGCGCGCGGGCCGGGTCGTCGAGGCCGGATCCGCTCACGAGCTGCTGAACACCCCCCGCGAGGACTACACCCGCGCGTTGCTCGACGCCACCCCGCAGGCGTTCGCCGAGGTCCCCGAACGGGCGCCGCGGCTGCGGGTGCGCGGCCTGACCGCACGGCACCGCAACACCACCGTGCTGCACGACGTGGACCTGGACGTCGGCGAACGCCTGGCGGTCGTCGGCCGCTCGGGCAGCGGCAAGACGACCCTCGGCCGCTGCCTGGCCGGTCTGCACCAGCAGGCCACCGGCGAGGTGCTCCTGCACGGCCGGCCGCTCGCGCGGTCGTTGCGCCGCCGGTCGCGGACCGCCCTGGCCGCTGTCCAGTACGTCTTTCAGGACGCGCGGGGCTCGTTCGACGAACACCGCCGTGTGCTGGACCAGGTTGCGCGAACAGCGGTGCGGCTGCGCGGGATGCGGGCAGCGGACGCCCGTGCCGCGGCACTCGCCGCGCTGGACCGGGTCGGCTTGGACGAGGAGGCGGTGTCGCGCCTGCCACGCGGCCTGTCCGGTGGCGAGCTGCAACGCGCCGCGCTCGTGCGTGCCCTGCTCGCCGAACCCGAGGTGCTCGTGTGCGACGAGATCACCTCGGGCCTGGACGCGGTCACCCGCGCCGGGTTGCTCGACCTGCTCGCGAGCGTGCCGTGCGCGCTCGTGCTGATCAGCCACGACCTCGACGTCGTGGCCCGTCTCGCCGACCAGGTGGTCGTGCTCCACGAAGGGCGCGTCGCCGTGCGCGGTCCGGTCGCGACGACCCTGGACGGCGCGAAAGAGAGGATGAAGTGAACAAGCACCACAAGGCAGCGGACGTCCACCCGGCCGGCCCCTACGAGGTGCGGCCGGCGACCCACGCCGACCTGCCGGGCGCCCGCAGCGTCATGCTGGACACCTTCTACCGCGAGTTCGGCCACGGCTACCGGCCCCAGTGGCACGCCGACGTGATCGACCTCGCCGCCACCTACCTCGACACCCCGCGGCACGCGCTGTTCGTCGCGGCCTGCGGGGACGAGGTCGTGGGCACCACGGCCGTGCGGGCGCAGGGGCCGGCGAGCCCACCGCATCCGGCGTGGCTCGCGCAGCGCTACGCCGGCGACCGGACGGCCCAGCTGTTCCGGGTGTACGTCCGCGCCGAGCACCGGCGCCGTGGCCTGGCACGCGAACTGGTCGGCGCCGCGGTGCGGTTCATCGCGGAAACCCCCGGCTACGAACAGATCTACCTGCACACCGACACGCGGGTGGCCGGTGCGGAGGCGTTCTGGCGCTCGGTCGCGGTCGAGGTCTGCGACGCCCGCGACGGCGACCCCGGCCGCAACCAGACCGTGCACTTCGAGATCCCCGTCCCGGCCCTCGCCGGTGCGCTCGACCGGAGATGACGTCGGCCGCTCCGCAGCGGAACACCACCCGTTCTTGATCGCGGTCGGGCGCGCATCGGCGCCCGGCCACGATCACGACGCTCGCCCGACTCCAGTGCCAAGTCCGCTGTTGCCACGGCACCGCGCCCGAGGCCGCGTGCGCCGCGAGGCCGTTCGCCATGCCCCGCATGAAGTCCTGGAGGTAGTTGGGGAACGCCTCGCCCATCTCCCCGGCGACCTCGTAGGTGCCGTGGTCCAGACTGAATGCGTGAGAGTGCGGTCCACCGGTCCGGAATTGCGGTGGAGCAGCCGCCACTCGGCTGACGGGATTCATGGTGGTGAACCAGGGAATGGGCCGTTTTGTTCACGAGTGTGACCAGCGGATATTTCCGCACTCACACCGTTGATCGATTCGACATGCGCTGACCTGTTCATTCGATGCGTTCGATTGCGAGCATCGACTCCACCAGCATTTTTCTGCCGTTGACCGCACGCCGAGAACGCTCCTAGCATCCGACGGGAAACCGCCGCGCTTCTGACCGAATCCCTTCCTCTCACCGTTGAGAAGTGGAGTTCCCATGGGCATTTCGGAACAGCGCCGGACGCGACGACGCCGCGTCCGCGCGGGACTGGTGTCGGGCGGTGCCGTCGTCGCGCTCGTCACCGTTCTCGCGGCGTGGCCCGGCTTCGCCGCGAACGCGAACGCCGCGGGCACCTACGTGCTGAAGAACGCCGGCAGCGGCCAGTGCCTCGACGCGGGCACGAGCCCGTCGAGCGGGACGCAACTGCGGCAGCAGGCGTGCGCGGGCCAGGAGTGGGCGCTCACGGAGGTCAGCGGCGGGGTCCGGATCACCGCGGGCGGCCTGTGCATGGGCGTGCGCGACGGCTCGACGAGCGCGGGCAAGCCCGTGCAGCTGGAGACGTGCACCGGTGCGGCGAGCCAGGTCTGGGCGCTGACCCCGAGCGGCACCGACCACCGCCTGGTCAACGCCAACGGCGGGAAGTGCCTGAACGTCAAGGACAACGCCACGACACCGGGAGCGTTGATCCAGACCAACTCCTGCGACGGTGCCACCACGAAGCAGTGGACGCTCACCCCCGCCGGCGGTCCGACCAGCACGACCACGTCGACCACCACCACAACCACGACGACCACGACGACGACCGGCACGCCACCGACCAACGCGCTGTACGTGTCGCCGACCGGTCGTGACAGCGCTTCCGGCACGATCTCCGACCCGACCACGCTGACGTCCGCGCTTCCCCGCGTGGCCGCCGGTGGCACGATCTTCCTGCGTGGCGGCACGTACAGCTTCGCGCAGACCGTGACGATCCCGCCCACCAACAACGGCACCGCCGGTGCCCTCAAGAAGCTGACCGCGTACCAGGACGAGAAGCCGGTGCTGAACTTCTCGGCGCAGACCGAGGACCCGGCGAACCGGGGCCTGGCCGTGAACGGCTCGTACTGGCACGTGTACGGCATCGTCGTCGAACGCGCCGGGGACAACGGCATCTTCGTCGGCGGCAGCCACAACATCTTCGAGCGCACGATCACCCGGTTCAACCGCGACACCGGCCTGCAGCTGTCCCGCATGTTGTCGACCACGCCGAAGGACCAGTGGCCGTCCTACAACCTCGTCCTCAGCGCGGAGTCGCACGACAACGCCGACTCCGACGGCGAGGACGCCGACGGGTTCGCGGCCAAGCTCACCTCCGGGCCCGGCAACGTGTTCCGCTACTCCGTGGCGCACAACAACATCGACGACGGCTGGGACCTCTACACCAAGTCGGACACCGGACCGACCGGCGCCGTCACCATCGAGGACTCGCTGGCGTTCAAGAACGGCACCCTGAGCAACGGCGGCCAGGCCGGCAACGGCGACCGCAACGGTTTCAAGCTCGGCGGCGAGGACATCGCCGTCAACCACACGATCACCCGCACGATCGCCTACGACAACGGCAAGCACGGCTTCACCTACAACCGCAACCCCGGTTCCATGACGGTGTCGAACAACCTCGCCATCGACAACGACGAGCGCAACTTCAACTTCGAGGCGGGCAGCTCGGTGTTCCGCACCAACACCTCCTGCCGCAGCAGCAGCGGGAGCAACGACAAGGTCGTCGGCAACGCCGACTCCTCCAACCAGTTCTGGGCGGGCACCAACGGCTCCCGGTGCTCCGGCTACTCCGGAGCCCTCGGCTGGTCGTTCGCCTCCGGCGGCAGGCTCGTCGTGACCCTCGGCGGCAAGCCCGTCGTGCTCTGACGACCCGCGCGGCCGGGCCGGCGCTCACACCGCGCCGGCCCGGTCACCGCACACCTCAGGCGTAGTGGTCGAACTCGCTCTCCAGCACGCCTTCCCCGCGGGTCAGGGAGGGCAGTCGCCGGTGCAGCTCGTGCACCCGCGCCGCCGGAACGTGTCCTTCGAGGACGGTCGTGGTCGTCGTCAGCGGAACCGCACCGGCCTTGCCCAGCGCGACGAGCACCGCGGCGAGCGTGTCCGCCGGGACCTCCAGCCGGAAGCGGTGCACCGGTTCGCACGTCACGGTTCCGGCTCGGTGCAACGCTTCCCGCAGCACGATCGGGGCGAGGCCGCGGAAGTCGCCGGCCGCGCTCACCGGCGAGAAGTAGCCGGAGTGCGTCATCGTGACCGTGCAGTCGTGCACCCGGTCGGCGCGCAACGCGTCCCGCACGGCGTCCTCGGTGGCACGGAAGAAGGCGAGGGGCAACGAGCCCAGCTCCACCTCCAGCCGGAACTCCTCCGGCCCCGGTTCCACCCGCAGCCCGATCGTGGCCGCGTAGGGGTTCTCACCGAGGAACCGCACCGCCGCACCGACGCCACGGGGACGTGCCACGCGGACCGTCCTCGTCTCGCGGAACGTGACGGCGACGCCGTACTCCAGGGCGAGCGTCGCCTCGATGACCTCCTTCTGCACCTCGCCGTACAGCGAGACCACGACGTCGTCGCCGTCGAGCCGCAGGTTGATCAACGGGTCCTGCTCGGCGAGCTGCCGCAGCGCCGAGTGCAGGGCCACCCGGTTGTCCGACTCCACCACGGTTTCCAGCGTCGGCGGCGCGAAGTGGTGGACGCGGTCGCGCCGCGCGGCGCCGATCGTGTCGCCGATGCGGACGTCGAGGCCCCAGAGCTTCGCGATCTGCCCCGCCCTGGCGGTGGTGCGGCGCGGTGCCGAGCCGCCCTCGAACACCGCGATGGCGGTGACTTTTCCTTCGCTGTCACCGATCCGCACCCGGTCGCGCACCCGCACGGTCCCGGAGAACAGCCGCACGAACGCGACCTTCTCCCCCGCCCGGCCCCGTTCGACCTTGAACACCGTGCCCGACAGCGGGCCGTCGACCTGGTCGGTGACCGGCAACGCCGACGTGACACCGGCGACCAGCTCGTCCACCCCGGCACCGGTGATCGCCGACCCGAAGTAGATCGGCACGTCGGCCGCCAGCTTCTCGGCCACCTGGCGCGCCACGCGTTCCCCGTCGGCGCCGCGGCGGTCCATCTTGTTCACGAAGACGACGGTCGGGATCTCCAGGCGCCGCAACGTGCGCATGAGCACGCGGGTCTGCGCCTGCACGCCCTCCACCGCCGACACCACCAGCACGGCGCCGTCGAGCACGTCGAGCACCCGTTCCACCTCGGCGATGAAGTCCGGGTGGCCCGGTGTGTCGATCAGGTTGACCACGACGTCGCCGACGGCGAACGACGCGACGGCGGACTTGATCGTGATGCCGCGCTGCCGTTCGAGCGCGAGCGAGTCGGTCTGCGTGTTCCCCGCGTCCACGCTGCCGAGTGCGTCGATGACACCGGCGGTGTGCAGCAACCGCTCGGTGAGGCTGGTCTTACCAGCGTCGACGTGAGCCAGGATCCCCAAGTTCAAGGTGCGCGACAAGCGTCATGTCCTCTAGATAGGCAACGAATACCTTCTGGGTGAACACGAACGCCTCGCGCATGTGCCTCTCCTCGTCCAGTCGACTGGTCTCGGGCAGTGGACCAGGCCACGGCCTGCGACGCAACCGAGTTTCCGGCCCTTTCGCGCCGGACCGCTGGATACGATCCCGGAGTGCCCGAGACGCGGCTTGATCTCGACCGGATCCGCGCGGCCCGCCGCATGATCGACCCGGTGTACCTGGACACGCCGATGTACCGGTGCGATGCGCTGGGACGCCGGCTCGGCTGCACCGTGAGCGTCAAGCTGGAGACGGCGAACCCGGTGCGCAGCTTCAAGGGCCGCGGCACCGAGCTCGTCACCGGCCTGCTGACCCGGCAGGGTCGCACCGCCGTCGTGTGCGCCAGCGCCGGCAACCTCGGCCAGGCACTCGCCTGGTCGGGTCGCCGCCGCGGCCTGGATGTGACGGTCGTGGCGTCGGTGAGGGCTCCCGCGGCGAAGCTCGACCGGATCCGCGCGCTGGGTGCGGAGCTGGAACTGGTGGACGGCGACTTCGAGATGGCCCGCGAGCGGGCCGTGCGCATCGCGTACGAGCGCGGCATCCGGTTGCTCGAGGACAGCCTGGACGTCGAGACGTGCGAGGGCGCCGCGACGATCGGGCTCGAACTCGCGGACGTCGGGTCCGCGTTCGACGCCGTCCTGATCGCACTGGGTGGCGGTGCGCTGGCCACCGGCGTGGGCCACGTGCTGAAGACCCTGGTACCCGCGGCCGAGGTGATCTGCGTGCAGCCGGCGGGCGCACCGGCGCTGACCCGCTCGTGGCACGAGCGGCGCGTCGTCACCACGGAGACGACCGACACCATCGCCGACGGCGTCGCCGGCCGGTTCCCCATCCCCGAGGTCCTCGGCGACCTCCTGGAGGTGGCGGACGACGCCGTGCTCGTGCGCGAGTCGTCGATCATCGCGGGCATGCGGCTGCTGCTGGAGAACACCGGTCTGGTCGTGGAGCCCTCGGCGGCGCTCGGTGTCGCGGCCGTCCTCGAAGACCGCGACCGGTTCGCCGGCCGGCACGTCGTCACCGTGGTCTGCGGCGGCAACGTCGACCTCGACGCCTACCACCGCTGGGTTCGTTCCTGACGCACGGGTGGAGCTTCCCTTTGACGGTCAGGGAAAGCTCCACCCGTGCGGGGTCACGCCGGAGCAGGGGTCAGGAGCACTTGCGCCCGTCGTTCACGCACTTCACGATCTTCGCCATCGTCTCCTCGGAGTTGACGTTCGCGAAGTCGTTGTGGTCGGAGAACGGGTTGTGGTTCTCCTCCGGGAACGCGTCGAGCTGGTACTGGCCCTTCTGCTGGACGTCGCGGGAGATGTCGTAGGAGATGCTGATCCGCAGCTGCGGGATGGCGCGGAAGCCCTGCGGGCAGGCGCCGGTCTTCTTGTCGGCGAACCGGACGTGGTCGCGGTGGTTGGCGCTGTCGGCGTTCTGACCGTCCCAGCAGCCCGCGAAGTCGTGCACCCGCATGACCTTGCTGCCGTTCGGGCAGATCACGTACTTGTCGGACAGGCGGTCATCGAAGCCGCTGCACGTCCACGTCGCGCGGGCGTTGGCGGGGCCGCGGCTGGTCGGCTTGGCGTCACCGGTGACCATCTTCAGGAACTTCGGCATGGCCGTGACCTTGCTGGTCGCGTTGCCGCGGTACTCGATCTTCACCTGGGCCGGTCGGACGATCTTGCCGTTGTTGCCGACGAGCTCCAGGTTCTTGCCACTGGGCGCGGCGAGCGGCGGGGCGGTGGTGGTGGTCGCACCGCCGTTGTTGTTGCCGCCGTTGCCGTTGTTCCCGTTGCCGTTGTTGTTGCCGCCGTTGTTGTTGCCGCCCTCGTTGTTCTCGTTCAGGCCACACGGCGCGAGGCGTTCCAGCCCCTGCGGCCGCTCCGCGTTGCGGCCGATCGCGATCGCGATCCGGTCGAGCGTCGCGACCCGCTTGTCCTTCAACGGCCCGAGGATCGCGTTGTCGACGAAGTTGGGGCCGCCCTGCCCCTTGGTGGTCACCAGGCGCTGGTTGGCCTCGGCGATCTGCTTGTCCAGCAACGCGAGGTTGCGGTCGACCTCGTCGACGGCCTGGTCCGGCACGCCGGGCAGCGCACCGCGCACGGACGGGCACTTGATCGTCGGCGTGGCGGCGTCCTGCTCGGCGCCGTTCTGCTCGGCGCCGTTCTGGCCGGCCTGCTGGAGAACGCCGTCCGCGGCGAACTTGCGCGGCTTCGAGTGCTCGCCGTGGCCCGCACCGCCGTGGTTGCCGTGGCCGAAGCGCAGGTCGCAGTCGGCCAGCGAGACCAGGTTCGGCTTGCGCGCGGACCGGCCGATGGCGATCGCGATGCGGTCGAGGGTGGCGACCCGCTTGCTGCGCAGCGGACCGAGGATCGCGTTGTTGACGAAGTTCGGGTCGGCGGGGTTCTCGTTGCGCGCGACGCGCTCGTTGGCTTCCTTGAGCTGCTGCTCCAGCAGCTGGAGGTTCCTGGTCACCTCGTCACGGACCCGCTGCGGCACGGCGGGCAGCCGGTCGCCGACGCCGGGACACGCGACCTCGCCCGGTCCCGTCTCCTTGACCTTGTCCGGAGTGGAGCCGACGTCCTGCGGGTTGGCCTTGGGGTTGATGCGCAGGACCGGCCAGAAGTAGGATGAGCGGTCACCGTTGCGGCAGGTCGTCTCGGAGTCGAGCAGGCTGTCGTCGGTCGACTCGGCGCTGATCGAGAGGTTGCCGACGAAGTCGTGCACGTGCTGGGCACCGTGCTTCAGACCCGGCTGGGCGACCGGGTTGTCGGCGCTGAACTTGCCCTTCTCGTTCGTGCCGCAGTCGACCGTGAACACACCGCCGGCCCCGTTCTGGCCGACCTCGGGGTTCACGACGTTCTTGTTCACCCGCTCGATGGGCACGAACGCGCCAAGCGGCGCCGGCTCACCGTCCTTGGCGGCCAGCGCCACGGTGGCCGTGGCCGCCGCGACCACGGCCACCGCCGACAACGAGGCGATCAGGCGGAACTTCCGTCTGTCGACTGTGCGGTGCGTCATGCGTCCTCCTCGATCGTGCCGTGCATGATCGGGAGTACGTACAAAGCCGCTCGGCGGCTCAACCGCGAACGCACTGTCGAATGATTCGACTGTCACGCACCCGGCGTCCGGTGGGCGGCAGCCCCACGACGCGACCGGACGATCAGTCGAGGCGATGAGGTCCGTGATCGTGGTTCAGAACGCGCGGCGCAGCAGCCGGTGCGTGCGCCGGACCGCGGCCAGGCGTTCATCGCCGTTCAACGCGAGGGCGCGCACGACCGGGTCGTCGGGTCCGCGGCGCTGCCGGATCTCGGCGAGCCGGCTCTGCACGGTCGTCGGCTGGCCGTCCGGACCGGTGCTCATGTCGCAGTACCAGAGCGCGTCGCGCAGCCGGCCCTGGTTGTCCGCGAACTCGCGGAGGGCGCCGGCCAGGCCGGTCAGCTCGGCGACCGCGGCGGCGCCGGAGTGGTAGGCCACCAGGCCGCACACGCGGTCCTGCACACCGGCCCGGCGCAGGTAGCGTGCCCCGTCCAGCGGGTGCAGGCCGGTGTCGGCGAGTTCGGCCGCGTAGCCGATGTCGTGCAGCCACGCCGCGGCGACGAGCAGGTCGCGGTCCGGCGCCGGCAGCACGCGCGCCACGTGTTCGGCCCGGCGCGCCACACCGGCCGTGTGAGCCCAACGGCGGGGCAGCTCGGCAGCCAGCAGGCGCCGTGCGGTGTTCCGCGCCCAGGTCGACAGCGATGTTCCGGCCGGCTGCGGCGGCACCGACGGGAAGGTCAGTGCGGCTGCCCGCACCTCGCGGGCCACGAACAACGGGACGTACTCCTGCAGCCGCGCGCCGCCGAAACGCGACCGGGCACGTTCGATCCACTCGTGCACGAGGCTCGGCGGCACCTCGTCGTACTCGCGGACCAGCCTCGACTCCAGGCGCCGGATGCGGTCGTCCGCCTGGTTCCCAACCTCCGCGGTGGTCGTCACGCGGTCCACCGTAGGCCCTCGCCGCGAGACGACGACAGGCCTCTGCCACCCGGTGCTGGCGCGGCGCTCAGCCGTGGGGGTCAGCCAGGCGTCACGCCATTACCGATTTTCGCCGTCTCGTCGCGCGGAAGAACACAACGGCCGATCCCCGAAGTATCAGCCGGTCCGGTGCAACGACCTCAACGGCAGGAACGGAGCCCAGCGTTTCCGCAACGGCCCCGTTCCACCACCACGACAACGACGCAACCGGAGGAAACGTCGTTTCACATCACTTGTCGTCGGGGTTTCCGCACAGGCCGCTGTCGTTGTCGGACAGCACCGGCACCGCGATGACGTTGACGTCGATGAAGCAGGCGTTGATGTCGCTGAGGATCTCGGTGTCGTCCAGGTCGACCAGGCCGACCTGCTCGGTCACGTCGAGGTCGGGGGTGTCGGCCAGCGCCTGGGAACCAACACCGAGGAAAGCGCCCGCGATGGCGAGGGCCGCTCCTGCCTTCTTCAGCACGAAAATCTCCTAGAACAGTTGTGATCGATCAGGATTGGGCAAGCAACTACACCGGCCGCAACGCCCGAACCGTAGCGAGACCACCGCGGAACTCTGAAATCCGTCATCACGCGATCGTGTGAATAGTGGCGCTCATTCACACGATCGGGTAAATCGGGGCGTTCGACAGCCGGAGAATCCTCGTCGTTTCACACCTGGACGAGAAAACATCTGCTATTGGGCCGGTCAGGCCTTGCCCTTGCGCCGGCGGGGTGCGGCGGAACGGGGTGGCGTCGACCGCATGTGGTCGCGCACCGGCGCCAGCAGCCCGGCCAGCGCCTGGACGTCCTGCCGGGAGAGCGGCTCGAAGAGCAGGCCGCTGACGACCTCGACGTGACCGGGCAGCACCCGCGCCAGCAGCGCGCGGCCGGCGTCGGTGATCGTGACGGTGACGCTCCGCTCGTCGTCGGCCGAGGGGGCACGTACGACCAGGCCCGCCTTCTCCAGCAGCCCCGCCTGGTAGGTCAGGCCGCTGCGGCTGTAGACGACGCCGTCGGCCAGGTCGGTCATGCGGTGGCTGCCCGTGGGTGAGTCGCCGAGCCGGGCCAGCAGCTGGAACTGCACGTAGCTGAGGTCACCGGCCTCCCGCAGCTGCTGCTCGACCGCGTGCCGGAGCAGGCTGGTCACCTCGACGAGGGTGAAGTAGGCGCCGAGCTGGACCGGGTCGAGCGACGGCGGCGGAGCGGACATGGCCCGAGTTTACTGCTTCGAATTCGAAGGAGCCGACCCAGCACGAAGACCACCCTGGGTGCCGCACGTCACTTGCTTCGAATTCGAAGCAGCTGTAGCGTCGTCCGCAGTTGCTTCAAGTTCGAAGCAACATCCGCGAGTCAGGGAGACCCCCGATGAAGGCAGTGCGTTTCCACGAGTACGGCGCCCCTGAAGTCCTGCGCCACGAGGACGTGGAGGTGCCGGTACCCGGCGCCGGCCAGGTGCTGGTCCGCGTCGCCGCGACGTCGTTCAACTCCGTCGACGGCAACATCCGCGGCGGCTTCATGCAGGGCCCCATCCCGGTGGAGCTGCCGCACACCCCCGGCCTCGACGTCGCCGGCACGGTCGACGCGCTGGGCGAAGGCGTGGACGGGATCGCCGTCGGTGACGAGGTCGTCGGCTTCCTGCCGATGAACAGGCCCGGTGCGGCCGCCGAGTACGTGCTCGCACCGGCCGAGGCACTGGCATCGGCACCCAAGAGCATCTCTCTGCCCGATGCGGCCGCACTGCCGGTGGTGGCCCTCACGGCGTGGCAGGCGCTCTTCGACCACGGCAAGCTGACCGCCGGGCAGCGCGTGCTGATCAACGGCGCGGGCGGTGCGGTCGGCGGTTACGCCGTGCAGCTCGCCAAGGGCGCCGGTGCCCACGTGATCGCCACGGCCAGCCCGCGCAGCAGTGCCGCGGTCGAGGCAGCCGGTGCCGACGAGGTCGTCGACCACACCACGACGAGCGTGACCGCGGCGGTCACCGAGCCGGTGGACCTGGCGATCAACCTCGCGCCGGTCGACCCGGCCGAGCTCGCCGCACTGGCCACGCTGGTCCGGCCCGGCGGTGCCGTCGTGAACACGACCGTGTGGATGCCCGCGCCGTCCGACGAGGAACGCGACGTGCGCGGTATCGACCTCTACGTCCGCAGCGACGCGGCTCAGCTGGCCGAGCTGGTGGCCCGGGTCGACAGCGGCGAGCTGCGCGTCGAGGTCAGCCGACGGGTGCCGCTGACCGAGCTGCCCGCACTGCACGCCGAGGCCGCCACGGGCGCGGTGATCGGCAAGGTCGTCGTCCTCTCCCCCACCGCCTGACGCCGCTCCTCACCGAGAAAAGGGCCATGACACTGGCCCGATGACCGTCGGCGGTGTCGCGCGCTCTGGGAACCGGTCATCGGCGCGATCAGCCCGGTGCCCGCCCGAGTTCGACGCCATCGCGTCCACCTCGGACGTCACTCGGCGCGATGGCCGACGGGCTGCGGGTGCTCAGACCAGGTCGACCACCTGGTGCAGGCGCAGGCGGCGGTTCAGCGCGCCGGTGACGCGGGTGACGGCGGTGCGCGGGAGCAGGCGGGCCGCCCAGGTCATCCCCCGGTTCACCGCGCGGCCGGGGTAGGAGACGGCACGGCGTCGGGCGTAGTCGTCGAGCAGCCTGCGCGCGACGACGTCCGGGAGGTCGGCGAAGGCCGGGTCGATCGTGGCCGAGGTGCCGTCGAAGAACCCGGTCGCGATCGCGCCGGGGTGCGCCGCCATCACGTGGACGCCCGTGCCGCGCAGCTCCTCGGCGAGGGCCTCGGTGAAGAACAGCACGAACGCCTTGGTGGCGGCGTAGACGGCCTGGTACGGCATGGGCTGGAAGGCCGCGGTGGAAGCGACGGTGACGATGCCGCCCGTACCGCGCTCGACCAGGTCGCGGCCGATCGCGTGGGTCAGCTCGACCAGGCCGCCGGCGTTGAGGTGGATCGAGCGCAGCTGCGGGTCGAGCGGCCGGTCGAGGAACGGGCCCGCGCTGCCCGCACCGGCGTTGTTGACGAGCAGGTCCACGGTCAGGTCGCGTTCCCGCAGCGCGCGCAGGACCTCGCGCGGGCCGTCGGCGGCGGCGAGGTCGGCGGTGATCACCTCCGGCCGCGCGTCGCCGTGCCGTTCCCGGAGCTGCCCGGCCAGCTCGCGCAGATCGCCCTCGGAGCGGGCGAGCAGGACCACCCGCGCACCCCGGCGGGCCAGTTCCAGCGCCAGCTCACGGCCCAGCCCCTTGGACGCGCCGGTGACCAACGCGGTGACACCGCGGTACCCGTGGCTCACAACGGCCTCCTTTACTTCGAGTCTCGAAGCACCAACGCTAGCAGAGTACTTCGAGACTCGAAGAATCAGTAGGATTGGCGGCATGACGGCGGCCGACCTCACCGCGGCAGTGGCCGCGACCTACGACGTGTGGATGCGGACCGTCGACCTGATCGGGCCCGTGCTGAGCGAGCACCGGCTGACCGAGGCGACCTTCCAAGCGCTGTGGGCCATCGACCCGGCGGAGCCGCCGCCGTCGATGAAGGTCATGACAGAGCGGTTGCACTGCAACGCGCCGAACCTGACGTTCGTGACCGGTCAGCTCGTCGACCGGGGGCTGGTGGAGCGGTCCGTGGACCCGGCCGACCGCCGGTCGCGGGTGCTGAGCCTCACGGCCAAGGGGCGCCGGGTCCGTGACGAGGTGCTGCGGGCGACGCTGCGGACCACACCGCTGGCGAACCTCGACGAGGACGAGCTGCGGAAGCTCACGGCGTTGCTGCACCGCGCGCTGCGCACGACCGGCTGAGTCAGTTCGCGCCGGTCCGCGACCGGAGCAGGCCCTCGACCCCGGCCAGGAACGTCTCCCCGACCTCCACCGAGTCGGTCAGGCACCCCGCCGCCATCGCCCCGTCGCGGAGCATCACGAAGTGCCGGCCAGCGCGTGCCGCCGACTCCGCGTCGATCTGCGCGAACAGGTCCGTGACGGTGCTCAGGAACCACTCGCGGTGGTCGAGGACGGCCTTCAGCACCGGATGCGCGCGGTCGGGGTACTCGGCGGCGGCGTTGAGGAACGCGCACCCGCGGAACCCGGCCGACTCGATGCCCGCGGCGATCGACCCGGCGACGGCGCGCAGCACGTCGGCGGCGGGCAGACCACCCGCGACGGCCTGGTCGACCTGGTCGCGTTCCATCCCCGCGACGGTCTGGAGGTAGGCGACGACGAGCTCGTCCTTGCCGGCGAAGTGCCGGTAGAGGGTGGCGCGGGTGACCTTCGCCTCCGCGACGATCCGGTCGATCCCGACGGAGTGCAGCCCCTCGGCGTAGAAGA
Organism: Nocardia sp. NRRL S-836; assembly: GCF_001279525.1. Lineage (GTDB taxonomy): Bacteria > Actinomycetota > Actinomycetes > Mycobacteriales > Pseudonocardiaceae > Lentzea. The sequence goes on along the minus strand of NZ_LGDY01000105.1, from coordinate 37,172 downwards.
TCCGGGTGGCCGTGGCGAGCAGGCGGGCCCGCGCTTCGGAGACCTGGCCTCGAGCGTTGTGCACCATCACGACGGTAGCAGACAGAACGGTCAGTACCGTCAAGGGTGCAGCACCGCGCGCCACTCGGCCGCCCGCACGGCGGGACCGGCCGTCAGCTCGCACTCCCGCCACCCGGTCACAACGCGGATGCCGTGCAACGCGCTGAGGCTCCACACCTCCAGTCCGTCCAAAGAGGCCAGATCGCAGCGCTCGGGCCGCACCGGCACCCCTCGCCGGGCGGCCAGGCCGACGAGCAACCGGCGCGTCACGCCGTCCAGCACGGGCAGGCTCGGATCGGGCACGCACAACCGGTCGCCGCGCCACCACACGATCGAGCTGAGCGCGCCCTCCAGCACGGTGCCGACGCCGGTGCGCAGCAGCACCTCGTCCGCACCGAACTCGGCGGCCGACGCGCGCAACGCCTGCATCGCCACCAGGTCCGGCCCCTTCGTGCGCGGGTCGCGGCGGGGGTCCGGGCCCGGATGCGGCATCAGCACCACGCCCGTCGAGCGCTCGGGAGCCGGTCGCACCCGCAGGCGCAACCGGTGGTCGGTCCCGCACTCGACGCGCGGGAACCAGCGGCCGGTGCCCGGCACGAGGGCGGCCGCGGACTTCAGGAACCGGCGCACCTCCTCCGCGCTGGGCCCGGCCGCCCGTTCGCACGCCTCGGTGAACCTGTGGTGGTGCAGCGAAAGCCCGCGCGTGACGCCGTCCGCGACCAGCCACGAGTCCGCCACCAGCAGTCCGGCGTCACCGGAGTCCTCGACCAGCCGGTCGTCCTGCCACAGGAAGGTGCTCACGTCTCTCCTCGCTCACGACCCCACGCGCCCAGCGGAACCAGGAAACGGGAGACGCCACGCAGCTTCTCGGTCGTCTCCGCCAACTCACGCCCCGGCTTCGCCGCCACGTCCGCTCCGGCCCGCAGCCACGTGCGACCGCGGTGCCGGAACACACCGCGCAGCACCGGTGTCACGTCCAGCGCACCGTCCGGCTCGGCCAGGACGACCGCGCCGCCGTACGGGCCGCGTCCTGGTTCGACCCGGTCGATCAACGCGCACGCCCGCGCCTTCGGGACGCCCGAGGCCGTGACGGCGGGCAGCAGAACGGCGACGGCGTCCCACGACGTGCGGCCCGCCGACAGCGTGCCGGTGACCTCGGCGACCGGGAAGTCCGCCACCCGCACCGATCCCGGCTCGCACACGGCGGCCAGTTCGGCGGCCACCAGGCGCACCGCGATCGCGTGCCCGAACACCGCCGTGGCGGCGGGGCACGGTTCCTCCCGCCACGCCACGTCGAACACCGGCTCCCCGCCCGGCGGCCCCGGCAACCGCGCCACGACACCACCGGCACCGTCGACCCCGATGACGACCTCGGGCTCGAACCCGAGCACCTCCCACCCACCGAGCCGCAGCAGGTACGACCGCGCCGGGTCGCGGCCGCGCCGGCCGGCCAGGTGGGTCGCGGTGAAGTCGACCTCCTCCGGCACCGGCACGGTCCGGGACAGGACCACCCGGTCCAGCAGGCCCGCCTGGATCTCGGCCACCGCCGCCCCGACGGCCGAGCGGTACTCGTCGGCGCCGTGCGTCCGCACCGGTGCCAGGACCCTCGCCTCGACGACGTCCACAGTGGACACGTCCGCGAGCCGCTTCTCCAGCACGTCCAGCGCCGCCTCGTCGTCCGCGCGCAGCAGCGCCGTGCCGTCGCGGAACCGGATCTCGGTGCGCGGCACGGCGAAGTGCCCGGCGCGGTCGAACGACACCCAGCCGTACACGGTGCGACCGGACCGGCGGGCCGCGTCGGCGGGGCTGTCCGCGACGGTCTCCGCCGCGCCCTCCGCGAAGTGCACGGTGGTGCCGTTCTCGTGGACGACGTGCGGCTCGGCGGCGGTGCGGGCCAGCGCCGTGGCCGCCTCCAGCGCGTCACCCGCGAAGGGAACGCTGCGCTCGTGCGTACTCATCAGGGACCTCACCTGTGGCAGTGCGGCGGCGGTCAGATCACTCCGGTCCGCAGCGCGTAGGCCACGGCGTGGGACCGGTTGCGGAAGTGCAGCCGGGTCGTGATCCCGAAGACGGTCTGCTTGATCGACCGTTCCGACAGGTGCAGCCGCGCGGCGATCTCGGCGGTGTTGCACCCGTCGGCGGTGAGCCGCAGGACCTCCACCTCGCGCTCGGTGAACTCCGGTCCCGCACCGTCCGCGGGGGCGCGGTTGATCGCCTCGACCTGTTCGGCCAGCCTGCGGCGCCGTTCGCTCAGGGTCTCGTCACCCCTCGCCGGCGCGGTGAGCACGGCGCGGACCAGCTCGTCGCCGGTCACGCGCTGCCGGGGCAGGATCGTGACGACGTTGGCACCGACCGACCTGAGGTCGTCGTCGCCGATCTCGTCCACGAGCAGGACCGCGGGAACGTTCCCCGCCGTCACCCGGTACACCTCGGCCGCCACGTCGGCGGAGAACCGCTTCGCCACCACGCTCACCACGTCGTAGTGGCCGCCGGGGTCGCCGTGGGCCTCGATCCCGCTCCTCGCGCGCAGGAACCCGACCAGACCCGCCTGGGTGATCGGGTCACGCGCCTTCACCAGGACCGTCGCCGCGACCATCGCTGCACCTCACGTCGAAACGTCGGGACGTCAGAACTCCGGACCCGCCACCGCAGGTCAGATCACGCCGTGGCGCAGCGCGTAGGCCACCGCGTGCGGCCGGTTGCGCAGGTTGAGCCTGCTGGTGACGTCGTGGATCAGCTTCTTGACCGACCGCTCGGAGAAGCTCAGCTTGGCGGCGATCTCCGCGGTGTCGTGCCCGTCGGCCATGAGCCCGATGACCTCCACCTCCCTGGGCTTGAGCCCCGAGGCGCGCAGGCCGTTGGGTTCGAGCAGTTCCGTGTGCACCCACCGGACGTGCCGGACGAGGTCGCCGGCCAGCGCGAACGGCAGCACCGCGCCGCCGCGGGCCGCGGTGAGCACCGCGGCGTGGAGCCGGTCGGCGGTGAACTCGGCGGTGGGCAGGACGGCCACGACGTTGCAGTCGACCGCCATGACCACGTCGATGCGCTCGACCTCCCGCGCCACGAGGACGACGGGCCGGTCGAGGAGCCGCCGCAGCTCCCTCAGCGCCGTTGCCACGTCCACGGAGAGCCGGTCGGCCACGACGACGACCACGTCCGTGGCCGCCCGTGCCGCGGCCGTGCCGAGCACCGGTTCCTCGCGCACCTCGACATCGGGAAAGGACTGCAGAGAAGTCGTGGCACCGGTTCGCGCGATGAAGTCCTCACAACACACGACGACGCGCGTGGCAGCCATTCCTTCCTTCCCTCCCGCAAAAGAATTCAGGCAACTCCGAGCGTACGACAGATCACCGAGAGCCACCAACGCCGTATCAATTGGCTCCCGAACAATGCATCCCTCCTCGGCCGTTCGCCGTACAGGAAAGCCGATTCCTACGCGATCGCGCGGGTTGACAACCCGCACGCTCCCTGCACCTCCGGAATGCCCGGTTCGCCGGATTGGTCGACAACGTTGACGCTGCCCTGATCGGGCCGCACCACCTCTGCAACCAGCACGTTTTCGCACCTCGTTCCCCAAGGGGTCACACCGGGGTCCCCAAAGGGAAGTGATTGCACCGGTCTGCGACGACATCGTTGACACGTCTACGGGAGGTCGCGCAGGATCACTCCTCGTCACCACCTGACCACTGATCGACATCACGGTGATTCCAGGTCCAGTCCCCCGATTCAACCCGCGGCCACCAGCCGCGCGGGAATGGATGGGTGCATGTATCACGGACAGCACGAAAAGTGGAAACGCGAGCAGCAGCCGGGCGGCTGCTGGAAGCCCAGCTCCCTGCAGGCGAGAATTCTGGAGGGTGTCGCGGCCGGCTTCTCCAGCGACCGGCTGTCGAGAGAGCTGTACCTCAGCCCGAAGACCGTCGACTACCACGTGCGCGTCATGTCCGACAAGCTCCAGGCGCCGAACCGGGTCGCGCTGGTGTCGAGGGCCTTCGTGCTCGACATCCTGCGCGCCGACTCGTGGCCGCCGCGGGTCGCCTGCGAGACCGTGGACTGACCGCGGTGCGTCCCCGCAACCACCGTCCTCACCGCCCCTCCCCCGCGTGAACGGCCCACGTGCCGGCGTCGTCGATGCCGTCGGGCGTGGCGTCGAGGCCGGCGAGCAGGTCCACCACGGCCCTCGTGAGGTCGTGCGCGGTCAGCCCGCAGGCGGCGAGCACCTCGGCCCGCGAGCCGTGGCCGAGGAACCGCCGCGGGATGCCGAACTCCCGCAGCGGGGTGCTGACGTCGTTGTCGCGCAACGCCTGCGCGACCGCCGAACCCACGCCGCCCGCGCGGCTGTTGTCCTCGACCGTGATCGCGAGCCGGTGGCGGCGGGCCACGTCGGCCAGCGCGGGGTTGACCGGCGAGACCCACCGGGGATCGACCACGGTCACGCCGATGCCCTGGGCCCGCACGCCGTCGGCGACCGCGAGCGCGAGCCCGGCGAGCGCTCCGACCGCGACGACGAGCACGTCCGACGGGCCGGAGCGGCGCAGCACGTCGATCCCGTTGAACGTGGCGACGGCGGGCAGGTCCGGGCCGACGGGTCCCTTGGGGAACCGCAGCAGTGTCGGGCCCTCCGACCACGCCACGGCCTCGGCCAGCAGCTCGGCCAGCCGGGCGCCGTCGCGTGGTGCCGCGATCCGCAGCCCCGGCACCACCTGCAGCACCGAGAGGTCCCATATGCCGTTGTGGCTGGGCCCGTCGTCGCCGGTGACGCCGGACCGGTCGAGGACGAACGTCACCGGGCGCCGGTGCAGCGCGACGTCCATCAGCACCTGGTCCAGCGCGCGGTTCAGGAACGTGGAGTAGATCGCCACCACCGGGTGCACGCCGCCCAGCGAGAGGCCGGCGGCCATCGTGACCGCGTGCTGCTCGGCGATGCCGACGTCGATCACGCGGCCGGGGTGCTTGCGCTGCAACGGGAGCAGGCCGGTCGGCTCGGCCATCGCCGCCGTGATGGCGACCAGGTCGGCGCGCTGCTCGGCCAGCTCGACGAGCGTCTCGCCGAACACCGACGTGAACGACCGGCCGGACGACGGCAGCGGCAGTCCGGTCACCGGGTCCATCGGCTTGACGGCGTGCCCGAGGTCCAGGTCGTTGTCCTCGGTGTGCCGGAACCCCTTGCCCTTGGCCGTGATCACGTGCACGACGACCGGCCTGGCCAGTGCGGCCGCACAGCGCAACGCTTCCTGCACGGCCGCGATGTCGTGGCCGTCGACCGGGCCGAGGTGGGCGAGCCCGAGCTGCTCGAACACACCGGGGCCGCGCCCGGCGCGCAGGTCGGCCAGGTGCCGGGCGAGCCCGCCGACGGTCGGCGCGTAGGAGCGGCCGTTGTCGTTGAGCACGATGACGAGCGGCCGGTCCGGTCCGCCCGCGATGTTGTTGAGCGCCTCCCAGGCCATGCCGCCGGTCAGCGCGCCGTCGCCGATGACCGCCACGGTCGCCCGGTCGTGCCGGCCGAGGTGGGCGTCCGCCCTGGCCAGTCCGTCCGCATAGGACAGTGCGGTGGACGCGTGGGAGTTCTCCACCAGGTCGTGTTCGGACTCCTGCGGGCTCGGGTAGCCGGAGAGCCCGCCCGAACGGCGCAGCCGGTCGAACCCGGCCTGGCGGCCGGTCAGGATCTTGTGCACGTACGACTGGTGCCCGGTGTCCCAGAGCACGCGGTCGCGCGGGGACTCGAAGACCGTGTGCAGGGCGATGGTCAGCTCCACCACGCCCAGGTTCGGCCCGAGGTGTCCGCCGGTCGCGCAGACCCGGTCGACCAGGAACGCGCGGATCTCCCCGGCGAGGTCGCGGAGCTGTGCGGCGGTCAGCTCGCGCAGCCGCGCCGGGTCGCGCACGGTTTCCAGCAGCGCCATGTCGAACAGTGCTCCTCACCGGGTGTGGTCGCTCTCGGTCGGTCCGGACCGGTCGTGGCGGGTCCGCCACCATTCCCACTGCGTTCCCGAACTCGGACACGGCATTGGTGTCGCGCAGCAGCCACCAATCCGGAGAATAGTCCGTTTCGAACCGCGTGCCGCGTCGTTTGGGGTTTTTCCCAAAGTCGGAACCGGGCCCACGGGCGTCGTTGACACCGCCAGTCCCGCGCCGCCACGATGGAATGCGATCGCTATTCGCGATGAATCCGGTCCTCAGGCCATTCACCAACGCAGTCGTCGGCAACCGAGCCCTGGAGAAGTGACCGTGTCAAATCTTTCAAGTTCACCTCTGGCAGCGCTGGACCCCCAGGACGAGGTACGGGTAGTCGGCCAGTACTACGACGGCAAAACGGCCAAGCTCGTGCGCAAGTACGGCCCGGGACCCCGGATTCACTACCACGTGGGCTACTACCCGAACTCCGCCACGCCGTCGCACGCGCCCGGCGCCACGCCGGAGGACATCCGCGGCAGCATCCGGGTGCACCAGGAGGGCCTGCTGCAGTACGCGGCCAAGATCTGGGGCGCGGAGCACCGGCTGTCGGGCAAGGTGCTGGACGTCGGCTGCGGTCTCGGCGGCGGCTCGCTGTTCTGGGCCCAGGAGTACGGCGCCGACGTCACCGCGGTCACCAACGCGCCGGAGCACGCGCCGATCGTCGAGGGCTTCGCGCGGGAGGCCGGCGTCGGCGGGAAGGTCCGCGCGCTGGTCTGCGACGCGAACCAGCTCACCGTGGACGACGGCCCGTACGACGCGGCGGTGGCGATCGAGAGCAGTGGGTACTTCAACCGCCCGCAGTGGTTCCAGCGGCTGGCCGATGTCATCCGTCCCGGTGGCAGCGTGTGCATCGAGGAGGTGTTCACCACCCGTCCCGGCGGTGCCGACGTGTGGGCGGAGTACTTCTACTGCAAGCCGGTCTCGGTGCTCGACTACGCGGAGGCGGCGAAGGCCGCGGGGTTCGAACTGGTCGACGAGGTCGACGCCACGGCGGAGACCGCGCCGTTCTGGGAGGAGAGCGCCGCCTGGACGAAGGCGGTGCTGGACAGCGACGACAGCCTTTCCGCCGTCGAGCGCAGGAACATGCGGATCTCCCTGCTGGCGAACGAGGCGCAGGGCGCCGAATGGCGAGCGGGCGGCCTGACGCTCGGCTTCCTGCGCTTCGAGAAGAGGTGAAGGAGAAGGCGTTGCCCCCGCGCTCGGCCGGGACTGCCCGGCCGAGCGTCCGCATGTCCACCCCGTTCCCGACGATTCGGAGTTCGTCATGACGATCGACCAGTCTCCCGCCCACCACGCCGGGGTCCGCAACGTGTACGACGGGTTCGGCCGGGTCTACCGCTCCGTGTGGGGACCGAACATCCACTACGGCTACTGGGAGGACGACGCCGACGACAGCTCCGTCGAGGTCGCCACGGACCGCCTGACCGACCTGATGATCTCGGGCCTGGCCGCGCAGCCCGGCCAGCGGGTCCTCGACATCGGCTGCGGCATCGGCCACCCGGCGCGGCGGCTCGTCCGCACGGCCGGCGTGCACGTGGTGGGCATCAGCATCAGCCACCTGCAGGTGCAGCAGGCGAACGAGGACGCCGCCGCGGCCGGGCTCGGCGACAAGGCCACGTTCCAGTTCGCCGACGCCATGGACCTGCCGTTCCCCGACGCCTCGTTCGACGCGGCCTGGGCGTTCGAGTCGATGTGGCACATGCCCGACCGCGGCCGGGTGCTCGCCGAGACCGCCCGCGTGCTGCGGCCCGGCGGCCGGCTCGTGGTCGCCGACGTCGTCCAGCGCGAGCCGATCACCCCCGACGGCCAGGTCGTCATCGACCACATCAAGGCCAACTACGGGGTGACGACCCTGGGCACCATCGACGAGTACGAGAAGAACCTCGCCGCGGCCGGGTACGTCGACGTGGAGATCCGCGACATCACCGACAACGTGATCCGCACCCTGCTGCTCATGGCCGACGCCTTCGAGACGGTCCGCGACAAGCTCGCCGACCTGGTCGGCGGTGAACAGGCCGACTCGCTGATCGACTTCGTGCGCCGGTTCGGGTCCATCCCCGAGAGCGGCTACATCTACGTGACCGCGGTCCGCGCCTGACCTGACGACAGCACGGAAGAGCCCCGGCCACACCTGGCCGGGGCTCTTCCTCGTGGTCACTGCCGGACGCGCAGCTCGGTCAGCGCCCGCAGCGGGAACACCGGCTTGTACCGGCGCGACTGCCCCGGCGCCAGGGTCAGGCCCGGCATCCTGGCGGCGATGGCCTGCACCGCGACCTCCAGCTCCGCACGGGCGAACGACGCCCCGAGGCAGAAGTGGATGCCGTGCCCGAACGCGAGGTGCGAGGACGAGCCGCCGCCGGGGCTGAACGCGGCGGGACACGCGTGCACGCGGCTGTCCCGGCCGGCGGTCCCGTACAGCAGGAGCAGCCTGCTCCCCTCGGCCAGGTGCACGTCACCGACCACCACGTCGCGGGTCGCCGTCCGGTACATGCCGGCCAGCGGGGCGTCGAACCGCAGCCCCTCCTCGACGAGGTCGCGGGTGTCGATCGTGCCGTCGGCGACCCGTGCCCAGCCACCGGGTGAGCTCAGCTGCTGGTACGTGATCGTGCCGAGCGCCTCCGCGCAGGTCATGTGGCCCGCGAAGATCAGCGTGGGGATCTGCACGGCGACCTCGTCGGCGGTGAGCGTGTTGCCCGCCCTGCCCTCGTGCAGCAGCTCGCTGATCAGGTCGTCCTGCGGGTGGGCCAGCCGGTCCCGCGCGAGCTCGCGGGCGAACGCGCCGAAGTCGACCAGCCCCTGCGCCCATTCCCGCAGCAGCTCGGGGTCGGTGTCGCGTTGCAGCATCATCAGCTCGATGCGCTGCTCGGACCACAACCGGCAGCGGTCGAGGTAGTCGTCCGGCACCCCGAGACGCGCGCACATCACCTCAAGCGCGTACGGCACCGCGAACGCCTCGATGAGGTCGAACTCGGCGTCGGCCGCGGCGCGCTCGACGAGGTCGGTGGCGATCTTGCGCATCGTGGGTTCGAACGCCCTGACCTTGGCCGGCGTGAACCCGATGTTGAGCACCTCGCGGACCCTGGCGTGCGCGGGCGGGTCGAGCGAGCCGACGCCCAGGCCACCGTCACCGCGCCACGTCTTGAACATCCTGGCCACGTCGTCGGGCAGCGGCACCCTGGGACGCGGGTTGTGGTCACGCGCCGAATAGCTCTTGTCGTCCTTCAGCACGGCGAGCAGTTCCTCGCGCCGGGTGACGCACCACGCGTCGAGCAGCGGCGCGTAGAACACCGGCTCGTCGTCCCCGATGCCGGCCAGGAACTCGTACGGGTCGTCGCGATGTTCGCCGTACGGGTCGAACGGCCTGCCTTCGCGCAATTTCCCGGAATCGGCTGATACAGCCATTTCGCCTCTCAAGCATTGAGTGAACCGTCGCCAGGGGGCGGGTCGCGTCGCGCAGCCACCAATCCGCACATTAGTCCAGTTCAGGCTCTGCGCCGCCGTCTTTGGGGTTTTTCCCAAAGTCCACCGCGCTCGCACGGCGTTCGTTGACACCACCGCGAAGGCTCGTTCAGGATGTTGACCGGAACCACGGCTCACATTCCCGGGCACCGCCCGGGGGTTTTCCGCGTTCAATTCACGAACGCGATGTGCGAGCACCGGAGGAGAATCCCGATGAGCACACCCGGCACTGCGTCGACGGGGCTGCAGGCCCTCCTGTCGCCGGGGATGGTGCGGTCAGCGGTGTTGCCCGTCGTGCGGCAGCAGGTGTCCGCGCTGGAGCCGACCCTCGCCCGGATCAGCGCCTACCACCTCGGTTTCACCGACGAGCGCGGCGAGCCCAGCGGTGCCGCCAGCGGCAAGCTGACCCGCGCCTCGTTGATGATGGCGGCGGCAGCGGGCGTCGGACTGCGGCCGGAGGACGTCGTGTCCCAGGCGGCGGCGTTGGAACTGCTGCACAACTCGACTTTGGTCCACGACGACATCATCGACGCGGACGACCTGCGCCGCGGCCGCCCGGCCGCGTGGAAGGTGTTCGGCACGGGGCTGGCGATCCTGGCCGGGGACGCGTTGCAGGCGCTGAGCATCCAGATGGTCGTGGAGGACCCCGGCCCCGGCCGTGCCGAGATCTCCGGCGCGTTCGCGGAGGCCACCCGGCTGGTGCTCTCCGGCCAGTCCCGCGAGCTCACCGTCCGGCTCGGACCGGACGCCGGCGTCGCGGAGTACGACCGGATCGTGGAGGAGAAGACGTCCGCGCTGCTGGAGTGCGCGCTGGTGACGCCGGCGTTGCGGGCGGGCAGCCCCGGTCACGTCGTGGCGGCGCTGCGCGGAGCGGGCCGGCACCTCGGTCTCGCCTTCCAGATCGCCAACGACGTCGAGGACATCTGGGGCGACCCCGCGGTGACCGGCAAGCCCGTCCGTGGCGACATCGGGCGGCGCAACCCGTCCTTCCCGGTGCTGGCGGCGCTGGCCGCGGGCGGTGCGGCCGGCGAGCGGCTGCTCGGGCTGTGGCAGTCCGACGACAGCACGGCGGCGCACCTGCGGGAGATGGCCGACCTCGTCGAGGAGTCCGGCGGCCGCCGCACGGCCGAGCAGACCTCGCGCGACCACTTCGGCTCCGCGCTGGCGCACCTCGGCCGGGCCGAGCTGTCCCCGGCGGCGACGGCCGAGCTGACCACCCTGTTCGACCGCATCGTCCACCGCACCACGTGAACCTCGATCCCGGCGGAGGTCGTCAGTGAGTACCCCGGTTCAACTGCCGTTCGAGCAGGAGGACGTCCTGCGGCTCGCGCCGCGGTTGCGCGAGCTGCAGTCCCAGGGCGCGGTCCACCGGGTGCGCACTCCCGACGGCGGTGCGGCGTGGCTGGTCACCGGTCACGCGGAGGTGCGGCAGCTGCTCGACGACGACCGGCTGAGCCGCACCAACCCCGACCTGGCCGCGCAGGACCCCGGCTCGGCGCTGCTCGCGAGCCTGCTGGGCGGTTTCGCCACCGACCACGCCCGGATGCGCGCGTTGCTGGAACCGCACTTCTCCCCCGAACGCATGGCGGAGCTGCGCCCGTACGTCGAGAAGCAGACCGGGCAGCTGCTGGACCAGCTGGCCGAGCGGACGCCGCCGGTGGACCTGCGGGAGGCGGTGGCGCTGTCGTTGCCGATCCAGGTGATGTGCGAGTGGCTGGGTGTGCCGCAGGAGGACAAGGACCGCTTCGGCGGCTGGACCAGGGACGCGGCTGGCGTCGGCGACCCCGTGCGGTCCAAACAGGGGCTGGGCGGGCTCTTCGGCTACTGCAAGCAGCTCGTCGCGGAGAAGCGGCGCAACCCCGGTGACGACGCGATCTCCCGGATCTGCGCGACCGAGGGCATCACCGACGACGAGGTCCTCGGGCTGACGGCGTTGCTGCTGTTCGGCGGCTACGAGACCACGGTGGCCAGGATCGGCACGAGCATCGTGTTGCTGCTGTCCGATGTGGACCAGTGGCGGGCGGTGGTGGACGACCCGGCGCTCATCCCCGGTGCCGTCGAGGAAACCCTGCGGATGTCGATGCCGAACCCGCACAACGGCGGCATGCCGCGGTACGCGGTGACGGACTTCGAGGTCGACGGGGTGGTGATCCGGGCGGGTGACCCCGTGCTGCTGAACATCATCGCGGCCAACCACGACGAGGCGGTCTTCCCCGCACCCGGCCGGGTCGACGTCACGCGCGACACCGTGGCCAGCCTGGTGTTCGGCCACGGCGCACACCACTGCGTGGGCGCGGCGCTGGCGCGGATGCAGCTGCAGGTGGTGCTCACCCAGCTCGTCGCACGGTTCCCGTCGCTGCGCCTGGCCGTCGGCGTGGACGAACTGGAGCTGCGCACCGACACGTTGATCGGCGGTTTGGTCGAACTCCCGGTGACCTGGTGATTGGGACCCTGATGCTGCACAAGATATCCGCGGACGTCGTCACGAAGAGCCCGGACCCGGTCCGCCCGTACCTGCTGCTGATGCGGCTGGACCGGCCCACCGGGTACGTGCTCTACCTGCTGCCCGGTCTGTGGGCCGTCGTCTTCGCCGCGGGCAACCGGCCGGACCTGCTGTCGGTGGCGGCCGTCGCCGTCGCCGCGGTGCTGATCCGCGGCTTCGCCTGCGCGAGCAACGACGTGACCGACCGGGAGATCGACGCCCGCGTCGCCCGCACCGTGGGGCGGCCGGTCGCGGCGGGCACGATCAGCGTCCGCAACGGGATCCTCTGGGGTGCCGCACAGGCCCTGGTGGCCCTGCTGGTCCTCGCGGTCGCGAACGTCCAGACCGCGCTGGTCGCACTGGCCACGTACCCGTTGATCGTCGCGTACCCGTTCATGAAGCGCTTCTTCTTCTGGCCCTCGGGGTTCCTGGGGCTGGTGATGAGCACCTACGTGTTCGTCGGCTGGACGGCGGCGACCGGGAACACCGACTACCCGCCCGCGGTGTACGGCCTGTACGCCGCCGGGACGTTCTGGACCATGGTCCACGACGCCATCTACTCCCACCAGGACAAGGAGTACGACCGGCAGATCGGGGTCAGGTCCTCCGCGCTGCTGTTCGGCAAGGCGACCAAGGCGTGGCTCTCGCTCTTCGTCGTGCTCAGCGTCGCCGGCGTGCTGTGGGCCGGTTCGCTGACGTCGATCGGGTGGGCGTTCTACGTGGTCGTCCTGCTGGCCGCGCTCTACCTGGCCTATCTGCTCTTCCGGGTGGACCTGGACGACCCGAAGGCGTGCTGGGACACCTTCGTCGCCAACACCAACTACGGCTGGATCGTCCTGGCCGCCGTGATCGCCGGGCAGTTCACATGAGCGGTTCGATGTGGCAGGGAGCTGCCGTCGACCTGGACGCCTACCTGGCCCGCGTGGGCCACGAGGGCGACGTGGCCGCGGACCTCGACACGTTGCGGCGCCTGCACACCGCCCACGTCGGCGCGATCCCCTTCGACAACCTCGACCCGCTGCTCGGGCGCACGGAGGTGCCGCTGGACCTGGACAGCGTCCAGGAGAAGGTCCTGCGGCAGGGGCGCGGCGGCTGGTGCCTGGAGCAGGTCGTGCTGATGGCAGCCGTGCTGGACCGCATCGGGTTCACGTTCACGGCGTTCGCCGGACGGACCCGGATCCGCACCGGGAGCAGGTTCGGCCCGGCACTGCACGTGGCGCTGCTCGTCGACCTGGACGGCGAGAAGTGGCTGCACGACGTGAGTTTCGGTGCCCACGGACTGCACGAGCCGATCCGGTTCGCGGAGAACGCGCGGCTGGACGGCCCCTGGTCGTTCGACCTCGTGCGCGAGCCGACCGGTGAGCACGTGCTGCGGCTGCTGCGGCCGGAGGGGCCGGCGGAGCTGTACGGCTTCACCACGGACGTGCGCTACCCGTCGGACTTCGAGCTCCTCAACCACTTCTGCCTCACCCACCCGCGTTCGCCGTTCAACCACCGGATGGTGCTGCAGCGCACGCGGCCCGACGTGCGGCACCTCCTCGTCGGCAACGTGCTCACCGAACTGCGGCCGGGAGTCCCGGCGGCGGTCCGCGAGCTCGACGAGGCGGAGACGCTGGCCGCTCCCGAGGACATCTTCGGGATCACGCTGAAACCGGACGACGTCCAGATCCTCGGGAAGACCCTGGCCGGCCCATGACGCGCACCCTGCTGGTGGACAACTACGACTCCTACACCTTCAACCTGTTCCAGCTGATCGCCGAGATCAACGGACGGGAGCCGGTGGTCGTGGTCAACGACGACCCGGCGCTGCCGGACCTGTGGCGGGAGGGCTTCGACAACATCGTCGTCTCCCCCGGTCCTGGCCGGCCGCAGAACTCACGCGACATCGGTCTCGTCGGGGAGCTGTTGCGCCGCACGACGTTGCCGGTGCTCGGGGTCTGCCTCGGGCACCAGATCATCGGGCACCTCGCGGGCGCGACCGTGGCCGCCGCGCCCGAGCCGCGCCACGGTCACCTCGCGAAGGTCTCCCACGACGGGGACCCGTTGTTCGCCGGGGTGCCGAGCGAGTTCGTCGCGGTCCGGTACCACTCGCTCTGCGTGCGCGAGCCGCTGCCGGAGGAGCTCGTGCCGATCGCGTGGGCGGACGACGGCGTGCTGATGGCGTTGCGGCACCGGGATCTTCCGCAGTGGGGCGTGCAGTTCCACCCCGAGTCGGTCGCCTCCGGGTACGGCAGGGAGATCCTGCGCAACTTCGCCGAGCTGACCCGCCGGGGCGGCGCGTCCGGGGAGCTGGAGATCGTCAGCGCCGCCGTGCCGACGACCGCCGACGCCGAGACCGTCTTCCTGGAGCTGTTCGGCGAGTCCACCCACTGCTTCTGGCTCGACAGCAGCCGGGTCGAGGAGGGGCTGTCCCGGTTCTCGTTCCTGGGCGACGTGTCCGGGCCGCACAGCGAGGTCGTGACCTACCGCTCCGGCAGCGGGGTCGTGCGGGTGCGCGACGCCGCCGGGGTCCGTGACGTTCCCGGCAGCGTGTTCGACTACCTGGAGCAGCGGCTGAGCGAGCGGCGGATCCCCGACACGTCACTGCCGTTCGACCTGACCGGCGGCTACGTCGGCTACTTCGGGTACGAGCTGAAGGAGGAGTGCGGTGCCGCGGCCGTCCACAGCGCCGAAACCCCGGACGCCGCCTGGATGTTCGCCGACCGGATCGTCGCTTTCGACCACCAGGAGGGCTTGACCCACCTCGTCGCCGTGCACGCCCCGGCGACCCGGCAGGACGCGCTGGACTGGGTGGACCGGACCACGACCGTCCTCTCCGGACTGCGGCGGAGGGACGACGAGCCCGCGGACGAACCGTGCGCGCCGCCCGACGCCTCGCGGTTCCTGGTCCGCGACCGGGACGCCTACCTGGCCGACATCGAGGAGTGCCAGCGGCAGCTGCGGCTGGGCGAGAGCTACGAGATCTGCCTGACGAACAAGCTGCACCTGCCGTTCCACGACGACGACACGGCGTTCTACCGGCGGCTGCGGCGGGCGAACCCGGCGCCGTACGCCGCGTTGCTGCGCCTCGGTGACATCTCGGTGTTCTGCTCCTCGCCGGAACGGTTCCTGCGCGTCGAACGCGACCGCACGGTCACCAGCAAGCCGATCAAGGGCACCGCCCCGCGGGACGCCGATCCCGTGCGGGACGCCGAGATCGCCGCCACCCTCGCGTCCAGCGCCAAGACGCAGGCCGAGAACCTGATGATCGTCGACCTGCTGCGCAACGACCTGGGGCGGGTGTGCGAGGTGGGCAGCATCTCCGTCGACCCGTACCTTGCCGTCGAGAGCTACCAGACCGTGCACCAGCTGGTCTCCACCGTCCACGGCCGCCTCAAGGACGGGGTCGGCGCGATGGACTGCGTGCGGCAGTGCTTCCCCGGCGGCTCGATGACCGGGGCGCCGAAGCTGCGCACCATGGAGATCATCGACGGGCTGGAGACGGAGGCCAGGGGCGTGTACTCCGGCGCGCTCGGCTACTTCGGCCTGTCCGGCGGCGCCGACCTCAACATCGTGATCCGCACGGCGGTGCGCGTCGGTGACCGGCTGAGCATCGGTGCGGGCGGAGCGATCGTGCTCGACTCCGACGCCGGCGACGAGTACGAGGAGATGCTGCTCAAGGCGGCCGCGTCGCTGCGCGCCTGGCGTGCGCCGTCCCCCCGCTGAACGACTGAAGGAGGTTTTCCGATGCCCGGCACCCCGACCCGTGAAGAGGCCGACTACGAGCGCGACCTGCTGGTGCAGCTGAACCGCCGCTGGGCCAGGCGGGTGGCCGTCAAGAAGGACGAGCTCGACCTGGACGGGCACTTCGACGCGCGCCTGCCGGACTTCCCGGAACACCTCGTGCCGGTGCTCGCCCTGCCCGGCGCCGAACGGCTCGACCGAGACGCCCGCGAGCGGATCCTGTCCGCGGCGTGGATCGCCTACAACGCCAAGACGGCCGCCATCGAGGACGAGATCATCCTGCCGGCCTGCTCGCTGATGCTGCACGGCAACATCCCCGTCCGCCGGGATGACGCCGCTGTCGAGGCGCTGCACCAGACGATGCTCGACGAGCACTACCACATCCTCATGTGCCACA
Organism: Nocardia sp. NRRL S-836; assembly: GCF_001279525.1. Classification (GTDB taxonomy): domain Bacteria; phylum Actinomycetota; class Actinomycetes; order Mycobacteriales; family Pseudonocardiaceae; genus Lentzea. The sequence goes on along the minus strand of NZ_LGDY01000105.1, from coordinate 21,117 downwards.
ACGCCGTCGGCGTCACGCGGCGACGCAGGGACATGGCGGACGTGCGGTTCGCACCGGACGTCTGGTCGGTGGTGCGGGGACTGGCCGCGGCGCGCACCGGGCTGTCCGGCTTCGACCGCGACATCGTCGACATCGCGTTCTCGCTGGCCGCGGAGACGACGATCAGCGGGTTCCTCTCGACGCTGTCGACGGCCCAGGACATCCAGCCGATGAACCGCATCACCACCGACCTGCACCGGCGGGACGAGAGCGGCCACGCGGTGGTGTTCCGCGAGCTGTGCGGCTCGCTCTACCGGAGCCTGGACAGCGCGCAGCAGACGATGTTCCGCGAGGCGCTCGTCAGCGGCCTGACCGCGTTCCGCTCCGCCGACCTGGAGCCGTGGGTGACCGTTGCGGCGCAAGGCGGTTTCGAGATCGGCGTGGACCAGCTGCGCGAGTGGGCGGCGGCACGGCCGGTGCCGAAGCGGGACAACGGACCGTTGCAGCTGCTGCTCGACGACCTGGGGATCAGCCACGACCTCCTCGGGACCTGAGCCCGGCAGAAACGACCACCCCCAGGCGCCCACCGAAGCTGGTGATGAAACCGATGCGCGTGCTGCTCGTCGACAACTACGACTCCTACACCTACAACCTGTACCAGCTGCTGGCGCAGGTGTACGGCGTCGCGCCCGTGGTCGTGCGGAACGACGCCGCGGACTGGGAGCACCTCGGCCTCGACGGCTTCGACGCCGCGGTCATCTCGCCGGGGCCCGGCCATCCGGCCGTCGCCCGCGACTTCGGCCGGTCCCGCGACGTGCTGGAGCACAGCGGGTTGCCGGTGCTGGGCGTGTGCCTGGGCCACCAGGGCATGGGGCTGCTGGCGGACGCGCGGATCACGCCCGCCCCGCAGCCGCGGCACGGGCACCTGACCACGGTGCGGCACACCGGCGACGGGCTCTTCGCGGGGCTGCCGCAGGACTTCACCGCCGTGCGGTACCACTCGCTGAGCATCGCCGAGCCCGTTCCCGCGCACCTGGAGGTCACCGCGCGGGCCGAGGACGGCGTCGTGATGGGCCTGGCGCACCGCGAGCGTCCGTGGTGGGGCGTGCAGTTCCACCCCGAGTCGATCTGCACGGAGCACGGCGCCCGGCTCGTGGCGAACTTCCGCGACCTGGCCCTGGCCTCGGGTGCACGCCGGTCCGTCAGTGGGCCCAGCCACGCGGTCAACAGCACCGCACGGTCCACTGTGCACGGCCGGGGTGCGCCGCTGCGGGCGCACATCCGGATGCTGGACAAGGCCGTCGGCACCGAGGCTGCCTTCCAGACCCTGTTCGGCGCGAGCCGGCGGTCGTTCTGGCTCGACAGCGCGCACGTCGAACCGGGACTGGCCCGCTTCTCGTTCCTGGGCGCCGCGGACGCGCCGGGCGCCGAGCTGCTCACCTACCGGGTGGAGGACGGGCACGTCGTCGTGGCACCCGCGGGCGGCACTGCGCGGTTCGAGAGCGGCACCATCTTCGAGGCCCTCGACCGCCGCACCGGCCGCGTGGTCGACGGCACCGAGGAGCTGCCGTTCGACCTCGCCGGCGGCTACGTCGGCTACTTCGGGTACGAGCTGAAAGCCGACTGCGGTGCCCGCCGCGTCCACCGGTCCGGCACCCCGGACGCCGTGTGGGTGCAGGCCGACCGCTTCATCGCCGTCGACCACGCCGAGAACCGCACCTACGTCGTCGCCGTGTGCGAGCAACAGGACCTGGCCGCGGCCAAGGAGTGGACCGGCACGACCGTCCGCGTGCTGGCCGACCTGCCCACCGCGGCACCGGACACCGCCGCCGCACCGCGGGCCGAACACCACGAGGTGACCGGCCTGCTGGTCCGGTCACGGGCGCAGTACCTCGCCGACATCGCCGAGTGCGACCGGCTGCTGCGCGAGGGCGTGAGCTACGAGATCTGCCTGACCAACACGCTCCGCCTGCCCGCACCGGCCGACGACTTCGCGTACTACCAACGCCTCCGGCGGCTCAACCCGGCTCCGTACGGGGCTTTTCTGCGGTTGGGCGACGTCACGGTGCTCAGCTCCTCGCCGGAGCGGTTCCTCAAGGTCGACGCCGCCCGCACGGTGGAGACCAAGCCGATCAAGGGCACCGCGCCCCGCCACCCCGACCCGCGCACCGACGACGAGCGGCGGCGCTCGTTGCAGATGGACCCCAAGACCCGCGCGGAGAACCTGATGATCGTGGACCTGCTGCGCAACGACCTCGGGAGCGTCTGCGAGGTCGGCAGCGTCACCGTGCCATCGTTGATGGCGACCGAGTCCTTCGCGACCGTGCACCAGCTGGTCTCCACGGTCACCGGCACGCTGCGCGCCGGCACGTCCGCGGTGGACGCGGTGCGGGCGTGCTTCCCCGGCGGTTCCATGACGGGGGCGCCGAAGCTGCGCACCATGGAGATCATCGACGCGCTGGAGACCGAGGCGCGCGGCGTCTACTCCGGGGCGATCGGTTTCCTGTCGCGCAACGGAACGGCCGACCTCAGCATCACCATCCGCACCGCGGTGAGCCACGACGGCGAGCTGACCATCGGGGCGGGCGGCGCCATCGTGCTCGACTCCGACCCCGCCGCCGAGTACGACGAGATGCTGCTCAAGGCGCAGGCCACCCTGCGCGCGCTGCCGAAGGCGAAGGTGCCCGGCTCCTGAGGCCTGGTCACCACCGAACCCACCCCAGTCGGAAGGCCCCCTGATGACGGACCACCCGCCACGCTCGGTGCTGCTCGCATCGCCCAGGTCGTTCTGCGCCGGGGTGGAACGCGCCATCGAGATCGTGGAACGACTGCTCGACCAGCGCGGCGGCCCCATCTACGTGCGCAAGCAGATCGTGCACAACATCCACGTCGTGCGGTCGCTGGAAGCCCGTGGCGCCGTGTTCGTGGAGGAGCTCTCCGAGGTACCGCCCGGTGCCACCGCGGTCTTCTCCGCGCACGGCGTCTCCCCCGCCGTGCGCGAGGAGGCCGGTGACCGCTCGCTGGAGGTGATCGACGCGACCTGCCCGCTGGTGGCCAAGGTGCACGCGGAGGCACGGCGGTTCGCCGACCGCGGCGACACGATCGTCCTCATCGGACACGCGGGTCATGAGGAAGTGGACGGCACGCTGGGAGAAGCGCCCGAGCGGATGGTGCTCGTGGAGACCGCCGCGGACGTCGAGGCGCTGGAGGTCACCGGGCCGGTGTCCTACCTGACGCAGACGACACTGGCCGTGGACGAGACCGCCGAGGTGGTGGAAGCGTTGCGGCGCAAGTTCCCGCAGCTGCGCGGGCCCGGTTCCGACGACATCTGCTACGCCACCACGAACCGGCAGATCGCGATCCGCGACGTGGCGGCGCGGTCCGACCTGGTCCTGGTGGTGGGGTCGAAGAACTCGTCCAACTCGGTGCGCATGGTCGAGCTGGCGGCCCGCGGTGGCACGCCGGCGTACCTGATCGACGACGCGTCGGAGATCGACCCGGCGTGGCTGGAGGGCGTGTCCGCGGTGGGGGTGTCGGCCGGTGCATCGGCTCCGCCGGAGCTGGTCGACGAGGTGGTTGCCGCACTGCGGGAGCGGGGTGCCGTCAGCGTGTCGACGCACACCACCGCGACCGAGACCATCTCGTTCACCATGCCGTCGGCGGTGCGCCGGGCCGACTGACCGCGCACCCGATGGTCAGAGCGGGCCGGTGGGGCGCCGACCGGCGGTCAGCTCCTCGACCTGCTCGGCGGTGAACGGCGGGCCGAGCAGGTCGGCGCGCACGGCGTGGCAGCGGAACATGTCGGCGATGTAGTGCATCCGGTCCGGCAGGTCGGCCCAGTCCCGCGCGGCGGTGTCGCGCACGCTGTCGGGCGTCGGGTCGACCTGGGCCAGCAACGCCAGCAGGTCCGGGTCGGCCAGCTCGGTGAGCAGCGGCGGGAACGTGGCGGGCAGGTCGTCGCTCAGGTCGAGCACCTCGCCACCGGGCAGCGCCAGCGTCATCAGGTGCCGGGTCACCGCACGCCGGACCACCGCACGTGCCTGGTCGGCGAGCTGTTCGGTGGCGATGCGCACGGCGGTGCGCCGGCCGAGCACGAACAGCAACGCCTTGCGCAGCCAGCGGACCACCGCGTTGCCGGGCAGCAGCAGGTCGAACAGCCGCTGTTCGAGCTCGCGGGGGTGGACCACGGGCGCCTGCATCGCGGCGGCGATCTCCGGCTGCAGCCGGGTCTGCTCGTGCAGGCCGACCTCGATGTTGGCCAGCAGCAACAGTTCCGCGCGCTGCTTGGCGTCGCCGGTGGTCATCGCCCGGTGGTAGCGGCCGAAGGCCTGGCGGAGGTAGCGCTGCCCCTCCGGCGGCTCACCGGGCCGCAGCGAGTCGCGGAACTCCCCGATCGGCTCGTCCGCACCGCCGGTGAACGCGGCGAGGAACCGGGCGAACTCCCGTGCGACCTCCTCGAAGACCTTGAGGTTGCCCCGTGCCGCGGCGGCGCTGACGTCGTCGAGCCGCGCGGTCGCCAGCACGGCCTGCCGCACCACCCCGTGGGCGTGCTCCAGCACCTCCTGCGGAACACCCCGCCGCAGCCCGCGCACCACGAGGTCGACCCCGGCGGCCACCTCGGGCGAGGACCTGAGCAGCCGCTCGACCGTGCGCGCGAGGTCCTCCTGCCGGATGGACTGCCCCACCTGCCTGGACGCCCACACCGCGAAGGTGCACCAGTTCGCGGCCCCGCCGGTGCGCGCGGCCAGTGCCCGCGACAGCCGGTGGTAGCAGTGGGTGATCTGCAGGTTGCGGACGACCGGGTCGGCGTGGGCGGAGATCCACTCGACCTCACCGACCGCCGGTGCGCTGTCCTCGCCGAGCACGTGCGCGTCCGCACCGGTCTGAGTCATCGAGCTGACCTTCCTCCCAGGGGCCTACACCTCCTGGATCGTCCGCCGGGCGGAGAACGTGACGGTCCGGTTCAGCGCTGCCGCGTCAGCTCGTCGAGCACCGCGAGCGCCCGCGTGAGAACGGGTGAGTCGTCGTCCGCGCGCACGGCGGCCGCGAGGTCGATGCGGTGGTCGCCGGTCAGCGGGCGGTAGACCGTCCCGGTCACGCCGAGCTCCGCCACCGGTTCGGGCACCACCGCCACGCCGAGTCCGGAGGCCACGAACGTGACCAGCGTCGAGGTCTCCTCGACCTCGTGCCGGACCCGCGGTTCGAACCCGGCCGCACGGCACAGCCGCGACACCACGTCGTGCATCACCGAACGGCCGCGGGAGGCGTGCACGACGAGGTCCTCCTCCCGCAGGTCCGCGATCCTCAACCGGCGGCGCCGGGCGAGCCGGTGGTCCTGCGGCAGCGCGACGATGAGCCGGTCGCGGCGCACCGTGCTCAGCCGCACGGACGGGTGCTCGACCGGCGGCCGCAGCAGCGCGAGGTCGATCCGGCGGGCGAGCAGGGCCTCGACCTGGTCGGGCGCCAGCATCTCGCCGCGGAAGGCGAAGTCGACCTCCGGCAGCTCCTCGCGCAGGGTGCGGGCGAGAGCGGGCAGCAGGCTGTAGGTGGCCGACCCGACGCAGCCGACCACCAGGCGGCCCTCCAGACCGGCGGCCACCCGGCGGGCCTCGGCTCCGGCGTCGTCCACGGCGGCGAGCACGGCCCGTGCGCGCTCCAGGTAGACGGTGCCGGCGCGGGTGAGCTCGACCCTGCGGGTGGTGCGGTGCAGCAGGGTGACCCCGAGCTCGGCCTCCAGCTGCTGGATCTGCTGGGACAGCGGCGGTTGCGCCATGTGCAGGCGTTCCGCGGCACGGCCGAAGTGGCGTTCCTCGGCGACCGAGACGAAGTAGCGCAGATGGCGGAGTTCCACCCATTGATACTCGCAGAGTCTCAATGGTCGTGAAATGAGTATTTCCAGATATCAGCCTGAGGACCTAGCGTCGGGGCATGACCGACGTCGTGATCTGCGAGCCCGTCCGGACCCCGGTCGGGCGGTTCGGCGGTGCGCTGGCCCCGCTGGGTGCCACCGACCTGGCCGCCACCGTGCTGAAGGAGCTCCTCCGCCGCACCGGGCTGGGCGAGGGCGACGTGGACGACGTCGTCCTCGGGCAGTGCTACCCCAACGGCGAGTCGCCCGCGATCGGCCGGATCGCCGCGCTCGACGCGGGCCTGGGCGTGGGCGTGCCCGGTGCGCAGGTCGACCGCCGGTGCGGGTCCGGGTTGCAGGCCGTGCTCTACGCGGCCGGGCAGGTCGCGACCGGTGCGGCACGGGTCGTGGTCGCCGGTGGCGCCGAGTCGATGTCGCAGGTGGAGCACTACGCGCTCGGGCTGCGCACCGGCGTGCGGGGCGGCAACATCGAGCTGATGGACCGGTTGGTGCGGGCACGGGAGACGGCGGGCGGCCGGTTCCACCCGGTGCCCGGCGGCATGCTGGAGACCGCGGAGAACCTGCGGCGCGAGTACGGCATCTCCCGCGAGGAGCAGGACGAGCTCGCGGTGCGCTCCCAGCAGCGGTGGGGCGCGGCGCAGGAGGCCGGCCGGTTCGCCGACGAGCTCGTGCCGGTGACCGTGCCGGGCCGCAAGGGTGACGTTGTCGTCGACCGCGACGAGCACCCCCGGCCCGAGACGACGATCGAGGACCTGGCGGCGTTGCGGCCGGTGCGCGTGAAGATCGACCCGGAGTCGACCGTCACCGCGGGCAACGCCAGCGGGCAGAACGACGGCGCCGCGCTGTGCGTGGTCACCACCCTCGCCGAAGCGGAGCGGCGCGGGCTGCGGCCCCTGCTGCGGCTGCGGTCGTGGGCCGTGGCCGGAGTGGGCCCCGAGGTCATGGGCATCGGCCCGGTGCCGGCCGCGGCCGCCGCGCTCGACCGCGCCGGGCTCACCCTCGACGACCTGGACGTCATCGAGCTCAACGAGGCGTTCGCCGCGCAGGTGCTGGCCTGCCTGCGCGAGTGGAAGATCGACCCGGCCGACGAGCGGCTCAACCCCAACGGGTCCGGCATCTCGCTCGGCCACCCCGTCGGTGCCACCGGTGCGCGCATCCTCGCCACGCTCGCCCACGAGATGCGGCGCCGCGACAGCCGCTACGGCCTGGAGACGATGTGCATCGGCGGCGGACAGGGGCTCGCCGCGGTGTTCGAGGCGGTGCGGTCGTGAGCCTGGACAAGGTGGTCGCGAGCCCGGCCGAGGCGGTCGCGGGGGTCCGGTCCGGCGCGAGCATCGCGGTCGGCGGCTTCGGACTCGCGGGCATCCCGTGGTTCCTGATCGAGGCGTTGCTGGAGCAGGGCGCCGACGACCTCACGATCGTGTCCAACAACTGCGGCGTGGACGGCGCCGGTCTCGGGCTGCTGCTCGACCACCGCCGGATCAGCCGCGTGATCGCGTCCTACGTCGGCGAGAACAAGGAGTTCGCCCGGCAGTACCTCTCCGGCGAGCTGACGGTCGAGCTCACTCCACAGGGGACACTCGCGGAACGGTTGCGGGCGGGCGGTTCCGGCGTCGGCGCGTTCTACACCCCGACCGGTGTCGGCACGCTGGTGTCCGAGGGCGGGCTGCCGTGGCGCTACCACCCCGACGGCACGGTCGCGGTCGTCTCGCCGCCGAAGGAGGTCAGGACGTTCCACGGCAGGGAGATGGTGCTGGAGGAGTCGATCGTGACCGACGTGGCGCTGGTGCGGGCCGCGGTCGCCGACCGCGCGGGCAACTGCGTCTTCCACGCCGCCGCGCGCAACTTCAACCCCGCCGTCGCGATGGCGGGCCGGTTCACGGTGGTCGAGGCCGAACGGGTCGTCGACACCGGTGAGATCGACCCCGACCACGTGCACCTGCCGGGCGTGTTCGTGCAGAACGTCGTCGCGCTCACGCCGGAGCAGGCCGCGCGCAAGGACATCGAGAAGCGCACCACCCGCGTCCGGGAGGCGGACTGACATGGCCTGGACCCGCGACGAGATGGCCGCCCGCGCCGCGCTCGAACTGCGCGACGGCGAGTACGTCAACCTCGGCATCGGCCTGCCCACCCTGATCCCCGGCCACCTGCCGCCCGACTCGACCGTGACGCTGCACGCCGAGAACGGCATCCTCGGCGTCGGCCCGTTCCCCTACGACGACGAGGTCGACCCCGACCTGATCAACGCGGGCAAGCAGACCGTGAGCGTGCTGCCGGGCGCGTCGTTCTTCGACTCCCCCACCAGCTTCGCGATGATCCGCGGCGGCCACATCGACACCGCCGTGCTGGGCGGCATGCAGGTCTCCGCGCACGGCGACCTCGCGAACTGGATGGTGCCCGGCGCGATGGTGAAGGGCATGGGCGGCGCCATGGACCTCGTCAGCGGCGCCGGGCGCGTGATCGTCCTGATGGAGCACACCACGCGCACCGGCGAGCCGAAGCTGGTCGAGTCGTGCTCGCTGCCGCTGACCGGGCGCCGGGTCGTGGCCCGCGTGATCACCGACCTGGCCGTGCTCGACGTCGCCGACGGGGCGTTCCACCTCGTGGAGCCGGCTCCGGGGGTCTCGGCGGAGGAGGTCGTGGCGAAGACCGGTGCTCCGGTGGTGGACCGGCGACCGTGACCTCGTGGTGGCCGCGTTGGGTCAGGCCTGACGCCGGTCGAGCGCCGACTCGATGGCCGAGGTGACCACCTCGGCCTCGGGCTCGGTGGCCGGCCGGAACCGGGCGAGCACCTCGCCGTCACCGGACACGAGGAACTTCTCGAAGTTCCACTGCACGTCACCGGCCTGGCCGTCGGCGTCGGCGTGCCCGGTCAGCGCCTCGTAGACGGGGTGGCGGCCGGCGCCGTTCACGTCGACCTTCTCGCACATCGGGAACGACACGCCGTACGTGGCCGAGCAGAACGTCGCGATCTCCTCGGACGTGCCGGGCTCCTGGCCGCCGAACTGGTTGCACGGGAAGCCCACCACGCTGAACCCGCGGTCGGCGTACTTGCCCTGCAGCCGCTCCAGGCCCGCGTACTGCGGCGTCAGCCCGCACCTCGACGCGACGTTGACGACGAGCAGCACCTCGCCCTTCAGCGGACCGAGGGCGTCGGGCGCTCCGGAGAGCGTGGAAACGGGGATCTCGAAGATGCTCACCACGCCAACCTACTTGGCGTGCCGGCCTCAGCCGTCGTGCCGGTCGCCCGGCTGCCCGTGCCGGATCGCCACCAGCGCGACGTCGTCGGTGGCCGGCTGGTCCCCGACCAGCGCGGCCATGACCTGGATGCACACCGCCTCCGGTTCCATCGGCGTGACCGCGCCGCGCAGCCGTTCCAGCCCGGCGTCGAGGTCCTGCCCGCGGCGTTCCACGAGACCGTCGGTGTAGAGCACGACCAGCGCCCCCGGCGGCAGCTCGACGGTGGTGCTCCTGCGCCCGCTGCTGGCGAGGTTGAATCCGACCGGCGGGTCGACGCGGACATCGGCGAACCGGGCCGCCTCACCGGGCACCGCGAGCACCGGCGGCAGGTGCCCGGCCACGGCGAGGGTCATGCGGTGACCCGCCGTGTCGACGACCGCGTAGGCGACGGTGGCCATGGTGTCGTGCTCGAAGTGGTTGGCCTTGCGGTCGAGCATGTCGAGCACGACAGCGGGATCGGCGTGTTCGAGCGCATACGCGCGCAACGCGCTGCGCAACCGCCCCATGACGACGGCGGCCCGCAACCCGTTGCCGACGACGTCCCCGATCACCACCCCCATCCGCCCGCCGGGCAGGTCGAACACGTCGTACCAGTCCCCGCCGACGCCGCTCTCCGCGCCGGGGACGTACCGGGCCGCCAGCTCCCACCCCGCCGTGCTCGGCAGCTGCGAGGGCAGCAGACTCTCCTGCAACATCGCGGCCGCGGCCCGTTCGGACCGCGTGCGGTCCACGTACACCGCCACCGCCAGCCGGTCCGCGACCAGCTGCAACGCCTCGATCTCCTCCTCGGTGAACCAGCGCGCCGTGGTGCTGCCGACGTGCAAAACCCCGGTCAGCTCCCCCTCGGCGATCATGGGCACCCCGAGCAGCACCTCCAGCCCGTGCTCCCACAGCAACGGGTTGACCACGGTGGACTCGTCGACCTGTTCGAGCTGCAACGGCGCCCGCGACTCCGCCACCCGCCCCGCGAACCCCTTGCCGACCGGCACCCGCACCCCCTGGAAGACCTCCTCCTCCAGACCGGCGGTGGCCCTCGCCACCAGCAGCGTGCCGCTGCGGTCCACGAGCAGGACGGTGGCGGTGTCGACCGCGAGCAGCTCACGGACCCGTTCCAGCAGCACCGCCAGGAGGTGGTCGAGGTCGAGCTCCTTGAGCGCCCCGTCCGTGACCGCGTCGAGGACACGCAGACGGAACGGCGAGCTCCCGGCCCCAGCCATGTCACCTCCCGTAACCACCGTGCGCACGCTACGTCCGACCGGCATGATCGGCAAAGGGTGCCACAGGCTGGTTGGGGTCGTGGTGAACCTACTCCGCGGAGGTCACCGCCGTGGGGCTGCGTCGTGCTGTTCAGCGAGTTCCGTCAGCGGGACGACCGTGCAGCCGCGGAGTTCGCGGACCAAAGCCGAGGCGACCACCCAGCGGGTGTCCGGGTCGTCGTAGGCGAAGTTCGACCCCTCGACCGCGACAGGCCCGGACACGCCCTTGCGGTAGAGCGTTCCACGGACTCCGGCGACCTCGAACCGACGGACGCGGAAAGCCGCGGCTCCCCGCCTGAGTGCCGGGCACAACCGCAGGGAGAGGACAACGCACCGCACGCAGACAGGCGGCTCGGTGCAGGCCATGCCGTCGGGCCAGTCCGGCCAGTCGCCCCGGTAGTCCCGCAGCAGCCACAGCACGCCGTCGTCGTTCCGGTCGGCGGGCCCAGCGCAGACCTGGCACAGGAGCTTGCGCATGGCGCGCCGTTGCCTGAGCGGATGCACCCTGCCGAACTCCGGCTTGCCCACGCCGTGGCGCAGGGCCGGCCGCTGCCACAACACGCCGCGTGCGTCCCGGTCGCCGACGAGCTCGTCCCCGTAGCCGACGCCGTGACCGGGACGCTCCACCACGCGCGAGGGGATCTGCTGCTCGGCGCTCCACGCGGTGATGTACGGGGCGATGATGTGGTTCTCCCGCACACGACCAGGTGCCGGCCCGTTCGTCGCGGTGAATGCAGGTATCACGCAGTCGCTTCCTCAGGTTGCCGTCGATGAGAGGCGCCCAGGCGCCTATGCACGAATATGACGGCCTTCCGAGCAGGTCAGAAGTGACAGCGATTCAGAGCGCGCGCGAACGAGCAAATGCCCTAGGACGGGGTGCCCTACTCCACCAACGCTTCGCCGTCCGCTGGTACAGCGTGTCCTTGCGCAGACGTTGCTACAGGTCGATGTCCAGCCGATCGGCCAGCCGCAGGAGCGGCGTCTGCTTGCGGCGCGCGCGCTCGGCCAGCTCGTGCACCGTCTGGCGGCTGAGGGTGTGGTAGCGCATCCATTCCGGCGCGATGCGTTCCGCCGCGAGGAGCTGTGCGGTAGCGGCTTCGTCCTGGTCGAGCTCGCTGTGCGCTATGGCCAGGTCGAGCAGGTGCCTCGCACGGAACGTGGGCGACACCCAACCGTTGGCGGGCACCGACTTGGCCAGCTCCAGCGCGTACTCGAAGCGTTCGCTCTCCACCGCCGCGTTCACGGCCGCGATGGCGGCGTTGGTCGGCCCGAACGGTGTGGCGTAGATGTTGTGGTCGCTGCCGACCCGTGCCGCAGCCGCGCGGGCCAGGCTCATGTGCTCTTCCGAGCGTTCGACCTGCTTGTTGCGCACAGCCGCGCTGCCTGCCCGGAGCATCAAGATCCCCCACACCGCCAGCCGCTCCGCCGAGTCGCGCAGGAAGTCCGGCCTGAGCTGTTCGGCCTTGCGCAACGCGGCCGTTTCGGCGTCGGCCAGTCGTCCCTGCTTGAAGAACACCCATGACAGGGCCGAGACGTTCATCGCCTGCAACAGCTCGTCACCGGAGCGCTCCGCGGCTTCCTGGGCACGGATGAGGCCGATGTAGCCGATGTCCGGCTTGCCGAGTGCGGTCAACATCGTCGAGGCGATCTGGATGACCTCGGACAGCAGTCCGTAGGCGGTCACCTGGTCGTCACCGTCCAGCTCACGCACCGCTGCGCGCGCCTCGGCCATGAGACCGGGCAGCATGACGCCGAGCTGCGCGAACGAACCGTGCTGGCGGATGGACTCCGCGTGGGCGAGGGCCAGGCGGAGTCCATCGACCGAGGGCGGCTCGTCGTTGAAGACCTCTTCGTCCGCCAGCCCTGGGAAGTAGGACAGCGAGGTCAGCTCATCGCGGATGGCCAGAATGCCGACGGACTCCTCGTCGACCATCGGCTCGATGGTGCTGGTCTGCCCCAGGAGCTGCGGCACGTCGACGTCCAGCGCACGGGCGATGCGGGTCAACGAACTCATGCTGGCCGTGTGCCGGATCTCCTGTTCCAGCTTGCGCACCAGGTCAACGCTGACCTCGGCCTTCTCCGCCAGCTGCTCCTGGGTGAGCTGGCGGCGCTTGCGGGCGCGCTTGACACGCAGGCCAAGGCTTTGGTCGCTGGTCATGGAGCCCATCCACCTCCCGCTACCGGTGAAACCGAGAGCCAGCACCAGGATACGCACCTCCTGACCTCGCCAAATGGGTGACGCGGGGGTGGGACGTGGTGTCCTGGCCGATGCGCTGGCTCAGACAGCAACCCAGTCGCACACCGTCTTGATGACTGACCCTTGCCAGGCCTGGCTTTGTGGATCGGCGTACGCCGGGTCGTCGTGCACGGCGAAGCCGTGCTGCGCCCCCTCGACTTCCACCAACCGGTGCTCCCCGCGGAGTTGCCGGTCTGCCCGCCTCGACACCTCCACCGGAACGAACGTGTCACGTGTTCCGTGGACGAGCAGCGTCGGCGCGGTGATCCTGTCCAGCACGTCGAGCGGCCGAATCCAGAACACCTCGTTGAGAAATGCACGGCCGTGCTTGACCGTGGGCGAGTGCGCGATGAAGCCCTGTTCGGCGAGCTGCGCGGCCATTTCGTCGTTCAGGCGGTCGCCATCCCAGTACGGCTTCTGCTCGATGTAGCGGTTCCTGTAGTCGAGCTGGGGGTTGAGCAGCACGAGGCGGTCCAGCTCGGCCGGCCGCGTCCCGGCGTAGTAGGCGGCGAGGCCACCGCCGAAACTGGTCCCGAGCAGGCTGGCCCGCGTGGCACCGGTTGTCTCACGGATGTGTTGCAGCGCCACGGAAACGTCGTTGAGGTGGCCCGCCAGCGTGGTGTCCTGCTGTGGCCCGTCGCTCTCGCCGTGGCCCCGGAGGTCGTAGCGGAGTGCGGCCACGCCCGCCTCGGCGAGACCGGTTGCCAGCCTGGTGAAGAAGCCGCCTTCGTCGCGGGTGACGCCACCGCCGTGGACCAGCACGATGGCGTGGTCGGTGGGCATGTCCGGCGTGACGAGTGTTCCGCGCAGGTGGAGGCCGTCGAGGGTGCGGATGGTGGTCTCGATGCTGCTGACGGACATCCCGGCTCCCGCGTGTTGACGATGACGCCATGATCGCAGGAACCGGCGCTGAGCTGCGGATCGTGGGGGCGGCCGGCACCTGATTCAGATCTGCCCGGAAGTTGCCGCTGCTCGCGGAAAGGTTTCCGCCGAACCCGAGAATTCTCTGACCAATGCGTGGCAGCCCCGTCCAGCCCCGAGGGGTCCGAACGTCAGCGGAGTGCTTGGACCTCGGTCGCCGGCCTGTCCCGTCCCGCCGCCCACGACGCCAGCAGGGCCAGACCGTCCGCGGCCGGCGTGTCCGCGGCAGCGGTGTAGACGTTGAGGAGCAGGCCGGGGTCGGCGGGCAGGTCCATCGACTCGACGTCCAGGTCGAGCCGGCCCACCACGGGGTGGTGCAGCCGCTTGCGGCCGGACCGGTGGAGCCGGACGTCCCGGGACGCCCACCGCTGCCGGAACAGCTCACTGCGGGTCGACAGCTCACCGACCAGGGCGATCAGCTCCTCGTCGTGCGGGTTGCGGCCGGCTTCCATGCGCAGCTTCGCGGCCACGTCGCAGACGATCCGGTCGTAGTCGACGAAGAACGTCCTCGCCGCCTCGGGTTCCAGGTACACGAACCGCGCGGTGTTCGCCGGCCGTCGCGGGTCGGCGAACACCGGTGAGTACAGCGCGCGGACGAGTGGGTTCACGGCCAGGACGTCATAACGGCCGTTGCAGATCCACGCCGGCGCATCAGTGATGGCGTCGAGCACCTGCTGAAGCGCCGGGCGCACCGTCACGGCGGGGCGCCGGCGGCGTGGACCGCCGGGCGCCCCGGACTGCCGCGCGAGGTGGAACAGGTGATCGCGCTCGGCCTCGTCCAGTTGCAGGGCGGACGCCAGCGCGTCCAGCACCCCGTCGGAGGCTCCGGCGAGGCTGCCGCGCTCCATGCGCACGTAGTAGTCGACCGACACGCCCGCGAGCAGGGCCACCTCTTCGCGGCGCAGGCCCTTGACCCGGCGGTTGCCGCCGTAGACGGGCAGTCCGGCCTGCTCGGGCGTGATCCGCGCACGACGTGAGCTCAGGAACTCCTTGATCTCGGTGCGCAGATCGAGCTTGGTCACGCCTTCACCCTAGGCCCGGTCCGCAGGCGGAGGGAGGCACTGCCAGTACCCCCGACGGAGCCGTTCGCGACCAGGCCTCGACGCTCAGGTGCCTGACGCGGTCGTGGCGATGCCGCCGTCCACCGGGATGACCGCACCCGTGAGGTAGGAACCGGCCCGGCTGGCGAGGAACACGGCGGTGCCCGCCATGTCGTCGTCGCGGCCGAGCCGGCGCAGAGGGGCCTTCGCCGCGATCGTGTCGCCGATGGCGTCGAGCGTGGCCGCCATCATCTGCGACGGGAACGGTCCCGGTGCCACCGCGTTCACCGTGATGTGCTCCGGGCCCAGTTCTCTCGCGAGCACTCGGGTGAGCTGGTGGAGTGCCGCTTTGCTGCCCGCGTAGGAGTAGTTGGGCGAGGCGGCGACGTGGATCGCGGCGATGCTGCCGATGTTGATGACCCGCGCCGGGTCATCGGCGGTGCCCGCCCTGCGCAGTGCCGGCAGCAGCGCCTGCACCAGCCAGAACGGCGACTTGAGGTTGAGGTCGAGCACGGTGTCCCAGGCCTCGTCCGGGAACGTCTCCAGGGGCTCGCGCCACATCGCTCCCGCGTTGTTGACGAGGACGTCCAGGCGGTCCGAGTCGGCCTGGACGAGGTCGGCGAGGCGCCGGCACTCGTCGTGCCTGGACAGGTCGGCGGGGATCGCCCGGACGTCGCCGAACTCGGACAGCAGGCGCTGTGCCTCGGCGCACGCGTCCGCCGTGCGTGAGCTGATGACGACACGGGCGCCCGCCTGGAGGAGGCCGCGCGCGATCATCATCCCGATGCCCCTGGTGCCACCGGTGACGAGGGCGTACTTCCCACTCAGGTCGAAAAGGCCCGGGTGGCTGGTGAATCGGCTGTCCGCCATTGGTCTCCGCACTTCTGAACTGGACTGACGCGGGTGCAGCCCGCTTGTCCGTGGAGTGGTTTGTCGGCGCTTTCGTTCAGGGCGCCTGGAACGAGGCTGGCAGGCGTTCCGGACGGCCGGGAGATCCTGGCGTTACAGGTACTGCGGGAGCCACCCTTGCCCGGTGCGCGTGGCCCTGCGCACCGGCTCGTCTCCGCTCAGGACCGCGGTCGGCGGCGGCGGCGTGGCAGCACGACCGGGTCGCCGGGCGCGGGGGCCTCGGCCTGCCGTTCGTCCTCGGCCCGGACCTCGATGTTCGTGCGGTGCGCGATCGGGTCCCAGATCTCCTCGAACGGTCCCATGAGCGACTGGCCGCTGCCGCTGCGGCGGGCCCTGAGGGCATACCAGACGAACCCGGCCAGGAAGAGCGGCAGGCTGAGAAACGCGGCCACGGAGGCCAGTAGCTCCATGCGACCGACCGTACAGTAACGTTGTGCACCCAGAAACGTTCTGTTACTGAATGGACGGGCCGATGACCCGGCTGACACGCGCCGAGCAGCAGCGGCGCACCCACGACCACCTGCTGGCGGCGGGACGGCAGGTGTTCCTGCGGCGCGGTTTCCTCGCGGCGACCGTGGAGGAGATCGCGGCCGACGCCGGCTACACCCGCGGCGCGGTCTACAAGCACTTCGGTGGCAAGGAAGGGCTGTGGCTGGCGATCGTCGAGGCCGACGCGGACACCCACCTGGCGGCACTGGGCGCCGCGCTCGGCACCGCCACCACTCGCGACGGCCTGATCGCCGTCCTGGCGGGCGTGAGCCCGGCCGACGAGGACGCCGCGCGGTGGAGCGCGGCGGCCGCGGAGGTGCTCGCCGCGACGGCGCAGCAACCCGAGGTCGCGAGCCTGGTCGCCGCCGTCCAGCAACGCCACGACGACGCGGTCGTCGCCCTGCTCACCGAGCACTCCCGGCGGCTGGGCCTGACGCCCGCGCTGCCGCTGCACCAGGCCGTCGTCATGCTCGGCGCGCTCGGCATCGGCCTCGCGCTGCGCCAGACCGTCGCACCGGCGCCTGACCCCGCCGCCATCGTCACCTACGTGCTGGGCACCGTGTTCCCGGCACAGCACCACTCGCCCGCCGGGGCCCGCTCACGAACCTGACCGCAGCCCCGCCGCCGTGCGGACGAACGACGCGACGGCCGGGGACCGGTTGCCCGGCTGCCACGCGAGCACCGTCGTGACGTCCGGCGCGTCGACCACCGGCACCGCGACGTGCTCCGGCCACTGCCAGGCCCGGCTGGACGCGGGGATGACGAGCAGCGTCCTGCCCAGCGCCACGAGCTGCGCGAGCTTCGACTGCGTGCGCACCTCGGGACCCGGTCCGTCCGGATAGGACCCGTCGAGCCGGGGCCAGCGGGCGATCGGCAGGTCCGGTACGTCGCTGACGTCGGCGAGCACGAGCTCGTCGCGTGCGGCGAGCGGGTGCGTGGCGGGCAGGATGGCGACCTGGCCCTCGACGGCGAGGTCCTCGGTGTCGAACCCGGCGAGGTCGTCGTAGGGGCGGTGCATGATCGCCACGTCCGCGCTCCCGTCGCGCAACAGCCCGGCCTGCTCGCCGACCTCGCACAGCAGCACCTCGACGGCGGGTGCGCCAGGTTCGCGCGCGACGGCGTCCAGCAGCCGCCGCAGCAGTTCGTGGGACGCGCCGGCCTTGGTCACGAGCACGAGCGGCCGTTGCCGGTCCCCCGCCTGCCGGGTGCGGCGTGCGGCGGCCGCGACCGCGTCGAGAGCGATCTTGGCTTCACGCAACAGAACCCGACCGGGTTCGGTGAGCGCCACCCCGCGCCGGTCACGGTCGAGGAGCCGGACGCCGAGCCGGTGCTCCAGCTGCCGGATCGCGCGGGACAGCGGCGGCTGGGCGATCCCGAGCCGGTCGGCGGCGCGGCCGAAGTGCAGTTCTTCCGCGACGGCAAGGAAATACCGGAGCTCGCGGGTTTCGAGATCGTGCACCCGTCCAGCCTACTCCCTGATACCCGTGCAGTATCACCGCGTACTGAACCGATCTTGGACACGGGCGCGAACGCGGCCGACCATGGCTGACGTGAACAAGAAGACCGCGCTGGTCACCGGCGCGAACAAGGGAATCGGCTACGCCATCGCGCAGGGCCTCGGGGCCATCGGCTTCACGATCGCGGTGGGCGCACGTGACACCACCCGGCGTGAGGAAGCCGTAGAACGGTTGCGCGCCAACGGCATCGACGCGTTCGGGGTCGCACTCGACGTCACCTCCGACGACAGCGCGGCCACGGCGGCCAAGACCATCGAGCAGACCACGGGACGACTCGACGTGCTGGTCAACAACGCGGGCATCGGCGGCCGGGTGGACGGCGGCGCGCAGATCCCGTCCACATTGGACCTCGACGTCGTGCGGACCGTGCTGGACACCAACGTGTTCGGCGTCGTGCGCGTGACGAACGCGATGCTCCCGCTGCTGCGCCGCGCGGAGTCGCCGCGCATCGTCAACATGTCGAGCAACATGGGCTCGCTGACCCTCCAGACCGGCCCCCAGCTCGCCGCGTACGCGCCGTCGAAGTCGATGCTCAACAGCATCACCGCGCAGTACGCCCGTGAGCTCGCCGGCACGAACGTCATCGTGAACGCCGCCTGCCCCGGCTACGTCGCGACCGACTTCACCGGCCACGCCGCGCCGCGCACGCCCGAGCAGGGCGCGGCGATCGCGATCCGGCTCGCCACCCTGCCCGACGACGGCCCGCGCGGCGGCTTCTTCGACGACGAGGGCGTCATCCCCTGGTAGTGCTCACCCGGCCGGGTCGGCACCGAGCGCGATGTCCAGCAGCTCACCGAGCTGGTCGAGCTGGGCCGCCGAGAGGTGCTGGAACGAGATCCCCACGACCTCGTCCACGAGCTCCTGCCCGGCCGCACGCAGCCGGCTTCCCTCCTCGGTGAGCCGGTGCCGCACCGCACGCCCCGGCCCCGGCGCCCGTTCGATGAGCCCACGCTCGGCCATCCGCGTGGCCAGCGACCCGAAGGACTGGTCGGTCTGGAACGTCAGCACCGCGAGGTCGTGCAGCGACGCATCGGGGTTGCGGTGCAGGTGCCGCAACGTGTCCCACTGCACCAGCGAGAGCCCGAGCGGGGCCAGCGCCTTGCTCAGCGCTCGGTGGTGGCGGTGTTGCAGGCGTTTGACGGCCAGGGCGACGTCGGCGGGGTGGTGCGGCATGGCGGTCAGCCTACCGCAGTGAGGTCAGGTTGCTTAGGTAAGGAAGCTGATATAAGGTTCCTTATATACCCGTCGAGTACTCCTGGAGCACACCGTGACCGTCATGATCAAGACCGGCTCCGTCGAACTGACCGTGCGGGAGCACGACCGCACCCGGACGTTCCTGCTCCTGCACGGCGGCGGTGGCGTGCCGACGATGGCCGGTTTCGCCGACCTGCTCGCCGGACGCACCCGCTCGCGCGTGCTGCTGCCCACCCACCCCGGTTTCTCCGGCACCCCGAAACCCGACGAGCTCGCCACCGTCACCGACCTGGCCCGCACCTACGTGGCCCTGCTCGACCAGCTCGACCTCACCGGCGTCACCGTGCTCGGCAACTCCTTCGGCGGCTGGCTGGCCGCCGAGATCGCGCTGCTGAACAGCCCGCGGGTCAGCAGCGCGGTGATTGTCGACGCGGTCGGCATCGAGGTCGCCGGACATCCGATCACCGACGTCCGCGGCCTTTCACTGCCGGAACTGCAGAAGCTGTCGTGGCACGACCCGGCCAAGGCCCCGCAACCACCGGCCACCGGCACCGGCCCGAGCCCGGACGTGCTGGCCCTGCTGAGCTACACCGGGCCTGCCATGTCCGACCCGACGCTGGCCGAGCGGCTCAGCCAGGTGCGCATTCCCGTCCACGTGATGTGGGGCGCGAGCGACGGCATCGCCGATTCGGCGTACGGCAAGGCTTTCGCCGCCGCGATCCCGGGGGCGACCTTCACCCTGCTGCCCGGCACCGGTCACCTGCCCCAGCTGGAGACGCCGGAGGACCTGCTCGCGGCACTGCTCGACCTCGACGGCGAGTGAGCACGCGCGTTCGGGATGTAACGAACCCGGTGGCCGTACCGACCTCCTGACGTGATCGGACCGGATCCCCGCCACCAGGACGTGACGCACAACCAGGTGCACTCCGACCGGCTCGACACCGCTTTCCGGGCGGGCCAGGTCCACGGCGACGCCCACGTCGGCACCACCACGGTCAACTCCCGCACCACCACGATCAGCCTGCCGGCCCTCGGCGTGGTCCTCGGCGCGGTGCTGACCCTGGTGCTGGGGCTCGTGGTGTGGAAGGTCGTCGCCACCGCCCACCCGCAGGCCTCGGTCCCGCCGATCGGTTCGACGGTGCGGACGTCACCGAAGACCAGTGCCCCACCGGATTCCACCCCGGTGCGCGAGGTGCGGCTGACCGGCAGGACCGGCGTCGACCTCGACGGCGACGAGACCGCGGCCCGGCGCGCGGACGGCGCCACCGGCGACACGGACCTCTACCTGACCGAGAACGCGCTGTTGTACGCCAACGGCAGCGGTTTCGCCGACGACCGGGGCAGCGAGCAGCAGGCGAGGGCACGGTGCACGGACGCCGTCGCGGGCGGGTACAACACGCCGTCCCCGATCCTCCCCCTCCTGGCGGGCACGCAGTACTGCTTCGCCACCTCGGACCGCAGGGTCGCGTGGTTGCGGGTCAAGAACTCGGACTGGGTCTCCTCCGGCGAGGTGGTCCTCGCCGTCCTGGTGTGGCAGCCCTGACTTCCTCGTTGGTCGGATCGACGTAACCTCCGTTGCGCCGTATGGATCATTTGGCGGTTGAACGAAACCGGGCGGGGAGCCGCTGCGTCATCCTGTGGAACGTTCACGACCACGCCGTCGTCCACCGCGAGACCCGGCCGCGCGTCCGTTCTGAGCCTGATCCTGTTGTTCCGAGGGGGGAACCGATGGCTGCCGGTGATTTCGGAGTCGGTGCCGACGCGCACGAGACGGCAGCGCACGTCACGCAGACCTCCGGAGGCAAGTGATGTCGAACCCCCTGGTGGTCAACCCCGACGCCGCGCCGTCGGGGTTCATGAACGCCGGAACCGGTGACAACGGCTGGGCCACGGGCATCTCCATCGCCGAGTCGGCGATGGACACGTTCAACGGCTTCAAGGACGGCAACTGGATCGAGGGCGGCCTCGGCATGCTCGGCCTCGCGGCCGACGCGGCCTCGATGGCCATCGACCCGTTCGGCACCCTGCGCTGTCGTCCGCGGCGTCGTTCCTGATGGAACACATGCAGCCGCTGAAGGAAGCCCTCGACTGGCTGGCCGGCAACCCGCCGGTGATCGAGTCGTACTCGGCGACGTGGAACAAGGTCGCCGAGGAGGTCGGCAAGGTCGCCACCGAGTACAAGTCCGCCGTCGACGCCACCTCCGCGTGGACCGGCCCGGCCGCCGACGCCTACCGCGCCGCGGCCGGCGGCCAGCTCGACGCGCTGTCCGGTGCCGCCTCCGCCGCGGGTTCCGTGGGGACCGTTGTCGGTGTGATGGGCATGGTCGTCGGTTTCGTGCGGGAGATGGTGCGCGACCTGATCGCCGATCTCGTCGGCAAGCTGATCACGTGGGTGCTGGAGGCCGTGTTCACGCTCGGCTTCGGCACGCCCGTGATCGTGGCGCAGGCCGTGACGGCGATCTCGAAG
>NZ_LGDY01000104.1 GCF_001279525.1 Nocardia sp. NRRL S-836 | reverse complement strand
GAGCATGTACCGCTCTGCAGGGCTCGGACGAGATCCCGCGACCTGCAGAGCCGGACCTGCTCTGGAACAAGTTCCTGAGCGAAGCCGTCAACGACGACGAGCTCGCCGACCACCCCACCCCCGGCCGCGATCCGGACCCCGCTCCGCTGCCACCCGTCCCGGATCCGGTGCCATCCGTCCCGGTCCCGGACGAGATCCCGCGACCTGCAGAGCCGGACCTGCTCTCGAACACGTTCCTGAGCGCGGCCGACGTCGACGACGACCTCGCCGACCTCCCCACCGCGCCCGTCCAGCTCCGGTCCGCACCCGGCAGCCATCCATCCTGGGCCTCTCGCCCGGCCGCCGACCCGGCTTCGACCGCCGATTCGAGCAACTTCGCCGGGTCTTCCGCATCGTCGGAGCAGACAGGCTTGGGTGAGAACGCCGGTGTGACGGCGGGTGCAGGGGAAGGGGAGCGGCCGGACCTGGCTCACCCGGCAGGTGTGGGTGGGCAGGTGGGGATCGATGCGGACGGAGGCCTTGGTGAGCGCGGTGCAGCCTCTGGAGCCGCCGACCTCTCCGGCCGGTCGGACCTCGTCGCCGGCGAGCCCATGACTGGTGAGTCGTCCGCCGGGGAGTCGGGTGTCGGTGAGTCCGGCGTCGGCGAGAACGCCGGTGAGTCGGCCGGCAAGCGTTCGTCCGGCCGCCCGAGCAGCCGTCGCAAGCCGAGCGACCTGAGCCTGGCCGACCTGTTGGCCGAAGCCCTCGTCGCCTACGAGACCGGTCGCCGAGAGGACGAGGAACAGTTCCAAGCCGCTGACCTGGCCACCCCGGAGTGGTCGGCCACCGGTGGTGACCGACCGGCGCCGTCCGACCTGGCGGTCGTGCCGGACCAGTCGTCGTCGCGGGACCCGCTGACGCCCCAGGACCCGCTGACGCCGCAAGGCCCGCTGGTGCCGCAGGACCCGCTGATGCCGCAGAGCCCGTCGGATCCGCAGGGCCAATCGTTAATGCAGGACCAAGCAGCGTCACAGGCTCAGCCATACCTGCTGGACCAGGCAGTGACACAGGCCCAACCACATCTGTCGGACCGGGCGGCGTCACAGGCACAGCCACAACTGTCGGACCAGGCGATGTCACAGGCGCAGCCGCAGCTGCCGGACCAAACGGCGCCGCAGGACCGGCCGTTCCTGCCAAACCAAGCGGTGCACCAGGACCAGGCGGCGGCGCAGGTCCCGCCAGGCAATGGGCAGCAGTTCGGGCTCGGGCGGCCGTCGTTCGCCGACCAGCCGTTCGTCCCGGGGCACCTGTTGGGTTCGGGGCAGCCGTTCGGTGCCGAGCCGTCGTTCGGCCGGCCGGTACCGGTGGTTCCCGTCCCGGATCAGCCCACGTCGCTCTCCGCCGCGGACCTGTCTACGGCGAACACCTTCCCGAGCGTGCCGAATTCGATGACCAAAGAGGAAACCACCGGCCCGATCGTCCCGGTGGGCGCCGCGTCGGACGAGGAGACCACCGGTCCCATCCGTCGAGTGCAGACAGATGGTGTGGGTGGATGGACGTTGCCGGGTACATAACCGGAGACAACTAACCCGAGCACGGCCGGACCGGCACGAGAAGATCGCGCCGCGGTGTCCGGTGCGGACGAAGACCGGTGCGGAGACGGCCGGTCCACACGCGACCGGTGTGGAGCCGGCCGACGCTGAACGGCCAAGTTCCGAACCGGCCAAGTGTCAGGCCGGTCGAGTACTGGGCTGGCCAAGTACAGAGCGGACCAAGTGCTGCGCTGGCCAAGTACCGCACTGGCCAAGTACTGCGCTGGCCACGTTCTGGGCCGGTCAGCGCAGAGGCGAGCAGCGCGGACACGACCCGAGGCGCGGCACCCCACCGGATCGACGGGGTGTCGCCGAAGGGCCGCGAAAGTCACGTGTTGTTCGGCAGTGCGATGTGGCCGGACGGGCCCGCGATCTCGATCGTGGGGGCCGTGCAGCGAGATGAGGACGGGAGGTGTGTGGCGCTTGTCGCGTGCGGCGTTTTCCGGGATTGCGTCCACGATGCGGAATGCCTTGGCGCGACTGGTGATATGACTCGATTCAGCCCTCGATTCAGTGGTTTGTCAGTGCCCCTCCCGTTGCCGGTGACGGCTCACACCCCATCTAGGGTGGAGGCGGACCCGGTACACAGAGGTGCCGGATAGCGTGGAGTCGCCTGAAGATGACCTCGACTGGAGCCCCGACCCGAACCGACGACGTCTCCGCGGTGAGTACCGCGGATGGCGGGAGTCGACCGGCCAGTCCTGAGCAGGTCCGTGACGAGCTGATCGAACGGGCCGCCGCCAATGCCCCCGAACTCGCTGATCTGATCCGCCTTTTCTACCGCCATGTGCCCGCCGAGGAAGTCAACGACGACGACCCGGTGGACCTGGTCGGTGCGGTGCGGTCGAACTACCAGCTGGCCGAGAGCCGTGTGCCCGGCCGGGCCGCGGTGCGCATTCTCAACCCGACACGGTCGCAGGACGGGTGGCAGTGTCCTGTCACCGTGGTCCAGGTCGTGACGGACGACATGCCGTACCTGGTGGATTCGGTCGCGTCCGAGCTCACCCGCGGTGGTGTGCAGGTGCAGCGGGTGGTGCACCCGATCGTGGTGGTGCGCCGTGACCCGGTGACCGGTGAGCGCCTGGAGGTGCTGCCGACCGCGGATCCGGCCGATCCGCCCGCGGACGCGCTCGCCGAGTCGTGGATGAACATCGAGGTCGACCTCCTCACCGACGCCGATCGGGCGCGGGAGCTGGAGTCGCGGCTGTTGTCGGTGCTGACCGACGTCCGCGAGGTCGTCGAGGACACCGACCGGATGGCGTCGACGGCGTTGCAGCTGGCCGACGAGCTGGAGAAGGACACGTCCAACGAGGCGTGCGCGGATGCCGCGAAGCTCCTGCGGTGGCTCGCGGACGGGCATTTCACGTTCATGGGCTACCGGCAGTACGAGCTGGTCGAGGAGGACAACGACCCGGCGTTGCGCGCGGTGCTCGCGAGCGGGCTGGGGGTGTTGCGCCAGGACAGCCTCGCCGCGCGGCGGCTGACCGAGGGGCCGGACAACGGCGCGCAGGCGTTGAGTCCCGAGCTGCTGGTGCTGACGCAGGCGAGTGCGCAGAGCAGCGTGCACCGCAGCGTGTACCCGTACTACGTGGGCGTGAAGACGTTCGACGCCGCGGGGAACGTGACCGGGGAGCACCGGTTCCTCGGCATCTTCAGCACCACGGCGTTGCACGAGGACGTGCTGGACATCCCGGTGATCGAGCGCCGCGTGCGCGACGTGATCCACCGGGCCGGTTTCCCGCTGCAGTCGTACTCCGGCCAGCGGATGCTCGAAGTGATCCAGAACTACCCGCGCACCGAGCTGTTCTCGGTGGACGAGGAGTGGCTCTACCAGACGACGACGGGTGTCATCGCCCTCGCGGAACGCCGCAGGCTGCGGTTGTTCCTGCGGCGTGACCCGTACGGCCGCTTCTTCTCGTGCCTGGTCTACCTGCCGCGTGACCGCTACACGACGACGAGCCGGCTGGCGATGCAGGAGGTGCTGCTCGCCGAGCTGGGCGGGTTGAACCTCGAGTACAGCGCACGCGTCGGTGAGTCGGCGCTCGCGCGGGTGCACTTCATGGTGCACAGGGACCCGCAGCGCACGCTTGAGCCGGACACGCAGGCCATCCAGCTCAAGCTCGCGGAAGCGGTGCGCAGCTGGGACGACCGCATGGTCGAGGCCGTTGGCGGCGGGCACGGCGAGCTCGGGGCCGAGTCGGCCACGGAGCAGGGCCAGCGGTTCGCCGCGGTGTTCCCGGAGGCCTACAAGGAGGACTTCCCGGCCTCCACGGGGCTGGAGGACTACCGGCGCATCGAGGCGCTCGTCGAGGGCGACCTCGACATGGTGTTCTACGTGCCGGACAACGCCGAGCCGGGGGAGCGGCGCTTCAAGCTGTTCGTGACCGGCGACGGCATCACGCTCTCGGACGTGCTGCCGATGCTGCAGCGCATGGGCGTGATCGTGGTCGACGAGCGGCCGTACGAGATCGCCCGCGAGGACGGCGTGCGGTGCTGGATCTACGACTTCGGCCTGCGCATCGACAAGGCCGCGCTCGCCCAGCTGTCCGAGGCCGACCTGGAGCACGTGCGGGTGCGGTTCCAGGACGCGTTCGCCGCTGTCTGGCGTGGTGAGGCCGAGGTCGACCGGTTCAACTCGCTGGTGCTGCAGGGCGGGCTCACCTGGCAGCAGGCCGCGATGCTGCGCGCGTACACGAAGTACCTGCGGCAGGCGGGCACGCCGTACTCGCAGGACTACATCGAGGACGCGGTGCTGGGCCACACGTCGGTGGCGATCGCGCTGGTCGCGTTGTTCGAGGCGCGGTTCGACCCGCGGCTCGACGAGGCCACGCGCACCGACCGCACCGAGACGATGGTCGTCGAGATCGGCAAGCTGATCGACGACGTGACGAGCCTCGACGCCGACCGCATCCTGCGCAGCCTGCTCGCGCTCATCAACGCCACGCTGCGGACGAACTACTTCTTCCGCGGCGCCGACGGCAACGCCCGGCCGTACCTGTCGGTCAAGCTCGACCCGCAGGCCATCCCGGACCTGCCGGCGCCGCGGCCGAAGTTCGAGATCTTCGTGTACTCGCCGCGGGTCGAGGGCGTGCACCTGCGCTTCGGCAGCGTCGCGCGCGGTGGTCTGCGCTGGTCCGACCGCCGCGAGGACTTCCGCACGGAGATCCTGGGCCTGGTCAAGGCGCAGGCCGTGAAGAACGCCGTGATCGTGCCGGTCGGCGCGAAGGGCGGGTTCGTGGTCAAGAAGCCGATCGCGCCCACGGGCGACCCCGGCATCGACCGCGAGAACTTCATGTCCGAGGGCATCGCCTGCTACAAGATGTTCATCTCGGGCCTGCTCGACCTCACCGACAACCTGATCAACAACGAGGTCGTGCCCGCGCCGCAGGTCGTGCGCTACGACGGCGACGACACCTACCTGGTCGTGGCCGCGGACAAGGGCACCGCGACGTTCTCCGACATCGCGAACGGCGTGAGCCAGAGCTACGGCTTCTGGCTGGGTGACGCGTTCGCCTCCGGTGGCTCGATCGGCTACGACCACAAGGCCATGGGCATCACGGCCAAGGGCGCGTGGGAGAGCGTGAAGCGCTCGTTCCGCGAGCTCGGCCTCGACACCCAGACCGAGGAGTTCACCGTCGTCGGCATCGGCGACATGAGCGGTGACGTGTTCGGCAACGGCATGATGCTGTCCGAGCACATCCGGCTCGTGGCCGCGTTCGACCACCGGCACATCTTCATCGACCCGAACCCGGTCGCGGCGACCTCGTTCGCCGAGCGGGTGCGGCTGTTCAGCGTGCCGCGCTCGTCGTGGGACGACTACGACCGTTCGCTGATCAGCGAGGGCGGCGGCGTCTTCCCGCTCACGGCGAAGTCGATCCCGATCTCCGAGCAGGCCCGCGTCGCGCTGGGGCTGCCGGAGGGCGTGGTGAAGCTGTCGCCGCCGGAGCTCAAGAAGGCGGTCCTGCTCGCGCCGGTCGACCTGCTGTGGAACGGCGGCATCGGCACCTACGTCAAGGCGTCCACCGAGTCACACGCCGACGTCGGCGACAAGGCCAACGACGCGATCCGCGTCAACGGCGCCGACCTGCGGGTCAAGGTCGTCGGCGAGGGCGGCAACCTGGGGCTCACCCAGCGCGGCCGCATCGAGTTCGCGCGCACCGGCGGCAAGGTCAACACCGACGCGCTCGACAACTCCGCGGGCGTCGACTGCTCCGACCACGAGGTCAACATCAAGATCCTGCTGGACCACCTGGTCCGGGACGGGTCGGTGGAGCAGCAGCAGCGCAACGAGGTCCTCGCCGAGATGACCGACGAGGTCGGCGAGCTCGTGCTGGCGGACAACTACTCGCAGAACAACGTGCTGGGCGTCAGCCGGGCGCACGCGGTGCCGATGCTGTCGGTGCACGCGCGGCTCACGGCCGACCTGGAGGCGCGCGGCGCGCTCAACCGTGAGCTGGAGGCGTTGCCGAGCGCGGCGGAGTTCAAGGCGCTGGAGAAGCGCGGCGAGGGCCTGACCTCGCCGGAGCTCGCCACGCTCCTCGCGTTCACGAAGCTCACCCTCAAGGAGGAGCTGCTCCAGAGCGACATCCCGACGATCGACACGTTCGCCCGCAAGCTCCCGGACTACTTCCCGAGCCTGCTGCGCGAACGCTTCGGCGCCGCGATCCCGAACCACCCGCTGGCCAGGCAGATCATCACCACCGTCGTGGTCAACGAGGTCGTCGACGGCGGTGGCATCTCCTTCGCGTTCCGCCTCGCCGAGGAGATGAGCGCCTCGGCCACGGACGCGGTGCGCGCGTACGCCGTGGTCACCCAGGTCTTCGACCTGCCGTCGATCTGGCGGGAGATCGAGGCGCTGGACAACGTGGTGGCGACGGAGGTCCAGGACAGCATGGTCCTGGAGACCCGCCGGCTGCTGGACCGCGCGTCGCGCTGGCTGCTGTCGAACCGCCCGCAGCCGATCCCGGTGGGCTCGACGATCAACCGCTTCCGCGGCGTGGTCGAGGAGCTCAGCCCGTTCGCCCTGGAGCTGTTGCAGGGCAAGGAGTACGCCGTGGTCGCGGACAAGGCCGACCGGTACGTCGAACAGGGCGTTCCGGCGGAGCTGGCCCGCAGGGTCGCCGCGCTGCTCTACATGTACGGCCTGCTGGACGTCACCGAGATCGCCGAGCTGGCTGAACGCGAGATCGGCCCGGCTGGTGGCATTGGCCCGGAGCGTTCGCACCGGGAGACCGCCGAGCTGTACTTCGCGCTGTCCGACCACCTCGACATCGACCACATGCTGGACTCGGTGACGAACCTGGAACGCGGCAACCGGTGGCACGCGCTGGCCCGGCTGGCCCTGCGCGACGACTTCTACTCGTCGTTGCGGGCCATCACCCTCGACGTGCTGAGGGCGAGCGACCTGGGCGACACGGCCGCCGAGAAGATCACCAAGTGGGAGCAGGCCAACGCCTCGCGGCTGGGCCGTTCCCGCGGCGCCCTGGAGGAGATCAACCGGGTCCACCAGCTGGACCTGGCCACGCTCTCCGTCGCGGCGCGTCAGGTGCGCAGCATGGTGCGGTAGAGCGCACCACCCGACAGCGGGGCGTCGCGGCACTGTCCGCGGCGCCCCGCTGCCGTGGTCGCGGGAAAATCGGGGTAGGGCTTTCCCCACCCCGCACGACTGCTCGGTAGGGTCCCCGCATGGGTGTCTTCGTCACTGGTGTGCGGCCGCGGTGGTCGGACATGGATGCGTTCGGTCACATCAACCACGCGAACACGGTGACATTGCTGGAAGAAGCCCGCATCGAGCTGCTGTTCACCGAGGCTGCCCGCCACGGGGTCAAGGAGCTGGCCGAGGGCATGGTCGTGGCGCGGCTGGTGGTCGACTACCTCGCGCCGATCGTGTTCACCGGCGAGGAGATCGTGGTGGAGATGTCGGTGCGCGAGCTGAGGTCCGCGGCGTTCACCCTCGACTACGTGGTGCGTGGCGGCCGGGAAACGGGTAGCCCGGTGGTCACCAAGGCGGAGACGCTGATGGCCCCCTACAACTTGACGACCGCGCGCCCGCGTCGTCTGACCGATGCCGAACGCGACTTCCTCGCGGGTTGGCGTGCCGGAGGAAACGGTGCCTGAGCTGGTGTTGGCCGACGCGGCCGAGAGAGACGACCTCGGCGCGTTCGCCGCGCGCGCGGTGCGGCTGGACGGGCAGACGGTCGTGCGTCTGCGCAACCGCAACGAAGAACTGCTGGACGCGTGGGTGGCGACGCCGTTCGACACGCTGGCCACGCGGACCGTCGCGGGGCAGGCGAGTCCGGCGGACGTCACGGTGTCCGGGTCGGAGCTGCTGACCGGTCTCGCGGTGATGCGCGACGAGCGCATCGATCCCGGCCCGGCCAAGGACCTGATGTGGCGTTCGGCCCTGCCGCCCGCCGACGGCTGGCTGATGGTCGACCGGTTGCCGGTCGAGGTCGTCTCGAAGCTCGCGGACGAGGGTGTCGAGGTGGCGCGGGAGAACACCGGCCCGCACGGCACGCCGCCGGCGTCGCTGATGGACCAGACCGTGCTCACGGTGACCGGGTCCGGGCTGGACGTGAAGATCCCGCTGCGGTGCCTGTTCGCGTTGTCCGGCATGGGTTTCCTCGGCGAGGACGGCGAGGTCCGGGTGACCGCGACGGACTCGTGGCTGCGGATCGACGCCCGCTACGGCGCCGTCGTCAGGCGCCGGCACTCGATGCTGCCGCTGATCGTCTGAACCTCGACCTTACTGCAGCTCAGCCGAGGGTGAATTCGCTGCGTCGCAAGCGGACGCGCGTGGCACCATGTCGCGCGTGTCCGCCGAAACCCGCGAACAGGTCCAGGAGACCGAGTACCGCGTCTCGACGCTGGAGCTCTTCTTCGACCTGGTCTTCGTCTTCACGATCACGCAGCTGACCGGCACGCTCGCCGACGACACGTCGCCGGTGGGCTTCGCCCAGGTCGTGATCATGCTGTTCGTGATCCTCTGGATGTACTTCGGGTACGTCTGGCTCACGAACGCCGTCGCGCCGGACACGAACGTCCGGCGGCTGCTGCTCATGGTCGGCATGGGCGGGTTCCTGGTCATCGCACTCGCGATCCCGAACGCGTTCGACGCGGCCGGTCCGGCGTTCGGCATCGGCTACCTGATCGTGAACCTGGTGCACTCCGGGCTGTTCATCTCAGCCGGTGGGCCGGGGTCCGCGGCCGCGATGGCCCGCCTGGCGCCGTTCAACCTCGGGTCGGCGGGGCTGGTGCTGGCGGGTGGTTTCCTGCCGAGCACGTGGCGCGCGGCCGCCTGGACGGCCGCGGTGGTGCTCATGGTCGTCTCGCCGTACGTGAACCGGCGGCACGGCGAGTTCCGCATCCGCCCGGCCCACTTCGTCGAACGGCACGGGCTCGTCGTGATCGTCGCGCTCGGCGAGTCGATCATTGCGATCGGCATCGGCGCGGCCGGTCTGCCGCTCAACTTCCAGCTCGTCGTGGCGGCGTTGCTGGGTCTCGCACTCGTCTACCAGCTGTGGTGGTGCTACTTCGGGCGTGCGCAGGACACCCGTGCCGAACACAGCCTCGCCGCGATGTCCGCACCGGAGCGTGCGCGTGCGGCGCTGTCGGCGTTCGGGTGGGCGCACGCACCGATGCTGCTCGGCATCGTCGTGGTGGCCGTCGGCGTGAAGAAGACCATCGGGCACGCCACCGAGCACCTGCACCTCAGCGGCGCGCTCGCGCTGGGCGGTGGCGCCGCGCTGTTCCTCATCGGTCACGTGATCTTCCGCACCCGGCTGCGGATCGGCACGGTGCGGTGGCGTGCCGGCGCGGCCGCCGTGTCGCTCGCGACCGTGCCGATCGGACTGTGGCTGGCGATCGCCCAGGTCGCCGTGCTCGTGCTCGTCTTCGGCGCGCTACTGGCGGTCGAGGACAAGCTGCGGGCGTGACGGCAACGCCAGCAACGACAGCCCGCCAAGCACCAGCACCCCGCCGACGACCGTCGCCGTGGTGATCTCCTCACCCAGCACCAGCACCCCCAGCGCGGTCGCCACCACCGGTTCGGTGAGCGTGAGCGTGGCGACCGTCGCCGCCGGCAACGCCTTGAGCCCCGCGCCGAACAACAGGTAGGCCACCACGGTCGGGACCAGGGCGAGGTACAGCGCGATGGTCATACCGCTCGCGGAGTCGAGCCCGCCAGGCCAACGCCACACGAGCACCGGCACCAGCAGCACCGCGCCCACGCCGAACATGAGCCCCATCGCGCCGTAGGAACGCTGGCCGTGCGCGATCAACCGCGACCCGGCCACCGTGTAGACGCCGTACCCGAGCCCGGCGAGCAACGACGCCGCCACCCCGAGCCACGACACCCCGCCGCCACCGCCGGTCAGTACCGCCACACCCACGATCGCCAGCGCCGTGGCGCCCAGCCAGCGCGGCGACGGCGTGCGGCGGGTGAGCAGCCACTCGACGACACCCGCCCACACGGGCCCCGAACCCAGCGCCACGACCGTGCCGACCGCGACGCCGCTCAGCCGCACGCCGGTGAAGAACCCGAGCTGGTAGGCGACGACCCCGACCGCTCCGGCGACCACGACCGGCCACGAGAAGCGGGCGTCGCGGTAGGCGCCGAGCAGCCAGGCGACGGCCACGAGGACCACGCCCGCCAGCACCACGCGGACCGCGCCCACGGCGAGCGGGTCCAGGCCGCCGGGGCCGAGCTCCTGCGCGGTGCCGGTCGTGCCGAAGAGGACGGCGGCGGCGAGGACGGCGAGGACTCCACGGGTGCGCACGGCTGTCATCCTCGCCAAGGCCGGCGGTTCGGTCGAACGGATTCCGCGGTGGGCTCGGCAGTGGGGCTGCCCTCGAACTTGCGGTTGTCGGAGAAGTCGAACACGTCTGAACTTGAGGAGATCAAGGCGTGGTGGATTTGGTCCAAGCTTCGTAAGCCTCGACAAAGTCGTGTACGACGGGCGCTTTTGTCCACCTCGTGGCAGCTCTTCGGAGAGTTGCGGCACGTTGCAGAATCGACTGAACAGGGCTTGCTCCGCTCACCCGCAACGCGGCTGTCCCCCACAGAACCGCGCGTTCGAGATCGGGTGGATTCCGCAGGATTGCAGCTGTTGCCATGTCCAAGCGGGTCAACACCCGGCTCCAAGCGGAGTCGGCTTCCTCGACTGCTGCGTCACTCTCTGTGACGTAACGGACGACGTGCCCCAAGTGTCCCAGCGGAACCCAGGCTGTAGCCGCATTGACGGCAAAGCGCGGGTAGTCATAAGGGCTGAAGGAAATGCAGGGACTCAGGATCTTGGTGTCCGTGCCGAGTGACTCCAGCAACCTCATGCCCGAGTCGATTGCCGCCCCTGCTTCGTCGCGTCTGCCGAGCTTTCCCAGCGCCCGTGCCTCTCCGTTCGACCGCAGGCGTACGACCTGGGGAGAACTCGGATTCAGGGCGATACCCGCCCGGGCGATTTCTGCTGCCGCTGCGTAGTCTTTTTCATAATATGCGCAGAATGACCGCGTACCGCGAACCCAGATTCGGAGATCGGTGTCGTTGGCGGCCGCGGCCAAGGCCTCGCCTTCAGTGCAGTACGCTGTGGCTACGTTGAACTTGCCTGCGTTGACGGCCATGTAGCCGAGCAGAGCCGATGCCTGCGCGGCGAGTCGTGTGACCGCGTCGCGTCTGGTCGGATGTATCCAGCCGTCGAGTACGTGTTGCACTGTGGTTCGAATCTTCAGCGCTTCCGCTGCGAGCCGTTTCGGGCCTTCGCTTTCATACCGCGAAATGACATCTGTGATGGCTGTGTTGACAAGCTCTATCATCGTCTCGCCGGTGGCGGAGGCAAAAGAGCTCGCTCTCTCGGCGATGGCCGACGGGCTTTCCCAGACAAATTCTGACGACGATCCAACCCCAGTCCGTCCGTCTGCCGCCTTGTCCTTCAAGGCCTCATCGGCACGGTTGCGTCCAGGGAAGTCGAACCACAGCAAATCCTCGGGAAGGTGCAGGCCTTTCGCAATAGTTCTGAGCATATCAATGTTCGTCTCGGGTTTTCCGCGTTCGATCCTGCTGACGCTTCCCTGTTGCAGGCCGAACCAGCGGCCGAACTCTTCCTGGGTGAGCGATCGGCCGATCAACTTCAGAAAGACTTCGTGTCTGCGATAAGCCTTGATCACCCGGCCCATGTGCTGACTGTTGAACGCTGCTCGCATCTCGTCTGTGAGGAATGATTCCCTCGCGAGTCCGGAAGGCGGCTTGGAGAGCACGTCGGCGTGGGTTCGGCGGCAGCGTCCGCACAGCTTCGCGGTGTTGTCGGTGGCCAATGATGAGTTGCATGTACCGCATTGGCGCCCACGCGGGTTCGGCGCAACGCGTCCGGGAGTCGTGTTCATGAAGAGACGATCATCCCACCGCGCACCCGCTATGCAGGTCAGACGCGCTCAGGGTGCTACCTGTGGCCGGCTGCGCTGCTACCGGGTAGCAGCACGCCGACCACAGGTGGCAGCGCTGAACGGGGTCTCGCGTTCACAAGGAGGTCAGACCGCGCCGGCCCAAGCTCAGACTAGCCACACCGCGGTGTCCGGCGGCAGCTGGTCGCCGTCCATCGGCCCGGACGACAGCAGCACCTGACCGGGCGGCAACGGCACCGAAGCGCCCGAGGTGTTCAGCGCGCAGATCAGGCCGCCGCCCTTGCGCCGGAACGCGAAGCAACCGGCGGGGGCGCCGTACCACTCCAGCTCGTTGCCGCCGAACGCCGGCGAGGTCTTGCGGTGTTCGAGCGCCTCGCGGTACAGCGACAGCATCGAGCCGGGGTCTTCCAGCTGGGCCTCGGCGGTGAGGTGGTCCCACTCGTTGGGCTGCGGCAGCCACGTGTTGACCGCGCTGGAGAACCCGAACGGGGGCGCGGTGCCCTCCCACGGGATCGGCACCCGGCAGCCGTCGCGGCCGCGTTCGGTGTGGCCGGAGCGTTCCCAGGTCGGGTCCTGCAGGGCCCAGTCGGGGAGCTCCACGTTCGGCAGGCCGAGCTCTTCGCCGTTGTAGAGGTAGACCACGCCGGGCAGGGCCAGCTCGACCAGCGTCATCGCGCGGGCGCGCTGTTCGCCGAGGGGGCCGCCGCCGTAGCGGGTCACGTGGCGCACCACGTCGTGGTTGGAGAGCGTCCACGCGGCGGGCGTGCCGGTCAGGGCCACCGCGCCGAGGGAGTGCTCGATCGCGGAACGGACGGCGTCGGCGTCGAAGCCGGCTTCGACCAGGCGGAAGTTGAAGCCCAGGTGCAGCTCGTCGGGGCGGACGTAGGCGGCGAAGCGCTCGTCGTCCTTCACCCAGATCTCGCCGACGGCCATGGTGCCGGGGTAGCCGTCCATGACCTTGCGGATCATGCGGTGGATCTCGTGCACGCCGTCGTTGTCGAAGCGCGGGTCGTGCACGTCGTCGGTGAGCACGCCGGGGACCTGGGCGCGGATCTCCATGTCCGGCAGGCCCTCGGGCTTGGCCATGCCGTGGGCCACGTCGATGCGGAAACCGTCGACGCCGCGGTCGAGCCAGAAGCGCAGCGTGTGCTCCAGGTCGGCGCGGACCTCGGGGTGGTCCCAGTTCAGGTCGGGCTGCTCGGGCGCGAACAGGTGCAGGTACCACTGGCCGTCCGGCACGCGGGTCCACGCCGGGCCGCCGAAGACGGAGACCCAGTTGTTCGGCGGCTGGGAGCCGTCGAAGCCGCGGCCCTCGCGGAAGATGTAGCGGGAGCGCTCCATGCTGCCGGGACCGGCCTGCAGGGCCTCCTGGAACCACTCGTGCAGGTCGCTCGTGTGGTTCGGGACCAGGTCGACGGTCACCCGGATGTTGTGCTCGTGCGCGTCGGCCACCAGGCGGTCGAACGCGGCCAGGTCGCCGAACATCGGGTCGACGTCACGCGGGTCGGCCACGTCGTAGCCGTGGTCGGCCATCGGCGAGCGGTAGAACGGGGTGAGCCACAGGGCGTCGACACCGAGCAGTTCCAGGTAGCCCAGTCGGGAACGGATGCCTTCCAGGTCGCCGACGCCGTCGCCGTTGGAGTCGGCGAAGGAACGCACGTACACCTGGTAGAAGACTGCGTCACGCCACCAGGCGGACTCTTCGGCGATCTCAGGGCTGAGGTCGGAGGATCGTCGCACGGGGGGTCATCCTGCCATTCGTCTCGCTGCGAAAGGACCCGATCGGGTGATGGGCGATCAAGACCAGCTGTTCATCAGGCTGTTCGCGGCCATCTCCAGGTAGTCCCAGAGCTGCTTGCGGTGAGCTTCGTCGAGGCCGGCTTCGTCGACGGCGACCCTCATGCAGCGCAGCCACGCGTCCCGCTCGACCGGTCCGATCGTGAACGGCACGTGCCGCATTCGCAGCCGGGGGTGTCCCCGGTTCTCCGAGTACGTGTGCGGGCCGCCCCAGTACTGCATGAGGAACAGCCGGAGGCGTTCCTCCGCTGGTCCGAGGTCCTCTTCCGGGTAGAGGGGGAGGAGGACGTCGTCGGACTTCACCTCTTGGTAGAAGCGCGCGACGATGCGGTGGAACGTCTCCTCGCCACCGACCTGTTCGAAGAAGCTAACCGGGTTGCCCACGCAACCATCCTGACTCACGCGGGCCACCGCGCGCAGGCCGCCCCGGCTATTAGCTCAGTCATAGGGGTCTGAGCTGCCAGGACACCGGGTGATCACCATCTCGAATGGGTGTTCTGGCTCACCCCGGGCCGCCGGTTCACTTGGCCGTGAAGCCGGCCTCCTCCAGTGCGGGCATCAACTGCGCGCGCAGGTTGCGCTGGACCGCCCACTGCCGTCCCGGCCTGGTCTTCACGGTCACCCGCAGCGTGATGTTCTCCGGCGTGAACTTCTCCACGCCGAGCACCTCGGGCTTGGCCGTGATGTCGGCCTTCAGCGGCTCGGACTCGGCCACCTCGGCGACCGTGCGCTCCAGCACCTTCGTGGCTTCGGCCAGGTTCGCGCCGTAGCTCAGCGGCAGGTCGACGACCGCGACCGCGAAGCCCTGCGACGAGTTGCCCACGCGCAGGATCTCGCCGTTGCGCACGTACCAGACCGTGCCGCCGGTGTCGCGGATCGTCGTGGTCCGCAACGCCACCGCCTCGACGGTGCCGGTGATCGACGGGCCCAAGTCCACGACGTCGCCGACGCCGTACTGGTCCTCCAGCAGCATGAACATGCCGGACAGGAAGTCCTTGACCAGGTTCTGGGCGCCGAAGCCGATCGCGACGCCCAGGATGCCCGCCGAGGTCAGCACCGGGGTGATGTCCAGGCCGACCACGATCATGATCTCGAGGAACGCGATCCCGAAGATCAGGATCGTGACGATCGACTTCAGCACCGAGCCGATGGTCTTGGCACGCTGCTCCCGGCGCTCGGAGATCAGGTTCCCGAGCGCCTGCGGAGCACGTTCCCGCAGCGGCTTGAGCAGGCCCGGCTTCTTGCCCTCCTTGCCGGGCGTCGTAATCCGGTCGATGACCTTGCGGAGCAGGGCCCTGATCACGAAGGCGGCGATCAGGATCACGACGATCTTGATCGCGCCCGCCAGGATCGAAGGGCCGTACTTCTCGAAGAACTCGACCGCCTGCGCGGTCTTGTTCGCGGCGTCATCCACTGGATTCGTCGCCAACACGTGGTCGTGCCCTCCTACAACTCCATGCCGGTGGCATTCGCGAGAAACGTCAGCTGGTCCACGGCGAGAGCGACCGTCCGGCTGACCGACCTGCCCGCGTGACCGACCTCGGTCTCGCGCCTGATCAGCACCGGGTGCTTGGCCGGATCACTCGTCGAAGCGTGCTGCAGCGCCGCGCACATCTTCCTCGCGTGGTTGGGATCCACGCGACTGTCCGACTCGAACACCGTGAACAGGACCGAAGGGTACTCAACGTCCGCTTCGACGCGGTGGTACGGGGAGTAGGACAACAGCCAGTCCAGCTCTTCCGGCACGCTCGCGCTGCCGTACTCGTCCGCCCACAGTCGCCCGAGCAGGAACTTCTCGTAGCGCACCATGTCGAGCAGTGGCGCTGAGCACACCACGGCCGCGTAGAGGTCCGGCCGTTGCGTCAGCGCGGCGCCCACGAGCAGGCCGCCGTTGCTGCCACCCATGATCGACAACTGCTGCGGCGTGGTCCAGCCGTTGCGCACCAGGTGCTCGGCGGCGGCGTGGAAGTCGTCGAAGACGTTCTGCTTGTGCTGCCGCATGCCGTCGACGTGCCACTCCTCGCCTTCCTCGTCGCCGCCGCGCAACGACACGTGCACCCACACGCCGCCCGCCTCGACCCACGCCAGCGTGGTCGCGCTGTAGCCGGGGCCGCGGCCGATCGCGAAGCCGCCGTAGCCGGTCAGCAGCGCGGGACGGGGCAGGTCGGGCTTCTGCTCGCCGCTGACGACGAACATCCGCACGGTCGTGCCGTCCTTGGACGGGTACGCGATCTGCTGCGTCGTCACGGCCGGCAGCTCGACTCGGCCGGGAGCGGCCTCGTGCAGCTCGGTCCGGCCGGTCGCCGAGGAGTAGCGGAACACCGAGGCGGGCGTCACGAAGTCCGTCCACCCGAACCACAGCGTGTCCTGGTCGTGGCCGGTCAGCGAGTCCACGACGGACATCCCGTGCAGCGAACCCGTGCCGGGCATGGGGATCACCTGCCGGTGCGCGCCGGTCGCGGCGTCGTGCAGGTGCAGTTCGGACACGGCGTGCCGGGTGCGCAGCACGACCAGGTCGCCGTCGAGCCAGCGCACGCCGTCCAGCACCGAGTCGGACTCCTCGCCGATCAGCTCGGTCCACTCGGCCGGGTTCGCCGGGTCCGCCACGCACACGCGGAACCGCGGCGCGTCGAGCGAGGTGTGCAGGTAGAGCTTGCCGTCGCGGGCGACGAACGCCTCGGAGCGCGCACCCGCCTCGGTCAGGATCACGGGCCTGAGCTCGCCGTCACCGTGCAGGTCGGCGATCCACACCGAGTCGTGCCGCGTCGTGCTGGGCGAGCCGTTGACCAGCAGCCAACGGCCGTCGTGCGACAGCTTGACGCCGTAGTAGTAGGTGTGGCCGAGTCCTTCGCCGTGCACGTTGAGGTCCGTGTCCGGGTTCGTGCCGACGCGGTGCCGCCACACGCGGCGGTGGAACAGCTTCTCGTCTTCGGGCAGCAGCGCCGGGTCGACCTGGCGGACGTAGTAGAACTCCTCGCCGCCGGGCAGCCAGGCGACCGGCGAGTACCGGCACCGGTCGATCGGGCCGTCGAGGTGCTCGCCGGAGTCGACGTCGACCACGTGCAGCAGCGAGTGCTCGTCACCGCCGATGGAGACCTGGTAGGCCAGGCGCGTGCCTTCGAGGCTGGGCGACCAGCTGTCCAGCGTGGTCCTGCCAGACGGGTCGAGCACGCTCACGTCGAGCAGCACGCGTTCGGTGCCGTCGCTCTCGCGCAGGACGACGACCGGGTGGTCCTGCTCGGGGCCGCGGCGGGTGAAGAACGCGCGGCCGGCGCGCCAGGTCGGCGTGGACACCGAACCCGTGCGCATCAGCTCCTTCAGGCGCGCGCCCAGGCGTTCGCGGCCCGGCATGGCGTCCAGCCAGGAGCGGGTCAGCCCGTCCTGGGCCTGCGACCACGCCTCGGTGCGGGGATCTGCGGTGTCCTCGAGCCAGCGGTAGGGATCGGCGACCTCGCGGTCGTGGATCCGCTCGACGAGGTTTAGCCGCTCGGCGACCGGGTAGGCGATCGTCGCAGGCAGTGGTGTGGAAGGAGCCTCTGTCACCTTGTCAAGGGTAGCGGGCGATGAAAACCATCCCCGATAGGGAGCTGGTTCACCCCAGGTTTGATCACACATCCGTGACGCGTCACTTATCACACGTGATTTTTTCCTGGTAAGTGTGGTCTCCTATGGCTGAACCGGTGGAGGTGGTCGCGTGCCAGACCGACAACCGACCCCTATCGGCGCCTCGCCACCAGGCGAGACGACGCCGACGGTCTCCCCATGCCGAAATCAGCCCGAGCTGCGGGCGGTGCCGGATGCGGATCGAGACGGGGGAGGTTCCGGTCCGGCGCCGGTGGTTTTCCCCTGGGGAAGACGCAAGGTCCTGCTGCTGAACGCCACGTTCGAGCCGCTCACGGCGCTGTCGCTGCGCCGGGCGGTGGTCCTGGTGGTGTGCGGGAAAGCCGAGGTGGTGCACGGGGACGCTTCCGGGCTCGTGCTGCACTCGTCGAAGTCCGAGGTGCTCGTGCCCTCGGTGATCCGGCTGAGCACCTACGTTCGCGTGCCTTACCGCGGTCGCGTGCCGATGACCCGTGCCGGGCTCATGCACCGCGACCGTTACCGCTGCGCCTACTGCGGCGGGCGGGCCGAGACAATCGACCACGTCGTGCCGCGTTCGCGTGGCGGACCTCATACCTGGACGAACTGCGTCGCGTGCTGCGCGAAGTGCAACCACCGCAAGGCGGACAAGCTGCTGTCCGAACTGGGCTGGCGGTTGCGCGTCGTGCCGGCCGCGCCACGTGGCCCGCACTGGAGGCTGCTCGCGGGTGTGGCCGAGGCCGACCCGCAGTGGTTGCCCTACCTGGGTGAACCCGCGGCCTGAGCTGCCGCACCGGTGGGCGTGGGTCAGGCCGCGAGGGTGAAGTCCGTGCGGCGGGCCGTGATGCGCACGGAGTCGTCCATGGTGATGCGGACGGAGTCGTCGTGCGCCGTGATGCGGACCGAGTCCTCACGCGCCGTGATGCGGACCGAGTCCTCACGCGCCGTGATGCGCACCGAGTCGTCGTGAGCGGTGATCCGAACGGAGTCCTCACGCGCAGTGATCCGGACGGAATCGGCGCACGTGATCCTGACCGAATCGCTCGCCGTGATGCGCACCGAGTCGTCCATGGTGATCCGCACCGAGTCCGAGGCGGTGATGCGCACCGAATCAGCCGCGGTGATCCGAACGGAGTCGTCGGCGGTGATGCGAACGGAGTCACTGGCGGTGATACGCACTGAATCGTCCTTGTAGCTCGGAAGAGTGACGGACAGGGCCTGGGGGCGGGTCGTCGTCAACATTTCGTGTCCTCCAGGACTCTTAGGGCGGGTGCGCAAGACCCGTATAGGTGAAAAGCTAGGAGCTGGGTGATCCGGGAACAAGACCCCAAACCGGCACCCGTTCGCATCCGACCGGGTGAGGCCTGACCGGGTGTAACCGCTGCGCCGCACGAGAGCGCTCATTGGCTCTACTGGCCGGTACGGACACGCTGAGTGACCCGAAATCCGGCCAAACGTGATGTGCGTCATACTGCAAACGGAGTGCTGCGCTGTATTTACCGGGACTTTTTCCGGTGCTGTGCCTGAAGAACAGCGCTCGCGCACCGTTGCGAACCGGCCCGAACGTGCCGAATCCGGGCTGGGTGCCGAGGCCGGTGATCGCCACGCGGGTGTCGTGCCGCTGGTGACCCCGCCTGTGGACGCGTGAATGGACGGCCGGGACCCCTGAGCCGATCGTCGGGTGGGGCGTTCGTCGGGTGTCGGGGTGACCGGAGTGCTCGCGCGGCGCGGTGGTCGTTCGGGTCCGCACGGTGCGGTCACTGGTAGTTGCCGCCGCAACCACTGCGGCGGTCTACTCCATCCAGGTCCTCCGGCGGCGCGAACCGGTGGTTCTCGGACGCGTGCGGTGCGTGGCCGCCGACGCTCTGCTACACGTCCCGCCGCGGCCGCGGCTCACCGCGTGGTGGCCCGGCCACTCGGGCGCGACCGAGTTCGGCTACCGTACCGCCGTGACCATCGTGGAGACCGTTCTCGTCTTCGCGCTGATCCCGCTGGCGATTTACGGCGTGATCACGCTGCTGACGGTGAGGCCAAAGGCCACCCGGATTCCCCGGTACCGGCCCGGCCAGGAGTGGGGCTACGCCCCGGTGTGGTGGAGCGCGAACCCGGCCGGGTTGAGCGCGGACCACCACGGTTCTGCCGAGTCCGCCGTGGCGGGTTCGACTGCCAAGGGAGGCGCTCGTGGCAACTGGTAAGGCCATCGAGGCCGTCGACCCGTCGACGTTGCCGCTCGGGGCGGTCGTGACCAACAGCGGTCGCGTCTCCGCGGCCAAGATGTACGAGCCGCACGCGCCCGAGCTGCCGTTCTCGGCGTCCCAGCTGGCGCAGCTCGACGAGGCCCTCACGCTGTCCAGCCGCACCACCGGGCTCGACTTCAGCGTGTACCTCGGCGAGCTGGGCGGCTCGTCCCGTGCGCGTGCCGAGGAGCTGCACGCGTCCACC
This sequence comes from Nocardia sp. NRRL S-836, assembly GCF_001279525.1. Taxonomy (GTDB): domain Bacteria; phylum Actinomycetota; class Actinomycetes; order Mycobacteriales; family Pseudonocardiaceae; genus Lentzea. The sequence goes on along the minus strand of NZ_LGDY01000104.1, from coordinate 102,305 downwards.
GAGCGCCCCTCGCACCACGTGCTGGTGGCCGTCTCGCCCGGCGAGCGCGTCGTGGAGGTCGTGACCGGCGAGGAGTCGCACCGGCGGCTGGCCGACCGCGGCGCCAAGCTCGCGGTGATGAGCATGGTCGCGTCCTTCAAGGAGGGCGACCTCGCCGGCGGCCTGGTGTCCGGCCTGCGCATGCTGACCGACCAGGCGGGCCACGCGCCGCGTTCCTGACCTGAGCTCACCCGACAGCCCCCGGCCCCGCGGCCGGGGGCTTGTCGGCGTCTCAGAGGCGCATGCGCGCGGCCACCTCGTTCTGTGCCACGACGAGGGCGGAGATCCGCTCCCAGCCGAGGCTGCGGTACAGGTGCACGCCGTCGGCCGACGAGAACAGCAGCCCGGTCCGCGCCCCGTCCTGCACGGCCTCGCGCGCCAGCGTGCCCATGACGACGCTGCCCAGCCCGCGCCGCCGGTGCTCGGCCGAGGTCTCGATGCGGTGCGCCACCGCGTCCGTACCGACCACCGCCATCAGCCCGCTCGCCGCCGGCTCGCCGTCCGCGGCCAGCACCCGCACCTGGATGACCGGGTCGCGCGTCACCTCCACCGCGTACCCGGCCGGTGGACCGGGCTGCGGGTGGTCGTCGAGCGGGCGCCGCATGAAGGTCTCGTCCGGCCTGGCCACCCGCAGCCCGGCCCGTTCCAGCTCCCCGATCACCCCCGCCGGGTCGCCGGTGGGGACGCTGAGCCAGTCGGGCTGCCGGGTCGCGGCGACCAGTTCGGCCAGCGCGGCGACCTCGGTCTCGTCGGTGGCGAGCCACTCGAACCGCCGGTGCGGCCGGTTCACGTGCACGACCAGGTGGCCGTCGCGGTGCTCGGACGTCAGGCCCTCCGCCGCGATCCAGCCGCGGTGCCAGCGTTCGACGAGCGTGCCGATGTGGTTCATGGTTCCCCCTCGTTCTCCAAGGCCCCCGCACGCGGAAGCCCCGCACCGCGCGAACGGGGTGCGGGGCTTCCATAGGACCGTGTCAGGACCGGTCGAACTCCTGTGCCGCAAGGGCCCGCACGATTCCCGCGCGTCCCTCGGACACCAGGCGGCGCAGCGCCGGCGGGTGCTCGTCGGCCAGCCACGCGTCCGCCGCATCCACAGTGGACTTCGCGATCGACCACGCCGGGAACATGCCGACCACCATGGACTGCGCGCGTTCCGAGGAACGGCGGTCCCACACGCCCTTCACGTCCGCGAAGTAGCGCTCGACGTACGGTTCGAGCAGCTCCTTCTGGCTCGGGTGCGAGATGCCCGCGATGATCGCCTCGCTGACCGCGTTGGGCAGGTCGTCGTCGTTCGCGGCCCGCTCCCACGCCTCGTCCTTGGCGGCGGCCGTCGGGCGCAGCGCCCTGGTCGACTGGGCGCGGCGGTGGCCGGTGGAGGTGGGGTCGCGCTCCTCCTCGGCGGTGATCTCGGCCAGGTCGGCCCTGCCGTGCGCGACGAGGGCCTGCAGCAGCCGCCAGCGCAGGTCGGTGTCGACGTCGAGGCCCTCCAGGACCGCGGTGCCGTCGTACCAGCCGCGCAGCACGTCCAAAGTGGACTCGTCCAGCACCGACGAGGCGAGCGCGTTCACGAACGCCAGCTGGTGGTCGGAACCCGGCTCGGCCGACTGCGCGAGCTCCAGCGTCTTGGCCACGAACCGGCGCCAGCCCTCCGCACGCCACGCACCGTCCGCATAGGACGACAGCGCCGTCTGGGCCTGCAGCAGGAGCCGCTGCACGACACCGACCTCGGACTCGGCGTGCAGACCGCCGAGCACCAGGTTCACGAAGTCGCGGGCCTTGAGCTCGGCCTCGCGGGTCATCTCCCACGCGGCCGACCAGCACAGCGTCCGCGGCAGCGGCTCGGCGATGTCGGAGATGTGGTCGATCAGCCCCGCCAGCGAGTCCGGGTCCAGGCGCATCGTGCAGTACGTGAGGTCGTCGTCGTTGACCAGCACGATCTTGCCGCGGTGCACGCCGACCAGCTCCGGCACCTCGGTGCGCTCACCGGTGACGTCCAGCTCGTGGCGGTGCGTGCGGACCAGCTTGCCGCTGCCGTCGTCGTCGTAGACGCCGATCGCGATGCGGTGCGTGCGGTACTCGCCGGCACCGGGACGCGCGCCGCCCTGCAGCACCGCGAACTCGGTGAACTTGCCCGCGGCGTCGACGGTGAACTTGGGGCGCAACAGGTTCAGGCCGGTCGTCTCCAGCCACTGCGCGCTCCACCACGACAGGTCGCGGCCGGACGCCTCCTCCAGCGCGCCCAGCAGGTCCGCGAGCGTCGCGTTGCCCCACGCGTGCTTGCCGAAGTAGACCCGCAGGCCCGCCAGGAAGTTCTCCAGGCCGACGTACGCGACGAGCTGCTTCAGCACGGAAGCGCCCTTGGCGTAGGTGATGCCGTCGAAGTTGACCTCGACCGCCTGCAGGTCCGGGATGTCCGCGGCCACCGGGTGCGTCGAGGGCAGCTGGTCTTGCCGGTAGGCCCAGGACTTCTCGATCTTCGCGAACGTCGTCCACGCCTGGCGGTACTCGGTGGCCTCCGCCTGCGCGAGCACCGAGGCCCAGGTGGCGAACGACTCGTTCAGCCACAGGTCGTCCCACCAGCGCATGGTGACCAGGTCGCCGAACCACATGTGCGCCATCTCGTGCAGCACGGTCTCGGACCGGCGCTCGTAGAGGTAGCGGGTGACCCGGCTGCGGAAGACGTAGTCCTCCAGGAACGTGACGCAGCCCGCGTTCTCCATCGCGCCCGCGTTGAACTCCGGCACGAAGCACTGGTCGTACTTGCCGAACGGGTACACGACGCCGAACGCCTGGTGGAAGAACCCGAAGCCCTGCTTGGTCTCGGTGAACAGCCGCTCGTGGTCCATGTGCGGGGCCAGCGAGGCGCGGCAGTAGATGCCGAGCGGGATGGTGATGTCGCTGCCGTCGTCGCCGCGGCTCACGAACTCGTCGCGCCACTCCGCGTACGGACCGGCGACCAGCGCCACGATGTAGGTCGACATCGGCTTGGTGGTGGCGAACGTGTGCACCGCCGAGCCGCCCTCGCCGTCCTCGGTGGCGGTGATCTCGCCGTTCGAGATGACCTTCCAGTCGTGCGGCGCCGTCACCTTCATGGCGTACACGGACTTCAGGTCGGGCTGGTCGAAGCACGCGAACATGCGCTTGGCGTCCGCGGTCTCGAACTGCGAGTACAGGTACACGCCGCCGTCAACGGGGTCGACGAACCGGTGCAGGCCCTCGCCGGTGTTCATGTACCGGCAGTCGGCCTCGATCGTCAGCTCGTTCGTCTCCGCGAGGTCCGACAGCCTGATGCCGTCCTCCTCGCGGTAGTCGGAGACGTCGAGCTCCTCGCCGTTCAGCACGGCCCGGTGCACGGTCGCCGCCACGATGTCGATCCACGAGGAAGCACCCGGAGTCCGGCTGCGGAACACCACGGTGGTGGTGGAGCGGAACGTGTCCGAACCCGGCTTTCCGCCGCCGTCGGTCAGGTCCAGCTCGATCCGGTAGGACTCCACTTCCAGCAGCTCAGCACGTTCCTGAGCCTGGTCGCGGGTGAGGTTGGGCGCGGCCACTGGTCACCTCGTCTGCCGCGCGTGTGGTTACGCGCTGACGTCGTCGGGAATGGTTATGACTCCCGCATCCAATCACGGAACCGGCGCACGGGAAGAGATGACAGGGTGATCTGGTTGGGCTGATGGGGCGATAACCCCACCCACCGTCACTGAAGGGGCACGTATGGCCGACAAGGCGAAGGTCGACTTCTACTTCGATCCTCTTTGCCCGTTCGCCTGGATCACCTCCAGGTGGATCCTCGAAGTCCAGGAGGTCCGCGACATCGACCTCAGCTTCCACGTGATGAGCCTCGCCGTGCTGAACGAGGGCCGCGACCTGCCCGAGCAGTACCAGGAGCTCATGACCAAGGGCTGGGGCCCCGTCCGCGTGGCCATCGCCGCCGAGCAGAAGTTCGGCAACGAGGTGCTGCCCCGGCTCTACGCCGCCATGGGCACCCGCATTCACAACGAGGGCAACAAGGACTTCGACGACGTCATCAAGCTGGCGCTCGCCGACGCCGAGCTGCCCGCCGAGCTCGCCGAGGCCGCGCACTCGACCGAGTACGACGAGGAGCTGCGGGCGAGCCACCACCGCGGCATGGACCCGGTCGGCATGGACGTCGGCACCCCGACGATCCACATCGACGGTGTCGCGTTCTTCGGGCCCGTGCTCACCAAGATCCCGCGCGGCGAAGAGGCCGGACGGATCTTCGACGGCGCCCGCCTGCTCGCCGGATATCCGTACTTCTTCGAGCTGAAGCGCACTCGATCGGGTGATCTCGACTTCTCCTGAGCCGATTCGGGCCGTCCGGGGACATCGGCGGCGATTTCCTGTCAGGGGTCGCCGCTAACGTCCCCGACATGGCACACCACCGCATCGAAGTAGCAGTTCAGGGCCCCTGGTCGCTCGCGACGAGCCGGTCGTTCTGGGAGGGCTTCACGCCGTCCGCGTTGCCGCCGAGCGAGGGCGAGAGCCTGCACACGACGTTCCTGGTCGAAGGCGAGTGGCGCCGGGCTGAGGTCTCCGTGACCCAGCACGGCGCCACTGCCGTGTTGGAGGCGTCCGGCGAGGGTGACCTCGACCGGGCGGCGGCACAGGCGTGCCGTTTCTTGTCGCTGGACGTGGACGCGCGCGCCTGGCCGGACGTCGGCGCGCGGGACCCGGTGATCGCGTCCGCCCAGGCGTCCTTACCCGGCCTGCGGCCGTGCGGCTTCTACTCGCCGTACGAGGCCGCGGCCTGGGCGGTGCTGTCGCAGCGGGTGTCGATGGCGCAGGCGGCCAAGTTCAAGGCAGCCCTGCTGAGGGACGGCGTGTTCCCGCAGCCCATCGCCCTGCGCTCGCTGGACCTCGACCTGCCCGGCCGCAAACCCGAGTACCTGCGCGCGGTGGCCGAGGCCGCCCTGGACGGCCTGCTGGACGCGACCGCGTTGCGGTCGATGAAGCCGGCGGCCGCGGTGCTGGCCGTGCAGCAGGTGAAGGGCCTCGGCCCGTTCGCCGCCGAGCTGGTGGTGCTGCGCGGGGCGAACGCCCCCGACGCCGTGCCGCACAACGAGAGCCGCCTCGACGACGAGGTCCGCGAGCGCTATGGCCGGCCCCTGGCCGAGGTGTCCGAGGCGTGGCGTCCTTTCCGGACGTGGGCGGCGGTCCACCTGCGGGTGCTGCGCGAGCGGCGGATCGGGGGTGTGCTCGCGGCAGCGGGGAGTTGAGCGGCGAAATTTCGCTTCGCGGGTTGTAGGGCGCTAGGGCGTGTCGTGGGGTCGGTGGGCGTGTCGGGGGAGGGCTTGGCGGGGCGCGGATGCCTTGGCGGGTCCACTCATTGCTTCCGTGGCGTCCGCTCCTGTCTCGGTGGCTCCGGCAACGGCCCCAGCTTCGGCTTGGTGGCACTGGTCGGTCGGCTCACGGGTGATCGCAAAGTCGATCCGCAGCCGGCAACGGCCCCAGGCTTCGGCTTGGCGGCACTGGGCTGACGGCACGCGGCAGTCGGCACCGGACTCGGCGGCACTGGGCTGAGGGTTCACTGCACTCAGCACCGGACTGGTGGAGGCGGGCTCAGCGGCACCCGGTGCCGGGCTTCGTGGTGATGGGCCCAGCGCCACCCGCTGCGGGGCTTTGCGATGCCGGCCCGGCGGCACCCGTTGTCGGGCTTTGTGATGCCGGGCCCGGCGGCACCCGGTGCCGGGCTTTGTGGTGCTGGGCTTCGCGTCCAGCCCAGGTCCTCGCGTCTGATTTGCAGTGCTGGTTCCGGCTCCGCAGCTCCAAGCCGCTGCCCACTGCGCCCACCTCCGCAGTACCTGGCCTCCGTCCCCCCGCAGCCTTTCCGGCCTGGGCGCGGTCCCAGGTTGGTCCCGTCTTCGGCCCGCTCCTGATTCCGATTCCGCCTCGTCCCAGTCCTGGGCTGGCCCTGGCCTTGGGCGACTCCCGACTCCGGCTCGTCCCTGACCTCTGCGCCCGGCCACCGCCCCCTTGGTCCCGGCCGCTATCCCCGGCCGCCCCGCCTGCGGCTCCCCACCTGCGGCGCCCGCCCTCGGGGCCCCGCCCGCTACTCCCGCAGACCGCGCCCGCTACCCCCTTGGTCTCAGCCGCTATCCCCGGCCGCGCCCCTGCGGCTCTCCGCCTGCGGCTCTCCGCCTGCGGCTCTCCGCCTGCGGCTCTCCGCCCGCTGTCCCCGCAGACCGCACCCGCGGTCCCGGCTGCCTGCCTCGCGCACGTGGCCCCCGCCCGCCTGCCCCGACCTGCCTGCCCGGCCGCCTGCCCCAACCGCAGGTCCCGCGCCCGTGGCCCCCGGCCGCCTGCGCGACCAGCCTGCCCGGCCGCAGGCCCACCCTGCGGACCGCGCCAGCGGTCCTCGGCCGTCGCCCACATGACCGCCCCGACCGCGATGTGACACTCTGGGAGGTGTCAGCGCTGTAGGTGTCACATCCGCCTTGGAGGGCTCTCGTGATCGAGGTCGTCAACCCCGCCACCGAGGAAGTCATCGGCACGCTCGCCGAAGGCACCCCGGCCGATGTCGACGTGGCCGTTGCCGCGGCGGTCGAGGCGTTCCCGGCCTGGGCTCAAACCTCGGTCGAGGAGCGGGTGAAGGTCGTGCGCGCGATCGTCGACGGCCTGCGGGAGCGGGCGGGTGAGCTCGCGGCCACCATGACCCGCGAGATGGGTACGCCGCTGACCTTCAGCCAGAAGGTGCAGGTCGCGAACCCCATCGGCATCGCCGAGGGGGTTGCCGAGGTGCTGGAGGGCGGGTACTTCGCGCCGGAGGAGATCGGCAACTCGCTGGTCCTGCGCGAGCCGGTCGGGGTGGTCGCGGCGATCACGCCGTGGAACTTCCCGTTGCAGCAGATGGTGGCGAAGGTCGTGCCGGCGCTCGCCGCGGGCAACACCGTGGTGCTCAAGCCGAGCGAGCTCGCGCCGAAGACCGCGGACCTGCTCGCTGAGATCGTCACCGCCGTGGTGCCGCGGGGCGTGTTCGGGCTGGTGCACGGCACCGGGCCGGTGGTCGGGGAGGCGTTGGCGGCGCACCCGGACGTGGACATGGTGTCGTTCACCGGGTCCACGCGGGCGGGGCGGCGGGTGTTCGCCGTGGCCGCGGAGACGGTGAAGCGGGTCGCGCTGGAACTGGGTGGCAAGTCGGCCTGTGTCGTGCTCGACGACGCCGATCTCGGGCGGGCGGTGAAGATCGCGGTCGCGAACTCGTTCATGAACAACGGTCAGGCGTGCAGCGCGTGGACGCGGCTGCTGGTGCCGGCCGACCGGCACGACGAGGCGGTGCGGCTCGCGGCCGCGGCGGCGGGCAAGTACGCGCCGGGCGACCCGGCGGAGGCGGCCACCCGGATCGGGCCGGCCGTGTCCGCGGCCCAGCGCGATCGTGTGGTCGGGTACATCCGCAAGGGGATCGAGGAAGGTGCCCAGCTCGCTGCCGGTGGGACGGAGGCGCCGTTGCCGAAGGGGTTCTACGTGACGCCGACGGTGTTCGGGGGTGTCACGCCGGAGATGACCATCGCGCAGGAGGAGATCTTCGGGCCGGTGCTGTCCGTCATGCCGTACGTGGACGAGGACGACGCGGTGCGGATCGCGAACTCCACGATCTACGGGCTCGCGGGGGCCGTGTTCTCCGCCGACACCGACCGTGCGCTGGCCGTTGCTAAGCGCTTGCGCACGGGGCAGGTCGACATCAACGGCGGGGCGTTCAACACGAGCGCGCCGTTCGGCGGGTACCGGCAGTCGGGCAACGGGCGCGAGTTCGGGCGGTACGGGCTCGACGAGTTCTGCGAGATCAAGTCGATCCAGCGGTAATTGGGCTGCGAAACCGGTCATGGCGGCGTATCACTGCCGTCATGACCGACTCGACGCTGAGCATCAGGACCCTCGGCCGCGCCGACTCCGACGACTTCAGGACGGTCTTCGCCTGGGCGTTCCTCGCCGAGCCGCACGAGAGCGGTAACCGCTGGATGCGGGTGCTGGAGCCGGAGCGGACGCACGTCGTGTTCGACGGTGACGAGATGATCGGCACCGGCGGCGTGCTCAGCCGGGAGCTCACCGTCCCCGGCGGGGTGCTCGCACCGGCCGGCGCGGTGACCGTCGTGGGGGTCAAACCCGGTCATCGGCGCCGTGGTGTCGCGTCGCTGCTGATGAGGACGCAGCTCAACGACATGCACGAGGCGGGCGACTCCATCGCGATCCTCTGGGCGTCGGAAGGCTCGATCTACCGGCGGTTCGGCTACGGCGAGCTCGCGTCGGGCATGTCGATGCTGACGATGCCGACGCGGATGCCGTTCCACGCCGGTGTGCCCGTGAGCGATGCCAGGATCCGCCAGGTCACGCGGGACGAGGCGCTGCCGTTCATGCGTGAGGTCCACGACCGGGTGCGTCGCACGAGGGTCGGGTGGATCAGCCGGGTCGAGCAGACGTGGGACGTCCACCTCTCCGACGACGAGTCCGACCGCGGTGGCCTCACATCGTACCGCTATTGCCTGCACCCGCAGGGGTACGTGGTGTTCCGCGTGAAGCACGGGCGCAGCAGCAGCGGGCCGCAGAACGAGCTGCACGTGCGCGAGCTGGTGTGCGAGACCGAGCAGGCCTACGCGGACCTGTACCGGTTCCTGCTGGACCTCGACCTGGCCAGCGAGATCTCCTTCTTCACCGCCACCGACGACCCGATCGTGCACATGGTCGACAACCCGCGGAAGGTGCGGCGGGAGCTGTCCGACGCGTTGTGGCTGCGGATCGTCGACGTCGGCAAGGCGCTGTCGCTGCGCCGCTACCTGTCCGATGTGGACAGTGTGATCGCCGTCGAGGACGCCCTGTGCCCGTGGAACTCGGGCCGCTGGCGGCTCACCGCGAAGGGCGGCGAGGCGGTCGTGACGCGCACCGAGGACGCCGCGGACGTGTCACTCGACGTCGCCGCCCTCGGCAGTGCCTACCTCGGTGGCGTGCGGCTTTCCGTGCTCGCACGGGCGCACCGCGTGGTCGAGCACACGCCCGGTCATGTCGACGCGTTGACGGTTGCGTTCCTCAACACACACGAGCCGCATTGCCCGGAAGTGTTCTGACGGAACTCAAGGGAGCTATTGCTCGTTGACGGATTACCTGCTGTGGGAGGTAAACCGTGGGCACGATCGTGTGGGTCGTTGTGCTGGTGCTGCTGGTCGCCGGTGTGTTCTACCTGGTCAGCCAGAGCAACGCGCGCAAGGTGCGGGAGCTCGACGACGCCAAGGCGGAGGCACGCCGCTGGGTCGAGCGGCTGGGCGGGCAGGTGATGAGCCTCACCGGCGGCAACGCCGCGTCGACGCAGGCGCTGGCCGACGCGTCCGAGCGCTTCACCGCCGCCGGCTCGCAGATGGAACAGGCCCGCACGATTCCGCAGGCGCGGCTGGTCACCCAGACCGCGATGGAGGGCTTGCACTACGTCCGGGCCGCCCGTGAGGCCATGGGCATGGACCCCGGCCCCGCGCTGCCCGAGATCGCGGGCCAGAAGCAGGCCGGTGCCGTCAGCGAGGACCGCCAGGTCACCGTCGAGGGCCACGCCTACGCCGCCTCACCGCAGTCCGGCTCCGGCACGCCCTACTACTACCCCGGTGGCATGGTCGCGGGCCGCCCGGTGCCGCGGGGCTGGTACTCCGAGCCGTGGTGGAAGCCCGCCCTCGTCGCCGGCGCCTGGGGTGTCGGCACGTTCCTGCTGATGGACGCCATGTTCTCCGGCATGCACGGCATCGGCGACTACGGCATGGCCGACATGGGCATGGGCGGCGACATGGGCATGGGTGACATGGGCGACGTCGGCATGGGCGACCTGGGTGACACCGGCGGGTTCGACTTCGGTGACATGGGCGGCGGGTTCGACTTCTGACGAGGAGGTGCTCGGTGTCCGAGCACCTCCCGCAGTGGCCTCAGGCCTGGCAGACCGGGCACCAGAACAGGTTGCGCGCGGCCAGCTCCCTGGTCAGGACCTCGGTGCCGCAGAGGAAGCACGGCTCACCGGCACGGCGGTAGACGTACACCTCGCCGCCGTGCCGATCCACGCGCGGCGGCCGCTTCATCGCCCTGGGCATGTGCTCGGGGCGCACGGTGTTGATCTTGCCGACCTTCACGCCGTCCTTCATCAGCACGACCAGGTCGTTCCACAGCAGGTCCCACAGCTCGCGGCTGACCTCGGTACCGGTCAGCAGCGGGTTCACGTTGTGCCGGAACAGCACCTCGGCCCGGTACACGTTGCCGACGCCCGCGATGACCTTCTGGTCCATCAGCAGCACCGCGATCGACTGGCGGGACCGGGCGATCCGCTCGTAGGCCAGGTCCGGGAGGGCGTCTCGGCGCAACGGGTCGGGTCCGAGCCGGGCGCGGATGGCCTTCACCTCGGCGGCGTTGAGCACCTCGCACGCCGTCGGGCCGCGCAGGTCGGTCCAGTGCGTGGCGCCGGCCATCCGCATCCGCACCTGGCCCACCGGCGCGAGCACGGGCAGCGGCGCCTCGGTGAACGTGCCGTACAGGCCGAGGTGCACGTGCACCACCGCGTCCGGGCCGTAGACGTGGAACAGGTGCTTGCCGTGCGCCTCGGCGCGCACGAGCCTGCGTCCGTCCACAAGGGACGCCGCGAAGCGCCCCTGTGGACTGGAGACGGTGACCGGCGCGCCCGCGTACCGGCGCTGGTGCAGCCGCGCGAGGCGGTGCAGGGTGTGACCTTCCGGCATCGGCTATTCGGTCTTGCCGGAGTTCTCGTAGGCGCTGACCTGGTCGATGCGCCGCTGGTGCCGGGCGTCGCCGGAGAACGACGTGCGCAGGAACGCCGAGACGATCTCGGTCGCCTCCTCCGCGGTGTGCTGGCGGGCGCCGATGCCGACGAGCAGGGCGTCGTTGTGCTGGCGGGCGAGCTGCGCGGTGTCGACGTTCCACGCCAGCGCGGCGCGCGCACCCTTCACCTTGTTCGCGGCGATCTGCTCGCCGTTGCCGGAGCCGCCGATCACGACGCCGAGGCTGCCGGGGTCGGCCACGACCCGCTCGGCGGCGTCGACGCAGAACGACGGGTAGTCGTCGAGGGCGTCGTACTCGTGGGCACCGACGTCGACGACCTCGTAACCCTGCTCCTTGAGAGCCGTGGACAGGTGGGACTTCAGCTCGAAGCCCGCGTGGTCTGCTGCCAGATAAACGCGCACGTCACGAGTCTGACACGCTGGTGCCCATGTTCAGCCAGGAGGGGTACCGGCTGCGGCTGGAGTGGGGGCCGGAGGGGATCGAGGCGCTCAGGGCCTGTGACGTGCTCGTCGTCGTGGACGTGCTGTCGTTCACGACGTCGGTCGACCTGGTCGTCGGCAACGGGGGACAGGTCCGGCCGTCGCGCTGGCAGACCGCCTCGGGGCGGACGCTGCGACCAGCGTCACTCGTCGACGCCACAGGCGTGGTGGAGCTGCCGTCGCCGAACGGGTCGAACCTGTGCGCGCTCGCCGGGCAGACCGGGGCGCACGTGCTCGCCGCCTGCCTGCGCAACGCCGAGGCGGTCGCGCATTACGCTGCCGAGGTCGGGGAGACCATCGGGGTGGTCCCCGGTGGCGAACGGTGGGGGCTCGACATCTTGAACGCCGGACCACGCGAGTTCGGCCCGTTGCGGCCGTGCGTCGAGGACTACCTGGGGGCGGGCGCCGTGCTGGCGGCACTGCCCGGATCGGCCTCACCCGAGGCCCAGCTCGCGGCCACCGCGTTCCGCAACACCGACGTCGCGGCGGCCGTGCGGGAGTGCGGGTCGGGGCGAGAGCTGGTCGAGAACGGGCACGCCGCCGACGTGGACCTCGCGGTGCGGGTCAACGTCAGCACGGCCGTGCCGCGGCTCGTGGACGGGGTGCTGCGGTGATCGAGATCGCGGACGGCGTGTTCCTCCGCCGCCACAGCGCCGCCGACCTCGACCTCACCCTCGGCCTGATCACCGGATCGGGTGACTCGCTGCTGGTGGACTCCGGCATGGACCCGGCGCTGGCCGACGAGGTGCGGCCGTCGCGGATCGTGTTGACGCACAACCACTTCGACCACGTGCTCGCGACCGAGGCGTTCCTGCCGTGCGAGGTGTGGGCGCACGAGGACTGCGTGGTCGACGAGAGCCTGCTGGAAAGCCGGGCCAGGTACTACGACGACCCGTTCACCGGCACACTCATCGCGCCCACGCACACCTTCCGCGACAGCGTCACGCTCGACGTCGGCGGCCGCCGGGTCGACCTGCACCACTTCGGCCCGGCCCACTCCTCGCACGACGTGGTCGTGCACGTGCCGGACGCCGGCGTGGTGTTCGCGGGCGACCTCGTCGAGGAAGGCGCGGAGGCGAAGGCCGGGCCGGACGCGACGACGTCGAACTGGCGGCACGTCCTGGACCTGCTGCTGGAGCTCGACCCGCGCATCGTCGTGCCCGGCCACGGCAACCCGGTCGACGCGGCGTTCGTGCGGGCGATGGCTATCCCGGAGGCCAGCTGAGGCCGCGGCCGCCGAGCACGTGGCAGTGCACGTGGAAGACGGTCTGACCGCCGTCGCGGCCGGTGTTGAACACGAGCCGGTAGCCGGACTCGTCGACGCCCTCGGACTTCGCCACCTGGTGCGCGGTCGCGAGGACCTGCCCGGCGAGCAGCGGGTCGAGGTCGCCGACGGCCCCGTGGTGCTCCTTGGGGATCACCAGGACGTGCGTCGGCGCCTTGGGGTCGATGTCGCGGAACGCGAGCGTGGTGTCGGTCTCGGCCACCACGGTCGCCGGGATCTCGCCCGCGACGATGCGGCAGAACAGGCAATCGGTCACGCCGTGATGGTATTGGTCCCGATGGGTGCTGTTGTTCTGGCCGGGCAGCGGTCAATCATGGCGGGGTGAAGGGCGCCAAGCTCCTCGTCGTCGTGCGGTGCCTCATCAGTTTCGCGATCGGCCTGCTGCTCGCCGTCCTCGCGATCCGCTTCGGTGAGGCGCTCTGGCGGGCCTTCCAGTCCTAGTTCTCCGGTGGACGAACTGTCAGCAGCCGACTGTCAGCGTTGAACTGTCAGCGCACGAAGCAGAACTCGTTGCCCTCGGGATCGCGCATCACCTGGAAGCTGCCCTGCTCGTCGGTGTGCACCACGCCCTCGCGCGTGCCACCGAGGTTGACCGCCTTCACCACCGCGGCCTCGATGTCGTCGACCTCGAAGTCGAGGTGCAGCCGGTTCTTCACGTCCTTGCGCTCCGGCACCGGCTGGAACGACATCCGCGGCCCGCCAGGCGGTTCGACGTGCGCCCAGCCGTGCGCGCGCTCGACCGGCTCACCGCCGAGCAGCTCGGCCCAGAACCGCACGAGCCGCGCCGGCTCGTTGCTGTCGATGACGATCTGTTCCAGCCTCACGTCTCCACCAGGTTCTCTCGTGCCCACTCGCAGCACAGGTCCAGCAGCGCCAGCACCTTGCGGCCCTGCCCGGTCAGCTCGTACTCGACCCGCGGCGGGTTCTCGTCGAACGACTCCCGCGCCACCGTGCCGTCCCGCTCCATCGTCCGCAACGTCTCGCTGAGCACCTTGGCCGTGACCGGCGGCAGCCCGGCCCGCAGCTCGGTGAACCGCCGACGCCTGGGTGAGAGCGCGCGCAACACGTGCGCCGTCCACTTGTCACCGATGCGGTACGGCAGGCTCACGGTGTCGCATTCCACCTGGTCAACCCCGATATCGTTGCGGAAACCGGCAGTGTGCAGCCTACCTTCGCGGCCATGGCGAACATCGTTGTTTTCGGCGCGTCCGGCCAGGCCGGGCGCGAGGTCGTGGCGGTCGCGAAGGCACGCGGCCACGACGTGACGGGCGTCGGCCGCGACCCCGGCGTGCAGGCGGCGGCCGAGGTGGCGGCGGGCCACGACGTGGCGGTGAGCGCGGTCGCCGACCTCGCCCGCGACCCCGCTGAGTTCTACACCGAGGCCGCCACGGCCCTGGTGGCCTCCGGGGTGGGCCGGATCGTCGTCGTCGGCATCTACCCGCTGCTGGAGACCGCGCCGGGCGTGCGGGTGGTGGACGCGCCGGACTTCCCGGCGGAGCACCGGCCGTTCTGCCTGGGCCACGCGGCGGGCGTCGAGGTGCTGGCGCGGTCCACCGCGGACTGGGTCGTGCTGAGCCCGGCGGGCCTGTTCGGCGGCGAGGACCGGGGCGGCTACCGCATCGGCCCGCCCGACCCGGCTGACCAGCTCACCTACGGCGACTTCGCGCTGGCCGTCGTGGACGAGATCGAGCGCCCGAAGCACCACCGCACGCAGATCGGCATCGCCTCGATGTGAGTCACATCACGAGAAAGGGCCGAGTGCGGGTGCACTCGGCCCTTCGTCGAGAGCGGGCGACGGGAATCGAACCCGCGTAGCTAGTTTGGAAGACTAGGGCTCTACCATTGAGCTACGCCCGCTTGCCGCCCCTCTTCAGGGGCTGCGGTTAATACTTTAGCGGGTGGCGGTAAGCTGGGTGCAACCGGGGCGTGGCGCAGTTTGGTAGCGCACCCGCTTTGGGAGCGGGGGGTCGCAGGTTCAAATCCTGTCGCCCCGATTAGAGGCCCTGACCAGTCATTACGACCGGTCGGGGCCTTTCCCGTGAGGAGCACGGAGTGCGGTGACCACCCGCTCGGAGAAGTCACCCCCGCAGGTACCGGCTCGCCCACGCCGCCAGCACCTCCGCCACGTACGCGGCGTCCGCGCGGTGGGTCAGCAGGTGGTCGGCGCCGTCGAGCGAGACGAACGACTTCGGGTGCCGGGCGGCGTCGAACACGGTCCGGGCGTTGTCGATGCCGACGAGCTCGTCCTGCGGGGAGTGCATGACCAGCAGTGCGCGGCCGAGGCCCGCGATGCAGGCGGTCTGGTCCTGCCGGTTGATGTCGGCCAGGAAGTCGTCGCTGATGCGGAACGGCCGCCCGGCGAGCACCACCTCGGCGATGCCTCGGGTCTCGATCTCGGCTTTCGAGGAGCCGAGCAGGTGTTCCACGTGCGCGGTGTCGGCGGGGGGCGCCGATGGTGACGACGGCGCGGGCCTCGGGGATGCGGCGGGCCGCGGCGAGGACGGCGGCGCCGCCGAGTGAGTGTCCGATGAGGACGGTCGGGGCGCCGATCGTGTCGCGCAGGTGGTCGGCGGCGCACACCAGGTCGGCGACGGTGGAGGTGAAGGTGGTGTTGGCGAAGTCGCCGCCGGACTGGCCGAGGCCGGTGAAGTCGAAGCGCAGCACGGCGACGCCGCGGGCGGCGAGCTCGCGGGCGATGCGGGACGCGGCGACCGAGTCCTTGCCGCAGGTGAAGCAGTGGGCGAACACGGCGGTGGCGACCACCTGGCCCGCGGGCAGTTCGAGGCGGCCCGCGAGCAGGTCGCCACCGGCTCCGGTGAAGAGCGTTTTCTGGTTGTCCACGACACTAGTGTGCGTTCGTGCGCTATCAGTACCTCGACGCCCGGCTGCGGCAGGCCTTCGACGACGCCGGGCTCAGCCGGTGCCAGCGGGCGTTGCTGCAGGGGGTGTTGCGCGCGCTCGACCCGGACGCACACCTCGGTGAGCACGTCGCGGGGGTGAACAGCGCGGTGCTGGCGGTCATGCGGGCCCGGACCGCGCTGGCCGGTCACGCCGCCGAGGACCAGCCGCGGTGGAACCTGCTGCGCCGCGTCGTCACCACCTCGATCACCGTCCTGGACGCGGCCGCGCCCGCCTACGCGCACGCAGGGGCCACAGCGCTGGCCGAGGCACGGCAGGTGTTGCACGACGTGGACGCCGCCATCGCCGCCGACGGACAGCGGCTCGACCCGGCGGTCACGGCCGCGGCCGCCGCGAAGCTCGACCCCGCGGTGCTCACCGCGGCCGTCAAGGAGTGGCTCGGTCCACTGTGGAACGGGGTCGAGCTCCCGGTGCGCGCCAGGATGGTCGCCGAGCTCGCGGTCGTCACGGCCTGCCACGGGCGGGACGGGCGGCACCTGCGCACGGACCTGTTGCGGTTCCTCAAGAAACCGGACGACCTCGCGCAGGTGCTGTGGCCGCGGCCGCGCAGGCACGCGGTGGCGCTGGTCGTGCGCGGCGCGCGGGTGCTGCGGCACCTCGACGGGCTGCTGCCGGGGGCGCGGCAGGAGCCGTTGCACCGCAACAGGTTGCCGAGGGATGACTTCCTCAAGGACGTGGTCACCGGGTCGTCGGTGCTGGTCAGGATGCCGGTCACGGCCGCGGACGCGCACACCGCGGCGCTGCTCGGGCGGCGGGCGTTGAGCGAGGTGCTCGACCAGTACGCGGCGGGGGAGCGGCTGACCGAGCTCGACATCGCACCGGTGTGGCAGGTCAGCGGGCCCACCGGGCGGGTCACGCGCGGCACGGAGCACCAGCGCACGGTCGGCAACGCCTACCCGCTCACCGCGTACTGGCCGGGTGAGCTGCGCTCGGCGATGCGGGTGGCGAACCTGGCCCGCCAGGTCGACGCGCCGATGGCCAGCGCGGGACTCGCGTGGAGCGCGCTGGAGGCGACCGGGCTCGACCCGGGCAAGATCGCCTGGCTGGCCAAGGCGTGCGCGCTGCAGGTGTTGCGGCAGCACCTGGTCAGCCTGCACGTCGTCGTCACCGGCCACGACCGGGAGCTGCGCGCGCCCCTTGACGCGTGGGTGCCGACGACGGGCGTGAAGCACCACCTCAGATCCGTGGACGCGTGGCTGGAGGTGCTCGTCCGGCACAACCGGCCGGCCGGGCCGCTGAAGGCCGCGCAGGACGCCGTCATCGCGCTCGCCGCGAACGAGGGCGGCCTGGTGCAGGACCTCGTCGAGCTGTGGCGGGCCCGGCTCGCGGACGCGAACCTGCTCGCGGACTGGTTGCAGGAGCAGGAGGACACGGCCGCGGCGACGCTGGAATGGCTCTACGTCACGCGGAACCTCGCCTTCCACGCCGGCACGTTCGCCGCGCCCGGTGACGTGCTGACCGCACATGCCGGGCAGGCGCTGGCCGACCTGACGCTGGAGTTCCTCGGCAACTGGCGCACCAGGGAACGGCAGCGCGGCCAAGCCGAGACCCCGGCGCTCGACGTCTACCGCCGCCTCGCCCAGCGCAAGGACCAGCTGACCGCACGGCTCCGGCGCGCGGGGTCGGTGCGCCGGCTCAGCGTCGAGGACATCTCCGGCCCCGACGAGAAGTGGTGGTCGCGGGGCAACGGCTGAGGCGGGTCGCACGGGAGAGGGCTCCCCGACCGGGGAGCCCCACTTCACGCCGTTCTAGGGCTTGTCCTGGCTCAGCCAGTCCTCGACCCGGTCCGGGTTCGCCTCGATCCACCGCTTCGCCGCCTCTTCCGGCGCCATCTTGTACTTCGCGATGAACGACGCGACGGTGTTCTGCTCGTCGTTGTTCCACTGGAAGTTCTTGACCAGGCGGTACGCGGGCCCGCCCTTCTCGGCGAACCCCTTCGAGGCGATCTTGTCGAGGTCGTATCGCGGGTAGTCGCAGGCGACCTTGGCCGCGTCGACGTCGCAGCCGGCCGTGTTCGCCGGCAGGTCGATCTTCACCAGCTCGATGTCGAGGTGCAGCCACTGCGGCTCGAAGAAGTAGCCGACCAGCGGCGTCTTCTTCTCCTCGGCCTGGCGGAACGCCTTGATCAGGTTGAGCTCGCTCTCGGCGTAGACGACCTTGTAGTTGAGGTTCAGGTTCTTCACCAGCGCCTCGTCGTTGGTCACGTACGACGGGTCGCCGTCGAGCAGCTGGCCCTTGTCACCGGACTTGGCGGTCCTGAACCTGTCCGCGTACTTGTTCAGGTTCTGCCAGTTCGTGATGTCCGGGAACTCCTTCTTCATCCACGGCGGCACGTACCAGCCGATCACGCCCCTGTTGCCGGACGGGCCGACCCTGACCGCGGTGCGCTTCTCCTCGACGTACTTCTGCTTCAGGTCCTCGTGGCCCCAGTTCTCCAGGATCACGTCGACCTCGCCGTTG
This sequence comes from Nocardia sp. NRRL S-836, assembly GCF_001279525.1. Classification (GTDB taxonomy): domain Bacteria; phylum Actinomycetota; class Actinomycetes; order Mycobacteriales; family Pseudonocardiaceae; genus Lentzea. Next base: position 84,350 of record NZ_LGDY01000104.1, on the reverse strand, counting down.
TCGAGGCCCTGCCAGGCGGTCTGCTCGTCCATCTCCTTCTTCTTGACCTTGCAGCCGAGACGGTGCTCGGCGAGGTACGCGATCACGGCCGCGTTCGCCTCGTAACCAACCCACGGGTTGACCGCGATGTTGATGCCGTCGCACGGCTCGGTCGGAGCGGTTGAGCTGGATCGCGGCGACGACGACGTCGATCCGCCACCACAACCGGCAATTGTCAACACGAGCGCCATTGCCAGAGCGATTCTCAGGCGTTGCACGGACTTCGCTCCTCTTGGGGGAACAGCGGTTCAGGAGACCGCTCAGTTCAGCTTTTCCGGTTCGATCTACGTCAGTCAAGTCATAGGATCATTGGTTGTCCACAATGGAGTAAATGCGTTTCTGCCCTTGACCGCACTCGTGTGAAGGTCGATGCTGTCGCGCATCGAGAAACGTTGTGCGCTGTCCGCAACAAGGTCGGAGTGGTGTGGCGTGGATCCCGTGATCTCGGTCAGGGACCTGTGGAAGGTGTTCGGTTCCAAGGCGTCCCAGGTCGTGGCCTCACCTGAGCTGAAATCGTTGTCGCGGTCGGAGTTGATGGACCGCACCGGTGCCGTCGCCGCCGTGCGCGGGGTGGGCTTCGACGTCGCTCCAGGAGAGATGTTCGTGGTCATGGGCCTGTCCGGCTCCGGCAAGTCCACTCTGGTCAGGTGCCTGACCCGGCTCGTGGAGCCGACGGCGGGCACGATCACGTTCGAGGGCGAGAACATTCTCGACGCGGACCAGAAACGGTTGCGCGACCTGCGGAGGAACAAGTTCTCCATGGTCTTCCAGCACTTCGGGCTGCTGCCGCACCGCTCCGTCGTGGACAACGTCGGTTACGGACTGGAAATCCGCGGGGTACCGCGCGCGAAACGTGCGCGGCGGTCGCAGGAAGTGATCGACCTCGTGGGTCTCACCGGGTACGAGAAGTCCTATCCGGACCAGCTCTCCGGCGGTATGCAACAGCGCGTCGGACTGGCTCGCGCATTGGCCGGTGATCCCGATGTGCTGTTCTTCGACGAACCGTTCTCGGCACTCGACCCGTTGATCCGCCGCGACATGCAGTCCGAGGTGATCAGGCTGCACCGCGAGGTCGGCAAGACGATGGTGTTCATCACCCACGACCTGAGCGAGGCGCTCAAGCTCGGCGACCGCATCCTCATCATGCGCGACGGCCAGGTGGTGCAGGTCGGCACCGGTGACGAGCTGGTCGGCGCGCCCGCGGACGACTACGTGCGCGACTTCGTGCGTGACGTGCCGCGCTCCCACGTGCTGACGTTGAAGTGGATCATGCGACCGCCGACGCCCGACGACGCGCTCGACGGTCCCGAGCTGGGCCCGGACACCGTGGTGCGCGAGGCGATCCGCAGCGTGCTCGGCGCGGACCGGCCGGTGAAGGTCGTGCGGGACGGCGAGCTGCTCGGTGTCGTGGCCGACGAGGAGATCCTCGGAGTCGTCGCCGGGGAGGCGTGAGCATGGTCGCCGTATCCGCACCACGGCCGGTGCCGCGCCCGAAAGTCCACAAAGGCCTGATCGCCGGTGGGGTCGTGCTGGTCTGGCTTTTGCTGTGGCTGCTGTTCCGCGACACCGCCACGCTGGCGCTGGGCGCGTCCGAGCTGACGCCGCTGCACCGGTGGGTCAACGAGCTCAACGACGCCGTCGGCGCCTCGCGCAACTCCAACCCGCTGTTCCTGTACTTCTTCAACGAGATCCGGCTCGTCATCGACGGGTTCGTCACGTTCGTGCAGGCCATGATCGCGCAGCCGTCGTTCGGGCGGCCGGTGCCGGTGGTCGGCTGGCTCGGCGTGGTCGCGATCGCCGGGTTCGTGAGCCTCGCGGCCGCCGGGTGGCGGGTGGCGCTGCTGGCCGTCGCGGGCTTCGCGTTCCTGGGCCTGCAGGGGTTGTGGCAGGAGAGCATGGACACCCTCTCGCTCACCCTGGCCGCCGTGGTGATCTCGCTGCTGGTGGGCATCCCGCTGGGCATCTGGGCCGGGTTGTCGGACCGGGTGAACCGGGTGCTGACGCCGGTGCTCGACTTCATGCAGACCATGCCGACGTTCGTCTACCTGGCGCCGCTGACGCTGTTCTTCCTGATCGGACCGGCCTCGGCGACGATCGCGACGCTGATCTACGCCGCACCGCCGGCCATCCGGATCACCGCGCACGCCATCCGCGCGGTGCCGCGCACCACCGTCGAGGCGAGCGAGTCCCTCGGGGCGACGCCGCGGCAGACGTTGCTGAAGGTGCTGCTGCCCTCCGCGCGCGGGACGATCGTGCTGGGCGTCAACCAGACGATCATGGCCGCCCTGTCGATGGTCACGATCGCGGCGTTGATCGACGCGCCGGGCCTGGGCAAGACGGTCGTGAAGGCGTTGCAGACGCTCGACGTCGGCACGGCGTTCAACGCGGGCCTGGCGATCGTGGTGCTGGCGATCGTGCTGGACCGCGTCACCACCGCCGCGACCGAACGCCGCACGCTGCCGCGCTGGGCGTTGCTCGGCGGCCTGGGCGTCACCGGTGTCGCCGTCTACCTGTCGTACACCTACCTGTGGGCGGCGGAGTTCCCAGCTTCCGGGGTGGAGGTCGGCTCCGGCATCCGGCAGGGCACGACGGCGGCGACGGAGTGGGTGCAGGACACGCTCCCGGTGCTGACCGGCGGCTTCAAGGACCTCGTCACGTCCGCGCTGCTGAACCCGTTGCAGGCGCTGCTCGCCGGGTCGCCGTGGTTCCTGGTCGCGCTGGTCGTCGTGGCGCTGTCGGTCCTCGTCGGCGGCGTCCGCGCCGCGCTGACCTCCGCGGTGTGCCTGGGGCTGCTGGTCGCGACCGGACTCTGGCAGGACGCGATGACCACCCTGGCGGCCACGCTCGTCGCGACGGTCATGGTGATGGTGCTCGGCGTCGTCGTGGGCGTGTGGATGGGCCGCAGCCGGCGCGTGGACCGGCTCGTCCGGCCGGTGCTCGACGCCGGCCAGGTCATGCCCGCCTTCGTGTACCTGGTGCCGTTCCTGGCCCTGTTCTCGGCGTCGCGGTTCACGGCGGTCGTCGCGGCCGTGGTGTTCGCGGCCCCGGTCGCCATCAAGATCATCGCCGACGGCGTGCGCGCGGTCTCACCCGCGACCGTCGAAGCCTCCACGGCACTGGGCGGCAGCGCCTGGCAGACGATCGTGAAGGTGCAGCTGCCGATGGCGCGCGGCGCGTTGACGCTCGCCGCCAACCAGGGACTGATCTACGTGCTGTCGATGGTCGTCGTCGGCGGACTCGTCGGCGCCGGCGCGCTCGGCTACGACGTCGTCGCCGGCTTCTCGCAGGGCCAGTTGTACGGCAAGGGGCTCGCGGCCGGCGTCGCGATCGTCGTGCTGGGCGTGATGCTCGACCGCCTCACGCAGGCGGCCGCGAAGCGGTGGACCAACTAGAAGGGTCGTGGACAGTGGCAAGGCACAGCGTGCTGGGCGTGGTGCTCGCAGGGGCACTGGCGCTGGCCGGTTGCGGCGGTGCGAAGGTCGGTGACACCTCGTCGGGTGCGGCCGGCGACTGCGGCACGTTCAACCTCGCGGTGAACCCGTGGGTCGGCTACGAGGCGAACGCGGCTGTGCTCGCGTACGTGGCCGAGAAGGAGCTCAAGTGCAAGGTCACGAAGAAGGAGCTCAAGGAAGAGGTGGCCTGGCAGGGCTTCGGCACCGGCGAGGTCGACGCCGTCGTCGAGAACTGGGGCCACGACGACCTGCGCAAGAAGTACGTCGACGAGCAGAAGACCGCCGTCAGCGCGGGCTCCACGGGCGTGAAGGGCCAGATCGGCTGGTACGTGCCGCCGTGGCTGGCCAAGGAGCACCCCGACGTCCTCGACTGGAACAACCTGAACAAGTACGCGGACCAGTTCAAGACGTCCGAGTCCGGTGACAAGGGCCAGCTGCTCGACGGCGACCCGTCGTTCGTCACCAACGACGAGGCGCTCGTGAAGAACCTGAACCTCAACTACAAGGTCGTCTACGGAGGCAGCGAGACCGCCCTCATCCAGGCGTTCCGCCAGGCGGAGAAGGACAAGAAGTGGGTCATCGGCTACTTCTACTCGCCGCAGTGGCTGCTCAACGAGATCAAGCTGGAGAAGGTCAAGCTCCCCGCCTACACCCCCGGCTGTGACGCCGACGCCGAGAAGATCGCCTGCGACTACCCGGACTACGACCTCGACAAGGTCGTGTCCAAGAAGTTCGCCGACGCGAACGGCCCGGCCTTCCAGCTGGTCAAGAACTTCAAGTGGACCAACGAGGACCAGAACGCGGTCGCGAAGCTCATCGCCGAGGACAAGATGAAGCCGGAGGACGCGGCCAAGAAGTGGGTCGAGACCAACGGCGACAAGGTCAGGTCCTGGCTGTCCAAGGCCTGACACGGGTCGTGGGGGCGGGTTCCCGGACGAGAGGAACACACCCCCACGACCACCCCCGGCATCACGCAGCCTGTTGTCCGTTGGGGACCTCAGGCTCGTGGCGGTGCGTCATGCGGTGCCACCACGAACGCGGCTTGCCACCGTTGCGGTAGTACTCCTGGACGCGGCGGGCGTCCTCCCGCAGGGCGAGCTGCCGGTAGTCCATCTCCGCCTTGATCGCTTCGGGCGTCCACTCCATCGGGCTCATCTCCTCAGTTCGTCTCTCTGATGACAAGGAGATTGCTCCTGAGGGGTGAGGCCCTGCATCGGACGATCACCTAAGGCATGGCCGCAGGACCCCTTACCCGGCTGCTGAGGTGAGGGCCGGAAGGCTCTCCGGCGGCCGGGTAAGGGGGCGGTCCGGTCAGTCGGTCAGCGCGGTGGCCGTGGCCGCGGCCCGGACGGAGGCCGTGGTGGCACGAGCCTCGTTGTCGTCCGGCTTCGCCTCGCGGAGGTTCCAGTTCTCCAGCGCGGCGACCGCGCGGAACGTGACCTTGCCCAGCGCCGCGTCCTTCGCGGTGTAGGTGTAGGCGAACGGGAAGTCGACCTTGCCCGTCGGTGACGCCGCCACCCGCTGGACCGCCTGACCGATCTCCTCGTCGTAGCCACCGGTCTCGTTGACCCGGTAGAGGGTGACCCGGACGTTCTCGGTCTGCCGCGCGTTCGCGACCGACACCTTGATCGGCTTGGTCTGGCCGGCCCGCACCGAGGACGGGACTGTCAGCGGTGCCACCGACACGTCGTGCGTGTCGATCGTCACCGTGCTGGTCCCCGTGCCCGTGCGGCCGTCGTTCGTCGAGCCCGACACGGTGACCGTGTACACGCCGTCCCGTGCGTACCGGTGCCGGATCTGCTCGTACGCCACGAAGTTCTTCGACGTGCCGTCACCGAAGTCGATCACTCCGCTGGTCAGCACCCTGCCGTGCGGGTCACCCGAGCCGAGCTCGAACGGGAGGTCGTCGAACACCGACGGCTCGTAGTAGCTCACCGCGGTGTACGGCTTGAGCGGTGCGGCCGCCTGCACGTCCATCCAGAACGGGTCCGCGTCGTCCGCGGCACGTGCCACCCGGATCAGGTACGTCTCGCCCGCGGTCGTCGCGAACACCGCGCCGTTCGAGTTGCCACCGGAGGCGAAGCAGTCCACCTCGGACAGGTCGCCGGCACGGTGCACGCTGATCGCGTTGTAGTACGCCGACACGTTGACCCACTGCGTGCGCGTTGCCCGGTAGCTGTACCAGAGCGACTGGGTGGCGGCCGCGTCACAGCTCGGCGGCGCCTCGCCCGGCTCCGGAGTCGCGCGGGTGAGGTCGCCCTCGACCCGCGACGGCACCGTGACCGGCGTCGCCGCGGCCCGGTCGTCGTTCACGGCGGCCCGCACCGGCGTCATGGTCAGCGACACCGGGCCCGTGTAGCCGGAGTAGTGCTCGGCCACGGCGAGGTGGTAGGTCGTGCCCGCCTTGACGCTGAAGGTCTTCTCCCGTTCGCCGGGGGTCGTGCAGCCGCCCGGCACCGGCGTGAGCGCGCCGCGCGTGCCGGTGAAGACCGCGTAGAACGTGTACCGGGTGCTCTGGGAGGTCAGCTTGACCAGCCCGTCAGCGGATGCCGTGTAGCGCACCCACACCGTGCTGTAGCTCTGGTAGTTGCAGATGCCCGGGTCGTCCGGCGCCTTGGTGGCGCCGGTGGTGTCGACCGTCGTGGTGGCCGGCAGCGCGGTGATCTCGGTGGCGGCGTCGAAGTCGTCGTTGGCGGGTGCGTCGGCGTGCGCGACGCCGGGTGCGAAGGCGGTCAGTGCGGCTACGGCCACCGCGGTGGCCACCAGGCGCAGTCTGCTGAGCTGCTTCATGGATTCCCCCGGATCAGTTCGTGAGAGCGGCGGCGGCGGAGGTGGCGGCGGGACGTACGGTGGTCGCGATCGCGATCACCTCGTTGTCCTGCTCGCGGGCGTCCCGCGTGGGCCACGGCAGTTCGGCCACGGCGCGGAAGCTGACCTTGCCGATCGCGGCGTCCTCCGGGGTGAAGGTGTAGGCGAACGGGAAGCCGACCTTGCGGGTCGGGTGCGCGGGCACCTCGATCGAGAGCCGGCCGACCTGTGCCCAGGAACCGTTGACCGACCGGTAGAGCGTGACGGTCGGCTTCTCCAGGTACCGGGTGTTGGCGACCTGCACGGTGATCGTCTTCTGCTCGCCGGCCCTGGCCGAGGTCGGCACGGTGAACCTGGTGATGCCGACGTCGTGCGTCTTGATCTTGACGACGGTGGTGTCGCTGCTGGTGCGGCCGTCGGCGGAGGTCGAGTTGACCGTCACGGTGTACTCGCCGTCCGCGGCGTACTTGTGCTGCTGGCTCGTCTCCGTGCTCGGGGAAGCGGTCGTGCCGTCACCGAAGTCCCACGAGGTCGTCACCGGCGCGCTGTAGGCGTTGTTGTGCTGCAACGAGAACCCGATCGTCTCGTACAGCGGGCGCTCTTCGGTCGAGGAGTAGACCGACGTCCGCAACGGGAGCGCCTCGGTCAGCCGCAGTGTCGCGGACGGCGAGTAGCTGCTGTTGGAGCCGGTGACCTGGACGAAGTAGGTCCTGCCACCGGTCACGCCCACGGCCTTGCCGGTGTAGTGGCTGCCGTCGACGCAGGCGAGCAGCCGCAGGTCGGGCAACGAGGTTCCCTCGTAGACCGCGGCGAGCGGGCTGCTGTTGCTGCCGTCCATCTTGAGCACCAGCGACTGCGTCTGCGCGGGCGTGTACGCGTACCAGACCGAGGGCAAGCCCTGGTTGCCCCAGCACGACGTCGCCGCCGGCTCGTCCGGCTCGGCCGAGGCCAGCGTGAAGTCGGGCTGTGGCGCGCTGAACGGCAGCGCGGTGACCGGCTGGGCGTCGGCGAAGTCGTCGTTGGCCGCCGGGGCGATCCGGTCCAGCGCGAGCTGCAGCGCCCCGCCCGGCGTGCCGTTGCCGCTGACCATGAAGTGGTACGTGGTGCCGGTCGTCGCGGGGAACGTGATCGGCACGCTGCGGCTCGTGGTGCAGCCGTCCCACTGCGGGTTCCACAGCTGCTTGAGGTCGCCGCGCTCACCGGTGAACGTCGTGACGTGCAGGTCGCGGTCGCTGCCCTCGGTCTTCAGGCGCAGCAGGCCGTTCTCGGTCGCGGTGTAGGTGAACCACACCGAACCGGTGAGGCCGGCACCCCGGCAGGCGAACGGGTCGTCGGCCGCCTTGGTCGCCTCGGTCGTGTCCTGCGCCACCGAGTACGGCAGCGCGCTGATGACCGTCGGTGTGGCGAAGTCGTCGTTCGACGGTGGTGCGGCGTGTGCCACGCCGGGCACCAGCACCCCCGTCAGCACGGCGGCCGCGACCGCCAGTGATCGTGCAGAAGGCATGCGAAAGTCCCCCAAGTCCCCAGACCCCCAGCCTCCAGCGGCTGGAGGTTCCCCGGCCTCTAATCGCAACGGGCGAGGTGTTCGTTGCACACCTCGCCCGAATTGCGTCGTTCGGCCTAACGCTGCATCGCCGTCACCTCCGAGGCCCACTGCCACGGCGCCGCCGTGCCGCCGGGCAGCGAGTTGAAGTACTCCCAGCCGGCCACCCCGCCGAAGTTCGGGTACTTCGTCTTCAACGACGTCACGGTGCTGCGCAGCGTCGTCGTGCTCACGTACCCGCTGCCGCCGTTGGCCGGGTTGGTGAGCGTGCCGAGCACGACCTTGTTCGCCGGGATCAGGCCGCGGCTGATGATCTGGTCGTAGTTGGCGGTGCTCGCCGCGCTGCCCCAGCCGTTGTAGAACTGGCCGTTGAAGTAGGCGATCTTCGAGCCGTGGCTGCGGTAGAGGTCCTCGTAGCTGAACCCGGACAGGTTGCCGCCGCCGCGCAACGCCGACGCCACCGGCGACAGCGTGATGATGAAGCCCGCGCCGAAGTCCGCCTTCAGCGCGTCGATCACCCGGCGGATGCCCGCGATCGACATCTGCTCCTCGACGTCGAGGTCGACGCCGTTGAGCTTGTAGGTGCGGATCGTGTCGCGCAGCAGCGGGTAGTACTCGGAGAACCGGGTGTCGAGGCGTTGGAACGAGCCCGGTGCCGCGCCGCCGACCATGCCGATCACGTTCACGCCACGGGCCTGCATCGCGGCGAGGTCCTGCCACATCTGCGCGTACCGCGAGTGCGACGGCGGGTGGTCGTTGAGGTGCACGACCCTGTTGTCGTTCAGGTGGATCGCGGCGACGAGCAGGTCGGTGACGCCGGTGTTGCGGTCGACCAGCGGTTTCGGCGAGACGTAGGTGCCGGTCGCGCCGTTGCTGTACTGGGTCTGGTAGTAGACGACGGTCCGTTTCTGGGTGGCGGCCGTGGCCGGTGGTGCGGCGAGCACCACCAGCAACAGCGCCAGGAACAGCTTCTTCATGCGCTACCTCGTGAATCGCAGGGTGATCACTTGGAACGGGCGCAGCACCACCTCCGCCGACGCGGCATCCAGTGGCCGTTCGAGCAGGTCGGTCTCCTGGACGTCGTGGTAGGCGAAGGAGGTGCTGAGTGAGGCGCGCGCACGACCGCCGTGCGCCTCGTAGAGCCGGACGACGACGTCGCCCGACCGGTCGTCGGCCAGCTTCACGGCCTCGACCCTGACCGCCGGGTTGTCGGTGCGCACCAGCGGTTCCGGTGCGCGTGACCCCCGGACGGAGCGCGGCGGCAGGTTGATCCGGTAGCCCGCGTCGATCGCCTCCGGCAGGCCACCGAGGACGAGGGCGTAGCGGAAGCGGTGCTCGCCCTGGTCGGTCTCCGGGTCGGGGAACCGGGGCGCGCGCAGCAGGGACAGGCGCACGGTCGTGGTCGTGCCGCCGTCCTCACGGGTCGTGCGGGTGACCTCGTGGCCGTAGGTGGAGTCGTTGACCACCGCGACGCCGTAGCCGGGTTCGCCGACGTGCAGGAAGCGGTGGGCGCAGATCTCGAACTTCGCCGCCTCCCACGAGGTGTTGGTGTGGACGGGGCGGTGCAGGTGGCCGAACTGGGTCTCGGCGGTGGAGACCTCGGCACGCAGGTCGAGCGGGAAGGCGATCTTGAGCAGCTTCTCCCGTTCCCGCCAGTCGACCTCGGTGTCGAAGTCGACCTGCCGCGCGCCCTGCCTGAGCCGGATCGTCTGGGTCAGCGCGGAGTCGCCGAACCGGGTGCGCACGACCACGCCGTCGGCGGTGTCCACGCGTTCGGACGGGGTCAGGTCGGCGCGCCAGTTGCGGTAGAACGGGTCGATGTCCCAGGCGTCCCACTGGTTCGGGTTGTCCTTGTGCAGCTGCGGCAGGCCCGCGCACCCGTGCGGTGGCAGCACCTCGCGGTCGTGCTCCAGGTCGAGGATCGAGGTGATCACGCCGTCGCCGCCGACCGTGACGCGGATCCGGCCGTTGTCGAGCACGCCGTTCTCCGGGCGCACGAACGGTTCCGGCGCGGCACCGCCGAGCACGTCGAACGTCAGCTCGTCGGTGCCCTCGTCCTTGACCGCCTCGATCGAACGGCCGGTCAGCTCCTCCAGCTCGGCGGCGACACGGGCGTAGGTCGCCTCGGCCTCGCGGTGCACCCACGCAATCGAGCTGCCCGGCAGGATGTCGTGGAACTGGTGCAGCAGCACCGTCTTCCACAGCCGGTCGAGGTCGTCGTACGGGTACTCGTGGCCCTGCAGCGCCGCCGCCGTGGCCCAGTGCTCGGCCTCGCGCAGCAGGTGTTCGGAGCGGCGGTTGCCCTGCTTCGTCTTCGCCTGTGTGGTGTAGGTGGCGCGGTGCTTCTCCAGGTACAGCTCGCCGGCCCACACCGGGGCGTCCGGGTACTCGTCCTGCGCGGCCTGGAAGAACTCGCGCGGCGGCTCGACCTTCACCGTGGGGGAGCCTTCGAGGTTCGCGACCCGGTGCGCGGTCTCCATCATCTCGCGGGTGGGGCCGCCACCGCCGTCGCCGTAGCCGAACGGCACCAGCGACCGGGACGCCTTGGCGTGCTCGGCGAACTGCCGTGACGCCCGTGCGAGCTCCTCGCCGCTCAACGAGGAGTTGTAGGTGTCGACCGGCGGGAAGTGCGTGAAGATCCGGGTGCCGTCGATGCCCTCCCACCAGAACGTGTGGTGCGGGAACCGGTTGATCTGGTTCCACGACAGCTTCTGGGTGAGGAACCAGCGCGAGCCGGACAGCTTGATCAGCTGGGGCAGCGCGGCGCTGTAGCCGAACGAGTCCGGCAGCCACACCTCCTCGGTCTCCACGCCGAAGTTGTCGAGGAAGAAGCGCTTGCCGTGCACCAGCTGGCGGGCCATCGCCTCGCCACCGGGCATGTTGGTGTCCGACTCGACCCACATGCCGCCGACCGGCACGAACTGTCCACTCCGGACCTTCTCGCGCACCCGGTCCCACACGTGCGGGTGGTGCTCCTTCATCCACGCGTACTGCTGCGCCTGCGAGCACGCGAAGTAGAAGTCCGGGTACTCGTCCATCAGCTTCGTGACGTTGGAGAACGTCCTGGCGCACTTGCGGACCGTCTCGCGCAGCGGCCACAGCCAGGCGCTGTCGATGTGCGCGTGACCGATCGCGGAGACCTTGTGCGCGGAGGCCGTGGCGGGCAGCGCGAGCACACCCGCGAGCTGTGCGCGGGCCTCCTCGGCCGTCTCGGCGACGGCGTTGAGGTCGAGCGCGTCCATCGCCCGGTCCAGCGCGTGCAGCACCTTGTGCCGGCGCGGGTCGTGCTCGGGCAGCTCCCTCATGAGGCCCTGCAGCACCTCGATGTCGAGCATCAGGTGCCAGACCTGCGGCTGGAACACCGCGAGCTCGGCCTTGAGGATCTTGTACAGCGGCTCGGTGCCCGCGGTGTCCTTGTCGCCCAGCGGGGTCGGCAGGAACGGGTGGAAGTCGAGGATCGTCGGGTTGCCCGCGGCTTCGAGGTAGTAGCGGACCTCGGTGCCCTCGACCGGCAGGTAGGTGTTGCGCGGCTCGATGCCCTTGATGGGCACGCCGTCAGCGGTGTAGGCGAGGCCTTCGGACTGGAAACCGGGGCCGGGGTGGGTGAAGCCGAGGTCGAGCACGACCTCCACCTGCCTGCCCCGCCACTCCCGCGGCACGCTGCCGGTGAGGCGGAACCAGCTGGTGCTCCACGGCGCACCCCAGGCGTCGCCGACCTGCGCCGGCTCGTACCGCGCCGCGAGGGCTTCGGCGACCGGGACCGGCTCGTCGGGCACGGTCCACACCGCCAGCTCCAGCGGCGCGGTCTCACCGTACACGGCCGGGCGGATGCGTTCCTCCAGCGTGCGGTTGAGGCGTTCTTCCAGCAGCGCGCGTTCGTCGTGCATGTCGGCTACCCCAGCTCGATCGAGGCCCGCACGCCGGTGCGCGCGAGGGCCATCCACTCTTCGAAGAAAGCACCACCGGGACCCCACGAGGCCCGGTCGCCGTGCAGCCTGACCGGCGTGCGCTCGGCGGGCGCGGGAACCACCTCCCGCGCGACCCTGGCGATGACCTCGCCCAGGGGCTTGACCTTCCGTTCGGTGGTCATCAGCCCCAACTCGTACTCGCGTTCGGGGAAGTCCACCAGCGCACGGTCGACGTCGAACGAGCACCACCACGTGACGCCCCACAGATCGGCGCAGGTCAGCACGTTTGCAAGCGTGTGCTCGGCGAACTCGGGCGCCTGCTCGGCGCTGATCTCCGGCTGTGCGGCGCCGACCTCCTGCAACCACACCGGGCGCCCCGGCTCTTTCGCGTGCGCCTTCGCCAGCTCGACGAGGTACTCGGCGTGGTGGACGCTCTCCGGTGACATCGGGCCGTACCGCTGCGCCGTGCCGTTGAAGACCCACGAGTGCACGGTCGTCATCGCGCCCTTGTTCGCCGCGTGGTCGGGCAGGAACGGGTGGTCGTTCTCGTACCAGACGGCGTCGTACTCGGAGTGCACGTGCGGGTGGCCCGGTGCGGCCCGCGCGCACTCGGTGAGCAGCGCGTCGAGCCACCCGGCGGCCTGCTCGGGCGTGCACGGGTTCGACTCGGTGAGCAGGTTGACCTCGTTGCCCAGGGTGAAGCCGAGGAAGTTCGGCCGGTCGGCGAGCGCCTCGGCGAGCGTGCGGATGTAGAGCTCCTGCCCGCTGATCACGTCCGGGTCGGTGAAGATGTTGGCGCGGTGCCAGGTCTGCACCCACGACGGGTAGAAGTCGAAGCTCGACAGGTGGCCCTGCAGCACGTCGACCTGCACGTCCAGGCCGAACCCGTGGGCGGCGTCGAGCACCTGGCCGAGCTGCTCGACGGCCTTCGGGCGCACCAGGCCGCGGTTGGGCTGGAACACCGGCCACAGCGGGAACACCCGCACGTGGTCGAGCCCCAGGCCGGCGATGGCCTCGAAGTCGGCCTTGACGTCGTCGAGCGAGAAGTCGAGCCAGTGGTGGAACCAGCCGGTGGACGGGGTGTAGTTCACGCCGAAACGCAAGATGGAGCTCCTCGGGGTTCAGCCCTTGATCGCGCCTTCTCCGACTCCGCGGAAGAAGTGCTTCTGCAGCAACAGGAACAGCAGGATCAGCGGCAGGACGGCGATGATCGTGCCCGCCGCGACCAGCCGCTGGTTCTGCACGAACGTGCCCTGGAGGTACGCCAGGCCGATGGTGAGCGTGTACTTGTCCTGGTCGCCGAGCACCACGAGCGGCCAGAGGAAGTCGTCCCAGCTGAACATGAACGAGAACAGCGCCACCACGACCAGCGTGCCCTTCACCGACGGCAGCGCCAGGCGGGTGAACCGCTGCCACGCGTTGGCGCCGTCGATGACCGCCGCCTCCTCGACCTCGGCGGGCAGTGCGAGGAACGCGTTGCGCAGCAACAGGACGTTGAGCGCGTTGATCGCACCGGGCAGCACGACCGCGGTCAGCGTGTTGGCGAGCCCGAGCCCGCGCATCACCAGGAACAGCGAGATCAGGATCGCCTCGAACGGCACCAGGATGCTGCTGGCGAACACCACCCCGGCGAGCCTGCGGCCGGGGAACCTCAGCCGTGCCAGCGCGTAGCCGGCCATCGCCGCGCCGAGGCAGTTCGTGACGACGTTGACGCTCGCCACGGCCAGTGAGTTGAGCGCGAACGTCCAGACCGGCACCACGTCGGCCACCGCCGCGTAGTTGGCGAGGGTCGGGTCGTCCGGGATGAAGTCGGGCAGGAAGACGTCCTCGCCCGGTCCCTTGACGCTGGTCGCGAACTGCCACAGGAACGGCCCGATGCTGATCGCGAGGATGCCCAGCAGCCCGAGGTAGCGCAGGGCGAGGAAGACGTGCGCGCGTTTCACAGCTGTTCCTCCCTGCGGTTGAGCTTGAGGGTGACCAGCAGCAGCCCCAGCAGGATCACGAACAGCACGGCGCTCAGCGCCGAGGCGTACCCGACCTCGCCGGTGAGGCCGCGGCCGACGGACTGGATGAGCAGCACCATCGTGGTGCTGGCCCCGCCCGGCCCGCCGGACCCGCCGGACAGCAGGTAGATCTCGGAGAACACGCGGAACCCGTTGACCGCGCTCAGCGCCGCGACGAGCACCATCGTCGGCCTGAGTGCGGGCACCGTGACCGACCAGAAGCGGCGCAGCGGTCCCGCGCCGTCGACCATCGCGGCCTCGTGCAGGTCCTTCGGCACGTTCGCGAGCGCGGCCAGGTAGATCACCATGTAGTAGCCGAGGCCGCGCCACACCGTGACGACCATCGAGCTGACCAGCAGCAGCGTGGAGTCGGTCAGGAAGCCGATCCTGGTGCCGCCCAACGCCTCCACGACGTTGTTCACCAGGCCGCGGCTGTCCAGCAGCCACGTCCAGATGAGCCCCACCACGACCGCGGACGCGATCACCGGAGTGAAGAACGCCGTGCGGAAGATCGCGATGCCCGGCACGACCTTCTGCGCCAGCATCGCGACCAGCAGCGGCAGCAGCACCAGCGGCGGCACCACACCGGCCATGTAGATGAGGCTGTTGCGCGCGGCCACCCAGAACTTCGGGTCGTGCGCCATTCGCACGAAGTTGTCCACGCCGGTGAACCGGCCGCCACCCAGCGCGCTCGCGTCGGTGAACGCGAGCACGATCATGTTCACGAACGGGAAGATCGTGAACATCAGGCAGACGGCCAGTCCCGGAGCCAGGAACAGCCACGGCGTGTAGGGCCGGTGGGTCACTTGAGCAGCCTGTTGCACTCGTTCACGGCGTCGTCCAGCGCCTGCTTCGCGGACTTCTTGCCCAGCATGGCGTCGGCCAGCTGCTGCAGCAGCGCCTCCCGCATCTGGTCGCTGAACTGCACCGGTGTGTAGTTCACGGCCGTCTGGAGCTGCTTGGCGGCCGCGACCCGCACCCGTGCCTCGTCGCTGCCGTCGTCGGTCGTGAAGTACGGGTCGTCGCCGCCCTTCGACGTGGACGGGAAGATCGAGGCGAGCTTCGCGAACCTCACCTGGTTCTCGGCGTTGGTGACGAACCGCCCGAACGCGAGCGCCGTGGCCTGGTTCTTACTGCTCTTCGGCACGCTGACGCCGTGCAGGAACATGTTGGCGCTGCCGGTGTTCGTGATGGGCTTGGTGATGCCGATGTTCGCGTACAGGCTCGGCGCGTCGGTCTTCAACTTGCCCAGGTCGTACGCGCTGCCGGGGTTGAGCGCCGTCTGCTGCGCCATGAACTTCGTGCCGGCGCCGGTGTAGTTCTGCGTGAGCGCCTCGGGGATCAACGCGCCCGCGTCGTACATCCGCTTGTAGCTCTCGACGAACTCGACGCCCTTGGGCTCGTTGAAGGTGAACTTGCCGTTGTCGAACACCTTCACGCCGTACAGCCCGAAGTCGGCGATGCTCGGGGTCTGGCCGAGCATCGCGATCTTCTTCTGCGCGAGCTTGAGCGCCTGCTCCTCAAGCTCCTTGAAGTTGGTCGGCGGCTTGTCCGGATCGAGGCCGGCCTGCGTGAACAGCGCCTTGTTGTAGAAGACCGGCCCGGTGTTGAGGTACCAGGGGAAGCCGTAGCAGCCGCCCTTGCCGGGGATCTCGAACGCCTGCCAGGCGTTGGCCAGGTACTCCGGCTTGGCGTCCTTGAGCACTTCGTCGAGGTCCACCAGCTGCCCCGCCTTGGCCAGCGGGAAGCTGAGGTCCGGCGGCACGTTGATCACATCGGGCAGACTGCCCGCGCTCGCGTCGGCCATGACCTTCGCCAGGTACCCGTCCGCGGGCTGGTCGACCCACTTCACCGTCGTGCCCTGGTGCTGCTTCTGGAACGCGTCGATGACACCGTTGACGTAGTCGGTGTACTTCGGCTTCAACGACCACGTCTGAAACGTGATCTCGCCCGTGACCTGCCCGTTCGCCGAGCTGTTGCTCGCGGTGCCGCCGGACAGCCCGCAGCCCGCGACGGGCAGCGCCGCCAGGCCGGCGAGGAACGTGCGCCTCTTCATTGACACCCACCTCCTTGCTCGCGGACCCTAGCTAAACCGGTTTATCTCCGGCTAGCCTCCGACCGTCTTGTTGTCTCGTTCCGGACAGGGTGCGTTGCGTTGAAGAGGCCGACCATCAAGGACATCGCCGCCGCGGCAGGCGTGTCCAAGGGCGCCGTGTCACTGGCCCTGAACGGCCGCCCCGGAGTGTCCGAGACAACCCGCGCGCGCGTGCTGGCCGTGGCGTCGTCTCTGGGCTACCGCCCGTCGGCGACGGCGCGCGCGTTGTCCTCCGCCTCGGCCGATGCGGTCGGTCTGGTGCTGGTGCGCCCACCGCGCGCGTTGGGGGACGAGGCGTTCTTCTTCCAGCTGATCGCCGGGATGCAGTCGGAGATGTCGTGCGCGCTGCTGCTGCAGGTGGTCGCGTCGCGGGACGAGGAGATCGCGCTGTATCAGCGGTGGTTCGCCGAACACCGGGTCGACGGGGTGTTCCTGGTGGACCTGCTGGTGTCGGACCCGCGGGTGGAGCTGATGTCGTCGCTCGGGATGCCGGCGGTGGTGGTCGGCGGGGCCGGGCACCACGGAGCTCTGGCGTCGGTGTGGGCGGATGACTACGCGGCGATGACCTCGGTGGTGGCGTATCTGAAGTCGTTGGGGCATCGGCGGATTGCCCGCGTTGCCGGGTTGCCGTCGTTGTTGCACACGGTGCGGCGGGATGCGGCCTTTGCCGAGTCTGTTGTGGATGGTGTTGTCGTGTATGGGGATTACACGGCGGAATCCGGGGTTGCGGCTACTCGGGCGTTGCTGGCGGGTGGGGAGCCGCCTACCGCGATCGTTTATGACAACGACGTGATGGCGGTGGCGGGGGCCTCGGTTGCCGCGGAGGTGGGGGTTCCGGTGCCTGGGCGGTTGTCGATCGTGGCTTGGGACGACTCGGTGTTGTGCCAGCACGGGCGGTTGACGGCGTTGTCGCGGGACACGTTCGCGTTCGGGGCACGGGCGGCTCGGGCGTTGCTGGCGGTGCTCGGTGGGGCGGTGCCGACGGATGTGGAGGACGTGTTGCCGGAGTTGGTGGTGCGGGGGAGTTCTGGGGTGGTGGGGAGTTCGTAGGAGGTTGCGGGTGCTTCCTTTCTGGGGCTCCGCCCCAGACCCCGACACTCCCAAAGAAGCCGGTCCAACGCCGCGGGCGGGTTGATGGCACGCCTGTTTGTGTTGGGCGGCTTGCGGTTGTGTGGGTGGTTGCGTTGCGGTGGTGGCTGCCCCGCCTAGCTCTCACAGAGCGAGCCAGACCTGGGAGGGGATGTCAACCGGGCGAAAAAGCGTGCCCGGTTGACATCCCCTCCCAGGCCCGGCAGACGGTCGGAGCGCTAGACGGGGAAGCCACCACCGCCCAAGCCCGCGTGGCAGAGCTCGACACGCCTCGCCTTCGGCGTCGGGCTTGATGCGGGGCTCGCCTTCGGCGTCGGGCTTGGCGCGCCCCGCCTTCGGCGTCGGGCTTGGCGCGCCCCGCCTTCGGCGTCGGGTCCGGCGTGGCTCGCGTTTGCCATCGGGTCCGGCTTGGCTCGCTTTCGGTGCCAGCCCGGACACCTTCGGCTCCGCCGTCCAGTCCGGCGCGCTTTGGCCGGGCTCACCTCAGGCAGGCCCCGCTTCGGCCAGGCCTCGCTGATCACGCTTCACCGCGACCTGCCTTCGCCTCGCTTTGACCGTGCCTCACCTCGGGCAGGCCTCGCCTCGGCCCAGCCCTCGCCTCGGCCCGGTCTCGCCTTGACCAGCCCTCGCCTCAGCCCGGCCTCGTTTTGACCGGGCCGAGCCCTCCGGCTCAGCACGCGTCACCACCGGCATGCCTCGCCTTCCAGCCCGGCATGCGTCCCGTCCCGCGCGTCCCGTCCAGCGCATCCCGTCCGGCGCGTCCCACCGTCAACATCCCGGCTCGACCGGCGAACCCCAAACACCCCAGCAGGCGGGCCATCGGAGGCCGAGCCGCCGACAAGGCTTGCGCCACCCTTCCCGCGTTTCCTCATGTGCGGGCGCGGATGACCATGTGTTCGAGACATACCTGATAGACGGCCCCCGGCCGACATCCGGACATCATTCACCCGGTCGAGTGAGCACGCCCAGGTCAGAGCAGCCCAGAACAAAGGAGCGCCTACGTCAGCGACGCCACCTGGTCGCTGACCACCTGGGCCGCCGCCGACACGAGTGCGGTCACCGCCGGGTTCGTCGAGTTGTCCTGGCGCCAGCCGAACTGGGTGTAGACGCGGAAGTTCGGGGACCAGGGCAAGCGGACCAACCTGCCGTCGGCCAGTTCTGCGGCGACGGTGACCTCGGGCATCAGGGCGATGCCGAGGCCGGAGGAGACGGCGCGTTTGGCGGCGTCGATCGAGTCCAGTTCCAGGACCGGGGCGCGGGTCTCGTCGAAGGCCAGGGTGGCTTCGAAGAGGTCGTGGTAGGAGGCGCCGTTCTCGGCTCGGATCAGGGTGCTGCCGGTGATGTCGTCCTCGGTCAGGGACTGGCGCTGGGTCAGCATGTGGTTCGGGCCG
The DNA here is from genome assembly GCF_001279525.1 of Nocardia sp. NRRL S-836. Classification (GTDB taxonomy): domain Bacteria; phylum Actinomycetota; class Actinomycetes; order Mycobacteriales; family Pseudonocardiaceae; genus Lentzea. The sequence goes on along the minus strand of NZ_LGDY01000104.1, from coordinate 66,022 downwards.
GCGACCATCGCCAGGGGCTCGGGGCACAGGACGGTCGTTTCGAGGCCCTCGCGCGGTTCGATCGCGCCGATGAAGAAGGCGCAGTCCAACTGGCCGTCGCGGACCGAGTTCAGGTTGTTCAGCGCGTTGCGCGAGTGGAGCGAGAGTTGCACGCTCGGGTAGCGCCAGCACATGTATTCGATGAGCGGTAACAGACGGTAGTCGGTCAAACTCTGTGCGGAACCGATGACCAGTTTGCCGTGCGGCTCGCCGTTCATCGTTATGGCTTTTCGGGCCTTTTCGGTGAGGTTGATGATGTTACGCGCGAACGGGAGCAGTTCCACGCCTGCGGAGGTCATCTGGATACCCCGGGGCAGGCGTCGGAATAGCACGACACCGAGTGCCTCTTCAAGGGCCTTGATGCGGGTGGTGATGGTCGGCTGCGAGCAGTTGAGCGTGGCTGCGGCCTTGGTGAAGCTCCCTGTCTGAACCACGGTAGTGAACGCGAGAAGCTGGCGTGTCTCCATCAGGCGGATCCTCGGATTAAAACGGTGCGACGACTTTTTCTCGCTCGTTCCCGTGGTCCTGTTACGGATGCTGCGAGGGTCGCAACGCTACCTGTCGCAACTGGCGCGACGATTAGTGCTTATGGAGTCATCTTGATCGGTCTCGAAAGGGTGAGGGGGCCGAAAGAGTGAATTCGGAGAGGGCGTTGGAACGGCCTGTAGTTGAACGACTCTCTTCTGTGAAGTAGTTCGCCAGGCGAAACAGAGCAGTGGCTTGGCGGACGTGTGCGGCGGCGTCCGGGAGGACTCGGAGGCGCCTGCTGCATGTGCGCAGGCCGGAGGGGAGCGACGGCGGTCGCGCGCGGCCTGGGTGAGGCGGTCGGAACGTCGCGGGTGCCCGCGAACCGGGGTGGCGGCGGTCACACGGCAGGGCTCGCCTAGACTCGCTGGGAATCCGGGAGCCACGAGTGGCGGTACCGGCTGTCTGCACGTTCTTGTTCGTATCGAGGAGTCCACGTTGAAGAGCACCGTCGAGCACCTGAGCCCGACGAGGGTCCGGATCAACGTCGAGGTGCCGTTCGACGAGCTCAAGTCGAACTTCGACCAGGCGTACCGGAAGCTCGCGAAGCAGGTCCGCATCCCCGGTTTCCGTCCGGGCAAGGCCCCCGCCAAGGTGCTGGAGAGCCGCATCGGCCGCGCTCCGGTCCTGGACGAGGTCATCCAGGAGGCCATCCCGGCGAAGTACCTGGAGGCGGTCAACGCCGGTGAGGTGCGCACGCTGGGTCGTCCCGACTTCGAGGTCACCAAGATCGAGGACGGCGAGACGCTCGAGTTCACCGCCGAGGTCGACGTCCGTCCCGAGATCACCGTGCCCGCGTTCGGCGAGCTCGCGGTGACCGTGGACGAGCAGGAGGTCACCGACGAGGACGTGACCACGCAGCTGGACGAGCTCCGCGCCCGCTTCGGCACGCTCACCGGTGTCAGCCGTCCCGCGCAGACCGGCGACTTCGTGATCGTCGACCTGTCCGCCACGGTCGACGGCGAAGAGGTCGAGGAGGCCCGCACCAGCGGCCTGTCCTACGAGATCGGCTCCGGCCAGCTCGTCGAGGGCATCGACGAGGCGCTCGTGGGTGCCTCCGAGGGCGAGACCAAGACCTTCACCACCACCCTGGTCGCCGGTGCGCACGAGGGCAGCGAGGCCGAGGTCACCGTCGTGCTCAACACGGTGAAGGAGCGCCAGCTCCCCGAGCTCGACGACGAGTTCGCGCAGCTCGCGAGCGAGTTCGACACCCTCGACGAGCTCAAGGACGACCTGCGCACCCGCCTGGGCCGCGTCAAGAAGATGCAGCAGGGCGTCCAGGCCCGCGACAAGGTCCTCGAGGCGCTGCTGGAGACCACCGAGGTCCCGCTGCCCGAGGGCATCGTCCAGGGCGAGATCGACGCCCGCAAGCACGACGCCGTGCACGCCTTCGACCACGACGACGCCAAGTTCGCCGCGTGGCTGGAGGAGCAGGGCCAGTCGGAGGAGGAGTTCGACGCCGAGCTGCGCAAGGCGGCCGAGCAGGCCGTCAAGACGCAGCTGGTGCTCGACTCGATCGCCGACGCCGAGCAGGTCACGGTGTCCGACGGCGAGCTGACCGAGCGGATCATCTACCAGGCCCAGCGCTTCGGCATCAGCCCCGACGAGTACGTCAAGCGCGCGCAGCAGTCCGGCCAGCTCGGCGCGATCTTCGCCGACGTCCGCCGCGGCAAGGCGCTCGCGAGCGTCGTGCGCCAGGCCGAGGTCAGCGACACGGCCGGCGAGAAGCTCGACCTCGACGAGCTGTTCGGCGAGACGAAGTCCGAAGAGGACGCGCAGTAGCCGGCAGACCGACGCGCTCGCCCTTCCCGCGAGCGGGCGAGCGCCGGAAATACAGCTGATAGCGAACGCGGGCGGTGTCGGGCATCTGACGCCGCCCGCCTTCGTTAAGGTCGATCGCAGAGAGTTTTGGCATCCAGATTTCGTTCCACCTGGAGTTAGGCAGGCAGACGTGACGCAGCACTCCTTCCCGACCCCCGAGATGCGGTCGGCCACCGCCGGGATGAACCTGAACGACTCGGTGTACGAGCGGCTGCTCCGCGAGCGGATCATCGTCCTGGGATCGCAGGTCGAAGAGGGCATCGCCAACCAGATCACCGCTCAGCTGCTGCTCCTCGCCGCTGAGGACCCCGAGAAGGACATCACCCTCTACATCAACTCGCCGGGTGGCTCCGTCACGGCGGGCATGGCCATCTACGACACGATGCAGCTCATCGAGCCGGACGTGGCCACGGTCGCCATGGGTCTCGCTGCCTCGATGGGGCAGTTCCTGCTCTCCGCGGGCGCTCGCGGCAAGCGTCAGGCGCTCCCGCACGCGCGGATCCTGATGCACCAGCCGTCGGCGGGTGTCGGCGGTACGGCCGCGGACATCGCGATCCAGGCGGACATGCTGACGCGCACCAAGCGCGAGATGGCCGAGCTGATCGCCGAGCACACCGGCCAGCCGGTCGAGCGGATCATCGCCGACTCCGACCGCGACCGCTGGTTCACCGCGCAGGAAGCGCTGGAGTACGGCTTCGTCGACAAGGTCGTCACCCGGTCGCAGCCCGTCGGCGACTCGAACAACTGACGTCAGTAGGAGACCCAAGTGAGCCAGTTCCACATGCCTCAGTCGCGGTACGTGCTGCCGTCGTTCGTCGAGCGCACCAGCTACGGCATGAAGGAGTCGAACCCGTACAACAAGCTGTTCGAGGAGCGCATCATCTTCCTCGGCGTGCAGGTTGACGACGCCTCGGCCAACGACGTGATGGCGCAACTGCTGGTGCTCGAGTCCGAGGACCCGGACCGCGACATCCTGATGTACATCAACTCGCCGGGTGGCTCGTTCACCTCGCTGATGGCCATCTACGACACCATGCAGTTCGTCCGCCCGGACATCCAGACGTACTGCCTCGGCCAGGCCGCCTCGGCCGCTGCGGTGCTGCTGGCCGCCGGCACGCCCGGCAAGCGCCACGCGCTGCCGAACGCGCGAATCCTGATCCACCAGCCTTCGATGGAGGGCGCGTACGGTCAGGTTTCCGACCTGGAGATCCAGTCGAACGAGATCCAGCGCGTGCGCCGCCTGATGGAGTCCACCCTCGCGCGGCACACGAACCGGACGGCGGAGGAGGTTCGCGAGAGCATCGAGCGCGACCGCATCCTCACGGCCGACGAGGCCAAGGAGTACGGCATCGTCGACTCCGTGCTGCCCTACCGCAAGCTCTCCGCGAAGTCCTAGAGGCGTCGGTGTCCCGAGGACTGGGAACCCAGTCCTCGGGGCCGCCGCCTGCCCGACACGCCGATGTGACCGGTTAACTGGCCTGATCGGGGCGTCGGGGGGACGCTGGTCCTCCCCTGAAACGGGGTAGGCCAGGTACCGTCAGGAGAACGGGCGAAGCACCCACAGCCAGTGGGACTGCCACAGCAAGTCAGCAGGCGCACTACAGCAGGTGTGCGCCGGAGGGGACATAGGTCAGCGGTCATGGCGCGTATCGGTGACGGCGGCGACTTGCTGAAGTGCTCTTTCTGCGGAAAGAGCCAAAAGCAGGTGAAGAAACTCATCGCCGGCCCCGGCGTCTACATCTGCGATGAGTGCATCGATCTCTGCAACGAGATCATCGAGGAGGAGCTGGCCGAAGCCGGCGACGTGAAGCTCGACGAGCTGCCGAAGCCCGCCGAGATCCACGAGTTCCTCGACCAGTACGTCATCGGCCAGTCCGACGCGAAGCGCACCCTCTCGGTCGCTGTCTACAACCACTACAAGCGCATCCAGGCGGGCGACCGCGGGCGCGAGGGTCGTGACGACGGCGTCGAGCTGGCCAAGTCGAACATCCTGATGCTCGGCCCGACGGGCTGCGGCAAGACCTACCTCGCGCAGACGCTCGCGAAGATGCTGAACGTGCCGTTCGCCATCGCCGACGCGACCGCGCTGACGGAGGCCGGGTACGTCGGTGAGGACGTCGAGAACATCCTGTTGAAGCTCATCCAGGCCGCCGACTACGACGTCAAGCGGGCCGAAACGGGCATCATCTACATCGACGAGGTCGACAAGATCGCTCGAAAGAGTGAAAACCCGTCGATCACGCGCGACGTCTCCGGCGAGGGTGTGCAGCAGGCGCTGCTGAAGATCCTGGAAGGCACCACCGCATCGGTGCCACCGCAGGGCGGCCGCAAGCACCCGCACCAGGAGTTCATCCAGATCGACACGACGAACGTGCTGTTCATCGTGGCCGGTGCCTTCGCGGGCCTGGAGAAGATCATCCAGGACCGGGTCGGCAAGCGCGGCCTGGGCTTCGGTGCCGAGGTCCGGTCCAAGGCCGAGGTGGACGCGGCGGACTACTTCGCCGACTCCATGCCGGAGGACCTGATCAAGTTCGGTCTGATCCCCGAGTTCATCGGGCGTCTGCCGATGGTCGCCTCCGTCACGAACCTCGACAAGCCGTCGCTGGTGATGATCCTCACCGAGCCGAAGAACGCTCTGGTGAAGCAGTACCAGAAGCTCTTCGAGATGGACGGCGTCGAGCTCGAGTTCACCAAGACCGCGCTGGAGGCGGTGGCCGACCAGGCCATCCTGCGCGGTACCGGTGCTCGTGGTCTGCGCGCGATCATGGAAGAGGTCCTGCTCCCGGTGATGTACGACATCCCGAGCCGCACGGACGTCGCCAAGGTCGTCATCACCGAGCAGACGGTGAAGGAGAACGTGAACCCGACCATCGTGGCCCGGCAGCCCTCGCGCCGGGAAAGGCGTGAGAAGTCGGCGTAGGGGCTTGTATTTCGCGAAGGGCGTCTGGGTCACCCCAGGCGCCCTTCGTCGTTCCGGCGGCAGGACACGGGACCACTAGGGTGGTGCCATGTCGCTGCCTCACGTGCTCCTGATCCACGGCTGGACCGGCTCGGGCCCCGACCACTGGCAGAGCCGGCTCGCCCGCACGGTCGCCGAGCACGGCGGCATGGTCGACATGCCGCACTTCAGCGACCCGGACCAGCCCGACCTGACCACGTGGCTGCGCGAGCTCGACACCCACCTCGAAGCCGCACCGGCCGACCGCGAACGGGTCGTGCTCGCCCACTCGCTCGGCTGCTACCTGTGGCTGCACCACGCCGCACGCGAAGGCATCCGGCACGTCGACCGCGTGCTGCTGGTCGCGCCGCCCGCACCGGACTACCCGGAGCCGGCCATCAAGACGTTCTTCCCGGCCCCGCTCGACCCGGCGGGCCTGCGGCGTGCGGCCACCGACACGCGCCTGGTGCTGGGCGAGGGCGACCCGTACCTGCCGATCGAGGTCGGCAGGCAGCTCGCCGAGTCGCTGCGCATCGAGGTCGACGTCGTGCCGGGCGCCGGTCACCTCAACGTCGACTCCGGCTATGGCGAATGGCCCGCTGCCCTCAAGTGGGTCCGCTCGAAGACGGTCCCGCTCTCACCGCGCTAGCACCCGGCCACCTGAGACCGCTCGCGGGCGTGCAGACGCCCTGTAGAGCCGCTAGACGGCCTTCTTGGCGTACTTGGCCAGGAACCGGATCACGTCCGGCGTGATCTTGCGGTAGAAGCTGTCGTCGTGCCCGCCGGGCTTCACCACGCCCACCTCGGGCCGCTCGTCGCGGATGAACTGCCGCGTGCCCACCACGAACCGGTCGCGGTCGCCGACCCACACGCCCAGCGCGGTCGGACCGGTCGCGCGCGGGTGCCGCAACGGGTCCAGCGCGGCCCACTCGGGCTCGTTCTTGAACGCCTTGCGCTTGGCCATCTCCGGCCACGACGTGATCAGGCCGGGGGAGATCGCGGCGGTCGCGCTGACCGGGTCGCCGCGCTCGGCCCTGCGGCGGGCGTACACGAGCGCGCCGAAGCCGCCCATCGAGACGCCGGTGACCGCGAACGGGTCGCCGTAGCCGCGGTCGCGCAGCCAGCCGGGGACCTCGTCGAGCAGCATCTTCATCGGGTCGTCGCCGGGGACGTTCTCGTGCCAGTAGTTGTCGCCGCCGTCGACCGCGACGAAGCCGAACGCGGGCACCGAGCCCCTGGCCACGGCGTTGGCCAGCACGCCGGCGATGTCGCCGACCGCGGCGTCACGGGCGCTGCCGTGCAGGCCGTGCAGCAGGATCGACATGGGCAGCCCGCGCGGGGCGGCGCCGGTCGGGGTGAAGAACGCCAGCGTGACCTCGCGGTGGCGGGCGGCCGAGTAGACGCGTTCGAAGCGGACGGTCGGCTTGGCGCCGGACGTGGCGGCCACGCGGTCGGCGGTGGCGATCTGGTGCTCGGTGGTGCGGTGGGCCGAGGTGTACACGGCGGTGCCGGCCGCGGTCGCGACGACCACGCCGACGGCCGCGAGCAGTGCGCGGCTCCTGTACCTCGGTTCCCCCATGCCCACCTCATCGCGCGGGTCCCGGTCCTCGTTTCCTAGAACACGGAACGTGCGCGTAACGAGGTCAGTTCCGCGTCGGAAAAACCCAGCCAGCGCAACACATGATCATTGTGCTCGCCGAGGGCCGGTACCGCACCCGGTGACCACTCCCAGCCGTGCACCGGCGGCGGCAGCATGCGCACCGACCCACCGGGCACCGGCACGTCCACCCACCCGCTGAGCTGCGGATGAGCGGGCAGCTCGGTGATCGAGCGGGTCAGCGCGGCCGGTACGTCGGCCTCGTCCAGGGCGGTCAGCAGCGCGGTGGTGGTCAGGCCCGAGAACGCCCGTTCGAGCAGTGCGTGGAGCTCGTCGCGGTGCTGCACGCGGGAGCTGACTGTGGCGAACCTCTCCTCGGGCGCGAGCCCGGCCAGTGCGCACAGCCGCTGCCACTGGCCGTCGTTCTGCACGGCCAGGTGCACCGCGCCGTCCGCGCACGCCACCGGGCCGTACGGCGCGATGCTCGGGTGGTGCGCGCCCGAACGCGGGGCGGCCGCACCAGTGCCGACGGCGTAGAGCATCGGCTGGTGCATCCACTCGGCGAGCGCGTCGAACAACGACAGCCGCAGCCGTGCGCCCTCGCCGGTCCGCGCCTTGCGCAGCAACGCCGCCAGCACCGCCGCGTGCAGCTGCACCCCGGCGGCGATGTCCGCCACGGAGATCCCGGCGCGGGCCATCACGTCACCCTCACCGGTCAGCGAGACCAGGCCCGCCTCGGACTGCACCAGCGCGTCGAACGCCTTGCGGCCGGCGTACGGGCCGTCCCAGCCGTAGCCGGACAGCTCGGCCACGACCAGCGACTCCGGCAGCTCCAGCGCCAGCCGCTGCCACACCCGCGGCGACAGGTTGCACAGCACCACGTCCGCGCGGTCCACGAGCCTGGTCAGCACCTCGCGGCCGGCCGGGTGGAAGACGTCGAGCGACACCGACTCCTTGCCGGCGTTCGTCCACGCGAAGTACGACGACACCTCCCCGCACGACGAGTCGTAGTGCCGCGCGAAGTCACCGCTGCCCGGCCGCTCGATCTTGATCACCCTGGCGCCCAGGTCGGCCAGCAGCCGGGTGGCGTACGGCACGGCGACGGCCTGCTCCAGGCTCACCACGACGACACCGTCAAGCGGCCTCAACGACCCGCTCCCCGCCGGTGTAGACGTTCATCGAGTCGCCGCGCAGGAACCCGACGAGCGTCATGCCCTGCTCCTGCGCCAGCTCCACCGCGAGCGACGACGGCGCCGACACCGCGGCGAGCACCGCGATCCCGGCCATCGCGGCCTTCTGCACCAGCTCGAACGACGCCCGCCCGGACACCATCAGCACCGACCCGGTCAACGGCACCAGGTCTTGGAGCACCGCCCAGCCCAGCACCTTGTCCACGGCGTTGTGCCGGCCCACGTCCTCGCGCACGACCAGCAGCTCGCCGTCGCGGAAGAGTCCGGCCGCGTGCAGCCCGCCGGTGGCGGAGAAGACCTTCTGGCGGGTCCGCAACGCGTCCGGGAACGCCGTCAGCGCCTCCGGGGTGACCCGCACCGGGTCGGCGGCGGGGGAGAAGCGCGTCTTGAGCTTCACCGCGTCCAGCGCGGCCTTCCCGCACACCCCGCACGACGACGTGGTGTAGAAGTTGCGCTCCACGCCGGTGTCCGGCTCGGGCACACCGTCGGCCAGCGCGACGTCGAGCACGTTGTAGGTGTTCATGCCGTCCGGCCCGGTGCCCTCGCAGAACCGCGCCACCGACACGTCCCGCGCCGACCCGATCACGCCCTCGCTGAGCAGGAAGCCGTGCGCGAGCTCGACGTCCTGGCCGGGCGTGCGCATCGTGACGGCCAGCGCCCGCCCGTTGACGCGCAGCTCCAGCGGCTCCTCGGCGGCCAGCGCGTCGACCCGTCGCCGCCGCCCGTCCGGCGACACCCGCTCGACCGCCCGGCGCACCGTCACTCGGCCCATGTGCACATCTCCTTCGGACCGCTAAGTTCCCCACGACCAGGCTACGTGGGAGGGAACTCGGGGCATGGACGACGTCGTGATCGTGGGAGGCGGCCACAACGGGCTGGTCGCCGCCGCATACCTGGCGGGGGCCGGCCGGTCGGTGACGATGCTGGAGAAGCTCCCGCACGTCGGCGGCGCGGCGGTGAGCGCGTCACCGTGGGCCGGTGTCGACGCCCGGCTGTCGCGGTTCTCCTACCTGGTCAGCCTGCTGCCCGACCGGATCGTGAAGGACCTCGGGCTGAACCTGGCGCTGAAGTCGCGGGCCGCGTCCTCCTACACGCCCGACGGCGGGACCGGGCTGCTGGTCGAACGCTCGCCGGGGGAGGCGACGGTCCAGTCGTTCCGCGCCGTGTGCGGTGACCTCGACGACTGGGAGCGCTGGCAGCGCTGGTACGCCGACCTCGAGCTCATGGCCCGCGCGCTCGCGCCGACGTTGCTGGAGCCGCTGGTCTCCCGTGAGCACCTGCGCGTGCACGTCGACGCGGTGGCGCGCGGCCGGGTGTGGGAGCAGGTCTTCGAACGGCCGATCGGCGCGACGTTGCAGGAGCTGTTCGGCAACAACCTGGTGCGCGGTGTCGTCGCGACCGACGCGTTGATCGGCACGCACTCGTCGCTGCACTCGTTGCGTGCCAACAAGTGCTTCCTCTACCACGTGGTCGGCAACGGCACGGGGGAGTGGAAGGTGCCGGTCGGGGGCATGGGAGCGGTCACCGCCGAGCTCGAACGGGCCGCGCGCGAGGCCGGGGCGAAGATCCTCACCGGCGTCGAGGTCACGTCCGTCGAGTCGGACGGCACGACGGCCCGCGTCGAGCACAGCGACGGCGCGGTCGACGCCCGGTTCGTGCTGTCCAACGTGGCCCCGTCGGTGCTGGGACGGTTGCAGGGCAAGGAGGTCCACGACGAACCCGGCTGCCAGCTGAAGATCAACATGTTGCTGCGGCGGCTGCCGGAGCTGAGGTCCGGTGTGGACGCACGGCTCGCGTTCGCCGGCACGTTCCACCTCGACGAGTCCTACGACCAGCTGGAGACCGCGTACCTGGAGAGCGCAGCGGGCGAGGTGCCGTCGGTGCTGCCCGGCGAGATGTACTGCCACTCGCTGACCGACCCGTCGATCCTCGGCCCGTCGCTGGCCGGGCACGAGACGCTGACGCTGTTCGGCCTGCACCTGCCGGCGTCGTTGTTCGAGGGGCGCAACGACGAGCTGCGCGACCGGCTCGTCGCGCGGTACCTCGACCAGCTCAACGCCCACCTGGTCGAGCCGGTCCAGGACTGCCTGGCCGTCGACGCCGACGGCAAGCCGTGCATCGAGGCCCGCACGCCGCTGGACCTGGAGGAGGAGCTCGGACTGCCGGGTGGCAACATCTTCCACGGCGAGCTCGACTGGCCGTTCGCCGAGAACGACGACGAGGTCGGCCGCTGGGGCGTGGAGACCGACGTCGGCAACGTCTTCGTGTGCGGCGCGGGCTCCCGGCGTGGCGGCGGGGTCAGCGGGATCGGCGGCCACAACGCGGCGCGGGCCGTGCTGGAACGCCTGTGAGACATTTTCGATGACGTGAGGCGTCATCTCTGGTTACACTGGTGTCGTGGGGGACTTCTACGGGATCGCGGAGATCGCCGACACCATGGGACTGAGCCGGCAGCTCGTCACGGTGTGGCGCAAGCGTCGTTCGCACGGCATCCCCGAGCCGGACGCCGAGCTCGCGTCCGGCCCGATCTGGCGCCGGGAGACGATCGAGCCGTGGATCGACCGCACCCGCGGCCGGCTCGGCCTGGCCGGTGGCCCGGAGTCGGCGTCGCGCAGCCTGCGGTTGCGCACGTGCCGGCGGGTGCTGCGGCTGGCGGCGCTGATGCTCGAAGAACCCCTGCGCCCGCGCGTGCTGAACGAGGCCGCCGCCCAGCTGCGGGACCTGGCCCCGGAGATCGACTCGACGGCGGACGACGTCGTGGGCGCGTTGCTGCGCGAGCTGGTGGAGCCGGTGCGCGACCCCGACGCACCCGCCGAGCTGCTGCGGGTGCCGGTCATCGAGTCGTTGCCGCTGGTCACGGCCGTGGCACGGAACTCGCCCGACTGGTAGCCGACCTATCTCAAGACTTCTATATCAAGGAACGTTGCTAAAGGGTCCTTGATACGCGTACCGTCGGGTCATGACCGACGGAGCTCTCACCGACCCCAAAGCGCTGCGGGCGCTCTCGCACCCGTTCCGCTGGAAGGTGCTGCAACTGCTCACCGAGCAGGGGCCGCAGACCGCGACCCAGTGCTCCGCGGCGCTCGGCGAGAGCGTCGCGAGCTGCTCGTACCACCTGAACATGCTGGCCAAGTACGGCTTCGTCGAGGAGGTCGAGGGGCCGGGCAGGCAGAAGCCCTGGAAGATCATCTCGAAGCGCCAGTCCATCTCGACCGAGGGGCTGGAGGGTGAGGCGGCGCTCGCGGCCGAGGCGGCGTCGATGGCCTACCTGGATCAGGAGTTCGACCGCATCCGGTCGGGCCTGCGGCAGTTCGACCGGATGCCCGCGGACTGGCGCCCGGCGATCGGCACCGAGGGCACTGTCAAGTTCGTCACCGCCGAAGAGGCCGTCGCTCTCGTCGAGGAGCTGCGGGCCGTCTTCGAGAAGTACGGCGAGCGCAAGCTGAACCCCGAGCTGCGTCCCGAGGGCGCCCGCGCGTTCCGGCTCTTCCTCAGCCACACGATCGCACCCGAGTAACGAACCGACTCGAAGGAGAACCCGCATGATCCCGCACGACCACGCGTTTGCTTTCGCGAAGTTCCGTCAGCAGGAGTTCGAGGCCGACGCCGCCGCGCGCCGGCTCGTCAAGAAGAACGAGGACGAGGTCGCGGCCGAACCCGAACGGCGCCGGTTACGGCCGTCCGTCCGGGTCCGGCACGCCTGATCAGGCAGCGGGCTCCAGGCGCACGATCACCGACTTCGAGGTCGGCGTTCCGGAGATGTCGGCCTTGGAGTCCAGCGGCACCAACGGGTTCGCCTCGGGGAAGTACGTGGCCACGCACCCGCGCGCGGTCGAGTACGAGACGATCCGGAACGACTCGGCGCGGCGCTCGACCACGCCCGTCGGGTCGTCCTTCCACTCCGACACGATGTCGACCAGCTGCCCGTCGGAGAGCCCGAGCGCCTTGAGGTCGTCCGGGTTCACGAACACCACGCGCCGGCCGTCCTTCACGCCCCGGTAGCGGTCGTCCAAGCCGTAGATCGTGGTGTTGTACTGGTCGTGGCTGCGCAGGGTCTGCATCAGCAGCCGGCCCTCCGGCACCTCGATCACGGTCAGCTCGTTCGCCGTGAAGTTGGCCTTGCCGGTCGCCGTCGCGAACTCCTGCGAGTCGCGCGGCGGGTGCGGCAGCACGAAACCGTCGGGCTGGCGCACGCGCGTGTTGTAGTCGGTGCACCCCGGCACGACGCGGGCGATGTGCTCGCGGATGACGTCGTAGTCCTTCTCGAAGTCCTCCCACGCCACGGGGTGCGCGGGGCCGAGCACCTCGCGCGCCAGCCGGCAGATGATCGACACCTCGGACAGCAGCTGGTCGGAGGCGGGCTTGAGGCGGCCCCGTGAGCGGTGCACGACCGACATCGAGTCCTCGACCGTCACGAACTGCTCGCCGGAGTGCTGCACGTCGCTTTCGGTGCGGCCCAGCGCGGGCAGGATCAGCGCCGTGCGGCCGTGCACGACGTGCGAGCGGTTGAGCTTCGTGGAGACGTGCACGGTCAACGAGCACTGCTCCAGCGCCTTCTCGGTCACCGGGGTGTCCGGGGTGGCGCTGACGAAGTTGCCGCCCATCGCGATGAACACCTTGCCGCGGCCCTGGCGCATGGCGTTGATCGCGTCGACGGTGTCGAAACCGTGCTTGCGCGGCACCGGGATGCCGAACTCGTTCTCCAGCGCCAGCAGGAACTTCTCCGGCATCTTCTCGTAGATGCCCATCGTGCGGTCGCCCTGCACGTTCGAGTGGCCGCGCACCGGGCACAGGCCCGCACCCGGCTTGCCGATCATGCCACGCAGGAACATCACGTTGGTGATCTCGCGGATCGTCGGCACGGAGTGCTTGTGCTGCGTCAGGCCCATGGCCCAGCAGGCGATCGTGCGCTGCGAGTCGACGAACATGCCGGCCACGCGGGTGATCTGCTCGCGGGTCAGGCCGGTCGCGGCGAGCACGCGGTCCCAGTCGAGCTCGCGGACGCTCGCCGCGTACTGCTCGAACCCGTGCGTCTTGGCCTCGATGAAGGTCCTGTCGAGCTTGTCCCACCGCAGCAGCAGGTGCCCGACCGCCTGGAACAGCGCCTGGTCGCCGCCGACCTTGATCTGCACGAACTCGTCGCACAGCGCGGTGCCGCGGCCGACGACGCCCGCGACGTTCTGCGGGTTCTTGAACCGCATCAGCCCGGCTTCCGGCAGCGGGTTGATCGCGATGATCTTCGCGCCGTTCTTCTTGGCGTCCTCCAGCGCGCTGAGCATGCGCGGGTGGTTCGTGCCGGGGTTCTGGCCGATGACCACGATCAGGTCAGCGAGGTCGAAGTCCTTGATCGACACCGAGCCCTTGCCGATGCCGATGGTCTCGTTGAGCGCCGAGCCCGACGACTCGTGGCACATGTTCGAGCAGTCCGGCAGGTTGTTCGTGCCGAACGAGCGGACCAGCAGCTGGTAGAGGAACGCGGCCTCGTTGCTGGTGCGGCCGGAGGTGTAGAAGATCGCCTCGTCCGGCGACGACAGCGCGGTCAGCTCCTGCGCGATGAGCGTGAACGCGGCGTCCCAGCCGATCGGCGTGTAGTGGGTCGCGCCGGGACGCAGGACCATCGGCTCGGTGATCCGGCCCTGCTGGCCGAGCCAGTAGTCGGTCTTCGTCCGCAGGCTGGAGATGGGGTGCTCGGCGAAGAACTCCGGCCCGATGCGGCGCTTGGTGGCCTCCTCGGCCACGGCCTTCGCGCCGTTCTCGCAGAACTCCGCCATCTTGCGGTGGCCCTGCGGCTCCGGCCACGCGCAACCGGGACAGTCGAACCCTTCACGCTGGTTGAGCAGGCGCAACGTCTTGACGGTCCTGGTCACACCCATCTGCTCGACCGCGCGGTCGAGCGAGACGAGCACACCGGGCACGCCCGCGGCCCAGGTCTTGGGCGTGGAGACTTCGAGCTCGGACTCGTCGACGTCGTGCTGCGGGGGCTTGCTGCTCATACCCGCATTCTTCGCCGATGGACGTCGGCGCCGCCAGCGCCCCCGAAGAACGCGGCGGCGTCGCCATCACGGGCCCCAAGGGGTTGAACGGTCCGTGACGGTCAATTGTGATCGCCGTCACGGCCGCCCGGCACCTCTGAACGAGTGATCAGTGGCAGCCGCTCGTGGTCGGGATGGGCGCGTTCGAAGCGAACCACTCGTCCGGCCCGCGTTCGCTGCCCTCCTCGTCCTGCCGGCGCTTCTCGGTGAAGGCCGGCGCCAGGTAGCCGTCCTTGGACGCCTGACAGGCCATCATGTAGTGGTAGCCGTCGACCTTCGTGACCCAGAGCCCCTCCGGGGTGAGCGCGAAGTCCGCGTCGGCCCTGACCATGGCGAGCAGGTCGTTCTGCTCGAACAGCGTGTCCGCGCGGTCGCCGGGGTCGAACGCGTAGGCGAACCGGTAGCTGGTGTGCACGATGAGCGTGCCGTCCGCGTCACGGCCGGGCCACATCCGCCCGTCCACCTTGACCGGCACCGGCAGCAGCTTCGTGCCCTCCTTGATCCGCGTCCACAGCACGGTGTCCGTCGTCGGCTCGAAGTGCTCCCGCACCTCCGGCGCCAGCATCGCGAACAACGCCGCCCGGTCGCGCTCGACCACCATCTTCGAGTCGAGGTGCGCCGCGACGAGCGCCCTGCGCACGGCCGCGTAGAGCGGGAGGTACTCGGGGTTGTCGTCCGGCGCGACGATGCCCTTGTCGCCGTCCGCCCAGTGCTCGGCGGGAGTGCGCGCGAACGGTTGCGCGGTGTCGACGGCCTTGTGCGCGGCCGGCAGCTCGGGCAGCGAGAGCTCGCCGAACTGCCCCGCCCGGTACAGGCCGAACAGCACGCCGGCGATCACGACGAGCGCGACCGCGGACACGACCTTGCCGCCGTGCCTGCGCATGCGGGCCTGTCTGCGCTGCCTGCGGACCTCCTGCCGCGCGCGTCTGTTCGCGGCGCGGATCCAGGCCTCGTCCCTCAGGTCGGGATGGTCCTCGATGTCGTTGTGCACGTTCCCCCCAGGTGATCGGCGCACATCATCGAGCACCGGGGGAAGCGGTACCACCCGCTCGGTCCGGATCGTCGCCGGGCCGTTATCAGGTATCTCGTTTCAAGTCGATACCCCCGGCTCCGTAGACTTGTCAGCTGTGACTGAACTCGACACCGCAACCCAGCGTCCCGACCTCCCCGCCGCGTGGACTCCGGCGGAGGTAGAGGCGGAGCTGTACCAGCGGTGGGTCGACCGCGGTTACTTCACCGCCGACGTCAAGAGCGACAAGCCGCCGTTCACGATCGTGCTGCCCCCGCCGAACGTCACCGGCAGCCTGCACATGGGTCACGCCATGAACCACAGCGTGATGGACGCGCTGTCCAGGCGCCGCCGCATGCAGGGCTACGAGGTGCTGTGGCTGCCGGGCATGGACCACGCCGGCATCGCCACGCAGAACGCCGTCGAGCGCGACCTGGCCGGGCAGGGCCTGTCGCGGCACGACCTCGGGCGCGAGAAGTTCGTCGAGCGCGTGTGGGAGTGGAAGCAGGAGTACGGCGGCAAGATCCTCGACCAGATGAAGCGGCTCGGCGACGGCATCGACTGGTCGCGTGAGCGCTTCACCATGGACGAGGGGCTGTCGCGCGCCGTCCAGACGATCTTCAAGAAGATGTACGACGACGGCCTGATCTACCAGGCCGAGCGGATCATCAACTGGTGCCCGCGCTGCCAGACGGCGCTGTCGGACGTCGAGGTCGACCACAGCGACGACGAGGGCGAGCTCGTCTCGATCCGCTACGGCGACGGTGACGCGTCGATCGTCGTCGCGACCACGCGCGCCGAGACGATGCTCGGCGACACCGCGGTCGCCGTCCACCCGGACGACGAGCGCTACCGGCACCTCATCGGCACCGAGGTCGAGCTGCCGCTGACCGGCCGCCGCATCCCGATCGTCGCCGACACGCACGTCGACCCGGCGTTCGGCACCGGCGCGGTCAAGGTCACGCCCGCGCACGACCCGAACGACTTCGAGATCGGCCAGCGCCACGGCCTGCCGAACCTCACGATCATGGACGGCCGCGCCACCATCACCGCGCACGGCCCGTTCGAGGGGCTCGACCGGTTCGAGGCGCGTCCGGCGATCGTCGCCGCGTTGCGCGCGGACGGCCGGATCGTCGCGGAGAAGCGGCCGTACGTCCACGCCGTCGGGCACTGCTCGCGGTGCGACACGGTCATCGAGCCGCGCCTGTCGCTGCAGTGGTGGGTCAAGGTCGAGGGCATCGCGGCCAAGGCGTCCGCCGCCGTCCGCGACGGCCGCACCAAGATCCACCCGGCCGAGCTGAACAAGCGGTACTTCGACTGGACCGACAACCTGCACGACTGGTGCATCTCGCGGCAGCTGTGGTGGGGCCACCGGATCCCGGTCTGGTACGGCCCGAACGGCGAGGTCGTGTGCGTCGGCCCGGACGACGAGGCGCCCACCGGTGAGGGCTGGCGCCAGGACGAGGACGTCCTCGACACCTGGTTCTCCTCCGGCCTGTGGCCGTTCTCCACGCTGGGCTGGCCGGAGTCCACCGAGGACCTCAAGAAGTTCTACCCGACCTCGGTCCTGTCGACCGGCTACGACATCCTGTTCTTCTGGGTCGTCCGGATGATGATGTTCGGCCTGTACGCGATGGACGACGTGCAGCCGTTCGACCACGTCTTCCTGCACGGCCTGATCCGCGACCAGTACGGCAAGAAGATGTCGAAGACCAAGGGCAACGGCATCGACCCGCTGGACTGGATGGAGCGCTACGGCGCGGACGCCACCCGGTTCACGCTGCTGCGCGGCACCAACCCCGGCTCCGACATGGCCGTCGCCGAGGAGTGGGCGGCCGGGTCGCGCAACTTCACCACGAAGCTGTGGAACGCCACCAGGTTCGCGCTGGCCAACGGTGCGACGGTGGCCCGTCCGCTGCCGGTCCGCGACGAGCTGACGGCGGCCGACCGCTGGATCCTCGACGAGCTCGACGCGCTGGTGTCCAGTGTGGACACGAACTTCGAGGCGTTCCAGTTCTCCCGTGCCTGCGAGGCGCTGTACAGCTTCACCTGGGACGAGTTCTGCGACTGGTACCTGGAGATCGCGAAGGTCCAGATCGCCGAGGGCCGCGTCGAGGCCACGCAGTCGGTGCTGGGCCACGTCCTCGACACCCTGCTGCGCCTGCTGCACCCGGCGATCCCGTTCATCACCGAGACGCTGTGGACCACGCTGACCGGCGAGGAGTCGCTCGTCGTCGCCGCGTGGCCGCAGGCCTCCGGTGCCGAGCGCGACGCCGACGCGCTGGCGCAGGTCGAGGGCCTCAAGAAGCTGGCCACCGAGATCCGCCGGTTCCGTTCCGAGCAGGGCCTCAAGCCCGGTCAGAAGGTCGCGGGCAAGGTCCGCGGCGCGTGCTGCGTCGGCCTGACCGACCAGGTGCCGTCGGTGCGGTCGATGACCCGCCTGACCGAACCGGGCGAGGACTTCACCGTCTCCGCCACGCTGGAGGTCGGTCTGCCCAAGGGCGCGGTGAAGGTCGAGCTGGACCTGTCCGGCGCGATCGACGTCGTGGCCGAGCGCAAACGCCTCGAGAAGGACCTCGCGGCAGCGCAGAAGGAGCTCGCCCAGACCTCGGGCAAGCTCGGCAACGCGGGCTTCCTCGCCAAGGCGCCGGCCGACGTCGTCGCCAAGATCGAGGAGCGCAAGGCCACCGCCGAGGCCGACATCACCCGCATCAACGAGCGCCTGGCCGCGCTGCCGGAGAAGTAGACCGATGGACACCAGCCTCGACGAGTTCCTCGACGTCGAGAACGAGCTCAACCAGCGCTGGCCCGAGACCAAGCTCGAGCCGTCGCTGGACCGGATCAAGGCGCTGGCGCACGTGCTGGGCGACCCCCAGACGAGCTACCCGGTCGTGCAGCTCACCGGCACGAACGGCAAGACGTCGACGTCGCGCATGGTCGATGCGCTCTTCACGCGCATCGGCCTGCGCACCGGCCGCTACACCAGCCCGCACCTGCAGCTGGCCACGGAGCGGATCAGCCTCGACAACCAGCCGATCAGCCCCGAGCGCTACGTCGAGGTCTTCCGCGACATCGAGCCGTACGTCGCGATGGTCGACACGCGGTCCGAGATCCGGATGAGCAAGTTCGAGGTGCTCACCGGCATGGCCTACGCCGCCTTCGCCGACGCCCCGGTCGACGTGGCCGTCGTCGAGGTCGGCATGGGCGGCACGTGGGACGCGACCTCCATCGCCGACGCGCGCATCGCCGTGCTCACGCCGATCTCCATCGACCACACCGAGTACCTGGGCACCCGCGTCGAGGACATCGCCGCGGAGAAGGCCGGGATCATCAAGCCCGGCTCCGTGGCCGTGGTCGGCGAGCAGTCGCCGGAGGCGATGCGGGTGGTCCTGGAACGCGTGGCCGAGGTCGACGCCATGGTCGCGCGCTTCGGCAGCGAGTTCGGCGTCGTCTCCCGCTCGGTCGCCGTCGGCGGCCAGCTCGTGACGCTGCAGGGACTCGGCGGCGTGTACGAGGACATCTTCCTGCCGCTGCACGGCGAGCACCAGGCGGCCAACGCCGCGCTGGCGCTGGCCGCGGTGGAGGCGTTCTTCGGCGCCGGCGCCGACCGGCAGCTCGACGTCGAGGCGATCCGCGAGGGCTTCGCGTCGGTGATCTCGCCGGGCCGCCTGGAACGCGTCCGCTCCGCCCCGAACGTCTTCGTCGACGCCGCCCACAACCCGCACGGCGCCGCCGCGCTGGCCAAGGCGCTGGAGACCGAGTTCGGCTTCCGCAAGCTGGTGGCCGTGGTCGCCGTGATGTCCGACAAGGACGCCGAGGGCATCCTGTCGGCCCTGGAACCGGTCGTGTCCGAGCTGGTGATCACCACCAACTCGTCCCCGCGCGCCATGGACCCGGACGTGCTGGCCGGCCTCGCCGTCGGCATCTTCGGCGAGGACCGCTTCGAGGTCCGCCCCCGCCTGGTCGACGCCATCGACGAGGCCATCCACCTCACCGAGGACGAGCTGTCCGGCGGCGGCGTCATCGTCACCGGCTCCGTCGTCACCGCCGGTGAGGCCCGCGCGTTGTTCGGGAAGGAACCGGCATGAGCGAACCCGCTGCTGTTCCGGCACCGAAGAAAGACCCGATGAAGGCGTTCCGCGGCATCATGGCGGGCACGCTCATCCTCGAGGTCATCGTCGTGGCGCTGGCCCTGCCCGTCATCGCGAAACTGCACGGCGGCGTCACCTCGCTGGTCGGCTGGGTGACGTTCGGGTTCATCGTGGCCTTCATCGCGCTGTGCGCCTTCGTCGGCCGCAAGTGGGCCATCGCGGTGCTCGTCGCCCTGCACGTGCTGCTGATCGCGACGTGGGTCCTGCTGCCCGCGCTGGGCGTGATCGGCGTGATCTTCGGGCTGGTGTGGGCGTACCTGCTGTGGCTGCGCAAGGACCTGCTCAAGCGGATGGCGGAAGGCCGGCTTCCCTCACAGCAACAGCAGGCCTGAGCTCGCGGGCCGCGCGAACCGAAATGTTGACGAAGAACAACCAAACCCGCATTCACTCGATAGTGCTTTGAACCCAGGACGTGGTCCATTCCCCGGCGCTATGCTGCTCGACGCACGAATCCGCCGGGGAGGGGCTGGGGCATGAGCGGGACCAAGATCGATCTGGAGACACTGCGCGCCGCCATCAAGGACTACGAAAAGGTCGTCCAGGACCTGGTGGCCGCACACAGCTCCGGCGTCGAGCTCACCATGGTGAGGCCGCCCGGCAAGGACGTGCCTGGTCAGGTCTACAGCGGTTCGGCGACCATCGTCGGTGAGATGCACCAGCAGGCGAACACCCAGCTGCAGGAAGTGCTGAAGACGCGCATCGAGAACCTCAAGGCCACGCTCCGCCAGTACGAGAGCACCGAGCAGGACAACGAAGCGACCTTCCGGCCGTGAGGATCGAGCAGTTGCGCATCCGAGGTATCGCAGTCGGCACCATTTCAGCGATCGCGGTTCTGCTCGCGGCCGGCTGCGGCGGCGGGGGCACCGCGGGTACCCCTGCTCCCACACCGACATCACAGTCCTCCGGCAGTGGCGGTGACACCACGGCCAACGGCGCGCCGAAGGTGAAGTCACCGCTGGCGTGGGACAGGTACAGGTCCGATCCGTGCAGCGTGCTCACCACCGACCAGCTCGCGGCGCTCGGAGTGCCTGGCGTCACCGGCAAGGTGAACCCCACCTCTCCCGGTCCGTCCTGCATCTGGCAGGGCCAGGTCAGTTCCCAGAGCATCGCGCCCAGCGTCGGGTTCCCGACCGGCGACGGCGGGCTGGACTACCTCTATGAGGCGAAGGACACCTACAAGCTGTTCCAGGTGTTGCCCGCGGTGCAGGGATATCCGGCCGTGCTCGCCTCTGCGGCTGATCAAAGGGCCTCGGGGAACTGCGCCATGGCCGTCGGCATCACGGACAGCCAGATCGTTTCCCTCACCGTCCAGATCAGCAAGCAGGCACCCCGGTACGCGGATCCGTGCGGGCTGCTCACCGAAATCGCCAACCAGGTCGTCACCAACATCAAGGCAGGTGCGAAATGACACGGCCCGCGCCCAGCTGCTTCACAGAGGACAACACGCGCGCTGAAGCGATGTCCGGTTTTCAGATCTACCAGGCGATGACCACCGGAGCGGGCACCACGTCCCTGCAAGGGGCGGCGAACACCGCGAAGGCGCTGGAGCAGTCGTACAACGAGATCGAGGGCCGCCTCAGGCGCATCGGCGAGACGCTCGGCGAGGCGTGGGGTGGTGCGAGCTCCGACGCCGCGATCGCCGCCGCGAACCCCATCAACCAGGCCATGGTCCAGATGCAGGACTCGTTGCGGCAGGCCGACCGCTCGTTCTCGAACCAGGTCTACCAGTTCAACCACGACAAGGGCCGGCTCAAGAACGTTCCCCAGAACAAGCCGGACACCGGTTTCTGGGACACCGTGACCCCGTGGGACACCGACACCGAGGACGCGGTCAACGCCTTCAACAAGGACGAGGCGCACAACCGGCAGGTCTACCGCGAATACCAGGAAGCGAGCCGCACCAACCGCGGCGAGCTGCCGCAGGAGATGGCGGGCATCACCCCGGACAACCTGAACGTCCAGGTCGTCGACAACAGCGGCAGCAACAACCAGCACAACACCACGAACACCAGCGGCGTCAACCGCCCGTCCGGCACCCCGAACTTCCCCACCTCGACCGGTTCCCCGCAGGGCCCCGGCGGCAGCACGTTCACCCCGCCGCCCGGCCTGACCGGTGACCAGACCACCACCAGCTGGGTCCCCGGCGGGACCGGCGGTGGTGGCGGGGGCGGCGGCATCACCAAGCCCGGCGACCTCGGCCTCGGCGGCGGCAAGCTCCCGGTCGGCAGCGTCATCGACCGCCCGATCACCGCGGGCGTTCCGCCGATCGGCGTGTCCGGCGGACCCGGCCAGAACAGCGGACGTGGCCCCGGCGGCGCGGGCAAGCTCGGTGGCGGACCGGGTGCGGGTGGCGCCGGCAAGGCGGGCGGACCGGGCGGCAGGTTCGGCACCGGTGGCCTGGGCGGGAACGCGGGCAGTGGCAACGCCGCCGGCACCCAGGCGGGCAACAAGGCCGGCATGTTCGGCGGCATGGGCGAGAACGCGAACGCCGCGAACCGGGGTGGCGCCGCGGGTGCGGCCGGACGCGGTGGTGCGGCCGGCATGGGGGGAATGGGCGGCCACGGCGCCAAGGGCCAGGGGGACGAGGACAAGGAGCACAAGTCCGCGGACTACCTGGTCACCGAGGAGAACACGAACGAGCTCATCGGCGACATGCCGATGGTCGCCCCGCCGACGATCGGGGGATGAGCGTGCTCCGGTCGTCCGTCCAGCTGTCGGACCTCGCGTTCGACGTGCTGTGGAAGCAGGAGCGGCTGGGGCAGTTCCACCCTGCCCTGCACGTGCAGTCGCCCGGCGAGACCGAGGACGAGCGCGCGGTGATCGAACGCGACGTCATCGGTGAGCTCCGCAGGGTCGGGCTGGACCACCCGGACGTGCGCGGGACGTTGCACCTGATCGCCAAGGCCGACGCGGACTACTCGGCGTGGATCGCGGTCACGCCGAACGAGACGAGGCCGGTCGTGGTCGCGGCGAACGCGCAGCACGGCGTGCTGGCGCTGCACGAGGACGGGTTCGTGCAGCTGCACCCGATCCGGCCGGAGAACGCGCGCGAGGTGCTGGCGATGCAGCTGCCGGACGTGCCGGCCGGGCGGGGCGCGTCGATCAACGTGCACGAGAGCGAGATCAACACCCACCAGCCGGGCAAGGCGTCGCCGTCGATGGCGCTGCGGCAGCTGCTGGCCCAGGAACGCCTGGGCACGGCGAAGCTGTACGCGGCGCGGCGGGCCGGCGACGAACGCAGGCGCGCCAAGACGTTCCTGACCACGATCGACTTCGCGGACGGCCGCTGGCTCGTGGTCAAGTACACCGACCAGAACCGGCAGACGTGGGTGCACGCCACGCCCGCGTCCCGCCAGATCATCACCGACTGGCTCCAGCGCCTGACGTGAGACCCGCGGGAAGTTCACCCGCGGTTCGGCCGCCGGTCAGGAGCGCCGACTAGAAACCGCGCATGACCTTCGACCGACGCACGTTGTTCAAGGCAGGCGCGCTGGGCACGGCGGCAGCGCTGGTGCCGACCGGAGTCAGCCTCGCGAAGACCGACCGGCCGTTGCTCACGCACGGCGTGCAGTCTGGTGACGTCACCTGGGACGGCGGCATCGTCTGGACCCGCGCCGACCGCCCGTCCCGGATGCTCGTCGAGGTGTCCAATGACCCGCGGTTCCGCTTCTCCCGGCGTGTCCGCGGCCCGTTGCTGACGCCGGAGACCGGGGGCACCGGCCACGTCCGGGTGTCGAACCTGCTGCCCGGCCGCCGCGCCTACTACCGCGTGACGGCGGAGGACCTGCACGGCCGCACCCGCAGCGAGCCGGTGACCGGCAGCTTCACCACCGCCCCGCTCGGCCGCGACGAGGTGCGGTTCGTGTGGTCGGGTGACGTCGCCGGCCAGGGCTGGGGCATCAACCCCGACCTCGGTGGCATGCCGATCTTCAAGGCGATGGCCGACCGCCGCCCCGACTTCTTCCTCCACAGCGGCGACAGCGTCTACTCCGACAACCCGATGAAGGAGTCGGTGACGCTGCCGGACGGCCGGATCTGGCGCAACGTCGTCACGCCGGAGAAGCTCAAGGTCGCGGAGACGCTCGACGAGTACCGCGGCCAGTTCGCCTACAACCTGCTCGACGACAACGTCCGCCGGTTCGCCGCCGAGGTTCCCACCTTCGCGCAGTGGGACGACCACGAGGTCACGAACAACTGGTACCCCGGCGAGATCCTGGACCTCCCGCAGTACACCGAGAAGCGCGTGGACGTGTTGGCACAGCGGGCTTTCCAGGCGTTCCACGAGTGGATGCCGATCGACCGCCACCGCGCTGTGGACGGCCGGGTGTACCGGAAGTTCGCCTACGGCCGCAACGTCGAGGTCTTCGTGCTCGACATGCGCACCTACAAGGACCGCAACACCGCGCCCAGGGACCAGCCGGGCGTCATCCTCGGTGCGGCACAGGCGAAGTGGCTCGTCGACAGCCTCGCGCGCAGCACAGCGACGTGGAAGGTCATCGCCGCCGACCTGCCGATCGGCCTCACCGTCCCGGACGGCGCCGACATCGAGGGCGTCGCCAACGGCCTGCCGGGCGCGCCGAACGGCCGTGAGCACGAGATCGCGTGGGTGTTGCGGGAACTCAAGAAACGCCGTGTGCGCAACACGGTCTGGCTGACCGCGGACGTCCACTACACCGCCGCGCACCACTACTCCCCGGAACGCGCCGCCGTCGGCGACTTCGACCCGTTCTGGGAGTTCGTCTCCGGCCCGCTGCACTCCGGCGCGTTCGGCCCGAACACGCTCGACCCGACGTTCGGCCCGGAAGCGGTGTTCGTGCACGCCCCGCCCGCCGCGAACACCTCGCCGCTGGACGGCTTCCAGCACTTCGGCGAGGTCAGGGCCGACCGCGAGGAGCTCACGGTCTGGCTGCGTGACGCAACCGGCGCAGCGCTCTGGACCAAAACGCTCAGGGCGCGCTGAGGATCCCAATAGGGTCGGTGGGTGCCCATCTCGTTCGACACCACCGGCTTCCAGCAGCAGGACCCCACCACCTGGCTCCACGCGGCCGGCGACCGGCTCACCGTGCACCGCTACGACGGTGTGCCGG
This sequence comes from Nocardia sp. NRRL S-836, assembly GCF_001279525.1. Classification (GTDB taxonomy): domain Bacteria; phylum Actinomycetota; class Actinomycetes; order Mycobacteriales; family Pseudonocardiaceae; genus Lentzea. The sequence continues at coordinate 41,633 of NZ_LGDY01000104.1, read as the reverse complement.
ACCTGCCGGGACGGCTGGACGACCTGCCCGCACTCAGACACGGCCTCGCGCTGCGGCACGCCGCGGTGGGCTGTCTCGTCGAGGCGCAGGTCGTCCGGCTCGGTGGCGTGCCCGCGTTGCTGGAGATCGTGAAGATGCCGCTGGGCAACCGCCCCGGTCAGGCGTTCAGCGCGACGGTGCTCGTCCAGGGCGCGGGCTCGTACGCCGTGCTGACGTTGTTCGCCGAAGAACACGGCACGACCGGCATGCGCGAGGGCGTGCTCGCCGCGGAGATCGGCTTCCAGCGGTGGCTCCTGCCGCACCCGTACGCGCCGCAGCTGCAGGGCCGGCTGCCGTTCCACGCGGGCGACGACCCGCGGTTCGACGGCCGGTTCCCGCAGCACCCGTTGTCGCGCGTGCGCCAGTGGGTGCACCAGCTCGTGCGCACCGCACGCGTCGACCCGGCCTTCGTGGCACCGCACGCAACCCCTCCGCCACCGGCTCCGGCCCCGTCCGCACCGGTGCCACCGGCCCCTGCGCCACAACCGGACCTCCCGCCCGAGCTCGACGCGATCTTCAACTCCCAGCTGACGACGGCCGAGTGCGGCTTCCCGGTCAACGGCCACATCGCGCTGCAGATCGGTGAACGCACCACGTACTGGAAGCTCCTCGACGAGGCCGTGGCCCACCGGCTGGGCAGCGGCACCCTGGGCCGGTCCCCGAACGGCGCGAGCCGCTTCCGCGAGGTGCTCATGGTCGACGAACGCACCGGTGACGCGCTGATGATGGACCGGTTCATGACCGACGGCGCCTCGCTGGGCGTCCAGACCAGGCTGCAACCGGTCACGCGCGAACAGGCGTACGCGGCGGTCACCCCGGAGGCGCTCGAACAGGCCTACCGCGGTCTCGGCCGGCTGATCGACATGGCCCGCGGCCGCACCGAGTACCTGACGCTGGAACCGATCGCGCACCACGGCGAGTCGGTCGCTCCGTACGCGATGCTGGGTGTCCGGTACCAGGAGGGCGAGGAGGTCGTGTTCGTCTCGTGCTCCCCGGCGCCGTCGGAGAACACGCCGTTCAAGGGCGACCCCGGCATCAACGCGGTCGTCAGTCCGGCCACCCTGCGGAGCATCGGTGAGCTCGCCATGCACGCGATGCTCGAATGGGGCCCGCACCCGCTGGAGATGGCGGTCACCTTCAACCGCTACGACGGCATCGTGGAGGCGGAGGCCGCCCCGGAGAGCCTCACGGACGAGATGCGCGCGCTGTTCCCCGGACAGCTGGCCAAGGCCGTGCCGGGCCTGGCGGTCGGCGGCTACGTCGCGCTGCAGCAGGGCGGGGAGCGGACGTACTGGCGGCTGCCCGACGACGTGCTGTCCCACCGGCTCGGCTACGGCGTGCTGGCCCGTGACCACTCGCCGGGCCACCGGTTCCGCGACGTCGTGCTGCTCGACCGGCACAGCGGCGACGTGCTGGTCCCGAACCGCTACGGCGACGGCGCCACGACCGGCTCCAAGACCACCCTCACCAGGGTGAGCGCGCAGGAGGCGATGGCCGCGGCGACGCCGGAGGCGTGCCACGAGGCGTTCCAGGAGCTCGGCAGGGCGGTGTACACCGCGGCGAAACGCGGCGAGTGGATCTTCGTCGAGCTGCTGGAGAACGAGCTGAGGCAGGACCCGCACCTGGTGCTCGGCGTGCGGGGCTTCTTCGACGACAACCCCGTCGCCATCGCCTCCGCCTCGCCCGCACCGTCGACGAACACCCAGTTCAACGGCCTGCCCACGCTGGAGGCACCGGCGGAACCGGAGAACGTCGTCGGGCTCGGGCTGGTCGCGCTCCAGGCGGTCGGGGACTGGGGCCTGCACCCGTTGCACGTGGTGCCGACCTACCACCGTCCGACGCGCTGATCGCAAATATTTGCAGGACCCGACGTATTGTTTCCGCCTGTTCCTCGTGGTTTCGTGCAGCAACCCTGCAAGAAGTTGCGACAAGGAGGTCGCGATGCGTCGGGTCGTCGCCGCGCTCGCTGCACTGCTCTTACTGCCTCTCACACCCGTCCAGGCCGCCGCTCGCCCGGAGCAGCGCCTGGCCGTAGGGAAGGTGGTGGACATAGCGCCCGGTGTGCGCGCCGGGGACGCGCGGCTCGCCTTGCCGCCCAAGCGGGACGACCTGCGGGGCGAGCGCTTCTACTTCGTGATGCCGGACCGGTTCGCCAACGGCGACACCCGCAACGACCGCGGTGGCTCCCACGGCACCGACCACGGGTTCAACCCGGCCGACAAGGGCTTCTACCACGGTGGTGACCTCAAGGGCCTGCACGACAAGCTCGACTACCTCGACGGCATGGGCATCACGGCGATCTGGATGACGCCGATGTTCCTCAACCGCTGGGTGCAGGGCGACCCTGGAAAAGACCAGTCCGCGGGCTACCACGGCTACTGGACCGTCGACTTCACCAAGCTCGACCCGCACTTCGGCACCACGCGGGAGATGCGCGAGCTGATCCGCGACGCGCACCGGCGCGGCATCAAGGTGTTCTTCGACATCGTCGCGAACCACACCGCCGACGTGATCAAGTACGCCGAGGGCAAGAACACCTACGTCTCCACGGGCGCGCAGCCGTACCTGGACGCCTCGGGAAAGCCGTTCGACATCGCGGACTACGCCGGGCGCGAGGACTTCCCGAAGCTCGACGTGGCCAAGTCGTTCCCGTACACGCCGGTGAAGGACGGGCCGACGAAGTTCCCGTTGTGGCTCAACGACTCCACGCTCTACCACAACCGCGGCGACTCGACGTTCTCCGGCGAGTCGAGCGAGCAGGGCGACTTCTCCGGCCTCGACGACCTGATGACCGAGCACCCGCGCGTGGTCAACGGCATGAAGGACATCTTCACCAGCTGGATCGACACGCTCGACATCGACGGCTACCGGGTCGACACCGTCAAGCACGTCAACCTGGAGTTCTGGCAGGCGCTCGCGCCGCACGTGAAGCAGTACGCGAACCGCAAGGGCAAGAAGGACTTCTTCGTGTTCGGCGAGGTCTTCGACTCCTCGCCGGAGAACACCTCGAAGTACACCACCGACGGCCGGATGCAGGCCACGCTGGACTTCCCGTTCCAGAGCAGCGCGGTGAGCTTCCTGTCCGGCAAGGGGTCCCAGCGCCTCGGCGAGGTGCTGCTGGACGACGACCGCTACACCGACGCCGACTCCAACGCCTCGTCGCTGCCGACGTTCCTGGGCAACCACGACATGGGCCGGGTCGCGTGGATGATCCGCACCGAACGGCCCGGCATCACCGACGCCGAACTGCTGGAGCGGCTCAAGCTCGGCAACCAGCTGATGTACCTGTGGCGCGGCAACCCGGTCGTCTACTACGGCGACGAGCAGGGGTTCGCGGGCACCGGCGGCGACAAGCTGGCGCGTCAGGACATGTTCGCCTCGAAGACACCGGAGTACCTGGCGGAGAAGCTGGTCGGCTCCGACCGCACCGGCGCCGTCGACAACTACAACACCGCACACCCGCTGTACCAGCAGCTCAAGGCCCTCGCGGCACAGGTGGACCGCGATCGGGTGTGGCGCGACGGCAACCAGGTGCTGCGTTACGCCGACGGCGACGTGTTCGCGTTCAGCCGCATCCTCGGCCGTGAGCACCTCGTGGTCGCGAACGCCGGCACGGCACCCGCGACCGTCACGGTTCCGGTGTCCTCCGCCGCCTTCGAGAACGCGCGGGTTCAGAACGGCCGCGTCACCGTGACCGTGCCGGCGCTGTCGGCGTTGGTGCTCAAGGGAACCAGCGACGTGGCCAAGGCCAAGCCGACGCCCACGCTGGTCGCTCCCGCCGCCGGAACGGTGCTGGACAAGCGGGTCGAGCTCCGGGCGGACGGCATCGGCGTGCCCGACGCGGCCGCCACCTTCGCCGCCCGTGTCGAGGGCACGAATGACTGGACCGTGCTCGGCACCGACGACGCGGCGCCCTACCGGGTGTTCGCGAACCTGTCGGCACTTCCGGGCGCCGCGGCCGGCAAGCGGGTCGAGCTGCGCGTGGTGGCGAAGTCCGGCGAGATCGGCGCGGACGGCGCGTTCGTGTCGCTCGTGGCCGCGCCGCCGGTCCCGGACCCCGGCACGAAGAACCCGGACTGGCTGGTCGTGCACTACGCGCGCGACAACTACGACGGCTGGGGCCTGCACGTCTGGGGTGACGTCGAGACGCCGACCGAGTGGGGCGCGCCGCTGCCGTTCGCCGGTGAGGACACCTACGGGCGGTTCGCGTGGGTGAAGCTGAAGCCGGGCGCCAAATCCGTCGGCATCATCGCGCACAAGGGCGACGAGAAGGACACCTCGATCGACCGGGTCGTCGACCCGGGCGTGACGCCCGAGGTGTGGCTGAGGCAGGGGCAGGAGCCGGTCCACCCGTCGGAGCAGGCGGCGACGGGCAAGGCGGTCGTGCACCACGTCGGTGACGCCACCGGAGCCGTCGTGCGGGTCGCCGGACGCGCTGACGTGCCGTTCTCGGGTGGCGTCGCGGAACTGCCGCCGACCACGGACTTCTCCGTGGTGCGCGGCACGACCGTGGAGGCGTCCGGCAGGTTCACGAGCGGGCACGCGTGGGTGGCGAACGGCAAGGTGCACGCCAGTCTCGCGGCCGCCGAGAACCGGGCGGTGGTCCACTACCACCGCCCGGACGGCGACTACACCGACTGGACGATGTACCACTGGACGGGGTCCGCGGAGCCGTCACCGGGCTGGAACCAGTCGCGGGTACCCGACGGGCGGGACGCGTTCGGTGTGCACTGGTCGGTGCCGCTCGCTCCCGGTGCGGCCGGGCTGAGCTACCTCCTGCACCGCGGCGATACGAAGGACCCCGGTCCCGACCAGTTCCTCGACCTGGGGCAGAAGGGGAACGAGGTGTGGCAGTTGCAGGGCGACGAGACCTACCTGCTGCCGCCGGACGCCGGTCCGGCCGCCGATGACGACCTGACCAAGGCGAAGGCGATCTGGGTCTCGCGCGACAAGGTCGTGTGGGACGTGCCGGCCGTGCAGTCCGACGGCTACCGGCTGGAGTACGGCTCGAAGGTGCTGCGGTTGTCGCCGACCACCGAGGAGGTGCCGGCTCAGTTCCCGCACCTGCGCGGCAAACCGGTGTTCGCGGTGCGCGGATTCGTGGACGAGGCGTTGCGGGACAAGCTCTCCGCTGTGCACGTCGACGCGGGCGGCGCGATCCGGCACCGCACGAGCGTGCAGATCGCGGGCGTGCTGGACGACCGCTTCGCCGCTGCCGCGACGAAACTGGCCTACGGGCCCACGTTCGACCACGACCGCGCGTCGGTCAGGCTGTGGGCGCCGACGGCACGCAACGTGCGACTGCGGCTGTTCGACGAGCCGTCCGGGGAGCCCACGCGGACCGTGCAGCTCACCCGCGACGACGCGTCCGGCTCGTGGTCCGGTACCGGGAACTGGAAGAACCGGTACTACCAGTTCGAGGTGACCGACTGGCAGCGCACGGTCGTGGTCACCGACCCGTACTCCGTGGCGTTGTCGGTGAACTCGACGCACTCGCAGTTCGCCGACCTCCAGGACGGCCGGACCATGCCGTCCGGCTGGTCGAAGGACGTGGCGAAGGGCATGGGCGGCGCGATCACCGAGCTGCACGTGCGGGACTTCTCCATCGGTGACGAGTCCGTTCCCGCGGCCGACCGCGGCACGTACAAGGCGTTCACGCACCGCGACTCGGTGGGCATGAAGCACCTCAGGACGCTGGCGGCGGCGGGCATGGACACCGTGCACCTGCTGCCCACGTTCGACATCGCGACGATCCCCGAGAAGCGCTCCGAGCAGGCCACGCCCGCGTGCGACCTGCCGTCGCTGCCCGCGGACTCCGAGGCCCAGCAGGCCTGCGTCGGTGCGGTGGCCGCCCGTGACGGCTTCAACTGGGGCTACGACCCGTTCCACTACGACGTGCCGGAGGGCTCCTACGCCACGCCGGACGCGCAGAACGGCCAGGCGCGGTCGAAGCAGTACCGCGAGATGGTGAAGTCGTTGCACGACAACGGCAACCGCGTGGTGCTCGACGTCGTCTACAACCACACGGCGGCGTCCGGCGACGCAGCCACCTCGGTGCTCGACAAGGTCGTGCCCGGCTACTACCAGCGGCTCAACCTCGACGGCTCGGTCGCGAACTCCACGTGCTGCGCGAACACGGCGACCGAGAACGCCATGATGGGCAAGCTGGTCGTGGACTCGGTGGTGCGCTGGGCGCGCACGTACAAGGTCGACGGGTTCCGGTTCGACCTGATGGGCCACCACCCGAAGGCGAACATCCTGGCCGTGCGCGCCGCTCTGGACGCGCTGACCGTGGAGCGCGACGGCGTGGACGGGCGCAAGATCGGCGTCTACGGCGAGGGCTGGGACTTCGGCGAGGTCGCCGGCAACGCCCGGTTCGAGCAGGCGACCCAGGCGAACATGGCGGGCACGGGCGTCGGCACGTTCAGCGACCGGCTGCGTGACGCCGTGCGTGGTGGCGGGCCGTTCGACGACGACCCGCGCGTGCAGGGCCTCGGTTCGGGGCTGGCCGGGGACGTGAACTCCTCGCCGGCCAACGGTGACGTGGCCGCACGGCTGGAGAACTACAGCGACCTGGTGAAGCTGGGCATGGCCGGCAACCTGGCCGCGTACCGCTTCCAGTCCACCGCCGGACCCGTGGTCTCCGGCCGTGACGTGCGGTACAACGGCACCGCCGCCGGGTACACCGGGCAGCCGTTGGAGGCCATCACGTACGTCGACGCGCACGACAACGAGACGTTGTTCGACGCGTTGACGTACAAGCTGAAGCCCGAGACGGCCATGGCGGACCGCGTGAAGATGCAGACGGTGGCGCTGGCACCGGCGTTGCTGGGGCAGGGGCGGCCGTTCGTGCACGCGGGCACCGAGTTCCTGCGCTCGAAGTCGTTGGACCGCAACAGCTTCGACTCCGGCGACTGGTTCAACCGCTACGACCCGTCGTTGCGCGACAACGGGTTCGGCCGCGGGTTGCCGCCGAAGGCCGACAACGAGGCGAAGTGGCCGTACGCGAAGCCGTTGCTGTCGTTGCCCCGACCGGCCCCCTCGGACATGAAGGCGGCGCTGGACGCGACGCTGGAGCTGCTGCGGATCCGGCAGTCATCGCCGCTGTTCTCGCTCGGCTCGGCCGACCTGGTGCAGCAGAAGGTGTCGTTCCCGGCCGCGCGGTCCGGTGTGATCGTCATGCACGTCGACGACACCGTGGGCCCGGACGTGGACCCGGCCCGGCGCGGTGTGCTCGTGGTCATCAACCCGTACCCGACCGACCAGCCGATCGCGCTGCCGCCGGGTGACTGGAAGCCGGTGACCAGCGAGAAGCGAGCGGGTGCGGCGCGTTCGGTCGTGGTGCTCGAAAGGTAGTCCCGCCGCAAAATAGTTGAGATTTAGATTATTTGGTACCGTAGTGCCCATGGGCACGAAGGGGTGTACCGACCTGATGATGCTGCTGCATCGGACGGGTCACGCGCTGGAGACCGAGCTGACGGCGAGGCTCGCGGAGATCGGGTTGACTCCGCGGGCCCGCTGCGTGCTGTCGACCGCGCTGGACGCCGAGCGCACGCAGTCCGAGATCGCCGAGCAGATCAGCATCGACAAGACGACCATGGTCGTGACGATGGACGCCCTGGAATCGGCGGGCTACGCCGAGCGCAGGCCGTCCGCGACCGACCGCCGTGCCCGCGTCGTGGTCGTGACCGACTCCGGGCGCGCGCTCGTGGCGAAGGCCGACGACGTGTACGAGGAGGTCGTCGCCAGCGTGCTGGGCTCGTTGCCCGACGACGAGCGGACCGGCCTGGTCAACGGCCTGACGCGACTGGTCGAAGGCCGTCTCGGTGCCGTCGTCCCGTGCGAGAAGCCGCCGCGCAAGCGTGCCCTGCGCCAGGCGATCGGGTAACAAATAGTCCCGTACAAAACTATCTGCTACGGTTCCTCTTATGACATCAGGGGGACCGAAGACGGATTCGCGCTGGCTGGCGCTGATCGTGCTGTGCGCGGGGATGTTGATGATCGTGCTGGACCAGACGATCGTGAACGTCGCGCTGCCCGCGATCGACGAAGACCTCGGGTTCGGCCAGGCGGGCCTCGCCTGGGTCGTGAACGCGTACCTGATCGCCTACGGCGGTCTGCTGCTGCTCGCCGGACGCCTCGGCGACCTGATCGGGCACAAGAGGGTGTTCCTGATCGGCCTCGGCGTCTTCACCGCCGCCTCGCTGCTGTGCGGCCTGTCGATGAGCTCCGAGATGCTGGTCGTGGCCCGGTTCGTCCAGGGCGCCGGCGGCGCGCTGGCCACGTCCGTGACCCTGGGCATGATCGTCACGATGTTCCCGGAGACCGGCGAGCAGAGGCGCGCCATCGGCGTGTTCAGCTTCGTCGCGGCAGCGGGCGCGTCCATCGGCCTGCTGCTCGGCGGCGTGCTCACGGACGCCATGTCGTGGCACTGGATCTTCTTCGTGAACATCCCGATCGGCATCGTGGCCGCCATCGCCGCCGTGCGCCTGGTGCCCGAGTCGGCCGGCCTGGGCCTGCGCGAGGGCGCGGACGTCCTCGGCGCCCTGCTGATCGTCGCCGCGGTGATGCTCGGCGTCTACACGATCGTGAAGGCCGAGCACTACGGCTTCGGCTCCCCGCACACGCTGGGCCTGGGCGCCATCGCGGTCGCGCTGCTGGTGGGCTTCGTCCTGCGCCAGCGCCACGCCGCCAAGCCGCTGCTGCCGTTGCGGGTGTTCAAGTCCCGCAACGTGACCGGCGCGAACCTCGTGCAGATCTCGATGATCGCCGGCATGTTCGGCCTGTTCTTCCTCGGCACCCTGTACATGCAGCTCGTGCTGTCGTACACGCCGTTGCAGATCGGCCTGGCCTTCATGCCCGTGGCCGTGGCCATCGCGGTGTTCTCGGTGTCGCTGTCGGCCCGCCTGAACTCCCGCTTCGGCGAACGCAACATGCTGATCCTGGGCCTCGTGCTGATGCTCGCGGGCATGGTCGTCTTCACCCAGGTCCCGGTCGACGGCTCGTACGTGGCCGACATCCTGCCCGCGGTCGCCCCCATCGGCATCGGCATGGGCCTGTCGTTCCCGGCACTCATGACCCTGGCGATGTCGGGCGCGGCCCACGGCGAGGCCGGCCTCGCGTCCGGCCTGGTCAACACCACCGCACAGGTGGGCGGCGCGCTCGGCCTGGCCGTGCTGGCGACGACCTCCACGACCTACACGTCGTCGCTGCTCGCGTCGGGTGTGTCCCGGTTGGAGGCGCTGACGTCGGGCTTCCACCTGGCGTTCTGGATCAGTGCCGGCTTGGTGACCGTGGCGCTGGCACTGGCCGTGTTCATGCTGCGGCAGGTCGCGGTGTCGCGTGATGAGACGCAGCCAGTCCTCGTGCACTAGCCCCGTTGGGCCTCCTGGGCGATCTTCATCAAATCCGGTGACGCCCAGGAGGTTCACCCCTTAGGTTTGCCCGCGTCGATACGACGACGCTATGGGGGAAAACAACTGTGGGGATGTTCAGCAGACAGATCATCGGGGCCGGCGCTGTCGCGGTGACGCTGACCGCGCTCGCCGTGCCGCAGGCACAGGCGCAGGACGTCAAGATCGCCGGCGCCGACTCGAAGACCGCGGTCGCCGACAGCTACATCGTCGAGCTCAAGGACGGCTTCACGGCGACCAACGCGGTGGCCGGCAAGGTCGGCGCACAGGTGAAGTACCGCTACACCAAGGCGTTCAACGGTTTCGCGGCCAAGATGACGGCGGAGGCCGCGAAGAAGCTGGCGACCGACCCGGCGGTGAAGTCGATCGCGCAGGACCAGGTCTTCGCCAAGACCGGTGAGGCGCAGAGCCCGACCCCGAGCTGGGGCCTGGACCGGATCGACCAGCGGGTCGTGACGCCGGACAACCTCTACCGGCTCCGCGCCGACACGAGCCAGGTGCACGCCTACGTCATCGACACCGGCATCAAGGTCGACCACCCGGACTTCGGTGGCCGCGCGGTCTGGAACTACAACTCGATCGACTCGACCAACACCGACTGCGCGGGCCACGGCACGCACGTCGCCGGCACCATCGGCGGCAAGACCGTCGGTGTGGCCAAGCGGATCAACCTGCACGCGGTCAAGGTGCTGGACTGCGAGGGCAGCGGCACGGCCGCCAGCGTCATCGCCGGTGTCGACTGGGTGACCGCCAACGCGGTCAAGCCGGCCGTCGCCAACATGAGCCTCGCGGGCCCCGCGTTCGACCTGCTCGACACCGCCGTGCGCAACTCGATCGCGTCCGGCGTCTCGTACTCGGTAGCGTCGGCGAACTTCAACGCGGACGCGTGCAACTACTCGCCGGCCCGAGTGCCCGAGGCGCTCACGGTCAACGCGACGACGAGCACCGACACCCGCGCGTCCTTCTCGAACTGGGGCACCTGCACCGACATCTTCGCCCCCGGCGAGAACATCGTCTCCACCTTCATCGACGACGGCTTCATCTCGGCCAGCGGCACCTCGATGGCGGCGCCGCACGTCGCCGGTGTCTCGGCGATCTACCTGGCGGTCAACCCGACCGCGACGCCGGCGCAGGTGCAGAAGGCGATGAAGGACTCCGCCACGAACGACGTGGTGCAGGACGTGGCCGGCTCGCCCAACAAGCTGATCTACGTCCACGGCGCCTCCGACCCCAACAAGCTGCGCCGGTCCGACTGGCTCGGCACCGGTCAGCGGATCGTCAGTGCGGACGGCAAGCACTACCTGGTGATGCAGCCGGACGGCAACCTGGTGCTCTACAGCAACGGCGTGCCGAAGTTCTGGACCAACACGACCGGCACCACTGCCAACCGGGCGGTCCTGCAGAGCGACGGCAACTTCGTCCTGTACGACGCGGCCAACCGTCCCCGCTGGGCCAGCAACACCGAGCGCACGACGGGCCAGCGCATCGTCGTGGAGAACACCGGCCAGGCCGTGCTCTACGACGAGCAGGGCACGAAGCTGTGGGTCTCCCACCAGGTCTAGTGGTCAGCTAGCTCCACCCGTTTGACGACGTCCTCCGAGCGCAGGATCGCGAACTCGCGGTCCTGCGCTTTGAGCACTTTCAGGTATCCCGGGCTCGTCTCGAACACGTAGACGTCCTCGGCGTCGTTGATCCGCTCCTTCGGCACCCACGGCGTGCTGACGACCGCAGCCACCGCGAGCGCGGTCCCGGCCAGGATCCACGCGAACCAGTGCAGCAACCAGCGCGCGTTCCTGATGGCGAGCACGAACACCCCGCCGAGCGCGACCGCACCCACCGGCATCCACCAGCGGTGGTACGTCAGCGTGTGCGACACCATCAGCGCGACGAGCACGATCAACGTGAGCAGCGCCGTGGTGTTCGCCCGCTCCGGATCCTTGCGCGTGCGGAGGAAGAAGAAGAAGGTCGCCGGCGTGACGACCATCAGCAAGACGGTGCTGATGCGGTCGTCCGCCATGAACGTGCCGAGGAACAACCCAGGCGCGTCATCCAGCTCCAGTGTGTGGAGCAGTGCGAACGCCGTGTGCCAGTCATAGTGCGACACGGCGAGCAGCCGAAGCAGGACGAACAGGACGGCGGCGCCGGTCAACGCGGACCCGGTGTGCTGTGAACTCACCCGCAGAACTATGGCGTATCGCCGGTCACAGCCCTCCCGGCGTGCGCCGCACGGGCGCGGCTACCCTGTTCGCACATCCCGTACCTGTTTCCGAGGAGTCACACCGTCGTGTCCGAGCGCACCCTGGTTCTGGTCAAGCCCGATGGCGTCGAGCGTGGTCTGGTCGGCGAGGTGATCGCCCGCATCGAGCGCAAGGGCCTCAAGCTCGCCGCGCTGGAGCTCCGCACGGCTGACCGTGCTACCGCCGAGCAGCACTACGCGGAGCACGACGGCAAGCCGTTCTACAACGACCTCGTCGACTTCATCACCGGCGGCCCCCTGGTCGCGCTGGTCGTCGAGGGTGTTCGCGCGATCCCCGCGTTTCGTCAGCTCGCCGGTGGGACCGACCCCGTGGAGAAGGCGACCCCGGGCACGATCCGCGGCGACTTCGGCACCGAGGTGCAGTACAACCTCGTGCACGGGTCGGACTCGGCGGAGTCGGCGGAGCGGGAGATCAAGATCTGGTTCCCGAACCTGTGAAGGTTTGAGGCTTGGGCTTTGAGTTGGACGCCTGAGGTGGTGAGCCCCCTGGGTTGTCAGACCTGCTGAGTACAGTCGGGTTGATCAGGGGGTCCGACTTTTGGGGGGACGCCTGCGTTAGCGTGCTTGGCCTTTGGGCCGACGCGTGGGCTGCGTGGGGCGTCCCCCTGTTGCGTTGGCGGGTGCCTGTCGGGAGTCCATGGGGTGGTGCTGCTGCGGGTTTCCTGTTCGGCTGTTCCTGGGGCTCCGCCCCAGACCCCGACACTCCCAAAGAAGCCTCCAGCGCCATTGGCAGGTTGATGGCACGCCTGGTGCTTAGGGCGGCTGCCGGTTGCTTTGTGGGTTGCGTTGTCTGCCCCGTCTAGCTCTCACGGAGCGAGCCAGACCTGAGGAGGGGTGTCAACCGGGCGAAAAGCGTGCCCGGTTGACACCCCTCCTCAGGCCCGGCAAACGATCGGAGCGCTAGACGGGGAAGCCACCCACCGCGGAACCGCCCGAGGAAAGGCTTTGACGCCTCGCCTTCGGCTCGATCACGAGCGAAAGCCTCGCCTTCGGCTCGATCGGGAGTGGCGTCGGTCCGCTGTGGTCACCTCGTGCGGCGAGGGCTGGAACCCAGCCCACCCGCCGTCGAGCCGTTCAACCGCGTCCCCTCGGGATGGCCGAGCGGCAGGTACATCCACACGTCGTCCCACCGGTCCTCCCCGACGGCGATCGCGTTCGGCATCCGACCGCACTCCCGGAAACCGAGGCTCTCGTACAGCTCGATCGCCCCGTGGTTGTTCCCGCGCACCCCGAGCATGACGATCTCGAACCCCGCCGTCCGCGCGCTGTCGACCAGGCCCGCGACCACCAGCCGCCCCAGCCCGAGGCCGCGCGCCGACGGGTGGGCCATGATCTGCTGGACCTCGCAGCGGTGCTGGAACACGGCGGTGCCGCCGCGCCGCCACAGGCCGATCCCGCGCACGACCCCGTCGACCACCGCGGTCGCGAACGCGGCGTCGCCGTCGCGGGTCTGCTTCAGGACGCCGTCGAGCCAGGTCGAGATGCGGGTCAGGTCGGGAGGGGTGTGGTAGCCGACGGCGCCGCCCGCTGCCACCACGTCGTGCACGACTGTGTGGACCTCGGTTCGCAGGCGGTCGTCGGGCTCGGTCGGCCAGCGCAGTTCGATGTCCATGCGGGACATTGTGGGCAACGGGGCTGGGCGCGCGAGAAATGCGTCGAGAATTGTCGGACCCCTTGGCTAACGTCGGGGTGGTGGAGAACCTCGTCGAGGCCAAGGCGCTGACCAAGCACTTCGGGGCGTTCGAGGCCGTGCGCGGCATCGACGTCGAGGTGCGCAGGGGTGAGGCGTTCGGGTTCCTCGGGCCCAACGGGGCCGGCAAGTCGTCGACGATGCGGATGATCTCGTGCGTGTCCGGGCGGACGGGTGGGGAGCTCAAGGTGCTCGGGCTCGATCCCGAGCACGACGGGCCGCGGATCCGTGCGCGGCTCGGGGTGGTGCCGCAGCTGGACAACCTCGACTCGGAGCTCACGGTTCGGCAGAACCTGCAGATCTACGGGCGGTACTTCGGCATGTCGCGACAGCGGTGCCGGGAGAAGGCGGACGAGCTGCTGGAGTTCGCCCAGCTCACGGAGAGGGCGGACCACGAGGTGGAGCCGCTCTCCGGTGGGATGAAGCGCAGGCTCACGATCGCGCGGTCGCTGGTCAACGACCCGGAGCTGCTGCTGCTCGACGAGCCGACCACGGGGCTGGACCCGCAGGCGCGGCACCTGTTGTGGGACAGGCTGTTCCGGCTCAAGCAGGACGGGGTCACGCTCATCATCACGACCCACTACATGGACGAGGCCGAGCAGCTCTGCGACCGGCTCGTGGTGATGGACGGCGGGCGGATCGCGGCGGAGGGGTCCCCGGCCGAGCTCATCAGCACGTACTCCACCAGGGAGGTGCTGGAGCTGCGGTTCCGGCCGGGCGCGGACAAGCCGGACCTGGAGCGGTTCGCGGAACGGGTCGAGGTGCTGCCGGACCGGTTGCTGCTGTACACGCGGGACGGTGAGCGGACGTTGCAGGCGGTGCACGACAACGGGGTGCAGCCGGTGTCCAGTTTGGTGCGGCGCAGTTCGCTGGAGGACGTGTTCCTCCGGCTCACCGGGCGGACGTTGGTGGACTGATGCAGACGCTGAAGGCCTCCTGGTACGGCTTCGAGAAGCACTGGACGTGGTACCGGCGCAACTGGCGGGCGACGGTGGTGACGAGCTTCCTCACGCCGGTGCTGTTCCTGCTGGCGCTCGGGTTCGGGTTCGGCTCGCAGGTGCGGTCGACCGAGCTGCTCGGCGGCATGTCGTACCCGCAGTACCTGGCGCCCGCGCTGGTGGTCGTCACGGCGTTGCAGGGGGCGACGTTCGAGTCGACGTACGCGATCATGTCGGCGTTCCTGTGGCAGAAGACGTACGTCGGCATGGTGGCCACGCCGATCACGCCCGCGCAGGTGCTGTACGGGCAGGTGCTGTGGATCGGCAGCCAGCTCGTGGCGCGGTCCGCGGTGTTCGTCGTCATCGCGGCGGTGCTGGGCGCGGCGGCCGGGCCGGGCATCCTGTGGAGCGTCCTCGCCGGGGCGCTGGCGGGGCTGGCGTTCAGCACGCCGCTCATCGCCTACAGCGCGCGGCTGGAGAAACCGGACAGCTTCACGACGGTCTTCCGGTTCGTGCTGATGCCCATGACGTTGTTCACCGGCGCGTTCTTCCCGGTCAGCCAGCTGCCGGAGTGGCTGTTGCCGGTGGTGTGGCTGACCCCTGCGTGGCACGGCATCGAGCTGGCCCGGGGAGCGGCGTTCGGCACGCTCGGCGCGCTGCCGGCGCTCGGGCACGTCGCCTACCTCCTCGTGCTGGGCGCCGCCGGTCTCGCCCTCGGCGTGAAGTACTTCCGACGCAGGCTGGCGGTGTGAGATGACCCGGACGGTCGATCGTGGCCAGGCAGTGCCCGCGAGCGTGGGGCTGCTGTGGCGGGTGATCCCGCCGGGCCTCTACGGCGGCAAGGCGAGCGTGCTCGTCGAACGAGCGGCCATCGTCAACCGGCGCGCGTGGTTCGTGCTGGTCGGCGGCGCCTTCGAACCGGTGCTGTTCCTGTGGTCGCTGGGCCTGGGCTTCGGCCAGATGGTGACGGCGGTGACCGGGCCGGACGGGCGGCCGGTCGGCTACGCGGCGTTCGTGGCGCCCGCGCTGCTGGCGGCGAGCGCGATGAACGGGGCGGTGTACGACGCGACGTTCAACGTGTTCTTCAAGTTCAAGTACCTGAAGCTGTACGACGCGATGCTGGCCACGCCGATGGGGCCGATGGACATCGCGATCGGCGAGATCACCTGGGCGTTGCTGCGCGGCGGCCTGTACTCGGCGGGCTTCCTGGCCGTGATGCTCGGCATGGGGCTGATCGCCTCGCCGTGGGCGTTGCTCGCGCTCCCGGTGGCGCTGCTGGTGGCGTTCGCGTTCGCGGCGGTGGGCATGGCGGCGACGACGTTCATGCGCTCGTGGCAGGACTTCGACCTGGTGCAGCTGGCCGTGCTGCCGCTGTTCCTGTTCTCGACCACGTTCTACCCGCTGTCGGTCTACCCCGGCTGGCTGCAGGCGGTGGTCACGTGGACGCCGCTCTACCACGCGATCGAGCTGATGCGCGGCTTGACGCTGGGCGTCGTGGGCTGGGGGATGCTCGGTCACGTGGCGTACTTCGCCGTGATGGCGGCGGTGGGCACGGTGGTGGCGGCGCGGCGGCTGGGCAGGTTGCTGCTGGACTGAGCGCTGCGGCACGCGATTCGGCTCGTCAACGTGGGGGCGGTTACTCTGGTCGCGTGAGTGCCGAGTCTGTTTTCCCCAGGTTGGAGCCCCTGCTGCCCAGGATCTCCAAGCCGGTGCAGTACGTCGGCGGGGAGCTGAACGCGACCGTCAAGGACTGGGACGAGGCGTCCGTGCGGTGGGCGTTGATGTACCCGGACGCGTACGAGGTCGGGCTGCCGAACCAGGGCGTCATGATCCTCTACGAGATCCTCAACGAGCTCCCGGACGTGCTCGCCGAGCGCACGTACGCCGTGTGGCCGGACCTCGAAGCCCTGATGCGCGAGCACGGGGTGCCGCAGTTCACGGTGGACGGGCACCGGCCGGTGAAGGCGTTCGACCTGATGGGCATCAGCTTCGCGACGGAGCTGGGCTACACGAACATGCTCACGGCGCTCGACCTCGCGGGCATCCCGCTGCACGCCGCCGACCGCACCGTGGACGACCCGATCGTGGTCGCCGGTGGGCACGCGGCGTTCAACCCGGAGCCGATCGCGGACTTCGTGGACGCGGCGGTGCTGGGTGACGGAGAGGAGGCCGTCCTCGAGATCACCGAGATCGTCAAGAACTGGAAGGCCGAGGGGCGTCCCGGCGGCCGCGACGAGGTGCTGACCCGCCTGGCCGAGACCGGCGGCGTCTACATCCCGCGGTTCTACGACGTGGAGTACCTGCCCGACGGCCGCATCCAGCGCGTGGTGCCCAACCGCGACCGGGTGCCGTTCCGCGTGTTCAAGCGGACCACGATGGACCTCGACGCGTGGCCGTACCCGAAGCAGCCGCTGGTGCCGCTCGCCGAGAGCGTCCACGAGCGGATGAGCGTCGAGATCTTCCGCGGCTGCACCCGCGGCTGCCGGTTCTGCCAGGCGGGCATGATCACCCGCCCGGTGCGCGAGCGGTCCATCGAGGGCATCGGCGCCATGGTCCAGAAGGGGCTGGAGGCGACCGGTTTCGAGGAGGTCGGCCTGCTGTCGCTGTCGAGCGCCGACCACAGCGAGATCGCCGAGATCACCAAGGGCCTCGCCGACCGCTACGAGGGCACCAACACGGGCCTGAGCCTGCCGAGCACCCGCGTCGACGCGTTCAACATCGACCTCGCGAACGAGCTGTCCCGCAACGGAAGGCGCTCGGGTCTCACCTTCGCGCCGGAGGGCGGCAGCGAGCGGATGCGGCGCGTCATCAACAAGATGGTGTCCGAAGAGGACCTCATCCGCACGGTGTCGGCGGCCTTCTCCAACGGCTGGCGGCAGGTGAAGCTGTACTTCATGTGCGGCCTGCCCACCGAGGAGGACGAGGACGTCCTGCAGATCGCCGAGATGGCCAAGAACGTCATCCGCGCCGGCCGCCAGGCCAGTGGCCGCAACGACGTGCGCTGCACCATCTCGATCGGCGGGTTCGTGCCCAAGCCGCACACGCCGTTCCAGTGGGCCCCGCAGTGCGACCCGGACACCGTGGACGACCGGCTGCGCAAGCTCCGCGAGGCCGTCAACTCCGACCGCAGCCTCGGCCGCAACATCGGCATGCGCTACCACGACGGCAAGCCCAGCCTCATCGAAGGCCTGCTCAGCCGGGGTGACCGGCGCATCGGCAAGGTCATCGAGGCGGTGTGGCGCGACGGCGGCCGGTTCGACGGCTGGAGCGAGCACTTCTCCTACGAGCGCTGGACCGTCAAGGCCGCCGAGCAGCTCGAACCGCTCGGCGTCGACCTCGCCTGGTTCACCACCCGCGAGCGCGAGGAGCTGGAGGTCCTGCCCTGGGACCACCTCGACTCGGGCCTCGACAAGGAATGGCTCTGGGCCGACTGGCAGGACGCGCTCGACGAGCGCGAGCAGGACGACTGCCGCTGGACCCCGTGCTTCGACTGCGGTGTGTGCCCGGCGATGGGCACCGACATCGAGGTCGGGCCGACCGGTCGCAAGCTGCTGCCGATCTCCCCGGTGGGGGTCGGTTCGCCGGTGAAGAACCCCGCGCTCACCCCGTGAGCGACGCAGGCCACCAGGCACGACGCCGGTTCTGACGGACCGAACGCCGCTCCCGCCGAACCAGGCGGGGGCGGCGTTCGCCGTTGCGCTCCGGGCCCCGCGCCGTCACCTCGTGACGGCGGCCAGCGCGTCGACCAGGCCGTGGCCGTAGAACGAGTTGTACTCCGAGTACCCGGTGCAGAACGCGTCCTGCACCCCGGTGCCGTACAGGTCGTAGTCCGCCGGGCACGCCAGCGTCGTGGCCTGCGCGTTCAACATCCGCCCGAGCTGCGCGGCATCGGCCTCCGGGTGCGTCGAGGCGATCAACGCCGCCACCCCGGCCGCGTGCGGAGCCGCCATCGACGTGCCGCACGAGTAGTCGTAACCGGACGGCACCGTCGACAGCACGCACCCGCCGGGCGCCCGCGAGTCGCCGCCCGGCGCCGTCACGTCGATCGCACCCAGGCCGTAGGAGCTGTACGAGGCCTTGGTCTTGGTCGCGTCGACCGACGACACGCCGACGACGTTCTTGAGCTGCACCGGCAGCACCACGCACGACGGATCCACCGGACGGGTCTGCGCGTCACCGTTCGTCGGTGACAGCGAGTCACGGCCCGGCCGGGACAGGTCGGCCGCGTTGTTGCCCGCGGCGGCGACGTTGAGGACGTTGCGCGAGGTCGCGTAGTCCACGGCGCGGCGCACGGCCTCGTAGATGACCCGCTGTCCCGGCGCGTTCTGGCACGTGAACAGGTACGGGTCGATGAAGTAGCTGTTGTTCGTGACGGTCATGCCCTGCGTGGCGGCCCACATGAACCCGCACACCGCGTACTCCGGGTAGATGAACCCGTCGTCGTCCACGACCTTCACCGACGCGATGCGCACGCCGGGCGCCACGCCGGTGATGCCGCGGCCGTCGTCGGCCGCCGCGATCGTGCCCGCGACGTGCGTGCCGTGCGCGGACGTCGTCGGCGCCCAGGCGGCGGGGGAGGGGTCGGGCTTGCCGGTCAGGCAGCCCGCCGACAGCTCCGGTGCCAGCGCGGACGCCAGCTCCGGGTGCCGGGCGACGCCGGAGTCCAGCACGCCGACCACCACGGACTTCGAGCCGGTGGTGATCGCATGGGCGGCCGGGGCGTTGATGAGATCCATGTCCCACTGCTCGCCGGACCGCACGCCGGCGGCCTGCAGCAGCTCGGTGTCGTCCTTCTTGCGCTTCACCGCGCGCTTCGACGCGCCCTCGGCCTGGGCGCTGTACGCGCGCTGCGGGCCGATCAGCCCGAGGAACGACGGGTCCGGCGACGTGGCCACCGCGACCGCGATCTCCGGGTAGTACACGGTTGTCGCGCCACACGCCCCGCTGATCTCGGCTTCAGCTGTCTCGGCCGTCGTGAACTGCGGGAACACCACGAGGTAGCGCAGCGTCGGCCCCTGCTGGGTACAGCTGTCGAGCACCGGGTCGGCGCCCGCGGGGGTGGACGCCACCAGGCCTGCGGCGAGCAGCGCGGTGGTCACCGCAACCGCCCGTGCGCGGTGGAGCAGAGGCACCAGGGACCTCCAGGTCGGCGGGGCGTCCGGTCAGGCGGACCGTAACCACGCGCAACGATCTAGACAAGCTGAACGTCCTGAATCAACTTCACGGTACCGTCCTACTGGACGAACAGCCTGCGCCGATGGGACCGCTCACCCGTCAGGCCCACCCAGGGGAGCACCACTGAGCCGCCAGCAGCCCAACAACCCGTCGGCCACGGCCGTGCAGAAACTGCGCCTCCGCTACACCAAGCGGGGGAGGTTGCGCTTCACCTCGCACCGCGACATCGCTCGTACGTTCGAGCGCGCGTTGCGCAGGGCCGGCGTACCCATGGCCTACTCCCAGGGCTTCAGCCCTCACCCGAAGGTGTCGTGGGTGGGTGCCGCACCGACCGGTGTCGCCAGCGAGGCGGAGTACGTCGAGGTGTCCGTGGTCGAGCGGGTCGACCCGGAGGCGTTGAAGCTCGCGCTGGACGAGGCGCTGCCGCCGGGGATCGACGTGGTCGACATCGTGCAGGCGCACGGTGGCAACCTCACCGAGCGCATCGACGCCAGCGAGTGGCGGATCGAGCTCGACGGGGTGGAACCCGCCGAGCTCGCGAAGGCGGTCGAGCTCCTGCTCGCCGCCGAACGGGTGGAGGTCGAGCGCCTCACCAAGAACGGCATGAAGACGGTCGACGTGCGACCCGCCGTCGTGTCGGCACAGGTCGGACCACGTTCGAGCG
Organism: Nocardia sp. NRRL S-836; assembly: GCF_001279525.1. Lineage (GTDB taxonomy): Bacteria > Actinomycetota > Actinomycetes > Mycobacteriales > Pseudonocardiaceae > Lentzea. Next base: position 21,457 of record NZ_LGDY01000104.1, on the reverse strand, counting down.
ACGCCGGACACGATGAGGCCGCATTGTCACAACCGTGTGGGATACTCATGACGGTCGTTCGGCAGGTAACGCCTACCGTCCGACCCGACGACGTGCTGAACGCGCTTCGTGTCGTCGCCGATCTCGTGCCGCCGGTACCTGCGAGAGCAACCCGGATGGCGCAGGGACGGCTCGACGGCGAAGGCAGGCTGGTGGACCCGCTCCAGCAGGACAGAGAGTCCTGACGAGCGCTGGAACGCTGGTCGGCGACGCAAACAGGAGGAGCGGCGCTGGAGGCGGCGTCGTCGTGGGACCTGCGCAAGCGTGCGCCGTTCAGAGGCGCCACGCACTGCGCGCAAGGCAAGGATTCCCGCCGCGAGCAGCGGTGGAGAGAGACAAGAGAGGCCCCTGCGCGGCCGCGTCCTCACGGGACGCGCCCGGGGGTGGAGGAGCTGCATGTCGAACACGGAAAAGCCCGCCGGTGCGACCGGCGGGCAGGGCGTGGTATCCGCACGCCCTGAGCTGGCGGACCTGCCGGACAAGCTGCGGGTGCACGCCCTGGCGAAGCTGCTGGACGTCAGCAGCAGGGACGTGATGACGGCACTGGCCGACCTCGGTGAGGTCGCGCGCAGTGCGCAGTCGAGCGTCAGCCGCGACGTCGCGCTGAAGGTCGCCGAGACCCTGCTGGACTGGGACGACGTCGTCACCGGTGAGATCACCGAGGACTACGAGGCCCCCGCGGTCCCGGCGTTCGAGGCACCGGCGCTGGCCCCGGTCTTCGCCGCGCCGAGCGCGGTCTTCCTGCCGCCGACGCCGATCGAACGGCCCAAGGCGCCGCCGTCGCCGTTCGTCGTCGAGGAGGAGCCGGAGCAGGACGAGAAGTCGGTCGGCGAGATCGCCGCCGACGAGCTCGACGCCGCCGAGGCAGCCGACGTCGACGCCGACGGTGACGACGAGGGCGAAGGCCGTCGTCGCCGGCGCCGCGGCCGTCGTGGCCGCGGCCGCGGCAAGGGCGCGGACGCCGAGAACGGCGAGGACACCGACGAGGCCCAGGGCGAGGACGCCGAGGCGCCCGCGGAGGGTGCCGCGGAGGCCGACGACGCCGCCGATGACGAGGGTGACGAGGGCTCGACCCGCCGTCGCCGCCGTCGCCGTCGGCGCAAGACCGGCACCGAGGACGAGGTGCTGGCCGAGGACGACCCGCCGAACACGGTCGTGCACGTGCGGGAGTCGCGCGAGGAGAAGGCCGACACCGAGGCCGCCCAGAGCGAGGCCGCGCGCAGCGAGGTCCGCAGCATCCGCGGCTCCACCCGCCTGGAGGCCAAGCGCCAGCGCCGCCGCGACGGCCGCGAGGCCGGCCGCCGCCGTGCCCCGGTGCTGACCGAGGCCGAGTTCCTGGCCCGCCGCGAGGCCGTGGCCCGCACGATGGTCGTCCGCGAGCGCGGCGACCGCACCCAGATCGGCGTGCTGGAAGACGGCGTGCTGGTCGAGCACTTCGTCACCTCGTCGGGCAGCGGCTCGATCGTGGGCAACGTCTACCTCGGCCGCGTGCAGAACGTGCTGCCCAGCATGGAGGCCGCGTTCATCGACATCGGCCGCGGCCGCAACGCCGTGCTGTACGCCGGTGAGGTCGACTGGGACGCCGCCGGTCTCGAGGGCAAGTCCCGCAAGATCGAGCAGGCGCTCTCCAGCGGCGACTCGGTGCTCGTCCAGGTCACCAAGGACCCGGTCGGCCACAAGGGCGCCCGCCTGACCACGCAGATCAGCCTGCCCGGCCGCTTCCTGGTGTACGTGCCGGGCGGCGGTGCCACGGGCATTAGCCGCAAGCTGCCCGACAACGAGCGCAAGCGCCTCAAGGACATCCTCAAGCGGGTCGTCCCCGAGGACGCCGGCGTGATCATCCGCACCGCCTCGGAGGGCATCGCCGAGGAGGAGCTGGGCCGCGACGTCACGCGTCTGCAGGCCCAGTGGAAGGTCATCAAGGAGAAGGCCGCCAGCACCTCCACGAAGGCCCCCGCGCTGCTCTACGAAGAGCCGGACCTGCTGGTGAAGGTCGTCCGCGACCTGTTCACCGAGGACTTCGCCCAGCTCGTCGTCCAGGGCGACGAGGCGTGGGAGGTCATCGACTCCTACGTCCGCCACGTGGCGCCGGACCTGCAGGACCGCCTGAAGAAGCACGTCGGCAACAACGACGCGTTCGTCGAGTACCGCATCGACGAGCAGCTGCTGAAGGCGCTCGACCGCAAGGTGTGGCTGCCCTCGGGTGGTTACCTGATCATCGACCGCACCGAGGCGATGACGGTCATCGACGTCAACACCGGCAAGTTCACCGGATCGGGCGGCAACCTCGAGGAGACCGTCACCAGGAACAACCTGGAGTCGGCCGAGGAGATCGTCCGCCAGCTCCGGCTGCGCGACATCGGCGGCATCATCGTCATCGACTTCATCGACATGGTCCTGGAGTCGAACCGCGACCTGGTGCTGCGCCGCCTGACCGAGTGCCTGGGCCGGGACCGCACGCGCCACCAGGTCGCCGAGGTCACCTCGCTGGGCCTGGTGCAGATGACCCGCAAGCGGGTCGGCACCGGCCTGCTGGAGGCGTTCAGCCAGACGTGTGAACACTGCCGTGGCCGCGGCGTCGTCGTGTCGACCGAGCCGGTGCACTCGCACGGTGGCGGCAACGGCGGCGGTGGCCAGCAGCAGCCGCAGGGCGGTGGCCGCAAGTCGCGCCGCAACAAGGGCAACGGCGACGCGGCCGCGGAGGCCGTGGCCGAGGTCGTCGAGGCGGCCGTCGAGGCACCCGTCGAGCCCGAGGTGGTCGGTGCCGGGGACGTGGAGCCCGCCGAGCCGGAGGACACCTCCGAGTCGGCCGTCGCCGCCGACCAGGAGCACGAGGGCCACGGTGGCCGTCGCCGGCGTCGTCGGCGCCGCGACAAGGAGCCGCAGACGGTCGTCGACGCGGTGGTGGTCGAGGAGCAGGAGCTCAACGGTCACGAGCCGCACGAGGACGTCGCCGAGGAGCCGCTGCCGATCGAGGCCGAGGACGTCGTCGAGACCCCGGCGCCCGAACCCGCCGCGGTGATCGAGGAGACGGCCGACGAGCTGGTCGAGCCGGTCGAGCCGGGTGTGGTCGAGGCCGTCGTCGAGGACACGGCAGCCGAGGTCGAGGAGTCGGCGGAGACCGCCGTGGAGGCCGCTGAGGCAGCCGTCCACGCCGCGGAGGAGCCCGCTGCCGCCGTGACCCCGGAGCCGGTCACCGAGACCCCTGCGGCCCGTCCGCGCCGTCGTGCCGCCAAGCGCGCCGCCGGTGCGCCGGTCGCGGCCGAGGTGCCCGCGCCGGTGGTGGTCGAGGTGCCGAAGCAGCCGGAGGTCCAGCTGCCCGCGCCGGTGGTCACCACCACGCGCCGCCGTCGCACCGTGTCGCGCCCGGCCGGTCCGCCGGTCCAGGAGGACTGACGCTTTCTCTTCTGACACACGCGGGGACCTTTCGCACTCTCACGAGGTGCGGAAGGTCCCCGCGTGCGTTCGCGCCGGTGCTGTGAGAGACGTCGCAGCCTGCATGTTCGTGTTCGAGGGGCCCCGGTTTGCTCCGGCCGTACCCGGTCCCGTAACCTTGTTGACGGCCCGCCATCCGACGGGTCCTGTCGTGTGCCCCCTCTGCTGGTTTTTCGCAGATGGGTTGGCGCATGGCCCGTCACCATCGAGTAGCAGGAGACTTCCGTCCTGATGTACGCGATCGTCAAGACCGGCGGCAAGCAGTACAAGGTCGCTGTCGGCGACATCGTCGAGGTCGAGAAGCTCGAGGGCGAGCCGGGCACCGAAATCTCCCTCCAGACGCTGCTCGTGGTCGACGGCACTGACGTCACCGCTGACGCGGCGGCTCTGGAGAAGTTCTCGGTGACCGGCAAGGTCGTCGAGCACACCAAGGGCCCGAAGATCCGCATCCACAAGTTCAAGAACAAGACCGGATACCACAAGCGACAGGGTCACCGTCAGAAGTTGACCCGTGTCGAGGTCACCGGCATCACCGGTAAGTGAGGACCTGACTTCTCATGGCACACAAAAAGGGTGCATCCAGTTCCCGCAACGGCCGTGACTCCAACCCCCAGTACCTGGGTGTGAAGCGGTTCGGCGGTCAGGTCGTCAAGGCCGGCGAGATCCTGATCCGCCAGCGCGGCACCAAGTTCCACCCCGGCGTCGGCGTCGGCATCGGCAAGGACGACACGCTGTTCGCCCTGCTGCCGGGTGCGGTGGAGTTCGGTACGAAGCGCGGTCGCAAGACCGTCAACATCGTTCCGGTCGCGGTCTGAGAAAGGCCGCTCCGCAGAACGACTGTCAGACACCTCAGCGAGGGGCGGGACCGGTCATCCGGCACCGCCCCTCGCTGTTTGTTCAAGTCTTTTGAGAGGAAGTAGTTCCGTGGCCCGCTTCGTAGACCGGGTGGTGATCCACGCTGCCGCCGGCAACGGGGGCAACGGTTGCGCTTCAGTGCACCGCGAGAAGTTCAAGCCCCTCGGTGGCCCCGACGGCGGCAACGGCGGCAGTGGCGGCAACGTCATCCTCGTCGTCGACTCGCAGGTGCACACCCTGCTCGACTTCCACTTCCGCCCGCACGCCGCCGCCACCAACGGCAAGGCCGGTGCCGGTGCGAACCGCGACGGCGCGAACGGCGAGGACCTGATCCTCCGCGTCCCGGACGGCACCGTGGTGCTGACCGAGGACGGCGAGGTCGTCGCCGACCTCGTCGGCGAGGGCACCCAGCTGATCGCCGCCGCCGGTGGCCGCGGTGGTCTCGGCAACGCGGCGCTGGCGTCCAAGGCCCGCAAGGCCCCCGGTTTCGCGCTGCTCGGCGAGCCGGGCGAGACCCGCGACCTGGTGCTGGAGCTCAAGTCCGTCGCGGACGTCGGCCTGCTCGGGTTCCCGTCGGCCGGCAAGTCGTCGCTGATCTCGGTGCTGTCCGCGGCCAAGCCGAAGATCGCCGACTACCCGTTCACCACGCTCGTCCCGAACCTCGGCGTGATCACCGCGGGCGACACCGTCTTCACGATGGCGGACGTCCCCGGCCTGATCCCCGGCGCGTCGCAGGGCAAGGGCCTCGGCCTGGACTTCCTGCGCCACATCGAGCGCACCGCCGTTCTCGCGCACGTGGTCGACTGCGCGACCTACGAGCCCGGCCGTGACCCGATCGCGGACATCGACGCGCTGGAGAAGGAACTCTCCGAGTACACGCCGTCGCTGGGCGGCAACTTCGCCGACCGGCCGCGGGTCGTGATCCTCAACAAGGTCGACATCCCGGACGCCCAGGACCTCGCCGACATCGTCCGCCCCGAGATCGAGGCCCGCGGCCTGCCGGTCTTCGAGGTGTCGACCGTGTCCCGCCACGGCCTGCGCGAGCTCACGTTCGCGCTGGCCGAGGTCGTGCGCGAGTACCGCGAGGCACAGCCGAAGAAGGAATCGACCCGGATCGTCCTGCGGCCGACCGCCGTGGACGACGAGGGCTTCACCGTGACCGAGGACCCCTCGGTCGAGGGTGGTTTCATCGTGCGGGGCGACCGTCCCGAGCGCTGGATCCGCCAGACCGACTTCTCCAACGACGAAGCCGTCGGTTACCTCGCGGACCGCCTGAACAGGCTGGGCGTCGAGGACAAGCTCGTGAAGATGGGCGCCGTTCCCGGCTGCCAGGTCACCATCGGCGACCTGGTGTTCGACTGGGAACCGACCACTCCGGCCGGTATCGCGATGACGATGACCGGACGTGGCACGGACTCCCGTCTCGAGCGCAACGACCGCATCGGCGCCCACGAGCGCAAGGCCCTGAAGAAGGCCCGCCGCGCGCCCGGCGAGTACGGCGACGACTTCGACGAGGAGTAAACCCGTGACGGCCCCTGTGGTCTCACAAGCTCGGCAGACGGTCGCCTCGGCGAACCGCATCGTGGTGAAGGTCGGTTCCTCCTCGCTGACCACGGCGGCAGGCGGGCTGGACCCGGCCCGCCTGGACGCCCTGGTCGACGCGGTGGCCGCGCGGTGTGCCGCGGGCAGCCAGGTCGTGCTGGTCTCGTCCGGTGCGATCGCCGCGGGCCTGGCGCCGTTGAAGCTGTCCCGCCGCCCACGCGACCTCGCCAGCCAGCAGGCCGCCGCCAGCGTCGGGCAGCTGACCCTCGCGCACGCCTACGCGAACTCGTTCGGCCGCTACTCGCTGACCGTCGGCCAGGTCCTGCTGACCGCGGACGACGTGGTGCGCCGCGCCCACTACCGCAACGCGCAGCGCACGTTTTCGCGGCTGCTGGCGCTGGGTGCGGTGCCGGTCGTGAACGAGAACGACACCGTTGCCACCGAAGAGATCCGCTTCGGCGACAACGACCGCCTCGCCGCGCTGGTCGCCCACCTCGTCGGCGCGGACGCGTTGTTCCTGCTGTCCGATGTGGACGCTCTCTACTCCGGTGACCCGCGTCAGCCCGGTGCCGTGCGCATCTCCGAGGTCGCGTCGGCCGCCGACGTGGACGGCGTGCGGGCCGGCACCGCGGGCGCGTCGGGTCTCGGCACCGGCGGCATGGCCTCCAAGCTGGCCGCGGCACGGCTGGCGTCCGCCGCGGGCATCCCGGTGCTGCTGACGGGCGCCGCCCAGGCACATCGCGCGCTGACCACGGCCGACGTCGGAACCGCTTTCGCCGCAACGGGTTCGCGGCTCACCGCCCGTCGCTTCTGGCTCGGGTACGCCACCGACGCCAACGGCCGCCTGCACCTCGACGACGGCGCGGTCGCCGCGGTCGTGGGCCGGCGCCGTTCGTTGCTGGCCGCCGGGATCACCGGTGTGGACGGTGACTTCGAGGCGGGTGACGTCGTCGAGCTGGTCAGCCACGCGGGTGAGGTGGTGGCGCGGGGCGTCGTGGGCTACGACGCGGCCGAGCTGCCGTCGTTGATCGGCCGCAAGTCCCACGACCTGCCCGCCGAGCAGCGCCGCGAGGTCGTGCACGCCGACGACCTGGTGCCGCTGCACCGCTAGCCTCGATCGCATGGCCCGGATGCACGACGTCGTCATCGACTGCGCCCACCCCGCCTCGCTCGCCCGGTTCTGGGCGGCCGCGCTGGACGACCACGAGCTCGCGCCGTACGGCGACGAGGAGCTCGAATGCCTGCGCGACAAGGGGATCGACGATCCCGAGGACGACCCGTCCGTGTTGCTGGACGGGTCGCCGCGGTTCTTCTTCAACCGCGTTCCGGAACCCAAGGCCGGGAAGAACCGCGTGCACGTCGACCTGTGGTGCGACGACGTGGAGGCCGAGGTGGCGCGGCTCGTGGCGCTCGGCGCGGCGGTGATCAGCCGGGACGGGGTGTGGTTCGTGCTCGCCGACCCGGAGGGCAACGAGTTCTGCCTCAGCTCAACGGAACACCCCTTGTCTCCGGAAGCGTGAGGATCACCAGGAACGTGATCACGGCGGCGACCGCCACGTACCAGAAGAACGTGGTGCCGGGCAGCGCCTGGATGACCAGCGGTGCCGTGCCGCCGAAGAGCGCGACCGTGAGGTTGTACCAGGCGCCGATCCCGAGCCCGCGCAGCTCGGTGGGGAAGAGCTCGCTCATCAACGCGGGCGCGATCGCCGTGATCGCCGTGTACAGCCCGAGTCCCACGCAGAACACCACCAGCAGGTTCCCCAGCCCCGGCTGCACCAGCGTCGACAGCGGCACGACCAGCACCGCCGTCGCCGCCGACCACACCAGGATCTGCGGTTTGCGCCCGTAGCGGTCCGCCAGCCAGCCCATCGGGTACTGCAGCGCGATGAACAGCCCGGTCGCGACCGACAGCGCCAGGAACACGTCGACGTCGTTCGCGCCCCTGGTCTTCACCGCGAACGGCGTCAACGCCGAGAAGAACGTGTAGAAGCACAACGTCGACAGCAGCGTGAACCCCACCACCTGCCCGACCGCCCGCGGGTGTTCCCGCAACGTCGTCAGCAACGGGTTCTTGAGGCTCTCCGCCTTCTCCCGGTTCTCCTCGAACTGCTCGGTCTCCGGCAACGCCCGCCGCAGCCACAGCCCGACCAGGCCGAGCACGCCGCCGATCAGGAACGGCACCCGCCACCCGTACGAGGCCATCGCCGCCGCGTCGAGGCCGCGGCTCAGGAAGAACCCGAGCAGCGACGCCACCAGCACCGCCGCGCCGGTGGAGATGTAGAAGAACGACGAGTACCGCCCCCGGTGGCTCGGCTCGGCGATCTCCCCGAGGTAGGCCGACGCGTTGGACACCTCGCCGCCCAGCGCCATGCCCTGCGCCACCCGTGCCAGCACCAGCAGCGTCGGCGACAACCAGCCGACCTGGTCGAACGTCGGCAGCAACCCGATCACCACCGACCCGCCGGACATCAGCGCGATCGTCAGCAGCATCGCCGTGCGCCGCCCCCGGACGTCCGCGAACCTGCCGAGCAGGTAACCGCCCAGCGGCCGGAAGAAGAAGGCGAGCGCGAACGTCGCGAACGTGCTCAGCAACGCCGCTGTCTCGTTGCCCTTGGGGAAGATCTGCGTCGCGAAGTAGATGCTGAACGCCGTGTAGATGCCCCAGTCGTACCACTCGACCGCGTTGCCGGCCGAGGCCGCGACCAGCTTCCGGACGGGCAGTCGATGCGTCTGCGAGGTAACCGCCATGGAGTCACCCTGTCACACACGGCGACGAATCGGAGGCGCGTCTCAACCGGTTCCGTGCACCCGATCACCACGAGCGATACTCATCGGTGTGCGATCCATGGGTTTGGTGACGTTGGTGGTCCGCGACTACGACGAGGCGATCCGCTTCTACGTGGACGGTCTGGGTTTCACGCTGGTCGAGGACGTGCCGCAGGGCGACAAGCGCTGGGTCGTGGTCTCACCCGCCGACGGCAGCCCGGCGGCCGGTGCGGCGTTGCTGCTGGCCGAAGCGTCCACACCGGAGCAGGAGGCGCGCATCGGCGACCAGACCGGTGGCCGCGTCGGCTTCTTCCTCAGCACCGACGACTTCGACCGCGACCACGCCCGCATGACCGCGTTCGGCGTGCGGTTCCTGGAAACGCCGCGCGAGGAGGTCTACGGCAAGGTGGCCGTCTTCGAGGACCTCTACGGCAACCGCTGGGACCTGCTCCAGCCCGCCGCCTGACTCAGCCCGCTTGACTCAGCCTGTTCGGGCCTGGCCGGGGGAGACCCCGACGACCCGTTTGAACGCCCGGCTGAACGCGGCCTCCGACTCGTAGCCGAGGCCGCGGGCGATCTCGCTGACCGTGCGGTCGCGGTCCCGCAACCGGTTCAGCGCCACGTGCATGCGCCATCGCGTCACGTACCGCATGGCCGGTTCGCCGACGAGATCGGTGAACCGTGCCGCGAACGCCGAGCGTGACATCGCGGTCCGGTGGGCGAGGCGTTCGACGGTCCACGGCTGCGCGGGGTCGCGGTGGATCAACGCCAGCGCCTGCCCGATCTGCCTGTCCTGCAAGGCACCCAGCCAGCCGGTGCGTGCGGCGGGGTCGTTGGCGAGCCAGGAGCGGATCGTCTGGATCACGAGCACGTCGGCGAGGCGGGTGATGACCGCTTCGCCGCCGGGGCGCAGCGTCCTGGCCTCGGCGGCCATCAGGTCGATGGTCGCGCGCATGTCGTCGGCCTGCTCGACGTGCAGCACGCGGGGCAGCACCTCGACCAGGTGCTTCGCGGCCGGGTGGTCGAACCGCACCGCACCGCACACGAGGTGCGTCACGGCTCCACCGTCGCCGTGCCGCAGGATCGCGTAGTTCTCGGTCTCGAACGTGTGCGGCAGCGTCGTCACCAACGGCGTTTCCGCGTCCGGGGCGCTGAACAGCCGATGTCCCTGACCACCGGGCACGAGCAGGACGTCGCCGGGTGCCAGTGCCGTGACCGAGCCGGACACCTCGATCTCGCAGCGGCCGTTCGTCAGCACGTGGAACCACAGGCAGTCGGCCATGCCGGGCATCGTCAGGCCCCACGGCTCGGTCAGCTCGGTCCGGCAGTAGAAGGTGCCGGACATCCGCATCAGGTGCAGCGCCTCGCCCAGAGCGTCCGTCATGCCCCTCAGTCTGGACGAACGAGCAAGCGAGCGCGATGAACTGTCATTGAGAGTCCGAGATCGGCGGGACAGAGTGAACGCCATGGGAACCAGCACGCTGATCGCAGCCGTCGCGTCCGGCCTGATGGCGGGCCTGTTCTTCGCCTTCTCCACGGCCGTGATGCCCGCACTCGGCGATCTACCTGCCGAGCAGGCCCGCGCGGCCATGCGACGGATCAACGTCCGCATCCGGAACCCGTTGTTCCTGCTGGTCTTCGCCGGGAACGCGGTGCTGTGCGGCATCGAGGTCTTCCAGGGCCGGTACGTCGGTGGCCTGCTCTACGTCGTCGGCTCGTTCGTGCTGACGATGGCCGTCAACGTGCCGATGAACAACCGCCTCGAACGCACCGACGACGCCTACTGGCCGATGTACCTGCGCCGGTGGACGCTCTGGAACCACATCCGTGCCGCGGCCTGCCTCGCCGCCGCGGTCACCCTGTCACTCGGACTTTGATGCCTCTCTTCGGCCGCATCGCCGCCACGCTCACCGGCGTGATCCGCTGCGGCAGCAGCACGGGTTTCGGCCGCGCCAGCAACGCCTTCAGCATCACGGTCAGCTCCGTCACCGCGAGCCCCGCGCCGATGCACCGGTGCGGCCCGCCACCGAACGGCAGGAACTCGTGCGGCGCCGGCTTGCGCTCCCACCGGTCGGGGTCGAACCGCAGCGGGTTCGGCCACACCTCCGGCAGCCGGTGCGTGACATAGGGGCTGTACAGCAGAAAGGTCCCCTGCCTGATCCGCTTCCCGGCGAACTCGAAGTCCCGCAAGGCCGTCCGCGCCGACACCACGGCGGGCGGGTACAGCCGCAACGTCTCGTTGACGACGTTGCCGAGGAACTCCTCGTCCGCCGCACGTTCCCAGGTGTCGTTGTGCCGCAACAGGTTGAACACCGACCACGCCATCGCGGCACTCGTCGTCTCGTACCCGGCGGCGATCAGCGTCACGACCTGGTCGCGCACCTCCAGATCGCTCAGCCCGTCCTCCTCGCGCACCAGCGACGCCAGCACGTGGTCGTCATCGGCCGCCGAGCCGGTCCTGGCCTCCTCGATCGCCCGGTAGACCCGCGCGTCCACGGTCCGGCGCGCCCTCATCGCCGTGCGCCACGCCGGAGCCTTCGTCCGCCTGAGCCACGTGACCACCGCGGGGTTGCGGTCGATCAGGTTGATCAGCAGCTGCAGGTGCGCACCGAAGAAGTCCGCCTCCTGCGCCAGCCGCGACCCGAACAACGCGTGGATCGTGCTGCGCCGGATCGCCCGCCGGAACTCCTGGTACACGTCGACCACCGCACCGGGCCGCCACTCGTCCAGCACCGCCTCGGCGTTGGACCGCATCACGGGCACGTAGTTGGCGATCTGCCGATGCACCAACGCCGGCTGCACGAGCCGACGCCGCCGCTTGTGGTCCTCACCGTCGCTGACGATCAACGACGTCGGCCCGTCGACCGGCACCAGCGACTGGAAGGCCTGCTCCACCCCGAACAGCTCGGAGTTCGCGAACACGAACCGGTTCGCCTCCGGCCCGAGCAGGTAGGTGTACGGCCCCATCCGCACCACCGGCCCGAACCGCCGGTGCAGCGCGAGGAGGAGGTCGGCCTGCCGGAACCGCACCACGCCCGGAGTCATGACCCCGACCCTGCCACACCCCGCCTCGGCGCGGACGACCCGCTGCGGACGACCCGCTGCTGACAGCCTGCCGCGGCGGACACCCTGCTACGGCGGGGTGACTTACCGCGGCGGCCGTCCCGCCGGCCACCACCGCGCGTCCGTGCGCAGCGGATAACCGCGCACCGGCGCGAACTCCCGCCGTGACGCGCGCACCAGGCGCCACAGCCACAGCAGGCCGATCACCGAGATCAAGGCGAGCCCGGCCCACGTGAACACCGTGAACAACCGCACCTGAGCCGGGGTCGGCTGCGGCAGGTATCCCGAAGCCAGCGCCTGCTGCTGCCACGGCTGGTCGGTGAGCACCAGCGTGAACACCACCGCGATGCTGTTCATCGAGTCCCACAGCGCGTGCAGCGCCGACACCCCGAGGTACGCGGCGAACAGCCGGCCGGTGAGCATGAAGTGCTCGCGAGCACTCCGCGCGAACAGCACCCCGCCGAGGATCGCCGTCCACAACCCGTGGCCGAACGGAGCGAGGAACCCGCGCAGCAGCTCCGTGGACACCAGGTCGATCAGCGACACCCCGTTCTCGGTCATCGTCGCCGTGAGCGCGTAGCCCGCCGACTCGAACGCCGCGAACCCGAACCCGACACTCGCACCCAGCACCAGACCGTCACGACACGACTTGTGCACCAGGTGCCGCGTCAGCAACGCCAACGCCCCGAGCTTCACCGCCTCCTCGATCAGCCCGACGCCCACGAACAGCACCGGCGACGGGTGCAGCAGGTACGACTCCAGCAGCGACGCACCCAGCACCCCGAGCACGCCGCCCACCGCGAACGTCCGGAACACCATCTCCCCGGTCACCTCGCCGGAGTGGGTGTGCTGGAACGCCCACGCCACGAACGTGCCCGGCACCAGGAAGCTGCCCAGCAGCACGATGGTCGGGATCAGGTTGGCGTTGCGGGTGATGTACGTGATCACCACCGTCGCGACCCACAGCGCCAGGCCGACGAAGAACATCCGCAACCACGGCCGGCGCGCACGCCGCGTGGTCGGTACCGGCACAACCATTGCCCTCTCGGCTCCTTCCCGCCGTGACCGGGGCGACCCGCTCACGCGAACACGGGCAGAAGCTTCCCGCTCACAGCCGGTGCAAACAACTCAAGGGCTCGTGGCGGAACCGGGGGATGGTGCCACCAGGCACCCGGCACGCGCCGAGGTTGCGTGGCACGCCACCGGCCACCGCGATCGTGGACGAGAGCACCGGCTTCCGTGCCCCGGCCGTCAGCCGAGACCAGCGGGCGTCAGTTCGTCACCGCCAGCGCGAACGGCAACACCGCGGGCACCCCCTCCTTCCTGAGCAGCCGGGCGGCCACGGTCATGGTCCAGCCGGTGTCGATGTGGTCGTCCACCAGCAGCACCGGACCGTCCACAGCGGACACGTCCGGCACCTCGGCCGACCGCACCAACCCGGCCAGCCGCTGGGCGCTGTTGGCCCGGTGCGTGGACTCGCCGAGCCAGACCGTGCCGAGCAGCGGTAGGCGGCCGATCTCCGAGATGCGCTGCCCGAAGCTGCCGACCAGCGACGGGCGGCGGCGGGAGCCGACCGTCACCACGCCGACCGGGCGTTCGTCCCAGCCCCACGCCGACAGCACCTTCACGCAGGCGGCGAACACGTCGTCGGGCAGGTCTTGGTCCACGCCGTCGGCGAGCAGGTCGCGCAGCCGGTTGCCCCAGCCGATGTCGGTGAGCCGCCCGAGCGCGCGCCCCGTGGCCGCCACCTCGGCCGCGGGGATCTTGCCGGACAGTTCCACGCCGATCGCCTTCATGCCGGTCGGCCACATCTTGCGCGGCGCCACGTCGACGCCCGGCCGCAGCAGGCGTTCGCGGGCAGCGCCGGCCGCGGTCTCCGACACCTCCACCGACAGCCGTTCGCCGGTGCAGTTGTCGCAGCGGCCGCAGTCGTGTGCGGTCGGGTCGTCGAGCTGGTCCTGCAGGAACCTCATCCGGCACTGCGTGGTGCGCTGGTACTCGATCATCACCTGCTGCTCGGCGCGGCGGGCCTCGGCGATGCGCGCGTACCGCTCGCCGTCGTACTCCCACGGCCGCCCGGTCGCCTCCCAGCCACCGCGCACCCGGCGGACGGCGCCGTCCACGTCCAGCACCTTGAGCACGACCTCCAGCCGCCCGCGCGACAGCTCGACCATCGGCTCCAGCGCGGCCGTCGACAGCGGTTTGCCCGCCGCGGACAGAGCGGACAGCACCTGCCGCACGACCACCTCGGCGGGGAACGCGAGGGACGCGAAGTACGCCCAGATGTCGCGGTCCTCGTGGCCGGGCAGCAGGATCACCTCGGCCCGTTCGACACCGCGGCCCGCCCGGCCGATCTGCTGGTAGTAGGCGATGGGGGAGGAGGGCGCGCCGACGTGGACGACGAACCCCAGGTCCGGCTTGTCGAACCCCATGCCCAGCGCGGACGTGGCGACGAGGGCCTTGACCCTGTTGCCGAGCAGGTCCTCCTCGGCCCGCTGGCGTTCGGCCGTCTCGGTCTTGCCCGAGTACGCGGCCACCGCGAAGCCGCGGTCGGACAGGAACGCCGCGATGTCGTCCGCCGCCGCGACCGTGAGGGTGTAGATGATCCCCGAGCCGGGCAGCCGGTCGAGCTGCTCCGCGAGCCAGCCCAGCCGTGACTCGGCGGTCGGCAACCGCGCCACGTGCAACCGCAGGCTGTCGCGGTCCAGCGGTCCGCGCAGCACCAGCGTGTCGTCGTCGGCACCGAGCCCCAGCTGCTCGGTGACGTCGTGGACCACCCGGTCGTTGGCCGTCGCCGTCGTCGCCAGCACCGGCACGCCCGGTGGCAGCTCGGTCAGCAACGTCCGCAGCCTGCGGTAGTCCGGCCGGAAGTCGTGGCCCCAGTCGGAGATGCAGTGCGCCTCGTCGACCACGAGCAGACCGGCCGAGGCCGTCAGCGAGGGCAGCACCGTGTCCCGGAAGTCCGGGTTGTTCAGCCGTTCCGGGCTCACCAGGAGCACGTCGACCTCGCCCGCGGTGACCTGCCCCTGCACCGCGTCCCACTCGTCGGTGTTCGCGGAGTTGATCGTCACCGCGTGCACCCCGGCCCGTGCCGCCGCGTCGACCTGGTTGCGCATCAGCGCGAGCAGCGGCGAGACGATCACCGTCGGGCCCTCGCCGAGCTCGCGCAGCAGTGCCGTGGCGATGAAGTACACCGCCGACTTGCCCCACCCGGTGCGCTGGACGACCAGAGCCCTGCGCCGCTGCGCCACCAGCGTGTGGATCGCGGTCCACTGGTCCTCGCGCAGCACCGCCTCGGGGCCCGCCAGTGCCCGGAGCCGTTCCTCCGCCAGTTCCCGCAGTGCGATGTCGTCCATGGGGAGCAAGCTTGCCAGGCGGGTCTGACAATTGTGATTGCCGCAGGTCGTAAGCTGTGCGGCGTGACTGAAGACCTGCGCGACCAGGTGCACGCCGCAGCCCGCCGCGCCCGCGTCGCCGCCGACGAGCTCGTCCTCGCCACCCGTGAGCGCAAGGACGCCGCGCTGCACGAGATGGCCGCCGCGCTGCGCGCCCGCACGCCGGAGATCCTCGAGGCCAACGGGAAGGACCTCGAAGCGGGCAGGGCGGCCGGTCTGCCGGAGAACATCCTCGACCGGCTGACGCTGACCGAGGCCCGCGTCGACGCCGTGGCCAGGGGCCTGGAGACCGTGGCTGGCCTCGCCGACCCGGTCGGTGAGGTCGTGCGCGGCTCGAACCTGCCGAACGGGCTGGAGCTCAAGCAGGTCCGCGTCCCGATGGGCGTCGTCGGCATGGTCTACGAGGGCCGTCCGAACGTCACGGTCGACGCCGCCGGTCTCGCGCTGAAGTCGGGCAACGCCGCGCTGCTGCGCGGTTCCTCGACCGCGGAGCACTCGAACACGACGCTCGTCGCCGTCCTGCGCGATGCACTCGAAAGTGTGAACCTGCCGGCCGACTGCGTGCAGCTGCTGCCGTGCCACGACCGCGCGTCCGTCACGCACCTCATCACCGCGCGCGGCCTGGTGGACCTGGTGATCCCGCGCGGCGGCTCCGGCCTGATCAACGCCGTCGTCGAGCAGGCGACCGTGCCCACGATCGAGACCGGCGTGGGCAACTGCCACGTCTACGTGGACGCGCACGCCGACCTGGACATGGCCGAGGACATCGTCCTGAACGCCAAGACCCGGCGCACCAGCGTGTGCAACGCCGCGGAGTCGCTGCTGGTGCACCAGGACGTGGCAGCGCAGTTCGTCCCGCGCATCACCAAGGCGTTGCAGCAGGAGGACGTCACCGTCCACGGCGACGAGCAGTTCGCGCAGCAGCCCGACGTGGTGACCGCGACCGACGACGACTGGGGCACCGAGTACCTGAGCCTCGACATCGCCGCGAAGGTGGTCGACTCCCTCGACGACGCGGTGCGGCACATCGCGCGGTACGGCTCCGGGCACAGCGAGGCCATCGTGACGAACGACGTCGCGGCGGCGCGCAGGTTCACCGCCCGCGTGGACGCGGCGGCGGTGTTCGTCAACGCCTCCACGGCCTTCACCGACGGCGCGGAGTTCGGCATGGGCGCGGAGATCGGCATCTCGACGCAGAAGCTGCACGCGCGCGGACCGATGGGTCTCACCGAGCTGACGTCCACGAAGTGGGTCGCGTGGGGCGAAGGGCACACGCGCCCGAAGGCGTAGCCCTACCTTCGGAGGTATGGCCCCCACGTACCCGTTCTCCGAACCTGACGGCCTGGCCCTCGATCCGACCTACGAACGGTTACGGCGCGACGAACCGGTCACGCGCGTGACGTTCCCGTACGGCGGCGAGGGCTGGCTCGTCACGTCGTACGAAGAGACGAAGTTCGTCCTGGGCGACCCGCGGTTCAGCCGGGCGCGGACCGTCGGCCGGGACGTGCCGAGGATGCAGCCCCTCATCGCGCCGGGCGGGTCGATCCTCACCTCCGACGGCGAGGACCACGCGCGGTTGCGGCGCCTGGTGTCGAAGGCGTTCACGGTGCGGCGGATCGAGCAGCTGCGGCCGCGTGCCGAGCAGATCACCGAGGACCTGCTCGACCGCCTGGACAACCCGGCCGACCTGGTCGAGGGCTTCACGATGCCGTTCCCGGTCACGATCATCTGCGAGCTGCTCGGCGTGCCGTTCGAGGACCGCGACGAGTTCCGCGGGTGGTCCGACCAGGTGATGGGCACGGTCGGCAACCACACGCCGCAAGAAGCGATGGACGGCCTCACGAAGCTCCACGCCTACTTCACCGCTCTGGTCGCAAAACGCCGTGCGCAGCCCACGGATGACCTGTACAGCGCGCTCGTCGCCGCCCGCGACCACGACGACCGCCTCAGCGAGGAGGAGCTCGTCCGGTTCGGCATCACGCTGCTCGTCGCAGGCCACGAGACCACCGCGAACATGCTCGGCAACAGCATCATCACCCTGCTGGAACGGCCGGACGCCTGGCAGCGCCTGCTCGCCGCCCCGGCGGCGATCCCCGGCGCGGTCGAGGAGCTGCTGCGGTTCGTCCCGCTGGGCAGCGGCGCCGGCTTCCCCCGCATCGCGACCGAGGACGTCCAGGTCGGGAACGTGCAGGTCGAGGAAGGTGACGCACTGCTCGTCGTCGTGTCCTCGGCCAACCGCGACGAGTCCGTCCACCCCGGCAGCGGCGAGCTGGACCTGGACCGCGAGGTCGGTCAGCACCTGCAGTTCGGGCACGGCATCCACTTCTGCCTCGGCGCGCAGCTCGCGCGGATGGAGCTGCACGTCGCGCTGGCCGCCGTGCTGCGCCGCATGCCCGGCCTGCAGCTCGCCGAATCTGTCGGGTTCCGCAAGGGATCGCTGGTCAGGGGCCCGTTGCGGCTCGTGGCGAGCTGGTGAAGAAAATCTTGGCCGAGTTCGCGTAATGGGGGAGCGGCCGGTGCGTTCCCCCGTTGCGCGGCTCTGTTCGGGGTGGGCCGCGACCCGAACGGCCCGTCCTCCCCCTGGGCCGTGCGGTGTGATCAGCACGACGGGCGCCGAACCTCGGGAGCGGTCCGGTGCCCGTCTACGCTGGCTCGATGCGCATCGGCGTCATGGGTGGCACGTTCGACCCCGTCCACCACGGTCACCTCGTGGCCGCCAGCGAGGTGCAGGCCAGGTTCGACCTGGACCGCGTGATCTTCGTGCCGACCGGGCAGCCGTGGCAGAAGTCGTCGCGCGAGGTCTCACCGGCCGAGGACCGCTACCTCATGACGGTCATCGCCACCGCGTCCAACCCCCGGTTCTCGGTCAGCCGCGTGGACATCGACCGCGACGGCCCGACCTACACCGTGGACACACTCACGGACCTGAAGAAGCAGTACCCGGACGCCGAGCTGTTCTTCATCACCGGCGCCGACGCCCTCGAACAGATCCTGTCCTGGAAACGCGCCGAGGACGCCTTCGCGTTGGCCCACTTCATCGGAGTCACCCGTCCGGGCTACACGCTGGACGACCACCACCTGCCGCCCGGCGCGGTGTCGCTCGTCGAGGTCCCCGCGATGGCGATCTCCTCGACCGGCTGCCGCGCGAGGACCGCGTCCGGCCAGCCGGTCTGGTACCTGGTTCCGGACGGGGTGGTCCAGTACATCGCCAAGACGGGTCTGTACTCCGACTCGTAACCACGTTCGTGTGGATTTTGCGTGCATTCGTGGGCCTGGGGAGCAACAATCAGCGGGTTGTTGCTGGTTCGTGGAAGGCAAGACTTTGGCTACAGGCACCGTGAAGTGGTTCAACGCCGAAAAGGGCTTCGGCTTCATCGCCCCCGACGACGGCTCGGCTGACGTCTTCGTGCACTACTCGGAGATCCAGTCCAAGGGTTTCCGCTCGCTCGAGGAGAACCAGAAGGTCGAGTTCGAGGTCGGACAGGGCCAGAAGGGCCCGCAGGCCCAGCAGGTCCGCCCGATCTAGGCTTCGCCGCAGGTGAAGGCCACCTCAGGGCGCTGAGGTGGCCTTCGTCATGAGTGCGTGCGAACGAACAGTTGGCAGGCGCCGGTACTCTCAGTAACTCGTGTGGGCGTATCGACGCCCGCCGGAAGTCAGAGGAGTGACGTGGCAGCCACCGACGAGGCACGACGGCTGGCGCTGGTCGCGGCGAACGCAGCGGCCGACAAGAAGGCGCACGACGTTACGGTGCTCGACGTCTCCGACCAGCTCGTGATCACCGACGTGTTCGTGATCGCGTCCGCTCCCAACGAGCGGCAGGTCGGCGCGATCGTCGACAACATCGAGGAGAAGCTGCGGGAGGCCGGCACGAAGCCGGTGCGCCGCGAGGGAGCCCGCGAGGGCCGGTGGGTGCTGCTGGACTTCGTCGACGTCGTGGTGCACGTGCAGCACGTCGAGGAGCGCAGCTTCTACGGCCTGGAGCGGTTGTGGAAGGACTGCCCGCGCATCGAGTTCGAAGCGGACGTCCCCGCCGAGTCCACGGCCGAATAGAGGTAGCTGATGGCCCTGAGCCGGCTCGTGCTGTGGCGGCACGGTGAGACCGACTACAACGCGACCGGCCGTCTGCAGGGTCACCTGGACTCGGCGCTCACCGAGACCGGCGTGAACCAGGCCCGCTTCGCCGTGCCGGTGCTCGCCGGGTTCGAACCGGAGATCGTGGTCGCCTCCGATCTGCAGCGTGCGCGCGACACGGCTCGGGTGTTCACCACGTCCGCGGACGTGCCGTTGCGCATCGACGAACGCCTGCGCGAGACGCACCTGGGCAAGTGGCAGGGGCTGACCACGGCCGAGGTGGAGCGGGAGTGGCCGGGTGCGATCACCGTGTGGCGCACCGACCCGACCTACACGCCGCCGGACGGCGAGTCGCGGGTCGAGGTGGCCGAGCGGGCGATCAGGGTGGTCCAGGAGGTCGACGCCGAGTTCTCCTCGACCGTCCTGCTGTGCGCGCACGGCGGCCTGATCAGCGCTCTCACCGGGCGGCTGCTCGAACTGCCGGTGGCGAACTGGTCGCAGCTCGGCGGGATCTCGAACTGCCACTGGACCGTGTTCACGCGGCGCAACGACCGGTGGCGGCTCTCGTCGTACAACGCGGGCACCACGCGTTGAGACTGCTCGTCCTGGGCGACTCGCTGTCGTTCTTCGGGCCGTCCGGACCGCTGCCCGCCGATCACCCGCGGCTGTGGCACAACATCTGTGCCGCGGCTCTGGGCGGGTCGGCGGAGCTGGCGGCGGGGTTCGGGTGGACGGCGCGGGACGCCTGGTGGGCGTTGACCGGTGACCCGCGGATCTGGTCGTTGCTGCCGTCCGCGGACGTCCTGGTGTTCGCGGTGGGCAGCATGGACACGTTGCCCTCGCCGTTGCCGACCTATCTGCGTGAGGGGCTGCGTTACGTGCGGCCCGACTGGTTGCGGCGGTGGGTGCGTGCGCGTTATGTCGCTGCGCAACCGTTGTTGGCGCCGTATGCGCGCGTTGCCCTGCCTCCGGCGCTGACGGCTCGCTATCTGCGCGACTCGTTGCAGGCGGTCCGCAACCTCCAGTACACGATGCCCGCGGTCGGGATCGTGCCGTCGGTGCACCGGGCCGAGTCGTACGGGTTCGTGCACTCCGGGCACGCGGCCGCGGTGGCGGCCGTGCGTGGGTGGGCCGCAGGTGCGGATGTGCCGTTGCTGGACCTACCCGCGGTCATCGGAGCGCACGTCCGGTCCGGCGCGGGCAACCCCGATGGGATGCACTGGGGCTGGGAAGGGCACGAGCTGGTGGGCAAGGCGATGGCCGAACTCATCTCGTCCGTGGCGGTCAATCACACGGACGAGTGAGGGCCGTAGGCTCGTCGCTCGTGCGCATCTCCATCGTCACCGACTCCACGGCGTATCTGCCCGAGGGGTTCGCGCAGCGCCATTCGATCACCGTGGTGCCGTTGCACGTGGCGGTGGACGGTGCCGGACGCCTCGACGGCGTCGACTTCGGTCCGGCCGAGCTGGCGGGTGCGCTGGCCGAGCACCGCCGGGTGACCACATCGCGTCCCACGCCCGGCGAGATGGCTGACGTGTACCGGGACGTGTTGTCGTCGTCCGACGCGATCGTGTCCGTTCACCTCTCGCGGGAGCTCTCCGGCACGTGGGAGGCGGCTCGGCTCGCGGCGGAGGAGATCGGTCCGGAACGGATCCGGGTGGTCGACTCGCGGTCGGCGGGCATGGGGCTCGGGTTCGCGGTCTTGCGCGCGTGCGCCGCTGTCGGTGCCGGACGGCCGGCCGCCGAGGTCGAGGACGCGGCGTCCACCGCGGCGGCCCAGACCCGGATGTTCTTCTGCGTGGAGACCCTCGACCACCTGCGGCGGGGCGGGCGGATCGGTGCGGCCGCCGCGCTGGTGGGGACCGCGCTGGCCGTGAAGCCGCTGCTGCACGTGGACGACGGCCGGATCGTGCCGCTGGAGAAGGTGCGCACGATGAGCCGTGCCGTGGGACGCCTGGTGGACCTCGCCGCCGCGGCGGCCGGTGACGGTCCCGTCGGCCTGGCGGTGCACCACCTCGCGGCTCCGGAACGTGCGGCGGAGCTGGCCACCCGCCTGGACGAGCGGCTCGCCGGCTCCAGCGGGTGCGTGATCTCGGAGGTCGGCGCGGTGATCGGCGCGCACACGGGTCCCGGCGTCCTCGGCGTGGTCGTGCTGCCGGGAGGGCCGGACATCCTCCCACAGACCCCCGACAACTCCGGCTCCCCGAGCGGTGAGTGATCGCGACCTGTCCACAACCCGCGAGTAGTCCACAGCCCGGCACTTCCCCCGCTCTCCCCACCCCTCCCACTC
>NZ_LGDY01000103.1 GCF_001279525.1 Nocardia sp. NRRL S-836 | reverse complement strand
CCGCGCGATCGCCACCCGCTACGACAAGACCGCCCTGTCTTATCAAGCCATGATCGACCTGGCCACCCTCACCCTCTGGCTTTGAGGACAGGCCCTAGGAGTACGACGCGGCGGCGATCCGAACCAGTGAGCTGATCAACGGGTTCGGGTCGCCGCTCTGCCACGCCACGACCACGCGGCTGGGTGCCATGTCGGCGAGCGGCACGACGGTGAGCTCCGCCGGAGGCGTGTGGCCCAGCGGGGTCATGCCGACGGTTCCGTTCCACAGCACGGCCTGCAGGCATTCCTGCACGGCACGCACGGTGGGGCCCTCGCGTGGTTCGCCGCCGTGCCAGTAGCGCTGCCAGGCCGGGTCGGTGCCGTCGGGGAACCGGAACCAGCGGCGGCCGGCGAGGTCGGCCAGCCGCAGTTCCCCCTGCCGTGCCAGGGGATCGTCGGTGCGCAGCACCACGCCGACCGGGTCGTGGCGCAGCTCGTGCACCCGCAGGCCGGTCTCGTCGAACGGTGCCCTGGTCAGCGCGACGTCGACCAGCCCGGCCCGCAGGCCGCAGGTCGGGTCGGTGAGGTCGGTCTCGCGCACCAGCACCTCGACGTCCGGGTGCTGCCGCCGGAACGCGGCGGCCAGCCGGGTGGCGCCCCGGTCGGAGCTGTCGGCGAGCACGCCGATCGTGATCGTGGCGGCGCCCGTGACGCGGTCGCGCAGCCGGTCCGCCCTGGCCAGCAGGTCACGTGCCTCGGCGAGGAGCAGGGCGCCCGCGGCGGTGAGCGTGACGCCGGTGGGGGAGCGGTGCAGCAGCACGGTGCCCAGGTCGTGTTCCAGGAGCTTGATCGCGCGGCTGAGCGGCGGCTGGCTCATGTGCAACCGGGCGGCGGCGCGGCCGAAGTGGAGCTCCTCGCCGACGGCGACGAAGTACCGCAGGGTGCGCAGCTCCACGAGCAGCGACGATACCGGCCCGGTATCGGGTGTGCCGAGCCGGTCTTGGACACCGTGTCCACGGACGGGTGTGCTGGTGATCATGGAACTCAACGACCCGGTCGTACGGGTGGAAGGCGCGGTCGAGATCGCCCGCGACCTGCTGGTGGTCCCCAACGAGCGCGTGGGGCTCGTGCCGAACATCGGTGTCATCGGCGGCACGGAGGCCGTGCTCGTCGTCGACACCGGCCTCGGCGTCGAGAACGCCACGAAGGTGCTCGCGTTCGCGTCAGAGGTCGCGCGCGGCCGCCGGATCTACCTGACCACCACGCACTTCCACCCCGAGCACGCGTTCGGCGCGCAGGTGTTCGCCGGCGAGGCCACCTACCTGGTGAACCGCGCGCAGGCACTCGACCTCGAACGCAAGGGCGCCGGTTACCTGGAGATGTTCCGCGGGCTGGCCGACGTGGTCGCCCGCCGCCTCGAAGGCGTCGAGGTGCCGGTGCCGGACGTCGTCCACGACTCGTACGACCTGGACCTGGGCGGGCGCGTGGTGCGCCTGCGGGCCACCGGCCGCGGTCACACGCTGGGCGACCAGGTGGTGGAGGTGCCCGACGCCGGGGTGCTGTTCACCGGCGACCTCGCGGAGACCGGGCAGTTCGCGATCTTCCCGTGGTTCCCGCCGCACGACACCGACGTCTCCGGCCTCGCCTGGATCGGCGTGCTCGACCGGCTGATCGGCACGCGGCCGTCGGTCGTGGTGCCGGGGCACGGCGGGATCGGTGGCCCGGAGGTGCTCGCGGACGTGCGGTCCTACCTGGCCGAGCTGCGCGACGAGACGTGGCGCCGCCGCGGTTCGGAGCTGGTGGCGCAGGAGGTGCGGGAGGTGCTGGTCGCGCGGCACCCCGAGTGGGAGGGCCGCGAGTGGATCGCGCCCGGCGTCGCGTGCCTGTGCGCCGAGCACGACTAGAGGTCTGGACCATTTCGTGCTTGAATGACAGCGGGTCGCCGCCTGATCGCGAAAGGTGAGCGAATGTCCGCACGTTCGGTGTTGACAGCCCTGCTTCTGCTCATGACCGCCGTCCTGCTCCCGTCGACCGCCGCCCAGGCGGCCGACACGTGCGCCCTCAAGCCCCGCCCAGCCGGAAAAGTGCTGCAGGGCTACTGGGAGAACTGGGACGGCGCTTCGAACGGCGTGCACCCGCCGTTCGGCTGGACCCCCATCACCGACAGCCGCATCGCCCAGCACGGCCACAACGTGCTCAACGCGGCGTTCCCGGTGATCCGCTCCGACGGCACGGTGCTGTGGGAGGACGGCATGGACGCGGGCGTGAAGGTCGCGACCCCGGCCGAGATGTGCGCCGCGAAGGCCGCGGGCGCCACGATCCTGCTCTCCATCGGTGGTGCCGCGGCCGGGATCGACCTCAGCTCCACGGCCGTCGCCGACCGCTTCGTCGCGACCGTCGTGCCGATCCTGAAGAAGTACAACTTCGACGGCATCGACATCGACATCGAGACCGGCCTGGTCGGCGGCGGCAGCATCACCCAGCTCTCGCCGTCCCAGGCGAACCTGATCCGGATCATCGACGGCGTCCTCGCGGCGATGCCGGCCGGGTTCGGCCTGACGATGGCGCCGGAGACCGCCTACGTCACCGGTGGCAGCGTCGTCTACGGCTCGATCTGGGGCGCGTACCTGCCGATCATCAAGAAGTACGCCGACAACGGCCGCCTGTGGTGGCTGAACATGCAGTACTACAACGGTTCCATGTACGGCTGCGCCGGTGACAGCTACTCCGCCGGCACCGTGCAGGGCTTCGTGGCGCAGACCCAGTGCCTCAACAAGGGTCTCGTCGTGCAGGGCACCACGATCCGGGTGCCCTACGACAAGCAGGTGCCGGGCCTGCCCGCCCAGCCCGGCGCCGGTGGCGGGTACATGTCGCCGTCGCTGGTCGGGCAGGCGTGGAACGGCCTCGGTGGTCAGCTCAAGGGCCTGATGACGTGGTCGGTCAACTGGGACGGCTCCAAGGGCTGGACCTTCGGTGACAACGTGAAGCGACTGCAGGGCCGTTAGAGCACGATGGTGTTCTGCCCGGCCGCGATCCGCCACTCGCCGTCCTCTTTGGACAACAAGTAGAGCGGCGAACCCTCGTTCTGGCCGGTGATCGGCGTGCCGTCCGGCCGGACCGGGCGCTGGCGGATCTTGACCGCCGCCACGTCCGGCCGGATGAACAGCACGTGCGCCACCTCGTACGTGGCGGTCGCCTCCTTCGCCGCGCCGGGCAGCACCTGGCGGGTGAAGGAGGCGATCTCGTCGCGGCCGGTCAGCCGCTTGCCGTGCGCGGTCGTCCAGATCGCGTCCGCGCGGAAGAGCCCGATGAACTCCTCCGCGAGCTCGTTCTGCTGTGCGTGCTGCACGGTTGCGACGAGCTGCTCGATCTCTGTCGTGTCACTCATGCGGAGATCGTCTTACCTCCAGCGAGGTGGAGGTCAAGCCCGCGGTGCGACCCGCGACTCGTACGGCTTCGGCCGGTAGGACGGGTCGAAGAAGCAGCCCGTGCCGTACGTCGCGTCGTTGCGCGGGCACCTGGCGGCGACGCTGGACGGGCTCGGCCGCAGCCCGGTCTTCTCCCACCGCTCCAGCGACTGGATCGCCGAGGCGTACCCGGAGTCGCTCAGCGCGCTGTGCTCGGACTCCGTGGTGAACGTCTGCACGAGGTTCCACCACCGCCCGGCCTTGAGCACCTGCTGCCGGTAGGCCGACTCGTGCTCGACGAACGCCGTCGGGTCGCCGATCGCGTGCACCGACAGCACCGGGATGTCGATCTTGCCGGTGAGGTCGCTGTCGTGGACCAGCTCCGCGCGTGCCCGCGGATCGGGGGAGAACCGCTCGACACCGGCGTTGAGCGCCGCGTCGTCGTGCGAGCCCTGGTACCGCACACCCGCGTTGCTCCACGGGTTCCGCCCGCCGAGCCGGTTGTGGACGATGTCGCGGAACGTGAACGTCGCGAAGTTCAGGTGCGAGGCCAAGGTGGACTCGGGGATCTTCGTGACGGCGAGAATGTCGTTCAGCTTCTGCTGCTGTTCCGCGGTGCGGTTGCCCGTGGTGCCCAGGCACTCCTCGACCCGGCCGCGCAACCCGGCCGTGGTCATCGTGGAGTCCTTGCGCAGCCCCATCCACAGCGGGTACTGCGCTTCCGACGGGCGCGGGTGGTTGCCGCAGTAGTACTGGTAGACCACGCGCAGGTCGACCCGGTAGTCGTAGCCGCGCGAGCCGCCCGCGAGCACGCCGCTCGTGAGCAGCGCCGCGTCGTAATCCCGGTACAGCTCGATGGTCTTGGCCGCGACGTTGCCGCCCCACGACTGCCCGTGCAGGTACACCTTGCGCGGTTTCAGCATGGAGCCCGCCAGCTTGCGCAGGTTGTCGGTGTCCTCGGCGGCCATGCGCGTGCCGTATCCGCCACGCCGGTAGGACGTGCCCGCCCAGGCGTAGCCCTCCTTCACCATGACGGCCCAGCGGTTCAGGTCGTCACGCGTGCGCTCGGGCGTGGGGTCGCCGAGGTCGGGTCCGCCGTGCGAGTGCACGACCAGCGTCTTGTTCCAGTGCTTCGGCACGGCGATCGTGTAGTACGCGCCGTTCGCGTCCCGGCCCTCGTAGCAGGAGGTGTCGGCGGGGACGTTCGCCGGGCACGGCGCCGTCGGAGGCAGGTGCACGGGCGTCGTGACGCTCGCGGCGGCGAGAGCGAATGCCAGCAGGACGTTCATGGCTGGGATCGTCAGCCCGCCGCCGGTTGTGGTCCAGCTCACCCAGGCAAACTTGGGACTTCCCTGACGTTGTGGTTGGGACCGGCCCCCGTCCCGGTGCTCACACGCCGAGCTCCTCGCGGATCACGGCGACGAACCGGTCCACATCGGACTCGGTGGTGTCCCACGCGGTCATCCAGCGCACCTCGCCCCGCGCCCGGTCCCAGTCGTAGAACCGCACCCGCTCGCGGATCCGGTCCGCCACCTCGATCGGCAACGTCACGAACAGCGCGTTCGCCGCGGTCTCCTGCGTGAACCCCAGACCGGGCACGGACTCCAGCGCGGCGCGCAACCGGGCCGCCATCGCGTTCGCGTGCGCGGCGGACCGCACGCCCAGGTCGTCGTCGAACAGGGCGAGCAGCTGCACGGACGCGAACCGCATCTTGCTCGGCAGCTGCATCATGAGCTTGCGCAGGTAGCGCAGACCGGTCGCACGATCGGGGTCGAGCACCACCACGGCCTCCACGCCCAGCAGACCGGCCTTCGTGCCACCGAGGCTGACGACGTCCACGCCCGCGTCGGTGGTGAACTCGCGGAACGGCACCCCGAGCGCCGCCGCCGCGTTCCACAGCCGGGCGCCGTCGACGTGCACCGCCATGCCGCGCTCGTGGGCGAAGTCGCAGAGCGCGCGCAGCTCGCCGGGCGTGTAGAGCGTGCCCATCTCGGTGGTCTGCGAGACGCTCACGGCCAACGGCTGCGCGCGGTGCTCGTTGCCCCACCCGAACGCCTGCGTCGCGACCAGCTCCGGCGTCAGCTTGCCGTCCGGGGTGGGCACGGTCAGCACCTTGAGCCCCGCCATCCGCTCCGGCGCACCGCCCTCGTCGACGTTGATGTGCGCGGTGGCGGCCGCGACCACGGCACCCCAGCGCGGCAGCACGCTGGTGAGCGCCATGACGTTCGCACCGGTGCCGTTGAAGACCGGGAACACCTCCGCGCGCTCACCGAACCGCTCGCGCACGACCTCCCGCAGCCGCTCGGTGTAGACGTCGTCGCCGTAGGACACCTGGTGCCCGCCGTTGGCCGCGCCGATCGCGGCGAGCACCTCCGGGTGCACCCCGGCGTAGTTGTCACTGGCGAAGGCACGCAGGCCGGCGTCGTGCAGCGAGTCGATCGTCATGGCGGCCACGGTAGCTCCCGGTGCCGTTTTCTGTCGGTGGTGCCCTCTACGGTGAGGTGGACGAGGCGTTGCGCGAGCAAGGGGAACCCGGATGTCCGAGCATCTCATCGAGGACCTGGTGGCGGACTCGGTCGTGGTCCTGGATGGACACACCGAGCCGGGTGACCCGCGCGTCCGCGACTGGTTCGCGGCGCTGTACGCGTTCGAGAGCGGCTTCGACTGCTCGTTCACGCGGTTCCGGGTGCTGGACGCCCTGCTGCGCCGTGGCCACACGTACCGCTTTCCCGTGGAACGCCATCCCGACCACGCGTCGCACCCGGCGTACTTCGCCGCGCTGACTCCCTTACGTGAGTTCGACGAGGACGCGCCGGACTTCGCCGGGTACGGGTCCTGGCTGGAGGACGGGTACGTCGACCCGCCGTGGCTGTACTGCGACGCCGGCACCGACCTGTGGCGCCGCATGGTGGCGGCCGGTGAGCTCCGCGGCCCCGACACCGTGCCGTTGCGCCGCACCCCGCTCGTGGAGGTGGTCGGGGAGATCGCCGTGGCCGCCGAGGAGAAGCAGGACCGCGAGCTGGTCGGGCTGTGGTACGCGTTCGGCTGCGAGGCGCTCGTCGGCGGCATGATCCTCGACGTCGACGAGCTGGCATCGATGCCGGCGGTGCGGGAGCTGCGTGCTGTCGTGCGCCGAACCGATGCGCTGTCCATCGCACGGGAGTCGCCCTACGCCTGTCCGGCGGAGTCCGGCGATGATCTCGAAGCTTGGTGGTGGCGGCTGTAGTCCGGTTCGGTGTGGTGGAGCGTCGAGAAGGGGGAGGATCGTGTCGGACAGTTTCCTGGTGGCTGCTCGGATTCCGATGTCACGGGAGGGGTTCGAAGCGTGGCTGGGCACGCCGGTGGCGGACGTGGGGGTGATCGAGAACCCCGCCGAGATGTTCGACGGGTGGCTGTGGACCGGCCGTCGGGCGGACACCGGGTGGGAGTCCGTCGGCGGCATGACACCGCGGGAGTTCTTCGCGGACAGGGTCGAGGCCTCCGCAGGCGGTGACTGCGGCGTCCTGCTGTACCGCGACGGGGCGCTGGAGGCGTACCTGTTCCACCTGGGATACGTGCGGTGGAGCGTCCACACGGCCCTGCTGATGCTTGCCGCGGCAGGGGAGTTCAAGTCCGAGCCTGAGGAGGACACGGTGTTGTTCTGGGCCGAGACCGGCGCCAACCTCTGGCCCGCCGACGCCACCGGCTGGCTCTCGGTGCTGTCCGTGCGCAAGGACGGGGCGCGGTTCGTCGCCACACGGGACCTGACCGACGTGGTGGCGGGGCTGCGGCCGGTCGAGAGCCGGTTCTTCGAGCTGATCGAGCGGTTGGCGGGGGAGGAGGAGCAGGACTCCGACGACTTCCGTCCGGCGGCACCGCGCGATCCCGCGTTCACGGACCCGTCGGTTCTCCAGGGATCAGCGCGGTAGAGCGACCTGCGGGCTATGACGTCGTGGTCTCCTTCTGGAACACGGCCAACGCCGTGGCCGCCCGCCGCACCGGGATGGAGTCGCCCTCCAGTTCTCGGAGCACGCGCAGCAGGTCGTCGAGGCCCGCGTCGTAGTGCAGGCAGGTGTGGACGAGCTCGACCACCTGGAGCCGGGCGCGCGGCTGGTGCGGTACCGAGGAGGAGATCTCCGGCCGCAGCCGGGACAGCAGGAGTCTGCGGCCGGCCTCGTCCCGCACGCACGGCACCGCGAGCAGCGCGCTGACCAGGTCCGCGAAAGCGTTGCCGGTCCTCGGTTGTGGAGGCGGCATGGTCGCGTAGACGTGCACGCCGCCGTTGATGGTCTCCGCCTGCACCGCGACGCTTTCGCCGACCGTGTCGCCGGTGGCCGAGCGGGACGTCCCGCGCTTGCGCCGCTTCCTGCTCGCCACGTATGCGACCACCAGCAGGGGGACGACCGCAGCCAGCACCAGCAGGGTGTCCACGCGGGTCACCGGGCGAGGCTGCGCAGATCGGCGATCGCCGCACTGAGACGGGCTTTCACCGCGTCGTTCACAGGTTTGCCGACGAGCACCTGCCGAGCCCAGGACAGCTGCGCGGCAACTGCCTCGCGGCAGGAGCCGCCGCCGTACTGGAGGTCGAGAGCACGCAGAGCGCGGGTGGCCGCTTCGACCTGCCGCACGTCAGCCGGAGTCTGTGTGGGGTGTGAGACCCACGACCCGGAGTCCGCTCCGAACACGGCCGCGCCGACTGTCACGGCGGCGGCGTGCGCGAGGAACTTCCGCCGCCGCACCGACTCCTCGTCATCGGGACGAGACGTGCCCGCGGCGGCGGCAACTCTCACCGCGGTCGTCTCGTCATACGCGAGGCCCATGGACCCACTGGGCACACCCAGGCCGACTGCGATCCTGGTGAGGACGTCATAGGCCATGACCTGGCGTCCCTTGAGGATCTCCGAGACCTCGGACTGCGACTGGCCGGTGAGCGCCGCGATCTGGCGCTGGGACACACCGTGCCGTCGGAGCAGCCGGTAGACCGAGCTGATCTCCCGCCGGGCCAGCGCGTCCCGCATCTCCTGCTGGTCCCACACCTCGGCGAGAATGGGCTGGATGTGCGCCGGTGCGGCCGCCGCCAGTTCGGCCGCGAGCATCTCGGACGTCGTCGCGTCCGAACAGGTGACTGCGACCCCCCGCAGTGCGCCGGGCAACTGACAGGTCACGACCGTGGTGCCGGCGATCCCGCACAGTGGGTCTTCGAGCGTGTCCGACACGCTCGCCGACGTCGGGCCGCCTCGCCAGTACAGCAGCAGCGACCTGCCGTGCACTTGGACGTCGAGCCAGGTTACGTCACTCCACATCGGCACGCGGCGGAGCACCGCGCTCATCAGGACGTCGGACTCGGTGTGGTGGTGCTGGAGGGGCGCGGCCTCTGCCTGGTGCAGCTCGGCGGCTCTGCCCAGCCACGCCGTCGTCCGGTCACGCCGGATCCAGTGCTCGGCTTCCCGCCAGCGTTCTCTCGTGACGCCCTTGAGCCGCACGACGGGCTCGGCGGACTCCTTGCCGCCGATCAGGACCAGGTCGACGTGCTTGCGGTCCGGCCGCACGCGGAGGCCGGGGATCCCGGTGACCCGCCCGTTCGCGATCGACGGCAGCGCGGCCGCCACGAACAGGCAGAGCGCTCGCTGGTCGATCTCCAAGGTGAGCATGCGCCGGCTCGGGCACACCTGCTTGATCAGCGCGGCACCGGCCGAACCCGAGTGCTGGTAGCCGAGCAGTGCGACTGTGTGCGTCCAGACGCGCAGCAGTGCGGCCTCCAGCTCGACCTGCTCGCGGCTGGCCGGCACGGGCATCAGCGGCCCCGGCTCGTCCCGCAGCTGGTCCTGCACGGTCCAAGCGGACTCGCCGGTGCACCGGCGGCGCTGGGCGATTCGATCCGGACGTGGGATCAGGGGGTCGCTCATGACGACGATCCTCCGCAGGCGCTTCCCGGCCAGCGCTGCTGAGATCGTGAGGTCAACCCTCGGGCAGCGTGAAGTGGTCAGATGCGGTGCACACCCCTGGGTGTACTTGGAGGCACCCACTCCAGCCGGGCTGCGGAGGAGCCTCCTCGGCGGCCGCGGCCACCGAGGAGGAAAACTACAACAGCGGCTGCTTCGAGCGATATCAACTTCGGCCGTGGCCACCTGATCGGGTGATCGCCCTACAGCTCCTCGTCGGTCAACAGCCGCGACCTGACCAGGAACCGCACCCCGAGCGGTGCCTCCAGTGAGAACCCGCTCCCACGCCCCTTCACGACGTCGATCGTCAGGTGCGTGTGGCTCCAGTACTCGAACTGCGCGGCGGACATCCACACCGGCACCGAGAACGCGTCGGACTCCGGGCCGGACGAGACGGCGAGGTCCCCGAGGTGCACGTCCGACCCGCCGGTGCGGAACTCGCCCGCCGGGTAGCACATCGGTGCCGAGCCGTCGCAGCAGCCGCCGGACTGGTGGAACATCAGCTCCCCGTGCGACGCCCGGAGGCGGCGGAGCAGGTCCGCCGCCTCCGGGGTCAGGTCGACCCGTGCCATCAGAAGAAGCCCTGTGCGTTCTGCGAGTAGCTGACCAGCAGGTTCTTGGTCTGCTGGTAGTGGTCGAGCATGACGCGGTGGTTCTCGCGGCCGATGCCGGACTGCTTGTAGCCGCCGAACGCGGCGTGGGCGGGGTAGGCGTGGTAGTTGTTCACCCAGACGCGGCCGGCCTGGATGTCGCGGCCGGCGCGGTAGGCGGTGCCGCCGTCGCGGGACCAGACGCCGGCGCCCAGGCCGTAGAGGGTGTCGTTGGCGGTCTTCATCGCGTCGTCGTAGTCGGAGAACGAGGTCACGGCGACGACCGGGCCGAAGATCTCCTCCTGGAAGACGCGCATCTTGTTGTCGCCCTCCAGGACCGTCGGGGTGACGTAGTAGCCGCCGGAGAGCTCGCCGCCGAGGTCCGCCCGTTCGCCGCCGGTCAGGACGCGGGCGCCCTCCTGCTTGCCGATGTCGATGTAGGACAGGATCTTCTCCAGCTGGTCGTTGGAGGCCTGGGCGCCGATCATCGTCTCGGTGTCGAGGGGGTTGCCCTGCTTGATCGCGCGGGTGCGTTCGACGGCGTCGCCGAGGAAGTCGGAGTAGATCGAGTCCTGGATCAGCGCGCGGGACGGGCAGGTGCAGACCTCGCCCTGGTTGAGCGCGAACATCGTGAAGCCTTCGAGCGCCTTGTCGTAGAAGGCGTCGCGGGAGGCCGCCACGTCGGCGAAGAACACGTTGGGCGACTTGCCGCCGAGCTCCAGCGTCACCGGGATGATGTTCTCGCTGGCGTACTGCATGATCAGGCGGCCGGTGGTGGTCTCGCCGGTGAACGCGACCTTCGCGACGCGGCGGGAGGACGCGAGGGGCTTGCCCGCCTCGACGCCGAAGCCGTTGACGACGTTCACGACACCGGGTGGCAGCAGGTCGGCGATGAGCTCCATCAGCACGTGGATCGACGCCGGGGTCTGCTCGGCGGGCTTGAGCACGACCGCGTTGCCGGCGGCCAGGGCCGGTGCGAGCTTCCACGTGGCCATGAGCAGCGGGAAGTTCCACGGGATGATCTGGGCGACGACGCCCAGCGGCTCGTGGAAGTGGTAGGCGACCAGGTCCTCGTCGATCTGCGAGATGCCGCCCTCCTGGGCGCGGATCACGCCGGCGAAGTAGCGGAAGTGGTCCACGGCCAGCGGCAGGTCGGCGGCCAGGGTCTCGCGGACGGGCTTGCCGTTCTCCCAGCTCTCGGCCACGGCGAGCGCTTCGAGGTTCTCCTCGATGCGGTCCGCGATCCGGTTGAGCACCAGGGCGCGGTCGGCGGGGGAGGTCTTGCCCCACGCGCGGGCGGCGCCGTGGGCGGCGTCCAGGGCGCGCTCGACGTCCTCCGCGGTGCCGCGGGCGATCTCGGTGAACTCCTCACCGGTCACCGGGGTCGGGTTGGCGAAGTACTCGCCCTTCGCGGGAGGGACGTACTCGCCGCCGATGAAGTGGTCGTACCGGTCGCGGTACGTCACCACGCTGCCGGGCTGACCTGGGGCCGCGTACTTCGTCATCGTCTCGCCTCCCGCGTCGTTGCGAACAGGGCACTGACGTTAGGCAGGGCAACGTTTCATCGACGTTGCATCCGAAAGGAGTAGTCACGGGTGCGCCGGGGCCCGTCATCCTGGACGGATGGAGCGTCGCGAAGTGGCGCGGCCGGAGATCGCCGAGTCCTGGCGACGGTCCCTCGCGGCCAGCGTCGACCCGGACCGGCACGAGGCGCCGGTGGTGCTGGAACCGGCCGAGGTCGCCGACCTGCGCGGCGAACACCCGCTGGCCGCCGCCGTGCCGTTGCTGCGGCACACCCTCGCGATGGACGAGACGATCATGATCGTCACCGACACCGCGGGCACGATCCTGTGGTGCGAGGGCGACAACAAGACGAGGCACACCGCCGAGCGCGTCCACCTGACCGAGGGCTCGCGGTGGAGCGAGGAGGTCATCGGCACGAACGCGATGGGTACGGCACTCGCGACCGGCCGTCCGGTGACGGTGCACTCCCACGAGCACCTGGTGCGCAGGTACCACACGTGGACGTGCGCGGCGAGCCCGATCCGCGACCCGCACACCGGCACGTTGCTGGGCGTGGTCGACGTGAGCGGCCCGCTGAAGACCATGCACCCGGCGGTCGCCCCGCTCGTGTCCGCCGCCGCGCAGCTCGCGGAGCACCACCTGCGCACGCACCTGCGGCCGCGCAGACCGGTGCTGTCGCTGAACTTCCTCGGCGGTGTCGCCGCGACGCTCGACGGCCGCCCGCTGGCGCTGACGCTGCGCAACGCCGAGGTGCTCACGGCGCTCGCGTTGCACCCGCGCGGCCTCACCGCGGAACAGCTGGCGTTGCAGCTCTACGGCGAGCGCGGCAACCCGACGACGGTCCGCGCCGAGCTGCACCGGTTGCGCGCCCAGCTCGGCACCGTGCTGCTGACCAGGCCGTACCGCCTCGACGCCGAGCTGAGCGGCGACTTCCTGGACGTGCGCACGGCGTTGCGCGAGGGCCGGTCCGTCGCCGCCTACCCCGGTGACCTGCTGGCCCGCTCGGACGCGCCGGTCGTGCGGGAGGAACGCGACGACCTGGCCGCGGCACTGCGCAGGCAGGCGCTCGACGCCGGGGACGTCGACGCGCTGATGTCGTTCGCGGACAGCGTGGAGGATGCCGAAGTGCTCGAACGGCTGCACCTGCTGCTCCCGGCCACCGACCCGCGGCACGCACTGGTTTCCTCGCGCCTGCGCCGCGCGTTGCAATAGGCTTCCCCGCGGGGGAGGACGACGACGTGAAGCAGTGCATCAACTGCATGACCAGGTTGCCGCGCAAGGAACTCCAGGAAGTCGCCTGGTGCCGGCTGTGCGCGCCGTGCCGGCAGGTGACCGCCGACCAGATGAAGCTGCTGCACGACCGGCCCGGTGGCGCCGACGTGCAGATCTACCGGTGCGGCTGGTGCGGCACAACGCGGTCGTGCGGACCGGGTTTCCGCACGCGGTGCCTGGTGTGCCTGGACGACCGGTCGGTGCCGGACCCGGCGGTGCAGCGGATCGCGGCCCGGCTGGACCTGACCGGGACGTGGCGGGAGAACTCCGAGCTGATCGCCGCCACCACGGTGAAGATCCGGCTCGCGAAGTACGAGCAGCCCGGCTGGACCGTGCTCGCCACGGACGTGCACGGGTTGCCGTGGACGGGTTTTCGCTGGCTGACGAAGTCGCACGGCACGTGGGGCCGCAACGACGACAGCGGCGAAGTCGCGTTGCTGCGCAAGCGTTCGCGGCCCGAGGAGACCCAGCTGCTGTACCTGGTGCGGTACGGCAAGGTGCTCAAGTTCGGCCGCGGTCCGGCGGAACGGGTGCACGGCCACGTGCGGCACGGCGCGGTACCGGTGCTCGTGCTGTCCGGCCGCAGGCAGGAGGTCGCGGTCGCACGTGACCGGCTGAAACGCCTGCACCACAGCGAGCTGGTCTCGCAACGCGCGCCCGTCGACCTGTTCGCCGTGCTGCCCGACGGCGAGGACGTGACGGACCGGTTCACCCGCAGCTGAGTCAGTCGGTCGCGAAGTCGCGCCCGCGAACGGGATGCGGTGACGTGTGCACGAACCGGCCCATGGGCGCGAGAGAGTGCGTCGACGCGTGGGTGAGGCCGAACACGGAAGCGAACATCTCACGCGCGCCGAGCACGGTCCGCTTCAGCGCCGCGGACTTGTGGGCCCGCAACGAGAACGCCTCGGCCCGGTTCAGCACGTGGACCCGCGGCAACGTGACCACCACGTCGTAGGAGGCCGGGTCGGGGAGCTCGGGGCAGAGCCGGGCCGGGTGACCGTTGGCGGAGGCGAAGTGCAGCAGTGCGGACTCCGCGCGCTGTCCCGCGGGCAAGGTGGTCGCGAGCACGGCCTGGCGTTCCGCGAGCGCCCTGCGGTGGGCGCGGAGCTGCTCCTTGAACGCCGCGCGCTCGTGGCCGGGGTGGAAGGCGCGCCGCTGTCGCTTGATCTGGGTCAGTTCAGCGAGGTGTCGCATCACCTGGCCAGTATGCGGTGGCGCGCAAGCACAATTCGACGTTGTGCGGCCGCTTGTCCAGGCCGCGTCGTCAGCCCGATCAGCTGCACACGGAAGTGTGAGCAGACTTCGTGTCGGCTGGGTACCCCGCCGCCGTGGACAACATCGTCGTGGTGGGGCAGATAGCGCGCGACCTGGTGCTCGTCGTGGACGAGGTGCCGGACAGCGGTGGCACGAGCCAGGTGCGGCAGCGCCGCGAGATGCTCGGTGGCAAGGGCGCGAACATCTCGGTCGGCCTCGCCCAGCTCGGTGCCGCGGTCGAGCTGGTCGGTGTCGTCGGGACGGACGACGTCGGCGAACGGCTGGTCGCGCGGGCGGCGGCGGACGGGATCGGCACCGGGCACGTGGCGCGGCGGGGTGAGTCCGCGTTGATCGTCGACCTCGTGGCGGACGGGTGGCGGTACCTGGAGCACCTGCCGGAGCCGCTCACCGAGGAGGACCTGCCGCTCGACGTGATCGCCGGTGCCAAGGCCGTCGTCGTGCAGCTGCAGCAACCGCCCGACGTGGCGCTCAGGGCCGCGCGGTCGGCGCGTGGGCTGGTGGTGCTCGACGGCGCACCGGAGGAGCACGCCGGAGAGCTGCTGGCCCGCGCGGACGTCCTGCGCGCCGACCACCAGGAGGCGGAGCTGCTCACCGGCCGGAAGATCACGACCACCGACGACGCGCTGGCGGCGGCCCGTGCGCTCGAAGGGCCGGGGTTCGTGGCCTTCGCGGTCAACGGCGAGGGCAACGTGTTCGTGTGGGACGGCGGCGAGCTCGTGCTGCCGCTGGACGACGCCGAGGTCGTGGACACGACCGGAGGAGGAGACGCGTTCGTCGCCGCGTTGACCTACGCGCTCACGAACGGTGCCACGCCCGATGAGGCCGCACGGCTCGCTGTGAAGGCATCGGGTGACACGGTCACGCGACCGGGTGGGCGACCGGAGCTGGGGCGGCTGTGAGCGGGCGGCAGGACGCGGGAAATGTCGGTGCGGCGCGCTACCGTTGGTCTCGTCCGGTGAGGGGAGGTCTGGCGTGCGGTTGATCGCCGTTGTGCTGTTGTTGCTGCTGAGCGCCGCGCCTGCGCAGGCGGCCAGCGGCACGTACATCCGCGTCGGGCACTTCTCGATGGACCAGGCGCGGGTCGAGGTGAGCCTGGACGGGACGAAGCTCGGCAGCTTCGACTACGCCGCGCTCGACGACTACCGGCGGGTCGCGCCGGGCGAGCACGTCGTCGAGTTCCGCACGGCCGACCCGAACGCGCCGTTGCTGCGCTCGGTGCTCGTGCAGGCCGGCGAGGGCAAGGCGTACACGGTGGTCGACCTGGCGAGCTCGATGAAGGTGCTGGAGGACGACGTCAGCCTGCCGGTCAACGGGCAGGCGCGGCTGCGGGTGATCAACGGCGGCGACGCCGAGATGGACCTGGTCCGCGCCGGTGCGTTCATCCACCGCACCGTGCAGGCGAACAGCTCGACCGGGTACGTGGTCCTGCTGCCGGACGACGACCCGTTGCAGGTCCTCCCGCGCGGCAAGGACTCGACGCAGCTCGACGTGACGATCGAGCCGGGCGCCGTGTACTCGGTGCTGGTGAGCGCCCGGCGCATCGAGCTGCGGACGGACGCGAAGGGCGCCGAGGTCGTGCCCGGCGGCGGGCAGGAGACCGGGTTCGGCGGCATGGCCGGTGGCTGGGACTGGCTGTCGGCGCTGGTCATCGCGCTGGTCGTGGGCATCGCGATGTACTCGGTGCGTGGCCGGATGTTCCGGTTCGGCTGATGAGCAAGGGCAAGCTCGTGATGGCCGCGGCCATCGTGGTCACGCTGATCTACGTCGTCAAGGGTCCCGGCGCGGGGCAGGCGCCGGAGCCGGTGACCGTGCGGATCCCGGCGATCGGGGTGGAGACGACGTTGCAGGCCCTCGCGGTCGACGGCTCGGGGGCGCTCGAACCGCCGACGCGCTCCGACCAGGCGGGCTGGTACGCGAAGGGCGTGAAACCGGGGGACGCGGGCCCGGCGGTGATCGCGGGCCACGTCGACTCGAAGACCGGGCCCGGGGTGTTCTTCCGGCTGCCGGAACTGCGGCCGGGCGCCGAGGTGCTGGTGGAACGCGAGGACGGCAGCTCGCTCACGTTCGTGGTGCAGAAGTCCTACTCGGCGCAGAAGACGGCGTTCCCCACCGCGGGCGTGTACGGGCCGACGCCGTTGTCGGAGCTGCGGCTGGTCACGTGCGGCGGCGACTTCGACCGCGTGGCGGGCAGCTACCGCGACAACGTGATCGTCGAAGCGGTGCTGAAGGTCTGACCGTGCCGCCAGGCGGCTTTGAACGGTTGCACACCTGACCGGGGCACGCGGGTTGGGTTGCAGCCGAGGGGGATCAAAGGGGGACGACTGTGTTCAGGTTCGCGTTGGGGTTCTTCGGCGTGCTCGCGGTGGCCGGCGGCGCGCTGCTGTCCGTGCTCCACCTGTGGGGCGGCGACACCGCGCCCGAGCTCGCCGAGGCCGCCTGGCTGGTGACGCTCGCCGGTCCGATCGCGCTCGGCTGCTTCATCGCCGGGCTGGTGCCCAAACCGGTCCGCATCCGGGTGGTCGCCGGGTTCCTCGTGATGCTGATCGGGTTCAACCTCTCGGACAACCTCGCGAAGCTGGTGTCCCTGATGGCCGACCAGGGTGAGCAGCGTGACCACCTGCACCACGGCGTGTTCGGTCTCGTGTGGCTGCTCGGCGGACCGGCCTTCCTGTGGACGGCGCTGAAGTCCCGGTGGCCGGTCGCACCGCCGGCCGAACAGCCCGGCTGACCCGGCCGG
Organism: Nocardia sp. NRRL S-836; assembly: GCF_001279525.1. Lineage (GTDB taxonomy): Bacteria > Actinomycetota > Actinomycetes > Mycobacteriales > Pseudonocardiaceae > Lentzea. Next base: position 255,852 of record NZ_LGDY01000103.1, on the reverse strand, counting down.
CGGTCAGTGCGACTCGCGGCTGACGTCCGAGCCGCTGGACCCGAGGAGGAAGTCCAGGTCAGCTCCGGTGTCCGCGCCGAGCACGTGGTCGACGTAGAGCCGCTCCCAGCCACGTGCGGGCGCCGCGAACGCCGCCGTCATCTCCTGGCTCGGCGTGCGGTCGAGGAAGTCCGGTGCCTCCACGTCGATGCGCCGGTTCGCCACGTCGAGCACGATGACGTCACCGGTGCGCACCAGGCCGAGCGGTCCGCCCGCGGCCGCCTCGGGGGCCACGTGCAGGACGACCGTGCCGTACGCGGTGCCGCTCATGCGCCCGTCGCAGATCCGGACCATGTCGCGCACGCCCTGCTCCAGCAGCTTCTTCGGCAACGGCATGTTCGACACCTCCGGCATGCCGGGGTAGCCGCGCGGGCCGCAGCCGCGCAGCACCAGCACGGAGTCCGCGTCCACGTCGAGGTCCGGGTCGTCGATGCGGGCGTGGAAGTCCTCGATGCTGTCGAACACCACGGCCTTTCCCCGGTGCTGCAACAGGTTCGGCGAGGCGGCCGCCGGTTTGACCAGGGCACCGCTCGGGGCGAGGTTGCCGCGCAGCACCGCGATGCCGCCCTCGGCGATGATCGGCGCGGACCGGCTGCGGATCACCTCGGCGTCCCAGATGGGGGCGTCGTCCAGGTGTTCGACCAGCGGGCGGCCGGTGACCGTCAGGCCGTGCGGGTCCAGCAGGTCGCGCACCTCGCGCAGCACGGCGAGCAGGCCACCCGCGCGGTGGAAGTCCTCCATCAGGAACCGGCCGGCGGGCTGCAGGTCCACCAGCAGCGGTACACCGGAACCGATGCGGTCGAAGTCGTCCAGCGTCAGGTCGATGCCGAGGCGGCCCGCGATGGCGAGCAGGTGCACCACGGCGTTGGTCGACCCGCCGATCGCCGCGAGCGCCACGATCGCGTTGTGGAAGGAGGCCCTGGAGAGAAACGTGCTGGGCCGCCGGTCCTGTTCCACGAGCTCGACCACCAGCCGGCCGGTGCCGTGGGAGGCTTCGAGCAGCCTGCTGTCCGGCGCCGGGGTGCCCGCGACGCCGGGGACGACGGTGCCGAGCGCCTCCGCCACCAGCGCCATCGTCGAGGCGGTGCCCATGGTGTTGCAGTGGCCGCGGCTGCGGATCATCGCCGACTCGGAGCGGTTGAACTGCTCCTGCGACAACGTGCCCGCGCGGACCTCCTCCGACAGCCGCCAGACGTCCGTGCCGCAGCCCAGCGGCACCCCGCGGAACGTGCCGGTCAGCATCGGCCCGCCGGGCACGACCACCGCCGGGATGTCGACGGACGCGGCGGCCATCAGCAGCGCCGGGATCGTCTTGTCGCACCCGCCGAGCAGCACCACGCCGTCGACCGGGTTGGCGCGCAACATCTCCTCGGCGGCCATCGCGGCCATGTTGCGCCACAGCATCGCCGTCGGGCGGACGTTGGTCTCCCCGAGCGACACGACCGGCAGGTTCAACGGGATCCCGCCGGCCTCCCGCACCCCGTTCGACACGGCCGCGGCGACCTCGTTGAGGTGCGCGTTGCACGGTGTGAGGTCGGAGGCGGTGTTGGCGATGGCGATCTGCGGCCGGGAGAACGCGTCGTCCGGCGTACCGCGGCGCATCCAGGCCCGGTGGATGTAGGCGTTGCGGTCGTCTCCGGCGTACCAGTGCTCGCTGCGCAGGCCCACGGTCGTCTCCTGGGAACTCGTCGCTGCCCGGTCGGAAGCGCTGCGGGACGGTGCTCGTGCGATCCCGAGCGTATCCGGACTTCGGCGCCGCTGGACGATCTTCCCGGCGCCGGAGGAGATAGGGGCAGAGCTGTCCTCGACGCTGGCGGAGCGCGCCGGTCGGCGCCGAAGTCGTGCACGCGTACGCGGAGGGTGAGTTTCCAAGGCCGCCGGGCTGCTCCTTGCGGGCGTTGTGGCGGCTTCGCCGTTTTTCACACCCCGAAACGGGGTACACCGGCCCTGCGTCAAGCAGTCGGCGTTGTTGCCCCGTTGGTGTGAGAGGTGGTGACGGCCATGATGACGCCGGCTTTGGACTACGCACTGCGCGTCACGCGTGAGCTCGGCCTGAGCGGTGAGTCCTCCTGTGTCGACCGGGACAAGCCACTGCGCGTGTACATCGCGGTGGAGGGACGACTGCCGGACCACCCCGACCGGGAGGTGGCGCTGCTGTGGACCGAGTGCCACGGCTGGGCGATCGCGGTCGAGGAGCCGGGCACGGCGGAGCTCACCGTGGTGGAACACCTCGGGGGAGCGGTCGAACCGCCACCGCGCACGGTGGCGCGGTGGGTGCGGCGCGTGCTCGCGGGCGGGCATCGGCTACCGGACGTCGCACGTGCCGGATGACCTGAATTTGGCCTTTTAGTGTCCACTTTTGCCGCATGATTCGATGCATTGCCGACGAGTTCGGAATTGCCAAGTGGAGTGGCATGAACGGATGATTGCTCCATCAAGTCGACATCGCGTTCAGATTGAAGTGGTGGTGCTAGCCTGAGGTACTTCGACAATCGAATTCCTCAGAAGGACACCGCCCATGCGCGACGCACGTGAGTTGCTCGAACAGGCGGCCTCAGTGCGTGAGAGCCTCAAGAAGGTCATGGTCGAGGTCATGGTCAAGCCTGGCAACCAGGTGCAGTTGTCCAAGCGCGCCGGTTACTCCCAGGGACTGGTGTCCGAGGCGATCAAGGAGCTGGGTCGCCTCGGCGTGGTGGACCGGTCGCGGGGCGACAAGGTGCGGCTCGGCGAAATGCGCGGTGTCGCGGTGGGCATCGACATCGGCTTCAACCACACCTCCGTCGTGGCGCGCCCGCTCGGCCACGCGGCGGAGGAGGCCACGAAGCGGCGCAGCCAGCCGGGCGTGAACCTGGGGATGGCTCAGCTGCTGCCGACCGTGCTGGCGATGGTCGAGGAAACGGTCGCCGACACCGAACACGACATGGGCGAGGTCGTGTCCGCCGGTCTCGCCGTGCCGCGCATGGTCGACTCGCGCACGGGCCGGTTCACCGAGCCGGTGCTGCCGCCGTGGGATCCCGCCGACGACCCGGCGGCATTGTTGTCGCAGGCCCTGTCGGTGCGGGTCGCGGTGGACAACGACGCGAACCTCGGCGCGTTGGCGGAGCAGGTCTACGGGTCGGACGAGCCGGTTGAGCACATCGTGTACGTGAAGGCGTCCACCGGTGTCGGCGCCGGCATCATGCTGGGACCGAACCTGGTGCGCGGCCAACGCGGCATGGCCGGCGAACTCGGACACCTGGCCGTCGACCTCAACGGGCGGATGTGCTTGTGCGGCGGGCGCGGGTGTCTCGACACCATGGTCGGCGCGGACGCGTTGCTCGCGAAGGTGAGGCAGTCGCACCGTGGCACGAACCGCGAGAACCCGGACTCGCTCGCGGACCTGATCGCCAGGGCGAAGGACGACGACGCGGTGTGCCGCCGGGTCCTCAACGACGCGGGCCGGGTGCTGGGCTTCGGCCTTGCCCAGCTGTGCAACCTCTTGAACCCGCACCGGATCGTGATCGGTGGAGAGCTCGCTGCCGCGGGAGACATGGTGCTCGGTCCGTGTGACTACGAACTGCGGCGTCACGCTTTGCACGGCGCGACCAGCGAACCGCTCGACTTCGAGCTCGGGTTGAGCGCGCTGAGCCCGCATGCGGAAGCTCACGGTGCTCTCGTGCTCGGCCTCCGTTCTTGGACTTCAAATTGAAGTCGTTTCCTGGGTGTGGATTCAGTTCATCGTTCAGAATTACCTTTGTCGACGATCAGTAACATCTCACTCATTGGTGTGGATATCGGAAGTGTGAGCAGGGTATTCAAGCGTGACTGCATGCGGGATAGTCTAGGCTCCTCGCCTGTCGCTCAGCGTCTCCGGGGCGGCACTCTCCGCTACCCTGATACCACGAGGCAATCCGATGTCCTTCTTGCGACTTCTTTCGCTGCTGGCCACGCGTCCTCCGAAAATGAGGAAGACCACCCGGTTCCACGTCGTGGACGTGGACTACGAACCGCCTGTGCTCGAAACGCCGGGCCACGTCCGGCGAATCACGCTGGGCAGTTCGCCGAGCGGCAACGCCGACGCGAACTCGCAGTACTACTGGTGAGACCGGAACGGCGTTGAGCCCGTGCAGTCCACCGCTGAGCACCCCAGCCTCGTCGGCACCTTTCCGTGCCACGGCTCCGGCCCTTTCGTTGTCGCGGGTCCGTGGCACCGGGGCGAACTGCGTTCGATCGAATGCGCCGGTGCGGTGCTGACCCTGATCGGTCAGTGCCCCGTCGGCGACGACCAGGTCCGCCAAGACCTCGCCGAGGCGATCCGGACCGGCGAACTGACCGCACTGACCAGGTGGCCGGGCAGTTACCTGGTGCTGGTCCGCACCCGCGACGAGCTCGTCGCCTTCAGCGATCTCGCGGGTCAGCACCCGCTCTACTTCCACCACGACGGCACCAGGCTGGTGTTCGGCACCGGGTTGCTCGCCACGGCGGCGGCCGCGGGCCTGCCCGCTGCACCAGACGCCGAGGTGGTGCTGGCGGAGATCTTCTGCGCCGCGGTTCCGTCCCTGGTTCCCGGCCGGACACCGGTGGTGGGTGTGCGGCGGCTGGAAGCCGCTCAGGCGATGCGCGTGACCGCCGCCGGAGACCTGCGCCTCTGGACCTACGACGAACTCGGCCACGACGAGGGGCAGGACGTTGCCGGCTGTGCCGCTGGTCTTGCCTCGGAGCTGGACACCGCGGTCGGCTGGCGGATGCGCGCTCACCCCCGGGTGAGCGCGGACTTCAGCGGTGGACTCGACTCGACGTCGGTCGCCTTCCTCGCAGTGCGGCACCGTCAGGACCGCCGGCTTCCGGTCTTCGTGTACAGCCACCCGGCTGCGGATGCCGGCGACCTGCCGCACGCGCTGTCCGGCGCTCGGCTCAACCCGTTGCTGGAACTGACGGTGGTGCGGGGCGGCAGCGACACGCTGGCATACCAGGACCTCACCGCGGCGGCACCGACGGACGTGCCCGACTTCGCGGTAGCCGTGCACGCGCGCAACCGGTTGCGGCTCAGACATGCCGCGGCCTCGGGCAGTTTCCTGCACCTCGGCGGCGAAGGTGCCGACGCGCTGCTGGTGGCGCCGCCGGCCTACCTCGGTGACCTCGCCGGACGGTTCCAGTTCCGGCAACTCGTGGCGGACGCCTCCGCCTGGGGCGCGGCGCGGCAGGAGTCGTCCGCCGCGATCGTCGCTCGTGCGGTGCGCCTCGCGAAGACGTCGATGTCCGCGGCGCTGCGGCTGTACGCGACCGAGCTCGACCGGTCGCACGTCAGGCATCCCAGGTGGATCGACGCCATCTCGTGGTGGCCCGGGCCCGGCGTGGAATCGAGCTGGCTCGCTCCGCGCGCACGGACGACCCTGGTCGAGCTGGTGAGACAGCGGGCCGAAGCGGTCCGGGGCGACGAACGGCGCGGGGTGGCGGACTTCCAGGCCGCGCACGACCTGCGGCGGTCCGCCGAGGTTCAGCACCGGCTGGACCGGCTGGCCCGCGAGCACCGGATCTGGCCGCAGGCGCCGTTCCTGGACAACAACGTGATCCGCGCGTGCACACGTGTGCCGACTCGGCAACGGGCGCAGGGCGCCACGCTCAAACCGCTGCTGCGCGAGGCGATGCGCGAACGAGTGCCTTCCGCGGTGCTGACGCGTCAGTCGAAGGGCAACTACTGCGCCGAGGACAACCTGGGCGTGCGGCGTGCCGCACGGGAACTCCGCCAACGCCTGCCCACCTCACCGCTGGCCGAGCTCGGCCTGATCGATCCGGATGCCGTGCTTTCGACCCTGCACCGGGCTTCGGCCGGCACGGAGATGCCGTTTCCGGCGTTGAACCGGTTGGTGGCGTATGACGTGTGGCTGCGGTGCATGTCATGACCGGCCCGGTTCACCTGCCGTCGCACCTGCACGTCGCGGACGGGCAGGACGGGATGGCATACGTGCTCGACGGCCACTCAGGCCGGTGGATGGTGCTCAACTCCACGGCAGCGCGTTTGTGGCGGACAGTCGTGGAGGCCGGTGATGTCGAAACGGGAGTCGACCTGCTTGCGGAGAGCTTTCCCCCGACGACGGTTGACCGGTTCCGTTCCGATGCGCACGACGTGGTGAACCAGATGTTCGCCAACCGGTTGCTGGCCACCGGTCCAGGCGGTCAACCAGGATGGACTGCCGCGAAGGGGCGCACGTCCGGCGTGGTGCAGGCGACCGCACGCACCTCCGCGGCGACGGCGGTGCTCGCGGGGTGGAGCCTGCTCATGGCCTTGTTGTTGCTGCGCTTGCCTTTCCGGTACACCCTGCGGGTTGTCGGCGTGCTGGCCGAGAAGTGGTGCACGCGTCCGGCGAGCTGCGCGGAGGCGTTGAGCGCGGTCGCGTCGGTGGAGTCTGCCGCTGACCGCTACCCGGGTCGTGCCGCCTGCCTGGAACGGTCGCTCGGGGCCGTGTTCGCCGCCGGAGTGCGGCGACGGAGGATGTCGTGGGTGATGGGCGTCGCGGAGAACCCCAACCGGTTCCACGCCTGGGTGGAGTTCGACGGCAAGGTCGTCACCCGCTCCACCCACTCGCAGCCGCCGTTCATCCGGGTTCTGCGCGTGTGACGACGGGACGCCGGGAGTGGGCCGGCGTCCCGTTCGCTCACCTGACCAGCGCGTCGAGCACGAGGCGGCCGTCCAGTACGAGCACGACCACCACGATGACGATCACCGACCGGACACCGCGTGCGGCCCTGACGATCTCGGGCCAGCCACAGCACGCGGTGAACTTCACGCGCAGCTCCATACCGCTCTCCTTCTGAGGTTGTGTCCAGCGTGCAACGGAAAGCCCGTGGCCGCGAACACGACAGCGATCATCGGATGCGGTGGCGGCGTTCAGTTTGGAGAAGTGCATTCGGACCCGTTGAGCGTCAGCGTGAATCGCCCGGATCGCCCTTGGTCGCCGTGTCTGTTCAGTTCGAACCGGTTCGGCCGTGCGCGAGGTGCGGTGGGAGTTCTCCGGCGGGAATGGACAGTCGCCTGGACACCGCCTGCCGGCGAACTGCCTTCACGGCGGTGAATCATCGATCCGAACCGCGGATGGTCCGTTCGTCGTGCGCCTGACACGGTTGTGAACCGTGGTCTCGCTCCCACGGCACGTGCCCACATCGCCGGGGCAGACTTCGAGATTCCCTGGACGAAGCTCGAAACTTCACTCGGATGGAGTATGAGGCAGCCTGTGCGTGGTGGTCATCAGGCCTGCCGATGTCGACGAGCTGAGTGGCCAGGACTCGTCGAGAGCACCACCTCGGTGGGACGTGACACGTCCGTCATGCCCGCGAGCAGACCACGGGCATGACGGACGTGTCAGCGGAATCAGCTCACCGCAACGGTTTCCTGCGGCTTCTTCGCGGCCGGCATGGCGTCGAGCGCGGTGCCCTCGACGTCGAGCTCGGGCAGCCAGCGCAGCCACGAGGGCAGCCACCAGGCGCGCTCGCCGATCAGGGCCAGCGCGGCGGGCACGAGGATCATCCGCACCACGAAGGCGTCCACGAAGATGCCCGCGGCCAGTGCGAAGGCGATGGACTTCACCGTCGGCTCACCGGCGGGGACGAAGCCCGCGAACACCGAGAACATGATCAGCGCCGCGGCCACGACGACCGGTGCGGCCTGGCGGAAGCCGGTGGTGATGGCCTCCAGCGGGGACGCGCCGCGGTGGTGCGCCTCGTGCATCCGCGACACCAGGAAGATCTGGTAGTCCATGGCGAGGCCGAACAGGATGCCGATCACCAGGATCGGCGTCAGGCTGATCAACGGGCCGGTGCCGTCGAGGTTGACCGCGTCGGCGAGCCAGCCCCACTGGAACACCGCCACCGTCGCGCCGAGGGAGGCGCCGATGGTCAGCAGGAAGCCGAGCACGCCCACCAGCGGCACCAGCAGCGAGCGGAACACCAGCACCAGCAGCACCAGGGCCAGGCCCACGACGACGGCCAGGTAGATCGGCAGCGCTCGGTCCAGCGAGGTGGCCACGTCGACGCTCACGGCGGTGGCGCCGGTGACGTAGGCCTTGCCGCCGTCCAGGCCGGCCAGTTCGGCGCGCAGGTCGGCGACGAGCTGTTCGGTGGCCGCGGTGTCCGGGCCGGACTTCGGGATCACGGTGAGCAGGGCGGAGTTGCCGTCGGCGCTGGGCTGGGCGGGCGTCACGAGTGCGACGTCGGTCAGCTTCGCGATCGGCCCCGCGGCCTTCGTGGCCGTGGCGGCGGCGTCGGAGCCCTCGACGAGCACGATGATCGGGCCGTTGAAGCCCTCGCCGAACCCGCGGGCCAGCAGCTGGTCGGCGCGTTCCTGCGTGGAACCGGCCGGCGGCTTCTGGATCAGCGTGGTGTCCATGGACGCCACCGGGATCGAGGCGATGCCGAGCACGACGACCGAGAGCAGCAACGCCGTGACGCGGCGCTTGGTGACCAGGCCGGCCCAGCCGCGGATGACGCCGCGGTCCTTCGGCTCGACGTCGGTGGACGCGCGTTCCTTGCGGGTCAGCACGCGGCGGCCGAGCATGCTCAGCACCGCGGGCACCAGCGTGATGGCGATCAGCACCGCGACGACGATCGTGGCGGCGGCCGCGACACCCATCTGCGTGAGGAACGGGATGCCCGCGATCACCAGGCCGACCAGCGCGATCACGACGGTCAGACCGGCGGTGACGACGGCGGAACCGGCGGTGCCGACCGCGGTCGCGACGGCGTGGCCGACGTCGGCGCCCCGGCGCAGCTCCTGGCGGTAGCGGTTGATGATGAACAACGCGTAGTCGATGCCGACCGCGAGCCCCAGCATCGAGGCGAGGATCGGCGTGGTCGACTGCAGGTCCAGGAACCCGCTGGTGATGGTGATGCCGAGCGTGCCGATGCCGACGCCGATACCGGCGGACAGCAGGTTCATGCCGGCGGTCACCAGTGAGCCGTAGGTCAGCGCGAGGATGACCAGCGCGAGCACCACACCGATGGCCTCGGTCGGGCCACCGACGTGCGGCGGCGCCTGCATCGCGGTACCGGAGACCTCGATCGTCAGCCCGGTCGCCCGCGCCTTGTCGACGGCACCGAGCAACGCCGTGCGCTGGTCGGCGGTGACCTCACCGGGCTTCACGTCGTAGGTGACGGTGCTGTAGCCGGTGTCGACGTCGCGGTTGACGCTGGGCTTCGCCGGGTCGAGCGGGTTCGTCGCCGACGAGACGCCGTCGAGCTTGCCCAGGTCCGCCACCAGTTCGGTGACGGCCTTGGCGTGCGCGGGCAGCTTGTCCTGCGCGTGCACGACGACGCGGGCCGACGCGGTCTCGCCGGTGCCGAACGTCTGCTGGATGCGTTCGAGCGCGGTGGTCGACTCCTGGCCGGGGATGGACATCGAGTTCGACGTCTCACCGCCGAGCGTGAACGCGCCGACGCCGGAGCCGACCAGCACGAGCAGCCAGATCAGGACGACGGGGAGGCGGTGCCGGTGGGCACCCAGTCCGAGCCGGTAGAGCAGTTTCGCCATGGTGTTCAGGCCTCCCGGTGCCCGAGTGCGTCTGTGCAGGTTGCGAGGATCAAGGGGCGCCACGTGGTCTTCTCGCCGACCTGGTTGGCCAGCAGCGTCAGCACGGCCATGGCGCTGAGCGCGCCGACGATCCGGACGGCGCGCTCCGGCTCGTTCCCGGGGTCGACGACGAACATCTCGTTGAGCAGCAGCTCGTCCTGGCCCTGCTGGGGGTCCTCGCCCGGTGCGGTCATCGAGCGGAACATCAGGGAGACCAGGCCGGGCCGGTCGAGCGCGTAGTCGGTGAGGAGCTCCAGCGCCCTGCGTTCACGTGCGGGTCCCGGCGGCATCGGCGAGACGAGGTCGACGACGTGGCGGCACAGCTCCCGGCTGTGCTCCCACGCCGCTCCGAACAGGGCGTCCTTGCTCGGGAAGTGGTGCAGCAGCCCCGCCTTGGACAGGCCGGCGGCGTCCGCGAGGGCTTTGAGCGAGGTCTGCTCGAAGCCGTGACGGGCGAACAACGCGGCTGCGGCGTCGAGGATGGTCTCGTCGACACCGGTCCTGGACAGGCGTGGCATGCGACCGACTTTACGGTGTTTACCGACCGGTTCGGTAGGTAAACCGACCGATCTGGTCGGTGGTGTTCGTCACCGTAACGGAGGAACGGCTTGGTTTGATGACGGTAGATCCATAACCGCCTGTCATCAGAAGACGCGAGTGGGCACCACATCAACGTCCCGTGGTGAACGACCGGCTACGGAACGCCAGCAAGGCCGGAAGCCGCCACGGTGTCCGGCGCGCGGTGCGGGACAATCCGCGGATGTTCGTTTTCGACGCCGAGCTCTGGATCTGGGACGCCCGCCGCATGGACACCTGGACCTTCGTGACCCTCCCCGGGGACGTCTCGGACGAGATCCGCGACCTGGCCACGCCGGGCGCGGGCTTCGGGTCGGTCAAGGTGCGGGCCGGCGTCGGCAGCAGCAGATGGTCGACGTCGGTGTTCCCGGACAAGGCGAGCGGCTGTTACGTCCTGCCGGTCAAGGCCGCGATCCGCAAGAAGGAGGGCGTCGGTCCCGGCGACATGATCGAGGTAACAGTCGAGGTCGTCTGAGCTCTGCTACCCACGGCGCGCGGCGGTCAAACGTTGTCGGTGATCGGCCGCGGATGACACACTCCAGGCGTGGTCGCGGTCATGAACTGGTTGCGTTCGCCGTGCCCCGCACTCGTCGTCGATTCCGCCGGTGCCGTGCACGGCATGAACGAGGCAGCCAGAAACCTCTTTCCCCAGCAGGTCTCCGAGCCGCAATGGCGGCACGGCGAGTCCGTGCGGGTCGCCGAGCGCAGCTACGCGGCCCACCGGGTGGATAACGAGGACGGCTCCGTCACCTGGTGGTTGCTGGACGAGACGGACCTGGAGCTCGAACGGGCGCGCACGGCGCTGCTGACGCGGATGTCCAGCGCGCTGATGACCTCGCTCAACCCGGAGCGGTGCATGAACGTGGTGGCGGAGCTCGCCGCCACCCACCTCGCGGACGAGGCGCTCGTGATCGCGCCGCGGGCCGACCACGGCCACCCGATCACGCGGTGCGTGCGGGGCGGGACGCCGACGCACGAGCTGCAGCACCTCGACGTCGAGGAGGTCATGGGGCTCAGCGAGGCGTTGCGCGGCTTCCCGCCGGTGCCGTCGCGGTGGATCGACCCGGCCGCGGCGCCGGACTGGCTGGCCAGGGACGTGGTGTCGATCGTCGTCACGCCGCTGCCCGGTCATGGGGTGCCGGCCGGTGCGTTGATCCTCGTGCGGCGGGACAAGCAGTTCAGCGAGGGTGAGGAGGCGTTCGCGCGGCTGTTCGCCTCGCGTGCGGGTGTCGCGATGTCGGCGGCGAGCCTGTTCACCCAGCAGGCGGTGATCACGGAACGGCTGACCCGGGACCTGCTGCCGCCGGTGCTGCGCCGCTACGACAAGGTCGAGCTGGCCGGGCGGTACCGGGCGGCCGCGGAGTCCGAACGGGTCGGCGGCGACTTCTACGACGTGCACGAGCTGCCCGGCGACGAGCTGTTCGTGGTGCTCGGCGACGTGTGCGGCAAGGGGCTCGACTCGGCCGTGCAGACCGGCAAGGTGCGCACGACCCTGCACGCGCTGCTGCAGGTCGTGGACGACCACGACCGGATGCTGCGCGCGCTCAACCAGGCGTTGCTGACCACCGACCAGTCCCGCTTCATCACCGTGGTCGTCGCCACGGTCCGTCCCGTCGACGAGGGGCTGCACCTCACGCTGACCTCGGGCGGCCACCCGCCGCCGCTGATCGTGCGCGCGGACGGCGCGGTCGAGCCGGCCAAGACGCGCGGCACGCTCGTCGGCATCCTGCCGGAGATCAAGACGACCACCGACGAGGTGCTGCTCGGGCCGGGCGACTCGTGCCTGCTCCACACCGACGGGATCATCGAGGCCGTGGGCGGCCCGCTCGGCGACGAGGAGTTCGGCGAGGAACGGCTGCGGCGCGCGCTGACGGCGTGCGGCGGCATGCCGGCCGAGGCGCTGGTCGAGCACGTGCACATGCTCGCGGCGAACTGGGTCGGCACGGGCGCTCACGACGACATCGCGGTGGTGGCGATCACCGCTCCGCGGCGGAGGTCCAGGTGAAGGCGCTCGACGCGCTGTGGGAGGCCGTCGTCGACGGCGACGAGCACCACGCGACCGACGTCGTGCTCGCGGCGGCCGAGGAGCACGGGCACGAGCACGTGCTGCTCGACGTGATCGGCGGCGTGCAGCAGCGGGTCGGCCGGGAGTGGGCCGCGAACCGGATCAGCGTGGCGCAGGAGCACGCCATCACCGCGATCAACGAACGCGCGGTCACGGCGCTGACGCTCACCCGGCCGCGGCAGAAGCCGGTGCACGGGCGCGTCACGGTCGCGTGCGTGGACGGCGAGTGGCACGCGTTGCCCGCACGGTTGCTGGCGGAGGTGCTGTCGCTGCGCGGTTTCGCCGTCGACTACCTGGGCGCGCAGGTCCCGACGCCGCACCTGATCACGTACCTGCACCGCACCGGTCCGGACGTGGTGGCGCTGTCCAGCTCCATCGCGACCCGGCTGCCGTCCGCGCACGCCACGATGACGGCGTGCCAGGCGGCCGGCGTGCCGGTGATGGTCGGCGGGGCCGCGTTCGGCGTGGACGGCGACTACGCGCGGCGCTTCGGTGCCAACGCCTGGGCCGCCAACGCCCGTTCCGCCGCGGACATGCTGGTGTCGCGGTCGTTGCCGCTGCCCAGCACGCCGCACCAGCCGATCGACCACCTGCCGCACCTGGCCGACCAGGAGTACACCCTGGTCAAGCGCACCGCGAACGACCTGGTGCGCTCGGTGTACCGCGGGCTGGCCGACCGGGTGCCCGCGATGCGCTCCTACGACGACGAGCAACGGCAGCGCACCGCGGAGGACCTCGCCCACATCGTGGAGTTCCTCTCGACCGCGCTCTACCTGGACGACGACGGGTTGTTCCGCGGCTTCCTGTCGTGGACCAGCGAGGTGCTCACCGCGCGCGGAGTGCCCGCGCAGGTGCTGCCACCCGCACTGGAGCTGCTGTCGGCGCAGCTGCGGGACTTCCCGCGCGCGCAACGGATGCTGGGTGCCGCGGCCTGGAACGTCGCCGTCTAGGACACAGGTCCCAGGTCACGCCGCGAGGTGGTCCTCGGTGGACAGCCGGTGGTGGAAGGCCCCTGGGCTGATGGGTTTGTGGGTTGGGGCCTTCCACCGCTGTCACAGTGCCCGGCCGACCTAGGATGAACCTGGAATCTGCTGCTGGGGGTTGACTTGGAGTTCCGGCTGCTCGGCGCCGTCGAGGTTCGTGACCAGGGCGAACTGGTCGACGCCGGACACGTGCGGCAGCGGTCGGTGCTGGCCGCACTGCTCGTTGAGGCAGGACGTCCGGTGCCGGTGGACCGGCTGCTGGACCGGGTCTGGGGCGAGCGAGCGCCGCTGCGGGCCCGCGAGACGCTGTACGGGTACGTGTCGAAGCTGCGGCGGTTCGCCAGGATCGACCGCGAGCCGGGCGGCTACCGGCTGACCGTCCCGCCCGAGCAGGTCGACCTGTTCTGCTTCCGCGCACTCGTGCGGCAGGGCCGGCTCGACGACGCTTTGCTGCTGTGGCGCGGCGATGCGCTGCAGGGCCTGGAGTCGGAGTGGTTCGACGTGCTGCGCGAGAGCCTGCACGCCGAACGCGTCGCGGCCGAACTGGACCGCAACGACCTCGCGCTCGCCGGGGGACGGCACGCGGCGCTGCTGCCGCAGCTGCGGCAGCAGGCCGAGCTGCGGCCGCTCGACGAACGCCTTGCGGCACAGCTGATGCAGGCTCTGCACCGGACGGGCAACGACGCGGAGGCGTTGCGGCACTACGAGAACCTGCGGCACCGGCTCGCCGACGAGCTGGGTGTGGACCCGAGCAAGCCGGTGCGGGAGGTGCACCGGCGCATCCTCGCCGGCGAGCCGGCCGGTGACGTGCCGCGCCAGCTGCCCGCACCGCACCCGTGGTTCACCGGACGCGCCAGGGAGCTGGCCGAGCTCGGCGACGGCACGGTGGTGATCACCGCGCTCGGCGGCACGGGCGGCATCGGCAAGACCGCGCTGGCGCTGCACTGGGCGCACCGCAACCTCGGCGCGTTCCCGGACGGCCAGCTGTACGTGAACCTGCGCGGCTTCGACCCGTCGGCCGGTCCGACGCCGCCGGAGGTCGCGCTGCGCGGGTTCCTGGAGGCGCTGGGGGAGGAGTCGGTCCCGGACGGGCTGGACGCGCGGGCCGCCCGGTTCCGCAGCCTGGTGGCGGGCAGGCGGATGCTCGTGGTGCTCGACAACGCGCGGGACACCGAGCAGGTCGTGCCGCTGCTGCCGGGCCCGGACGCGACGGTGCTCGTCACGAGCCGGCTGCGGCTCCCGGGACTGGTGGCGGCACACGGCGCGCGGTCGGTGTCGCTGGACGTGCTCGACCCGGCGGACGCGCGGGCGTTCCTGGAGGCCAGGCTCGGTGCCGACCGGGCCGCACCCGAGGTGGTCGCGGACCTGGTGAGCTGGTGCGGCGGGCTGCCGCTGGCGTTGTCGATCATCGCGGCGCGCGCGGCGATGGAACCGGACTTCCCGCTGACCGCGCTCGCCGACGAGCTGCGCGCCGAGCAGGACCGGCTGGACGCCCTGGACGCGGGTGAGATCGGCACGAACCTGCGCGCGGTGTTCTCGTGGTCGGTGGCGGCCCTGTCGGAGGCGGCGGCGCGGGTGTTCGGCCTGCTCGGGGTCGTGCGCACGGGCGACGTGAGCCTCGCGGCGGTGGCGGCGCTGGCCGGCCTCGGCGTGCCGCGGACGCGGGTGGTGTTGCGGGAGCTGGAGAACGCGCACCTCGTGCAGCAGCACGTGCCCGGCCGCTACCGGATGCACGACCTGGTGCGGCTGTACGCGGCGGACCTCGGCTCCGCGGAGGGCACCGAGCGGCTGGTCGGCTTCTACGCGGCCACCGCGCGGGCGGCCGCGCTGGCGCTGGAACCGCACAAGACGGTGCCGGAGCACGAAAGCCCGTACGCGCTGGAGTTCACGGACGCCGCGAGTGCGATGGCGTGGTTCGACGCCGAGCACGAGTGCCTGATGGCGGTGCAACGGCGTGCGTCCCACGACGTCGCGTGGCTGCTCGGCCGGTCCATGAACAACTACCACCTCCGGCGCGGCCGCACGCACGACGACGTCGACGCGTGGGAGGTCGCGCTGAGCGCCGCGGAGGCGCTGGACGACCCGGTGAAGCGGGCGACCGCGCACATGTGCCTGGGCGTCAACCACGTCGAGCTGGGCCAGTCGGCACGGGGGCACGAGCACCTCGACCGGAGCCTGGAGCTGTTCGGGCCGACCGGCGACCACACCGCGCTGGGCGCCGCGCACCGGGCGGTGGCGTGGGCGGCGGAGTTCGAGGGCGCCCTGGAGACGGCGCTGGAACACTCGCTGAAGGGCCTGGAGTGCTTCCGCGCGGCCGGTGAGGACGTCCGCGAGGCGGAGTCGCTGAACGAGGTCGGCTGGCGGTACGCGTGCCTCGGCCGGTACGCGCAGGCACGGTCCTACTGCGACGAAGCCATGCTGCTGCACCGGAAGCTCAACCACCCCGAGGGCGCGGCGGCCACGCTGGACAGCCTCGCGCACATCGCCCACCACGACGGCCGTGACGCCGACGCGGTGGCGCACTACCGCGAGGCGCTGGCGCTGTACCGCTCGCTGGACAACTCCTACGAGGAGGCGACCGTGCTCGCGCACCTCGGTGACGTGCTCGTCGCGGTGGGCGAGCACGCCGAGGCACGGGCGTCGCTGGCGCGCGCGGCCGAGCTGTACGAGGCGCAGGGCCGCGCGGCGGAGGCGTCAGACGCGGCTCATCGCGCGGCCGCTCTCGATCAGCTCGTCGGTGAATGAGTCGAGCGCCCGCGCGAAGTCGCGGTGGTCGGGTTCGTGCCAGTCCTCCAACTGGTCGAGCAGCCACCGCCGCCACGCGCGCACGAGCTGTGTGAACACCTCCGCGCCCAGGTCGGTGAACCGGTAGCCGTCGTCGTTGAACGCCAGGTGCCCGGAGCGGACCAGCGCCTGCGCGGTGGGCGCGAAGATGCCGCCGGGCACCCTGGTCAGCTCGGCGATCTCGTCGAGCGTCGCCACGCCGTCGTCGGTCGACGCCCGGTAGATCCGGCCGAGCAGCCACGCCTGCTCCAGCGGCAGGTCGACGCCCGAGCGCCGCAGCACGGCCGCACCGGGGTCGTCCGCGGACCTCGACACCACCGTGGACACCAGCTTGCGCAACTCGTCGTAGGAGTTCGACGGCGGTGCCGCGAAGCTCTCGCCCACACCGCTGTTGCCCGTCGCGGCCGCGCGCGAGGTGTCCCGCAGCGGCACCTCGGGCAGGAACACGGCGACCAGCAGTGCGACGAGCCCGATCGGCGCGGCGATCAGGAACATCATCTGCACCGTCTCGGCGTACCCGGCGACGATCGGCGCTTTGACGACGTCGGGCAGCGCGTGGACGGCCGCGGGGCTCGCGATCGCCCGCGGGTCCACGCCCTGCGGCACCACGAGGTGCTTCGGCAGCTGGTTGGCGTAGATCGTGCCGAAGATCGCGACGCCGAACGAGCTGCCCATCGTGCGCAGGAAGCTGATGCCCGAGGTCGCCACCCCGAGGTCGCTGTAGCTCGTGGTGCTCTGCACGACGATCACCGGCACCTGCATGACCAGCCCGATGCCCGCGCCCAGCACCATCATGAACAGGCCCATGAGCCAGTAGCCGGTGTCCGTGGCGAGGTTCGACATCAGGAAGAGGCCGACTGTCAGCACCGCGGAGCCGACGATCGGGAAGATCCGGTACCTGCCCGTGTGGCTGATCGTGTTGCCGGTCAGCAGCGCCGTGGCCATCAGCCCCGCGATCAACGGCAGCATCCACAACCCGGACGCCGTGGCCGACTCGCCGCGCACGTACTGCAGGTAGATCGGCAGGTACGTGATGCCGCCGAGCATCGCGAACCCGACGACGAAGCTCAGGACACCCGACACCGTGAACACCCGGCTGCGGAACAACCGCATCGGCAGCATCGGTTCCGCGGCGCGCTGCTCCACGAACACGAACGCCGCCAGCAGCACCACCGACCCCGCCGCCATCCACAGGATCGTCGGCGACGTCCACGGGTACTCCGTGCCACCCCAGCTCGTGACCAGCGTCAGCCCGGTCGCGGCGAGCGCGATCAGCGCGATGCCCGCGTAGTCGATCCGCGGCCGGGACTCGGTCCGGATGGTGGGCAGCGCGGCGACGGCGACGGCGATCACCACGACACCGAGCGGGATGTTGACGTAGAACGCCCACCGCCAGCTCAGGTGGTCCACGAAGAGCCCGCCCAGCAACGGCCCCGCCACCGTCGCGATGCCGAACACCGCCCCGGCGAACCCCTGGAACTTGCCGCGGTCCCTGAGCGGCACCACGTCCGCGATGATCGCCGTGGACGTCACCATGAGCCCGCCCGCGCCGAGCCCCTGCACCGCGCGGAACGCGATGAGCATCCCCATCGACTCCGACCAGCCCGCGAAGAACGAGCCGACCAGGAACAGCGCCACGCTGATCAGGAACGTCTTCTTGCGCCCGTAGAGGTCGCCGAACTTGCCGATCAGGACCGTCATGATCGTCTCGGCCAGCAGGTACGACGTCACCACCCACGACAGGTGCGCGCCGCCGCCGAGGTCCGCGACGATCGTCGGCAGGGCGGTGGAGACGATGGTCTGGTCGAGCGCCGCCAGCAGCATGGCGAGCAGGACGGCGGCGACGACCAGGTTCCGCCTGCGTGAGTCGATCTCGGGCACGGCGCCGATGATCGCGCAGGTTCGGGGGCCGCGCAGCGCGTGCACGGGCCCGGTGGCAGGCGGTCACCTGGTCGTGGCCCGGCAGGCGTTGCGCGGGGCGTGGCGGTGCGGCCTAGGGTCGGGGTACCACGCAGAAGGAGGCCGTCTTGATCTTCATCACCGCCAAGTTCCAGGTGCTGCCCGAGCACGCCGACGCCTGGCCGGAGATCTCCCGCGCGTTCACCGAGGCGACCAGGGCCGAGCCGGGCTGCCTGTGGTTCGACTGGTCGCGCAGCCTCGACGACCCCAACGAGTACGTGCTCGTGGAGGCGTTCCGGGACGGCGACGCGGGTGCGGCGCACGTGCGGTCGGAGCACTTCAGGAACGCGCAGGAGGAGCTGCCGCCCCACCTCGCGGAGACGCCGAGGATCGTGAACGCCGTGCTGGAGCAGGACGACTGGTCGCGGCTGGGTGAGATGGAGGTCGCGCCCCGCGGGTGAGACCGGGACCGGCCGGTCACTGCGGACCGAGCTGCGCCCGTCGGCTCGTGATCAACAGCAGCGCGGCGGCCACCGCGAGCCCCAGCGGCGCCCACGGCAGGTAGTAGTAGACCGGGCTGCCGGGCGCGAACGCACCGACCAGGGGACGCCGTGAACCCGTTCGACGCCGGGGTGGTGGCCTCCGCCGCCGGTCTTCCTGGAAGGCAACGGCGGCGCCGAATACGACGCCGCCGTTGTCCTGTACGAGAACGGGCTGCGCGCGCACGGGTCGCTCTCGCGCGGCGCGGACTTCTAGCTCGCGGCGCCGCCCGCGGCGAGGCGCATGAGGTCGGAGTCGAGGTCGATCGAGACCTCGGTCCCGCCCGCGCTGCCGAACTCGTGCTGGTAGCGGCCCCACGACTCCTCGCGCACCTGCTTCTCGAAGCCGGAGGCCATGAGCGCCACCAGTTCCAGCGCGGCCCGGTCGATGCGCTTGTTCAGCGCCGGGTCCGTCCAGTCCTCGGTCGCGGCGAACAGCGACGTCGGCACGACCACGGTCCGCAGGTAGGCGAACAGGCCGCGGATCTGGTCGTCGACGACGAGCGCGTGCCGTGCGGTGCCGGCGGTCGCGGCGAGCACGACGGGCTTCGCGATCAGCAGGTCGTTGTCGAGGACCTGGAAGAACGACGTGAACAGGCCGCTCGCGCCCGCCTTGTAGACCGGGGTCGACGCGACGATGGCGTCGGCGTGCTGCAGCGTGGCGATGGCCTTCTGCAGGCCGGCGCCGATGTGGTTGGACACCAGGGCGTTGGCGATCTCGGAGGCGAGTGTGCGCAGCTCGACCACCTGGGTCCGCACGGTCTGCGACCGCTGCCCGGCCAGTGCGGTGACCCGGCCGGCGACGCGGTCGGCGAGCAGGCGGGTGGACGACGGGTCGCTCGTGCCCGCCGACACGACGGCGAGCTGGAAGGTGGTGCTCATTGCTCCTCGCTCTGGCTGAGCTTGCCGCAGATCGCGGCGAGCTGGTCTAGTTCCCGCGGGGTCAGCACGCCCAACGCGCGCGTGACGCTGCGCGCGTGCGGGCGGCCGATCTCCTGCTGGGTCTTGCGGCCGGCCGGGGTGAGCGACAGGCGCACACCCCGGCGGTCACCGGGATCGGTGCAGCGGTCCACCAGCCCGCGGTCGACCAGGCGGTCGACCATGCGGGACAGGGCGGGCTGGCTGAGCAGCACGTGCCGGTTGAGCTCACTCATCCGAAGTGGACCGTCGCACTTGGACAGGGTGTAGAGCACGTCGTACTCGCGCATGCTCAGCTCACCCCACACGTCCTCGGCGTTGAACCGCTTCATCAGCACGGCGTAGGCGGTCATCAGTGACTCCCACGCCTCGTTCGCCCTGGTCACGGCCCTTACCTCACTCGGAGTCCTGGTAGGGCGAGCCGCCGGTGACGTTGTCGCCGCGGTTGGCGTTCGGGCGCGGCTGGCGGGCCGGTCCGTCGCCGTACTTGGCCTTGAGCCGCACCGCGTGCGTCGGCGGCTGGGCGGTCTCCGGGTCCTGCCGCGCCTCGATCTCCTTGCGCAGCACCGGAACCACCTCCTCGCCCAGCAGGTCGAGCTGGTTCAGCACGGTCTTGAGCGGCAGGCCGGCGTGGTCCATCAGGAACATCTGCCGCTGGTAGTCGCCGAAGTGCTCGCGGAACGTCAGCGTCTTGTCGATGACCTCCTGCGGGCTGCCGACCGACAGCGGCGTCTGCTCCATGAAGTCCTCCATCCTCGGCCCGTGCCCGTAGACCGGTGCCTCGTTGAAGTACGGGCGGAACTCGTCGAGCGCGTCCTGCGACCTCTTCGCGATGTAGGCCTGCCCGCCGAGACCGACGATGGCCTGCTTCTCCGTGCCGTGGCCGTAGTGCGCGTACCGCTGGCGGTAGAACTTGATCAGCCGCATGTAGTGCTCTTTGGGCCAGAAGATGTTGTTCGCGAAGAAGCCGTCGCCGTAGTAGGCGGCCTGCTCCGCGATCTCCGGCGTGCGGATCGACCCGTGCCACACGAACGGCGGCAGGTCGTCCAGCGGCCGCGGCGTGGAGGTGAAGCCCTGCAACGGGGTGCGGAACTTGCCCTCCCAGTCCACGACGTCCTCGCGCCACAACCGGTGCAGGAGGTTGTAGTTCTCCAGCGCCAGCGGCAGGCTCTGCCGGATGTCCGCGCCGAACCACGGGTAGACCGGGGCGGTGTTGCCGCGGCCCAGCATGAGGTCCATGCGACCCTTCGCCAGGTGCTGCAGCATCGCGTACTCCTCGGCGATGCGCACCGGGTCGTTGGTCGTGATCAACGTCGTCGCGGTGCTGACGACCAGCTTCTTCGTGGTCGCCGCGATGGCGGCCAGCAGGGTCGTCGGCGCGGACGAGAAGAACGGCGGGTTGTGGTGCTCGCCGATCGCGAAGACGTCGAGCCCGACCTCCTCGGTCTTCTGCGCGATCTGGACGATCGCGTCGATGCGCTCGGCCTCGCTGGGGGTCTCGCCGCTCACCGGATCCCTGGTGATGTCGCTCACCGAGAACACTCCGAACTGCACGGTCCCCGCCTCCTTCTGTCTGAAGTTCTATGCGTTTGCATCTACCTTAACGCGTGGGGGGCCGAGCTATTCCCGCCGCCCTGATCACCTGTTCAGAGGTGCGGGGCATCGGCGAGGTGCTGGTGAGGCGGGGCGGCGAGGTCGCGTGGGTGCCGGTGGTGCACCTGGTCGGGACGGTCGTCGCCGCCGACCGGCTGGCGGGTGGGCTCAAGGCCGTGTGCCGGTCGGCGGCGATCCGCCGGGTGCTCGGGGTGCTGCGGCTCCCGGTCTACAGGAGCGCGAGCACGGCCTGGGCGGTGGCGACGGTGGACTGCGGGTTCTGGCCGGTCACGAACCGGCCGTCGGTGACGACCGTGCTCGACCACGCCGGGCCCGTGGCGATCTTCGCGCCGAGCTCGCGCAGCCTGCCCTCGACCGAGTACGGCACGTCGAGGCCGCCCTGGCGTTCCTCCTCGTCGCTGAAGACGGCCATCTCCTTGCCCGCGAACACGAACTCGCCGTTCGCGCGCACCGCCGGGAGCAGGCCGGCCGGGCCGTGGCACAGGGCGGCAACGACCTTGCCGGTGTCGTGGAACTCGGTCAGCAGGCGGCCCAGGCCCGCGTCGAACGCCAGGTCGGTCATCGGGCCGTGGCCGCCGGGCACGTAGATGGCGTCGAAGTCGGCGGCGTCGACCTCGCCGAGGTTCGCGGGGTCGCGCGTGACGGCCGCGGCGGGCCCGGCGAAGTCGGTGCCCTCCAGGCTGCCGGCGTCGACGGTCGGGACCACGCCGCCCGGCGTCGCCACGGTGACCTCGGCGCCGCCCTCGGTGAGCACGCGGTGCGACTCGACGACCTCCTCCGCCCAGAAACCGGTGGGGTGGCTCGTGCCGTCCGCGAGCTTCAGCTCGTTCGCGCCGGTGACGACCATCAGGACCTTCTTCATCGTGCTTCCTCTCGCTGGGTGCTTGTCCGGCACAACCACAATCCCATCACGGATCATCCACCTCGGCAGCGCAAGCCATAAGCTGGCTTATGGCTGAGGAGTTGACGTGACGGACCTGGACCTGCTGGCGACCTTCCTGGAGATCTACCGCGGCGGCTCGCTCACGGCGGCGGCCACGCGGCGCGGGCTCACACAGCCCGCGGTGAGCGGCCAGCTGGCGCGGCTGGAGAACGAGGTGGGCGCGCGGCTGTTCGTGCGCGGCGGCCGCGGGGTGACGCCGACGCCGCGCGCGGACGAGCTGGCCCGGCGGGTGGGGTCGCACCTCGACCACCTGCGGTCGGCGCTCGACCCGGTCGCCGCACTGGAGGGCGTGGTGCGGATCGGGGGAGCGGCGGAGTTCATGACGGCCCGCGGGCTGCCGGCGCTGGCGCCGCTCACCCAGCGCGGGGTGCGGTTCGAGGTCACGCTCGGACTGGCCGCCGACCTGCTGGCCGCCCTGCGCGACGCACGGCTGGACGTGGTGCTCTCGTCGGTGCGCCCAGGAGCCGGGTTCACCGTCACGCCGTTCGCGGACGAGGAGTTCCTGCTGGTCGGGCCGCCGGTGCTGGCGCAGACGGTCTCGCCCGCGTTGCTCGCGGAGGACCCGGTGCGCGCGCTCGAACACCTTCCGCTGGTCGCGTACTCGGCGGACCTGCCGATCGTGCGGCGGTACTGGCGCAGCGAGTTCGGCCGTCGGCCACCGAACCCGGTCGCCGTGGTCGTGCCGGACCTGCGGGCGGTGCTGGCGGCGGTGGTCGCCGGGGCCGGGGTGTCGGCGTTGCCGCGCTACCTCGCGGAGCCCGCGCTCGCGACCGGGTCGGTGGAGCTGCTGCACCGGCCGGAGGTTCCGCCGTTGAACACGTTGTACCTGGTCACACGCGGTGAGCTGACCCCGGCCGTCGAGGTCGTCGTGGACCACCTGCGGTCACGCGACTGGACCGCACTCTGATCCGGCGGGATGCGGTCAGCCGACGGACGTGCGGAGCTGGCGGCGGGAGTTGATGCCGAGCTTGCGGTAGACGTTGCGCAGGTGGGCGTCGACCGTGCGCGGGCTGAGGAACAGGCGCGCGGCCACCTCCTTCGACGTCGCCCCCGTCGCGACGAGGCGGGCGATGTGGGCCTCCTGGGCGGTCAGGGCCTCGAAGGCGTCCGCGGAACGGCTGCGCGCCACCTCGCCCGTCGCCTTCAGCTCGTCCGCCGCACGTTGTGCGAACCCGAGCACACCCATGTCCGCGAACGACTCGTGTGCGGTGCGCAGGTGTTCGCGCGCGTCCTTGCGACGACCCGCGCGGCGCAACCACTCGCCGTAGAGCAGGTGTGCGCGTGCGCGATAAGGCGCCGGACTGCCGGTCTCCACGGCTTCCACGTAGTCGTCCTCGACGCCGGACACCAACGCCCGTGCGCACGCCGTGACACCACGAGCCCACGCGGTTCCGCTGGCCGATGAACGCGCACTGAGCTCCGCCAGCGCGGCAGAGGCGTCCTCGCCACACCGCACGGCCGCCTCGACCAGCTCCGGCAACGCGATGCCCGCCAGGTAGAGGTCACCCGCCTCCACCGCGGCCCGCGCCTCCCGCAGCGCGGCGGGGTAGTCGCTGCGCGCGTTGTACAGCACGGACTTCGCCCAGTGGATGTTCGCTACGAGTTGCCCCTTGCCGCGGGCGCCGGCGTCGGTCAGCGCCGCGTCGAGCGGGCCGAGCTCGCCCCGCCACGCCAGCAGGTGCACCCGCGCGTACGTCATGGGCAGGTCGCCGAACGCGTCCGCGATCGCCTCCTCCTCGGCCACGAGGCTCGCCGCCGCCGTCAGCTCGCCCCGGTGCGTGGCCGCGACCGCCTCCTGCGCGAGCCCGAGCCGCAGCATCCACGGCGTGCCCGTGTCACGGCCGGTCGCGAGCAGCCAGCGGGTGACCTCCACGTGGGCGTCCAGGTCCCACAGCTCACCGGCGATCATCGTGGCCAGCGCGGGCCGGCGGGTCCACAGGGCACGGTCGGTGAGCACCCGCCGCAGCAACGGTGCCGCCGCCCGGTGCCCGGAGCCGGTGAGCAGCACCAGCGCGTCGAGGACGTCCGGCTGTTCCGAGGGCGGCGCGGACCTGGCCTCGGCGATGACGGTGTCCATCACGCCGTTCGCGCGCCCCACGACCAGGCCCATCTCCAGCGCGTCGAGGAAGCAGTCGCGTGACCACCGCGGATCGATCGCGGCCAGCCGGTGCGCGGCGCCGAGCATGAGCGCGGGGCCGTCCTCCTGCCGCACGAACGCGATCCGCCCGCGCAGCAGGTCCGCGCGGGCGTGCTGCACGTCGTCCCGAGGCTCCACAGTGGACAGCAGGTCGAGGGCGGCGTCCGCCGCGCCGCCGTCGAGCTCGGCCTGGGCGGCCCGCAACGCGCGGTCCGTGCGTGCCACCGGGTCCAGCGACAACGCGGCCGCCCGCGTCAGGAACGCCGCCGACGCCCGCACCCCTCCGCGCGCCCCCGCCCGTTCTGCGGCGGCCTCCAGCTCGGCCGCCACCGCCTCGTCCGGCCCGGCGGTCGCCTCGGCGCGGTGCCACGCCCTGCGGTCCGGGTCCGTCGTCACCTCCGCCAGCGCCCGGTGCGCCGCCCGGCGTTCGGCCGCGGTCGCCGCCCGGTAGACGGCCGACCGCGCGAGCGGGTGGCAGAAGCGGACCTTCGTCGAGATCGTCACCAGGTCACCGGTGTCGGCGTCGGTCGGCAGCCCGAGCACCTCGGCCGCCGCCCAGAGCAGGGCGGGGTCACCGGTGGCGTCGGCGCTCGCGAGGACCAGCAGGTCACGGCCGGGCAGACCGGCCAGCCTGGCCTGGAAGCCGCGTTCGACCCGGTGCACGACCGACGACGAGTCCGGCAGCCCGAACCCGGCCTTCGGAAGTTCCTGCAACGCCAAGGGGTTCCCGCGCGCCTCGGCCAGCACGCGGTCGTCCGGCACACCGCCCAGCAGGGTGCGCGCGTCGGCGTCGGACAACCCGGTGAGCTCCAGCGACGGCAGCTCGGTCAGCCCCTCCCGTGCCGCGAGCACCATCGCCACCGGCTCGGCCCCGATCCGCCGGGCCAGGAACGACAACGCCTTCGCCGACGCCGTGTCGAGCCAGTGCGCGTCGTCCACCACGCACAGCAGTGGAAGCTCCCGTGCGGCGGCGGCGAGCAGGTCGAGCGCGGCGAGCCCGATCCGGAACAGGTCCGGCGCACCCTCCGCCATCCCGAACGCCACCTCGAGAGCGCGGCGCCGCTGCGGCTCCAGCTCGTCCAGGTGCCCCAGGACCGGCAGGCACAGCTGGTGCAGCGCCGCGAACGGCAGGTCCGTCTCGAACTCCGAGCCGGACGCCTCCACCAGCCGGAACCCCGCCGCCTCCCGGACGTGGCCGAGCAACGCGCTCTTGCCGATGCCGGCCTCGCCGCGCAGCACCAGCACGCCGCCGCTGCCCTCGCGGGCAGCGGCGAGCAGGCCGTCCAGGCAGCGGAGCTCGTCGGTGCGGCCGAGCAGCAGGGGCATGACCGAACTCTACGTAAACCGGTCACCTACGTAGTTCCTGCCGACGCGAAGAACAAGGGTCGGCGACGAAGGTTTCCGGTGTGACCACACGAACTGCGCCAACGACCTTCGCCAAGGGCACCGTGCTCGGCGCGGCGACGCTCACGATCATGGCCGCCGCGATCATCGCGCCGAGCCTGCCCGCGATGAGCGACGTCTACGGAGCGGGCGTGCTGGTCCGGCTCGCGCTGACCACCACCTCGCTGGCCATCGCGGTGAGCGCGCCGCTGTCCGGTGCGTTCGCCGACCGGGTCGGCCGCAAGCCGCTGCTGGTGGGGGCGCTGGTGCTCTACGCGGTCAGCGGCACGGCCGGGTTCTTCATCGGCGACCTGACCGTGCTGCTCCTCAGCCGGGCGTTGCTGGGGCTGGCGGTCGGCGGCGTGATGACGGCGGTCAGCGCGCTGGTCACCGACTGGTTCGACGGGCAGCGGCGAGCCAGGTTCCTCGGGTTGCAGCAGGCGTTCGCGAGCCTGGGCGGCGTGGTGTTCCTGCCGCTCGCGGGCCTGCTGGCCGGGATCGACTGGCGTGCGCCGTTCTGGCTCTACTCGGTGGCCGCCGTCGTCGCACTGGCCGCGATCGCCGCTTTGCACGACGAACCGCGAGCGCACGCGGCCACCACCGGGAAGTTCCGGCCGACCGGGCAGGCCGTCGGGATCTACGTGCTCGCACTCGCCGCGACGCTCGTGTTCTACATGGCACCGACGCAGCTGCCGTTCCTGCTGGCCGGCCTGCACGTCAGCCCCGCGCTCATCGGCGTGGTCATCGCGGGCAGCACGGTCACCAGCGCGGCCGGGGCGTTGCTCAGGCCACCGCCCCGACCCGTCGCGACCAGCACGGGGCTGCTCGGCCTCGGCTGGCTGCTGGCCGGCACCGGGACCCTGCCCGGCATCGTCGCCGGGCTGCTGGTCGGCGGCGTCGGCGTCGGGCTCGTCGTGCCGCACCTCAACGTCCAGCTCGCCGGGATGGCCGCACCGCAGCACCGCGGCCGCGCGCTCAGCGGGCTGGTGGCCGGGATCTTCCTCGGCCAGTTCCTCTCACCCCTCGTCGTCGCGCCACTGGTCGAGCTCACCGGGATCGCCGGTGCGTTCGCCTGGACCGGCGCGGTCACCACCCTGGGCGCGATCGCCGCGCTCGTCACGAAGGAGAAGAAATGATCTACCACGGCAACCGGTTCACGCTGCGCGCGGACGCCTCGCCCGAGCAGGTCGAGGAGGCGCTGGAGAGCCTGCGCAACCAGGGCCGCGTCATCCCGTCGGTCAAGCAGTTCGTCGTCGGCCGCGACTTCGGCGGCGAGTACGAGTGGGGCGCCACGTTCGTCATCGAGGACCTGGAGGGGTACTGGGAGTACCTGGTCCACCCCGCCCACCGCAACACCGACCGGGTCGGCCTGCCGCTCGTGGAGAAGTTCTCCTCGTTCGACATCACCGACGACGCGGACCCCGAGATCGGCGCGAAGATCGCCGCGCTGCACCAGAAGCGCTACGACAGCGACCCCGAGCTCACCCAGCTCGTGTCCGACCTCGGCGAGTACAGCGGCTCGGCCGCCCCCGGGAAGCACGGTGACGCGTGATGAGCACGATCGCCGAGGCCTGGAAGGACATCTGGAACGGTGACCTGTCCCTGGTGGACCGCACGGTCCGCGAGGACTTCGTCTCGCACGCCGCCCCGCTGCTGGGCGGCCCGCCGCGGGACTCGGTGGGCAGGGCGAACCTGCACACCTGGGTGAGCGGCGCGCACGAGGCGCTGCCGGGACTGGAGTTCACCGTCCAGGTCGGACCGATCGCCGACGGCGACCTCCTGGTGCTGCGCTGGCACGCCACCGCGGCCCACCCCGAGGCCGGCCCGATCTCCTTCTACGGCACGGACGTCCTGCGCCTGCGGGACGGCCTGATCGCCGAGTACTGGGCCAACGCCGACAGTCTGTGGGCCGCCCAGCAGCTGGGCCTCGTGCAGCTCTAGACGCTGCGCAGCACCGACACGACAATCCCGAGAACGGTCGCCTTGTCCCCGTCTATGACCTCATAGGCGGGGTTGCGCGGTTCCAGGTACACGTGGCCGTTCCTGCGCTGGTAGACCTTCACCGTGGCCTCGTCGTCGAGCATCGCGGCGACGATCTGCCCGCTGTGGGCCTCGTGCGACTGCCGCACCACGACCATGTCGCCGTCGCAGATCGCCGCGTCGATCATCGAGTCACCGCGCACGCGCAACGCGAACACGTTGCTGCCGCGGCCGACCAGCCCGCGCGGCAGGTTCAGCACGTCGTCCACGTGCTCGATCGCCGAGATCGGCGCACCGGCGGCGATGTCGCCGACGACCGGCACCGCGATCGAGTCGGCCGCGACGGCGGCGGAGCTCGTCTCGTGCAGGAAGATCCGCACGTCCATCGGCCGGCTCACCGACGTGCCGCGCTTGAGGAAACCCTTGTCCTCCAACGCCGCCAGGTGCTTGGAGACCGAGGAGGAGGACCGCAGGCCCACCGCGTCGCCGATCTCGCGGGTGCTGGGGGAGTAGCCGTGCTCGACCACCCAGTCGCGGATGGCGACCAGGATCTTCTGCTGGCGTTCCGGCAGCACCGACGTGTCGAGGTGCTCAAGATCGTCGTAGGTGGTCACCGGGACGATCCTAGCCGTAACTCGTTCGTGTGAATGCGGACGACCCTGGTAGGACTGCGGATCATGACATCTTTCTGGACAGGACACCGGGTCCGGCTGCGCGGCGTCGAACCGGAGGACTGGGAGTCGTTCCGGTCGTTCGACGAGCACACCGACGACATGCGGGCCGCGGACATGATCCACCCGCCCTTCTCCGCGGCCCGCCAGCGCGAGTGGGCGCAGGAGGCGGCGCTCAAGAAGCCGCAGGGCGACACCGTGCAGCTTGCGATCGAGTCCCTCGACGAGGGCCGGCTCGTCGGGATGACCTCGACGCACGAGGTCGACCACCGGGCCGGGCGGTTCTCCTACGGCATCGCGATCGGCAACGCCTTCCACCGCCGCGGCTACGCTTCCGACGCCGTCCGGTTGCTGCTGGGCTTCATGTTCGGCGAGCGGCGGTTCCACAAGTGCGAGTCGAGCGTCATCGGGTTCAACGAGGCGTCGATCGCCCTGCACCGCCGCCTCGGCTTCCAGGAGGAGGGCCGGCTGCGCGACCACGAGTACATGCTCGGCCGACACCACGACGTCCTGCTGTTCGGGCTGACGGCGGCCGAGCACGCGGCGAGGCACCCCTTCCCGGGCGGGAGCTGACCGGCTGGCCCACGATGTGGCGGTGAGCACACACCGGGAACGCCCGCGGGGTCTGCGGGCAGGTGGTCGTGTGCAAACCGACGTGGCGCCCGAGGCGCCGACCCAGGGGCACGCGCCCGGCGTGCTGGACGAGCCGGCGCTGCTCGACCTCTACGAGTCCACGGCCGAGCGCCTGCACCGGTACGTGACCGGCCGCATCGGCCCGGACGCCGCGCAGGACGTGGTGTCCGAGGCGTTCCTGGTGCTGTGGGACAAGCGTGCCGGCCAGTCGTGCGATACCGACGGCCTGCGCGCCTGGCTCTACGGCGTGGCCACCAACCTGCTGCGCCACCACGTGCGTGCCGAGGACCGCAAGCTCCGCGCCTGGACCAGGGCGCACGCCGCCCGCTCGGTGCAGGACGACGTCGGGGAACGGGCGAGCGCGGCGGCCGACGCCGACGTGCTCGCCGGTCCGCTCACCGGCTGGCTCGCCGACCTGCGGGTCGAGGAACGCGAGGTGCTGCTGCTCACCGCCTGGGGTGAGCTGACGCCGGCCGAGATCGCGGTCGCCCTCGCCGTGCCGGTCGCGACCGTGCGCACCCGCCTGCACCGCGCCCGCGCCCGACTGCGCACCCGCCTCGCCGCCACCGGTCACGACATCGACCACGACCTCCCGGGGGACAGCCATGTCTGAGCAGAACCGTTCCGAGAAGCTCGACCGCGTGCTCGACGCGGCACTCGCCCGTGCCGCGGGGGAGCCGGTGCCGTTCGACGTCGCCGCGGGGAAGCTCGCGCTGCGGCAGGCGCTGCGGGAACGTGCGGCGAGCGGGCTCGGTGCCACCGCCGTGGCCGACGCCTCGACCGCCGTGACCGCGTCCGCAAGCACCACGCCCGCCGGCGCTGCGTCCGCTGGCTCCACGCTCGTCGGAACCACACCCGCTGACACTCCGGCGGCTGACACCACGTCTGCCGGTGCTGCGACCTCCACGGCCGTCGCACCCGTCGTGTCCCTCACGTCGCGCCGCACCCGCACCCGCTGGCTCGCCGCCGCGGCCGCCGTCGGCGTCCTCACCGCCGGTGCCCTGGCCGCGTCGACCGTCGACACCGGGACGGGCCCGTCGGCGACCGCCGCCGAGGAGCTGATCCACGCCGCCGACCTCGCCGACCGCGTCACCGTGCCGCCGCTGGGTCCCGGCCAGTACCTCTACGTGCGCAGCCGCTACCGGGGCATCGTCGTGGAGAGCGGCTCGGACAAGGCGTGGACCTCCGGCGCCGCGACCGAGGAGTGGGTGCCCGCCGACCACCGCGACGAGTGGCTGCTGCGCACCGAGGACACCGGCCCGACCGAGTGGCTGCCCGGTCACGAGGGCGACGGCAAGCCCGATCCGGGGCGGTTCAAGGGCAAGCAGGAGTTCCGCGGCAAGTGCGGCAAGTACTCCTACTACGCCGAGGGCCAGCCGGACCGCTGCACCAACGGCTCGTTCAGCAACCCGACGCCGGAGTTCGTGGCGTCGCTGCCGTCCGACCCGCGGGCGTTGTACGAGAAGCTCAAGGCCGACGGCGGCACCGACGACCCCGGCGTGCTGATGCAGGCGCGGGAGGCGCTGGACTCCGGCCGGATGCCCGCGCGGGTGCGGGCGGACATCTTCCGCGCGCTCGCGTTGCTGCCGGGCCTCGTGGTCACCGAGAAGCGGGCGAACCTCGACGGCGAGGAAGGCGTCGCGCTCGGCATCAAGTACTACGAGGACTTCCAGGAGATCATCATCGATCCCGCCGACGGCGACTTCATCGGTAGCCGGTCGACCGTCGCCGAGAAGGGCACGCTCGACAAGGGCACGGTGCGGTCCAGCTCCTCGGTCAGCACCGCGGTGGTCGGGTCGCTCGGCACCCGTCCCTGATCTGCAACCCGGGGTTGCACGGTGATGGCTGACGTGCAACCCCGGGGCCACAGGCTGCTCACCGAGATCGGTGCGGGCGGTGATCGAGAAGGCGCGGGCCGCGAAGTCGTAACGGAGTCGCGCGTCCTGACACCCGTTCGGCTCACCGCAGGACAAACTGGGCACCGTGGATCGCAATCGCGGGTGGACGGACAAGGGCGAGGCCATCGGGCACGGCGTGAGCTGGCTCGCGCGGTGGAGTCTGCGGGTGGCGCTGGCGGCGCTCGGCTTCTGGATGCTGGCATGGCTGATCGGCAAGCTGTGGGTCGTGGTGATGCCGGTGCTGCTGGCGCTGCTCATCACGACGGTGCTGTGGCCGCCGGCGCGGTGGTTGATGTCGAAGGGGCTCAACTCGGCGTTGGCGGCGACGATCGTGCTGGTCGGCGGACTCGTGGTGCTGGGTGGGGTGGTGGCGGCGATCTCGTCGTCGATCGCCTCGGGTGTGCCGGAGATCTCGCGCAGTGCGCAGGACGCGTTGCAGCAGGCGCAGAAGTGGGTGGCGGGACCGCCGTTCAACCTCAAGGGCACCGACCTCGACCGGTTGATCGCGCAGGGGGTCGACCAGGTCAAGTCGAGCATCGGGTCGATCGCGAGCGGGTTGCTGACCGGTGCCGGTGCGGTGACCTCGGGGCTGGTCACGGGCCTGGTGGCGTTGCTGCTGGCGTTCTTCTTCGTCAAGGACGGCATGCGGTTCACGCCGTGGCTGCGCGGGCTGGTCGGCCGGCGCGCCGGTGGGCACCTCACGACGGTGCTGGAGCGGATCTGGGCCACGCTCGGCAGCTTCATCCGCAGCCAGGCGGTCGTCAGCCTGATCGACGCCGTGTTCATCGGGCTGGGGCTGCTGATCCTCGGGGTGCCGCTGGCGGTGCCCCTGGCGGCGCTGACGTTCCTGGGCGGGTTCATCCCGATCGTCGGCGCGTTCATCGCCGGTGCGCTGGCGGTGCTGGTGGCGCTGGTCAGCAACGGCCTGACCACGGCGATCATCATGCTGGTGATCGTGGTCGTGGTGCAGCAGGTCGAGGGCAACGTGCTGCAGCCGATCCTGCAGTCACGCGGGTTGCGGCTGCACGCGGCGGTCGTGTTGCTGGTCGTCACGGCCGGCACCAGCCTGTACGGGATCGCGGGAGCGTTCTTCTCGGTGCCGGTGGCCGCCGCCGTGGCGGTGGTCGTGCGGTACCTGGGCGAGGTGATCGAGGCGCGGTCGACGGCACCGGAGCCCGTAATGGACACGTCACAACTCGCCGGGGATGAACCGGCCACGCCCGAACGTTCTCCTGAGTGAACACCGAGCAGAGGAGATTCACAGTGACGGAGAAGGCTGTTCTCGCGGGCGGCTGCTTCTGGGGCATGCAGGACCTGTTCCGCCGCCACCCCGGAGTCGTCTCCACGCGCGTCGGTTACACCGGCGACCCGAGCACGCCGAACGCGACCTACCGCCGCCACGGCAACCACGCCGAGGCCATCGAGATCGTGTTCGACCCCGCCCAGCTCAGCTACCGGCAAATCCTCGAATTTTTCTTCCAAATCCACGACCCGTCGACCCGCAACCGCCAGGGCAACGACATCGGCGCCAGCTACCGGTCGGCGATCTTCTTCGAGACCGACGAGCAGAAGCGCGTCGCCGAAGAGACCATCGCGGACGTCGACGCCTCCGGCAAGTGGCCGGGCAAGGTCGTCACCGAGGTCACCCAGGCGTCGGACTTCTGGGAGGCCGAGCCGGAGCACCAGGACTACCTGGAGCGCTACCCCAACGGCTACACCTGCCACTACGTCAGGCCGGAATGGCAGCTGGGCGAGCGGTAGAGGTCGTCGCGCTGCACGTCTCCGCCGTGCACGCCTACGAGGGCCGTCCGTCGGACGGCCCTCGTCCCGATCCCGGGCCCGTGTCGCGCGGCCACGTCGAGGTGCGCGCGGGGCTCGGGATCGTGGGGGACCGGTACTTCAACCACCCGGCGCACCGCACCGCGGCGGTCACGGTCATCGCCGCCGAGTCGCTGGCCCGGTGGCCGGTGGACCCGCTGCTGGCCCGCAGGAACGTGGTCGTCAGCGGGTTCGACGTGGACGCGCTGGCCCGCGGCACCGTGTTCAGCCTGGACAGCGGGGACGGGCCGGTGCGGTTCGAGGTGCACCGGCCGGCGAACCCGTGCGCGTGGATGGACGCGGTGATCGCTCCCGGCGCGTTCAAGGCGTTGCGGGGCAAGGGCGGCATGCGGTGCGTGCCGCTCGACGACGGGGTGCTGCGCCTCGGCACGGCCGTGCTCGACATGGTGGGCGCATGAAGTGGTTGTCCCACAAGACGACGATCATCACCGCGACCGGTGTGGTCGTCGTGCTCACGGCCGCCGCCGGGCTGTGGCAGGTCAGCAGCTCGCGCACCTTCGGAGTTCTCCGGTGAGCTGGTGCACCGGGTCGAGACCGGCGAGAAGGTCGTCGCGCTGACCTTCGACGACGGCCCCGACCCGGCCGGTGCGCAGCAGGTGCTCGACACCCTCGCCGCCAGGGACGTCAAGGCGACGTTCTTCCTGGTGGGCCGCGAGCTGCGCGAGCACCCGGAGCTCGGCCGGCGGATCGCCCAGGCCGGGCACGAGGTCGGCAACCACACCTACTCCCACGAGCGGATGGTCGGCGTGACACCGGGTTTCGTGGCGCAGGAGGTCGAGGACACCGACGCGTTGATCCGCGCGACCGGCTACGGCGGGGAGATCCGGTTCCGGCCGCCGAACGGCAAGAAGCTCTTCGCGTTGCCGCACTACCTGAGCCAGCACGACCGGACCACGGTGATGTGGGACGTCGAGCCGGACTCCGCGGGCACCCCGGCCGCGGCGCGGGTCGTCGAGGAGACGCTCGCGAAGACCAGACCGGGCTCGATCGTCCTGCTGCACCCGATGTACGCGGCGCGCGACCAGACGCGGCAGGCGCTCGGGCCGGTGATCGACGGGCTGCGGGAGCGCGGTTTCCGGTTCGTCACCGTCTCCGAGCTGCTCCAGGCCCGGCCCGGCCGCTAGACGAGGTCCGTGAGGCCCACCCGGCGCAGGAACTCGGCGCGCACCCGGTCCGCCACCGCGTTCACGACCTCGGCGCCGTCCTGCGACGGGTCCACGTGCACGCGGAACGGCGGCTTCTCCGCACCGACCGCGGTCACGATCGCGTCGGCGACCGCACCGGCGTCGGCCCACGCCGGCTCCAGCTCGGCGAGGCGGGCACCGACCTGGTCCACCAGGCCGGGGTAGTGCTCCTCGTAGGCCTCGGCGGTGGCGGTGTCGGCCGGTGTGCCGCTGTGCGCGAAGTGGTTGGTGCCGCGGGTGAACGCGCCCGGCACGACGATCGTGGTCTCGACGCCGAACCGCAGCAGCTCCGCCCGGTAGCTCACGGCGACCGCGTCCATCGCCGCCTTGGCCGCGAAGTACGGCGCCAGGTACGGGGGCGTGCCGCCGCGGGTCGAGCTGCTGCCGACCCACACCACGTGCCCGGAACGCTGCCCGCGCAGGTGGGGCAGCGCGGCGCGGTTGACCCGCTGGGTGCCCAGCACGTTGGTGTCGTAGAGCTGCGCGTACTGCTCCGGGGTGAACGCCTCGGCCGGGCCGGTGACCATGTGGCCGGCGTTGTGCACGACCACGTCGAGGCGGCCCTGCTCGGCGACGACCAGCGCGATGGCGGCGTCGGCCGACCCCTGCGACAGCACGTCGAGGTCGACGGCGTGCAGGTCGGCGGCGTGCTCGCTGGCGTACGCGGCGAGCTCGGCGACGGCGGGGGCGTTGCGGCCGGTGGTCTCCCGCATGCCCGCGTAGACAGTGTGACCGGCCAGGCCCAGCCTGCGCACCGCGAGCGCGCCGAAACCGCTGGACGCGCCGGTGACGACGATGACCTCGCCCATCAGATGATGCCCCCGTTCGCACGGACGACCTGACCGTTGACCCAGCGGGCCGGGCCCGCCAGGAAGGACACGACCTCGGCGATGTCGCCGGGCGTGCCGATGCGCTCCAGCGGCGCCTGCTGCGCGAGGTGGTCGATCGTCGCCTGGTCCTTGCCGTCGAGGAACAGGTCGGTGGCCGTGGGGCCGGGGGCGACGACGTTGACGGTGATGTCACGGCCGCGCAGCTCGCGGGCCAGCACCAGGGTCAGCGCTTCCACGCCGCCCTTCGACATGGCGTAGGCGCCGTACTGCGGGAACCGCAGGCCCACCACCGACGACGAGATGTTGACGATCGCGCCGCCGTCGCGGACCCGGCGCGCGGCCTGCTGCGCGACGACGAACGTGCCGCGGCCGTTGGTGCGCATGACGCGGTCGAACGTGTCGAGGTCCATGTCCGCGACCGTGCCGAGCGGCATGATGCCGGCCGAGTTCACGACCACGTCGACACCGCCGAAGGTCTGCTCGGCGAGGTCGAACACCGCGGCCACGGCGTGCTCGTCGGCCACGTCGGCCTGCGCGGCGACGGCCTGACCGCCCTGCGCGGTGATCTCCCGCACCGCCTTGTCGGCCTCCGCCCTGTTGCCGGCGTACCCGATGACGACGACCTGTCCGTCCGCGGCGAGACGCTCGGCGGCCGCCCGCCCGATCCCCCTCGATCCACCGGTGACGATGGCAACGCGAGTCATGTCGGTTCTCCTAGCTGCTGTTTCCGCTGATAACACAATCAACATATCATCGATACCGAATCAACGCTACCGGTCGCATGTTATCGTCGTTACGTGGACACGAGGGAACGCGTGGTGAAGGCGGCGGCCGACCTGCTGGTCGAGGGCGGCAAGGAGGCTGTCTCCACGCGCGCGGTCGCGTCGGCGGCGGGCGTGCAGGCGCCCACGCTGTACCGGCTGTTCGGTGACAAGGACGGCCTGCTCGACGCCGTGGCGGCCCACGGGTTCGCGGGCTACCTCGCGACCAAGCAGGCGATGGGGGCGAGCGACGACCCGGTCGCCGACCTGCGCCGCGGGTGGGAGCTGCACATCGGCTTCGGCCTGGCGTGCCCGGCGTTCTACCTGCTGATGTACGGCGAGCCGCGCAAGCGGGAGGCGCGGCAGGCAGCGGACGCGATGCTCCGCGAGATCATCGGCCGGATCGCCGCGGCGGGGCGGCTGACCGTGCCGGTCGAGCAGGCAGCGCAGTTCGTGCACGCGGCGGGGATGGGCGTGGTGCTGGCGCTGATCGCGACGCCGGAGCACGAGCGGGACCTGGGGCTGATCGCGTTCTCGCGCGAGCAGGTGATCAGGGCGATCACGTCGGAGTCCGCGCCGGACGAGCCGACGGACATCCCGAGCAGGGCGATCGCGTTGCGGGCCGCGCTGGAGGACGAGCCGCCGGCGGCGCTGTCGCCCGCGGAACGGACGTTGCTGGCGGAGTGGCTCGACCGCGTGGCCAGGTGAGCGGCACCCCTCGCCCCGGCGTGGACGCTCCGGGGCGAGGGGTGCGGTGTGGCGGTGGGATCGGGTGGGTCAGGCGTTCGGGTCGAACGCGATCCCGGCGGGCTTGGCGATGCCGAGGTTGTGGTTGAACGCGCTGTCCTTGATCGCCAGCGACGCGCTGCCGAAGTCCGCGTTCACGAGCACGTCCCGCACACCGGCCGGGAACCGGTCCCAGCTCACCAGGTCCGGGTACTGGTAGACCCCGTAGTGGTTCTCCGCCTGCTCACCGGCGCCCGCGAGACGGAAGCAGTGCGTGCTGGCACCGTCCTTGTGGTAGATGATCTTCGGGTGGGTGCCTTCCCACTGCACGTTGGCGCGCGGGTGGGTCTTGTACTTGCCGTGCTCCGACGTCGAGACGTACTGGGCCACGTCGTTCTGCACCCAGACGACCACGTGCTCGATGTCGTGGCGGTGGCCGCAGCAGTCCCAGCCCGGCACGGCCTGGTCCTTCTCGAAGTACAGGTCGTAGAGGTGGGCGCACCAGCCGTTGTTGCACTTGGAGCGGCTGTAGGAGTTGGTGTTGTCCAGGTCGGACCGGTCGTGGCAGTTGCCGTTCAACGCGCCGGAGTTCTTCAGGCCGGGCGCCACCTGCCCGGTCGGCGAGATCGCCGGCGTCGGGTAGCAGCCGTCACCGTCGTAGTCGAACGCCGGCTGCCACTTGCCGTCCTCCGCCGTGAAGCTGGCGGGGATCGCCTGCGGCGGATCGGCGAGCGCGATGCCGGGGAACAGGGTGCTGATCAGGAGCGCGCCGGTCAGCGCGGCGAGGAGCTTCTTCCTCAACAGGGGCCTCGATTCCGGGAGCAGGGGAGAGGCTTGCGAGGCAGAAGGTGGTACATGAACTGCGTTCACGTCCAGGTTGTTCGCCGAATCTTCTCCGTCCGGGAAATTCACAGACCGGGACGGAATCGATCACGTCCCGTGGCCGCGCTCCCATCTGTCCAGGGTGCGGTGCGTCGGCGGGTCGAGACGTCGAGGTCCCGCAACGCGGTCGACGGCCGCCGGCGACGATCGCGCGGCCGGCACCGACCGTGCAGGGCAGGCTGACCTGCGACCAGGCCGCGGCCGTGCTGTTCGACTACTACGCCCAGCGCCGTGAGCCGACGCTGAACCTGCCGCCGCTGGAGATCGGGCCGATGTCGTGCAACCAGACCGTCGAGGCGGTCCTGCCCCAGGTCGTGTGCGCCGACGCCGACAACGTCATCTACTCGATGTGGCCGCAGACCTGACGCCGACGGGGTGGGTGGGCTGATCGCCCGCTCACCCCGCCGGTGTGCGTGGAGAACGTCAGTCGGTGCCGGACTCGATCGCCGCCGCGTCGAGCAGCGCGTCGGCCTCGGAGACCTCACCGCGCGAGGCGATGACCTCGGCGCCGCCGTCGGGCACGTCGCCGATCAGCTGCGTCGGCTCGACCTGCGCCGAGATGAGCGCCGACTGGCGGGTGCCGACCATGCCGAGGCCCGCGAAGAGCTCCAGCTTGGCGCGCGAGTCGGCGATGTCGAGGTTGCGCATGGTCAGCTGGCCGATCCGGTCGACCGGGCCGAACGCGGAGTCCTCGGTGCGCTCCATCGACAGCTTGTCCGGGTGGTAGCTGAACGCCGGGCCGGACGTGTCGAGGATCGAGTAGTCGTCGCCACGCCGCAGCCGCAGCGTGACCTCGCCGGTGACCGCGGAGCCGACCCAGCGCTGCAGCGCCTCGCGGAGCATGAGCGACTGCGGGTCGAGCCAGCGGCCCTCGTAGAGCAGGCGGCCCAGCTTGCGGCCCTCGGTGTGGTAGCTGGCGACGGTGTCCTCGTTGTGGATCGCGTTCACGAGGCGGTCGTAGGCGATGTAGAGCAGCGCCATGCCGGGCGCCTCGTAGATGCCGCGGCTCTTGGCCTCGATGATGCGGTTCTCGATCTGGTCGGACATGCCCAGACCGTGGCGGCCGCCGATCGCGTTGGCCTCCAGCACGAGGTCGACGGCGTTGCCGAACTCCTTGCCGTTGATCGTGACCGGGCGGCCCTGGTCGAAACCGATCGTCACGTCCTCGGCGGCGATCTCGACCGACGGGTCCCAGAACTTGACGCCCATGATCGGCTCGACGATCTCGATGCCCTCGTTGAGCAGTTCGAGCGACTTGGCCTCGTGCGTCGCGCCCCAGATGTTCGCGTCGGTGGAGTACGCCTTCTCGACGCTCGACCGGTAGGGCAGGTCACGCTCCAGCAGCCACTCGGACATCTCCTTGCGGCCGCCGAGCTCGGTCACGAACTCCGCGTCCAGCCACGGCTTGTAGATCCGCAGCGACGGGTTCGCGAGCAGGCCGTAGCGGTAGAACCGCTCGATGTCGTTGCCCTTGTAGGTGGAGCCGTCGCCCCAGATCTGGACGTCGTCGTCGAGCATGGCGCGCACGAGCATGGTGCCCGTGACCGCGCGCCCGAGCGGGGTGGTGTTGAAGTACGCGCGACCACCGGAGCGGATGTGGAACGCGCCGCACGCCAGTGCCGCGAGCCCCTCCTCGACGAGCGCGGCACGGCAGTCCACGAGGCGCGCGATCTCGGCGCCGTACGTGCCCGCGCGACCGGGGACCGACTCGATGTCGGGCTCGTCGTACTGACCGATGTCCGCGGTGTACGTGCACGGCACCGCGCCCTTCTCACGCATCCACGCGACCGCGACAGAGGTGTCGAGACCACCGGAGAAGGCGATGCCGACGCGTTCGCCGGCGGGAAGTGAAGTGAGCACCTTGGACACGACTATGATTATGCACGATCGTGTATGGACATGCACGCCGGGGTGGCTGTTAGTTGTGCCTCAGGTAGTGCTCGGCGATGTCGTCGCTGGTCGTGAGCCACACGTCGGGTGCGGCCGCGAGGTGGGCGAGGGCCAGGTCGAGGTACTTGTGCCGGAACGCCTGACCGGTGACGAACGGGTGCAGCGCCAGCGCGAGCACCCGGCCGCCCTCGGCGTGCAGCACCTCGTACTGGTCCACCACCATCCGCAGGAAGTCCGGGCCGGACCGGTCGAGCAGCATGAGGTCGTTGAGCTCCACCGAGTACGGCACGCTGATCATGCCCGGCACGTTCAGCCGGAACGGCTGGTCGTCGGCGGTCCAGTCGAGCACGTAGTCCAGCCCGAGCTCGGCGAGCAGCTCCGGGGTGTGGTGGGTCTCGGTGAGCCCCGGTCCCATCCAGCCGCGCGGCCGGGTGCCCGTCGCCTGCTCGATCGTGCCGACTATGCCGGCGAGCACCTCACGTTCCTCGTCGCGCTCCAGCCCGGTGTGCAGCCTGGAGTTCGTCTCGCCGTGCGCGAGCCACGCCCAGTCGCGCGCGACACCGGCCTCGATGATCCGCGGGTACCGC
Organism: Nocardia sp. NRRL S-836; assembly: GCF_001279525.1. Classification (GTDB taxonomy): domain Bacteria; phylum Actinomycetota; class Actinomycetes; order Mycobacteriales; family Pseudonocardiaceae; genus Lentzea. The sequence continues at coordinate 216,550 of NZ_LGDY01000103.1, read as the reverse complement.
CGGGCGGCCGTGGAGTTGAGCAGCACGCTGGCGCGCAGACCGTGGCGGTCGAGCGCGTCGATGGTGCGCCAGATGCCGACCCGCGGGCCGTAGTCGCGCCAGCCGTGGTTGAGCGGGTCGGGCGTGAGGTCGGCGGTGCCCGGCCAGATGCTGGTCGACGGCGTGCCGAGCAGGAAGTGCTCCACGTTGAGGCCGACGTACACGGCGACTCGCGCGCCGTGGGGCCAGGTGAGGGGCGGGCGGTCGACAATGGGCGAGTAGTCGTAGAGCTTGTTCTCCGTCATGGTGCGAAGGTAGAAGTTGACACCAATGTCAAGTTCAAGCCTTTCGGCGGGGGAAATCGCGATGCGCATCGGTGAGCTGGCCCAGCGCACGGGCGTGAGCGAACGGTCGTTGCGCTACTACGAGCAGCAGGGCCTGCTCGTGCCGGCACGGACGTCCGGTGGGCACCGCGAGTACCAGGAGAGCGCCGTCGACCGGGTGATCCGGATCCAGGAGCTGTTCGCGGCGGGCCTGCACAGCAAGAAGATCGCGCGCATGCTGCCCTGCCTGCGGGACGCCGACGGCGGTCCGTCCGAGGTCGCGACACCGCGGCTGGTCGCGGAGCTGGAGGACGAACGCGCGCGCATCGACCGGATGATCGCCGACCTGCACACCTCCCGTGCCGTGCTGGACGAGGTGATCGACGCGGCCGCTCGGGAACGGGGGATGTGAAGGTGCTGCGGACGTGACTGCGGCTCGTCACCCCGTCCGCACCGCACGCGTCAGGTCTGCGGCCACATCGAGTAGACGACGTTCTCCGCGTCGGCGCACACGACCTGGGGCAGGATGCCCTCGGCGACCTGGTTGCACGACATCGTCCCGATCTCGACCGGCGGCATGCCGGACATCGGCTCCCGGCGCTGGACGTAGTAGTCGGCCAGCACGGCTCCGGCCTGGTCGCAGTTCAGCCGTCCCTTCGGGGTCTCCACGACGACGGCCAGCATCGGCTTGCCCTGCGCGCCGGGGAAGGGCCGGTCGCAGAACTGGGAGGGCAGGCTCTCGTACTGCTCGGGAGGCACCCCGTCGAGGGCGGTGGTCCTGCCGGCCGTCGTGGTCGGGGTGTCGGGCCGGTCGGTCTCCGCAGTGGTCGACGCAGTGGTCGATGCGGTGGTCGATGCAGTGGTGGTGGTCGCCGCGGTGCCCGAACCGGAACCGGTGACCTCCGACGTGCAGCCCGTCGCGAGGACGGCGAGGAGCACGGGGGTGATCAAGAACCTCATACCTGCGGAGTCGGAGACGGGCCCGTTGCCGTTACCCCCGTGCCACTAGCCTTCCCGCTTGTGTCGACCAAGGCTGAGTGGGCCAGGCCCGCCGTGCTCCTCAACCCGCTGGCGGGCGACCCGACGGACGCCGACAGCCACATCGGCGGCCCGGTGCTGTGGCCGATCGACGAGCCGTGGCCGTGGTGCGACGGGACCGCTCACGACCGGAGGTCGCCCGGGGTGCCCGGTGCGGACATCGCGGGTGTGGGGATGCCGTTCGTCGGCGCCGTGCAGCTCTACCGGCGCGACTTCCCGGAGTTGCCGTTCCCGGACGGCACCGATGTGCTGCAGGTGTTCCTGTGCACCCTCCACCACGACCTGGACCACGCCTACGGGCCGGACGTGCGCCTCGTCTGGCGCGACTCCGCCGCGGTGGTCGAGCTGATCGAGGAGGAGCCGCAGCCGTCACTGCAGGAGGAGATCTACACGCCCACGGTCACCGTGCTGGAGCCGGTCAGGATCACCGAGTACGCGCGCCCGTTCGAGCGGCCGGAGGAACTGCGGGACGCCGACTGGCCGGAGACGTCGAGCGGCACGAAGATCGGCGGCTGGACGGCGTGGTGGCAGACCGGTCCGATCGAGTTCGAGTGCGCGCAGTGCGGCACCGCGTTGCGGCAGATGGTGTCGCTCGGCACCCATGAACCCTCCGGTGACAACGTCGAGTGGGAGTTCGGCCGGGAGGGCAACCTCACCATCTTCACCTGCCCGCGGGACGTGCGGCACCCGGTCCTGCTGCACGTCGACTGAGTGCCGCCACCGCGCCGAGCAGCACGAGCAGGGCCGCGGCGAACCACGTCATCGCGGTGGTGGGTGCGACGTAGCGGGTGGCGAGGCCGATCGACAGCGACGGCAGGCTCATGCCCAGGTAGGCGATGAAGAACAGGCTCGCCAGGGCTTCCCCGCGGCGTGCGGGGGCCGCCATCGCCGCGACCGCGCCGACCGAGGCCTTGAACTGCACGCCCGCGCCCACCCCGGCGATCGCGCCGCCGAGCAGGAACAACGCCAGGCTCGTCGTGTGCATGCCGGCCACGACCAGCAGCACGCCGGCCGCCTGGCCGCCGAGGCCGGTGGCGCGCCGGGCGGTGAGGGAGAGGCCGCCGGTCGCGGTCTGTGCGAGGGCGGCGCCGCCGAACACCGTGAACACGACCAGGCCGGCCAGCGTGCGTGACGGGTGGTGCAGCTCGCCTGCCACGAAACCCGTGGAGACCGACGAGAACACGCCGAACACCGCGAACGAGGAGACCGCTCCGGCCGCCGCGGCGAAGTAGGTCCTGCGGTCGCCGTGGTCCGCGCTGATCCGTTGTGGACGGTAGGACACCCGTTGTCGCACGACGGTTTCCGGGGTCAGCGCGACGGCGACGACGGCGACGGCGAGCAGTGCGGCCAGCACGACGTACGGGGTGCTCAGCGGGGTGGCCGAGTACTGCGCGAGCGCGCCGGCGAGCAGGGCGCCGATGCCGAGGCCGCCGATGTTCGCGGCCGTGGAGACGACCTCGAACCGGCGGGGTGAGGCGCCGGGGCGGTGCCGCGTGTGCAGGTCGTGCAGGTAGGCGGTGGCGGTCGCGGCGATCATGCCCACGCCCAGGCCGTTGACCACGCGGGCGACCACCAGGACGGGCAGGGCCGTGCTCGTCAGGAACAGCGCGGCGGAGACGATCTCCAGGCCGAGCGCGGGGAGCAGGATCTTCTTGCGGCCCACCCAGTCCGAGACGTGGCCCGCGAGCACGAGGCTGATCACGACGCCGGCCGCGAAGGCGGCGAACACGACGGTGACGGCGAAGGTCGACAGGCCTTCACGGGCCACGTAGAGCGGGAAGAGCGGGGAGGGGACGGTCGAGTAGGCCATGGAGACGAGGAACGCGAAGGCGACGGCCCAGAAGCCCCGCCCGTGGGGCCTGCTGGTGGCCGGGCGGGCGGCCGGTGCGTCGAGGAGCATTGACATGCCACCACCCTGCGCTCGCGCGATCATCACGTCCAACGAAAGTTGCTGCTCGTGATCATCACTTTCTGAGATACTCGCTGGTGTGGACCTGCGTCAGCTGGAATATTTCGTCGCGGTCGCGGAGGAGGGCAACTTCACCCGTGCCGCTGCGCGCGTGCACGTGGTGCAGTCGGCGGTGTCGGCGGCGATCAAGACCCTCGAACGGGAGCTCGGCGCGACCCTGCTCGACCGCAACTCCAAGCGGGTGCTGCTGACCGACGCGGGTGAGGCGCTGCTGCCGAAGGCGCAGGCGGTGCTGGACGCCGCCACCGAGGCGAGGAACGCCGTCGAGCAGGTCAGCGGCGGGCTCACCGGCACTGTCCGGATCGGCACGCTGACCGCGATGACGTTGATCGACCTGCCCGCGCTGCTCGGCGAGTTCCACCGCCGCCACCCCGGCGTGCTGGTGCGCACGAGTGCGGCGACCGGGGGGTCGGCGGGGCTGGTCGAGCAGCTGCTGGACCGCAGGCTCGACCTCAGCTTCGTCTCACTGCCGGCCGGGGTGCCGGACGGGATCGTCCTCGACGAGCTGGCGCACTCGGTCATGGACCTGGTGGTGCCCGACGACCACCCGCTGGCACGCCGGACGGAGGTGCCCATCACGGAGCTCGCGGGCATGGACTTCATCGACTCGCCGCTGGGCTACGGCAACCGGGCCGTCGCCGACCGCGCGTTCGCCGACGCCGCCGTGCCGCGCCGGGTGACCCTGGAGATGTCGGACATCTTCACCGGCGTCGACTTCGTGCGCAACGGCCTGGGCATCGCGCTCTTACCCGGCTACATCCTCGGTGGCGCAACGGGTGTGACGACGCTGCGGGTGACCGGCGCCGACCTGCGCTGGCCGATCGGGCTGGCCCGCCCGGCCGGTCGCGCGCCGACCGCGGCGACCAGGGCGCTGATCGCCGTGGTGCACGAGGTGATGGCGCGGAGTGCCCCTGCCTGACCGGGTCGCGCCACCACCGCGGGCAGGCGAAGCTCGCCGCTCGGCCCTGGCCGTCACGACCTGCTTGTGCGCGCAAAGGACGTGTGCGGCCCGGCGACGTTTCCTCACACCCGGTACGCGTCGCACGCCAGCGTGATCAGGTCGGTGAGGTGCCGCGGTGGCTGGTCCTTCCACCACGCCAGCCACACCGCGATCGGCGGCGCGTCCCGCAGGGCCCGGTAAGCCACGCCGGGGCGCGGGTTGAGGCTCGCGGTGGCCTCCGACGTCATGCCGACGGCCTGGCCCGCCGCGATCAGCGTCAGCCACTCGTCCACGCTGTGGGTGTTGCGCACGACGGCGGGCGCGGTGCCCGGCTGCCACAGGTCCAGTGTGGTCGTCCCGGTCCGGTCGTCCACCGCGAGCGAGTACCGGGCGAGGTCGGCGAGCTCCAGGGAACGCTTGCGCGCCAACGGGTTGTCCGTCGCGACCACGCCGTAGCGCCGTTCGGTGCCGAGCAGCGCCGTCTCGAAGCGCGGGTCGTCGAGCGCCCTGCGGACGACGGCGACGTCGGCGGTGCCCTCGGCGAGGCCCGCGGTGGGCGAGTTCGACTGGACGAACACCAGCGGCAGGCCGGGATGCGCTGTGGCCCAGGCCTTCTGCACGCGCCGGGTGTGCTTGCCCAGCGCGGACCAGGCGTAGCCGATGCGCAGCTCGGTGAGCGACTGCGCGGCGATCCGGTGCAGGTGGGCGACCTCGTCCAGCACCCGCCGCGCGCCGGCGAGGACCTGCGTGCCGACCGCGGTGAGCGCGACGTGCCGGGTCGATCGTTGCAGCAGGCGCACGCCCAGCGTCGTCTCCAGCGCGGCCACCGAGCGCGACACCGACGCCTGGGTGAGACCCAGTTCCCTTGCCGCGTCGGTGAACGTGCCCGCGTCCACAACGGCCACGAACGCGCGCACGTGCCGCAGATCCATGCGTCCAGCGTATAGCTGACACGGCCCGTGCATTTCCCGCGGCGCCGGGAGAACCGCAGGCTGGGTGGCATGAAGAGCACCGGGGCGTTCGCGACGATGACCGCCAGCGCCGCCAGCAACCAGCTCGGCGCGGCGGTGGGCGCCCACGCGTTCGCCACGATCGGCCCGGCCGGGGTCGTCGCCGTGCGCCAGTTCGTGGCCGCCGCCGTGCTGCTGCCGATGGCTCGCCCGAACCTGCGCCGCTTCACCTGGGCGCAGTGGTGGCCGACGATCGCGCTCGGCCTGGTCTTCGCGACGATGAACCTCAGCCTGTACGTCGCGATCGACCGGATCGGCCTCGGTCTCGCCGTCACGCTGGAGGTGCTCGGCCCGCTCGCCGTGGCGCTGGGGGGCTCGCGCACGCGCCGTGACGTGCTGTTCGTGCTGATCGCGGCGGTCGGCGTGTACGTGCTGGTGCTGCCGGGCCCGAGCAGCGACTACCTCGGTGTCGGCCTCGGCCTGCTCGCGGCGGGCTGCTGGGCCGCGTACATCCTGCTCAACCGGCTCGTCGGGGCCCGGCTGCCCGGTCTGCAGGCGCCCGCCGTCGCGACCGCGATGTCCGCCACGCTCTACGTGCCGGTCGCGGTGCTGCTGGTGCTGCACGGGAAGCTGACCGGGATGTCGGTCCTGTACGCGGTCGGTGCCGGCGTGTTCTGCAGCGTCGTGCCCTACGCGGTCGACGTGATCGCGCTGCGCAAGGTGCCCGCGCGCCTGTTCGGGCTGGCGATGAGCGTGCACCCGGTGCTCGCCGCGCTGGCCGGGCTGGTGGTGCTCGGCGAGGAGCTAGACCTGCACCACTGGGCCGGAATCTTGCTCGTCGTCACCGCGAACGCACTCGCCGTGACTTGCTCGAAGTGGTCTGGATCACCTACCGTGGCTTCCGAAATGTGAATCCCATTCACTTCGGCGGGGTGGCCATGCGGACTGCAGTCATGACGGTCGTCGCGGCACTGACGGGAGCGGCCCTGGTCAGCGGCCCGTTCGCGTGGGCGGACCCCGAGCCCTACCTCGTCGGCAGGGGCATCTCGGACGTCACCGGCCCGGCCGCCGAGAACGGCATGATGGGCTACTCGAAGTTCGACCAGAAGACGACGGGCATCCACCAGCGGCTGCGGGCGCGCGCTTACGTCGTGGTCGACCGGGCGACGAACAAGCGGGTCGCGTACGTCAACGCCGACCTCGCGATGATCTTCCGCGCGGTCCAGGAGGGCGTGCTCACCAAGCTCCAGGCCCGGTACGGCACCACCTACACCCGCGAGAACCTGCTGCTGTCCGCGACACACACGCACTCCGGTCCCGGCGGCCAGTCGCACAACCTCGCCTACAACCTCTCGATCCTCGGCATGCAGCCGCAGGCGCTCGCCGCCGTGGTCGACGGCATCACCGAGTCGGTCGTCGAGGCGCACGAGGACCTCAGGCCGGGTTCGATCAGCCTCGGGTTCGGCGAGCTGACCAACGCCTCGGTGAACCGCTCGCGCGTCGCGTTCGACCGCAACCCCGACAGGGCCGCGTTCCCGCAGGGCATCGACCCGCAGATGACCGTGCTGCGGTTCCGGCAGTCCGGCGATGACGTCGGCGCGATCAGCTGGTTCGCCACGCACAACACGTCGATCACCAACGCCAACACGCTGATCAGCCCGGACAACAAGGGTTACGCGGCCTACCGGTGGGAGCACGACGACGAAGGCGTGCGGTACCTGGACGACGCGAAGGGCTTCGTGGCGGCGTTCCCGAACACCAACGCCGGTGACATGTCGCCGAACCTCAACCTGCGGCCCGGTTCCGGCCCCACCGAGAACGAGTGGGAGAACGCCCGCGTCATCGGCGAGCGCCAGAACCGCAAGGCGCAGGAGATCTACAACGGCCCGCAGGCCGCGGTCTCGGGCGGTGTCGACGCGCGGATGCGGTTCGTGGACATGTCGGCCGTGCAGGTCGACGGCCGCTTCACCGCCGACGGCAAGACGGGCACGACCTGTTCCGGCGTCGTCGGCGCGTCGACCATCGCGGGCAGCGTCGAGGACGGCCCGGCGATCCCCGGCTTCTCCGAGGGCATGCAGTCGCCGTGGAAGAAGCTGTTCGAGCCGTTGCAGATGGAGGTCCCGCAGTGGCTGCGGGACTGCCAGTTCCCCAAAGCCTCGCTCGTGCCGACCGGGCTGATCGGTGCGACGCCGGACGTCGTGCCGCTGCAGATCGTCCGGATCGGACAGCTGCACCTCGTCGCGGTGCCCGGTGAGGTCACGATCACCGCGGGCCTGCGCATCCGCAAGGCCGTGGCCGCCGAACTGGGCGTGCCGCTGCGGAACGTGCTGATCCAGGGCTACGCCAACGACTACAGCCAGTACATCACCACGCCGGAGGAGTACGACTCACAGCAGTACGAGGGCGGCTCCACCCTCTTCGGCCGCAACACCACGCCCGCCTACCAGCAGGAGTTCGGCAAGCTCGCGGCGTCGATGAAGGCCGGCACCGCCCTGCCCGCGGGCCCGAACCCGGGCAAGCCGCCGTTCACCGAGCTCAACCTGCAGACCGGTGTCGTGCTCGACGACAAGCCCGCCGACAAGAGGTACGGCGACGTCCTCAGCGCCCCCAAGGCGTCCTACGCGCGCGGCGAGACGGTGACGGCCGTGTTCGTCACCGGCCACCCGAAGAACAACCTGCACCGCAACGGGACGTTCCTGGAGGTGCAGCGCCAGGTCAACGGCCAGTGGGTGCGGGTCGCGGACGACGGCGACTGGTCGACGCGCTACCGGTGGGAACGGGTCGGCGTCGCGTTCTCGAACGCCACGATCACCTGGCAGATCCCGGCGGACACGCCCGCGGGCACCTACCGGGTCGTGCACCACGGCGACGAGAAGTCCGGCTGGACCGGCAAGATCACCGGCTTCACCGGCGCCACGGCGGGCTTCACGGTCGGCTGACGAACCGGCCGGGCCGCGGCCACCGCCGAGCGGTCCGTGCCGGAGTCCGCGGGTTATTCCCGCTCGCGCTGAGGGCGTGGTTACGTTGTGCACGATTTAATCGTGCAATACCTTTGTGGTGTCCAGCCCGGATCGCCAGGAGGAAGCCATGAAGCGCCCTGTTCTCGAGCCCGCCGCCGCCGAGTTCGCCGCCGCCACCGCCAAGCCGCCGTACCTGTTCGACCTGGGGCCGGGGGAGGGGCGCAAGGCCGTCGACGAGGTGCAGTCGGGTGCGGTCGACAAGCCCGAGGTCGACGAGCAGTGGGTGTCGCTGGACGGCTTCGGCGTGCGGGTCGTGAAGCCGGCCGGGGCCACCGGCCCGTTGCCGGTGATCCTCTACATCCACGGCGCCGGCTGGGTGTTCGGCAACGCCCACACCCACGACCGGCTGGTCCGCGAGCTCGCCGTCGGTACGGGTGCCGCAGTGGTGTTCCCGGACTACTCGCTCTCGCCGGAGGCCCGCTACCCGGTCGCGATCGACCAGAACTACGCCGCCGCGCGCTGGGTCGTCGCCGAGGGTGCCGCCCACGGTCTGGACGCCGGGCGCATCGCGGTCGCCGGTGACTCGGTCGGCGGCAACATGGCCGCGGCGCTGACGTTGCAGGCCAAGGAACGCGGTGACGTGCCGCTGCGCGCGCAGGTGCTGTTCTACCCGGTGACCGACGCGGCGTTCGACACCGACTCCTACCTGCAGTTCGCCGAGGGCTACTTCCTGCGCCGCGACGCCATGCAGTGGTTCTGGGACCAGTACACGACCAACCCGCTCGAACGCGCCCAGATCACCGCCTCACCCCTGCGCGCCTCGCTGGAGCAGCTCGCCGGGCTGCCGCAGGCCCTGGTGATCACCGCCGAGGCCGACGTGCTGCGCGACGAGGGCGAGGCCTACGCGGACAAGCTGCGGGAGGCCGGCGTGCCCGTCACCGCCGTCCGGTACGCCGGGGCGATCCACGACTTCGTGATGCTCAACGCGCTGCGCGGCACGCATGCCGCCGAGGGTGCGATCAAGCAGGCCGTCGCGTTCCTGGGCGACGCGCTCAGGAACTGACCCGCTGGGTCCGCGTCACCTGGAACGGCGTGCCCTGCTGGCACGTCGTCATCGCCCCCGGCTCAGCCCGCCCGCTCACCTCCACCACGGCGCCGGCCACCGCGATCGCGGGGTCGGCGCCGAGCAGCAGGTACTGCGCGGTGCCGGTGTCGAGGACCAGGCAGCCGGACTCGACGCCACCGGACACCGTGCCGCGCACCGTGATCCCGGGCTCCAGCGCCCGCGAGGGCGTCGTGGTCCCGGACGGGGTCGACGAGGGCAGGCTCGGTGAGGAGGGCGGTGCGGACACCGAGGACGTCACCGACGTCACCGACGTCACGGACATCTCCGAAGTCCCGCCCGGCACGCCGGGTGGTTGGGCGCCCGCGCATCCGCCGAGGGCCAAGCACGTCACCAGCACGGCCGACCCGCGCATCTCACGTCACCTCCGGTGGACCACGGCGACCGGGCACGGCGCGTGGTGCAGCACAGCGTGGCTGACCGAGCCCAGGATCGCACGCTTCACGGTGCCGCGGCCGTGACTGCCGACCGCCAGGAGGGCCGCGCCGTCGGCCGCCTGGAGCAGTGCGCGAGCGGGCGCCTCGAAGGCGACCTCGGCCGCCACGTGCACGGACGGGTGACGTGAGCGGTGCGGGGCGAGCTGTTCTTCGAGCACCTTCGCGAGGTCCACGCGGACGTGGTCCCACTCCTGCTCGGGCAGCTCGGCCCAGCCGACGTCGGTCCACGCGTGGATGGCGAGCAGGTCACGGCCGTGACGTTCGGCGAACGCGAACCCGATGGCCTCCGCGGAGATGTCGGAACCGTCGACGCCGACGACCACGCGGCCGTCCAGCGGGCCGGAACGCGTCACCACGACGGGGCGGCCACCGATCGAGACCAGTTCGGCGGCGGTGGAACCGAGGACCACCTCGGCGATGCCGGTGCGGCCGGAGGAGCCGAGCACCAGCAGGTCGCCGGGCTCGTCGGCCAGCACGTCGACCGGGCGGCCCACCCGCACCCGCGTGGAGACCCGCAGCGAGGGCCACGTCTGCCGGAGCTCCTCCGCGAGCTCGGCCAGGTGGTCCTCCGCCGAGCGGGCCATCGTCTCCTCGGTCACGAACTCCGGGATCGGCGTGGACACGGGCGTGAACACCGGCTCCGGCAGCGGGGCGCGCACGCTCTGGACCAGCTGCAACGCCGCACCGCACCGCGCAGCCTCCGCGGCGCCCCACAGAGCGGCTCGCCGAGCCAGGTCCGAGCCGTCGACACCGACAACGACCGTCGACATGAGAACCACCTCCGTGCGGGAGGTACCCGCGCGGAGGTGGTTCTAATAACGATCTCCTAGTTGATGACGAACTGGGTACCGGGCTCCCTCACGATGTCGCCGTCGGCGGAGTTGGTGATGGTGACGTTCGTCAGCCGCGCCGAGCCGCGGGCCTGGGCCATCGCGAGGATGCCCGCGCCGTTGTTCGACCTGTCGATGCGCACGTTCGTGATCTGTACGTCCGGCATGCCGCTGCCGCCACCCTTGAACTGGATGCCGTCGAAGGTGGAGTCGACGATCTCGGTGTCGCGGATCACGACGCCGGGGATCGGCAGGTTCTGGGAGAACAGCGTGATGGCGCCGAACTCCTGCGCCTCACCCCAGAACGCGCCACCGGTGCGGTACAACGCGTTGTTGGCCAGCGTCGTCGTGCCCGAGAACGGCAACGGGTCGTGGTCGGTGGCCAGCATGATGCCGGGGTAGTTCGCCGTGTCGGAGATGACGTTGTTCTCCGCGCGGTTGCCGAAACCGCCGTAGATGGCGATCCCGTTGGCACGCCACGGCAGCGCGATCGTGTTGTTCAGGAACGCGTTGTTGCTGCCGACGTCGACGTTCTGGTCCTTCACGTACTTCGACGCCCACACCGCCAGCGCGTCGTCGCCCGTCGTGCGGAACGACGAGTTGAACACCTTGGAGTTGCGGGTGCCGTTGGTGAAGTTGATGCCGTCGGCGTAGGTGTCGCGGATCCGCATGCCGGAGAACTCCAGGCCGTCACCGGGGTTCCAGCGGTCGGGCAGGTTGGCGTAGTCGCGGCCGACCCAGACACCGACGTTGGCGTGCTCGATCCACACGTTCGCGATCTTCGTGTTCTTGCCGAAGCGGCCGTTGAGGCCGACGCCGCCCTCCGCGTTGCCGTCACCGCCGCGGATCCGGCCGGAACCGAAGATCGCGATGTCGGAGATCTGCGTGTTGTCGTCGATGTCGAACCCGAAGTTGCCCTCGTGCGGGTGGTTGATCGTGCCGGCGTCCTGCGGCTGGGTCAGCGAGAAGAGCTGCGAGTGCCACATGCCCGCGCCGCGGATCGTGACGTCGCGGATGCCGACCTGGTTGTAGCCGCCGCTGGTGAACTGGGTGAGGATCTTCTTCTCCTGGCGGAACCGACCGGCGGGGATCCACACGCACGGGATCTGGCCGTTCTGGTCGGCCGTGACGGCGCGCTGGATGGCGTCCGCGTCGTCGGTGTCGTCGTTCGCGGTCGCGCCGTACTGCGTGATCGACACGCAGCCCGCGGGTGCGGACGCCGCCGGTGCGACCTGCTCCAGGTCGATCAGGTCGATGACGTAGAACTGAGCGGTGTCACCGGCGTCGCGCTGGAGCTTGAAGCGGGTGCCGGCCGGGTAGCTGTTCGCCAGCAGCGCCGACGTCTCGTCGAACAACCGGCGCGCGTCGCCGCCGGGGCGGTTGGTGAGGCACTCCGGGTCGTCGCAGGTGCCGTAGAGCCAGCTGTGGCGCGACGACAGGGTCAGCTTCTGCACGAACTGGTCGTTGGCGTACAGGCTGATCGTCGCCTCGATGCCACCGCCACCGGCGGCGTCCGGGATCGAGTTGCGCACCACGATCGAGTTCGTGCTCACGGTCGAGGTGATCTCCACGAACTGGCCCTGCGCGTCCAGCCGCACCGACCTGCGGCCCGAGGACTCCGAGCCGAAGTTGGTGTGCCCGAACGTGCGCTTCGCGTCGGCCTGCAGCAGCTGACCCTGGTACCGGCCGGCCTCCGCCTCGTAGGTGGTGAACGGCACCGCCGCGCCGCGTCCGACCACAATGGACCGGGTCGCGGTGTTGTTGTTCTCGTTGGTCTCCGCGACCTGGCCGGTGGCGTCGGCGGTGGCGGTGGCCGTGGCGCCGCCGTTGGTGGCGGTCCACGTGCCGACGGTGACGGTCACCGTCTGGCCCGCGCTGATGGCGGAGGTGTTCGCGTTCAACGTGGTCCCGCCCACGACGACCCGCGTCACCGAGGCACCGGCGGCGGCCGTGCCGCGGTTCTGGACCTGCACGGCGAACGTCACGGCCGCACCGGCCGCCGGGCTGGACGGGTTCGGCGTGACACCGACGACGGTCAGGTCCGGTCCCGGTGCCTGGCCGACGACCAGTGCGGAGCCGGAGGTGAAGGTGTTGTTGCCCTCGTTGGTCTCCGCGACCTGGTTGGCCGGGTCCACGGTGGCCGCGGCCGCGTAGGACCCGGCACCCCGCCGCCCCGCGTCGACGCTGACGCTCGCGGTGGCTCCAGGGGCGAGCCCGGCGACCTGCGCGGTGCCCGCGTCGGTGCCGCCGAGGGTGACGTTCAGCGTGGTCGCGCCGGACGCGACGGTGCCGCCGTTGCGGACGGTCGCCGTGAGCCGGATCGCGTCGGCCTCGCTCGGGTTCGCGGGCGTCCACGTCAGGTTCGTGACGGTCAGGTCGGGTGCCGGGGCGGACGCGCCGAACACCTGGAGCTCGGCGACCTGGCCGCCGGGCGCGCCGGTGTTGGAGTAGAAGTGCAGCCGCACGTCGGAGGCGCGGCCGCTCACCGGGATCGTCACGCTGTTGCCGCTCGCCGGGTCGAACCGGTAGTCGGCACGGGCCTTCAGCGTCGCGAACGCCGTGGCACCCGCCGCCCGGCCCAGCACCTCGAAGCTCTGCGTGCGCGCACCCCAGGCCGGATCCGGGTTGAGCTTCACGACGACCGAGGTGAGGTCGGCGTTCGTGCCCAGCTTCACGGTCAGGTTGCCCGGCAGGCCGCTGGACTCCCAGTACGTGCCGGTGTTGCCGTCGACGGCGTTGCCCGGCACGAAGTCGTGCACGTGCCCGGACTCCTCGACGGGCTTGCCGGCCGCGAGGTTGTCGCCCGGCGGCGGGTCGACCGGGCCGGGCTCGCCGTGCACCTCGAGCTCGCTGAGCTGCGCGGCCTGCCAGCCGGTGTTCGCGGTGACCGTGACCCGCACGTACCGCGCGGAGGTGGCGCCGAAGTCCAGCGTCACCGTGTTGTTCGCGCCGGGCGAGAAGGTCTGGCCGCGAGAGCCGACGACGTCGCTGAACTGCGCGCCGTTCGCACTTGCCTGCACGGTCAGGGTCTGCGTGCGCTGCTCCCAGTTCGAGGGCAGCCGCAGCACGACCCTGCTGACGCTCCTCGCGGCACCCAGGTCGGCCTGGAGCCACTGCGGGAACGCGTTGTTCGCGCTCTCCCAGTAGCTGGCCTGGTTGCCGTCACCGGCGTTGCCCGCGCCGTACGGGCCGTTGGTGCTCGACGCGGTCAGGGTGGCGGACAGCCGGGCGACCGCTGCCCCTGCCGCCGGTGTCAGTCCGAACAGTGCGAGCGCGCCGACGAGCGCAGCGCTCACCGCACGCCTCAATAACGTGTTCTTCACGGGGTTTTCCTCCGCGGCAGGGGATCAGTTGTTGATGATGATCTTGAAGGTGGTCGTGGTGTTCCTGATGTCCTGGAAGTTGTTGCTGAACCGCAGGCCGTTGAACGTGACCTCGCCGACCGCGGGGCCCTGGTTCGGCTCCGGCATCTCGTTGGCCCACAGGCCGAATCCGGACTTCGCGTCGAACGCGTCACCGCTCTTGCGCGCACCCGAGATGCTCACGTTGGACAGCACGGTGTCCTGGAAGACGTTCTCGGCGGCGCCGTTGTACTTGGTCTGGAACATGATCCCGCTGTAGGTCGGGTCGACGATCTCCACGTCGCTCACCCGGATCCCGGTGAACTTCTTGGAGGCGGAGAACATCCAGATCGCGCCGAACGTCTGCGCGCCCCAGAAGTGGCCGCCGGAGCGGACCAGGGTGAGGCCGCTGAACGTCGTCGGCTCCGGGCCGAAGTCCTCCATCGGGTAACCGAAGTCGAGCGAGCTGATCGTCACCGCGGAGTACGTGAGCGTGTCGGCGACGTAGATGTTGCGGAAGGTGTTGAGCTTGCCGCCGTAGACCGCGAGACCGGCCGCGCGCCACGGCGTGAGCACCGACAGGTTCTCGAAGACGTTGTTCTGCTGGCCGCTGCCGCCGTTGTCGGTGGCGGCGAACAACGCGAACGCGTCGTCACCGGTCGAGCGGGCCTCGATGTTCGCGACCCGGTTGCCCGCCGACCCGTTGGTCATGTTGAGGCCGTCGGCGTACATGTCGCGGATGCGGCTGTCGCGGATGACGTTGTTGTCGACGTTGTTTCCCCAGAACAGGCACATCATGTGCTCGACCCAGATGTTCTCGATGGTCATGTTCTGCACGCCGGCGAGGTCGAACACCTTGCCCGGTCCGTTGATGCGCGCGGTGTAGTTGCCGAACACGGCGAACCCGCTGAACGTCGACCCGTTCGCGGACGACTGCGCGCTGAAGCCGATGTCGGTGTTCTCCTGCGTCGCCGGTGCCTGGAACCGGGTGAACCAGGGGCCGGCGCCGACGACCCGGACGGCCTTGCCGTAAACCTGGAACTTCTGCGCCGTCTGGTAGGTGCCGGCGGGCAGGTAGACGCCGATGAGGGTGCCGGTGGTGTCCATCCGGACGCGGTCGAGCGCGTTCTGCACGTCCTGGTGGGAGAACCCGGCGGGTACGGCGTAGCGCGCGGCGTCGGGGTTCCCGGCGGCCGTCGCCTGTTCGAAGTTCACGAAGTCGATCGCGTAGTTCGTGGTGTTGGCCGCGTCCTTCTGCAGCTTGATCTTCGTGCCCGCCGGGAACGTGGAGTTGAGCAGCACGTTCGCCTCGTCGTAGATGTGCCGCGGGCCGCCTGCTCCCGGAGAGTTGCCCGGCTCGGCCTCGTTGCCGTAGAGCCAGGTGTACTTCGACGTCAGGTCGATGGTCTTGTGGAACTGGCCGTTGACGTAGACGTTGAGGGTCGCGGTGATGCCGCCGCCGCCGGCGCTGTCCGGGATGGAGAAGCGGGTGACCAGGGTGTTGGTCGGGGCGCCGGTCGTGAACTCGACCGACTGACCGGTGCCGGTGAGCGTGACCGCGCGGCGGCCGGACGCCTCACCCGCGAGGTCGCCGATCGTGCGGTTGGGGCTCAGCACCTGCGCGCCACCGGCGGTGACGGCGTCCTCGGCCTCGACGTGCTGCCACGGCACGCTCGCGCCGCGGCCCACGAACAGCGACTGCTCGCCGGTGTTGTTGCCCTGCTTGGCCGGGATCTCGTTGCCGTCGGCCGCGATCGTGGTGCGGATCGTGTACCGGCCGTCCGCCGCCGCCCACGTGCCGAGGGTGACCGCGGCGGTGGTGGCGCCCGCGTTGATCGTGCCGGTGTGGCTGCCGGTGAACGTGCGGACGGTCTGGCCGTTGCTCAGGATCGTGACCGTGATGCCGTGCGCGCCCGCGGCACTGGCGACCGTGCCCTGGTTCTTGATCGCGACGGTGAACGTGGTGCTCTGGCCGCTGCCGGGGTTGCTGGGCGACCAGGACGGCACGGCGACCAGGTCGGAGCTCGGCACCGGGGTGACCACGAGTGCGTCCGGGTGCAGGCGGGCGTTGTTGGTCTCGTTCTGCTCGGCGACCTTCTTCGTCTCGTCGACCTTCGCCGTGTACTGGTAGGAGCCCGCGGGACGGGCCGCGACCGCGGTGCCGACGGTCGCCTGCGCGCCGGCCGCGAGCGCGCCGACCTGCGCGGTGCCCACGGCGGTGGTGCCGAGGAAGAACGTCACGTCGGTCGCGGCGCTGGCTGCGGTGCCCGCGTTGCGGACGGTGGCGGTCACCGTGATCTGGTCGGTCTCGACGGGAGCGGCCGGCGTGAACGACGTGCCGGTGACGGTGAGGTCGGGGTTCGGGGCAGGGGAACCGAACACCTGGACCTCCGCCACCTGCGCGCCGGGCGCACCGGTGTTGGACGTGAACCGCAGCTGCACGTCGGCGACGCGGGCGCTCACCCCGATGGTGACGCTGTTGCCGCTCGCCGGGTCCCAGCGGTAGTCGCGACCGGCGACGAGGCTCGTGAACCCGGTGGCGTTCTGCTCGCGGCCGAGGACCTCGACGTTCTGCGTGCGGGCGCCCCAGGCGGAGTCGGGGTTGAGCTTGACCACGACCGAGCTGAGGTCGGCGTTCGACCCCAGCTGGACGGTCAGCGTGCCGGGCAGGCCGCCGGACTCCCAGTAGGTGGTGAGGTTGCCGTCGTTGGCGTTGGCCGCGACGAAGTTGTGCACGGTGCTGCTGGCCGTGACCGGCTTGCCCTGGGCCAGGTTCTCGCCGGCGGCGCCCTCCCTGGTCACGGAGCCGCTCGCGGGGGACCGGTTCCCGGCCGCGTCCTTCGCCACCACGTGGTAGGTCACGCGCAGGCCGTCGGGCTGGGTGTCGGTGTAGGTGGTGCCGGTGACCGTGGTGCGCAGCGAGCCGTTGGCGAAGACGTCGTAGCCGGTGACGCCCACGTTGTCGGTGCTCGCGCTCCAGGTGAGCCGGATCTGGCCGGCCTGCGGCTGGGTGAGCGCGAGGTTGGCCGGTGCGGTCGGCGCCTGCGTGTCACCCGTCGTGGGGCCGTGCACCTCGAACTCGCCGATCTGACCCGCGGGCCAGCCGGTGTTCGCGGTGATCCGCAGCCGCACGTACCGCGTGGTGGCCGCGGTGAAGTCGATGGTGACGGTGTTGCCGGCGGCCGGGTTGAACTCGTAGCCGCGCGCTGCCACCAGGTCCGTGAAGTTCGTGCCGTCCGTGCTGCCCTGCACGGCGAGGGTCTGGGTGCGGGGGCCCCAGTTCGCAGCGGGCAGCTTCAGCACGACCCGGTCGGCCTTGGTGGCGGCACCGAGGTCGGCCTGGAGCCACTGCGGGAAGGCGTTGTTGGCGCTCTCCCAGTACGTCGACTGGTCGCCGTCACCCGCGTTGCCGGGCCCGTAGCCCTGGTTGACGCTGCTGGCGGTGAGGCTCGCCTGGAGCTTCGCACCGGCCTGCGCCTCCTGCACGGCCAGCTTCGCGGTGGTCCTCGTGGCGCGGACGTGGCGGACGAGCGTGGGGTCGACCTGGAACGTCACCCTGCCGCCGCGGAAGGTGTGCGGCTGTTCCGCGACGAGCGTGGACCAGCCTCTGCCGTCCAGGCTCGTCTGCACGGCGAACGTCTCCGTGCCGTTGCGGGCGGCGGTGAGCGTGACCTGGTCGATCCTGGTCGCCTCCGGCAGGTCGAGGCTGACCGGTGCGGCGTGCGCGGCGGGAGCGATGACGAGCGCCGCGGCGGTGAGGGCGACTGCGGCTAACGGGGCTAGCAGGGAGCGAGCGCGTGTCGACGATGACATGGCGTGCTGGGCCCTTCTCGGTGGGGACGCGAGGGGGTGTGGCGCGCCTCACCGTAGAAGTGCCCAGCAGATTACCGCAATATGTCGACGTGATTGCGCAAATTTGCGACAGAGCGCTCTGAACAGGAAAGACGGGTCCCGGTTCAGGTGTTCGGGTGGGTCGGCGACGGCTGTCGGCTCGACCACCAGCCACGGTGTGAAGTCGGGTGGCTTCAGTTCGTGTCCGAACGTTGCCAGGAAACTGGTGGTGTGTCGATCCGCCCGCTTGCGCCGGTTTGCGGTGTCGTTGCGGGTGTTGCGCAAGGCTTGCGCAAGTCGTGGAGGGTGGCGAAGAACCTCCTGGCTCGGTCCAGCAGATCGATCTTGTTCGCGCGCTGGGTGATCGCGTGCCCCTCACCGGGGTAGACGACGAGCTCGGAGTGCGCGACCGCGGCGTGCAGCAGCTCGGCCTGCTCGACCGGGACGTTCGTGTCGGCGGCGCCGTGGACGATCAGCAGCGGCGTCGTGATCCGGTCCGCGAAGGTGATCGGACTGTGCTCCGCGCTGTCCCCGAGCGCCGCCTCGAACGCGCCGCACTCGCCGTGAGCGATCTGCTTCGGCCAGTCGGAGATGCCCGCCCCGACGAACGCCGCCCGGAACCGGTCCGTCCGCGTCACCGCCCACGCCGCCATGAACCCGCCGTGGCTCCAGCCGGAGATGCCGAGCCGGTCCGGGTCCGCGACGCCGTGCGCGACCAGGAGGTCGATGCCGGTCTCGATGTCGTGCCACTCCTCCTGGCCGACGCGTCCGGCGACGGCCGCGGCGAACGCGTGACCGCGGCCGAGCCCACCCCTGGGGTTGGGCAGGAAGGACGCGAAACCCTGCTGCGCCAGCCATTGCGCGGACGGGACCCAGCTCAGCTGGAAGTCGTCGGCCCAGCGGTCGTAGGGACCGCCGTGGACGAGCGTGATGAGCGGGAACGGGCCGTCGGCGCGGGTCCGGCCCACCGGCAGCACCAGGAGGCCGTCGAGGTCCAGGCCGTCGGGAGCGCGGTAGCGCAGGCGTTCCTGGTGGCCCAGCGGGACGTCGGTGAGGGGAGCGCGGCGGTCGGGGCGGTGGGAGCCGGTGACGCGGGCGAACGCGCCCTCGCCGAGGAGGTGGAACTCGGTGTCGAGCCCGGTCGCGACCACCACGACGGGTGCGCCGCCGGTCTGCACGAGGTCGGTCGGGCAGGCGGGCATGCCCTCGGTGAGGTTGCGGTGGTCCTGGTCGAACACCGCCATCCCGCCCTGCAGGTGCGGCGGGGTGAGCGCCAGGTAGACGATCCGGTCGCCCCACCACACCGGCGTGCGGGCGTCGGCGGGGGCCGGGCCGAGGTCGGTGACGGTGCCGTCCGGGGCCACGACGTGCAGCGCCGGGTTGAGCAGGCCGGGGTCGATCTCCGGGGACGACCAGGTGATGACGGCTCGGCGGCCGTCGGGGTGCCGGGCGACGTCGGCGGCGCTCGCGACGTGGCGGCCGGGGACCAGGCCGTGGTCCGGGGCGCCGGACGCCGGGCGCGGAGTGGTCCAGTCGGCGACCATCTCGTCGGTCAGTTCGCGCATGCCGGCCCCTCTCCCTTCTCCAGTTGACCAGAGAGCGGTGGGGAGGAGGGAGGCCCGCGTGCCCCTTCGCCTCGTGGGGTGCGGAACACGCGGGCCGGTTCGGGTGCCTACCGCAGCAGGTAGGCGTTGATGATGGTCTGCTCGACGGTCTGCCCGCTGCCGGCCGCCCGTGCGCGCAACGACACCGACTTCGCGTTCTGCGGGTGGGCGAGCAGCAGCCGGTTGCCGTGCACCGGCGTCGAGCGCCAGGAGGTGCCCTGGTCGTACGACACCTCCACGGACGTGACCCGGACGTCGCCGGTCTGCGACTGCGTGGAGACCGGCACGCCCCACGCGCGGCCGGCGGGTGCGGTGCCGTCGTCGTCGAGCTGCGGGGTGAAGCGGACGACGGACAGCGGCAGGGCGGTCTGCGTCGCGGTGGTGCCCGAGCGGAACGTCCACGTGCCGGAGACCTTGGTGCTCAAGGTGTTGTCGCGGACCGCCTCCGTGACCACGCGGTAGTCCGCGGTGCCCGGCTCGGTGTCGAACAGGGCCCAGCCGGCGTCGGTGGTCTCCACGGCCTTGGTCGTGCCGCGCCACACGGTGGTGCGGGCCGAGGTGACCGGGCTGTAGCCGGCGTTGCCCGCGCTGTCGCCGAACAGCGGGATCGAGACGCGCATCAGGTCGCCGGTGCGGAAGGAGTGCGGCAGGTCGCGCGTCGCGGGCAGGGCCGGGCCGAACACGGCCCGGTTGACCGGTTCCCAGTACTGCCTGCCGGGGCGGTAGTGCTTCAGCGGGCCGTCGAGGGAGCCGATGAGGCCGTTCTGGCCGAACAGGTTGAGGCGGCGTGACCAGTCCGCGCCCTCGCCGCCGTAGTACTCGGTGCGCTGACCGGGCACGAGGTCGTCCAGCGAGCCGTACGTCCACGCCGCGCGGCCGCGCGGGGCGACGGTGTGGCCGATGGACGCGGTCCGGCCGTCCTTCAACGGTGGCAGGTCGACCTGCACGGTCGCGAGGCCCTCGGCATCCACGGTCCTGGTGAGGCCGGTGAACGTACTGCCCGCGCGGTACCAGGCCAGGCCGTAGAAGTCGGGGCCCGCCGTCCAGAACGTCGCGACCTGGCCGGTGACCTCCGGCGAGTCCGGGCCGAGGTGGGCGAGACCGAGGTGGCCGATCGAGCCGCCGACGGAGAAGTTGCCGATGGCGTAGCTCGTGCCGTTGTGGACCCGCTCGAAACCGGTCTGCAGCAGGCTGAGCCGGGCGTCCACCGGCGGCTTCACCTGGACGGGCCTGGCCTTGCGCGCGTCGAGGTCGATGGTCATCGGGCCGGTGACGGTCAGGTCCGGGTAGCTGAACGAGTCGTGCGTCCACTCCGCCGAGCCCAGGACGCTGCCGTTGAGCAGGTAGCGGCCCTTCTCGACGCGGGCGATGCCGGTGACGGGGTCCGGCCACGAGCGGGCGCCGGTGTCGACGTCGACCAGGAACGCGCTGAGGTAGCCGGGCTTGGCGCCGGTGCGGTCGATGGCGTTCACCGTGACGTCGTAGCTCTCCCTCTCCAGGTCCACGACGACGGCCGTGCGGACGCCGGAGGCCACGACCGCGCCGCCGACCACGCCACCCGCGGGCTGCTTCGCGATGTCCGCGGTGACGGTGGCCGTGGCGGTGCCCTTCGCCGGGATCGTCAGCCTGGCGGGGGACACGGAGAAGACGGCGCCGGTGGTGTCGGTGGTGAGGTCGAGCGTGACCGGTTCGGTGCCCGCGTTGGTGTAGGTGATCTCCTTGCTCAGCGCGGGCGTGCCGGTGTGCGGCCAGCGGTGCCGGCCGAAGCCGATGCTGCCCGGCGCGCCGGTGACGTTCTGTGCGATGACCTTGGCGACGTCGACGCGGCCGGAGCCCTGGTCGAACGGCGTGAGGCCCGCGGTCGGCGTGGTGCTGCCGGTCAGCCGGGCCTTGAGCTCGGCGCCGGTCAGGCCGGGGTGCTGCTGGCGGAGCAACGCCGCGGCGCCCGCGACGTGCGGGGTGGCCATCGAGGTGCCGTCGAGGCTGGTGTAGCCGGGTTCTACGGGGGCGCCGATGCGGCCGTCGCCGTGCAGCGCGGCGACGATGCCGACGCCCGGTGCGGTGAGGTCCGGCTTCAGCGTGCCGGCCTTCGACGGGCCGCGGCCGGAGAACTCGGCGATCCGGTCCTGGTCGTCGACGGCGCCGACGGTGAGGGCGGCGTCCGCCGTGCCGGGGGAGCCCAGCGTGCCGGCGCCGGGGCCGCTGTTGCCGGCCGCCACCACGAACAGCGTGCCCTTCTGGGCGGTGAGCCGGTCGACGGCCTCCTCCAGCGGGTCGACCTCGGGGGTGTCGAAGCCGCCGAGACTCATGTTGACGACCTGGGCGCCCTGCTCGACGGCCCACTCCATGCCGGCGATGATCTGGCTGTCCTGGCCGGAACCGTTGTCGCCCAGCACCTTCACGTCGAGGATCCGCGCGTCCGGTGCGACCCCGCGGTACCTGCCGCCCGACTTGGCGCCGGTGCCCGCGATGATGCTCGCGACGTGCGTGCCGTGGCCGTAGTGGTCACCGGCATCCGGTGAGCCGCTGAAGTTCTGCTCGGCGATCTCGCGGTCGGCGAGGTCCGGGTGCGATTGGTCGACACCGGTGTCGAGCACCGCGACCGTCGTGCCCGACCCGGTGTAGCCGGCGGCGTGCGCCGCGGGGGCGCCGATCTGCTTGACGCTCCTGTCCAATGTGGCCTGACGCCGCGCGTCCAGCCAGACCTTCCGCACACCGGACAGGCTGAAGGTGCTGCTCGCGGTCAGGCCGGCGACCGGCGTCCTGGCGGCGTCGAACGCGACACCGTTGACGCTCGGCAGCCACAGACCGGACTGGGCAGCGACGGTGCCCTCCGGGTAGGTGACGATCACCGGCAGCGCTCCGCCGTAGCCCGCGAGCTCGGTGACGTCGAACAGCCGCTCGTCGAGGTGGCCGCCGGCGATGAACGGCATCGCGTCGTCCGGCACCACGAACTCGTGCCCCTGCGCGGTGTAGGAGGTGAACAGGACGTGCTCACGGCCGGGTGCGGGCCGCACGGCCCGCCGGTCCGGCAGCACCTGGTCGCCGGTGATCAACGTGACGGGCGCGGCGGTGGCCGCCTGCGGAGGCCGCGGGGGCGAGGCGGTGGCCTGGCCGGCGGTGAGCAGCGCACCGGCCAGTACGACGACTCCGACTACGCGCACCCGGTCCTCCGTGGGTCTGTGAGAGCGATCTCACGGACCGTAGTGAGGTGTTCACGTGGGGACAAGGGGTCGGACGGCTTCCGGTCCAGACCAATTTTGACACCGCGCCGGGTGTTGACGGCAACCGTCTCGGCAGGCCGCTGCCGGTTGCCGGTTCCACCGTCTCGGCAGGTGGCTGTGCACGGTCCCGGCGGGCCGCAGCCTCTAGGGTGTCTGGCATGACTGGCCTGCGGGAGCGCAAGAAGGCGGCGACACGGGAGGCGTTGGGGGACGCCGCGCGGAGCCTGTGCGTCGAGCACGGCCTGGACGGCGTGACCGTGGAGCAGATCGCGCGGGCGGCCGGGGTGTCGCTGCGGACGTTCTTCAACTACTTCTCGTCCAAAGAGGAGGCCGTGGTCGCCGGTGACTCGGCGACGGCGGAGGCGTTCGTGCGCGCGTTCGCGGCGCGGCCGGCCGAGGAGGCGCTGCTGACGGCGCTGCGGGAGGCCGTGCAGTCGACGTTCCCCGAGCACGTGGACCTGGACCGGTTGCGGCAGCTCAGGGAGCTGCGCCGGGCGCCGGCGCTGCTGCCGCACGTCCTGGCCGCCTACGCCACGCGCGAGCAGGAGCTGACGGCGGTGATCGCCGAGCGGACCGGCCTGGACCCGAGCGCCGACCCGTACCCCGTGACGGCGGCGTCGGTGATCACGTCGTCGCTGCGGGCGGTGGTGCAGTGGTGGCTCGACTCGCCGGAGGCCACCCGGCGGTGGACCGGTGCCGAGCTGGTCGACCGGTGGATCGACCAGCTCGGCACCGGGCTCACGCGTCCCAGCTGACCGGGAGCGCGTGCACGCCGTAGATCGCCATGTCGGTGCGCAGCGGCACCTCGTTCGCGGGCACGGCGAGCTTCAGGCCGGGCAGCCTGCGCAGCAGCTCGGTGAACCCGACGATCATCTCCACGCGCGCCAGCTGCTGGCCCAGGCACTGGTGGATACCGTGCCCGAACGCCAGGTGGTGCCCGCGCGGCCGGTCGACGCGCAGCTCGTGGGGGTCCGGGTACTGGCCGGGGTCGCGGTTGACCGCGGGCACAGCGACCAGGACCGTCGCGCCCTCGGGGATCGTGACGCCGCCCAGCGCCACCTCCTCCTTCGCGAACCGCGGCACGCCGAACGCGATGATCGAGAGGTAGCGCAGCAGCTCCTCGACCGCGTTCTCGGTGAACTCGGGGTGCGCGCGCAGCAGCTCCAGCTGGTCCGGGTGTTCGAGCAGCGCGAACGTGCCCAGCGCCAGCATGTTCGCGGTCGTCTCGTGGCCCGCGATCAGCAGCAGGTTCGCGATGCCGATCAGCTCGTTCTCGGTGAGGTCGGTGTCGGTCACCAGGCCGGAGAGCAGGTCGTCGGTCGGCTGGCTCTTCTTGGCGCGCACCAGGCCCCGCATGAACCGGCGCAGCTCGGTGCCGACCTCGATCTGCTCCTCGATCGTGGCCTTCAGGCTGAGCAGCTTCGAGGTGTTGCGCTGGAACTCGTCGCGGTCGCCGTAGTCGACGCCGAGCAGCTCGCAGATCACCAGTGACGGCACCGGCAGCGCGAAGTCGTGCACCAGGTCCGACGGCGGCCCGGCGGCGATCATCGCGTCCAGCTGCTGCGTGACGATCTCGTGCACGCGCGGCTCCAGCTGCCGCATCCGCCGCACGGTGAACTGGCCGGTCAGCATCCGCCGGTACCGCGTGTGCTCGGGCGCGTCCATCGAGATGAACGACCCGGCGCGGCGCTCCGGCGGGAACATCTCCGCGAACAGCTCCGGTGACATCCTGGCCCGCACCCGCGGGTTGTCGAACCGGTCGGCACTCATCCGCGCGTCGGCCAGCACCGCCCGCGCCTCGTCGTGGCCGGTGACGAGCCACAGCGACTCCCCGCCGTGCTCGACCCGGTGCACCGGCCCCTGCCCGCTCAGCTCCAGCAGCCCCTTCGCCGGATCGAACGGGCACCGGCCGCGCTGGATCAGCTCCGCGGGCAACTGGGGCCGGAGCAGCTCCTGTGCGCTGCGTTGCCGCTCTGCCGTGGTCATGGAAGCGCTCCCGTCCTCGACCCCGCGTGGTCACGGGGTCGTCGCTCGGTGTCACCTCCACGCTACCGAAACTTGCGCATCGTGCAAGATTTTTGGGTCATCTTTACGTGGCGAACACCTGCGCGTCGTCGGCGAACGCCTTGAACTCCAGCGCGTTGCCCGCCGGGTCCAGCAGGAACATCGTCCACTGCTCGCCGGGCTGGCCCGCGAAGCGCAGGTAGGGCTCGATGACGAACCGCGTGCCGGCCTCCTTGAGTCTCGCGGCGAGGGCGTGGAACTCGTCGGTGCTCAGGAGCAGGCCGAAGTGCGGGACCGGCACGTCGTGGCCGTCGACCGGGTTGTGCGCGCGCTCGATCCGCGGGGCGAGGTGCGTGACGAACTGGTGGCCGTGCAGGTTCCAGTCGATCCACGTGTCGGAGCTGCGGCCCTGTTCGAGGCCGAGGACGTCGCCGTAGAACGCGCGGGCGGCGGCGAGGTCGTCGACGGGCATCGCGAGGTGGAAGCGGGGGATGCTCACGGGTGTCCCTTCGGTTGTCTTAATGTTGACATTAGGACGACGCTGCAGGCTGACGGAATGTGCGCTTGTTAACATTGCGCTTGTTAACATCAGCGGCATGGCGACGTTGGAGCCTGCCCGCAGGCGGGGACTGAGCAACGAGGTCGCGGACACCGTCCGCGCGGCGATCTTCGACGGCCGGTACCCGCCGGGCAGCCCGTTGCGCGAGGTCGAGCTGTCCCAGGCGCTGGAGGTCAGCCGGGGGCCGGTGCGCGAGGCGTTGCAGCAGCTGGAACGCGAGGGACTCGTGCGCACCGGCTGGCACCGCGGCGCCACGGTGGCGGAGCTGTCCGCGCAGGACGTGGCCGAGCTCGACAGCCTGCGCGGGGCCCTTGAGGTGCTGGCGGTGCGTCTTGTGGTCGACGGCGCCGGCGACCTGACCGCGATCGAGCGGGCGGCCGAGGCGATGGAGCACGCCCGCACCCCGCACGAGATGGTGCGGCTCGACATCGAGTTCCACGACGCGGTGTACGCCGCCGCCGGCCACTCGCGGCTGGTGCAGGCGTGGGAGGCGATCCGGTCGCAGGTGCACCTGTTCCTGCTGACCCGCGTCGCGGTCAGCACGCACGGGTACCTGGAGCTGGTGCGGTCGGAGCACCGCGCGCTGGCGGACGCGTTGCGGGACGGGGACGTCGAGGGGGCGTTGCGGCTCTTCGCGGCCCACCGTCAGCACGCCTTCGACGTCCTGGCCTCGGGTCACTAGCTCCATCGCGTGGAAACACTGGACCGAGCGGGTGATGGTGAGGCCGACGGGTGGATGAACGCCCCTACGCTCGGGCGGTGGATCTGAACGCGTTGATGTACGAGGGCGACCCGTTGGCCGACGCGGTGATCGCGGACCTGGTGGCCGGCGACCGGACCGGTGAGGTGAACCGGGTGCTGGCGGAGTTCCGCGGCAACGACACCCCGATCCCGGAGAACCTCCCCGAGTCCGTGCGGACCTTCCTGCACGAGACCGACAACCCGCCGGAGTGGATGGACGCGGGCCGGGTCGCCCGCGCGCACGAGTTCTTCCTCGACGACGGCGTGCACGTGGCGTCGGTGCTGAGCTTCGGCGCGATGGTCAACTGCTACGCGCAGCCGCGGCCGTCCAAGGTGCTCGCGCTCACGCACCGGCTGAACCAGCCGCACCGCAGGCTGAGCGAGACCTCGCAGTTCGTGCTGGACATGATGGCGCCGGGTGCCTTCGGCGGCGGTGGCGGGTTCGTGCCGACGATCCAGAAGACCCGGTTGATCCACGCGGCCGTGCGGTACTTCGTGACGCGTTCACCGGAGTGGGACAGCGCGACCGACGGCGTGCCGGTGTGCCAGCAGGACCTGCTGGGCGCGTTGCTGATCTTCTCGGTGCAGGTCGTCGACGGCATGCGGCGCATCGGGATCTCCGTGACCGAGGTCGAGGCCGAGGACTACTACCACGTGTGGCGGGTCGCGGGCGCGGTGCTCGGCATCCGCGCGGACGTCATGCCGGAGTCGTACGCCGAGGCCGAGGAGCTCAGCGCCACGATGGTGCGCGCCTCCTACGCGCCGTCGGCCGAGGGCATCGAGCTGACCAGGAACCTCATCGCGCTGTACGAGAAGTTCATCCCCGGCAAGGCTTTCGACGGCGTCGTGGCGGCGATGGTGCGCCAGGTCGTCGACGAGGAGGTGGCCGACTGGCTGGAGGTCCCGCGCTCGAAGGGCTGGACCAGGGCCGTGCGGACCGGCGAACGGGTCATGCGGGTGCTGGAACGGGGCGAGGACCGCAACAGGGTCGCCCGCGCCGTGCTGGACAAGGCCGGCACGCTGCTGCTCGGCGCGAGCGTGCGCACGTTGACCAACGGCCAGTCCACGACCCTGAGCGTGCCCGCCTGCCTGCGGCACTAGAGCCAGCCGTGCTCCCGCGCCAGCCGGAACGCCTCGGTGCGGCTCGCCACGCCCAGCTTCGCCATCGCCGCCGACAGGTGGTTGCGGACCGTTCCTGCCGACAACGACGTGCGGGCCGCGATCTGGGCCACCGGTGTGCCGAACTCGGTGAGCCGCAAGACTTCCAGCTCCCGTTGCGTCAGCGGGCACGGGGGAGCGGCGAGCGCGTCGGCGGCCAGCGCGGGATCGACCCAGCGGGAGCCGGAGTGCACGCGCCGGATCACGTCGGCGAGCTGCCCGCCCGGTGATCCCTTGGGCAGGAAGCCCTTCGCGCCCGCGTGCAGGGCCTGTTGCAGGTGCGGCGGGCGGCCGCGGCCGGTGAGGACCACCACCGCGCACGACGGCAGCACGCGGGCGAGCTCCGCGGTGACCTCCAGGCCGTCCAGCTCCGGCATCTGGAGGTCCACCACGGCGACGTCGGGGCGGTGGGCCAGCGCGGCGTCCACGGCGGCCCGGCCGTCACCGGCGCGGGCCACCACCGACAGGTCCGGTTCGAGCTCCAGCAGCGCCGCCAGTGCGTCGCGGATGAGCTCCTCGTCGTCGGCCAGCAGGACCCTGATCACGTGGGCACCACGACCCGCAGCGTGTGGGTGCCGTCCGAGCGGTCCGCCGACACGCGGCCGCCGTGCGCGGCCAGCCGTTCGCCCATGCCGCGCAGACCGTTGCCCTGACGGCCAGGCGCGGCCGGGTCGACACCGTCGTTCGTGACCGTCATCCGCACCTCCCCGTCCCGCTCGGCGAGGTCGATCATGCACCACGTCGCCCTGCTGTGCCGCAACACGTTGGTGCAGGCCTCCCGTAGCGCCAGCGCGAGCTGCGTGGCGCCGTCACCCGCCACCGGCACCGCCGTGACGGTGCAGCGGATCCCGGCCTCCCGCAGCACGTCGCGCACCGCGTCGAGCTGCTCGGCCAGGTCGACCGCACGGTAACCGTCCACGGCGTCGCGCACCTCGCTCAGCGCGGAGGAGGCCAGCCGTTGCGCCTCGAACGCCTCGGCCGCCGACCGCTCCGGGTCGGTCGCGGCCAGCCGGCCGGCCAGCTCGGCCTTGAGCGCGATCACGGTCAGCCGGTGCCCGAGCAGGTCGTGCACGTCACGGGCGAACCGCAGCCGTTCCTCGCTCACCGCCAGCTCCGCCCGCGCCTCGCGACCGGCCCGCGCCTGCTCCAGCAGCCCGGCGAACCACACCGGCAGCCCGGCCGTCGCGAGGATCGTCGCGCCGACGGCGGCGGCGATCACCAGGTGGGTCGTGGGCTCGCGGTCCGCGAAGAACCCGACGGCTCCCGCGAGCACCACCGCCCCGAGCGCCGTCAGCCACCGCCACACCCCGGTGAGCAGCAGCGGCGCGAACCCGGCCGCGATCCCGCCGATCCACGCCCACGGGTGCAGCTCGGCCGGGCCGACCGGCGCGACCAGCGGGATCGAGACGAGCGTGGCCACACCGGAGATCCAGAACTTCCCGTTCCGCAACGCCACCTCGTACGCCGCGGCCAGCAGCACCAGGCCGACCACGCCCAGCCAGCGCGACGCCGAGGGCTCCCGCAGCACCGCGACCAGCGGCACGACGAGCGAACCCAGCCACAGCGCGTGCAGCGTGCCGCGCAGCGCGGTGTGCGGAAGATCGTTCACCGCCATCAGCCTAGAGCCACGCGATCAGGATCGTGACCGCTACGACCAGGTCGAACACGCCGCAGAACTCCGACCACCAGCGGGGCACGACGGCGTTGCGGACGTGGTGCACGAGGTCCCAGACCGCGTGCGCACCCCACCCGGCAGCGATCAGCAGTACACCCACCTCCGCCGACGCGGTGGTGACCACGGCGGCGAGCACCGCGTAGAGGCCGAACACGAGCAGCTGCACGCGGGGCGCCCGGCGGCCCCAGACCAGGTAGGCGGACTGGCAGGCCAGCAGCGTCCACACGGGCGGCACGAACGCCGCGTGCCAGAAGTCGAACGACAGCGCCAGAGCGACCGCCGCCGGCCAGCGGTCGCCTGCGAACCGGAGAACCGGGTTCGCGGAGGCGGCACCGTGCTCGTGGCGGTAGCGGACCAGCACAACGATCATCGCCGGCACCATCAGCACGTGCGCGCCCATGAGCACGGTGCCGCGGTCCACCACACCGAGCCAGTGCGGCACGAGCAGCACGAGGTACGGCACCGCCATCGCGGCGCACATCTCCACCACACGCCCGTGACCGCGGTAGCGCATCCACAGCGCCATCGGCACGGACATCGAGACCGTCATCCACAGGGCGGTGAGCTCGATCGAGTCCGGCGCCCAGAGCGGTCCCAGGAGGGCCATCCCCAGCAGCATCGCCGCGAGCATTTCGAGGCCGTGCCGCACCAACGGCCGGAACGCGGGAGTTGTCGTCGTTGTCATGCGTTGAGCGTCGAACCGACGCCCGGCAACATCCATCCGCGCGATGTCACGACTTCTCCGTGCGAAACGCACGGCCGAACCATGCGGTCGGGCTAAGCGCTGATCTCCGCCCACACCGTCTTGCCGTCAGCGGCCTCGCGGGTGCCCCAGCACCGGGAGAGGTGCGCGACCAGGACGAGACCACGGCCACGCGAGTCGGAGATCCGCGACACCCCGAGCTGAGGAAGCGTGGCGGGTGTGCCGTCATCGACTTCGATTCGAATGATCTCGGCCACACGTGCCAGCCGCACGGTCCGTGGCCCGTCTGCGTGTTCGTACGCGTTGCTTGCCAGTTCAGTGCACACGAGCAGCACGTCGAGCCGGATGTCCTCCGACACGTCGTGCAGCAACGTCGCTGCCCATGAGCGCAGTTCCGCCAGATCCGGGTCGGAGTCGGGCAAGGGATATCGCGCTGAGGTGCGGAGCACCTCGGGAGCGTCCATCTCGATCCACCCCGTTCACGCCACTGGCCTCCTGGATGCTCAAGACGGCCGTCAGGTCGCGAAATACCACCGCGGGTGCTAACCCAAACGCATGGACGGGTTCGGGTTCGACCTCGCGCTGGTCGGGGTGCTGGTGTTGCTCAACGCGGCTTTCGCCGGCAGCGAGATGGCGTTGGTGTCGCTGCGTGAAGGTCAGCTGCGGTCGCTGGAGCGCGATGGGCACCACACGCTCGTGCGGCTCGCACGTGATCCGAACAGGTTCTTCGCGACCATCCAGATCGGCATCACGCTGTCGGGCTTTCTGGCGTCGGCGACCGCGGCGGTGTCGCTCGCACAGCCGCTGGTGCCCGCACTGGAGTTCCTCGGCAGCTGGGCGGACGGCGTGGCGATCGCGCTGGTCACGGTCGTGCTGACGTTCTTCACGCTGGTGTTCGGCGAGCTCGCGCCCAAGCGGCTGGCCATGCAGTACGCGGTGCGCTGGTCGAAGATCATCGCGCGGCCGCTGGACGTGCTGTCGGCCATCTCACGTCCGGCGGTGTGGCTGCTCAGCAAGTCGACCGACCTCGTCGTGCGGGTGTTCGGCGGCGATCCGAACGCCGACGAGGAACAGATGTCCGCCGATGAACTGCGTGAGCTCGTCGCCGTCCAGAAGCACCTGAACCCGGAACAACGCGAGATCATGACGGGTGCGCTGGAGATCCACGACCGGCGGCTGCGCGAGGTGCTGGTGCCCCGCCGGCAGGTCGTTGTGCTCGATGCGAGTTTGACCATCCCCGCGGCACGGGAAACCCTGGCCCAGTCCGGCCACTCACGGGCCCCGGTGGTTCGTGACGGGCACCTGGACGACGTGATCGGCATCGTGCACCTGCGCGATGTGCTGGAGGACACGGCGGCGTTGAAGGACGTCGCCCGGCCCGCGGTGATGCTGCCGGACTCGCTGCGCGTCACCGTCGCGTTGCGCCGCATGAAGGCCGAGCGCGAACAGCTCGCGCTCGTGGTGGACGAGCACGGCGCGATCGGCGGCATCGTGGCCCTGGAAGACCTGCTCGAGGAGGTCGTCGGTGAGATCTACGACGAGACGGACCGGGACGTAGCGGACGTCCGCAAGGAGGCGGACGGCTCGATCGTCCTGCCGGGAACTTTTCCGGTGCACGACCTCGTTGACGTCGGGGTGGAGCTGCCGGACGCACCGGACGGCGACTACGCGACGATCGCGGGTCTTGTGCTGGTGCTCCTCGGGAGGATCCCGGAGGAGCCCGGTGACGTGGTGCACGTCTCGGGATGGCGCATCGAGGTCAGGCGCGTGGAACACCACGCGATCACGCGGGTGAGGTTGAGGTCACAGGCGAAACCGCGGAATGACCTGGCGGTCTGAACCGTTACACCAGGGGCGGCGGTGTTCGTGACCGCCGCTGGAGCGGAAGACGGCGAGCTCGTCCCGACACGAGCACGCGAGGCCCGCGAACCACCTGCCAATCGGAAACGGGGGATCTGTCATGCCTGCAGAACTGAAGAACCGCGCGTCCGGACAGCAGGACGCGGACCTGGTCGGCCAGTACCTGCGCGACGTGGGCGGCACGCCGCTGCTCAGCGCCTCGGAAGAGGTCGTGCTCGCGAAGGCGATCGAGGTCGGCCTTTATGCCGAGCAGTTGCTGAGCTCCGGCGACACCACCCGCGACAAGCGGCTGCTGCGGCGGCTGGTGGCCGAGGGTGAGCGCGCCAAGGACCACATGATCCGCGCGAACCTGCGCCTGGTCGTGTCGGTCGCGAAGAAGCACTCGTTCCGCGGCCTGCCGTTCCTGGACGTCGTGCAGGAGGGCAACCTCGGCCTGATCCGCGCGGTCGAGAAGTTCGACTACGCCAAGGGCTACAAGTTCTCCACCTACGCGATGTGGTGGATCCGCCAGGCGATCGAACGCGGTCTGGCCGACCAGACCCGTACCGTCCGCCTGCCGGTGCACGTCGTGGAAGAGGTCAACAAGCTCAACCGCGTCGGGCAGAAGCTCTCCGCGGAGTTCGGCCGTGAGGCCACCGTGGAGGAGATCGCCGCGCACGCCAAGGTGTCGCCGCAGCGCGTGCAGGACCTGCGCGACGCGGCCCGCACGTGCGTGTCGCTGGAGACGCCGGTCGGCTCCGAGGGCGACTCGGTGCTGGGCGACCTGATCCAGGACTCCGACGGCGTCTCGGCGCCGGACCTGGTGGAGCAGCAGGAGTTCGTGGAGGGCGTGCGGTCCCTGCTGGAGGTCCTGCCCGAACGCCAGGGCCGGATCATGCGGCTGCGCTTCGGCCTGGAGGACGGCCGTGAGCGGACGCTCCAGGAGGTCGCCGACGAGCTCGGGCTGACCCGCGAGCGGATCCGCCAGCTGGAGAAGCAGTCGATCGCCGTGCTCAAGTCCTCCGGCCGGCCGGAGGAGCTGTTCGCGCTCGCCGGCTGAGCCGCGTGACGCGACGCGAACCCGACGGAAGTCGCAGGTCGTCGGCCGACCGGTCCGTCGACCGGTCTGCCGGCCAACGCGCACATCGTGCCATCCTCGCGATGGCACGATGTGCGCGTGAACGTGCCCGCCGTCCTGCGCACCCTGGCCCGGCTCAGTGCCGCCGAGCAGCCGCAGAAGTCCCAGCTCGACCTCCGCAAGTCGGCCGGCCTGCTCTGGCTGGGCGACCACGAGGCGGCGTGGCGGGCGATCACGGCGGTGCAGACGGGTGAGAGGTGGACGCCGATCACCTGGACCGTGCCGAAACAGGCGCAGGAGCAGGTCCGGCGGCTCGCCGCGTACGACGCCCTGCACCAGGAGGACCGGCTGCTGCGGGTGAGCTGGGCGTTCCTCACCGGTCCGGCGCAGATCGGCGGGCAGCGGCGGCGGGTGTGCCTGCCGCTGGTCTCGCGGCCGGTGCGGCTGCACCAAGGGCTCAGGTCCAACTGCGCCTTCCACGTGGCCGGTGACACCGCCGTGTTCCCGTTGATCGAGGACCAGGCCAAGGCCGCCGAACGGGAGGTCGCGCTCGCGCCGACCGAGCAGTGGATCACGGCGACGCTGGCGGCGGCCGGGTTCCGCGACGTGCCGGTGGTGCACGAGCCTCCCGCGACGCTGATCTCGGGCAGTGAGCTCGTCGTGGCCGTGGGCGCGGGGCTGCACGCCGGTGAGCCGGTGGTCAGCACCGAGCACGGTGCGGCGCTGTACGCCTGGGCGGCGAAGGAGGGCATCGAGGAGACGGCGTTCGCGGCGCTCTACGGGGGCGGGGACGCCGTCGTGGACCGGTACGAGCCGGTCAGGCCGGTGCTGCCGCTCAGCCACAGCCAGCAGCAGGCGGTCGAGCACGCCCGGCGGGCGCGGATCACCGTCGTCGGCGGGCCGCCGGGGGCCGGCAAGACGCACACGCTCGCCGCGCTCGCGCTGGACGCGGTGGCGGCGGGGAAGTCGGTGCTGCTGGCCAGCCGCACGCGCAACGCCGCCGACGTGCTCGGTGCCGCGCTGCGCAAGGCGGGCGGGCCGGTGCCGGTGCTGTTCGGCGACTCCGAGCTGCGCCAGGCGATGGCCCGGGAACTCGGCGACGGGCTGTCCGCCACGTTCGGCAAGCCGGACCGGGTCGAGTCGCTCGACCGCGAGCGGCGGGAGGCCGACGCGGCGATCGTGCGCGTCGAGCGGGCCGTCACGAACGCGCTCGTGGACGAGGAACTGGCAGCACAGGCACGCAAGCACAACGCACTGATGGCCGGACATCGTTCCGTGGCACCGAAAGCGTTCGAGGCGGACACGGACTTCGTTGAGTTGTACGGGTTGCTGACGCCGCGCACCGGGTTCCTGGGCGGGTTCCGCACGAACCGCGCGCTGTCCAGGGCACGGCGGCTGACCGGTGCGGGTCAAGTGTCCACAGAGGACCTGAAAGCCGCGGTCGAGGCGGCCGAGCAGACCGCCGCGGCGGTGCGGGTCGCGGCACGGGAGGGCACGACGTTCGCCGAGCTGCGCCCGTTGCTCGCCGAACTCGACGCACGCGGCCGTGCGGCCACCGCCGGCTACCTCGGGGAGTACGCCGTCGGCCGCAGGGGTGACGGCGCGGCCAGGGCGGTCGCGGCGCTGGCGACGGCGCTGCGCTCCGGCCGCGCGGCCCGCAGGCGGGGGCTCGCGGAGATCGACAGCAGGCACCTGGTGTCGGCGTTGCCGCTGTGGGTCGGCACGCTCGCCGACGTCGAGGACATCCTGCCGCCCGTGCCGGGCATGTTCGACCTGGTCGTCATCGACGAGGCCAGCCACGTCGACCAGCCGCTCGCCGGACCGGCGTTGCTGCGCGGCCGGTCCGCCGTCATCGGCGGGGACCCGCGGCAGCTGCGGCACGTGTCGTTCGTCAGCGACCAGACCGTGCAGGCGGCGGTCGACGCGGAGGGCACCGCGGACCTGCGCGACCGGCTCGACGTGCCGAAGGTGAGCCTGTTCGACGCCGGTGCCGCCGCGGCGGGCGTGCACTGGCTCGACGAGCACCACCGGTGCGCGCCGCACCTGATCGGCTTCGCCGCCACCCGGTTCTACGAGGGCAGGATCGCCCTGCTCACCACACACCCGGCGATCGCGGACGTCGACTGCATCGACACCGAGCACGTGGCCGGCGAGCGCGACGCGAAGGGCGTGAACCAGGCCGAGGTCGACGCGGTCCTCGCGCACCTGCGCAAGCGCGTCGCGGCCGGGGTGCGGTCGATCGGCGTGGTCACGCCGTTCCGCGCGCAGGCCGACGAGCTGGAGGAGGCGGTGCTGAACGAGCTGTCGCTCGACGAGATCACCTCCGGCGGCGTGCGGGTCGGCACCGTGCACGACGTGCAGGGCAGCGAGTTCGACGAGGTCGTGATCAGCCTGACCGCGGACGGGAAACCGGCCGGGTGGCGGTTCGTGAACGACCGCAACCTGCTCGCCGTGCTGACCACGCGCGCCCGCAAGCTCGTGCACGTCATCACCTCGGTGCGGCAGCCGCCGGGCCTGGTCGGCGAGTACCTCAGGCACGCCGAGCTGCCGCCGACCGAGACCGAGGGCACCGAACCGGACGACGACTGGACCGCACGGCTGGCCCAGGAGCTGCGGACCGCGGGCGCCACCGTCCGCACGGGACATCCGGTCGGGCAGTGGCGCGTCGACCTCGTCGTCGGCGCGAAAGAGCACGCCGTGGCGGTGGAGACGCGCCCGCATCCCGAAGGGGCACCGGCACATCTCGCTCGCTGGCGTGCGCTCACCCACGCGGGGTGGCGCGTGCACGACGCGTTCGGCAGCCGCTTCGGCCACGATCCGGCGCGGGCGGCGGTCGAACTGGTGCAGGAACTGGGGCCCGTCTGCGAAGCCGGAGCGTGAGGACGGCCAGGTCGATCATGGCTTGTGGGACAGGGCGGTCTTGCGCAGCGGGTGGCGATCGCCCGGAACCGCTTGAGCCGGTCGAAGCAGCGTTCGACAACGTTGCGGCGCTTGTGGGTCACGGGATCGAACACAAGCGCCGGAACCGGTTGCGGACCGCCTTCCACAGACCGTGACCACGAGCGCCGCGGGCGCGGTTGCCCGCATCGACAGGTCCCCTCGTGTCGGCCGAAGCGCTCTTCCTACCGCGCGGCGGCGGTGTGCGGGTAGCGCCGGAAGTCGTCACCGGCCACCGGGCTCGCGGGCGCCTGGAACGGGCTGGGGTTCGCCGGGCACACGGTTCCGGGCGCGGGCAGCGTTCCGGCCAGCAGGTAGGCGTGGATGTGGTCGGCCGCGCACTGGCTGCGGCGCCACGACACGTGCCCCCAGCCGGCGTACGACAGCAGGCGGCTGTTGGGCAGTTGCCGTGCCACGGCCTGTGCGCCGCGGTAGTCCGTTCCGCCGTCGAAGTAGCCGCCCACCACCAGTACCGGTGCGGACGTGCGGGCGTTCCACGGGCCCGTGTAGCGGTCCTCGTTCACGGGCCAGTCCGCGCACGCGGAGTTCGTCCACCACCAGTACGGGCCGAACTCGGAGCCGGCCTGCGCATAACGCCCGATGGCGCGGTACGTACCGAACTCGCGCGGGAACTCGATGTCCGCGCACGTGTTGCCGAGGTTCGCGTCGAACATGTTGTCGTACGCCGGAGCCGCCGTCGTCGTGGTTACCGTGGTGGCCACCGGGTTCGCGACGGCGTCGGCCAGCTGGTCCAGCGTGGTCGCGATGTCCGTCCACAGCTCCGAGGCGTAGCCCGTCAGGCGTGCGTAGCTCACGACCTGGTCGTAGGTCCACACCTCGGTACCGAGCTGGACCGGCTTGGTGCGTGCCGACGCCAGCAGCGCCTCGTACCGTTGCCGGGAGTGCGGTCCGAGCGGACAGGCGGCCTCGTCGCAGAGGCGGAAGAACTCGTCGAGGACCTCCCGTCCGGCGACCCGGTCCGACTCGATCTGGCGGCCGCGCGAGTACCGCTCCGGGTCCAGCACGCCGTCGATCGCGATCGCGCGGACGTTGTCCGGGAACAGGTTCGCGTAGGTCGTGCCGAGGTACGAACCGTACGAGTGGCCGAAGTAGGTGAGTTTGCGGTCGCCCAGCGCACGGCGGAGCAGCTCCATGTCCCGTGCGACGTCGCCGGTGCTCATGTGCCGTGCGATCGGCTGGTCGCACTTCTGCGCGAGAGCGCGGAACCTGTCGAAGAACGGCCGCTCCGCCTCCGGCCGGTACGGGAACAGCGGGAGGTCCGCCAGGTACTCGGCGCGCTCCTGCTCGGTGGCGAAGCAGCGCAGCGGGCCGGACCGGCCGATGCCGCGCGGGTCGAACCCGACGACGTCGAAGCGCCCCTGCGTGCCCGCCGACATCCGGGCGGCCCACGCCCACGTGTAGTCGAGGCCGGACGCACCGGGCCCGCCGGGGTTGAACAGCAGCGACCCGATCCGCCGCGCCCGGTCCGGCGCCGGCAGCCGGGTCAGCGCGAGCGTCGTCGTGGCGCCGCGCGGGTGGTCGTGGTCCAGCGGCACCTCGATCTGCGCGCACTCGAAGCCGGGGTGCTCCGGTCCGCACGCCTGCCAGGTGATCGACGGCACCGACGCCACCGCGGGTGGCGCGAGTGCGACGACGAACGCCACGACGGCCCCCAGCACCACGACACGCATAGCTCCCCCTCCTGCAGCCAGAGGAGCCATTCATAGCCGGGCTCAGTCGGGTCGGCGATGCTTTTGGCGAACTCCGAGCTGCGCGGCGATCTGGTCGTGGATCGGCGTGCCCATGACGACCGGCCCGGCCGGTGCGGCAGGGGGTGTCGGAGCGGGATTGTCGGTTTCCTCCGGCATGCGAGGAGCGTAAGCACGGTCGTTGACCCCCAAAGCGCCCCGAAGGGGAATTCACACCCGTTGTACCCCAACAGGTGATCCCCGGTCGGGGGATTTTCACCGAGCGTGGGCAGTTGCCGTGGAACAGGGCTCGATCGCGCCGTGTTGTCTTGGAGCATGGGCAACGAGCAGCGTGGCCGCGTGCGCGTGGAGCACTCGGCGAAGCGGGTCCGCACGTACTCCGGTGGCGATCTGGTCGCTGACACGACCGCGCCACGCCTGGTCTGGGAGATCCCGTATTACCCGGCCTACTACCTGCCGCTGGCGTCGGTGCGCGCCGAGCTGAAGCCGACGGGGGAGACCAGGCACTCGCCCAGCAGGGGCGAGGGCGTGGTGCACGACGTCGTGACCAGCGGGGGCGTCGCCGAGGGGGCCGCGCTGACGTACCCCGGCTCGCCGATCGAGGAGCTGCGGGACCTCGTGCGGTTCGAGTTCGCGGCGATGGACGAGTGGCTGGAGGAGGACGAGCCGATCTACGTCCACCCGCGCGACCCGTACACGCGCGTCGACGTGCTGGGCAGCTCGCGGCACGTGCGGGTGGCGCTGGACGGCGTGACGCTGGCCGCGTCCTCCCAGCCGCGCGTCCTCTTCGAAACCGGGTTGCCGCCGAGGTACTACCTGCCGTTGAGTGACGTCCGGTTCGACCTGCTCCGGCCCTCGGACACGCAGACGCGGTGCCCGTACAAGGGCACGGCGACGTACTGGTCGGTCGAGGTCGGCGGTGTGCTGCACGAGGACCTCGTGTGGATCTACCGCACGCCGCTGCCGGAGAGCCAGAAGGTGGCCGGGCTGGCGTGCTTCTACAGCGAGAAGGTCGACCTGTACCTCGACGGCGAGCTGCAGGAGCGGCCCCAGTCGCCCTGGTCGTGACCGAGCACGCGGAGCGACGTTCTTCACACACTGCAAAGTTGCAGTGACTGCAAAACTCTCGTGTACTGTTCACCCGTGAACCAGTCGGGGGAGAGCCTGCGCGACCGCAAGAAGCGCCGCACGCGTGCGGCGCTGGAGCGGGCGACGCTGCGCCTGTCCGCCGAGAAGGGCTTCGACCACGTCACCGTGGAGGAGATCGCCGCCGAGGCCGACGTCTCGGTGCGCACCTTCTTCAACTACTTCGCGAGCAAGGACGACGCGCTGATCGGCGCGGACCCGGAGTCGGGGCCGCGCATCGCCGGGCGGGTCCTGGCGGTGGCCGCCGGCACGCCCTTCGAGGCGTTCCGCGCCGCCGTGCTCGCGGAGATCGACGACGAGCTGAACAACGCCCGCGACCTGTGGCTGTTGCGCAAGAACGTGCTGATGCAGCGCCCGGACCTGCTGGTGCGCGCGTTCGCGAGCAGCGCGGAGGCCGAGCAGCTGCTCAGCGCCGCCGTGGCGGAACGGGCCGGGCTGCCGGCCGACCACCTGTACCCGTGGCTGCTCGTGTCCGCGGCGACGGCGGCGTTCCGCTGTTCGGTGTCGCGCTGGGCCGGCGACGACAACGTCGCCCTGGGCGACCTGTTCAGCGAGGCACTCGACCTGATCGGCGCCGGACTGGCTCACGCACCGCACCACCACGAAGGGGGACCCTCATGAGCACCGAAACCGAAGCGCCCAGACCAGTCCACTCGAAACGCGACGTCCTGCAGGCCATGTCCGGCCTCATGCTGGGCATGTTCGTGTCGATCCTGGCCAGCACCATCGTCTCGAACGCGCTGCCGCGCATCGTCGCCGACCTCAAGGGCTCGCAGTCGATCTTCGCCTGGATCGTCACCGTCGAGCTGCTCGCGATGACCGCGACCGTGCCGCTGTGGGGCAAGCTCGCCGACCTCTACAGCCGCAAGCTGCTCATCCAGGCCTCGCTCAGCCTGTTCGTCGTCGGCTCCCTGATCGCGGGCTTCTCGCAGAACATCGAGATGCTCATCGTCAGCCGCGTCGTGCAGGGCCTCGGCGCCGGCGGCGTGACGGCACTCGCGACGATCGTGATGGCCGCGATGATCCCGCCGCGCGAGCTCGGCCGCTACTCCGGCCTGTTCGGCGCCGTGTTCGGTGTCGGCACCGTCGCCGGACCGCTGATCGGCGGCCTGCTGGTGGACACCTCGTGGCTGGGCTGGCGCTGGTGCTTCTTCATCGGCGTCCCGTTCACGCTGGCCGCGATCTGGCTGCTGCAGCGCACCCTGCACCTCCCGGTCGTGCGCAACGAGAACACGAAGATCGACTACCTGGGCGCGTTCCTCATCGTGTCCGGCGTGTCGACGCTGCTGGTCTGGTCGTCGCTAGCCGGCCAGAAGTTCGAGTGGGCCTCCGGCTGGACCGCCCTGCTCGTCTCGCTCGGCGTGGTGCTCCTCGTCGCCGCGGTGTGGGTCGAGTCCCGCGCCCACGACCCGATCATCCCGCTCTCGATCTTCCGCAACCGCACGGTCGGCCTGACCACCCTCGCGAGCGCGCTGGTCGGTGTGGCGATGTTCGGCGGCACGGTCTTCCTGTCGCAGTACTTCCAGCTCTCCCTCGGCAAGACCCCCACCCAGGCGGGTCTGCTCGGCCTGCCGCTGATCTTCGGCCTGCTGGTGTCGTCCACCGTGGCCGGTCAGCTGATCACCAGGTACGGCCGGTGGAAGGCGTTCCTGGTCGCCGGCGGCGTCATCATGGTCGGCGGCATGCTGCTGCTGTCCACGATCACCGCCCAGACCACCGTCTTCATGGTGGGCGTGGACATGTTCGTGCTCGGTGTCGGCGTCGGCCTGCTGATGCAGAACCTGGTGCTGGCCGCCCAGAACGACGTGCCCGCCCGCGACCTGGGCGCCACCACGTCCACGCTGACGTTCTTCCGCTCCCTGGGCGGCGCGATCGGCGTCTCGGCGCTGGGCGCGGTGCTGGCCAACAAGGTCACGTCGCTGACCGAGGAGAAGTTCGGCCCGATCGCCGCCGCCGGTGGCGAGAACGCGGTGCCGGACATCACCGTGCTGCCGCCGGAGGTCAAGGCCGTCATCGCCGAGATCTACGCGACCGCCACGGCCGAGATCTTCCTGGTGGGCGCGCCGTTCGCGGTGCTGGCGCTGCTCGCGGTGCTGTTCATCAAGGAGAAGCCGCTGAAGGAGCAGAGCGGTGACGAGCGGCTGGCGGCGGAGCTGGCCGCGGGTCACTGACCTCCCGCTCGTACCGGCGCGGACCCCCGACTTTCGTCGGGGGTCCGCCCTGTCTTCCGGGTCGGGTGCCGGCGCTCCGCGCTTCCTACCGTTGCGACCATGAACAGCATCTGGGCGATCGGCCTGGTCGCCGCCCTCCTCTCACCCCCTGATGTGTCCGCGGTGGACGGTTATGTCTCCTCCTACCGCGCGGAGGCCGGGTATCCGGGTGTCGCGGTCGCGATCACCAAGGGCGATCAGGTGATCACCGCCAAGGGCTACGGCCACGACTCGTCCGGCGCGCCGGTCACCGAGCACACGAAGATGGCGATCGCGTCGGTCAGCAAGTCGTTCACCGCGCTGGCCGTGCGGCAGCTCGCCGACGCGGGCGAACTCGACCTGGACCGGCCGGTCCGCACCTACCTGCCCGACTTCGAGGTCGCGGACCCGCGCGGTGAGCGGATCACCGTGCGGCACCTGCTGAACCACACCTCGGGCATCACCGACCGGACGTTGCCGGAGAAGAGCCTGCCGCAGCCGAACACGCCCGCGGAGGCGGTACAACGGGCCAGGCAGGCGACGCTCGCGGCCGATCCCGGCGTGCAGAACCGGTACACCAACACGAACTACCACGTGGCCGGGCGGCTGGTGGAGGTCGTGTCGGGCGAGAACTTCAACGCATACCTGAAAAAGCACATCTTCGAGCCGCTGGGCATGAACGAGACGGTCGCGATCGACGTGACGCCGCGCGACCTGCCGTCCGACTACCGGGAGGGCCACGTCTACGCCTACGGGGTGTCGGTCGCGGCGGCCGAGCCGCACCGGTTCGTCGCCGGGTCCGACGGCGTGATCAGCACCGCCGCGGACATGGCGAGGTGGCTGGCGGCGCAGCAGGCGCTGGCACCGCGGGACGGCCTGGGCTGGACGGCCGACGAGCGGGGGTCGTTGCGGCACAGCGGCATCTGGTTCACCGGGACGGCCGGGCAGCTGCTGACGAAGTCGGGGTACGGCATCGCGGTCATGACCAACAGCGGCGTCGGGTTCGGCAACGAGGGCACGTCGGGGCTGGAGGACGGTATCGCCGACCTGCTCGACGGCGCGGTGCCGCCGGAGCCGTCGTCACCGCGGCTGGCGATCGACCTGGTGCTGGCGGCGCTGACGTTGTCGTCGCTGGGGCTGACCATCCGCGCGTTGCGGCGGCCGCGGCGGTTCCACAAGGCGTGGCAGGTGGTGCGGTTCGTGCCGCTGGGGGTGCTGGTGGCGTTGCCGGCGATGACCGGGTTGCTGTACGGCGGCGGGCGCGACATCACGTTCTTCCAACTGGCGCACTATTCACTGCCGCTTGTGGTGTGGTTGGGCGTGTCCAGCGTGATGAACATCGGTGTGGCGGTCGTGCGGTGGCGTCGGTGAAGGCGGCCGCGGCGCTCGCGGCGTGCGTGGCGGCGGCGGTGGCCGTGTCGTTCGCAATGCACGACAACGTGCCGCCGTGGACGGGTGCGGTCGTGGTGCCGCTGTTCGCGGTGTCGTTCCTCCTGGGGCGGCGCACCGCGTCCGCGTGGCCGGCCGCGCTGTTCCTGCTGAGCGGCGCGGCGGGGTTCCTGGCGCTCGGTGTGGTGGGGCTGGCCGTGGCGCTGCCGTGGTTCCTCGGCCGTGTCGCGCACCAGCAGGCCGCGCTCGCCGCCGCCACCGTCGAGGCCGCTCACCTGCGGGAACGCACCCGGATCGCGCACGAGGCGCATGACACGCTCGGCCACGAGCTGAGCCTGCTGGCGTTGCAGGCGGGTGCGCTGGAGATGACGCTGCCCGAGGAGCACCGGGAAGCGGCCGCGCGGCTGCGGGTGTCGGCGGCCGGCGCCACGGAACGGCTGGCGGACCTCGTGTTCCTGCTGCGCGACGGCGAGCCGGTCGCGGCCGGTGGCGTGCAGGACCTCGTGGACGGTGCGCGACGGGCCGGGCTGGCCGTGGAGTTCACTTCGGATGGTCCGCTGCCGTCCACAGTGGAGCCGACCGTGTGTCGGATCGTGCAGGAGGCGTTGACGAACGCCGCCAAGCACGCGCCCCGTTCGGTGCTGCGGCTGGCCGTCACGACTGCGGACGCCACGACCGTCGTGGAGGCGGGCAACGACGTCGGCCTGCGGCGCGGCACGGGCAGCCGGCTGGGCCTGGTCGCGTTGCGCGAACGGGTGCGCCTGGCCGGGGGTACGCTGCGGACCACGCGCGACGGGGGCAGGTTCGAGCTGGTCGCGACGCTGCCACATCCGGGGGACCAGTGATCCGCGTACTGCTCGCCGACGACGAGGCGATGGTGCGCGCGGGCGTGCGGGCCATCCTCGGTGCCGACGGGGCGATCGAGGTGGTCGCCGAGGCCGCCGACGGGCACGAGGCCGTCGACCTGGCGCTCAAGCACCGCCCGGATGTCGTGCTGCTCGACGTGCGGATGCCCCGCCTGGACGGCTTGCACGCCGCGAAGGAGCTGGCGCGGCACGGGTTCGGTGTCGCGATGCTGACGACGTTCAACGACGACGCCTACCTCGAACAGGCCCTCGACGGCGGCGCGCGCGGTTTCCTGCTCAAGTCCGGCGACCCCCGCGAGCTCATCGCCGGCGTGCACGCACTGGCCGCCGGCGGCGCCTACCTCGCGCCCAAGGTCGCCGCCCGCATGATCACCCGCTTCCGCACCTCCCGCGTCGGCGCCGCGCGCGGTCAGGTCGAGTCGCTGACCGCACGCGAACGCGACGTGCTCGCGTTGCTGGGGGAGGGGCTGTCGAACGCGCAGATCGCCCGGCGGCTGGACCTGGTGGAGGGCACGGTGAAGGGGCACGTGAGCGCCATCCTGACCCGGCTCGGGGCGCAGAACCGGGTGCAGGCGGCGATCGTGGCGCACGAGGCCGGGCTCACGGCCCAGCAGCCCTAGCACCCGGCCTCCCAGGGACTCCGTTTCGAGACCCGGGGTGTGCGCGCCAGGTGACGAACCGATCGGCAGCCTCCGCCGCGCCGCGGTGTGAGCCGTGCGCCCGGGTCACTCGGGCAGGAGCGCCAACT
Source organism: Nocardia sp. NRRL S-836 (assembly GCF_001279525.1). Lineage (GTDB taxonomy): Bacteria > Actinomycetota > Actinomycetes > Mycobacteriales > Pseudonocardiaceae > Lentzea. The sequence goes on along the minus strand of NZ_LGDY01000103.1, from coordinate 173,260 downwards.
CCGCTTCGACGCGTTCTCGCATCGACTGGTTGACCGGTCCGTCCAACCGGGCGTGGGCGAACGTCAGGCACCTGCGTGCGCGGTCGACGTCGCCCACGTTGCGCCACGCGACGCCCTCGCTGAGCGCCAGCTCTGCCTCACTCCGGTAGCGGGCCTGGTCGATGCCCGGCTGTGACCGCGCCGCGCGGTAGGACTCCGCCGCCTCTTCCCAGCGGTTCAGCCCGGCGAAGGAGTCACCCGTCAGCGCGAGCAGGTGCGCTTCCATCTTCGACACGAGGCCGTGGTTCGTCTGATCACTGCGATCCCTCGTTTCGACGAGCAACGCGCTATGCAGCTCCAGAGCCTCCTGGAACTCACCCGCCGCCAGAAGCGACGTGCCGAACGACAGCGTCGCCCACAGGCGCTCCTCGAAGAAACCGAGGTCCTTCGACACGAGGTAGGCCTGTCTGCTGTGTTCGACGGCTTCGGCCGGCCGCCCCAGCGCTGCCGAGGTGAGCCCCAGTGCTGAATGCGACGCCAGGACCATCCTCCGGTGGTCGATCTCCCGGGCGAGAGCCAGTGCTTCGTGGAGCACGCTGAGCGCGCGGTCGCTTTCACCGGCGGACGCGTGCAGCGTCCAGCCCATCAGTGCGAGCATCTCGGCTTCTTTGACGCGGTCCCGGAGCGCTCGCGCCGCCTGGAGTCCGCACTCGAAGATCTTGTTCCAGCCGTACCCGTACTCCCGGCCGGGCATGTAGGTGTGCAACGACCAGACGAAGTCGTACACCTGTTCGTGCCAGCCCAGCTGCACGGCTTCCCTGCACACCTCGGACCACGTCGTGACGTTCTCTTCCAGCCAGTCCTCTGCCTCCCGCTGCGACCGGAACGGACAGTCGTCCGAGATCTCCCGCACCGTCGGGAGAAAGAGCCGGCCGGCGGCAGTGCCCAGGCTGAGGACATGGGCGTACAGCTCGTCGCGGAGCCGGTCCCGCTCCTCCTCCGGTTCCTCGTCGAGCCGGCACTCGTACGCGAACAGCCGGACCAGATCGTGGAACTGAAGTCGAACGGGATCGCCGATGACGTTGATCAGCGACATCTCGACCAGCGAGTCCAGCACCGCGCCGATCTCGTCCGCCGGTGTGCCGGTCGCGACCGCGGCGAGGTCGTCGTCGAAGTGAGCGCCGGGAATGATGGCGAGACGCCGGAAAGCGGAGCGCTCACCTTCTCCCAGCCACTGGAGCGACGTCGCGAAAGCCGCCCGCACGTGCAGATCGCCCACCGACAACGAGTTCAGCCTCTTCCGCTGGTCCCGCATTCGTCCGACCAGGTAGGCGATCGACGAGAACCGCCGGGTGGCCAGTCGGTTGCCCACGATCCGCACGGCCAGCGGCAGGTTCCCGCAGAGGGAGACGAGCTCATCCGCTGCCTCCGGTTCGGACCGGACCACGTCATCGCCCACGATCGACGCGAGCAGGTCCACCGCGTTCGCCGTGGTCAGCATGTCGATCGGCAGCCGGTGCGCCGACTCCAGGCCCGCCAGGGCACGACGGCAGGTCACGATGGTCAAACTGTGCTCGCTGCCGGCCAGCAACGGCTTGACCTGAGCTTCGTCCATCGCGTTGTCCAGGATCAGCAGCACGCTTCGATCCCGCAACAGGGTGCGGAAGAGCGAGCTGCGTTCGCCTTGCGTCGGGGGTATGCGGCCCGGCGGCACCCCCAGCGACGTCAGCACGCGTTCAAGAGCGACGCTGGAGCTCATCGGCTGGTTGCCGACGCCACGCAGGTCCAGGGCAAGGCTGCCGTCCGAGAACCGGGACATCAGGTGGTCCGCGGCCGCGACCGCCAACGTGGTCTTGCCCACGCCCGGCGGGCCGGCGACCACCACGACGCCGCCCGCATCGGCCATCGTGGACAGGCGGCGGAGCTCATCCTCTCTGCCCACCACGTTCGGCGTGACGGGCAACGCGTACAGCATCGCCCTGTTCTCCCCGTGCGCGAAGCGACGGCGCTTCTGCGTCGCCAGCACCACGAAGGACACCCGCTCGTCACCGGTCAGTCCGAGGGCGTCCGCCAGCAGTTCGGTCGAACGCTCCTGCGCGGCGGCCGCCCTTCCGTGCTCCAGGTCCCTCAGTGCCCGAACGCTCATGCCCGAAGCCAGGGCCAGCGCCGCTTGCGACAGTCCGGCTGCCGTCCGGTGGCGCAGGAGCGTCTGACCGAAGGTGGATTTCGACTGCGGACCGTGCGGTTCGCTCATGCGTGACAGTGCACCTCCTGACCTCCGCCGGTGGCAAGCGCGCTCGCCGTCGAGCGACCACTTCGTTGCCGAGGCGGCGGGCGGGCGTTGGAGCGGTCAACGCCCACCCGCCGGATCACGCCGTGTTCCACCGGCCCACCCGGACTCGGACTCCACGCGGCTCCTAGACGAGTAAGTCCTAACTGATCAGTGGTCGTAGGCGATCAGTGAGCGGGTGATGGGCTGGCCGGTGGCGCGGTTGTGCCAGATGGCGGCGGTCAGGGCGAGGATGCGTTGGGCGATGCGGGCGGTGACGCCGTCGATGGTGCGGCCGTCGTGCAGTTCGAGGTCGAGCTGGCCTTTGAGTGTGTCGTTGACCGACTCGATCAGCTGGCGAACGGGTTTGAGCAGGTGTTCGGCCGGGTGCGGGGCGCGGTTGCGGTAATTCGGGCGCAGTAACTGGACCCCGCGGTCGGCCAGGAACGCGTCCAGTTCCCGAGAGACGTAGCCCTTGTCCGCGATGATCAGCAGACCGGGCCGGTCGGCCAGCACGGACGGGTCGTGGTCCAGGATTGCCATCAGCACCTGACGTTCGTCGATCTTCGGGTTGGCCAGGGCCCAGGTGATCGGCAGGCCGGCCGGGGTGCATACCAGGTGCAGGCGCAGGCCCCAGAAGAACCGTGAATGCGACGAGCAGTAGCCGTAGCCGGCCCAGCCGGCCAGTTCGGAGCGCTTGGTGGTCTCGCGGGAGCGGCCGCATTCGACCGGGGTCGAGTCGACCACCCAGGTCGCGTCGGTCCACAGGTCGGTGTCGTGCGCGAGCATGCGGATGACATGTTTGAGCAGTGGGACCGCGGTGCGCAGCCGCTTGTTGTAGCCGGATTGCTGTGGCAGGTAGGTGAAAGCGCCAGGCAGGTGGCGCGGTAGGAACCGCAACCAGCGTGCCTCGGATCGGATGCCGGGCAGCGCTTGGGCCACAGCGAGTGAGCAGTTCGGAGTCGGTGAGCCGGGGTGGTCGTCCTGTCCGGATGGGCCTGCCGAGGTGGTCATCGATCTTGACGTAGAGTGCGGTCAGAAGGGTGTTCAGGTCGGTCCTCACAAACTGATCTTGAACACCCTTCGTCCGTCTTCAGGCACCGCCCGGACTTAGGACTTACTCGTCTAGTACGGGAAGTGACCGGGCCCCGCGGCGATGGTCACCCAGCGGGTCGCGGAGAACGCCTCCACGCCCCACCGGCCGCCGAACCTGCCGTACCCGCTGGACTTCACCCCGCCGAACGGGGCCTGCGGCTCGTCGTCCACGGTCTGGTTGCCGACGTGCACGATGCCGGTGCGGATGCGGCGGGCCAGCGCGAGGCCGCGGCGGGTGTCCTCGGTGAGGATGCCGGCGGTGAGGCCGTGCTCGGTGTCGTTGGCGATGGCGACGGCCTCGTCGTCGTCGGCGACCGGGACGACGACCACGGCCGGGCCGAAGATCTCCTCGCGGAAGATCCGCATGTCCGGCGTCACCCGGTCCAGGACGGTCGGGCCGTCGCCCTCCGTGCGGCGGCGGGCACCCGCGGCGACCGCCTCCTCGACGAGCGCGGACACGCGGGCCGCGGCGCGGGGGTTGATGACCGGGCCGAAGACGGTGCCGGGGTCGGCGGGGTCGCCGTGGGGCAGCGACGCGACCTTGGCGGCGAGGCGGGCGGTGAACTCCTCGGCGATCGACCGGTGCACGAGGACGCGGTCGGTCGACATGCAGATCTGGCCGGAGTTGTGGAACGAGCCGAACGTCGCGGCGTCCACGGCGTGGCCGAGGTCGGCGTCGTCCAGCACCAGCAGGGCGTTCTTGCCGCCCAGCTCCAGCACCGCGGGCTTGAGGTGCTGGGCGGCCAGCGTTCCGATGGTCCGGCCGACCTCCGTGGAGCCGGTGAAGTTCACGGCGCGCACCCGCGGGTCGCTGATCAGCGCGGTGGCCACGGCGGCGGCGTCGGCGGGGGCGTTGGTGACGACGTTGAGCACACCGGCGGGCAGACCGGCCTCGTGCAGCACGCCGGCGATGAACAGACCGGCGGCGATCGGGGCGTCCTCGCTCGGCTTGAGCACCACGGTGTTGCCCGCCGCGATCGGTGCGGCGACGGCGCGGGTGCTGAGGATGATCGGCGCGTTCCACGGCGCGAACGCGGCGACGACGCCGAGCGGTTCGCGGATCGCCATCGACAGCTGGCCCTCGGTCTCGGTCGTGAGCACCTCGCCGACGGGCTGGGTGACCGCGGCCGCCGACTCGCGCAGCACGTTGGCCGCCAGCCCCACGTTGAAACCGGCCCACCCGGCGACACCACCGACCTCGGCCGCCATGAGCCGCACGACCTCGGGCGCGCGGGCCTCGAGGAGGTCGGCCGCACGCAACAGCACCGCCCGCCGCGTGGACGGCGACGTCCCCGACCACCGCGCGAACGCCTCCTGCGCCGCGTCCACGGCACGCGTGACGTCGGCCGGCCCGCCCGCGGCGACAACGGCGTGGACCTCACCCGTGTAGGGGTTGAGGTCGTCGGTCGTGCGGCCGTCGAGCGCGGGAACGCTTTCGCCGCCGATGAAAAGACTCTGTTCGCTTGCCACGACGCGAAGTCAATAGGCCGGGGAGCCGATCAACCAAGCCTGGTTTCCGGTGGGTGGAAACCCGACCCCATCGCCCGCCCGATGCCGCGCGCCGCCACCTGCAACGCCGCCACCAACCGCCCCCGCACGTTGCGCAGGTCCGGCACCACGATCCCCAGCGCCGCCACGACCCGCCCGTCCACCTCGACCGGCACCGCCACCGAACACGCCCCGAGCGTCATCTCCTCGAACGTCTGCGCGTACCCGTCGCGCCGCACCCGGTGCAACTGCGCCCGCAACCGCCCCGGCTCGACGATCGTGTAGGCCGTGCACCGCGTCAGCCGATGCGCCAGCACCTCCTCCTGCACCTCCGCAGGCGCGTGCGCGAGCAACACCTTGCCCACCCCCGTGGTGTGCAACGGCAACCTGCTGCCCGTCGTGCTCACGATCGGCACCGACGCGTGCCCGGACACCCGGTCCAGGTACAGCACCTCGACCCCTTCCCGCACCGCCAGGTGCACCACCGCCCGCGTCGCCGCGTGGATGTCGTGCAGGAACGGCTCCGCGACCCGGCTCAGGTCCACCTCACCCGCCGCCAGCAACCCCAGCCGCCAGATCCGCCGCCCGATCACGTACTCCCCACCCGCGAGCCGCCGCACCGCACCCCACGCCTCCAGCTCGGCCAGCAGCCGGTGCGTGGTGCTGACCGGCAGACCGCTGCGGCGTGCGATAGCGCTCAGGGTCTGGCTGCGGTGGCGGGTGTCGAACGTGCCGAGCAGGGAGAGGAGCTTGGCGGAGACGGTGGCGGTCACGCCGGAATTCTGCCCCGTTCCGCCCTGACCGGCCGTGCCTGTCGCGTACATTCTCGATCACTGTGCGCAACGGGAGGGTGACGGTGGTTTCGTGGTGACCAACGGTCTCTCGGGGGTGGCGAGCAGCCAGGTCGTGCGGTGGGAGTGCCCGCCGGCGCCCGCGCTGTTCGTGGACCGGACCGCGGAGCTGCGGCAGTTGGTCGAGCTGTGCGCCACGCGGCGGAAGGCGCTGCTGCTGGTGCTCGACGGGCCGCCGGGCGCGGGCAAGAGCGCGTTGGCGCGCAAGCTCGCCGACGCGGCGAGGGAGTCGTTCCCGGACGGTCAGCTCTACGCGGACCTGCGCGAGCACCGCCGGGGCGGCGGTGTCGAGCTTTCCGGTGTGGTGGAAGGGTTTCTGCGTTCGCTCGGGGTCTCCGAACCGTTGCCGTCCGATCTCAGCCGGCTCACCGGGCTGCTGCGCAGCCTCCTGCACGACAGGCGGCTGCTGATCGTCGTCGATCACGTCACCACCGCCGAGGAGGTGGTCCGGTGGCTTCCGAACGGCGACACCTGCGCCGTGGCCGTGACGTCCAACCACGACCTGGACGAGCTCCACCAGTACGGGGCGGTGCGTGTGCAGATCGAACGACTTCCGCTCGACGACGGCGTCGCCCTGCTGCGCGAGCACTGCGGTGCGCAGCGCGTCGACGCCGAGGCCGAGGCCGCGCGCAGGCTGGTGACGTTGTGCGACGGTCTGCCGCTCGCGCTCAACCTGGTCGGGGCGAAGCTGCGCCGCCGGACGTCGCTGGCACTGGCTGACGTCGCGGCCACGCTGGCGGCCGAACCGGAGTCGGTGGTGCTCGCCGCGTTCGACTTCGCCCACGACGACCTGTCGCAGCAGGCGCGTCGGCTGTGGGCGCTGCTGGGCGTCCACCGCGGTGGTGAGCTGTCGGTCGGCGCCGTCGCGGCGCTGATGCCCGGTCCCGAGGACGTCCTGGAGGAACTCACGCGGGCGAACCTGCTGGAGTGGGACGAGCTCGCCGGTCGCGTGCGGCTCGGTGAGGTCGGCGCCCGGCACGCCGCGCGCAGGGCGGAGGAGAACCTGACCCCGTAAGGCCGGGAGATGGCCGCGCGCCGGGTGGTCCGCCACTACCTCGTCCTCGCCTCGGCGGCGGATCTCGCCGCGATGGGCGACCGGATGAGGCTTGCCGCGCACGACGACGTCGTCCGGTCCAAGGCGCAGGAGCTGGGCAAGACCGCGTTCGCCGCGCTCGACGCCGAACGCCACAACCTCGTCGGCGTCCTGGCCATGGCGTCCGAACGCGAGTTGTTCGCCGAGGTGTGGCAGCTGTGCGAGGCGCTGTGGCCGTACTTCCTCAACCGCAAGCACCTCCGCGACTGGACCGCGACGACCCGGCTGGGCGTGGCAGCGGCGCGGGCGGCCGGCGACCCGGCCGCGGAGGCACGGATGCGTTCGCAGCTCGCCAGGGCGCTGAGCGAGCAGGGCTCGTTCGACGACGCCGAGGAGGAGCTGAGGCAGGCGGCCGAGCTGGCGGACCGGGGCGGCGACCCGCGGCTGACCGCCTCCGTCGCCGAGTTCACCGGCAAGCTGCACCGCGACCGCGGCGACCACGACCGGGCCGTCCCGCACCTGCGGCGGGCACTGCGGATCTTCACCGAGATCGGCCGGACGCGCGGTGCCGCGATCCAGCGGCATGCCATCGCGCAGGCGTTGCACCTCAGCGGTGACCACGAGGGAGCGCTGGCCGAGGCCGGCCTGGCGCTGGCGGCCTTCGAGGAGCTGGACGCCGACCCGCGCAACGTCGGCAACGTGCAGCTCACCAGGGCGACCGTGCTCGCCGCCGTGGACCGGCCTGAGGAGGCGCTGACGGCGCTGAGGTCCGCCGTGGAGCTGCTGGAGCAGGCGGACGCGGTTCAGCTCCAGGCGCGCGCCGTGGAGCTGATGGCCGAGCTCGATGCGGAACGGGCAGCGGCGCACCTCGCCACAGCCGCCGCGCTGTACCTGCGCGCGGGCGACGATGAGTCGGCCGACCGGCTCAGGAGCCCACGCTCACCCGCACCGTGAACCCGTCCTCCGAACATCCCATCGACACGTAGTCGCAGGTCCGGTGCAGGATCCACAACCCGAGCCCCGCCGTCTTCGTCGCCTCGGTCGGCACCAGCCCGGTGAGCGGATCGGCGGGACCAGAACCGTGGTCGGTGGTCGAGAGGACCACGCGGGTCGCGTCCGCCCACAGCCGGAAGAGCACCGGTCCGACGCCGTGGGTCAGGCCGTTGGTGATGATCTCGCTGGCCGCGTAGACGGCGTCGTGTGCGCCGTCCTCGTCCAGGTGGACGGCGCTGATGGCCGCGCTGACCGCGCAGCGCACCTCGGCCGGGGTCGGGTCGACGAGCTCGAGCAGGGGGCGGCCCTGTTCGAGGACGTCCGGGAGGGGGGCGGTCCGGGTGGCGCCGAAGTCGGGGTTGGGGCGGCGGTCGGTCGCCGTGGCGATGTGGGGGTGGGTGCGGGTCACGTCGGTGAGGACGTAGTCCGGGGTGGTCCTGGTGTCGTACGGGCACAGGCCCCACAGCGGGAACTCGGCGTAGGCCTGGTTCACGGCGGCCTCGTAGCGGGCCCACCAGTCCCACGGGACGCCGACGCCGGGGTGGGGGACCTCGCCGACCACGCGGATGCGGGTCGCGCCGGCGGCGGTGAGCTTGCCGCAGATCTCGCGGTAGCTCGCGATGGCGGCGGAGGGGCGGGAGTACTGGTCGGTGCCGGGCAGGTAGGTGACGGCGTCGTCGCGGCCCAGCGCGCCGCGCAGCAGTGCCGTGTTCTGGTCCGCGCAGGCCACGAACGTCGGCTGGCCCGCGCGCAGGCCGTCCTCCACGAACGGCACGGTCAGCGCCAGGAAGTCGTCGTCCGAGCCGTAGAAGGCGCTCTCGTGGTAGAAGCCCGTCATCGGACGCACTCCACGTCTTCGAGTTCCAGGATGGACACCAGGCGGGCGAGTGCCGACTTCTCCGAACGCAGCACGAGCGTCGCGTCGTGTGCACGCGCGCAGCCGTGTAAGGCCAGCAGGCCGTGGTGGTCGATGAACCGCAGTCTGGTGAGGTCGACCCGCAGCTCGCCGCGGTCGAGGGACGGCTGGGCGCGCAGCAGTGCCAGCGGCAGCAGGTCGCGGCTCGCGCGGTCGATCTCGCCGTTGATCGCTATGCCGTCGGCGGTGGCGTGCAGGCGGAACGGGGCGCCGCGCGGGTTGGTGACCGGGTGCATCGACGCGAGCTGCTCGACGGCCCCGTCCTCCAGCTCCACGCGGTGGTACGCGCACATCGCGGAGAACGGCGACCCGGTCATGTACCGGTCGATGAGGTGCTCGTAGCGGCAGAACGCGTCGAGCGAGGCGGGTGAGCCCACCAGGGCTGTGGCGTCCGCGGCCACCCGCAGGCCGGTGAAGCCGTCGCCGATCGCCACGCGGGTCGCCTCCGCGTAGGCGGCGACCTGGTCCTCGGGTGACACCGTGCTCGTGGTGCGGTACCGCGACTCGAGCGGCACCACCTCGGCCGAGCCGTCCCGCAGCGCAGCTGCGAGCACCGGTGACGACGCCAGGTGACCGGTCAGCTCCGGTTCGTCACCGCGCGCCACGTAACAGACGCGCTGGCCGTGCTCCAGCCCGTCGACGAGGAACTCGGTCGCACGCGCCCTGAACTCCCCGAAGTCGTCGAAGGGCCAGCACAGGTGGTCGCTGGAGCTCATCCCGACGACCACGTCGGTGACACCGGACCTGCGCATGGAGACCGATCCTACGCTGCCTCCACTGGGCCATCCGGGCGATCCTCCAGCTCAGCGGTTCGCGGAGGCGCGTGCGCACACGGTCTGCGCTACGGTCGTGGGCCTTGGGTTCAGCAGCCGGCCCGTGCCGGGGGACCACTGCCCACCTGGAGGTTTCCACGTGCAGAGCGACGACCGGAGCCCCTGCCGCGTCACGAGCGAATGCGTGGGTACCGCGGTCGTCGTCAGCGTCGCGGGTGAGCTGGACTGGACGACCGCCGACGAGCTGTCCGACCGGCTCGGCGAGGTGCTCCGGCCGCCGTCCCCGGTGGTGCTGGACCTGACCGGCCTGGACTTCCTCGGTGCCTGCGGGATCAGGTTGCTGCTGGCCCAGCGGGATCGGTGCCTGCGCGACGGCGGCTCGTTCGCCGTGGTCGCGAGCTCGGCCGTGGTGCTGCGGCCGTTGCGGGTGCTGGAGCTGGAGGACGTGCTGAACGTGCGGCCGAGCGTGTCGCAGGCCTTGGGCCGTGCGGAGGTTCCACTGGCCTGACCGGCCGGTCTGCTGAGGAGGAGGGCGCGGTTTCCGACTCGTCGTTCGACATGCTCGCGAACCTGCTGCAGGCCAGCCACCTGGCCACGCTGGAGCAGGTACCGGTGCTGGTCGAGAAGTACGCGGTGGGGCTCTCCCGCTTCGAGTTCCTCGTGGTGGACCTGCGAGAGGAGGCGCTGGTCCCGCTGACCGGCGGCCAGGCGCTGTCGGTGGAGGGCAGCCTGCCCGGCCGGGCGTTCCGCGAGGTCGCGCTGATCGAGACGCGGCACGAGCACGGCCACCACTTCTGGATCCCGCTGCTGGACGGCACCGAACGCATCGGCGTGCTCGGCGCCGTCGCCGTGGACGACTCGGTGGACACCCTGGACCGGCTGCAGGCGCTCGCCTCGCTGGTCGCGCTCATGGTGGTCAGCAAGCGGCCGCACAGCGACACCTACGCGCGGCTGGTGCGGTCACGGCCGATGACGGTCGCCTCGGAGGTCGTGTGGCCGTTGATGCCACCGCTCACGTTCGCCACGGACAGCCTGGTGCTCTCGGCGGTGCTGGAGCCCGCGTACGAGATCGGCGGCGACGCGATCGACTACGCCATCGACGGCGACACCGTGCACATCTCGATCTTCGACGCGATGGGTCACGACCAGTCGGCCGGCCTCACCGTCGCGCTCGCGACCGGCGCGAGCCGCAAGCACCGGCGCGAGGGCAGCGGCCTGGTGGCCACCGGCAACGCCGTCGACGAGGTGATCGGCGCCCAGTTCGGCGGCAGCCGGTTCGCCACCGGTGTGCTCGCCTGCCTCGACTACCGCACCGGCCGGCTGAGCTGGGTGAACCGCGGCCACCCCGCCCCGCTGCTGATCCGCGGTGGCCGCCGGCTGCGGGAGCTGCGGTGCCCACCGGCCCCGCCGATGGGCTTCCAGCTGCCGACGACCCCGCGCCTGTGCCACGAGCGCCTCGAACCCGGTGACCGCCTGCTGTTCTACACCGACGGCATCGTCGAGGCCCGCGACGAGCACGGCCGGCAGTTCGGGTTGCGCCGGTTCGTGGACTTCGTCATCCGCCGCGAGGCCGACGGGTGCTCGGCGCCGGAGACGTTGCGGCGCCTGATGCACACGGTGCTCGACCACCAGCACGGCCGGCTGCAGGACGACGCCAGCGCGTTGCTGGTGGAGTGGCAGCAGCACCGCGAGCGGTCACTGGTCGTGCGCGTGCCGCGGGGCTGAGCGCCCCTACAACATCGGCGGCATCGCCCGGTAGGACTCCGAGTAGTAGTCGCCGGTGCGCTTGCGGTAGTCGTCGGAGTCGGCGTCCGCGTCGTACTCGGGCGCGTCCTTGATCTGCTGCTTGGTGCGGTCCACCCACACCTTGCGCTCGCGGTGGTCGACCCGCTGCACGGTGCCGATCGGCAGCACGACCTTGTGCCCGAAGATCCACGGCCCGGTGTCGACCATCAGGCAGTCGTTCGGGACCTTCGCGTTGTCCTCGTCGACCTTGCCGATGCCGCCGTCGGTGGCCTCCACCTCGTAGCCGACCAGGCCGGTGTCGGGGCGGTCAGCGAGGTCGGTCGCGTCGTCCTGCCGCCCGAACCAGGACGGGTCGCGCCACGTGAACGGAACGAACGGGATCGGTTGCATGTTGACCTCCATCTCGGTGACGGGCCCGGGGTACCCGTTCGTGCTTAGGTGGTGAACATGACCGATGAGAACGTGCTGGGCCGCATCAACGAGCTGGTCGACGAAGAGCACCGGCTGCGGCAGGCGCTCGCGGCCGGCGAGATCTCCGGCGACGAGGAGCACGCCCGGCTGCGCGCGCTGGAGGAGTCGCTCGACCAGTGCTGGGACCTGCTGCGCCGGCGCCGGACCGCGCGGTCGACCGGCGAGGACCCCGACGGGGTGCAGGCCCGGTCGGTGGGCGAGGTCGAGGGCTACCTGCAGTAGCGCTCGTCGCGGCAGTGGGAAGGGGTGGCCGGGCTCCGCTCAGTTTCCCGGCCCGTGGTGGTCCACCCTCTGCCGACGAGAGGAGCGGGACCCCGATGGATCTCTACAGCGTGATGTGCGTGACGGACCTGGACAGGTCGCTGACCTGGTACGAGGCCTTCTTCGGGCGTGCGGCCGACGAGGTGGTCGGCCAGGAGCACCTCTGGCACGTGGGGGAGAACGCCCATGTGGTGGTCGACGCCCGCGAAGTTCGTGCCGCACGGGTCGGCGGCACGATGGTCACACTCGGTGTGACCAACTTCGACGACTTCCTGGCCCGGTTCGCCGCCCACGGCATCACCCACGAGCCGGTGGAGACCTACGGCAACGGCGTGCGGCACGTCGAGGTGCTCGACCCGGACGGCAACAGCCTCTCGCTGGCCGCCCTGCCCGCGTGAGGCGTTCTAGCGCTCTTCGGTGTCGCGGAAGATGACCCACCGCATGACGCTGTACATGAACGCCGCCTCGCACGCCCCGGCGACGATCCGCGACAGCTGGTACTGCATCCCGAGGGCGGTCAGCGCGCTGCCGACGCCCAGGATGAACGCCAGGTAGTTGACCAGGACCGCCACCGCGTACAGGCCCGCCTGCGGGCCGACCGGGGCGTGCGAGCGGAAGTTCAGCGCCCGGTTGAGCACGAAGCTCAGGCCGAACGCGATGACGTACGCGACGGTGAACGCCACCGGCACCGGCCAGCCCAGGCCCGAGCGGAACAGCGTGAGCAGCAGCAGGTCGATGCCGAACGTGCAGCCGTTGATCAGCGCGAAGCCGAGGAGGCTGGGCGGGACCAGCCGTGACAGGCCGAAGGGCAGGCAGCGGACCACGACCTCCATCCAGGTGTGGAACCGCTGCCCCAGGTCCGTTCGCCGTTCGTCCACGGTGTCGCCGCCGGTCATGGCACCGACGGTGCCACGACCGGCGCCTCGGGAACCGGTGAAGCGCCCATCCGTTCCGGTTCTGTTCACAGTTGTTCAGCCGATGTCGGGTTGTCGTTGGCGAGGTCTTCACGGGCGTGCGAGCGTTCCCGTGTCCACTGTCGACGGATGGTGTGCGGCCGTGCCGCGTCGGGGCGGGGTGGTGCTCAGCGCATCGTGGCCTTGATCCAGCGCGAGTACGCCGACACGCTGGTGTACAGGCCGGGACCGTTCGCGCAGACCGCGTCCGCGTCGCCGGGACCCGAGGTCACGCCGACCAGCTCCCACCGGCCGTGCTTGCCGCGCTGCACCTGGGGGCCGCCCGAGTCGCCGACGCACGCCATCGCGCCCGGCTTCCGGCTGACGGTGCACAGCCGCGTCGCGTCGGCGTAACCGGGCGCGCACTCGCCCGGCGCGCCGATGCGGGTGTCGAGCTCCTGCAGCCGGGTCGCGAACCGCGCCTTCGTGATGTCGACGGTGTCCAGCGTCGTGCCGAACCCGAGCAGCCTGGTCGGGGTGCCGGTGCCGGGCGCCGTGGCGAGGCGGATCGGCCGCTGCGTCACCGGGCGGTCGAGCCGGATCAGCGCGATGTCGTTGACGTTCGGCTGGCCCAGCCGGTAACCGGGGTGGCGCACGACGCGGTCCATCCGGCGCACGGTGCCGCCGGACGTCCTTTGTGGACTGCCGACCCGCACGATCCCGTCGGGAACGCCGCCGGTGCCCTCCGCGTCGACGCAGTGCGCCGCCGTCACCACCCAGCGCGGGTGGATCAACGACGCACCGCAGACGCCCTGCACGCCGCCGAGCTCCGGCACGGACACCGGGATGGACGCCATGAACCCGTACCGCTCGGTGGAGTCCTTTCCGTTCACGATCGCGTTCGCGTCTCCCACCAGCGCCGTCGCACCGAGTGCGCCGGCCAGGACCGCGCCCGCTGTCAAGGACTTCAGCTTCACCATGGTCTTCCTTCGTTCCGTTTCGACGATCGTGACCAGCATCGACGCCGTCGCGGGCGGATTCCATCCGGCCTCCCGCAGTTCTGGTGGTAGAGCGTGCTCTACCCGCCACCAACCCGGATGTGCATGATGGGAACCATGGTTGAGGTGCTCGAAGGAGGTGCGCCTGTCCTGACGACAGGACAGCGGCTGCGCGATGTGCGGCGCGCGATGTTCGACACCTTGGCGGACAACGGCATCGACGGGCTGCTGACGCTCTTCACCCGCGCGACCGGCGAACCCTGTGCGCTGATCAGGTTGCCCGACCAGGTGATCACCAGTTCACCGCCGGGCTTCCGGTGGCCGCCCGACGACGCGGACGGCGCCCAGCTCCTGCCCATCAACGCCGACGTGCCGCACGCGTTGTTCGCCGCGGCCCGCACGTCCTTCGCTGACGACCTCGCCGGTCACGTCGCCGGACTGGTCCGGCTGGAGCTCGCCCGCGTGCAGGCGCTCAAGGCCGGTCGCCGCGAGCTGACCGGCCAGGTGATCGAGGACCTGGTGCGGTCGGCGATCTCCTCCAGCGAGGCGGCCCGCAGGCTCACCGCGGCGGGCGTCGACCCGGCCGCGACGCACAGCGTGCTGCTCGTGACCGACGCACCGGTCGAGCTCGACGACCTCACCGACGTGGTGGTCGCGCGCATCGGCCCGTACGAAGCCGTTGTGCTGGAAGGGGATCGGTCACCCCACGAGCTCACGCACCTGCTCGCCAAGAGCGCCACGTCCGTCGGCGTCGGCGGGCCCTACCGGGGAGTGCACGGGCTGCGGTGGGCGTTCCTGGAGGCGCAGGAGGCGGTCGGCAGGGGACCGGGCGTGCACGAGGGCCGGGTGATCGACATGCCGCGGTTGCTCATGTCGAACCCCGACCTGCCCGTGCGCGAGGTGGCGCGCAAGGTGCTCCAGCCGCTGCTCGCCTTCGACGCCGAACACGGCGGGCAGCTGATGCGCACCCTGGAGGTGTTCCTCACCACCGGTGGTTCGCCGCAGCTGGCCGCCAAGGAGCTGTTCGTGCACCGCAACACCGTGCGCTACCGGCTGGAGCAGATCGAGCGCGTCACGGGCCTCTCCCTGAGCTCGGTCGAGGCCCGTGTCAACCTCTGGCTGGCGATGCGCGCGGTCGCGTGACAGCGCTACCGACGGCTGAGCGGCCGCATGTCGGTCCACAGCTCGTCGATGCGCGCGAGGCACTCGGCCCGCGTGCCCGGCTCACCGACCACGCGCCACCCCGCGGGTGGCTGCGCGGTCGCAGGCCACACCGAGTACTGCTCCTCGGCGTTCACCACAACGGTCGTGTCCATTGCGCAATCCCTTCTCACACCAAGACACCCAGCTCGTCCGACACCGCCGTCAGCACGTCACGCCACCCGTCGTCGGAGAACAGGTGCGCGCCCTGGACCTGCCGCAGCAGGAACGGACCGGTCGTGCCGACGGACCACTGCGCCATGTCCTCGGCGCTGACCATCGGGTCCCGCTTGCCGTGGAACGCGGTGAGCGGGCACGTCAGCGGCTCGCCGTCGCGGTCCAGGTAGCCGTCCGCGATGCGCAGGTCGGCGCGCACCAGCGGGAGGAGCATCTCCATCAGGTCCTCGTCGGACATGATCTCCTCGGCCAGCCCGAGATCGGCGAGCTTGGCCCGCAGCGCCGGCTCGTCCAGCGTGCCCAGCACCGGCATCGGCACGTCGGGCAACGGCGGGTTGCAGCTCGCCACGAACACGTGCACCGGTTCGACCCCGAGCTCCCGCCGCATCCGCCGTGACAGCTCGAACGCGAGCACCGCGCCCATGCTGTGGCCGAAGAACGCGAACGGCCGGTCGGTCAGCGCCTTCACCGGCTCGGTCAGCGCGTCCACGAGCAGCTCCAGCGACGTGAACGGCTCCTCGCGCCACCGTTCGGCGCGGCCGGGCAGCCGGGCCGCCAGGACCTCGACCCCTGGCGGCACCGACCGTTCCCAGTCGCGGAACACCGACGCCGACCCGCCCGCGTAAGGGAAGCAGATCAGTCGCGCCGCGCCGTCTCCCGGCTCCGGGAACCAGGTCACGACGCCCAGACCTCGAGCGGGAGGTGCCGGATGCCGAGGGCGAAGTTGGAGTGCAGCTTCTCGACCTCGCCGGCGAGCCGGAACCGCAACCCGCGCTTGACCATCTCGCCCAGCAGCAGCTCCATCTCCAGCCTGGCCACCACGGCGCCGATGCAGTGGTGCCGGCCGAGACCGAACGTGAGGTGCTTGTTGGGGTTGCGGGTGATGTCGAAGACGTCGGCGTCCGGGAAGACGTCCTCGTCGCGGTTGGCCGAGGAGTTCCACAGGGTGACCGCGTCGCCCTCCTTGACCTCCTGGCCGCGGATCACGATGTCGCGCGTGACGTGCCGCTGCACGTACGTGTTCGTCGCGGTCCAGCGGAACAGCTCCTCCATCGCCGTCGGCAGCAGCTCCGGGTGCGCGAGCAGCCGGTCGTAGGCGTCCGGGTGCTCCAGGAACGTCATGATGCTGTACGACGAGGTGTGCGCGGTCGTCTCGTTGCCGCCAACCGCGACGTTCATGCAGTTGTAGAGGATCTCCGACTCGCTCATCGGCTCGCCGTTGACCTCGGCCTTCGTCAGCAGGCTGATGAGGTCCTCGCCGGGGTTCTCCCGGCGTTCCTGGATCAGGTCGTAGAAGAACTCGAAGATGTCGACCTGCGCCCGGATCAGCGTCTGCGCGGCGGTCGCGTCACCGCGGTACTCGCTGTCGCGGAACCCGATCATCGTGCGGGTCAGCCGCTGCAGCATCGACGCCTTCTCCAGCGGCAGCTCCATCGTGCCGAGCAGCACACCGGTCGGCAGCGCCAGCGAGATGTCGGTGGCCCAGTCACCACCGCCGTCCGCGACCATCTTGTCCAGCGCCGCGTTGACGGTCGCCGTGACACCCTCGCGGGCCTTGTCCATCTTCAACGGGTTGAAGCCCGCGTTGTGCACCGACCGGCGCAGGTGCTGGTGGCGCGGCGCGTCCGTGGCGATCAGCATCTGCCCGGACGCCGTGTCGGTCTGGCTGCGGTACGAGCCGCCGAGCATGGTGCCCTTGGCCGAGCTGTAGACCTCGGTGTTCAGGTACGCCTCTGCGACGTCGTCGTACTTGGTCAGCGCCCAGAAACCGCCGTCGGGCGTCGGGTTCCAGTACACCGGGGCGTTGTGCCGCAACCACTTGTACGCCTCGATCGGGTCACCGTTGGCGAACAGGTCGGTGCCGCCGAGGTCGATCTGCGTCGTCGTCACTTGGCCTCCTCGATCACGCGGGCCAGGCCGCGCAGCGTGCTGTGCTCGAACAGGACACCCGCGTCGACCTTGATGCCGAACTCGCGCGCGATGGCGCTGCGCGCGCGGAAGGCGAGCAGCGAATGGCCGCCCAGCTCGAAGAAGTCGTCCTCCGCGCCCACGTCCTCGATGTTCAGCAGCCGTTCCCACAACGCGACCAGCCACCGTTCGGTGTCGGTCTCCGGCTCCACCCGGCGCGCGATGCGCTGCACCGCACGGCTGCGCAGCTCGACCAGCGCATCGCGGTCGCGCTTGCCGTTCGACGTGAGCGGCATCTGCTGGATCACCGTGAACGACGCCGGGACCATGTGCGGCGGGAGCTTCGTGGTGACGAACTCGCGCAGCTCCACCGTGGACAGGTCATCGCTCGACGGCACCACGAACGCCGCCAGCCTGCGGTCGCCGTCGAACTCCTCGACGATCACCGCCGCCTGCCGCACCTGCGGATGCGCGAAGATGCCCTGCTCCACCTCGGCCGGCTCGACCCGATGACCCCGGATCTTGTGCTGACCGTCCAGCCGGCCCAGGAACTCCAGCTGCCCCTGCTCGTTCTCCCTGACCCGGTCGCCGGTCGCGTAGACGCGGGTGCCGGCCGCACCGAACGGGCTGGGCACGAACCGTTCCGCGGTGAGGTGCGCCGGACCGAGGTAGCCCCTGGCCACGCCGATGCCGCCGACGAGCAGCTCGCCCGCCTCGCCCCGCTGGACCGGCTGCTTGTCCTCGTCCACGACGTAGGTCTCGTAACCGTCGATCGCGGTGCCGATCGGGATCGCACCGGCGTCGTCGGGCACCTCGGTGATCTGGAACGCCGTCGCCGCCGTCGTGATCTCGCTCGGCCCGTAGAGGTTGTAGAAGTCGCCCTTGAACTTGCCGCCCAGGATCGCCCGGCACGTCGCGGGCAGGATCACGTCGCCGCCGCTGCACAGGTGCTTGAGCGAGGCGAACGTGTTGCGGTCGACCCGGCACACCTCGTTGAGCACCGTCGCCGGGACCAGCATCATGGACACCTTGCGGCGCTTGAGCTCCCGCTGCAGGTCCGTGGGCAGCATCGAGCCCATCCGCGGCAGCACCACGACCTCGGCGCCGACGGCGAGCGCCGACCACACCTCCAGCGTGATGCCGTCGAAGGACACGCTGGAGATCTGCCCGACCTTGTCGTCCTGGGTGAGCTTGGGCAGGCTCGGGTTGACCGCGAGCGCCGCGATGTTGCGGTGCTCGAACACGATCCCCTTCGGCTCACCCGTCGAACCGGACGTGTAGAGCACGCACGCCGCGTCCTCGGGGATGAGCTGAGTGCTGACCGGCGTGGCGTCCTCGTCCCGGTCGAGGCTCCACTCGATCGCCTCGACGCCGTCCGGGAGCCGGGTGCCCGGCCGGGTGATCACGAGCTTGACGCCGCCGTCGCGCAGCATCACGTCACGGCGCTGCGCCGGGTAGTTCGCATCGATCGACAGGTACGCGCCGCCCGCCTTCGCGACCGCCAGCATGGCGACCACGACCAGCGCGCCCCGGTCGAGGAGGATGCCGACGTTGTCGCCGACCTGGACTCCCTTGCCGGCCAACACGGTCGCCAGCAGGTCCGAGCGCGCGTCCAGCTCGGCGTAGGTGAGGGTGGTGTCGTCGTCGCTCACCGCGGGCCGGTCGCCGTGGCGGGAGCGGCTGGCCGCGAAGAGCTCGGGCAGAGTGAGGGTGGAGTCCATCGCATCCTTCCAAGCCTGTTCGTCCAAACAGGACAGGTGGGTGGTGCTGGTCCTACCCTCTCGACGCTATTGGGGGTGGTGCTGACGGGCCATGGACGTTCGCACAACGATCGCCCCCGGTTTCTGTGCGTTCACCTGGTTTCCCCGTGCGCTGCCGGTTCTGTGCTCAGAACAACGCCCTCGTGGCCGCCGTCGCCGCCACCGCGACCAGCACGACGACGAGCAGCGGTGCCTTGAGCAGCAGGGCGACGAACGCGGCACCCAGACCCGCGGCCCGCTCGTCGAGCTGGAAGTGGTGACCGCTGGTGAAGACCT
The DNA here is from genome assembly GCF_001279525.1 of Nocardia sp. NRRL S-836. Classification (GTDB taxonomy): domain Bacteria; phylum Actinomycetota; class Actinomycetes; order Mycobacteriales; family Pseudonocardiaceae; genus Lentzea. The sequence continues at coordinate 154,173 of NZ_LGDY01000103.1, read as the reverse complement.
GCACGGCGATCAGTGCCGACAGGACGACCGGCGACACCAGGGTGAGCACCCGTTTGGCCTTCTCCGACGGTGTCCAGTTGCCCAGCGCCACCGGACCCGCGGCCTTGACCAGGACGGTGATCACGCCCAGGACCACGACGACCCACCACACGTTGCTCATCGCAGAAGTCCCATCAGGCAGACGAGGCTGGCGACCGCGATCGGGACGCCGGCCGGGGTGAACGGCACGAGGACGAGGGCCACCGCGACCGCCGCGAGTGCGGCGACGCGCGTCTTCGGCGAGTCGAGCTGGCCCCACAGCAGGGCGAAGAAGATCGCCGGGCTGACCATGTCCAGCCCCCACGCCTCAACGCTGACGTTCTTGAACGCGAACACGCCGATGGCGGTGCCCGCCAGCCACACGACGTAGACCGTCGCCCCGGCCTGCAGCAACAACCGCGCGTCATGCCCGCCATCGGGCGTTCTGCTCAACGCCCACGTCTCGTCACCCAGCAACTGCGCCTGCGCCGCGCGCGAGTACCAGGGCCCGGTGTAGGCGGTGGACGCCGTCACGCCCATCGGCAGGTACCGCAGGTTGAGCAGCACACCCGCCAGGATGGCGCTGAGCGCCCCACCCCCCGCCGCGAGCACCGCGGCCGACCCGACCTGCGCCGCACCACCGAACGTGGTCGCCGACATGAGCAGCGCGGACTCGATGCCGAACCCGGCCGTCGTCGCCACCGCGCCGAAGGAGATCCCGAAGAGGAACGCGGCCGTGGCCACCGGCGCGATGGCCTGCAGTCTGATCGTCCGCGCGCTCGTGTAATTAGCATCAGCCATAATGACTACTTACGCTATGATGGGTGGCGAAAGGGGTCAAGATGCGGTTCGGTGATTACGCAGATCCGGTGGTGACGCTGGCCGAGGACGTCGTCAACTCCTACCGCCACAGCGTGGGCGTGGACGACCTGTCACCTGCGCTTCTGACTTCCCTGGCACGCGCACGCGGCTGGTCCGGTGCCGACGCCTCCGATGCCGACGTGTCGGCGGTGCGGTCGTTGCGGGAGCCGTTGCGGACGGTGTTCGAGACGCACTCGGTCTTCGCGGCCAACGCGCTGGTGGCGTCGTCCGGGCTGGTGCCGGAGCTGGTGAGGCACGACGGGGTGCCGTGGCACCTGCACCTGACGCGTCCCGGGGTGTCGTTGCCGGCGTGGGTCGCGGGGCACGCGGCGTTCGGGCTGCTGGCGGTGATCGAGCAGGGCGGGGTGTCGCGGTTGCACCGGTGTTCCGGGCCGGACTGCTTCGCGGTGTTCGTCGACCTGTCGCGGAACCAGTCGCGGGTGTTCTGCAGTCCGGCGGTGTGCGGGAACCGGGTGCACGTGAAGGCGCACCGGGCCCGGAAGGGCGTCAGCCCACGTAGTCGGGGTTCGGCCTGAGCTCCCGTTTCAGATAAGCAGCGTCTACGCCGACTTTGTCGAGCTCCGCTGTGAGGTACTCGCGATCAGGCAACGTTCCGAGGTGCAGGAACACGATCAGTGGCCTGCCGAGTCCCTCGGTTTGCTGCTGCGTTGCGGCGGTCAGCAGCTCGTTCAAATAGTTGTCGAAGCCCCAGCAGACGTACCGGCGGTCAACACCGTTCGTCGCTATGCAGTTGTAGGGGCGGATGCCAAGGGTTCCTGGCTCCACACGCCAGTCCGTCCCACATACGGTGTCGATGATCTCGTCTGCGGACTGGAATCGCAGACTGACCAGTTCTGCGTGAGGGCCCACCCCGTACAGGGCCGACAGGCGTGGTCTCAACACCGTCTTCTCGATCCACTCGCGGGCAGCGGTTGGGTGGAAGTAGTCGTCCAGCACTCCGCCGATGTCCGGGTCATCGAGCCATTCCGATATCGCGCGATGTTCTGCGGACGACGTGAGGGTGGTCGCCTTGTTCTGCGCCATCCTGCGATCGATCTCCAGCACCAGCTCCCTCGCCACGTCATGCGGTACCGGCTCCGCATCGATGTTCTCGACGCGTTCGATGTTCTCCGCCGACTCAGGGTTCACGTGCACGTCCGTCAACGCGTCCGCCCGCCGGATCAGCTCCGACGGCGTGATCATGAACAGCCGGTGCCCCGTTGACCGCCGGAACTCCGCCATCAGCTCCCACCGCGGCCCGCGCAACTGCCCCTTCGCCCGCCGCCACCAGTCGTCCTTGACGTCACTGGTCACCAGCAGCACGTCACAGGACCGCCGCTCGGCCTCCAGCAACACCTGCTTCCATACCAGGAAGTCGCCGGCCCGTTCATCGGCGTCAGCCTTGTCCTTGTCCAGGTAGCCGGGCGGTTCCTTCGCCACGATCCGGCGCTCAGCCTCGACAACGGCGGCGTCGTGGTCTTCGGGCGGCAACGCCGCACCCGTCCGGCCACCGAGGATCGAGCTGAGCGTCGCGACGATCGTGTCAGCGTTCGTGTCGTGCGGGTGGGCGTTCGCGGCAGCCTGCTCGCTGATCGTGTGCCGCACCGCCTGGAAGGCGCCGTTCAACCGGGTCAGCAACCCGTCCCGCTCACCCTCCGGCAGGTAGATCCGGTTGCTCCACGCCCGCACGGCCTCCTCGGCGTCCTGGCGGGCCTTGTCGAGCTTGGCGAGCGACTCCCTGGGCGTCTCGCCGAGCTGGTCGATCACCGACTCGCGGTTGCGCCAGAACTCGCGCATCACCTGGTGGGGGATCCACAGGCTGTCGCCGAGCGACTGCATGACCTTGATCAGGTCGGCGCGGGTGGTGCTGTTGAAGCGGTAGAGGTTGAGCAGCACGTTGGCGTCGAACACGACCATCCCGCCGGTCAGCGTCCGCCGGTAGTCGTCCTCGGTCGCCGTCCGGTAGTCCTCGAAGCCGTCGAACATCCCACCCGTCACGGCCGGGGAGCGTACCGAGACGGGGGCTCCCGCATAGTGGATCAACGAGCGGGGTCACCCGGATGGGCTCTAACCTGCATCCATGCGACACGTGCTCAAGGGCGCGGTGCTGTTCCTCCTGCTGCTGGCGACGGCGGCCGCGCCGGCGAGTGCGGGCCAAGAACAGGCCGTGGTCCGCGTCGGTACCGAGGGAACGTATCCGCCGTTCTCGTTCCACGACCCGAACTCGCAGGAGCTGACCGGGTACGACATCGAGGTCGTCAAGGCGATCGGTGCGAAGGCCGGGTGGCGGCTGGAGTTCGTGGAGACGCAGTGGGACGCGGTCTTCCCGGCGCTGGACGCGAACCGCATCGACGTGATCGCGAACCAGGTCTCGCGCAACGAGGAGCGGGGCGCGAAGTACGGGTTGTCGGACACCTACACGTACTCGCGCGGGGTCGTGGTGCGCAGGAAGGGTGACGAGCGGATCAAGACGCTCGCCGACCTCAGGGGCAGGACGACCGCGCAGTCGAGCACGAGCAACTGGGCGAAGGTCGCGCGGGACGCCGGGGCGAACGTCGAGGCGGTCGAGGGGTTCGCGCAGGCCGCCGCACTGCTCACCCAGGGCCGGGTGGACGCGATCGTCAACGACAACATCGCGGTGCTGGACTACCTGGCGAGCACCGGCAGCACCGACGTCGAGATCGCCGGCAACGCCGGGGACGAGGGCAGTGAGCAGGTGCTGGCCTTCCGCAAGGGCGACGAGCGGCTCAAGGCGCAGGCGGACCAGGCGATCCAGGCGTTGAAGGTCGACGGGACGCTCGGCACGATCTCGCAGAAGTACTTCCGGGCCAACGTGTCCGTGCCCGACGGTGGCACCGCCGACCTCAGCGGGAACCGGGGGCCGCGCAGCACGTGGGAGGTCGTGCGGAGCACGGCATGGCCGATGTTCGTGGGGCTGGTGAAGGTCACGGTGCCGTTGACGGCGTTGAGCTTCGCGATCGGTCTCGCGCTCGCGCTGCTCGTCGCGCTGGCGCGGATCTCCAGCTATCGCGTGCTCAGCGGGCTGGCGCGGGCGTTCATCTCGGTCATCCGCGGCACGCCGTTGCTGTTGCAGCTGTTCATCGTGTTCTACGGGCTGCCGCAGGTGGGGTTGAAGTTCCCGCCGTTCACCGCTGCGGTGATCGCGTTCAGCCTCAACGTCGCCGGCTACGCGGCCGAGGTGGTCAGGTCGGCGATCCTGGCGGTGCCGAGGGGGCAGTTCGAGGCGGCCCAGACGATCGGGCTGGACTACCCGCAGACGCTGCGCCGGATCGTCTTGCCGCAGGCGGCCAGGACGGCCGTGCCGCCGCTGTCGAACACGTTGCTGTCGCTGCTGAAGGACACGTCGCTGGGCTCGGTGGTGCTGCTGACCGAGCTGTTCCGCGAGTCCCAGCTCGCGGCGGCGGAGAGCAACGAGTTCCTGGTGCTGTACTCGTTCGCCGGCCTCTACTACTGGGTGGTGTGCGTGGCGCTGTCCGGTGCCCAGAAACGTCTCGAAACCCGACTGAGCAGGTACGTGATCGCATGACCGAGCCCCGCGTCCGAGTACACGGCCTGGAGAAGTCCTTCGGCGACAACCAGGTGCTGCGCGGCGTCGACTTCACCGCCGAGCAGGGCACCGCGACCGTCCTCATCGGACCGTCCGGTTCCGGCAAGACGACCGTCCTGCGCTCGCTCAACGCGCTGGAGACCCCCGAACGCGGTGTCGTCGGCATCGACGACGTCGAGGTCGACTTCGCGCGGCTGCCCGGCGCCAAGGCCGGGCGGGCGCAGAAGGAGCGGCTGCGCGCGCAGAGCGGCATGGTGTTCCAGTCGCACAACCTGTTCCCGCACCGCACGGTCGTGGAGAACATCATCGAGGGCCCGGTCGTCGCCCAGCGACGGCCGCGCGAGGAAGCCGTGGCGGCCGCGAAGGTGCTGCTGGAACAGGTCGGGCTCGCCGACCGCGCGGACGCCTACCCGGCGCAGCTCTCCGGCGGCCAGCAGCAGCGCGTCGGCATCGCGCGGGCGCTCGCGCTGAAGCCGCGGGTGGTGCTGTTCGACGAACCCACGTCCGCACTCGACCCCGAGCTGGTGGGGGAGGTGCTCGCGGTCATCAAGGACCTGGCCGCGCAGGGCTGGACGCTCGTCGTCGTCACCCACGAGATCCGGTTCGCCGAGCACGTGGCCGACCAGGTGCTGTTCCTCGACGGCGGGCTGATCGTCGAGCAGGGGACGAGTGCGCAGGTCATCGGCGACCCGCGGGAGGAGCGCACGCGCCGGTTCCTCAAACGCATCCTGGATCCGGGCTGACGCGGGAGCCGTCCGGTGGCGGGCCGGTGGTGAGCCGGTGGCCGGGGGTCGTGGCACGAGGTGGGCTGGTCGGTGGCGCACGGCTGTGGGGGACGCACGCCTGTGGGGGACGCACGCCGGTCAGCGACACACGCCGGCTGAGTACGCACGCCCCTCGGCGACGCACGTCGGTTGGGGACGCACGCCGGTTGAGGACGCACGCGGGTCAGCGCTGCGCGTCGGTCAATGACGTACGCCGTTCAGCCGCGCACGCCGGTCGGCGACACTCGCCGGTCGGGGACGCACGCGGGTCAGCGCTGCGCGTCGGTCAATGACGCAGGCCGGTCAGCGGCGCACGCCGGACAGCACGCTCGCCACCAGCGCCATCACCACCGCGCTGAGGATCGCCGCGATACCGCCGACCGCGGGCTTCGAGATCGGCAGCAACTGCACCACGGCGACCGGAACGGGAGCGGCGGGCTCCGGCTTGGCCACCGGTCGCGGGGGCACCGGCTGCGCCGCCGGGGGCAGTGGCTCCGACACCGGTGGCGGCTCCGACACCGATGCGATCCGCACCACCGCGGAGTCGCTGATCGCCGTCCCGGTGATGCCGCTGGACACGGTCAGCCGGGCGTCGACGGGTGCCACGGCCTGGCAGGTGTAGGTCACGCGCTGCCCCGGCGCCAGAAAGGGGATGTTCCGGCGGCAGGACGCCGGCTCGCCGGTGACGCGCACGTCGTAGATCGTGACGGCGGACGGGTTGCCGACCGTCACGGTGATCGTCACCAGCTCCCCGTCCCTGGCGTGGTCGGTCGACCAGGCGGCGGCGATCGTGAGCCGGGGGTAGATCACCGTGTACTTCGCGGACGACTCCGCTTGCACCGCACCGCCCAGCTGGTCCGCGGCCGTCACCTTCACCACCGCCGTGCCGCTCTCCTCGCCCGCGGTGACCGTGCACTCCACGGTCACCGACGCGCCGGGGTCGAGCCGGGGGACGAAGCCGCAGTCCACCGAGCTGCGCGCGGAGACGCCCGAGAGCACGGCGTCACCGCTGTTGGTCACGACGGTGGTCAGCGTGATCTGCGCGCCCGGCAGCACGGTGGTCGGCGACGCGGAGGTGGTCGCCGTCAACGCCGGGTGCAGCACGTCGACCGGTGTGGCGGCGCTGGCGGTCACCGGGTCGCCGGCCAGGCTCTTGCCGGAGACCTCGGTGACGGCGGAGAAGTCGTCCTGCCCGGCCGTCGACACGCAGGTGCGCGAGGCCGTGGCACCGGGGGCGAGCGTGCCGGCGTCCTGGCCGCAGACCACCACGTCGGCGGCGGGGGCCTCGCCGACGTTGGTCACCGCCGCCGTCCGGCTGACCTGGCCGCCGGGGTACGTGGCCAGCGCGCCGGGCGTCACGTTCAGCGCCAAGCCCGGCATCGGGAACGACCACGCCAGGCTCTGCACCAGGAACGCGTCCTCGTCGCGGTCCAGCGTCAGCTCGGCGGTCCGCGCGCCCGGTGGCAGCAGCTCGCTCGGCACGGGCACGGTGCGGGCGTCCACGCTCATGTTGTTCGGCACGGCCGGTGCGACCGCGCCGTCGGCCGCCGACATGAAGAAGTTGCCGCGGTCCGGGCCTCCCAGGGCGGACCCGTTGATCAGCACGTGGTCACCGGCGGTGCCCCAGTCGCCCTCGTAGCCGACGATGCCGAGCCGGGTCACGCCACCGGCCGCGCGGGTGGGGGAGACCTGGGTGCGGATGGTGCGGGCGGAGGTGCTCAGCCGGACGTGCCCGCCGTGCACCACCCCGCCGCTGGGCCGGGGCGGCGGAACTGGCGCCGGCGAAGCGCCACACGACGGTCATCGACCAGCCGCCGAAGCAGTCGGGGCCCTGGGGCGTCCACACGTTGCCGACCGTGAGCAGGACGCTGCCGCGCACGCCGGCGAACCGGGCCGTCACGTCGGACTCCGCGCTGTAGAACTGGTTGTCCGTGTGCCCGATCGAGGCCGGGTCGTCGACCGCCGCGCTGAACCGGTCGACCACGCCCGCGGTGCCGTTCACGGCCAGGCTCACCGGCTGGGTGCGCGGGTCGCCGGGTGGCGCGGACCCGTTGACGCACCGCGCGTTGCCCGCCCAGCCCAGCTTCGCGTAGGCGACCTCCGCGCCGTCCGGGATCGACACGCGGGCGCGCGAGGAGTTGAACGTCGACGGGTCGGCGTCGACGTCGGTCCACATCATCCGGTGGCTGTTGTTGAGGCTGCCGCGGCCGTGCCCCACCCGCTGCTGCCCGTCCACACAGGACTGCGGCGGGTACCTCGGGTCGGGACCGGCCTGCGCCGGCGTCGGGCACGTCACCACCGTGTTGCCGACGACCGCCACGTCGCCGTACACCGCCGCGTCGAACTGCGTGTGCCAGGTCTCGGCGGCTTTGGACGGCAGCACCGGCGTGCACAGGGCCAGGAACACCACGACAGCGGACAGGACGACGACAGCGCGCACGCGACCAGCTCCTCCCAGCGAAGGGACGGGTCAGGATGACACGGCCCGAGCGCCCCTGTCATGCGCCGCGAACAGGCAGAACTCACCGTCCGTAGAGGACGGACCGGGCCGGTTCCCTCGTTCGGGAAGGCAGGGGCACGCCGTCACCCACAAGGTCCCCACCGTCGGGCACGAACAGGTGGCGCACCACCCGCCCGGCCGCGGATCAGTGCCGCAAAGCGTGATTCCTGGGCGCTGAGCTGGCCACCGCACGGCGACCTGTGTCCATCATGGACGCCGTTGAAGTCCCCGGCAGTGAAGGAACCACGCGGATGCTGATGATCCTCGCCATCGTCGGCGCGGCCGTGGTGGCCACCATCGTCGCGACCGTCCTGGTCGGACGGTCGAGGGAGCACGAGCAGTCCGACGACCGCGACGCGGACTCGCGCGGGTTCCTCGGCGCCGTGCTGAGCGGCCTGTTCATCGTCGCGCTCGCGTTCTACACGGTGATCGTCTGGGAGAACGCCACCGACGTGGAGAACAACTCGGGCTCGGAGTCCGCCGCGGTCGCCGACGCCTACTGGCAGACGGCCGTTCTCCCGCAACCGCAACGCGACCGCATCCGCTCCCTCCTCCGCGACTACCCCAAATCCGTCGCGGACAGGGAGTGGCCGCGGCTGACCGAGGGCAGTGGCGACGAGAACACCGACGAGCTGCTCAACTCGTTGCACCGGGAGGCCGTCAACCTCCCGGCGACCCCCGAGCAGGTGCAGAGCGCACGGACCCAGATCGTCGAACGCGTCCGGTCGATCCGCGACCTGCGCCGCGAACGGGTCGACGCCGCACAGGGCCTGAGCGCCACCGGGCAGTTCATGCTGGCCGCCACGCTCGTCGGCGCGGCCATGATGATCGTGTTCCCGCTGCTCGTCGGCTTCACGGCCCGCCTGCGCCACATCGTGCAGATGGCGATCACGGCGGGCGTGCTCGCCGGCGTGTGCGTGGTGTGCGTGGGCATCGCGCACCCGTACGAGGGCTGGCTGCACGTCGAGCCCGACGCGTTCACCGACGTGTCCGAGGAGCTCGACCACATCCCGGTCGACCAAAGCCCTTAGCGCGCGGTCGCGCCGCGTCCGGCGGCCTAGAACGTCAGGCGTGACACGATCTTGTACCGGTCTCCCCGGTAGATCGAGTGCACGTACTCGACCTGCCGGCCCTGCGCGTCCGTCGTCAGCCGCTCGAACAGCAGCGCGGGCGCGAGCACCGGCACGGCCAGCAATGCGGCCTCGGCGTCGTTCGTGACGGTCGGCTCGATCGACTGCACGGCCTCGCTCACGTGCACGTCGTGCTCGCGCAAGCGGTCGTAGAAGTCGCCGGACTCCATGTCGTGCAACGTCAGGCCGGGCGCGATGGCCACCGGCACGTGCAGGTGCGCGATGGCCATCGGCTCGCCGTCGACCAGGCGCAGGCGTGCGGTGTAGTGGATCTCGGCGGCCGGTGAGACGTGCAGGCGGCGGCCGACGCGGGCGCCCGCGGGGAGCTTGGCGTGTTCGAGGACGCGGCTCGACCACGTGCCGGACGCGGCGGGCACGGCCATGGCATGCGCGTCGGACACCAGCTCCTGGGTGATCTTGGCCCTGGCCACGAACGTGCCGCGGCCGTGCTGGCGGACCAGCAGGCCGAGGTTGACCAGTTCCTCGACGGCGCTGCGGACCGTCGGGCGGGACACCGAGAGCTGCTGGCACAGCACGCGTTCGGCCGGGATCGGGGCGCCGGGTGGGTGGGTCTCGATGAGCTCCAGCAGGTGGTCGCGGACCCGCTCGCGCTTGAGGATCGGCTCTCCCATGGCACCTCCGCCGGCTGAGCGGCCAGTATTGCATACCACTGGTAAGTAACCTGACTGTTGGAGATCGAGAGCGCTCTCACGCGTCTAACCAGGCTATTGACGCGAGAAGTGGTCTATGCCACTTTCTACCTCACCCATCGGACCTGACCAATTGGTCACATCACTCCGGAGAGGTGAGCCGTGCCGCGTCGCTCTGCCGCCCTGCTCGTGCTGGCTCTCGCGTTGTCCGCCTGCGGAACCTCCGGCGGGGGAGGTGGGGGCAGGGAGGAGATCACCGTCTGGCTGATGAAGGACACCGCGACCGACGAGTTCGTGCAGCGGTTCGAGACCGAGTTCGAACGTGAGCACGGCGGGCTCGACCTCAAGATCCAGATCCAGGAGTGGAACGGCATCACGCAGAAGGTGACCAGCGCGCTGGCCAGCACCGATCCGCCCGACGTGATCGAGGTCGGCAACACCCAGGTCGCGCAGTACGTGGCCAGCAAGGGTGTCACCGACCTCAGCGGCAAGAAGGGCGAGCTCGGCGGTGACGACTGGATCCCCGGCCTGGCGCAGCCCGGTGCGGTGGACGGCAAGCAGTTCGGCGTGCCGTTCTACGCGGCGAACCGGGTGGTGATTTACCGCAAGGACCTGTTCGCGGCCGCCGGGCTCACCCCGCCGAAGACCCGCGCCGAGTGGCTGGAGACCACGCGGAAGCTCGACCAGGGCGACGTGCAGGGCATCTACCTGCCCGGCCAGAACTGGTACACCCTCGCCGGCTTCGTCTGGGACGAGGGCGGCGACCTCGCGCGGCAGGCCGGCGACAGCTGGAAGGGCACGCTCAACACGCCGCAGGCGTTGGCGGGCATGGACTTCTACAAGCAGCTGCAGGCGCTCGGCGACGGACCGAAGGACTCCGACGAGGCCAAGCCGCAGCAGACCGACGTGGTCGCCACCGGCAAGGTCGCGCAGTACATCGCGGCACCCGGCTCCGCGAAGCTCGTCGCCAAGGCCAACCCGGCGCTCGCCGACCAGCTCGGGTTCTTCCCGATCCCCGGCAAGACCGCCGACCAGCCCGGCGCCGTGTTCACCGGCGGTTCCGACCTGATCGTCCCGCTCGCGTCGGCCCGGCAGAGCGGCGCCTACGAGGTGGTCAAGGCGCTGGCCGGGGAGAGGTGGCAGGTCGAGCTGGCCAAGACGATGAACTACGTGCCCAACCGCAGGTCGCTCGCCACGAAGATCGGCGACGACCCCGGCACGACCGCCATGGCCAAGGGCGCCGCCAACGGCCACGCCACCCCGAACTCGCCGAACTGGGCCCCCGTCGAGGCGCGCAACCCGATCAAGGAGTTCCAGACCGCCGTGCTGACCGGCACCGACCCGGCCACGGCGGCGGCGAAGGCGGACGCGGTGATCACCCAAGCGCTCAACTCGGGCAAGTAGTGGCGACGCTGCTGGTGGAGCGGCCGGTGACGCCGGCGGCCTCACCCTCCCCGAAGCGCCGCAAACGCGCGGTGCTGCCGTACCTGCTGATCGCGCCGACCGTGCTCACCACCGCGTACCTGCTGGTGTACCCGTTGGTGCGCAACGTGATCATCTCGTTCCAGCGGTTCGGGCTGCCGGAGCTCGTGCGCGGTGACGCCCAGTTCGCCGGGTTCGCCAACTACGCGAAGGTGCTCGCCGACCCGGAGTTCTGGGCCGTGGTCCGCAGGACGCTGTGGTTCACCGCGGTCAACGTCGTGCTGATCATGCTGCTGTCCACGCTGGTCGCACTGCTGCTGATGCGGCTCGGGAAGTGGTTGCGGCTGCTGGTGATGGGCGGGCTCGTGCTCACCTGGGCGACGCCCGTCATCGCGGCCACCACGGTGTTCCAGTGGCTCTTCCAGTCGCGGCTCGGCGTGGTCAACTGGCTGCTGGTGGCGCTCGGGTTCGAGCAGTACCGCGACTACACCTGGTTCGCCGACGGCGAGGCCACGTTCGGCATCCTCGTCGGCTTGATCGTGTGGCAGTCCGTGCCGTTCGCCGCGCTGTCTCTATACGCCGCGATGGTCACAGTGCCGACTGAACTGTACGAGTCCGCGCGGATCGACGGCGCCGGTGCGTGGCGGGTGTTCGCCACGATCACCTTCCCGGTGCTGCGGGCCATGTTCGGCCTGATCACGTGCCTGGAGGTGATCTGGGTGGTCAAGGCGTTCGTGCAGATCTGGGTGATCAGCCAGGGCGGGCCCGGCCAGGCGACGACGACGCTGCCGGTGTACGCCTTCCAGGTCGCGCAGTCGTTGCAGCGCTACGACCTCGGCGCCGCCGTGTCGATGCTCATGGTGCTGCTGCTGGTGATCGCGCTGCTCGCGTACTTCCGCGTGCTCTACCGGCAGGAGCGGGACGCGTGACCGGGCGGGTGCTCAGGACGGTCGCGGCGCTCGTCGTGTTCGCCGTGGCGGTGTTCCCGGTGTACTGGATGGTGCTGACGGCGGTCAAGCCGACGCGGGACATCCAGAGCGCGACGCCGACGTTCCTGCCGATCCCGGTGACCTTCGAGCACTTCGGCACAGCGGTCGCCGCACCGGGCTTCTTCTCGTTCTGGCGCAACAGCCTGATCGTCGCGGGCGGTGCGGTGCTGCTGGCGTTGCTGGTGGCCCTGCTCGCGGCGTACGCGGTGGCGCGGCTGCGGTGGAAGGGGCGGCGGGCGTTCGTGCTCATGGTGTTCGTCGCGCAGATGACGCCGTGGGAGGCGCTGCTGATCCCGATCTACGTGATCGCCCGCGACACCGGCCTGCTCGACACGCTCTGGATCCTCACGCTGGTCTACTTCATGATCACGCTGCCGTTCACGGTCGTGACGCTGCGCGGGTTCCTCGCCGCCATCCCGCCCGACCTGGAGGAGGCGGCGCTGGTCGACGGCTGCACGCGCGGGCAGGCGTTCCGGCGCGTGGTGTTCCCGCTGCTCGCGCCGGGGCTGCTGGCGACCTCGCTGTTCGGGTTCATCACGGCGTGGAACGAGTTCGCCTTCGCCAACGTGCTGATCATCAAGGACCAGGACGACCGCACGCTGCCGGTGTGGCTGTCGTCGTTCCAGAACACCTTCGGCACCGACTGGGGCGCCACGATGGCCGCCTCGACGCTGTTCATGCTGCCGGTGCTGCTGATCTTCGTCGTGCTGCAGGGCCGGGTCACCACCGGCATCGTCGGGGGAGCGGTGAAGGGATGACACCTGTGCTCGTGCCACAACCCACGCGCATGGTCGCCAGGGGCAGGGGTTTTCCGCTCACCGCGGAGACCGCGATCCGGCCGGGCCCCGGCGCCGAGGGGGCCGCCCGGATGCTGCGCACGTTGCTGCGCCCGGCCACCGGGCTGCCGCTGCCGTCGACCAACGACGGGCGGATCGTGGTGGCGCTGGACGAACGGCTGGTCGGCCTCGGCCGCGAGGGCTACGCGCTCACCGTCACCGAGCACGGCGTCCTGCTGCGTGCCGGCACGACCGTCGGCCTGATGCACGGCGTGCAGACGATCCGGCAGTTGCTGCCCGCCGCGGTGTACCGGTCGTCGCGAGTGTCCGATGTGGACTGGGTGCTGCCCGGCGTCGACGTGCGCGACGTGCCGCGGCTGCCGTGGCGCGGGCTGATGCTCGACGTGGCGCGGCACTTCCAGCCGGTGCACGTGCTGCGCCGGTTCGTCGACCTGATGGCCGTGCACAAGCTGAACGTCCTGCACCTGCACCTCACCGACGACCAGGGCTGGCGCCTGCCGGTGCCGGGCTACCCGCGGCTCACCGAGGTCGGCGGCTGGCGGCCGGAGACCGACGGCGACGGCGTTCCGCACGGCGGCAGCTACACGCGGGCGGAGCTGGTGGGCCTGGTGGCGTACGCGGCCGGGCGCGGGGTGCGGATCATGCCGGAGATCGAGATGCCCGGCCACGCCCGTGCCGCCATCGCGGCCTACCCCGAGCTGGGGGACGGGCGGAACCTGCCGGTCTGGACCCGGTGGGGCATCAGCGACTCCGCGTTCAACCGCGACGCCGCCGGGTTCTGCCGCGCCGTGCTGGCCGAGGTGCTGGAGATCTTCCCCGGCTCGCACGTGCACATCGGCGGCGACGAGTGCCCGTTGCCGGAGGAGGACCGCGGCTGGTTCCTGCGGCAGGCCGCCCGGTTCCTGCTCGACAACGGCCGCACGCCCGTCGCGTGGGAGCCGATCGGTGACCCGCGGTCGGTCGTGATGCCGTGGCGCGACGCGGACCAGGCGCGGGCGGCGCTGCACCGCGGCCAGGACGTCGTGATGGCCCCGCACACGTCGACCTACCTCGACTACCCGCAGTCCGACTCGCCGGACGAACCACCCGGCCAGCCCGGTTTCGTCGTGACCGCGCGGGACGTCTACCACGTGCCGCTGCCCGACGGCGTGCTCGGCGCCCAGTGCCAGCTCTGGACCGAGCACGTCCGCACCCGCGAACACCTGGAGCGGATGGCGTTCCCGCGGCTCGCCGCACTCGCCGACACGCTCTGGGCCGCCGAGCCGTCGTGGGAGGGCTTCCTGACCCGCATGCGCCCGCACAACGCCCGCCTCACCGAGCTGGCACTCCGTCCACTTCAGACAAGAGAGGAGCTCGTCTCCCGGTCCACCCCTGCCGTACCCAGGAGAGAATCGTGAAGAAACGCACCCTGATCGCCCTGACCGCCGCCGCACTGACGGCGGCCGGCCTCGCGACCGCGCCCTCCGCGTTCGCCGCCGACGCCCTCACCGCCCACCACCGCACCAGCGCCGCCGCCGCGTCCGTCGACCAGGTCGAACCGTGGCTGAAGCTGGTCAACACCGGCACCACGACCGTGCCGCTGTCCGATGTCAAGATCCGCTACTACTTCCAGTCCGACACCCCGGACGTCGGCTACCGCTTCGCCTGCTCGTGGGCGGTGCGCGGCTGCGGCAACGTCACCGGCCAGTTCGGCACCCTGTCCGGCGGCCCGGCCGACCGCTACCTGGAGGTCGGGTTCACCTCGGGCGCAGGCACGCTCAGCCCCGGCGCCGACACCGGCGACCTGCAACTGAGGTTCTACCGCAGCAACTGGAGCCGGATCGTCCAGAGCGACGACTACTCGTTCCGCGCGGACACGAGCTACTCGCCGTGGTCGAAGGTCACCGTCCACCGCGGCGGCACGCTGCTGTGGGGCACCCCGCCCGGCGGCACGTCACCGACCACGACGACGACCACCACCACGTCGTCGAACCCCGGCACCGGCCCGGCGCTCTTCGACGACTTCAACTACTCCAGCTCCAGCGACAGCCGCATCGCTCAGCGCGGCTGGACCGTGCGCTCCGGCGGTGGCGGCCCCGGCGTGCCCGGCGCGACCTGGGACCCGTCGCGCGTCACGTTCCCGACCGTCGGCGGCCAGAAGGTCCTGCGCCTCGACTCGTGGAACAACGGCTCGGCCGCCGCGCAGACCGAGCTCTTCCACCAGCGCAAGTTCTTCGAGGGCACCTACGCGGCCCGCGTGAAGTTCTCCGACGCGCCCGTCTTCGGCCCGGACGGCGACCACGTGGTGCAGACGTTCTTCACCATCACGCCGTTGAACGCGCCGATGGACCCCAACTACGGCGAGATGGACTTCGAGTACCTGCCGAACGGCGGCTGGGGCGAACCGGCCAACATCATGTACGAGACCACCTGGGAGACCTACCAGAACGAGCCCTGGGTCGCCGACAACATCCACAACGAGCAGCGGCAGAGCTGGGCCGGCTGGCACGACCTCGTGATCCAGGTCGGCGGCGGCCGCGTGAAGTACTTCATCGACGGCGCCCAGGTCGCCGACCACGGTGACAGGTACTACCCGGAGACGCCGATGTCGATCAACTTCAACCTGTGGTTCATCTCCGGCGGCCTGGTCGGCAGCGGCGCCGAGCGGGCCTACCAGCAGGAGGTCGACTGGGTGTACTTCGCGAAGGACCGGGTGCTCTCGCCCGCGCAGGTGACGTCCGCGGTGAACGGCTACCGCGGCTCCGGCGTGGACCACGTCGACAACGTGTGAGTGCCGGTGGGCCCGGAGATCCGTGCTGTCAGGGCGGGCTCCGGGCCCTTCCCCGTCTCGACGCCGGCGCCCAGCGCGCGCAGTTGTGCGGTGACGTCGTCGGGATGTTCGACGTGGAAGTGTTGCAACTCCAAGCCTTGCGGCGCCGTGGCCGCCGGCGACGGGGTGGTGCCCCAGCTGATCAGGAACGGGATGACACCGCCCTGGAGGGCGTTCGTGGTGAGGCGCCAGCGCAGGACGGCGCCCTCGGGGGTGCGGCGCTGACCGTCGATCACCGGGCCGGGGTCGAAGCCGTTCGCCGCCGCGCGTTGCCGTGCCCCGTCGATGTCGTCCGTGCCGAGCGCCCAGCCGACGAGGCCCGGTCCGGCCATGCCGTCGACGCCGAACGGGCGGGGCAGCGCGGGCTCGGGCTGCGCGGGGTCCGGCGCGATGAGCTCCAGGTAGGTGTGCGGGCCGAGGGCGAGCAACCGGTTGTGGGTGCCCATGCCGACGTGCTGACCACCACCGGCGGCACGCACGCCGAACCGTTCCTCGAACTCTTCGACTCCGGCTTCCAGGTCCGCGACGGCGTACACCAGGTGGTCGATCCGCACGTGCTCCTCCATCAGTCCGTGGTGGCGAGGTAGACCCAGGCGGGACCGCTGCCCAGCTCGACCAGGCACCGCCGGTAGTCGTCGACCTCGTAGACGTCCGCCGCCGCGAGCTCCTCTGCCGTGACGGTCAGGACCGTGCCCTTGGCCGTGTCGGCGGGATCGCCGGTGTGGCGCACGATCGGGTGCCGGTCGGTGCCGCTGAGCGCGACGACGTCCGGGTCGGTGATCGTGACCCAGTCCTGCCGGTGGCCGGGCAGCACGTCCGGCTCACCGGCGAGCACGCGGCCGAACTGCCGCAGCTGCACCGGTTCCCGCTGCAGGGTGCCGTAGGAGAACAACCGTGCGGTGGCACCGGCCGGGTCACCGATGCGGCGCAGCACCGGGTTCGCGACGTCGTCGTTGCCGACGACGATCGTGGCACTCGCTGCCGGGCCGACCTCGGCGAGATAACGGCGGCTCGCTGAGTGGTAGCGGTGCTCGAAGCTGTGCGCGGCCTGCTCGACGCCGCCGAGGAGTGTCGCGTCGCGTTGGGTACCGCGGTCCTTGGCGACGTCGAACGCGGTGTCCACGAAGACGACCTCGTCCCAGGTCAGGTCGCGTTGCAGGAAGCTGCCGTCCACGACGAGCACGAGGTTCTCGGGGGCGGTCAGCGGCGGTTCCTCGACCGGGGTGTCCGCGCGCAGGTCGATGATCCGCTGCCGGTAGCGGCGGTCACCACCCGGCCCGAGCGGGTCCAGCACCACGCGGGCGAACGCGGCGAAGTCGTAGGCGTCGGCGTAGTAGCCGTCGGCGGAGTCACGGCCCTGGCGGTGCCGGTGAGCGCGCGGGTGGTGGAAGCCGTCCATCGACAGGTGGGCGGCCGGGACACCGCGTGCGGCGACGGCGGCGGTCAGCTCGCGGGCCAGGGTGGTCTTGCCCGCCGCCGTGACGCCGTCGACGGCGACGCGCAGCGGGTGAGCGGACCGGTGACTCGCGAGGTGGTCGGCGATCCGGCCCACGACCCGGTCCCGCGCCGCTGAGGTGATCATGCGGTCAGCCTACGTGCGGGTAGCCGGGTTGAGGGGCGGCGTGGCGGGTGGGGAGGCACGCGGTCTGGGCGGCCGGGAGAGGTGGAGGGCGGAGGAGGTGGAGGGCGGGGTGCGGCGGCGCGTAGCCCAGGCAGCCGGGCGAGATGGCTGGGGGCTCACGTGTGGCCGAGCGGGCGATCTCCAGGCGGGTGACGTAGCGCCTGGTCCTGGGCGGTGGCCGTGCGGTGCCTGCGCGATCCGCAGAAGCCGCAATCGGGATGGGCTTGTGCCCGCAGGAGCGGAGCATATGATGCCCGAATGCCGAATCTGCGGATAAGCGAGGCCGCCGCTCTGCTGGGGGTCAGCGACGACACCGTGCGCCGGTGGGTCGACCAGGGGCGGTTGGTGGCCACGGTGTCCGAGAACGGGCGCAAGGCGATCGACGGCAAGGAGCTCGCGGCGTTCGCGCAGCGGATAGCGGAGGGCAGCGAGCCGGGGACGACGGTGGCCGCGTCCGCCCGCAACCGGATGCGGGGGATCGTCACGCGGGTGCTCAAGGACGGCGTGATGGCGCAGGTCGAGATGCAGGCGGGGCCGTTCCGGGTGGTGTCGCTGATGAGCAGGGAGGCCGCGGACGAGCTCGGCCTCGAGATCGGCAGCGTCGCGGTCGCGTCGATCAAGTCCACCCACGTCGTCGTCGAGATCCCGGAGGCGTGACCATGCGTCGTGTGTTCGTGGCAGCGGTCGCGCTGGCCGTCGCGGGGTGCGGGGCCGGTGAGCCGACCGGTGGCGGGATCACCGGGGACGTCACGGTGTTCGCCGCCGCCTCGCTCACCGAGTCCTTCACGAAGCTGGGCGCGGAGTTCGAGGCCGCCCACCCCGGCACGAAGGTCAGGTTCAACTTCGGCGGCAGCTCGGCGCTCGCCCAGCAGCTCGGCAACGGCGCGCCCGCGGACGTGTTCGCCAGTGCGGCGCCGGCCAACATGAAGCAGGTCACCGACACCGGGACGATCGCGGACGCGCCACGCACGTTCGCGCGCAAC
This sequence comes from Nocardia sp. NRRL S-836, assembly GCF_001279525.1. GTDB lineage: Bacteria > Actinomycetota > Actinomycetes > Mycobacteriales > Pseudonocardiaceae > Lentzea. The sequence goes on along the minus strand of NZ_LGDY01000103.1, from coordinate 136,061 downwards.
CGGTTGCAGATCGTGGTGCCCAGGGGCAACCCCGGGAAGATCAGCGGGCTCGCCGACTTCGCCCGGCAGGACGAGAAGATCGCCCTATGCGCGGAGCAGGTGCCGTGCGGTGCCGCCGCGAAGAAGGTGTTCGAGATCGCGAAGGTGACACCGCGGCCGGACACCCTTGAACAGGACGTCAAGGCCGTGCTCACCAAGGTCTCGCTCGGCGAGGTCGACGGGGCGCTGGTGTACCGGACCGACGTCCAGGCCGCCGGGGACAAGGTCGAGGGCATCACGTTCGCCGAGGCCGACAAGGCGGTCAACGACTACCCGATCGCCCCGCTGGCGAAGGCGCCCAACGCCGCCGCTGCCAAGGCGTTCGTCGAGTTCGTGCTGTCGGAGAAGGGCCGCTCGGTGCTCACCGCAGCCGGGTTCGACGGCGCGTGACCAGGCGGCCAGAGACCAGGCGGCACCGGCTGCCGGTCGTCCTCGTCCTCCCCGCGCTGGCCGGGCTGGCGTTCCTGCTGGTGCCGCTGGCCGGGCTGCTGGTGCGGACGCCGTGGGCGGAGCTGCCGGAACTGCTGAGCGCCGAGGTCGGCGAGGCGTTGCGGCTCAGCGTGGTCTGCGCGTCGCTGGCCACGGTGCTGTGCCTGGTCCTCGGCATCCCGCTGGCCTGGCTGCTCGCACGCTCCGGGCTGCCCGGCCGCGGCGTGCTGCGGGCACTCGTCACCGTGCCGCTGGTGCTGCCGCCGGTCGTGGGCGGTGTGGCGTTGCTGCTGGTGCTGGGGCGGCGCGGGCTCGTCGGGCAGCACCTCGACGGGTGGTTCGGGATCTCGCTGCCGTTCACCACGGCCGGGGTCGTGCTCGCCGAGGCGTTCGTGGCGATGCCGTTCCTGGTGATCTCCGTCGAGGGCGCGCTGCGGGCCGCCGACCCGCGGTTCGAGGAGGCCGCCGCCACGCTCGGTGCCTCGCGCTGGCTGACGTTCCGGCGGGTCACGCTGCCGTCGGTGCTGCCCGGAGTGGTCGCGGGCGCGGTGCTGTGCTGGGCGCGGGCGCTGGGCGAGTTCGGTGCCACGATCACCTTCGCCGGCAACTTCCCCGGTGAGACCACGACCATGCCGCTGGCCGTCTACCTCGCGCTGGAGACGGACCCGGACGCCGCGATCGTGCTGAGCGTCGTGCTGCTGCTGGTGTCCGTGGGTGTGCTGGCCGGTCTGCGCGACCGGTGGATCAGCGGGCCGTCATGACCCTGACCGCCGCCCTGCGCGTGACCCGCGGGAGCTTCTCGCTGGACCTCGACCTCACCATCGCACCCGGCGAGGTGGTGGCGCTGCTCGGCCCGAACGGGGCGGGCAAGACGACCGCGTTGCGCGCGCTGGCCGGGCTGCTGCCGCTCACCGGCGGCCGGATCACCGTCGGCGGAGCGACCTGGGACGGTCCCGGCGCGTTCCTGCCAGCCGAGGACCGCCCGATCGGCGTGGTGTTCCAGGACTACCTGCTCTTCGCGCACATGTCGGCGCTGGAGAACGTCGCGTTCGGACTGCGCGCCCGCGGCACCCGCAGGGCCACGGCCCGTGCGGTGGCGGCGGACTGGCTCGGCCGCGTCGGTCTCGCCGACCACGCCCTCGCGAAACCGCGCACGTTGTCCGGTGGTCAGGCCCAGCGGGTCGCGCTGGCCCGCGCGCTCGCGACCGGCCCGAGCCTGCTGCTGCTCGACGAGCCCCTGGCCGCGCTGGACGCCGGGACGCGCCTGCAGGTCCGCGCCGAGCTCGGCCGCCACCTCGCCGACTTCACCGGCCACACCCTGATCGTCACCCACGACCCGCTCGACGCCATGGTGCTCGCCGACCGCCTGGTGATCCTGGAGGGTGGCCGCGTCGTCCAGGAAGGACCGCCGGCCGAGGTCGCCCGCCGCCCGCGCACCGGGTACGTGGCGGACCTCGTCGGCCTCAACCTCTACCGCGGCACCGCCGACGGCACCGCGGTCGCACTGGCCGAGGGCGGCACCCTCACCGTCGCGGCACCGGCTCGGGGCGCGGTGCACGTGGCGTTCCCGCCGACCGCGGTCAGCCTGCACCTGGACCGGCCCACGGGCAGCCCGCGCAACACGTGGCCGGTGACCGTGGCGGCGGTCGAGCAGCACGCGCACACCACGCGGGTGCGGCTGGACGGTGCGCCGCCGGTGCTGGCGGACATCACCACGGCGACCCTCGCGGACCTGCGGCTGCGGCCGGGCGACGAGGTGTGGGCGGCGGTGAAGGCGACCGAGACGCACACCTACCCGGTCTGACGACCACCGCCGCGGTGTCAGTCGTCGTCGTGGCGGCACAGCAGTGCGGACCCGAGTGCCGTTCGCTGGTGCAGCACGGACAGTCCCTGCCGGACCGTCGTGAGCAGCCCCGCCTCCCGCAGCACGGTGGTGTGCCGGCTGACCGCGGACGGCGACGCGCCCAGCCGTGCCGCCAGTTCCGTGGTCGTGGCACCCGCGCCCACCGCCGCGAGCACCGACGACCGGGTGGTGCCCAGCAACGCGGCCAGCGCGCCCTCCGGCCGGGTGCCGGAGGAGAGTTGGCGGCGCCACGTCCAGTCGTGGTGCACCGGGTAGACGAGCGTGGGCGGCAGACCCGGATCGGCCAGCGCGACGGGCGTGCGGCGGCAGAAGTAGGACGGCACCAGGCGCAGGCCGCGGCCGCCGAGGTGCAGGTCGCGGTCGTAGGAGTACTGGACCTCCAGCACGGGCGGGCGCCAGTTCATCAACGGCCACATGCCGCGCAGCAGGCCCTCGGCCCCGTCGCGGGCGAGCCCGCAGCGGTGCATGCGGTCGGTCTCGACCGCCTCGTCGATCAGGTCGCCGTACGGCTCGACGACGGCGGCGTGGTAGCGGGCGAGCGTGTCGGTGAGGTCGGTCAGCGCCGCGGAGTCGCCCTCCACCAGCGGACGCGTCCACCGCGGAGTCGGGCGGACCGCGGCCAGCCTGGTGAACTCCGAGCGCAGGCGGGCACGCGGGGTCGCCCTGATCGCCTGGAGAGCGCTCGACAGGCCGTCCGCGCCCTCGGGCGGCGTGAGGAAGTCGGGGAAGTAGGGGCCCAGCGGTGCGAGCACGGACAGCATGCCCACGCCCGAGCGGATCGCCGCCCGCGCCGGGCTGCGCCGGACCGCGCGCACCCACGGCTCGAACAGCAGGCCGCTGTCCCGCTCGGTCAGCCGCAACCAGCTGAACACCATCTCCCACAACGGATCGACGTGATCCGCCACCCGCGTCCGCTCCAGATCTCCTGCCGCGAAGTGGACACGCAGCAAAAGCAACCTCCCCCTGAACAGGTCACCGCTGGCAACCGTACCGGGGGAGTCAATTCCTTGTGCCGCAACCCCTGCGGCGGTGCAGGGCCGGGCGCGGGATCCCTGGTCCCGCGCCCGGCCCCACGTCAGCGCGAGCTCAGCCGCAGCTCGTGCTGATCCACTTGTGCGACCGCAGCTGGTACGTGCCGGCCAGGTCGCCCTTCTTCCCCTGTTTGGTGCAGCCGATGCGGTTGTTGTACCCGGTGTTGCGGTAGTAGGCGACGCCGGTGGCCGACGACGTGCCGGCGTTGTAGACGGACTTGACGTTCTTCGTGGTGGCCCACGAGCACCTGTAGGTGCCCGCGGTCCAGTCGTCGTCGGCCACGTCCCACATGCAACGGCTGCCGGTTCCCCCGAAACCGGTCCAGAAGCAGACGTTCCCGGTGCTGCAGTCCCAGGCGGCCAGCGCCTGACCGGTCTGGTCGTCGTAGGCGGCCACGCCCTGCGACACCGGCGCGGCCGGGGCAGCGGCCTGCGCGGGTGCGGCGAGCCCCACGACGATGAGCACGGCTGCCGGGAGCAGCGTGACCAACACTCGCTGAACGAGCTTCAACGATCCCCTCCTTCACTGCCGATCGACCGGGCACCACCGGGTTCGGTGCTGCCCGGCCGCGGTGACGCCGGGACTGTACGGACGCCGCGGAAGGCGGGAAAAGCTATTGCGGTGAGGCGCAAAACCGGCCGGGACGTTGGGCGGTTGCGCCCAGGCGGGATACGGCCGATCGGCGGCTGTGGTGGCGGCGTGCACGGAGGGAGGCGCACCCCGGTGACCGGTGGGCTCGCCGATCGGAGAGGATCCGCGGCCATGGGGACCGCGCCGAACTGGCTCAGCCGCTACGAGAGCGGGCAGCGCGACCAGGTCTGGCTGGAGCTGCTGCGGCTCGGCGACCGGGTGCGCGAGTCCGGCTGGGCCGACGAGGCACAGCTGGTGTGCGACGTGATGGCCCGCCGCGCCCGGCACAACGTCGAGCTGATCGTCGAACGGCTGACCGCCGACGGCTACCGGTTCCACCGCAACGACGACGAGCAGACGCCGGTGCGGCCGCACGTTCCGCCCACGCCGGCCGCCGGTGCGTGCGTGGCGTGGCTGGAGGAGACGTTCGGCCCGGTCCCGATGACGTTGTCGTCCTGGGTGCGGATCGTGGGTGACGTCTGGCTCGTGGGCACGCATCCTGAGTGGGAGGCGTCGTCGGCGGCCGACCCGCTCGTGTTCGAGGTCGAGAGGGCCAGGTCCGCGAGCGCCCACCTCGAACGGGAGTGGGCGGACCACCGGGAGGCGGAACCAGGTGCGGCCGGGCTGTTCGTGCTGCCGACGGCGCCGGACATGCTGCACAAGAGCAACACCAGCGGCGGCGGCCCGTACGGGATCGTCCTGCCCGACGACCGCGCGGACGGGCTTTTCTCGTGGGAGACCACGATGCCGTTCGTGTCCTATCTGAACTGGGTCTTCGCGAACGGCGGTTTTCCCTGGGACACCGGGGAAGACGGCCAGTGGGCGGTGCGGTACCGCCTCGGCCGGGACCTGCTGGTCCTCTGACCGAGGCGGCACCGCGTGTGGATCAGGCGCCGAACCACCGCGGCAGGTGCGCCACCAGGTCCTCCTGGGAGTCACCGGCCCACGCGACGTGCCCGTCCGGCCGCAGCAGCACGGCGGGCACGTCCAGCTCCTCGCTCACGTCCACGACGTGGTCGACCCGGTCCGCCCAGCCCTGGACCGAGAGCTGACCGGTCTGGTCGAGCAGCAGCCCGCGGCCGGTGCGCAGCAGCTCGAACAGCCGGCCGTGCTTGAGCCGCACGTCCTTCAACCGGCGGCCCAGCAACGGGTGCCCGTCGCCGAGGTCGTAGCGGACGCTGACCGCCGTGATCTTCTCGATGAGGTACCGGGTCACCTCCTCGAAGTCCATCAGCTCCGACAGCAGCCTGCGCACCGCCCGCGGACCCGGCTCCGGCGTCATGAGCTGCACCTGGGCGCGCGTGTTGTCCAGCACGGCCGCGGCCACCGGGTGCCGTTCGGCGTGGTAGCTGTCGAGCAGGCCGTCGGGTGCCCACCCGTTGACCGCCGCGGCGAGCTTCCAGCCCAGGTTGACCGCGTCCTGCACGCCGAGGTTGAGGCCCTGGCCCCCGGCGGGCGGGTGGACGTGGGCGGCGTCACCGGCCAGGAACGCCCGGCCCACGCGGTACCGGTCGGCCAGGCGCGTGGCGTCGGTGAAGCGGGACGTCCAGGTCGGCGAGTGCACGCCGAAGTCCGTGCCCGCCACCGCGACCAGGCGGCGCTTGAACTCGTCGAGGGTCGGCGGGGTGCGGTCGTTGGTGATCTCGTCCGCGGTGACGACGACGCGGTACGCGCCGTTCATCGGGCCCACGCCGAACCACGGGTTGGTCTCGCGGATCTTCATGACCTGGGCCGTGAGCTCGTCCAGCGGCGTGGTCACCTGCATCTCGCCCAGCAGCGTCTCCAGAGTGGCCGGCTCGCCGGGGAAGCCGACGCCCAGCAGCTTGCGGACCGTGCTGCGGCCGCCGTCGCAGCCGACCAGGTACCGGCCGCGCACCTCGGTGCCGTCGGCCAGCCGTGCGGTCACCCCCTCGTCGTCCTGGGTCACGCCGACGACCTCGCTGCCGCGCCGGACCTCGGTGCCCAGCTCCACCGCGTGCTCGGTGAGCAGGCGGTCCGTCAGCGGCTGCGGGATGCCGAGGATGTAGCCGTGCGCGGTGTCCATGTCCGCGGGCCACGGCTTGAGGATCCCGGCGAAGAACCCGCCTATCTCGTGCTTCTTGCCCAGTTCGAGGAACTTCTCGAGCAGGCCGCGCTGGTCCATCAGCTCGATGCTGCGCACGTGCAGGCCGAGCGACCGCACCACCGGGCTCGGCTCCGGCTCGCGTTCCAGCACCACCACGTGCACACCGTGCAGGCGCAGCTCCCCGGCCAGCATGAAGCCGGTCGGACCGCCGCCGACGATGATCACGTCATACATGTGGATTCCCCATTCACCAGTGTTGCGCGGTGAAGTGTGGGGTACGAACGGGGTCTTGTGGCAAGGCCCCCTGTGCGCTATATGTTGAAGTGGGAGGAAGAGGTCTTCCTCCCTTTGTCGTGTGTGGACCTGCGCAGCGGACGGCTCGGCGCGCCGGGGAAGCACCGAAGCGCTTCCCCGGCCCCATCGGTCACCACCAGCTGGCGCAGCTCCCGCTCACGCTGTCGCACAGGCGGAAGGCGATCTTCGCGACGTCGGAGTACGAACCCGAGAAGCTCGAGTTCCGCACGACCCCGTCCTCGCGTCGCTGCAGGTCGGCGCACTGCTGGGCGGCGGAGGCGTCAGGTCTCGATGAACCGGGCGTGGAAGTCCCAGCCCTGCTCGGCGCCGCCATTGGGCGACCACTGGACGACCTTGGCGCCGTTGGCGGTGCTGCCGCCGCCCTCGACGGACATGCACTTGCCGCTCTTGCCGTTCACCAGGTTGTAGTACGTTGCCGCGCTGGCCGACGGGGTCACCGCCAGCGTCACCGCCGCAGTGGTTCCCACCACGGCAAGACCGGCGAAAACCGTTCTGGCGAAAGGAAACATCGCACCTCAAATCGGTTTGATCAGCCCGTCGCCAGGTCACGTGCGCGGTGGGGCCGCGCGAGGAGTCGATGATCGAGTTCGGACGGTGTTCATCCGGGCGTCACCCGGCGACCGCGGTGCGCGAACGACGGCGAGCCCCCTCCGGGTGTGGGACCGGAAGGGGCTCGCCGGCGGCACCGGACGTGCCACGGGAGAAGACGGCCTACGCGCCGACCTCGAACGTGGGCGCGAACACCCGGTCGAACTCGACGTGGCGGCGCTGACCGGTGAGGGTCAGCCCCAGTGCGGTGTGCACGTCCGCGCTCGACCGGCCGACGCGGAGCTCGACGGCGCCCGGGTCGACCTGGCGGCGTCCGGCCCTGCCGGTGTACGAGGTGAGGTCGGCGTGCAGGGCCGCCGTGACGGTGCGGGTCTCGCCGGGTTCGAGGTCGACCTTCAGCGCGCCGATCAGCTGCTGCACCGGCCGCGCGACCTCGGCGACCGGGTCGTGCAGGTAGATCTGGACGACCTCGGTGGACGCGCGCGAGGTGTCGTTGCGCAGCGTCGTGACCACGCGGCACGTGCCGTCGGTGGGCCACTCGGCCGCGTCGGTCTCGACGGACACCCAGGTGACCGGCGCGTACGACAGGCCGTGCCCGAACGGGAACAGCGGGGTCGGGTCGACCGTGCTGACGTCGCTGCGCGCACCGAGCGGCGCGCTCAGGTAGGTCGACGGCTGCGTGGCACCGCTGCCGGGGAAGCTCACCGGCAGGCGGCCGGACGGGTTCACCCGGCCGCTGAGGACGCCCGCGAGTGCCGCGGCACCCTCCTCGCCGGGGTAGAAACCGCACACCACGGCCGCGAGGCGGTCGATCTGCCGGGACAGCTCGTACGGGCGGCCCGACAGCAGCACCAGCACGACCGGGGTGCCCGTCGCGATCAGCGCTTCGAGCAGCTCCTCCTGCCTGCCGGGCAGCTTCAGGTCGCTCGCGTCGCAACCCTCGCCGGACGTGCCGGCGCCGAACAGGCCGGCCTCGTCGCCCAGGACGGCGATGCACACCTCGGCCCCGCGAGCCGCTTCGACCGCCGCCGCCAGCTCGTCGTCGGTGCCGCCGAGGACCGTGCAGCCGGCCTCGAACCGCACGTCGTGCTCCTGGCCCAGCGCGTCCAGGACCGTCGGCACGTTGATGCCCATCGGCACCTCGGGGTGGTGCACGCCGACGTGCAGCGGGAACGAGTAGCAGCCCAGCATCGCGCCGGGGTCGTTCGCGCGCGGGCCGACCAGGGCGACGCGGCGCCGCTCGGTCAGCGGCAGCACGCCCTCGTTGCGCAGCAGCACGACCGAGCGCTCGGCCAGCTCACGGGCGAGCGCGCGGGACTCGGCGTCGTCGAGGTCGAGTCCGTCGGGACCGGCGTCGGGCTCGGGGGAGTAGCCGGGGTCGAGCAGCCCCAGCTCGCACTTCTGCGCCAGCACACGGCTCAGCGCCCGGTCCACCAGCGCCTCGTCGACCCGGCCCTCCTGCACCGCGGTCAGCAGGGGGTCGCCGTAGCAGTCCACAGTGGGCAGTTCGACGTCGATGCCGGCCACCAGCGCCTGGGCCGCCGCGTCCTCCCGGTCGGTGGCGACCGCGTGCAGCCGGTACAGGAACGGGATCGCGAAGTAGTCGGCGACCACGGTCCCGGTGAAGCCGAAGCGCTCGCGCAGCAGTCCGGTGAGCATCGCCGGGTCGGCCGCGACCGGAACGCCGTCGACGTCGGTGTAGGAGTTCATCACCGACCGCGCGCCCGCGTGCAGCGCCATCTCGAACGGCGGCAGGAACACGTCCGCGAGCTCACGCGGGCCGACCGACACCGGCGCGAGGTTGCGGCCCGCCCTCGACGCCGAGTAGCCGGCGAAGTGCTTGAGCGTGGCCACGACCCCTGCGGACTCCAGACCGGCCACGTAGGCGGCGCCGATCGTGCCGACCAGGTGCGGGTCCTCGCCGATGGTCTCCTCCACGCGGCCCCACCGCAGGTCGCGCGCGACGTCGAGCACGGGCGCGAGACCCTGGTGCACGCCGAGGCGGCGCATCGAGCGGCCGATGCTGAACGTCATGCGCCGCACCAGGTCCGGCTCGAACGAGGCACCCCAGCACAGCGGTGACGGGAAGGCGGTGGCCTGCCACGCGGCGAGGCCGGTGAGGCACTCCTCGTGCACCATCGCCGGGATCCCGAACCGGGTGCTCGCGATGATCTGCCGCTGGCTGCGGGCAAGGCTGTGCGCGCCCACCTCCGGTGCGATCGGCCGGGTGCCGAAGACGCGGGTCAGCTGCCCGATTCCGTGCCGGGTCAGCTCGTCGAAGTCCGGCGGCCGCACGATGAGGTCGTGCTGGTGCGGCGCCATCTCGCCGGCGGAGTCGATGCCCACCCAGATGCCCTGCAGCTGCGCGATCTTCTCCGGCAGGGTCATCCTGGCCACGAGGTCGCGCACGCGGTCGGCGACGGCGGCGTGCGGGTCGCGCCAGAGTTCTGCCGAGGTGGTGGCTTCGGTCGTCACATGATCTCCAGGGGTCAGGAGGACAACGCTCGGGTCGAGTGCCGCGCGATCAGCTCCGTGCCGAGCGTGACGTGCGTGTCGTCCGGGGTCTCGCCGTTGATGAGTCGTACCAGCAGACCGATCGCGCGGTGGCCCATCTCGCGGATCGGCTGCTGCACCGTCGTCAGCGCCGGAGTGCACAGCGCGGACTCGGGGATGTTGTCGAAACCGACCACCGACAGGTCCTCCGGCACGCGCAACCCCAGTGCGACAGCGGTTTCGATGGCCGCGATGCCGGTGATGTCGTTGGCGGCGAAGATCGCGGTCGGGCGGTCGGGCCCGGTGAGCAGGTCCCGCGCGGACGCCGCGGCCACGTCGTGGTCGTAGTCACCGCGCCGGACCAGGTCCTCGTCCACCGCGACACCGGCCGCCGCGAGTGCCCGGCGGTAGCCGGTTTCGCGCTGCTGGGCCGACTTCAGGTCCGCGCGGCCGGTGAGCAGCGCGATCCGGCGGTGGCCCAGCGCCAGCAGGTGCTCGGTGGCGAGCCGCCCGCCGGTCAGGTTGTCGGAGTCGATGGTCGGCAGCGCCGCCCGGCCGGTGTGCGGGTCGACCGCCACGACCGGTGTGCCCGGCAGCCCCTCCAGGTCCACGGCGGGCGTGACGAGCACGGCGCCGTCGACCAGGGTGCCGCTCAACCGGCTGAGGTAACGGCGTTCCCAGCCCTCCGGGTCACCGGTGCGCCCGCCGGCCGAGTAGACGACGAGCTCGAAACCGGTGCCGCGGATGGCGTCCGCGGCACCTTTGAGCAGCTCGGTGCTGAACGGCTCTATGTCGGCGACCAGGATCCCGATGACGTTCGTGCGGTGGTTGCGCAGGCTCTGCGCGACCAGGCTCGCCTCGTAGCCGAGCTCCTTGATCACCGCCGTCACCCGCGCGAACGTGTCGGCGGAGACGCCGTAGCGCTGGTTGAGGACCTTGGACACGGTGGCTACCGAGACGCCGGCCTGAGCGGCGACATCACGGATGGTGACACGTGAGCGTGGGGGCACGGGGGTGAGACTAGCCGTGTAAAACGTTATCGACAACGATTGACACAGCGGGATCGAGACGGAATTCTCTCCAACCACCGCAGGGCGTTCACCACGCCCCGTCCTACTCGGCCGATGTCGTCAGGAGTGGACCTCAATGCGTTCTGTGCACAAGTTGTCCGTCGCTCTCGCCGCAGCCGCGACGCTCGTGCTTGCCGCGTGCAGCGGCACCAGCGGCGGCGGCGATGCCTCCGCTGGCGGTCCGGTCACGCTCACCTGGTGGCACAACCGGACCACCGAACCGATGAAGTCGATCTGGCAGGGGATCGCCGACGACTTCCACAAGACCCACCAGGACGTGTCGTTCACGATCGAGCCGATCCAGAACGAGCAGTTCCAGACCAAGGTGCCGTTGGCCCTGCAGGGCAGCACCCCGCCGGACCTGTTCCAGCAGTGGGGTGGTGGCGGGCTCGCCTCGCAGCTCAGCTCCGGCAAGATCGCCGACATCACGCAGGCGTCGTCCGGCTGGATCGGCCCGCTGGGCCAGGCCGCGCAGGGCTGGCAGGTCAAGGGCAAGCAGTACGGTGTGCCCTACCAGATGCACGCGGTCGGGTTCTGGTACCGCAAGGACCTCTTCACCAGCGCCGGCGTCACCAGTCCACCGTCCACACTGGACGAGCTGAACGCCGCGGTGGCCAAGCTGAAGGCCGCCAACCTGGTGCCGATCGCGGTCGGTGGCAAGGACCGCTGGCCGGACGCCTTCTACTACAACTACTTCGCGATCCGGCAGTGCTCCGTCCAGGCGCTGAAGACCGCGGTGGAGAAGACCGAGCTGTCCGACCCGTGCTTCACCAAGGCGGGCGAGAACCTCAAGGCGTTCATCGACACCAAGCCGTTCCAGGACGGGTTCGTCGGCACGCCGGCCCAGCAGGGCGCCGGCAGCTCGGCCGGCCTGCTCGCCAACGGCAAGGCAGCCATGGAGCTGCAGGGCGACTGGAACCCCGACGTGATGCAGGCGTTGTCCGAGGACAAGGACCTGGACTCGAAGATCGGCTGGTTCCCGTTCCCGTCGGTGCCGGGTGGCGAGGGCGACCCGAAGGCGGTCCTCGGCGGTGGTGACGGCTTCTCGTGCACCACGCGGGCGGCCAAGGCGTGCGCGGACTTCCTGGGCCACATCGTCAGCGAGGACGTGCAGAAGAAGCTCGCCGCGACCGGGTCCGGCCTGCCGGTCCACCCGAACGCCGTGGCGTCGCTGAAGACCGAGACGCACAAGCAGATCGCCGAGTACGTGTCGAAGTCGCCGCACCTGCAGTTCTACTTCGACATCGCCTTCCCGACCAACGTCGGCCAGGCGCTCAACGACGCCATCGCGAACTTCTTCGCCGGTCAGGGTGGTCCGGACACCATCGTGCAGTCGGTGACCAAGGCAGCTGCCGGGAACAAATGATGAGCACCGCGACCAGCTCGCGGCCGTTGACCGCCCCCAGTCCGCCCGCGCCAGCGGCTGGGGGCACCCGGCGGCGGTCCCGCACGCGCACCCGTCTCGAGCTCGCCCTCCTGCTCGCACCGGGCCTGGTGTTGTTCGCCGGGTTCGTGCTCGTGCCGATCGGGGTGGCCGGGGTCTACAGCCTCTACTCCTGGAACGGTTTCGGCCCGCTGACCGACTTCGTCGGCCTGAAGAACTACGTCGAGGCGTTCTCCGGTGACGTGTTCCAGAGCGCCATCGGGCACAACCTGGTCATCGCGACGCTGTCGATCGTCGTGCAGCTCCCGCTCAGCATCGGTCTCGCGCTGCTGCTGAACCGGAAGCTGCACGGACGGACGTTCCTGCGGATGGTGGTCTTCGCGCCGTACGTGCTGTCCGAGGCCGTCACGGCGGTGATCTGGCTGCTGATGCTGCAGCCGGGCGGGTTCGTCGACCAGGTGCTGCGCGGCGTGGGCCTCGGCGGGCTCGTGCAGCAGTGGCTGGCCGACCCGAAGATCGTGCTCTACACGCTGTTCGTCGTGATCACGTGGAAGTACATCGGGTTCGGCGTGATCCTGCTGCTGGCGGGGCTCCAGGGCGTTCCCGCCGAGCTGCGGGAGGCCGCCGCGCTCGACGGCGCGACCGCCTGGCAGACCACCCGGCACGTGGTGCTCCCGTTGCTGGGGCCCACGATCCGCGTGTGGATCTTCCTGTCGGTGATCGGGTCGCTGCAGCTGTTCGACCTGGTCTGGATCATGACGCTCGGCGGTCCGGCCAACGCGTCCACGACCATGGCGACCTACCTGATCGACCACGGGTTCAAGCGCTACGAGTTCGGGTTCGGCAGTGCGGTCGCGGTGATCCTGTTCATCATCTGCTTCACGTTCGCGTTGTTCTACCAGCGGTTCGCGTTGCGCCGGGACACCCAGGGCGCCTTGACCAGGGCGGTGAGCTGAGTTGGCACGTCGCAACACCGCGGGCTACCTGGCCGCGTTCGCCGTCGTCGGCGTCACGGTCGTGCCGCTGCTGTTCGTGCTGCTGGGCGGGTTCCGCACCACGGCGCAGATCAACTCCTCGCCCGCGGGCCTGCCCGGCCCGTGGGTGTGGACGAACTACGCCGACGTGGCCACCTCACCGGTGTTCTGGCGGCTGCTCGGCAACAGCGCGCTGATCGCGGTGATCGCCACGACGCTGGCGGTCGTGTTCGGCGCGATGGCGGCGTTCGCGTTGTCCCGCTACGCCTTCCGGGGCCGGGAGGCGTTCTACACGCTGTTCACGCTCGGGCTGCTGTTCCCGCTCGGGGTGGCGACGCTGCCGCTGTACCTGTGGCTGCGCCAGCTCGGGCTGCTCGAAAACCCCCTCGGGGTCGCGCTCCCGGAGGCGGCGTTCTCGCTGCCGATGACGATCGTGATCCTGCGGCCGTTCATGCACGCCATCCCCGTGGAGCTGGAGGACGCCGCGCTGCTCGACGGCGCGGCCAAGCTCGGGTTCTTCTGGCGGATCCTGCTGCCGCTGTCGCGGCCGGCGTTGTCGACGGTGTCCGTGCTCGCGTTCGTCAGCAGCTGGAACTTCTTCCTGCTGCCGTTGCTCGTGTTCAACGACTCCAGCAACTTCACCCTCCCGCTGGGCGTCGCGATGTTCCAGTCGGAGCACACCCAGGACACCGCGAAGGTGCTCGCCTTCACCGCGCTGTCCATGATCCCGGCGCTCACGTTCTTCGTGCTCGCCGAACGACGGATGGTCGGTGGACTCACCGGCTCGGTGAAGGGCTGACACCCGCGGAGGAGCTCGACGATGAACTCGTCCCTCGCCCGACGTCATTTCCTACAACTGCTCGCGGCGGCCACGGCGACCGCGGGCGCGACCGGAACCGCCACTGCCGCGGAGCTCGTCTCGGCGCAGGGCGGGGCCGGCCGGTTCCCGCTCGTGTCCAGGGGGAAGGCGGCGGCGCTCGTGGTGAGCGCCGCCGACCACCCCGGTGTCGTGCGGGTCGCCGGTGACCTGCAGGCCGATGTCCACCGTGTCACCGGCATCCAGCCCGTCCTGCTGAACGCGTTGCCGGACCACGGTGACGTGGTGCTGATCGGCACGGTCGGCAGCCCGCTCGTGGACTCGCTGGTGTCGGCGGGGAAGCTCGACGTCTCCGGCATCAGGGGCAGGTGGGAGACCTCGCTCACCGAGGAGGTGCGGACCGGCGGGAGACGCGTGCTGGTCATCACCGGCAGCGACCCGCGCGGGACGATCTACGGCACCTACGACCTCTCCCGCGCGATCGGTGTCTCGCCCTGGTACTGGTGGGACGACGTGCCCGCCGAGCACCGCGACGAGCTGCACGTGTGGTCGGAACGGCACAGCCTCGGCACACCGTTCGTGAAGTACCGCGGCATCTTCATCAACGACGAGAACCCGGCGCTGGGCACGTGGGCGCCGCGGTACTTCGGTCCCGGCCACGCACCCGGCCACCCCGGCGGGTTCAACCACCTGTTCTGGGAGAAGGTCTTCGAGACCCTCCTGCGGCTCAAGGGCAACTACGTCTGGCCCGCGGTCTGGGGCCGGGCGTTCGCCGAGGACGACCCGCTCAACCACGCCACCGCCTCGCGCTACGGCATCGTCATGGGCACCTCGCACGAGGCGCCGATGTTGCGCGGCATCGAGGAGTGGAACCGCCACGCCGTGCCCGCGGTGCGCGACGCCGACGGCAACATCACCAAGCCCGGCCACGACCCGTACGGCGGCACGGGGGAGTGGAGCTTCCGCCGCAACGCCGACGCGATCAGGGCGTACTGGACCGACGGCATCCGGCGCATGGTCGACGAGGACATCGAGGGCGTCGTCACCGTGGGCATGCGCGGCAACGGCGACACCCAGCTGCCCGACGGCGACAGCATCGAGCTGATGCGGTCGATCATCGCCGCGGAACAGGACGTGCTCGCCCAGGTCACCGGCCGGGACCCGGCGACGATCCCGCAGGTCTGGACGCTCTACAAGGAGGTCCTGCGGTACTGGGACAAGGGGCTGCGGCCGCCCGACCACGTCACGGTCGTCTTCCCCGACGACAACTGGGGCAACCTGTGCAGGCTGCCGGACCGCTCGCTGCCCCCGCGCGCCGGCGGGTACGGCCTGTACTACCACTTCGACTACGTCGGGGTGGGCCGCAACTACAAGTGGGTCGACACGTGCGCGCTCGCCAACCTGTGGGAGCAGCTGCACCAGGCGGCCGAGTACGGCGTGTCCCGGCTGTGGGTGGCCAACGTCGGCGACTTCAAGGGCAACGAGCTGCCCACGCAGTTCTTCCTCGACTTCGCCTGGAACCCGGCCGCACTGCCGTTGGAACGGCTGTCCACCTGGGAACGCGGGTACGCGGAGCAGAACTTCGGCCGCCGGGACGCAGCGGCCATCGCCGAGGTGCTCGACACCTACGGACGGCTGCAGGCGCGGCGCAAGCCCGAGCTGCTCAACCGCCGCATCAGCGTCGAGGGCACCACGATCGTCAACGACGACAGGGCCACACCGTTCAGCCTGGTCAACTACCGCGAGATCGACCGGGTCACCGAGGAGTGGCAGCGGCTGGCCGACCGCGCCGAGCGGCTCGGCGCCCGGCTGCCCGCCGCGTACCGGGACGCGTACTTCGAACTGGTGCTGTACCAGGTCAAGGCCACCGCCAACCTGTACGAGCTGCGGCGCGCCGAGTTCACGAACCTCTTCCACGCCGCGCAGGGCCGGGCCTCGGCCAACGACCTCGCCACGACGACCGACGCGCGGTTCGCCGACGACCAGGCGCTCGCGGCCCGGTTCAACACCGCCGTCGCCGGCGGCAAGTGGCAGGGTTTCCAGACCCAGCCGCACATCGGCTACGGCGACGTGGAGCGCTACGGCCCGAACGCGCCGTGGCAGCAGCCGGAGAAGGACAACGTCGCGCTCCCGGACGAGGTCTTCCCGCCGGTGCGGCGGATCACCCCGGCCGGGCCGGCCGAGATGGGCGTGGCGATCGACGGGTCCGAGCAGTGGTGGCCGTCCTCTTCGGACACCCCTGTGCTACCGGAGCTGAGCCCGTTCCAGACCGCGCCGGTGCCGTTCATCGACGTCTTCAACCGCGGCAGCGAACCGTTCTCCTGCACGATCCGCGCCGGTGCGCCGTGGCTGCAGGTGCGACCGGCGTCGGGCCGCGTCGACCAGCAGCTGCGGGCAACCGTCGAGGTCGACTGGTCGCGTGCGCCGAAGGGCACGACCCGCGTGCCGGTCGTGGTGTCCGGCGCCGGCCGCACGGTCACCGTCCAGGCCCCGGTGAGCAACCCCGACCTGCCGCGCTCGTGGCGGCAGGGGTTCGTCGAGGCCGGTGGGTACGTGTCGATCGAGGCCGAGCACCACAGCGCGAACGTCGCCGCCGGCGGCGTGCGGTGGCGGCGCATCCCCGGCATCGGCCGCACGGGTGCGGGCATGAAGCCGTTCCCGGTCACCGCCGCGAGCCAGGAACCCGGCCGCGGGCCGCGGCTGGAGTACCGGCTGACCCTGCTCACCCCCGGCGAGGTGACGGTCTGGGCCCACCTCTCGCCCCGCGCCGGGGTGCTGCCCGTCCCCGGACTGCGCTACGCCGTGTCGTTCGACGACGAGGCCCCGCAGGTCGTGGACGTCATCAAGTCCACCGGTGCCGACCACACGCTGATGAACCGGCCGTGGGAGCGCATGACCTCCGACAACGTCAACCGCACCGCCACCCGGCACCTGATCGGCACAGCGGGCCCGCACACGCTCAGGTTCTGGATGGTCGGCCCGACGCTCGTGGTGCAGAAGCTGGTCGTGGACACCGGCGGGCTGCGCACGAGCTACCTCGGACCGCCGGAGAGCAAGCGCATGTAGCCAATCCAAGGGAGCGACGATGAAGTTGCACTCGACCAGGACCACCCGGGTTCTCGCGATCACGGCGGCGGCGGCCGCGATCGTGGCGGGCCAGGTGGTTCCGGCGTCGGCCGCTGGGCCGTTGAAGGACATCACGACCAGGTGGGTCGGCAGCGCGGTGGCGGCGGGGCCGCTGGGCAGCCAGGCCGACTACCGCTCGGTGCTGACCCGCGAGTTCGACAGCGTGACGCCCGAGAACGAGATGAAGTGGGCCGTGGTCGAACCCAACCGCGGCCAGTTCAACTGGTCCGGCGCCGACGCGATCGTGAACTACGCGCAGCAGAACGGGAAGTCCGTGCGCGGGCACACCCTGGTGTGGCACAGCCAGTACCCGAACTGGCTCAACAACCTCGGTGGCGCCGAGCTGCGCAGCGTGACCCAGCAGCACATCAACACCGAGATGGGCCGCTACCGCGGCAAGATCCGCGCGTGGGACGTCGTCAACGAGATCTTCGAGGAGAACGGCTCACGCAGGCAGTCGATCTTCCAGACGCGCATGGGTGACGGGTTCGTCGCCGACGCGTTCCGCTGGGCCCGTGCCGCCGACCCGGCGGCCAAGCTCTACATCAACGACTACAACACCGAGGGCATCAACGCCAAGAGCGACGCGGTCTACAACCTGGTGCGCACGTTGAAGCAGCAGGGTGTGCCGATCGACGGCGTCGGCATCCAGACGCACCTCGCCACGCGGTACGGCTTCCCGTCGACCTTCCGGCAGAACATCGAACGGTTCGCCGCGCTCGGCGTCGACGTCGCGATCACCGAGGCGGACGTCCGCGTCCCGCTGCCGGTCGACTCGACCAAGTTGAACCAGCAGGCCAACTACTACAAGCAGATCTGGGACGCGTGCCACGCCGTCTCGCGGTGCGTGGAGTTCACGACGTGGGGGTACACGGACCGCCACTCGTGGGTGCCGGGGACGTTCCCCGGTGAGGGCGCCGCCTGCCTCTTCGACTCGAACCTGAGGCCGAAGCCCGCCTACACCCGGATCAACCCCTAGCCGGGACGTCACCCGGCGCAGTCCGCGGACCCGGCCCTGCCCGCTCGCACCACGATCCTCCGGTGCGCCGGGCGGGGCCGGACCGGCGGCGAGCACCAGGTTGCAACCACACCAAGGAGAGCGACGATGATGTTGCGCTTACCCAGGGTTCTCGCGATCACGGCGGCGGCGGCCGTGGTGGTGGCGGCCCAGGCGGCACCCGCGTCGGCGGCGGGCCCGTTGAAGAGCGTCACGCACAGGTGGGTCGGCAGTGCGGTGGCCGCGGGGCCGCTGGCGGACGAGCCGGACTACCGGGCGGTGCTGACGAGGGAGTTCGACAGCGTCACGCCGGAGAACGAGATGAAGTGGGGCGTCGTCGAGGCGACCCGCGGCCAGTACGACTGGTCCGGTGCCGACGCGATCGTGAGCTACGCCAAGCGGACCGGCAAGTCCGTGCGCGGGCACACGCTGGTGTGGCACAGCCAGCTGCCCGACTGGGTGGACGACCTCGAACCGGCGGAGCTGCGCAGCACGGTGAAGCAGCGGATCAAGACTGCGGTGAGCCGGTTCAAGGGCAAGATCCGCGCCTGGGACGTCGTCAACGAGGCGTTCAACGAGGACGGCACGCGCCGGGAGACGGTGTTCCAGCAGAAGCTCGGCGACGGCTACATCGCCGAGGCGTTCCGGCTGGCCCACGCCGCCGACCCCAGGGCCAAGCTGTACATCAACGACTACAACATCGAGGGCGTCAACGCCAAGAGCACCGCGGTGTACGAGCTGGTGCGCACGTTGAAGAAGCAGGGCGTGCCCATCCAGGGCGTCGGCATCCAGACGCACCTGGCGCTGCAGTACGGCTTCCCGACGAGCATGCGGGAGAACATCGAGCGGTTCGCGAAGCTCGGTGTCGACGTCGCGATCACCGAGGCCGACGTGCGCATCCCGCAGCCGACCGACGCGGCGAAGCTGGAGGCGCAGGCCGACTACTACCAGCAGGCCTGGGACGCCTGCCACGCCGTCCGGCGGTGCGTGGAGTTCACGACGTGGGGCTTCACCGACCGGCACTCGTGGGTGCCCGGTGTGTTCCCCGGCGAGGACGACGCGTGCCTGTTCGACGAGAACCTGCGGCCGAAGCCCGCATACCACCGCATCAACCCCTAGCGGAGTCCTCACTTGGCACAGTTCTCGAATCCGGTCCTGCCCGGCTCACACCCCGATCCGTCGGTGTGCCGGGTGGGACCGGACCACTACCTCGTCACCTCCACCTTCGAGTACTTCCCCGGCCTGCCGATCCACCACAGCAGGGACCTGGTCCACTGGCGGCTGATCGGGCACGTGCTGGACCGGCCCTCGCAGCTGCCGTTGCAGGGCGTGCGCGCCTCCGGCGGTCTGTACGCGCCCACGATCCGCCACCACGACGGCGTGTTCTACGTCGTCTGCACACTGGTCGACGGCACCGGGGAGTCCGGCAACTTCGTCGTGACCGCAACGGATCCGGCCGGTGACTGGTCGGAGCCGCGGTGGCTGCCGGAGGCCGACGGGTTCGACCCGTCGCTGTTCTTCGACGACGACGGCCGCGCGTGGTGGACCGCGACACGGCTGGTGCGCCCTCCCGGCGAGACCGAGGTCTGGCTGCGCGAGTTCGACCCGGCGCGGCTGGAGCTCATCGGCGACGAGCACGTCATCTGGCGCGGTGCGCTGCGTGACGCGGTCTGGCCGGAAGCACCGCACCTGTACAAAGTGGACGGGCGGTACGTGCTGCTGACCGCGGAGGGCGGCACGGACTTCGAGCACTCGGTGGTGGTGGCGACGGCGGACACCGTCACCGGCCCGTACCGGGGTTCGCTGCTCAACCCCGTGCTGACCCACCGCCACCTCGGCCGCGACCACCCGATCGCGGCGGTCGGGCACGCGGACCTGGTGTGCACGCAGAACGGCCAGTGGTACGCCGTGCTGCTCGCGACCAGGCCGTACGGCGGCTACTACTACAACCTCGGGCGCGAGACGTTCCTCGTGCCGGTGGTGTGGGAGGCGGGTGGCCCGGTGTTCAGTCCGGGCACCGGCCGCGTCGAACCCCGCTACGACGTGCCCGACCTGTCGCCGCACCCCTGGCCGGTACCCCCGCAGACCGACGACTTCGACGGGCCGCGGCTCGACCCGGCGTGGATGTTCCTGCGCACCCCGGAGGAGGAGTTCTGGTCGCTGGCGGACCGGCCCGGCCACCTGCGGTTGCGCGTGCGGCCGGAGTCGGTCACCGAGCCGGTCACGCCCAGCATGGTCGTGCGGCCGCAGCAGCACCCGAGCTTCCACGCGTCGTGCGTGCTGGAGTTCGAGCCGGCCGGACCGACCGAGGTCGCGGGTCTGGTGCTGCTGCAGAACGACGCGTACCACGTCCGGCTGCTGCTGGGCGCGGACCGGGAGGTGACCCTGGTGCGGCGCGTGGCGGGCCAGGACGAGCTGCTCGCGCGGGCGGCGGTGGGGGAGGGGGCGGTGCGGTTGTGCGTCGAGGCGGTCGGCCAGGACGTGCAGGCGCTGGTCGCTTCCGGCACCGGTGACTGGCAGCTGCTGGGCGAGCCGTTCGACGGCCGGGTGCTGAGCACGCCGGTCGCGGGCGGGTTCACCGGCGTCCACATCGGACTGTACGCCAGTGCCGAAGGCCGGCCCAGCGGTTCCTGGGCCGACTTCGACAGCTTCACCTACCGCGGCCTGGAGTGAGCCGGTCAGCCGAACAGACGCGTGGGGACCGCCTCCGCCAACGCCCGGTAGCCGGTCGGGTTCAGATGCAGGTGGTCCCCCACGTCGAAGGCGGGCAGGAGCTGCCGGGGCGTGGCCGGGTCGCGCACCGCGGCGTCGAAGTCGAGCACCGCGTCGAAGCGGCGGGAGGTGCGGATCCACCGGTTCACCGCCTGCCGCGCCGTCTCGCGGAACCCACCAGGGTCGTCGTAGAAGCTCGCGCCGAACGGCAGCAGCGTCGCGCCGTACACCAGGACGTCGTGCGCCTGCGCCCGGTCGAGGACCTGCTGGTAGCCGGCGATCAGGCGGTCGGCGATCCGCTGCTGGGCCGCCTGGTCGGCGGCCGCCGTGCCGATGTCGTTGACGCCCTCGAACAGGATCAGCCACTCGACCCGGCTCTGCGCCAGCAGGTCGCGGTCCAGCCGCGCCAGCACGCTCGGGCCGAGCCCGTTCTCGAGCACCCGGTTGCCGCCCGCCGCCTGGTTCAGCACCGCGACACCGGCCGTGCGCCGGTCGGCCCGCAGCCGGTCGGAGAGCCGGTCCGGCCAGCGGTCGTTGCCGTTGGTGGTGGAGCCGCGGCCGTCGGTCAGCGAGTCGCCGATCACCACGACGGCCGGTCCGCCGCCGAGCACCTCGACGCCGCTGAGGAAGTACCAGTGGTCGGTCGGCGTGGCCCCCGGCAGGTCGGCCGCGTCGACGTGGTTGCCGGCCAGGAGGTGTGACGTCGTGCGGGAACCGGGGTGCGAGGTGACGTCGTTGGACGCCTGCCCGGTCGCGAGGTACGTGGTCACGGTCAGGTTCGTGCCCGCCTTGAGCGGGAAGTCCAGCGGGTCGGACAGCACCAGCGCACCGGGCGAGGTGTCCACTGAGGACTGTCCGTTGAACGTCACCCCGCGCGTCGTCCCCGGCTCGACGGCGCTGACGCCCGCACGACCGCCGGCCGGGAGCGCGACGGTGACCGCCGTGATCGGCAGGGTCGCACCGCCGAAGGCGTTGGAGAACCGCAGCCGCATCCGCCGGCCGCCGATCGTCACCCGGACGGTCTGGCGCAGCGTCGCGTCGGCGAGCACCAGGCCGTCCTGGGTGAACGGCGCCGGTGGCATGTTGTGCGGCTCGGTCAGCTGCGGCATCGACGTCCAGGTGCCGACCCAGCGTTCGCGTGGTCTCGGTGGCGTGCTCGCGTGTGCCGCCGTGGTGGTCCCGGCGATGACCGTGGTGGCCGCCGCGCCGAGGAATGACCGTCTGCGCATCGTTCCTGCCCTTCGGGAAGAAGGCATTCGAGACGAACCTAGGAGGGACGCGACGACGTCGTCAATGCGGTGAGACAAGGGAAATCCACTCAAACGCCTGCGAGTTCGCGTGAGCCGCAGGCGCGGGGAAGACTGCGCTCCGACGACGTTTCGAGCGGGGCGGGAGCACTCTCGTCGTGGTGACACCGGCGGAGGATGAGTCATACAAATCCTGTCCGCCACATCTCGGTGACAGCGGGAGGATTGGGCTGAACGGCCTTGTCCGCACGCCGACCGGCCCACTCCCGGCTCGTCCCCGGTGACATGTCCTACCTATTGACCGGCACGTGCGGCGGTCCTACCGTTGAACTGTCTTACCCATGGTCAGGCCCGCATTCTATGGTCCATTGTGGACATTTTCTCCGGTGGCGACACCTTCTTCGCGGGACCTGCTGTGCCCGAAATCAACGGTGATTGGGGAGTGAGCATGGCGCGAGTGCTGATGCTGGTGGGTGACGCCGCGGAGGAGCTCGACTCGATGTACCCGTTGTTCCGGCTGCGGGAGGACGACCACGAGGTGGTCGTGGCCGCGCCGACGACCCGGCCGGTGCAGCTGGTGGTGCACGACTTCGAGCCGGGGTGCGACGCCTACACGGAGAAGCCCGGCCGCCGGTTGCCGGTCGACCTGGCGTTCGCGGACGTCCGCCCGGAGGAGTACGACGCGGTGGTGATCCCGGGCGGCCGGGCGCCGGAGTACATCCGCACGGACCCGGACGTGGCGCGGATCGTCGAGCACTTCTTCGCCCACGACCTCCCGGTCGGCACCGTCTGCCACGGCCCGCAGGTCCCGGCGGCGCTGGGGTTGTTGCGCGGCCGCACGACCGCCGCCTACCCGCCGCTGCGGGCGGACGTGGAGCAGGCCGGCGGCACCTTCGCCGACGCGCCGGACGTCGTGGACGGTGCGATGGTGTCCTGCCGCGGCTGGCCGGACCTGCCGCAGTGGTCGCGCGCGTTCCTGCGGGTGCTGGCGAAGTCGGGCGGCCAGGCGCACTGACGGTCCACAGTGGAATTTCTGCCCGACACCACCACCGGCTGAACAGGAGTCCGCGTTGAACCACGACATCACCTCGCACGGGACGGGGAAGCCGGTGGTGCGGCGGCTGCTGCGCGCGCTGTCGGCGGCCGTGCTGTCGTTCTTGCTCGCCGCTGGCGTGCTCGCGTCGGCGGCGGCACCGGCATCGGCCGCGACCCTGACCAGGGTCACCGGCTTCGGCGCCAACCCCACCAACCTGGACATGTACGTCTACGTGCCCGACCGCGTCGCGCCCCGACCGGCGCTGCTCGTGCTCGTCCACTACTGCGGCGGGTCGGCCGGAGGGATCTTCAACGGCAACGGGCGCGACTTCGCGACCGCGGCCGACCGGTACGGCTACCTCGTGGTCGTGCCGGAGGCCACCCGCTCCGGGCACTGCTTCGACGTGTCCACCAGGGCCGCGCTCACCAGGAACGGCGGCAGCGACTCCACCGGCATCATGTCGATGGTCGCCTGGGTCCGGCAGCGCTACCCCGTCGACGCGGCCCGCATCGTCGTCAGCGGCTTCTCCTCCGGCGCGATGATGACCACCGTGCTGGCCGCGCAGTACCCCGACGTCTTCTCCGCCGCCTCGGCGTTCTCGGGCGTTCCGGCCGGCTGCTTCGCCACGACCGACGGCTCGCTGTGGAACGGTCAGTGCTCCGGCGGCTCCATCAGCAAGACCCCGCAGCAGTGGGGTGACCAGGCCCGCGCCATGTACCCCGGCTACGCGGGCCCGTACCCGCGGATGCAGCTGTGGCACGGTGACCAGGACACCACCCTCGCCTACCGCAACTTCGGCGAGGAGATCAAGCAGTGGACCAACCTCCACGGCCTGAGCCAGACCCCGGCGGCCACCGACCGGCCGCAGTCGAACTGGACCCGCACCCGTTACGGTGACACGAGCACCAAGGCGACGGTCGAGGGCATCAGCATCGCGGGCACCGGCCACACGCTGCCGCAGGCCGGCATGCTCGCCTACGCCATCGCCTTCCTCGGCCTCGACAGCGGCGGTGGCACCGGCGGGAGCACCGGACCGGTGCGCGCCGTGGCGTCCGGCCGCTGCCTGGACGTACCGGGCCAGGCGACCACGCCGGGCACCCGGTTGCAGATCTGGGACTGTCACGGCGGGACGAACCAGCAGTGGACCCGCACCACGGCGGGCGAGCTGTCGGTCTACACCGGTGACGCGCGGCGGTGCCTGGACACGCTCGGCGGCGGCGGCGGTGCCGGCACGGCGGCGGTCATCGCCTCCTGCACCGGTTCCGGCACCCAGAAGTGGAACGCCAACACCAACGGCACGATCACGAGCGTCCAATCAGGACTCTGCCTCGACGTGAACGGCGCCGCGACCGCGAACGGCACCGCGGTGATCATCTGGACCTGCGCCGGTCAGCCCAACCAGCGGTGGTCCGCTCCGAGCGGAGGTGCCGCCGCCTCCCGGTGACCGCTGGTCAAGGGAAAAATTGGCCGATATGTGCCACCCCGGTCTCCTTGTCGCAGGAAGAACGGCTCATTAGCTTGACTGTTCGGAATGACCGGACTTCCTGCTGGCACAAGCAGTTGCCGGGGCTCGGAGGAATCGATGGTGAGCTCGTGCGGTCGCGCGCTCGTTCGGCTGTGGACGGGAGTGACCGGATGACGGTCGCGACAGCGGCGGCACTGCTGTCGGTCAGCGGTCTCGTGAAGCGCTTCCCCGGTGTGACCGCGCTGCAGGGCGTCGACTTCGACGTCCGCGCGGGTGAGGTGCACTGCCTGCTCGGCCAGAACGGTGCGGGCAAGTCGACGCTGATCAAGGTCCTGTCCGGTGCGCACCGGCCGGACGAGGGCGAGATCCGCTGGCGTGGCGAGGTCGTGTCGTTCGGGGACCCGACCGCCGCCATGCGCAGCGGGGTGGCCGCCATCTACCAGGAGCTGGACCTCGTCGCGGGCCTGTCCGTGGCCGACAACGTGTTCCTCGGCCACGAACTGTCCAGAATGGGCTTCACCCGGCGGGCGGAGGCGCACCGCAGGACGCGCGCGCTGCTGCAGCGGCTGGGCCATCCGGAGATCCCGCCCGACCGGGACGTCGGCCGGTTGTCGGTGGCCCACCAGCAGGTCGTCAGCATGGCGCGGGCGCTGTCGCTGGACGGCCGGCTGCTGATCATGGACGAGCCGTCGGCCGTGCTGGACCCGGACGAGGTGCGGGTCCTGTTCGGCGTCATCAGGGAGCTGACCGCCCAGGGCGTGGCCGTGGTCTACATCTCGCACCGGATGGCCGAGATCAGGGAGATCGGCGACCGGGTGACCGTCCTCAAGGACGGCCGCACCGTCGCGACGGGCCTGCCCGCGCGCGAGGTCAGGACGTCGGAGCTGATCGGCCTGATGACCGGCCGGGTGCTCGACAACGTGTTCCCGCAACGGCCACCGGTCGCCCAGGACGCACCGGAGGTGCTCGTCGTGCGCGGACTGGCCGGCGGCGACCGGTTCAGCGGGGTGGACCTCACGGTCCGCGCCGGTGAGGTGGTCGGGCTCGCGGGTCTCGTCGGCTCCGGCCGGTCGGAGATCCTGGAGGCCGTCTACGGCGCGCGCAAACCGACCGAGGGCACCGTCGAGGTCGACGGCAAGAAGCTGCGGCGGGGTAGTGTCGGTGCGGCCGTGCGCGCGGGGATGGGCCTGTGCCCGGAGGAGCGCAAGAGCCAGGGCCTGCTGCTGGACCAGGCCGTGTACCGCAACATCACCGTCTCGTCCATGTCGTCGTTCGCCCGCTTCGGCTTCCTGGACGACCGGGCGGAACGCACCCGTGCGGCCCGGCTCACCGAGGCGCTCGACGTCCGGCCGGCCGGCGTCGACCGCGTGGTGCGCGGCCTGTCGGGCGGCAACCAGCAGAAGGTCGTGCTCGCGCGGTGGTTGCTGCGGGAGTGCCGCGTGCTGCTGCTCGACGAACCCACGCGCGGCGTGGACGTGGGCGCCCGCAGCGAGATCTACGAGCTGATCCGCGAGCTGGCGGCCGGCGGCGTGGCCGTGGTGGTCGTCTCCAGCGATGTCGAGGAGGTCCTGGGGCTGGCCGACCGGGTCCTGGTGGTGCGCGAGGGCCGGGTGGTCCACGAGGGACCGGCCGACGAGATCGACGAGTCCCGGGTCCTCGACCTGGTCATGGAAGGACATGCCGCGTGAGCGAGAACACCGCCGCCGCTGTGACCGCGCAGGGCAGACCTCCGGTCGTGAAGGAGTCCCGCACCGGCGTCTCGGCGCTGCTCGGGTCCGCCGCCGGGCGCAACACCGGTCTCGTGGTCGCACTGGTCCTGCTGTGCCTGGGCGGGGTGGTCACCGCGGGCGACCGGTTCGCCGACGTCGACAACCTGCTCACGATCCTGCGGCTCGCCGCGGTGATCGGCGTGGTGAGCGTCGGCATGACGTTCGTGATCACCGGCGGCGGGATCGACCTGTCCGTGGGCGCGATCGTCGCGCTGTCCTCGGTGTGGGCCACGACCCTCGCCACGCAGGGGATCGCCAACGACTCGCACTGGATCGTCATCGTGTTCACCGCGCTCCTGGTGGGCGGGGCGTGCGGACTGGTCAACGGCGTGCTGATCGCCTATGGCCGGGTCGTGGCGTTCATCGCGACGCTGGCGAGCCTGGCCGCTGCCCGCGGTCTGGCCGAGATCATCTCCAACCGCAAGACGCAGATCGTGAACGTGCCCGGCTTCGCCGCGTTCTTCGACGCATCGGTGCTGGGGGTACCGGTGCTCGTGGTGATCTTCGCGGTGGTCGCCGTGGCCGGGTGGGTGCTGCTCAACCGCACCACGTTCGGGCGGCGGACGTTCGCCGTGGGCGGCAACCCGGAGGCGGCCCGGCTGGCGGGCATCGACGTGCGGCGCCACACCGTGCTGCTCTACTCGCTGCTCGGCCTGTGCTGCGGGCTGGCCGCCGTGATGCTCATCGCCCGCACCACCACCGGCAGCGCCACCCACGGCGGCCTGTACGAGCTCGACGCGATCGCCGCGGTCGTGATCGGCGGCACGCTGCTGTCCGGCGGCCGCGGCACGATCGCGGGCACCGTCTTCGGCGTCCTGATCTTCACGACGCTGTCGAACGTGTTCACCCTCAACAACCTCTCCATCTCCGCCCAGGCCGTCGCGAAGGGCGCGATCATCGTGGTCGCCGTCCTCCTGCAGCAGCGGCTCGCCCGGCGCAGCGGCGCCTGACGCCGCACCCCGACCCGCTGCCACCCGAGGAGCCGAGAAACCCATGCCACACAAGAGAACAACCCGCCTCGTCGCCGTGCTGACACTCGGTGTCGCGCTCACCGCGTGCACGGGCAACACGCCCCAGAGCACGCAGGGCGGCGGCAACCAGGGCGGGGTGAAGGTCGCCAACGACGAGCCGGGCAAGAAGGTGGTCATCGGCTTCTCCGCGCCGGCCGCCGACCACGGCTGGATGGCCGCGATCACCGAGGCCGCGAAGAAGGAGGCCGGCAAGTACTCCGACGTGGAGCTGAAGGTCGTCGAGGGCACCAACGACGTCAACCTGCAGATCAGCCAGGTCGAGACGTTCATCAACGACAAGGTGGACGCGATCGTCCTGCTGCCGTTCGACGGCGCCGCGCTCACCCCGGTCGCGCTCAAGGCCATGAAGGCCGGCATCACCGTGATCAACGTCGACCGCCAGTTCGACAGCCCGTTCGCCGCGCGGTCCACCGTGCTGGGCGACAACCACGGCATGGGCGTGTCCGCCGGCATGTACGTCTGCGAGCGGTTGAAGGGCAAGACCGACGCCGTGGTCGCGGAGATCGCCGGCATCGACTCGCTGCCGCTGACCCAGGAGCGCAGCAAGGGCTTCTCGGAGGCGCTCGCGAGCTGCGGGCTGAAGGTCGGCAACCGCGTCGCGGCCGAGTTCACCGTGGAGAGCGGCGAGAAGGCCGCCGCGAACCTGCTGCAGGCCGCGCGCAAGATCGACGCCATCTGGAACCACGACGACGACCAGGGCGTGGGCGTGGCCGCCGCCGTCAAGAACTCCGGCCGCAGCGAGTTCTTCATGGTCGGCGGCGCGGGCTCGGCCAACGTGATGCGGGAGATCAAGGCGGACAACGGCCCGCACAAGGCGACCGTGGTCTACCCGTCCACCCAGGGCGCCGACGGCATCCGGCTGGCCCGCCTCGCGGTGCAGGGCAAGAGCCTCGGCGACCTGGTCGAGGTGGAGGTTCCCCGCCAGGTCGAGCTGTACGCCCCGGTCGTCACGAAGGACAACGTCGACCGCTACCTGCCGACCGCCTTCGAGTCCTGAGAGGGATCGCACTGTGACGACGCTGGGCATCGCAATGGTCGGCCACGAGTTCATGGGAGCAGCGCACTCCCAGGCGTGGCGGGTCGCTCCCCGTTTCTTCGACCTGCCGGTCCGACCGGTGATGGCCGTGCTGTGCGGCCGCGACCCCGACCGCACGGGGGCCGCGGCCGCGCGCCTGGGCTGGGCGGAGGCCGTGACCGACTGGAAGTCCGTGCTGGACCGCGACGACGTGCACGTGGTGGACATCTGCACGCCGGGTGACACGCACGCCGAGATCGCGGTCGCGGCACTGGACGCCGGAAAGCACGTGCTGTGCGAGAAGCCGCTGGCCAACACCGTCGACGAGGCCGTGGCCATGGCGGAGGCGGCCGACCGCGCCGCGCTGCGCGGGGTGCGGGCGATGGTCGGCTTCAGCTACCGGCGGGTGCCGGCGCTGAGCCTGGCCCGCGACCTGGTCGCGCAGGGCCGGCTGGGCCGGGTGCACCACGTGCGCGCGGTGTACCTGCAGGACTGGATCGTGGACCCGGCCGCGCCGCTGTCGTGGCGGCTGGACAAGGAGAAGGCCGGTTCCGGCGCGCTCGGCGACATCGGCGCGCACATCGTGGACGCCGCCCAGTTCATCCTCGGCGACACCATCAGCGAGGTGTCGGGCACGATGGAGACGTTCGTGCCGCAGCGGCCCGTCGCGGCCGCGCACTCCGGGCTGTCCGGCACCGCGGTGTCCGGTGAGACGGGGCCGGTCACCGTGGACGACGCCGCGCTGTTCCTGGCCCGCTTCACCGGCGGCGCGCTCGGCTCGTTCGAGGCCACGCGGTTCGCCAACGGCCGCAAGAACGCGCTGCGCATCGAGGTCAACGGCTCGGCGGGCAGCCTGGCGTTCGACTTCGAGGACATGAACGTCCTGCAGTTCTTCGACGGCACCGAGGACGCCGCGGTCGCGGGGTTCCGCCGGATCGTGGTCACCGAGCCGGGGCACCCGTACGTGTCGGCCTGGTGGCCGGCCGGGCACGTCCTGGGCTACGAGCACGCGTTCACCCACCAGGCCGTGGACTTCGTGCAGGCGGTGGCCGCCGGAACCGACCCCGCGCCGTCGTTCGCCGACGGGCTGCAGGTGCAGCGCGTCCTCGCGGCGGTCGAGACGAGCGCGACGTCCCGCACGTGGCAGCAGGTTTGAGGAGGAGACCGAGATGGCACGCCCGATCACGTTGTTCACCGGCCAGTGGGCCGACCTGCCGTTCGAGGAGGTCGCCCGGCTGGCCGCGGGCTGGGGCTACGACGGCCTGGAGATCGCCTGCTGGGGTGACCACCTCGACCCGTGGCGGGCCGCGGAGGACGACGACTACGTCGCCGACCGGCTCGCGATCCTCGCCAAGTACGACCTGAAGGTGTGGACGATCTCCAACCACCTCACCGGCCAGGCCGTCTGCGACGACCCGATCGACGAGCGGCACCAGGGCATCCTGTCCGCGCGCAACTGGGGTGACGGCGACCCCGAGGGCGTGCGGCAGCGCGCGGCGGAGGAGATGAAGGCGACCGCGCGGGCCGCCGCCAGGCTCGGCGTCGACACGGTCGTGGGCTTCACCGGCTCGTCGATCTGGAAGACCGTCGCGATGTTCCCGCCCGCGCCGCAGTCGATGATCGACGCCGGCTACCGGGACTTCGCCGACCGCTGGAACCCGATCCTCGACGTGTTCGACGAGGTCGGCGTCCGGTTCGCGCACGAGGTCCACCCGTCCGAGATCGCCTACGACTACTGGACGACCGTGCGGGCGCTGGAGGCGATCGGGCACCGGCCGGCGTTCGGCCTCAACTGGGACCCGTCGCACTTCGTCTGGCAGGACCTCGACCCGGTCGGGTTCCTGTGGGACTTCCGCGACCGGATCTACCACGTCGACTGCAAGGACGCCCGGCGCCAGGTCGGCAACGGGCGCAACGGCCGCATGGGCTCGCACCTGCCGTGGGCCGACCCCCGGCGCGGCTGGGACTTCGTCTCGACCGGTCGCGGTGACGTGCCGTGGGAGCAGTCGTTCCGGATGCTCAACACCATCGGGTACACCGGTCCGATCAGCGTCGAGTGGGAGGACGCCGGGATGGACCGCCTCGTCGGTGCGCCCGAGGCGCTGGAGTTCGTGCGCCGCAACGCTTTCGACCCGCCGTCGGCCTCGTTCGACGCCGCGTTCAGCTCGGGCGGGTGACGCGCGGGCGAGGGCCCGCTGACGAAAGGAGACGGTCGTGACCGAACGGATCGGCTTGTGGCTCAACGGTGCCAGGGGATCGGTGGCGACCACGGCCATCAGCGGGCTGCTCGCCCTGCGGGCGGGTCTCGTGCCGCCCACGGGCTGCGCGTCCGAACTGCTGGACGCCGACCTGCCGCCGTGGGACGCGTTCGTGGTCGGCGGGCACGACGTCGTGACCACCCCGCTGGTCAAGCGGGCCGAGTCGCTGGTGCGCGACGGCGTGCTGCCGCACGACGTGGCGGGGTGGGTGGCCGGCGGGCTGGACGCCGTGGACGCGGAGATCCGGCCGGGCCACGACCCGGCCGCCTTCTCCGGCACCCAGGCCGACGCCGCCCGGCGGCTGGCCGCCGACATCACCGACTTCCGCTCACGGCACGGGCTGGCCCGCGTCGTGGTGGTGAACGTGGCGTCGACGGAACCGCCGGTGCGGGTGCCGCACGACTCGCTGGCCGCGCTGGAGGAGGCGCTGGCCGTGCCCGGGAACGCCGTGCTGCCGCCGAGCTCGCTCGTCGCGTACGCCGCTTTCCAGGCGGGGTGCGCCTTCGTGGACTTCACCCCGTCCACCGGCGTGGCGCTGCCCGCGCTGGACGAGCTGGCACGGGCGAGGTCCGTGCCGTACGCGGGACGGGACGGCAAAACGGGGGAGACGTTGCTGCGGGCGGCGCTCGCACCGATGTTCACGTCACGGGCGCTGCGCGTGCTGTCGTGGACCGGCACGAACCTGCTCGGCGGCGGTGATGGCGCGACGCTGGAGGACCCGGCGCACGCGGACAGCAAGCTGGCGTCCAAGGCCAGGGGGCTGGCGGCGCTGCTCGGCGAGGACGTCGTGGCGCCGTTGCACATCGACCACGTACCCGACCTCGGCGAGCGCAAGACCGCGTGGGACCACGTGTCGTTCGAGGGGTTCCTGGGCGCGCGGATGTCGTTGCAGCTGACGTGGAGCGGCCTGGACTCGTCCCTGGCCGCCCCGCTGGTGCTCGACCTGGCCCGCCTGCTCGCCGCCGCCCACGCGGCCGGCCGCACCGGCGCCCAGGGAGCACTCGCCTTCTTCTTCAAGGACCCGCTGGGCAGCGACGAGCACCGGCTCGCCGAACAGGCCCGCGAACTGCACGAGTGGGCGCGGGGCCTGGATGACCCGCACCCGCGCACCACCGACTGACCCACCCACCGTCCCGGTTCGCTTCCGCTGCGCGACCCTTTCCCTGCAAAGGAGCAGGCGTGAACACCACGACGAGGCGGCGCGCCCGCCCCAGAGGAGTCGTCCCGCTGTCCGGCGTCTCCTCGTCCGGTCGTCCGACCAGCAGATAGCCCCTTTCGGCCTGGTTTTCCCAGGCCGTTCAGCCCGCCCTTTTCTGGGAGCGCTCCCAGAAGACCGGGGAACACCCGTGGCGGACGCGCCTGCTCACCGGACCACCCGACGCGACGCCCTGACCGTCCACAGCGGACCGCGCGCTCCCGCGTGCGAACGAGACCGAAGGTATGACCAGCCATGAGAAAACGACTCACCGCGGCGTTCTCCGCCGCACTCCTGACCGTGGCCGGTGCGGTGGCCCTCACGGCCGCCACCGTCGCCACCGCGCCACCGGCCGCCGCCCACGTGGTCAACCCGGCCGACTTCCAACAGGTGGAGCTGGCCAAGGGCGTCGCCGAGATGGGCGAGCCGATGTCGATGACCGTGCTGCCGGACCGCTCCGTGCTGCACACCTCCCGCAACGGCACGCTGCGCCGCACCACGGCGGCCGGCACCACGAGCGTGATCGCCACCATCCCCGTCTACACCCACGACGAGGAGGGGCTGCAGGGCGTCGCGGCGGACCCCGGCTTCGCCACCAACCGCTACATCTACCTGTACTACGCGCCGCCGCTGTCGACGCCGGGCGGTGACGCACCGGCCAGCGGGTCGGACTTCTCCGCGTGGAACGGCGTGAACCGGCTGGCCCGCTTCACCCTCAACTCGGACTTCACGGTCAACATGGCCAGCCAGGTCACGGTGCTGGACGTGGCGACCAGCCGCGGCATGTGCTGCCACGTCGGTGGCGACATCGACTTCGACGCGGCCGGGAACCTGTACCTGTCCACCGGTGACGACAGCAACCCGTTCGACTCCGGCGGCTACACCCCGATCGACGAGCGCTCGGGCCGCAACCCCGCCTACGACGCGCAGCGCAGCGCCGGCAACACCAACGACCTGCGCGGCAAGGTGCTGCGGATCAAGGTCAACGCCGACGGCTCCTACTCGATCCCGGCCGGCAACCTGTTCCCGCCGGGAACGGCCCGCACGCGCCCGGAGATCTACGCGATGGGCCTGCGCAACCCGTTCCGGTTCAACGTGGACAAAGCCACCGGCACGATCTACCTCGGTGACTACGGCCCGGACGCCGGATCGACGACCTCCACTCGCGGTCCCGCCGGCCAGGTCGAGTTCAACCGGATCACCTCGGCGGGCAACTACGGCTGGCCGTACTGCACCGGCGGGAACACCACCAACGAGACCTATGTGGACTACACGTTCCCGTCCGGCCCGTCCGGCAACCGGTTCAACTGCGCCGCACCGGTCAACAACTCGCCGAACAACACCGGCCTGACGAACCTGCCGCCCGCCCGTGCGGCGTGGATCAAGTACGACAACTGCTCGTTCGCCGCGTTCGGCTGCGGGTCGGAGTCGCCGATGGCGGCGCCGGTGTACCGCTACGACTCGACGAACCCGTCGACGGTCAAGTTCCCGGCCTCCCTGGACGGGCACGTGTTCGCTACCGAGTTCGGCCGCCGCTGGATCAAGACGATCGACGTCAACTCCGACGGCACGCCCGGCACGGTCGGCGACTTCCCGTGGCGCGGCACCCAGGTCATGGACGCCGCGTTCGGCCCGGACGGCGCGCTCTACGTGCTCGACTACGGCACCGGCTGGGGCAGCGGTGACGCGAGCTCCGCGCTCTACCGCATCGAGTACGTGCCGTCGGGCAACCGTGCGCCGGTCGCGAAGGCGAGTGCGGACCGCTCGTCCGGTGCCGCTCCGCTGACCGTGAACTTCTCGTCCGCGGGCTCCTCCGACCCGGAGAACGGCGCGCTGACCTACTCCTGGAACTTCGGTGACGGCACCTCGTCCACCGCGGCCAACCCGAGCCACACCTTCACCGCCAACGGCCAGTACACGGTGACGTTGACGGTGACGGACCCCGGTGGGGTGACGGCCAGCACCAGCGTGGTGGTCACGGTCGGCAACACCGCACCGGTCGTCACGCTGAACACCCCGGTCAACGGCAGCCTGTTCAGCTACGGCGACACCATCCCGTACACGATCACGGTCACCGACGCCGAGGACGGCACGATCGACTGCTCGCGGGTCAAGCTGTCCTACATCCTCGGCCACGACAGCCACGGCCACCCGATCACCTCGCAGAACGGCTGTTCGGGCAGCCTGACGATCCCGGTCGACGGTGAGCACGACACGGCGGCGAACATCTACGCGGTCTTCGACGCCGAGTACACCGACAACGGCGCCAATGGCGTCCCGGCGGCGACCACGCACACCCAGCACGTGCTGCAGCCGCGGCACCGCCAGGCCGAGCACTACGCGGCCCAGTCGGGCACCGGCCTGTTCGACAAGACCCCCGCGGAGGGCGGCCGGACCGTCGGCGACATCCACAACGGCGACTGGATCGCGTTCGACACCTACAACCTCACCGGCGCGAACCGGTTCACCGCACGGGTGTCCTCCGCCGGAGCGGGCGGCACGATCACGGTCCGCACGGGGTCCCCGACCGGCACGGCGATCGCCACGCTGACGGTGCCGGTGACCGGAGGCTGGGAGACCTTCACCGAGGTCTCGACCGCGCTCAGCTCGGTGCCCACGACCACCGGCCGGCTGTACCTGACCTTCGCCGGCAGCGGCACGGGCTACCTGTTCGACCTGGACGCGTTCACGTTCGACACCTCCACCGGCGGCGGTGGCCGCACCGGGCCGATCACCGGCCCCGGCGGCAAGTGCGCCGACGTGACCGGCGGCAGCACCGCCGACGGCACCCGCATCCAGCTGTACACCTGCAACAGCGGCACGAACCAGCGGTGGACCGTCCAGGGCACGACGCTGCGGGCGTTGTCGAAGTGCATGGACACCGCCGGTGGCGCGACCGCCGACGGCACGGCCGTGCAGCTGACGACCTGCAACGGCGCCACGAGCCAGAACTGGTCCGCCGGCGCCAACGGTTCCGTGGTGAACACGAAGTCGGGCAAGTGCCTGGACGCCAACGGGGCGAGCACGGCCGACGGCACCGCGCTGATCATCTGGACCTGCCACGGCGGCACGAACCAGCGCTGGACCCTGCCGTGAGGACTCCGCCGCCTGCTTCACCATCAAGGAGGATGAGATGAGGTACCAGGCTTTCCGGCGTGCGCTCGGCCTCGCGGCCGCCGCGCTCGTCGTCGGCGGGCTCGCCGCCGCACCACCGGCGGCGGCCGCGGACGCACCGTACGACGTGCTCGTGTTCTCGAAGACCGCGGGCTTCCGGCACGACGCGATCCCGACCGGCATCCAGCTGGTCCGCGACCTGGGCGCGGGCAACAACTTCACCGTGACCGCCACCGAGGACTCCGCGGTGTTCACGACCGCGAACCTCGCGCAGTACGAGGCCGTGGTCTTCCTCAACACCACCGGTGACGTGCTGAACGCCACGCAGCAGACGGCGTTCGAGTCCTACATCCGCGGCGGGGGCGGCTACGTCGGCGTCCACTCCGCCGCCGACACCGAGTACGACTGGCCGTTCTACGGCGAGCTGGTGGGCGCGTACTTCTCCTCGCACCCGGCCATCCAGCAGGCCACGGTCCGCACGGAGAACCGGGCGCACGCGGCCACCGCGCACCTCAACCCGGCCTGGGTGCGCACCGACGAGTGGTACAACTACCGCAGCAACCCGCGTTCCACCGCCCGCGTCTTGTCCACTTTGGACGAGTCGACCTACTCCGGCGGGTCGATGGGCGGCGACCACCCGATCACCTGGTGCAAGACGATGAGCAGCGGCCGGTCGTTCTACACCGGCACCGGTCACACCAGGGAGAGCTACGCCGACCCGGCGTTCCGCTCGATGATCCTCGGCGGCATCCGCTACGCGGCGAACCGGGCGAAGGCCGACTGCCGGCCCGAGACCGGCTACACCACCCTCTACAACGGCTCGACGACCGGGTGGACGCAGGCGGGCCCCGGCGGTTTCACCAACACCAACGGCACGCTCACGTCGTACGACGGCATGGGAATGCTCTGGTACAGCGCCAAGGAGCTGCGGTCGTACTCCCTGAAGCTGGACTGGCAGATGGCCGGTGACGACAACTCCGGTGTCGTGCTCGGGTTCCCGGCGGGCAGCACCCCGGACTCGGCCCTCACCACCGGGTACGAGGTCCAGATCGACGCGACCGACACCGCCGACAAGACCACGGGCGCGGTCTACGGGTTCAAGGGCGCGGACATCGCGGCCAGGGACGCGGCGCTGAACCCGCCGGGGGAATGGAACACCTACGAGCTGCTCGTCGAGGGTGAGCGGCTGCAGGTGTTCCTGAACGGCGTGAAGATCAACGACTTCACCAACACCGACCCGGCCAGGTCGCTCACCTCGGGCCACATCGGCCTGCAGAACCACGGCACCGGTGACGACGTGTCGTTCCGCAACGTCCGGGTGAAGGAACTCGGCGGGACGCCGTCGCGCACGGGTCCGATCACCGGTGCGAGCGGCAAGTGCGCCGACGTCGCCGGTGGCAGCAGCGCGGACGGCACCCGCGTCCAGCTGTGGACGTGCCACTCCGGCACGAGCCAGCAGTGGACGGTCAGCGGGACCACGTTGCGGGCGCTCGGGAAGTGCATGGGCGTCGCCGGCGGCAGCACCGCCAACGGCGCGCAGGTGCAGCTCGCGACGTGCAACGGCAGCGGCGGGCAGAACTGGGCGCCCGGCTCGAACGGCTCGCTGGTCAACCAGCAGTCGGGCAAGTGCCTGGACGCCAACGGCGGCAGCTCGGCCGACGGCACGTCGCTGATC
This sequence comes from Nocardia sp. NRRL S-836, assembly GCF_001279525.1. Classification (GTDB taxonomy): domain Bacteria; phylum Actinomycetota; class Actinomycetes; order Mycobacteriales; family Pseudonocardiaceae; genus Lentzea. The sequence goes on along the minus strand of NZ_LGDY01000103.1, from coordinate 99,760 downwards.
ATCTGGACCTGCCACGGCGGCACCAACCAGCGCTGGACGCTGCCATGACCGGCCCGCTCGAACCGGCTTCGCGAAGGGGTGAGTCATGAGGACCATCGGTGCCGCGGCGGCGGCGGTCATCGCGATCAGCGCGCTCGTCGCGGTGGACCAGCCACAGGCGTCGGCCGCGACGGTGGACACCACCGCGTGGTACGTCCTGCTCGACCGCAACAGCGGCAAGGCGCTGGACGTCCGCGGCTCGTCGGCCAGCGACGGCGCGCGGATCATCCAGTGGACCCGCAACGACGGCGTGAACCAGCAGTGGCAGTTCGTGGACTCCGGTGGCGGCTACTACCGGCTCAGGTCCAGGAGCTCCGGCAAGGTCCTCGACGTGTCCGGTGCGTCGACCGCCGACAACGCGGCGATCGTGCAGTGGACCGACAACAACGGGACCAACCAGCAGTTCCGGCCGGCCGACTCGGACGGCGGGCACGTCCGGCTGATCGCCAGGCACAGCGCCAAGGCGGTGGACGTGCGGGGTGCCTCGACCGCGGACGACGTCGACGTCGTCCAGAACACCGACACCGGTGCCGCGAGCCAGCAGTGGCAGCTGGTCAAGGTGTCGGGCAACCCCGATCCCGGCCCCGGCCCCGGCCCCGGCAGCGGGTGCGGCAAGGCGCCGACGCTGCGCAACGGCACGTACACCATCCAGAGCGGCGGCAAGAGCCGCAGCTTCATCCTGCGGATCCCCGACGGCTACAACAACACCACCCGGTACCGGCTGATCTTCGGCCTGCACTGGCGGGGCGGCACGGCCAACGACGTCGCCTCGGGTGGCAGCAGCGGCGCGTCCTGGGCCTACTACGGGCAGCAGGAGCAGTCGAACAACAGCGCGATCCTCGTGGCACCGCAGGGCCTCGGCAACGGCTGGGGCAACGCGGGCGGTGAGGACGTCACGTTCGTCGACGACATGATCCGGCGCATCGAGGGCGACCTGTGCGTCAACCCGGCGCAGCGCTTCGCCACCGGCTTCAGCTGGGGCGGCGGCATGAGCTACGCCCTCGCCTGCGCGCGGCCGAACGTGTTCCGGGCGGTCGCCGTCATCTCCGGCGGCGAGATCAGCGGGTGCAGCGGCGGCAGCCAGGCCGTCGCGTACTTCGGCATCCACGGCGTCAGCGACAACGTGCTGGGCATCGCCCAGGGACGGGCGTTGCGCGACCGGTTCGTGCGCAACAACGGTTGTGCCGCCCAGAGCCCGCGGGAACCGGCGCCGGGCAGCCGGACGCACGTCACCACCACCTACTCGTGCCGGGCCGGGTTCCCGGTGCAGTGGGCCGCCTTCGACGGAGGGCACGCGCCCGCGCCGGTCGAGGGGTGCGGTTGTGACGACGGCGCCCGCACGTGGACCAAGGCCGAGATCTGGAGGTTCTTCGCGCAGTTCCAGTAAGACGTGACACCGGCGGGGTACCCGGCACGCCGGGTACCCCGCCGCACCGCGACCGGCAGAACCTCAGCACTGACAGAGGAGTCGTGTGATGCGCACACCCGTCGACCGCGAGCGGTTCCCACCGGGACCGGCCACCTGGCCCGACCGTGGCCGCCACGACACCAGCCCGGCCGTCTCCAGCACCGACGGCTTCCGCACCGGCAACGGCGAGTGCGGCGCCCTGCTGTACGGGATGCCCGCCATGGAGAAGGTGGTGTTCGGCCACCCCGGCTGCGACCCGGCGTACGAGTTCCGGATCTCCAGTCCCGGCACGACCGCGGTCGACGGCTACGGCCGCATCACCGACTTCCGCACCGGCGAGGTCATCTCGACGTGGAGCGACGGGTACGGCATCTGGGCCCGCAGGGCGTTCGCGTCCAGGGTGGACCAGGTGATCGTGCACGAGCTGGTGCCCGCGCCCGGACGGACGATCGACACCACGCTGAGCGTCGACACCGCGCTCGACGGGCTGCCCGGCAGCACCCGCTTCACCGCCAGGGCGACCGTGAGCAACGGCTCCGGCTACCTGAACCTGCGCGGCGCCTTCCCCGCACGCAGGGGTGCACTCGGCTGCGAGGGCGTCACGCGCGTGGTGGCCTTCGACGGCAGCATCTCCGCCAGCGGGCCCACGCTCGTCGTCATCGGCGCGCCGCGGTTGCTCCTGCTCACCAGGATCGACCTCAACGAGTCGCCGACCGAGTGGGTCTTCCAGGCGCTGCGCACGGCACTGGCCGAGCTCGACGCCGACTACGCCACCCTGTTCGCGCGGCACCGGGACGCCCTCCCGGACTGACCACCGCCGGCCGGGTCACCGGTTCGGGCGGTGCGGACACGCTGCCACGCCATCTGCGCCCCGTCTTCCGGTGCCGATGGGACAATTGTCGGATGGAGAGCACCCTGGGCATCGAGGCGGGTTCACCGGCCGCTGTGCTGCGCATGCTGATGGACGGCAGGCCGCGCACCCGAGCGGAGATCGTGGCCGCGACCGGTCTCGCCCGCTCCACGGTGCGGGCCAGGCTCGACCTGCTCGTGGCGGCCGGGCTGGTGACGGGCAACGGCACCGGCGAGTCCACCGGTGGCCGCCCGGCCGGCCGGTTCGGGTTCAACCCCGGCGCGCACCTGGTGCTGGCCGCCGAGGTCGGCGCCACCCACGCCACGGTCGCCGTGGCCGACCTGGGGTGCCGGTTGCTCGCCGTCGAACAGGTGGGCCTCGACGTCGCGGACGGACCCGCGGTGATCCTCCCGCTCCTGGTCGCGACCTGGCGCGAGCTGCTGCGCACCGTGGACCCCGCGCAGGTCGCCGGTGTCGGCATCGGCCTGCCCGGCCCGGTCGAGCACTCCACCGGCCGCCCGAACAACCCGCCGATCATGCCGGGCTGGGACGGGTACGACGTGCCGGCGGCCATCGCGGCGGAGTTCGACGCGCCGGTGCTCGTCGACAACGAGGTCAACCTGATGGCGCTGGGCGAGCACACCGCCTCGCACCCGGACGTGCAGCACATGATCGTGGTGAAGGCGGCGACCGGCATCGGCGCCGGGCTGATCAGCAACGGCGTGCTGCACCGGGGTGCCGCGGGCGCCGCCGGGGACCTGGGCCACATCCGGGTGCCGCATGGCGGCGAGGTGCTGTGCCGGTGCGGCAACACCGGGTGCCTGGAGGCGGTGGCCGGGGGACCCGCGCTCGCGGCGAGGCTGCGGGAGCTGGACCTGCCCGCGCACTCGACGGCCGACGTGGTGCACCTGGTCCGCTCCGGCAACCTCGAGGCCGGCCGGGTCGTGCGGCAGGCGGGCAGGGACATCGGCGAGGTGCTGGCCGGGTGCGTGAGCATGTTCAACCCCTCGCTCGTGGTCATCGGCGGGCTGCTGGCGGAGGCGGGGGAGATGCTGCTGGCCGGTGTGCGCGAGTCGATCTACCGGCGGTCGCTGCCGCTGGCCACGGAGAACCTGCGGATCGTCGCGTCGGGCGCGGGCCTCACGGCCGGGGCGCTGGGAGCCGCGGCGATGGTGGTGCGGCACGTGCTGTCACCCGAGGTGCTGGACGCCCGGCTGGGCGAGGTGGTGGCCGCCGGGCAGGCCCACGGCACTTTTGGCGGTTAGTGGTCATAAGTTAGGCCAGTAGTGGCCAACTTCTGCATTGACCGAGCCATATCTCCGGGCTTACGTTCACCCTCATGTGGGACATTGGCGTCAACACATGGGTTTGGACGTCGCCGCTGACCGACGACGGGCTGGCCGCTCTCGCACCGAAGGTCCGCCAGTGGGGGTTCGACGTCATCGAGCTGCCGGTGGAGCAGCCGGGTGACTGGGACCCGCACCGCGCCGCCGACCTGCTGGCCGGGCTGGGCCTGCGCGCCACCGTCTGCCTCGTCATGCCGCCGGGCCGCGAGCTGGTCGTGGCCGACACCGTCGAGCAGACCCAGGACTACCTGCGGCGGGTGGTCGACGTCGCGACGGTCGTGGGCAGCCCGGTGATCGCGGGTCCCGCGTACAGCTCGGTCGGCCGCACCTGGCGGATCGACGACCGGCCGCGGGTCTACGCCGAGCTGCGCGCGAACCTGCTCCCGGTCGTCGAGTACGCCGCCGAACGGGGCGTCCGCGTCGCCGTGGAACCGTTGAACCGCTACGAGACCAGCCTGCTCAACACCGTGGACCAGGCGCTGGAGGCGCTCGCCGGCCTGCCGGACGAGGGCTGCGGGCTGGCGCTCGACACCTACCACCTCAACATCGAGGAATCGGCACCGGTGAAGGCCGTCCTCGCCGCGGGGTCCCGCATCGCGCACGTCCAGGTGTGCGCCAACGACCGCGGCACACCGGGCCGCGACCACCAGGACTGGCCGGCCCTGCTGGGCGCCCTCTCCGGGGCCGGCTACCGGGGTCCGCTGTGCATCGAGTCGTTCACCCCGGACAACGCCGCCATCGCGACCGCCGCGTCCATCTGGCGCCCGCTCGCCGACTCACCCGACGCACTCGCCGTGGAAGGACTGGCCTTCCTGCGCGCCGCCGCCGCTGCGCTCACCTGTTAGCCGACCGCATCACCACCCCGGAGGAGTGGCAATGCAACGCACACTCAAGCGATTACTGACAGTGTTGGCGGGTGCTCTGGTGGTGATGGGGCTCGTCGTGCCGATAACCCCGGCCCAGGCGCACGGCCTGCACGTGCTGCTGTTCTCGAAGACCGCTTCGGGGGCGTACCGGCACGACTCCATCCCGGCCGGCATCACGATGTTCGAGCAGCTGGCCGCCGAACGCGGCTGGGAGCTCACCAAGAGCGAGGACGCGTCGGTGTTCAACGACGCCACGCTCGCCACGTTCAACGTGGTCGTGATGCTGCAGACCTCGGGCATGGTCTGGGACACCGCCGCGCAGCGCACCGCGATGCAGACGTACATGCGCAAGGGCGGTGGCGTGGTGGCGATCCACAACGCCACCGACATGAACATCGAGCAGCAGTTCCCGTGGTGGGACCAGATGCTCGGCATGACCATGACCGCGCACTCGTCGATCCTGCAGGGCACCGCCAAGGTCGCGGACCGCAAGCACCCGTCCGGAGCGGGCCTGCCGGACCGGTGGACGCGGACCGAGGAGTGGTACAACTTCAACCGCTCCGCGCGCGGCGACGTGCACGTGATCGCCACCGCGGACGAGTCGACCTACGACGCGGGCCCGTCCAAGATGGGCGTCGACCACCCGATCTCGTGGTGCCGCAACTACGAGGGCGGCCGGCTGTGGGCCACCGGCATGGGTCACAACGCGTCGAGCTACTCCGAACCCCTGTTCCGCCAGCACATCACCGGCGGTGTGGAGTCGGCCGGCGGCACGGTGGCCGCGGACTGCGGTCCCACGGTGTGGAGCAGCTTCCAGAAGGTGCAGCTCGACAGCTCCACGATCGCGCCGAGCACCCTCGACGTGGCTCCCGACGGCCGGGTGTTCTTCACCGAGTACAACGGCAACCTCAAGATCTACAAGCCGGACACCAGGACCACGGTCGTGGCGGGCACGCTCAGCGTCTACGGCGGCGGGCAGACCTCGGAGGACGGCCTGGTCGGCATGGCGCTCGACCCGGCGTTCGCCACGAACCGGTGGGTCTACCTGAACTACTCGCCCACCGGGACCCAGGAGATCGCCAGGATCTCCCGCTTCACCATGAACGGCGACCGGCTGGACACCTCCACCGAGAAGGTCCTGCTCACCATTCCCGCGTCACGGCGCGAGGAGCCGGGCCACACCGGCGGCCAGCTCAACTTCGGGCCGAACGGCAACCTCTACATCAGCGTCGGCGACGACACGAACCCCAACGGTGACTCGGCCGGCTACGCGCCGATCGACGAGCGTCCCGGCCGTTCGCTGTACGACGCGCAGGGCACCGCGGCCAACACGAACGACCTGCGGGGCAAGATCCTGCGCATCCACCCGGAGGCCGACGGCACCTACACGGTGCCCGCGGGCAACATGTTCGCGCCCGGCACGGCGAAGACGCGGCCCGAGATCTACGCGATGGGCTTCCGCAACGCCTTCCGGTTCAGCGTGCACCCGACCACCGGCGTGGTCTACGCGGCCGACTACGGCCCGGACGCGGGGTCGGACAACGCGAACCGCGGCCCCGCCGGTCTGGTGGAGTGGAACGTGATCAAGTCGCCGGGCTACTACGGCTGGCCGTACTGCGTGGCGAACAACATCGCCTACAACGACTGGAACTTCGCCAACAACACCTCGGGCCCGAAGTTCAACTGCGCGGCACCGGTGAACAACTCGCCCAACAACACCGGTCTCACCACGTTGCCCGCGGCGCGCGCGGCGGACATGTGGTACGGCAACGGGGCCAACGGCAACGTGTGGCCGGAGATGGGCACCGGTGGCGAGGCGCCGATGGCGTTCCCCGCCTACCAGTACAACGCGAACAACCCGTCCACGACGAAGTTCCCGGCCTACTTCGACCAGACGCCGTTCTTCGGCGAGTGGTCGCGCAACCGGATGTGGGAGTTCCGGCTCGACTCGTCCGGAAACCTGTTGAAAATCAACAACTTCCTGTCGAACATGTCGTTCGCCTCGCCGATGGACGCCAAGTTCGGCCCGGACGGGTCGATGTACCTGTTGACGTGGGGCACCGGCTGGGACGACAACAAACCGCTGCCCGGCGCCGGGCTCTGGCGCATCGACTACACCGCCACCGGCGACCGCAGCCCGGTCGCGCAGGCCACCGGCACGCCGCTCTCGGGCGGTTCGCCGCTGACGGTGTCCTTCTCCAGCGCCGGTTCCACCGACCCGGCGGGTCTCCCGCTGACCTACCGGTGGGCCTTCGGCGACGGCAGCACGTCGACCGAGGCGAACCCGACGCACACCTACACCGGACGTGGCCGGTTCACCGCCCAGCTCACCGTCACCAACTCGGCGGGCAAGATCGGCACCGCGAACGTGACGGTGACCGCGGGCAACACCGAACCGGTCGTGCGGTTCACCGGACCCGCGGACGGCGGCATGATCAACTTCGGTGACACCGTCCCGTACACGGTGTCGGTGACCGACCAGGAGGACGGCACCATCGACTGCGGCAGGGTGAGCGTGCAGTCGAACATGGGCCACGACACGCACAAGCACCCCATCGGCTCGCCGGCGACCGGCTGCACCGGAACGCTGCAGACCGGCATCGACTCCGGGCACCAGGGGCTCAACGTGCACGTGATCGGCTCCGCCGAGTACACCGACGGCGGCGCGAGCGGGGTGCCCGCCCTGACCGGTGGCGCCCAGGTCGTGCTGCAGCCCAAGCAGAAGCAGGCCGAGTTCTTCACCGGCTCGTCCGGCGTCCGCGTGGTGTCGCAGGCGGGTGCCGAGTCCGGCGCGCGGGTCGGCGACATCGGCAACGGCGACTGGATCTCGTTCAAGCCGGTGAACTTCACCGGGATCAACCAGGTGTCGTTCCGGGTGTCCGCGCCGTCCGGCGGTGGCGGGACCATCGAGCTGCACTCGGGCTCGCCGACCGGTGCTCTCGTCGCGTCGGCCGCGGTGACCAGCACCGGCGGGTGGGACACCTACGCGAGCCTGCCCGCGGTGAACGTGACCGCTCCCACCGGCACCGTCGAGCTGTTCGCGGTGTTCAAGACAACCTCGTCGACCAGCTTCGACCTCGACTCGATCACGTTCGTCGGGCCGGGTGTCGGGCAGGGCGGCGGTGGCGGTACCGCGAAGGAGATCGTCGGCGCGAGCGGCAAGTGCGTCGACGTGAACGGCGCCAGCTCGACTGACGGCGCCAAGGTGCAGCTGTGGACCTGCAACGGCGGTGCCAACCAGAAGTGGACGCAGACCGGCACCACGTTGCGGGCGCTGGACAAGTGCCTGGAGGTCACCGGCAACAGCCAGACCGACGGCGCGCTCGTCCGGCTCTGGTCGTGCAACGGCGCGTCGGGCCAGAACTGGACGACGCAGTCCGACGGCACGATCCGCAACGGCTCGAAGTGCTTGGACGCCAACGGAGGCAGCTCGGCGGACGGGACCCAGCTGATCATCTGGACCTGTCACGGCGGGACGAACCAGAGGTGGACCCTGCGGTAGCGGAAGGCGGGCGGTCAGCGGCTTTTCGGGGCCGCTGACCGCTCTTCGGCCATCACCTGGGTGGGTGCGGTTCGTCACCGCGGCACGGCGTCGAGGAGGACACGATGGGCAGAACCATGCGGGCCACCCGGCCGCGCGCGACCAGGGCGGCCGCGTGGGGCACGCCCGATCCCCGGCCGAGGGGGCGGGTGTGGGCGGTAGTGCTCACCGCGTTCCTGCTCGGGCTGGCGGTCTCGTTCCTGGTCGGTGCGTGGAACGGGCCGGACGCCACGCAGCGGCGGATCGCGGAGCTGGAACGCGAGGACGCCGAACGCGACGTGGCGCAGCTCGGGCCGTTGACCGACCTGGCCAGGCAGACCGCCGACCGGCTGAGCCCGGTGCTCGCGGCGATGGCGCAGGCGGCTCCAGCCGACGGGTCAGCGCCGAAGACCGCGCTCACACCGGAGGTGGTGACCGGGTGGCGCGATGTCGTGACGGCGGCGGAGAAGTCGTACGAGCAGTCGCCGTCAGCGGGCAACGGGATCAACGTCGCCCGCTCCGGCCTGCGCACGGCCGTGCAACAGCTCGCCGCGGCGGTCAAGGCCTTCGAGGCGGCGCTCGGGCAGGCAGAGCCGCGCACGCTGCTGGCGCTGGCCGGTGAGCAGCGCACGCTGGCACTGCGCACGTGGTCGGTGGCCGCCGTCCAGCTCGACGTCATCAACATCGAGGCCGGCAAGGGGCACGTGCACGTGCAGCTCTCCACCGGCGACTCCGGCGCGCTCGCGCCCGACGACGAGGCGGAGGGAAGTGGCCACCGGTGACCGCGGGTGCGTTGCGGGACCAGCGGTGAGGGCCGACGACGTGCTGCGCCCGGCCGACGCCCTCCGGCTGCTGGACGACGCGCGGACGGTGATCGAGCCCGTGCACCGCGCCAGCGTCGACGAGCTGGGGCCCGCGTTGCGGCGCGTCGCCGGGTACCACATCGGCTGGTGGGACGCGGACGGCCGGCCGTCGCAGGCGACCGGCAAGGCGCTGCGGCCCGCGCTGACGTTCGCCTGCGCCCGCGCGTTCGCCGACGGGCCACCCGTGCCCGCGGTGGTCGCCGCGGCCACGGCGGTGGAGCTGGTGCACGACTTCTCGTTGCTGCACGACGACGTCATGGACGGCGACGAGACCCGGCGGCACCGGCCCTGCGCGTGGATGGCGTTCGGGACCACCGCGGCGATCCTGGCCGGCGACGCGCTCGTGGGCCTGGCGCTGCGCCGGGTGCCGCGCGCGTTGACCGGCGTGCTCGCCGACGTGCTGGTCGAGCTGTGCGAGGGCCAGTCGGCCGACGTGGCGCAGGAGCCCGCGGTGACGGTCGAGCGGTGCCTCACCACCGCGGAACGCAAGACCGGTGCGCTGCTGGGCGCCGCCTGCCGCCTCGGCGCCCTCGCCGCCGGAGCCGGGGACGCCGCCGCCGAGCACTGCCGCTGGTTCGGCGTGCACCTGGGCGTCGCCTTCCAGCTGGCCGACGACGTCCTCGGCATCTGGGGCGACCCCGCGCGCACCGGCAAACCGGCCCACGCCGACATCAGGGCCCGCCGCAGATCGCTGCCCGTCGTGGCGGCACTGGCCGCGGACTCACCGGCCGCCCGCCGCCTCGCGCACCTCTACCGCGAGACCGCCAGGTCGGACGAGGCCGTCCGCCAGGTCGCCGACCTCGTCGCGGAAGCGGGCGGGCGCGAGTGGGCGGAGGCCGAGGCGGACCGGCGGGTGCGGCTGGCGTTCGACAGCCTGCACCGGGCCCGCCCGCACCCGGCCGCCGCGCACGACCTGCGCGTGCTGGCCGGGCTGGTCGTGCGCAGGGACCGGTGACCCGCACGCGCTTTCCCGGTGTTCCCGCCGCAGGGCGTCGCCGGCTCTCGCCACCGTGCGGTCCCACTCCTCGGCGTCACCGCCGCGGACGAACGCCGTGCTCAGCGCGGACTCGGAAGTCCGCACCCATCAGGGCGCCGGGCAGCGCGATGGTTCGCCCTGCGGCCGAGCTCCCGGTGGGACATCAGCCCGCGATCCGCGGCAGACCGGGCAGCCGCACCCCCGGACGAGCGCTCCGGTGCTATCCGAGCTGCTGGTCCACGACGGCGGGGGACAGGACGTGGTGGATCACCATGGCCGCCGCGCCGAGCACCCCCGCCACCTCGCCGGCCCGCGACGGCACGATCCGCAGGTTCTCGGTGGCCAGCGGCAGCGACCGGCGGTAGACCGCCTCCCGCACACCGGCCAGCAGCATCTCCCCGGCCGCCGCGAGGTCGCCGCCGACCACGATCAGCGAGGGGTTGACCATGCTGACGCAGGCGGCGAGCACCTCGCCGATGCACCGGCCGGCCTGCCGGATCGCCTGACCAGCCTCGACGTTGCCCGCCCTGACGAGGGCGACCACGTCGGCGCTGGTGTGGGCCTCGACCCCCTTGGAGCGCAACCGGGCCGCGACCGCCGAGCCGCTCGCGACGGCCTCCAGGCACCCGGTGTTGCCGCAGCCGCAGGGGGTGTCGTCGCCGTCGGGAGCCTGGATGTGGCCGAGGTCCCCAGCCGCACCGGCGGCGCCCCGGTGCAGCACGCCGTTGCTGATGAACCCGGAGCCGATCCCGGTCGCCACCTTGACGACGATCATGTGGTCGGTGCCGGGGAACGAGTGCGCGTGCTCGCCCAGCGCCATCAGGTTGACCTCGTTGTCCACCAGCACCGGCACCCCGAACTCGGCGCGCAGGTGACCGGGCACGTCGAAGCCGTTCCACGTGGGCATGATCGGCGGGTGGTTGGGCCGCCCGGACGAGTGCTCGACGGGACCGGGCAGCCCGATGCCGACACCGGCCAGCGACACGGCGGACAGACCGGCGTCCGCGACCAGCTCCCGCCACGTCCGGGCCAGGTGTGCGAGGACGGGTGCCGGTCCGGCCGCCACGTCCAGCGCGAGCCGCCGCGAGGCCAGCAGGCCACCGGCGAGGTCGGTGACCGCGACGGTGGCGTGGCGGGCGCCGACGTCGGCGGCCAGGACGGTGCGGGCACCCGCGTTGAACGCCAGCCGCCCCGCGGGACGGCCACCGGTCGCCACGGTGATCACGCGGTCGGTGAGGAACCCGGCACCCTGCAACGCGTCGAGCCGCGTCCGGACCGCGGCACGGGTCAGCCCGGTCTGGCTCGCCAGCTCGGCACGGGTGCGGGGCACCCCGTCCAGCAGCAGTCGCAGCAGCTGCCCGGGAGACGCCGCAGGGGCCCAAGGTACGTCCGGCACCGGATCAGTGAACCAAACATGCCGAGTAATGGCGATGTTCATCCTTAAGGTATGTGTGCTTTGGCAGAGAAGCGCCAACTTTTGGTTGACAGGCGCCAATAGTCGGCTCTACGTTCGCCTCATGACTGTGACCCGCGTAACACCGGGGGTGGTGGCGGACCCCGTCGGGCCGACGGCCCCGCCCGCGGGCGTTCCGTTGTCCCACCTGGTCGCCGCAGGTGCAGCGGGGACGGGGACGGCGGTATGACCGACGTCGTCGTGCGGCTGGAGGGCATCGAGAAGAGCTTCTTCGGCGTACCGGTGCTGCGCGGTGTCGACCTCGCGCTGCGGGCGGGCGAGGTGCACGCGCTGGTGGGGGAGAACGGCGCGGGCAAGTCGACCTTGCTGAAGGTGCTGGCCGGCGTGCACCGCCCGGACGCGGGCCGGGTCGTGGTGCGCGACGAGGAGGTCTCGTTCGCCGCGCCGCGCGACGCGCAGGCCGCGGGCATCGCGATCATCCACCAGGAGTTCACGCTCCTCGAACACCGCACGGTGGCCGAGAACGTCTTCCTGGGCCGGGAACCGGTGCGCCGCGGGCGGGTCGACCGGCGCGCGATGGAGGCCGAGACCCGGCGGCTGCTGGACTGGCTGGGCGAGGACGGCATCGAGCCGGGCACCGAGGTGGCCCGGCTCTCCGTCGCCCGCAGGCAGGTCGTGGAGATCGTCAAGGCGCTGTCGGCCGACGCCAGGGTCCTCGCGATGGACGAACCCACGGCGGCGCTGGCCGACGGCGAGGTCGAGCTGCTGTACGACCTGGTGCGCAGGCTGCGCGACCGCGGGATCGCGATCCTCTACGTCTCCCACCGGATGCGCGAGGTGTTCGACCTGAGCTCGCGCATCACGGTGCTGAAGGACGGCGCGTTCGTCACCTGCGCGCCGACCGCCGGCCTGAGCACCGACCAGGTGGTGCGGCACATGGTCGGCCGGCCACTGGAGGCGCTCTACCCCGAGCGCGCGAGCGAGCCCGGCGAGGTGCGGATCGCGTTGCGCGGCGCCGGGAACGACCGGGTGCGGGACCTGACGTTCGACGTGCGGGCCGGTGAGATCGTCGGCGTCGCCGGGTTGCAGGGCTCCGGCCGTTCGGCGATCGCACGCGCGATCTGGGGCGTCGAACCGTTCACCACCGGCGTGGTCGAGCTCGACGGCGTGCCGGTCAGGATCACCGGCCCGCGCACGGCGGTCCGCAAGGGCATCGGCTACGTCACCGAGGACCGCAAGGGCGAGGGGCTGGCGTTGCGGCAGTCGGTGCGGGACAACGCCTTGCTCGTCCGGCGCGCGGCCTGCCGGGGTGCGGCGGCCCGGCACGACGCCGACCTGGACCGGCTGCTCGCGTCGGTCGCCGTCGTGGCGCGCGGGCCGCACCAGGAGGTGCGCTACCTCTCCGGCGGCAACCAGCAGAAGGTCGTGCTGGGCAAGTGGCTCGCCGTGCGGCCGCGCGTGCTGCTCGTGGACGAGCCGACCCGCGGTGTCGACGTCGGCGCGAAGCAGGCGTTGTACCGGCTGCTGCGCGACCTGGCCGACGACGGCATGGCCGTGCTGATGATCTCCTCCGAGCTGCCGGAGCTGATCGGCATGAGCGACCGGGTCCTCGTGATGCGCGACGGCACCCTCGCGGGTGAGGTGCCCGCCGGTGCGGACGAGGAGACCGTGATGGGACTGGCCACCGGACACCTGATCGGAGAACCGGCGTGAGCGCCGTGCGCGCGGAGGCCCGCGAACAGAGCCGGACACCGGTGCGGCAGCGGACGTTCCCGCTGACCCCGGTCGCCGTCGTCTACCTGGCGCTGGCGGCGTTGCTGGTGCTCGGCAGCGTCGTGGTGGCGCTCGACGGCGGCGTGCTGCTCGACCAGGGCGGCATCCTCAACATCCTCACCCGCAGCACGGTGCTCGGCCTGGTCGCGATCGGGCAGACGCTGGTGATCGTCACCGGCTCCCTCGACCTGTCCGTGGCCTACCTGGTCGGCCTGTGCTCGCTCGTGGCCGCCGAGACCATGGCGGGCAGCGCGGGGATGATCGTGCCGGGCGTGCTGGCGGCGTTGCTGGTCGCGGCGGTGGTCGGCCTGGTCAACGGGCTGGTGATCACCGTGCTGCGGGCCAACGCGTTCATCGCCACCCTGGGCGTCGCGCTGGTGCTGCGCGGCTACCTGGAGCACGGCTACACCGGCCCGGCCGGGAGCGTGCCGCGCGCGTTCCAGCACATCGGCTACGACCGGATCGGACCGGTTCCGGTGGCGGCACTGCTGATGCTGCTCCTCGCGGCGGCGGCGTGGTGGTACCTGCGGCGCACCCGCACCGGCTACCACATGTACGCCGTCGGCGGCGACGTCGACGTGGCCCGGCTGTCCGGTGTGCGCACCGGGCGGACCATCGTCACCGCGCACGTCGTGTGCTCGCTCATGGCCGGGCTCGCCGGGGTGTTCCTGGCCGCACGCCTGGGATCGGGCGCGCCGTACGTCGGCACCGACGCCGGGTACGACCTGGAGTCGATCGCCGCCGTCGTGCTCGGCGGCACGGCCCTCGCGGGCGGCCGCGGCGGTGTCGCCGGGACCGTCGGCGGTGTGCTGATCCTGGCGACGCTGGACACGATCTTCGACGACCTCGGGGTCAACTCGTTCTTCAAGGACGTCGTGCGCGGCGTCGTGCTCGTCGTCGCGGTGGCGCTGTACGCCCGCCGCAGGCAGGCCGGGAGGTCGGCGTGACGCGGTGGCCGAGGCTGGCCGACGGCACGGGACCCGTGCTGGTCGTGCTCGTGGTCCTGGTGGTGGCACTGGTGTTCGCCGGTCCCGCCTACTCCGAACCCAGCGGGTACCTCGCGCTGCTCAAGCGGGCGGCGCCGCTGGTGGTGCTGGCCGTCGGGCAGTACTTCGTGATCGTGTCCGGTGGCTTCGACCTCTCGGTCGGCTCGCTGGTCACCGCCGAGGTGGTGATCGCCGCCAGGCTGGTCGACGGCGACGACGCCAACACGGCGTGGGTGATCGCGCTGCTGCTGGGTTTCGGGCTGCTGGTCGGCCTGGTCAACGGGCTGGTCACCACGAAGCTGCTGGTGCCGTCGTTCATCGTGACGCTGGGGATGCTGCTCGTGCTTGACGGCGCGGTGTTCCTGTGGACCGGCGGAGCCCCCCGCGGTGCCCTGTCACCGTCGTTCCGCGTCGCCGGCCGGGGTGGTGCCGATGTGCCGCTGCTCGGCCAGGTGCCGTGGTCGGTGGTCGTGCTGCTGGTGGTGGTCGGCGCGGCCGTGTGGTTCATGCGCCGCCCGACCGGCCGCACGCTGATCGCGGTGGGGGACAACGAGAACGTGGTCCGGCTCGCGGGCGGCCGGGTGGACCGGGTCCGCCTGCTCGCGTTCGTGCTGTCGGCGCTGCTCGCCACGGTCGCGGCGATCCTGCTCGCCGGGTTCGCCGGGGTGTCCGCCCAGGTCGGCCAAGGCCTGGAGTTCCGCGCCATCACCGCGGTGGTGCTCGGCGGCGTCCTGCTCGGCGGTGGCCGCGGTTCCGTGGTCGCCGCGGCCGCGGGCGCGTTGTCGCTCGAAGCCCTCTTCTCCCTGCTGAACCTGCTCGGCGTGTCCGGTGCGCTGGAGTCCGCCGTGCAGGGCGTGATCATCATCGCGGCGGTGGCCTACGCCGCCCGCGGTGCCGACCTGCGCCGGGTGCTGCGGCCGCGCAGATCCACCGTGGACAGCGCCTGACGCTGCCCCGGGAAGACCGCCGCGGAGGGCGGTCGTGCAACGCCGCTCGACCACACCGCCCCACCACACCGCCCCACCACGCCGTCTGAGCCCCGCCGTCGAAGCCGAGGAGCAGCACATGAACAGGAAATGGCCCGCCGTGGCCCTGGCCGGCGCGCTCGCGGTGGCGGGGTGCTCCAGCGACCTGCCCGCCGCGACCGGCACCGGCGGCACGTCCGGACCGGCCAAGGCGAACGCCAAGTCGCAGTTCTTCGACCAGACCGAGTTCGCGCGCCAGCTGCGGTTCCGCACCGCGAAGGCCGTCGGGCTGGACGGCCAGGACGGCGCGGCGGGGCCCTGGGAGCAGATGCTCGAACCGGAGCTGGCCGACATGGGCAAGTACGCCAAGCCGGGCGGCGGCTACCACCTCTGCTTCTCCAACGCCTCGGTCGACAACCCGTGGCGGCAGGTCGGGTTCAAGACCATGCAGCAGGAGGTGAAGCTGCACCCGGAGATCACCAAGTTCACCGTGCTCGACGCGGAGGCCAAGGACGACAAGCAGATCAGCGACATCCAGTCGCTGGCCGCGCAGGGGTGCAGCGCGCTGGTCGTGTCGCCGAACACGACCGCCACGCTCACCCCGGCCGTCGAGTCCGCCTGCGCGACCGGCATTCCCGTGATCGTCTTCGACCGCGGCGTGAAGACGAGCTGCCCGGTGACGTTCATCCACCCGATCGGCGGGTTCGCGTTCGGTGCCGACGGTGCCGAGTTCCTCAAGGAGAAGGTGGCGCCCGGCGGAAAGGTCCTCGCGCTGCGGATCCTGCCCGGCGTGGACGTCCTGGAACAGCGCTGGGCCGCCGCCGACGAGGTCTTCTCCGGCAGCCAGGTGAAGGTCGTGGGCGTCGAGTTCACCGACGGCGACGCGGCCAAGACCAAGAGCATCGTCAACGAGTACATCCAGCGCGAGGGCAAGATCGACGGCGTCTGGATGGACGCGGGCGCGACCGCGGTCGCGGCGGTGGAGGCGTTCCAGGACGCCGGTGTGCCGATCCCGCCGTTCGTGGGCGAGGACCAGCAGGACTTCCTGCGCATCTGGGCCGACGAGAAGATGACCGCCGTCGCCCCGACCTACCCGACCTACCAGTGGCGCACGCCGGTCATCGCCGCCCTGCGCGTGCTCGCGGGCAAGCAGGTGCCGAAGGAGTGGGTGCTGCCGCAGCCGAAGGTCACGCAGGACACCCTGAAGGACTTCATCAAGCAGGACATGCCGCCGCTGCACTACGCGATGTGCGGCTGCGAGCAGATGCCCGGCTACCCCGCACCCTGGAAGTGAGGAAGCCCGGCGATGAGGGCGTACCTGGAACTGGTGCGGGCACCGGCGGCGCTCACCGTCCTCGGTGACGCGCTGATCGGGGCGAGGAAACCGTTGCGGGGCCGGACGTTGCTGCTCCCGCTGGCCTCCGTGTCGCTGTACTGGGCCGGAATGGCGCTCAACGACTGGGCCGACCGCGACCTCGACGCGGTCGAACGGCCGGAGCGGCCGATCCCGTCGGGACGCGTCGGCCCGGACGCGGCACTGGCCACGGCCGCGGGGCTGACCGCGGTCGGCGTCGGCCTCGCCGCGGCGGCCGGGCGCAACGCGCTGCCGCTCGCCGCGGCGGTGTGGGCCTACGACACGGTCCTCAAGGACACGCCCGCGGGGCCGTTCGCGATGGCCGCGTGCCGCGCGCTCGACGTCCTGCTGGGCGGCCGGGCCGTGCTGCCCGCCGGGCTGATGGCCGCGCACACCCTCGGGCTGACCGTGCTGTCCCGCGGCGAGGTGCACGGCACGTCGTCCGCCACGGCGAAAGCGGTGCTGTCGGGCACGGTGCTGACCGCGGTGGTGGCGGGCGCGTCGAGCCGCCGGTTCACCGGGATCGCGGCCGCGGCGGCCTACGCGCTCACGGTGGGACGCGCGCAGTGGGAGGTGGTCCGCACGCCGTCGGCGGAGGCCGCCCGTGCCGCCACGAAGGAGGGCATCCACGGCATGGTGCTGCTCCAGTCCGCGCTGGCCGAGCACGGCGCCGCGCTGCCGCTGGTGCTGCCGCTCGCGCGGGCGCTGAGCAGGAAGGTGAGCCCGACATGACGTTCCACCTCGGCTACGGCACCAACGGTTTCAGCAACCACCGGCTCGACGACGCCCTCGCCGTGATCGCCGACCTCGGCTACACCGCGGTCGCACTCACCCTCGACCACCACCACCTGGACCCGTTCGCCGACGACATCGCCAAGCAGACCGAACGGCTCGCCACCCGCTTGCAGGAGCTGGGGCTGCGCTGCGTGGTGGAGACCGGCGCGCGCTACCTGCTCGACCCGCGCCGCAAGCACCACCCGACGCTGGTCAGCACCTCACAGGAGGTGCGGGTCGACTTCCTGGTGCGCGCCAAGCACATCGCGGCCGACCTCGGCGCGGACTGCGTGTCGTTCTGGTCGGGGATCGGCTCGCCGGACGACTGGGACCGCCTGCGGTCCGGCGTCGCCGCCGTGCTGGAGAACGGGCCGTCCGTCCCGATAGGACTCGAACCGGAACCGGGCATGGTCGTGCAGTGCCTGGACCAGGCGCTGCGGTTGCGCACCGAGCTCGGCGACCCGGACCTGCTGCGGATCACCCTCGACGTCGGCCACTGCGTCGCCGTGGAGCCGCAGGACGCGGCGGCGTGCATCCGGCAGGCGGGCGACCTGCTCGTCAACGTGCAGCTCGACGACATGCTGCCCGGCGTGCACGAGCACCTGGAGTTCGGCGAGGGGCAGCTCGACCTGCCCGGCACGCTCGCCGCGCTGACCGAGATCGGCTACACCGGTGTCGCCGCCGTCGAACTGCCTCGCCACAGCCACGCCGCACCGGACGTGGCGGCACGGGCGCTGCGGGCGTTGCGCGCGGCGCGGTGGCTGGCCGAGGCGGAACGGGCCGTGCGCGCCGACCCGAGCGCGATCGACACCCTGTTCCCCGCCGTGGGAAGAGCGGTGGGCGCGCAGGAGGACGCCGCACGGGTGCGGCTGCTCACCGCGTTCGCCGACACGGCGCAGGACCCGGCCGACGGCCTCACGAAGCTCTACCGCTACGGCACCTCCGCGGAACGGCGCGGCGTCCTGCGCGGCCTGGCCGAACTCGGCGACCGCGCACCGGCCGCCGGTGTCGCGCTGGTCGAGGACGCGTTGCGCAGCAACGAGACCGGCCTGGTCGCGGCGGCGCTCGGCGCGTTCGCCACCCGCCACCTGAGCCGGCACGCGTGGCGGCACGGCGTGCTCAAGTGCCTGTTCATGGGCATCCCGCTGACCGCGGTCGACGGTCTCGACCGGCACTCGGACGCGGAGCTGCTGCGGATGGTGGCCGCGTTCGCCGAGGAACGCCGCGCCGCCGGCCGCCCCGTGCCCGCCGACGCCCTCGCCCTGCTCGGAAAGGCTTCGTGATGCGCATCTTCGACCCGCACATCCACATGACCTCCCGCACCACCGACGACTACGAGGCCATGCGCGCCGCCGGGGTGGAAGCGGTCGTCGAGCCCGCCTTCTGGCTCGGTCAGCCCCGCACGAGCGTGGGGTCGTTCGTGGACTACTTCGACGGCCTGCTCGGGTGGGAGCGCTTCCGCGCCGCGCAGTTCGGCATCGCGCACCACTGCGCGCTCGCACTGAACCCCAAGGAGGCCAACGATCCCCGGTGCGTCGAGGTGCTCGACGTGCTGCCGCGCTACCTCGCGAAGGACGGCGTGGTCGCGGTCGGCGAGGTCGGGTACGACTCGATGACACCGGAGGAGGACACCGCGTTCGCGCGGCAGCTGGAGCTGGCGCTGCGGCACGACCTGCCGGTCCTCGTGCACACACCGCACCGGGACAAGCAGGCGGGCACGCGGCGGACGCTGGACGTGGTCCGCGAGTCGGGCCTGGCGCCGGAGCGGGTGCTCGTCGACCACCTCAACGAGACCACCGTGGCGATGGTGGCGGACGCCGGGTGCTGGATGGGGTTCTCCGTCTACCCGGACACCAAGATGGACGAGAAGCGGATGGTCGCGCTGCTCGGCGAGCACGGCACCGACCGGATGCTCGTCAACTCCGCCGCAGACTGGGGCCGCTCGGACCCGTTGAAGACGCACAAGACCGGGCTCGCGATGCTCGACGCCGGGTTCACCGCCACCGACGTCGAGAAGGTGTTGTGGCACAACCCCGTCGAGTTCTACGGCCAGAGCGGCCGGCTCGTGCTCGACGCGGTCGTGACGGGTGCGGTCGACGCCGCCACCGGCAGCTCGGTGCTGCGGGGTGAGCGGTGATCGCCTACTGCACCAACGTCCACCCGGCGCCCGACCTCGCCGGCATCCTCGCCCAGCTCGACCGGTACGCGGTGCGGGTGCGTGAGGCGCTGGCGGTGGACACGCTCCCATTGGGGCTGTGGCTGCCCGCACCGGTCGCGCACGGCCTCGCCGAGGACGCCACCGCCCGGCGTGACCTGCGGGCCGAGCTCACGAGCAGGGGCCTCACGGTCTCGACGCTCAACGCGTTCCCGTACGGCGACTTCCACGACGAGGTGGTCAAGCACGCGGTGTACTTCCCGACGTGGACCGATCCGCGCCGCCTGCGGTACACGACGGACTGCGCGACCGTGCTGGCCGACCTGCTGCCGGACTCCGCGGCCTACGGCAGCATCTCGACGCTGCCGCTGTCCTGGCGGGAGCCGTGGACGCTGCGCGACCAGGGCAGCGCCACCGAGGCGCTCACCGAGCTGACCCGGTTCCTGCGCACCGAGGCCGACCGGCACGGCAGGCCGATCAGGCTGGCCGTCGAACCGGAACCGGGCTGTGTGCTCGACACCGTCGCGGACGCGGTCGGCTGGCTCGCCGGCCGGGTCGACCCCGACCTCATCGGGATCTGCCTGGACACCTGCCACCTCGCGGTGTCGTTCGCCGACCCGGTGGAGGCGGTCGAGTCGATCCGCGCGGCCGGGCTGTCGGTGGTCAAGGTCCAGGCGTCGGCGGCGCTGGAGGTGGCCGCACCCGGTACGCCGGAGGGCCGGCGTGCGATCGCCCTCTACAGCGAACCCCGCTACCTGCACCAGGTCAGGGAGAACGCGCCCGATGGCGTGCTCGCTGCGGACGACCTGCCGGAGGCGTTCGAGTCCCTGCCCGCCGAACACCCGTGGCGGGTGCACTTCCACGTGCCGCTGCACGCCGTCCCGCCCGCACCGCTCACGTCGACCACCGACGTGCTCGTGGCCGCCGTCGCGGCGGTGGACCCCGGCACCCACGTCGAGGTGGAGACCTACACCTGGACCGTGCTGCCGGGCGCGGGCGACCTCGCGGACGGCATCGCGGCGGAGCTGCGGTGGGCGCGGCAGCACCTGAAGACGGGGGTGGCGGCGTGAAACCGCTGGTGGTGCTCAACGTCGTGGGCATGACACCGTCGCTGCTCACCCACATGCCGAACCTGGCGCGGCTGGGCTGGCAGGCCGAGCTGGGCACCGTGCTGCCCGCCGTGACGTGCAGCGCGCAGGCCACCCTGCTCACCGGCCTCACCCCGGCGCGGCACGGGATCGTCGGCAACGGCTGGTACTTCCGCGACCTCGGCGAGATCCACCTGTGGCGCCAGCACAACCGCCTCGTCGGCGGGGAGAAGCTCTGGGAGACCGCCCGCCGCGCCCGTCCCGGTTACACCGCCGCCAACATCTGCTGGTGGTACGCGATGGGCGCGTCGACCGACATCACGGTGACCCCGCGGCCGATCTACCACGCCGACGGGCGCAAGTCGCCGGACTGCTACGTCCGCCCGACCGGCCTGCACGACGACCTGGTCGGCGCGCTGGGCGACTTCCCGCTGTTCCAGTACTGGGGTCCCACGGCGGCACTGGCGTCGAGCGAGTGGATCATCGGTGCCGCGCGGAAGGTGCTGTCCGAGCACCGGCCCGACCTGCTGCTGGTCTACGTGCCGCACCTGGACTACGACCTGCAGCGGTTCGGTCCGTCCTCGCCGCAGGCGGTCAAGGCCGCGGCGGACGTGGACCGGGCGCTGGCGCCGTTGCTGGCCGACGCGGCGGACGCCACCGTGGTCGCGTTGTCGGAGTACGGCATCACCGACGCACGCCGGCCGGTCGACATCAACCGCGCGTTGCGTGCGGCGGGGTTGCTGGAGGTCTACACGCAGGCGGGCATGGAGTACCTGGACCCGTGGACGTCCAGGGCGTTCGCCGTGGCCGACCACCAGATCGCCCACGTCTACGTCGCCGATGCGGCCGACCTGCCGCGCACCAGGGCCGTGCTCGCCGAGCTGCCCGGCGTCGACGTCGTCTACGACCGGGAGGCGCAGGCGGCTGTCGGGCTGGACCACGAACGGTCCGGCGAGCTGGTCGTGGTGGCCGAGCCGGATGCCTGGTTCACCTACTACTACTGGACCGACGACGACCGTGCACCGGACTTCGCGCGTGGCGTGGACATCCACCGCAAGCCCGGCTACGACCCCGCGGAGCTGTTCTTCGACCCGGCCGACCCGCTCGCGAAGGCCAAGGCCGGCCTGAACCTGGCCCGCAAGAAGCTCGGCCTGCGGTACGCGATGAACGTCGTGCCGCTGGACCCGTCGTGCGTGCGCGGCACCCACGGCAGATTGCCCGACCGCGCGGCCGACGGGCCGGTGCTGTTGTGCTCGGACCCGGTGGCACCGCCGTCGGTCGAGCGCACCGGCCGCATCGCCGCGACCGAAGTACGGAACCTGTTGCTGGAACTGCAGGGAATGCCCGTGGAGGAGTTCAGCCGATGACCAGACCGCTCACGCCACGGCCAGGCCGGTGGGCCCACGTGCCGTGCGAAGAGGCGCCCACCCGGCGGGAAAGCCACCTGACCGCGGTGCCGGGACCGCACACCGTGACCGTGGGCAAGGAACCCACCGCAGCGACCCGGCGGCTGCTGCGGCTCATGGGCACCGGCGCGACCGACCGCGCGATCGCCCGCGAGCTGGACGTCAGCCTGCGCACGCTGCACCGCCGGATCGCGCGGCTGCAGTCGATGCTGGGCGTGCAGTCGCGCTTCCAGCTCGGGGTGCTCGCCGCCGAGCTGGAGTGGCTCGTGATGACCCCGCCACCGCAGGCCGTGGGGGAGTGAACGGGCCCGCCCGGCCGCTGTGGGACGCGGAAGCGGCGGGGCGGGCCGTCTTCCTGGCTCGCGCGGGTGTGGTCGAATGCGGGCGGTCTTGCGTTCGAGGTCGTTCGACACCACGCTGCCGGACATGGCCAGGACCTCCGCTCACCTGCTGACCACGGCCGCCGTCGTCGCCGCGCTGGTGGTGCCCGCCGTCGCGCAGGCGGCGCCGCAGGTCGGCCTCGTCGCCGACACCGTGCTCGACGCCTCCGCGCTGTACTTCGTCTCCTACGACGGCCTGGTGAACAACAACTCGTTCCAGCAGGACGCGATCCTGACCTACCAGGGCCGCCAGTACGCGACCTGGTACACCGCGAGCCGCAACGCGGTGATCGCGCGGCGCACCGTGGACAGCACGCGGTGGGAGACGGTGGTGCTGCCGCACCGCCTCACCGCCGACGACTCGCACAACGTGATCTCGCTGGGCATCTCGCCGCAGGACGGCACCATCCACGTCGCGATGGACACGCACAACACCCGCCTGTACTACCTGCGCTCGGCAGCCGGACTCGCGAACGGCGCTGTGCCGTGGAACGCGGCCGCGTTCGGCGCGGTGCAACGCACCCTGGGCGGCATGGAGCTGGGCGCGATGACCTACCCGCAGTTCGTGGTGACGCCGGAGGGTGCGCTGCAGTTCAGCTACCGCACGGGCGGTTCCGGCAACGGCGTCAACGAGCTCGCCGAGTACACCGGCGGCACCTGGCGCAAGCTCGGCGCGTGGTCGTCGGCGACCGGCACCTACACCGGCCCCAACGGCGTCACGTCGACCACGCGCAACATGTACCTGCACGGCCTGACGTATGACCGAAGTGGACGGTTGCACGCGGCGTTCACCTGGCGGGAGGGCAACTCCGGCGTGCTGTGCAACCCCGGCGGCCTCACGAACCACGACACCGGCTACGTCTACAGCGACGACCGCGGCCGCACGTGGCGCAACGGCGCGGGCACCCTGGTGGGCACGACCGGCGGCAGCCCGGTGGGCATCGGCTCACCCGGCCTGGTGGCCGACCCGCTCGACCCGAACCACGGCCTGATGAACCAGGAGAGCCAAGCCGTGGACACCTCGGGCCGCCCGCACGTGGTGATCAGCTACGTGCCCGGCCGGTTCACCCAGTGCGTCACGAACTACGCCCAGCAGCGCGCCCAGTACGGCCGCACCTTCCACGTCCAGCGCGGCGCGGACGGCAGGTGGACCAAGGCGGAGGTCCCTGTCCCACCCGGCCACACCCAGCGCACGAAGATCGTGTTCGACCGCGCCGACAACGCCTACCTGGTGATGCCGCGCGGCAAGATCGTGTCGGCGAGCCGGGCCAGCGGCTGGACGGACTGGGCGACGGTGTTCGACGGGTCGTCGCTGCGGGCGTTCGGCGAGGTCAACGTGGACACGTCGCGCGTCGCGGCGCAGGGGATCCTGTCGGTGCAGTACCAGCAGACGTCCAGCGGCACCACACCGTCGCCGATCCGCGTCGCGGACTTCCGCCTCGGGTGACACCGCCCGCTCGCGTGGCGTGGGCCCGTGAAGCAGAGCAACGGGGCCTACACAGCAGGGCAACAGCGCTTCCGCTGCCCGTCCCGAGCCGCGCGTCCCCGGCCGACCTGTCAGCCGACCCGTCAGCCAGCCCGCCAGCCGCCCCCGCGTCAGCCGAACACGCGGCGCTGGATCTCCCGCCGGTAGTCGTCCAACGTCCGGTCCACGTGCACAGCTGCGGCCACCGCGGCCGCCTCCTGGTCGCCCCGCCGGATGGCCTCGTGGATGGCGGCGTGCTCCTGCACGGCCTCCGCGGTGTGGCTGCCGACGGCGCCGTTGAGGCCGATGATGTTGGACTGGCGTTGCAGGCGGCGGGCCTCGCGCACGGCCGCGACGAGGAACTGGTTGTGCGAAGCCGCGGCGACGGCGTGGTGGAAGTCGTCGTCGCCGCGGTCGAACAGGGCGGCGTGGCCGGTCAGGTGGCCTTCGCGGCACAGGTCGGCGGCCACCTCGATGGCGTGCAGTTCGGCCGGGGTCGCGCGGGTGGCGGCGTGGCGTGCGGCCGCGGTTTCCTGCACGCGGCGGAACTCGAAGAGCATGTAGACGTGGTCGAGGTCGGTCGGCAGGAAGAAGCCGCCCCACCGCGACGAGCCGAGCATGCCCTCGTCGTCGGCCACGTAGAGGCCGCGGCCCTTGTGGGCGCGGACCCTGCCGAGCGCCGAGAGGATCTTCACGGCCTCCCGCACCACGGTCCGGCTGGTGCCCATGCGGCCGGCCAGCTCGTTCTCGGTGGGCATGCGGTCGCCGGGGCGCAGCTCCAGCTCGGCGATGAGCTGCAGGATGCGTTCGGCGACCAGCTCGTAGCCGGGGCGGTAGGAGGCGGGCGGCGCGTACGCGGCATCGGCATCCACCGAGACGCCTCCTTCAAGAGTACGACTTCTCGTCCGTCCACCGAGGGTACATGCGCGTCGAACGAGCAGGACAACCCGTCGAACGGTCAATCGCTCCTGGTCAGCATCATGATCCGGTGCCACCACCAGGCTGCGATAAGCATGCTCATTTCCTTGACGCTGGCTCCGGCGGGCTGTTCTCATGGTCCACCGGGCAGGGCGTGCGGGTCGCCTGACCAACCACCGATGACACGATGGCAACGGAGCACTCGATGGGTCGTTGGAAAGCGCTTACCACATTGCGGTTGCTGGCCTCCGCGCTCCTCGTGGCCGGTCTGGTGACCGTCACGCCGAGCACGGCGCAGGCCTCCACCGCCCAGTTCCGCGGCGTGAACTGGGCCGACCAGAGGGACAACTTCGTCAACGGCGTGCTCTACCCGTCCGGGCTGAGCGCGTCGGACACCTACTCGTCGGCCGCGGTGGTCGCCGACCGCGTCGTCGGTCAGCTCTACTCGCTCACCGGCGCGAACACCGTCCGGATGCCGATCAACGAACCGACCGTGGCGAACTACTGGGCCACCTACACCGGTGCGATCGACACCGCGCTCACCAAGGGCAACGTGATCCTCGCGTACTGGGCGCACACCGGTGGCCGGCCGCCGAACGCAGGCGCGTTCCAGCAGATGTGGGACAAGGTGATCGCCAAGTACGGCGCGCACCCCAACGCCTACTTCGAGGTCATCAACGAGCCACACGGCTACGGCACGGCCGACCTCAACAACATGTACAACGACTGGCTGAACAGGTACTCGTCCGTCCCGCGCGGCCGGGTGG
This sequence comes from Nocardia sp. NRRL S-836, assembly GCF_001279525.1. GTDB lineage: Bacteria > Actinomycetota > Actinomycetes > Mycobacteriales > Pseudonocardiaceae > Lentzea. Next base: position 74,447 of record NZ_LGDY01000103.1, on the reverse strand, counting down.
TCCTCGACGGCGCGGGGCTCGCCCAGAACGTGCCCGCCGTCGGCGGTGACAGCAGGCTCAACGGCACGCTGCTCGCGGTGCACGACTACTCGTTCTTCGCCGGCTACGAGAGCGAGACCGAGTGGGCTGACCACATCGGGAGCTACATCGGCGGCTACGCCAGCCGCACCATCGCCACCGAGTGGGGTGGCGCGATGGGGCCGGGCACGAAGAACAACGTGTACTTCGACGCCGTCGACTACAGCGTGCCCAGCGGGTCGTACATGGCCGACTACGTCCGCGGTGTCAGCGCGAAGCTGCGCAGCCTCGGGATGGGCAGCGTGTACTGGCCCGGCCTGCGCGACGGCGACTGGTACAGCATGACCACGAAGACGGGCAGCGGTCAGAACATCGCGCTGTCGCTGACGAACCCGTCGGGGTTGCAGCAGCTGCGCTACGCGTGGGGCGTCGGTGAGGGCGGCAGCACCACCGTCGAGATCCGCAACATCGGGACGGGCTGGTACGTCGACGGGCTGAACCGCACCGGCGACACCACGGCCGGGCAGGGCACCGGCGGCACCAGCACCAGCCAGCGGTGGGTCGTGGAGAACACCGGCAGCTACGTGCGCTTCAAGAACGTGGTCACCGGCCTCTACCTCGACGGCGCCGGTCGCACGGCCAACGGTGCCGACACCGGGCAACGCGCGGGCAGCACGGCCACGAGCCAGCAGTGGACGGTCGTGACCGGCAAGAGCCGCGGCAACGACGTGCGCATCCGCAACCGCGCCACCGGCCTGTACCTCGACGGCATGGGCCGCACGGCGACCGCGGCGAACCTCGGTCAGTGGAGCGACAGCAACAGCACCAACCAGCAGTGGCGGATCGTGGCCGCCGGCTGACCTCACCGCGCGCGGGCCGCCAGCGATGTCGCCGCCAGTCCGAGGGCGACGAGGCCCGCCGCGGGGAACAGCACGGTCCACGGCGCGCGCTCGACGTACGGCATGCCCTCGGCGATCAGCAGCCCCCACTCCGGTTCGGGCGGCTGAGCGCCGAGGCCCAGGTATCCCAGTGTCGCCAACGCCAGTGCGACGGCGGGCAGCCGCACACCGGCGTTGCGCACCACCGCGGGGACGATCGCGGGGAGCACGTGCCGCGTGGTGAGGTGCCACGAGGACGCACCGAGCGCACGTGACGCGACGAGGTGGCCGCTGGCGCGCTGGTCGGCGGCCAGCGAGCGGGCGTGCCCGGCCAGCGGTGCCCACCCGGTGGCGGCGACGGCGGCCACCGCGCCGGCCCAGCCCGGCTGGAACGTGACCGCGACGAGGAGTGCGACCACCACCGGCGGCAGCGCGTTCACGAGCGCGGCCGCCGTGGAGGTCCGCTTCGCCGCCAGGCCGATCAGCACGCCGATCACCGCCGTCGTCGCAGTCACGGCGAGCGCCAGCAGCGCGGTGTTCACGGCACCATGGCTGAGCCTCGCCAGCAGGTCGCGGCCCAGCGCGTCCGTGCCCATCGGGTGCGTCGGCGACGGCGGCCGCAGCCGTGCGGTCAGGTCCACCGCCAACGGGTCACGCCACACCCCGCCGGCGACCACGGCTGCGGCCACCACCAGCGCGCACGTCCACAGCCACACCCGCACCGGCGGCCGGGGCGCGGGCGGTGCGGAGTCGAGCGCCGCCGCCTCGCCGGCCGGCCCGAGCAGCAGGCGGCGGGCCGGCCCTCCGGTCGCGCTCGCGAGCACACCGACCGCCAGGACCACCAGCACGCACGCCTGCACGACGGGAACGTCCTGCGCGATCGCGCCGTTGACCGCGAGCCGGCCGATGCCGGGCACCGCGAACACCACCTCCACCGCGGCCGCACCGCCGAGGAGCCCCGCGAAGAGCAGGCCGAGCTGCTCGGCGACCACGGCCGCGGCCCTGCGCACCACCGCGAGACCGATCACCCGCCGACGCAGCCCCGCGGCGGTCCACGCGCGCAGCCACGGCGCGCTCGCCGCGTCCCGGACGGCGTCGCGGGCGACCACACCGAGCACGGCACCCGCGGGAACGCCGAGCGCGACCGCGGGCAGGACCGCGTGGGAGAGGTCGTTCCACCCCGAGGTGGGCAGCCACCGCAGCCGCACGGCGAACAGCACCACGAACAACGCGCCCAGGACGAACTCGGGTAGCCCCGCGAGCACCGCGGCCACGCCGTTGCGGCCGTTGTCGCGGCCACCGTCCACCGCCCGCACCAGCGTGCGCGCCACCAGCAGCGCCATGACGGCGAACGCGACCAGCACCGCGAACGCGGTGAGCGTGGCGGACACACCGAGCGCGGCCACCACGCGACCGGCAACGGGTTCGCCGGAGACCCAGGACCGCCCGAAGTCGCCCCTGGTCGCGTCCTGCGCCCACCGCAGCAGGAACGCGGTGTGTCCCGCGTCGAGCCCGAGCTCCCCGCGCACGGCGGCCAGCGCCGCGGCGTCGGGTTCCCGCTCGGCCGACCGCGCCCGCAGCACCGAGAGCGCCGGGTCCCGGCCCGAGAGCAGCGGCAGGAGGCCGACCAGCACGGCGATGCCGGTGACGAACGCCGCGGCGACGGCGGTGCGGCCGGCGGCGGCGGTGATGCGCCCGGTCATCCGCGCGTCGTCGACCGGGTCACGAGGCGGCGTTCGTATGGGTCGTCACCGAGCTCGCGGACGGTGCCGGACTGACCGATGACGGCGCGTTCGTGCACCAGCGGCACCACCGCCGAGGTCGCGAGCACGGCGTCCTGCGCGTCGAGCGTCGCCTGCTCCCTGGCGGTGACGTCCTGCGCGGCAAGGGCTTTCGCGATCGCCGCGTCGACGTCGGCCGAGCACAGCTTCGCCAGGTTGTAGGTGCCGGTGCAGCTGAAGTCGGTGTCGAGGTACCCGGCGGGGTCGCCGCTGTCGAGGACGTAGGACCGCGACGCCACCACGGCGTCGAACCGCCCGGCGAGCAGGTCGGCCTCCAGCTGGCTGTACTGCCTGACGACCTGCTCGACCACGAACCCCTTGCGCCGCAACGACTCGGCGACCACGGACGCGACCTCCGGCAGTTCCGGCCGGTCGCTGCTGGTCGCGAGCACCACCCGTTCGCTGTTCGCCGCGCGGTCGACGGCGGGCAGTGGTGCCGGTGCCTTGGCCCACGGCGTTGCCGGGCCGAACAGGCCGCGGGCCGCGTCCGCCCTGGACTCGTACACGCCACCGGCGAGCGCGTCCCGGTCGACGGCACCGCGCGCGACGGCCCGCAGCGCCGGGTCGGCGAACACGCCCTTCGCGGTGTTGAGCGACAGCGAGACCACCCTCGGCAGCGGCACCTCGACCCGGTGCAGGTCTTCCACTGTGGACACCGGGAGTGCCGCCGCCACGTCGACCTCGCCCGCGCGCAACGCGGCGGTGCGGGTCTGGCCGTCCGGGATGAACCGGACGTCCACTCCGGACAGTGCGGGCGCACCGTCCCGGTGACCGGCGAAGGCGGCGAGCGTCGCGCCCTCCTCGCCCCTGAGCTCCTGCAACACGAACGGACCGGTTCCGGCGTTGCGCGGGTCGGCGTTCCTGCCGGTGTACGCACCGGGGGCGAGCACCACGAGGTTCGGCGAGGACAGGCGTTGCGGCACGATCGGGTCCGGTCGCGCGGTCGTCACGGTGACGTCCAGGTCGCCCTCGGCGGCCGCCACCAGGTCGAGGCCCTTGATCGCCCGCGGCACCGGGGCGGCGTGCGCGGCCCGGTTCAGCGCGTCGGCCGCCGCCTGCGCGGTGAGCGGCGTGCCGTCGTGGAACGTGACACCGGCCCTGAGGCGGAACCGCCACCGCGTGTCCGACGGCCGCGTCCAGCTCTCGGCCAGCTGCGGCTCCGGCCGTCCGGAGCGGTCGAGCCCGACCAGCGTCTCGGCGATGCCGAGCTTGGTGAGCAGCACGCCGTCGTTGCCCCACGGCGACATCGCCTGGGTGGGCGGGAACGGCAACGCCACGCGCAACCGTTGCGGCTCCTGGGAAGCCGTGCCGGTGAAGCACCCGGCGGTCAGTCCGCACACCGCCACCAGCGTGGTCGTGAGGAGGGCTCGTCGTGTTCTCATGTCCGGCCTTTCGCTGTTCCGGTGAACGCGCCGCGGCGCGCGAGGGCGGCGAGCACCCAGGCCCCCGCCAGTGGGAGCAGGGCGAGCACGACCCAGGCGGCCCTGCCGTGCTCCAAGAGTGCGCCGGTGGCGGTGCTGCCGACCAGCACGGCGAGGCCACCGGCCGACGCGAGCACACCGAAGTGGGTCCCGAGCCGGCGTTCACCCGCGAGCACCGGCACGAGCTCCTTCGCCTGCGGCACGACGAGCATCTCGCCGAGGACGAGCAGCACGACGAACGCGACGGCCCCGCTGACGCCGGGCGGCCGCAGTGCTACCACGGTGAACGCGAGCCCGATCAGGACGAACCCGCCGACCAGCGCGCCGGTCCTGCCGAGCACCCCGCGGGCGAAGGCGGCCACGGGCAGCTGACCGGCGATCACCAGCGTGGAGGCGAGCGCGAACAACAGCCCGAGCGCCCGGTCGCCGGCGCCGACCCGCTCCAGCTCGACCGGCAACGCGAGGTAGAGCTGGTTGTACGACACCAGGTACGCGGAATAGCCGATGGCGAACACCAGGAAGACCTTGTTGCGCACCACCTCCCGCCACCCCGCCAGCACCGGTTCCGCGCGGTGCTCACCGGGCAGCCGGGGCAGCAGCCGCGCGTGCAGCAGCCCGACCGCGGCGAAGAGCACGGCGCCCGCGAGACACGCGGCCCGGAACTGACCGGCCAGCACCACCCCGAGCAGCGGCCCGGTGACCGCGCCGACCTCACCGCACACCGCGAACACCGCGAACGCGTCACCCCGCCGCCCCGGTTCCGCCGCACGCGCCAGCGCGGCCTCGACGGCGGGCGAGAACAACGCACCCGCCACACCGACGAGCACCACCCCGGCCAGCACCCCCGGCAGCGACACCGCCACCGCGAGCACCCCGAACCCGGCCACCCGCACCGCACACCCGGCCAGCACCAGCGGCTTCGGCCCGAACCGGTCCGCGAGTGCACCGCCCACGACGAACAACCCCTGCTGGCTGAACGTCCGCAACCCCAGCACCAGCCCGACCACCCAGCCGCCGAGCCCCAGCTCACCGCCGAGGTGCCCGGCCAGGTACGGCACGACCAGGTAGAAACCGGCGTTGAACACCAACTGGCTGCCGACCAGCAGCCGCGCGACCGGGCTGAGCGACCTGAACCGCCCCAGCGCACGACCGCGCTCGCGCACCACTCCCACGACGAACTCCGCTCATCCCCTTGACCGCTGAGCGGCACCGCCAGATCGAAAACGACCCTAACCACGGTTTGTGAGGAAATCGCACGGAATTGCATGCGTTTTCTGCAATGAATCGGAGATGTGGAGCACATATTGTTCGATGGCTATTGGTTGATGGGTTGCTGCGCGGTGTGCGCTCGAACGGTTCGTGGCGGGTTCGACGATCTGCCGTCGAACGTGGCGAAAACCGCAGTTCGCGGCTGGTTCCGCTTGACGGGGTGGCCGGGCGTTGGGTGAACTGGCGCAATGGGTCGAAGCGTTTCGATTTCGGGTCGGTCGGCGGAGCGGGACACCGTGCTGTGGTTTCGCGCGCCCGCCGCGGTGTGGGAGGAGGCGCTGCCGCTGGGCTCCGGGCGGCTGGGCGCGATGGCGTTCGGCGGGGTGCTCGGCGAGTTGGTGCAGCTCAACGACGACCGGTTGTGGTCGGGGCACCCGATGGCGCCGGTGGCGGGCGATCCGGACGTGGTCGAGCGGGCGCGGCGGCTGACGCTGGCCGGTGCCGCCGCCGAGGCGGAGGAGCTGTTGAAGACCGTGCAGGGCCCGAACACCGCCCGGTACCTCCCGCTCGCCGATCTGCGGCTCGACCTGCGCATCGGTGGTGGGGAGGTGTCGGGGTACCGGCGGCGGCTGGACCTGGGGAGCGGGGTGTACTCGGTGAGCTACCGGCTCGGGGAGGTCGGTGTACTGCGGGAGGCGGTGTGCCATCCGGGGCTGCACGTGCTGGCGTGGCGGGTGCGGACCGACCGCGCCGCCGAGGTCGGGCTGGCGGTGGGGCTCGACAACGCGTTGGGCGCCAAGGGGTTTGCGAGCGGGCACGTGGTGGGGCTGTCGGGCGTGGTAGCGGCGATGGACGCCGGGGGTGCGGAGGCGGCGGTAGCGGGGCAGGCGGCAGCAACGGAGGCGTCGGCGGCGGGCTTTGCCGGTGAGGCGGCGGCCATGGGGATGGTGGGTCCGGCGGGGATGGCTTACGCCGTGGCGGTTGCCGTGCACCGGGACGGGCCGGACGCCGTGACGGTCTGCGTCGCGAGCGAGGCGGGCTACCGCGGCCCGGACGTCGAACCCGAGCGGGACCCGGCCGAGTGCGCCCGGCTCGCCACCGAGCGCGTCGAGCAGGCGGCCGGACTCGGCTGGGAGCGGCTGCGTGCGGAGGCCGTTGCCGCGCACCGGGAACTGTTCAACCGCGTCCGCCTCGACCTCGACCCCACGCCCGGCCCCGACCCCGCACCCGATCTCGGTTCGGCACCCGCACCCGCCGCCTACCCCGCACCTGCCCTCGGCCGCGCGCCCCACCTCGCCCCCGTGCCCGACCCCGGCCTCGACCCCGACTCCGAACCCGACCCCGGCTCCGAACCCGACCCCGGCTCCGAACCCCACCTCGCCCCCGTGCCCGACCCCGACTCCGAACCCGACCCCGGCCCTGTGCCCGACCTCCCCACCGACGAGCGGATCGCGGCACGTGACCCGCGACTGGCCGCCCTGCTCTTCCACTTCGGCCGCTACCTGCTGATCACCAGCTCCCGCCGCGGCACGTTGCCCGCGAACCTGCAGGGCGTGTGGAACCCGCACGTCGATCCGCCGTGGCGCGGCAACTACACCCTCAACATCAACCTGCAGATGAACTACTGGCCCGCCGAGGTCACCGGCCTGCCCGAGTGCCACGAGCCGCTGCTCGACTTCGTCGAACGGCTTGCCGTGCACGGCAAGGAGGTGGCGCGGGACGGTTACGGCCTGCCCGGCTGGGTGGCGCACCACAACACCGACCCGTGGTGTCTGGCCACGCCGGTCGGTGCGGGGGCGGGGGATCCGGCGTGGGCGAACTGGCCGATGGGCGGGGTGTGGCTCGCGCTGCACCTGTGGGAGCACCACGAGTTCGGTGGCGACGCGGAACGGCTGAAGCGGGCGTGGCCGGTGTTGCGCGGGGCCGCCGAGTTCTGCGCCGCCTGGCTCGTGGAGCACGACGGTGTCCTGACCACGGCGCCGTCGACGTCGCCGGAGAACCACTACCTCGACACCGCCGGACGGCCGGTCGCGGTCGGACAGGGGTCCACAATGGACCTGACGCTCGCGTGGGAGCTCTTCACCCGCGTCGCCGAAGCGGCGGGGGGGCTCGGCGTCGAGCAGGACGACGTGGTGGTGCGGGCGCGGGAGCTGGTGGCACGGCTGCCGTTGCCGCCGATCGGCCGCCGCGGCCGGTTGCAGGAGTGGGCCGACGACGTGCCCGACGCCGAGCCGGGGCACCGGCACGTGTCGCACCTCGTCGGCCTCTACCCCGGACGGCGGATCGACGTGGCCGGCACGCCGGAGCACGCGGCGGCGGCCAGGCGGGCGTTGCTCGAGCGGGGTGACGCGGGCACCGGGTGGTCGCTTGCCTGGAAGACCGCGCTGTGGGCGCGGCTGGGGGACGGGGAGCGGGCGCAGGAGCTGCTTTCGTTGTTCCTCACCGACGTCACGGCGGACGGCGCGCACGGCGGTGGGGTCTACCGCAACCTCTTCTGCGCCCACCCGCCGTTCCAGGTCGACGGCAACCTCGGCATCACGGCCGCGATCGCGGAGATGCTGCTGCAGAGCCACGCCGGCGAGCTGCGGTTGCTGCCCGCGCTGCCGCCGGCGTGGCGGCGTGGGTCGGTGACGGGTCTGCGCGCTCGCGGCGGGATCACGGTCGACCTGGTGTGGGACGGCGGCGAGCTGACCGAGGTGGCGTTGCGCGATGCCCGGCCGGTCGCGGTGCGGTACCGCGACCGGCGCGTGCGGGTGGAGGTGCGGCCGGGGACCCGGCTCGTGCTCGACGGCGGGCTGGCGGAGGTGCGGGCCTGATCAGACGAGCGTGCAGGCGTGGCCGTTGAGGGTGAAGGCGCGCGGGGCGGAGTTGGTGCCGCCGCTGCCGGCGGTGAACCCCATCAGCACCGACTCCCCGCGCGGGATCGCCTGGTTGTACGGCATCGCGATCGCGGAGACGTCCTGGCCCGACTGCTTCGCGGTGGCGTTCCACATCTCCGTCACCGTCTGGCCGTTGGCGAACCTCCACTGCAACGTCCACCCGGTCACGTCGGTCGTACCGGTGTTGCGCAGGGTCACGTCGGTGCGGAACCCGCCGGGCCACGTGTGCGTGACGCGGTACTCGACCGAGCACCCGGTCACGGGCTGCGGCGCGGCCGGGGTGGTGGTGGTCGTGGGCCGCGGGACGACCGGTGCGGGTGCCGGGGCGCTCGGCTTGACGCACGGCGGGCCCCACCGGCCCAGCCGCTTGGTCGACGCGGACTCCTCGGCCTCGCGCAGCGTGCGGTCGTCGGCCGCCTCGCTGCGCACCATGCCGAGCTCGACGGCCAGCACCGCGTAGTCGGTGCCGTCGGCCAGCCGCAGGGATCCGGTGGCCGTCGGCTCGACCGGCTTGTCGAGCAACATGGTCCGCGCGAACGTGGTGGCGGCGTCCGCCCAGCACTCGTCCGGCGCGGCGAGGCCCTTCACCGTGACCTCCTCCCCGTCGGAGAGCTGCACGGTCCGCACGTCCACGACCCGCTGCACGGTCGTGGACAGCGCCGTCTTGTCCGGCGGCTCGATGGTGGGGACGTCGGCCTGCGCCGGCTGGGGCGGGGGTGACGGCTGCCGGTCGTCGCCACCGCACGCGCTCACCGAACTGGCGAGCAGAACAGCGGCGGCCAACAGCCATCTCACGGGTCTTGTCCTGACGGCGCCCGGTGCTTTTCTCATTGTTCCTCTGCGGCAAGGAGCGCTCGGCGATCGAACCAAAGGGGGTTCGCCCGAACGGCTGATCTCGTCCGGGCAGGTTACGACGCCCGCGCCGGAGGCGGAAGAACTTTCCGGTAACTGAAATCAGCAGCGCAGTTCGACGCATTCGAGTCGAATTCCGTCGAACGCGTCAGGAAATCGTTGTCAGCGTGCGGCGGTGCTCCCGCGGTCGGTGAGCCGCGGCTGGAGCAGGCGCACCTCCGGGGCGTGGTCGTGTTCGAGGCGGGTCATCACCATCTCGACCGCGATCGCACCGAGCTCCTCCGCGGGAACGGCGATCGACGTGAGTGGAACCGGCAGGCCCTCCGCGAGGTCGTCCGGGCAGAGCGTGATCACCGACAGGTCGCCCGGCACGTCCAGCGAACGGCGCCGCAGCTCCAGCAGCAGCTGACCCAGGACCGCCTCGTTGTGCACGACCAGGCCGGTGGTGCCGCGGTCGGGGTGCAGCACCTCGTCCAGGCACGCCGCGACGGCGTCGTAGCCGGGAGCGCACGAGTGCACGGACGCGGGCAGGTTCCGCTTGGTGGTCTCGCTCTGGAACCCGGCCAGCAGCCGGGCCGCGTAGCTCGTGCCGCGCTCGTAGACCGACGGGTGCGAGCCGATCAGCGCGATCGAGCGGTGCCCGAGGTCGGCCAGGTGTGCCGCCATCTGCTTGCCCGCGGCGGTGAAGTCGAGGTCGACGCAGCTCAGGCCCTCGTGGTCGTCCGGCATGCCGAGCAGCACCACCGGTGCGTCGACCGCGCGCAGCTCCGGCACGCGCGGGTCCGCGCTCGCCACGTCCATCATGATGATCGCGTCCGCCATGGACCGCGCCGTGACCCGGTGGGCCTCGCCGGGCCCGGCCTCCTTGGTCAGCAGCAGCACGTCGTAGTCGTAGCCGCGCGCGGACGCCACGATCGACGACACGAACTGCATGATCACCGGCATGTTCTGGTCGGACCGCAGCGGGACCACCAGGCCGAGCACCTGCGACCGGTTCGACGCGAGCGCCCGCGCGCCGGCGTTCGGGTGGTAGCCCAGGGTGATGATGCTCTGCTCGACGCGGCGCTTGGTCTCCTCCGAGATGCTCCGCTTCCCGCTGAGCACGTACGACACCGTGCTCATCGAGACACCGGCGTGGCGGGCGACCTCTTTGATGGTGATCATGCCCGCCCTCCGGTCGCCTCGGCTGAGTGGCGATCATCGTACGGCGCGGCGGACGGAGCGAGGCAGGCGTGGGGCGGTTCCGGCCCGGCCCGCACGGGGCCAAACGGTGGTCGAACGATGTCACCGAATTCGTCGAAATCATCGAACGGATGTCGTTCCCTTGACGCCCGCGTTTCGACTGTGTCACGGTATGCAACCACGTTCGAAGCGCTTCGATTTACGGAGGTGTCGACGTGGTCACCATTGTTGACGTGGCGAAGCACGCGGGAGTCGCCCCCAGCACGGTTTCTTACGTGCTGACCGGCAACCGGCCGGTTTCCGCCGACACCCGTGTGCGGGTGCGGGAGAGCATTCAGCTGCTCGGTTACCACCCCCACGCGGGCGCGCGGGCGTTGGCGAGCAGCCGGACGAACGTGCTCGCGCTGGTGCTGCCGCTGCGCGAGGGCGTGCAGCTGCCGGTGGTCATGCGCTTCGTGACGGCCGTGGTCACCGCCGCCCGTGAGCACGACATGGACGTGCTGCTCGTGACCGCCGACCAGGGCGCGGCCGGGCTGCGGCGGCTGGCCGGCGGTGCCAGGGTCGACGGGTGCGTGGTCATGGACGTGGGGCTCGACGACGAACGCGTCCCGGTGCTGCGCGAGCTGGGCCGTCCGTCCGTGCTGCTCGGGCACCCGGCGGCGGTGAAGGGCCTGACCTGCGTCGACCTGGACTTCGAGGCGGCCGGTGCGCGGTGCGTCGACCACCTCACCGAGCTGGGGCATCGCAGCATCGGCTTCCTCGGCGCGCCGAGCGCGGTCTACGCGCGCAAGACGGGTTTCGCGCAACGGACGCTCGCGGGCTTCGGTGCCGCCGCCATGCGCCGCGGTGTCGCGTCGACCGCTCTGCCCGCCGAACAGCGCTACGACTCCGTGCACGCCGTCGTCGGAACGTTGCTGCGTGAGCTGCCCAGGATGACGGCGCTGGTCGTGCACAACGAGGCCGTGCTGGGCTGGGTGCTCGAATGCCTGCGCGCCGAGGGGCGCCGGGTGCCCGACGACGTCGCCGTGGTCGCCATCTGCCCCGACGAGATCGCGGAACGGCTGCGGCTCACGTCGGTGCAGCTGCCCGCCGAGGCGCTGGGCCGGCGCGCGGTCGAACTGCTGGTCGCCAAGCTGAACGGCGAGCACCCGGCGCCGCTGACGTTGCTGCCGCCGAAGCTGTCCGTGCGCACGGCCGCGCACCGCGCCGGTTGAGCACGCGGATAATTTCGCCGCGAATGTTGTCGAATCATTTCGCGCAGTTGTGTTCGATGAGTTCGATGTTACGTTCAGAACCAGCGAACCGCTTCGACGCCGGCGGCGCGGATTCCGTTCAACGATGCGCGGAAGGAAATGAAGATGTCCAAGACAGTGCGTTCTTTTGTCATCGGACTCGTGGCCGTCCTGACGGTCTCGCTGGGCACCGGCTCCGCACTCGCCGCGGCGTGGAGCTCGACGGACCGGTGGGGCACCTGGTCCAACGGCGGCTACACGGTCCGCAACAACGTGTGGGGCAACGGCTCCGGGCCGCAGACGGTCTGGGCCAACTCCTACAGCAACTGGGGCGTGTGGTCGAACCAGCCCAACACCGGCGGGGTGAAGTCCTACCCGCACTCGGAGAAGATGGTGAACCGCAGGCTCAGCTCACTCGGCAGCCTGCGCAGCAGCTTCAACGTGTCGTACCCCAACGCGGGTTCCTACACCACCGCGTACGACATCTGGGCCAACAACAACGCCTACGAGATCATGCTGTGGATGAACAAGGTCGGCAACGTCGGCCCGATCGGCTCCTACCAGACCTCGGTGACGGTCGGCGGCCACAGCTGGAACGTCTACCGCGGGTCGAACGGCGCGAACGAGGTGTTCTCGTTCGTCCGCACGGCCAACACCGGGTCCGGCCAGGTCGACGTCAAGGCGGTCATGGACTGGATCCGCGGCCGCGGCTGGTTCGGTGACGTGACGGTCGGCGCGGTGCAGTTCGGCTACGAGATCACCTCGTCGAGCGGCGGCCTCAACTTCAACACCAACAGCTACTCCGTCTCGTTCGGCTGACCCGTCTGAAATGCCACGCGGGGAGCTTTCGTACGACATCGGCGTACGAAAGGTCCCCGCGTGTGACGGGCAACGGGGTCAGGAGCGCGGTGAGAGGCCGTGCGCGTGCAGCCAGTCGAGCTGCACCGCCGCGTTGGAGCCGTAGCCGCCGCCGTGGTCGCCGAACGGCCACACGGTCATGGTCTTGTCGGCACCGGCGTAGTGGTTGAACGCGGCGTACACAGTGGACGGCGGGCACACCGGGTCCATCAGCGCCACGCTGAACAACGCGGGCGCGGTGGCGCGTTGTGCGAAGTGGACACCGTCGAAGTAGGACAGCGTCGTGAAGGTGGGCTCGACGCGGTGCCTGCTGTGCCAGCGCAGGTACTCCGCGAGCTCCGGGTACGGGCCGTCGCCCGCGATCTCGGCCGCGCGCCGGAAGTGGCACAGGAACGGCACATCCGGCATCGCCGCCGCGACCCGGTCGCCCGCGAGGCCCGCGACGGCGATGGTCAGGCCGCCGCCCTGGCTGCCACCCGCGACGACGATCCGCTCGGGGTCCAGGCCGGGCAGCTGCGCGACCGCGTCCACGGCGCGGACGCAGTCGGTCATCAGGCGCCGGTAGTAGTAGCCGTCGGGGGAGTCGACGCCGCGGGTCATGAACCCCCCGGCCCACTGGGTTCCGCCGCCCGCGTCCCGGTCGGGGGTGTCGTGGCCCTGACCGCGGCTGTCGACCACGAGCTGGGCGTAGCCGGCGGCGGAGAACAGCAGGTGGTCGGTGGGCAGGCCGCGGCCGCAGGTGTAGCCGAGGTACGTGACGACGACGGGCAACGGCCCCTCGGCGCCACGCGGGCGCACCAGCCAGGCCGCGACCGGTTCACCGTTCCAGCCGGGGAAGCGGACGTCGTCGACCTCGACGGTGCGCAGCAGGTGCCGGCCGGTGACGCGCTCGGCCTCCACCGCGCCGCCACGGGAACGGGCCTCGGCGAGGGTGCGCTCCCAGAACGCGTCGAAGTCCCGCGGTGCCGGCAGGTCCGGGCGGTAGGTGGTGAGCTCCTCGGCGGACAGATCCGTCAACGGCATCGAGACTCCTCGGCAAGACAGGGGGCGGTGGTGGCCCGTCGTCCGCCACGGACGGGCCACCGGCCCCTGCCGGGCGCGTGGCCCGGCGGGAAGGTGGTGGCCCGCCACCGCCGGATGGGCGGGCCACCGGTCTGGGTGGCCTCAGTCGGCCGAGTGGAAGCGGAACGCGGACAGCCGGAACGTACCGTGCAACGTCACCCGCAGGTCGCGGACGCCGTGCAGCGGTGCCGGCAGCGCGGCCGACGCCGTCGTCCACCGGTAGCGGTCGCCGGTGACCGGCACCGGGACCTCCGCGAGCAGGCCCTCGTCCGTCCAGAACGCCACCCGCGCGTCCTGGCCGGCGGCGTCTTGGGCGACCTCGGCCTCGACCCGGACCGCACCGGTCAGGTCGACGGAGTGGAACCACAGCGTTCCCAGCGCATCGGCCGTGACCGCGTCACCGCTCGTGCGCGTCGCGTCGACCAGGGTCACGCCCTCGTACTCGTCGAAGTCCACGGCGAGCACCCGGCGGTCGACACCGGCGCGGGGTGTGGGCGCGGGCCCGACCACCGTGAGCGGTGCGGTGAGCACGACGTCCTCGGCGGACCGGGCGACGAGCAGCTCGTAGGCGCCGGGATCGACGGTGAAGGCACCGGTGGCGACGTCCCAGTGGGCCAGCTGCTCGGTGGACAGCCGGAAGGACAGCACCCGGCTCTCCCCGGCGGCCAGCACGACCTTGCGGAAGTCGGCGAGCCGCAGCCTCGGTGCCGCGTAACGGGCGTCGAGCGCGCGGACGTAGAGCTGGACGACCTCGCTGCCGGTGCGGGCACCGGTGTTGGCCAGCGTCACCGACACGTCGACCGCGCTGTTCGTGGTGACGGTGTCCGAGGAGAGGATCAGGTCGCGGTGGGCGAACCCGGTGTAGGACAGGCCGTGGCCGAACGGGTACAGCGGCGCCGCCCGGTGGTACTGGTAGGTCCAGCCCGCCTTGATGACGTCGTAGTCGAGCGGGTGCGGCAGCTCGTCGTCGCCGCGGTACCAGGTCTGCGGCAGCCGCCCGGCCGGGTCGGCCTCCCCGAGCAGCACGGCGGCCACCGCGCGGCCTGTCTCCTGCCCGCCGTGGGAGGTCCACACCACGGCGGGCAGGTGCTCGTCGGCCCAGTCGAGGGCGTAGGGGTAGCTGCTCATCACGACCAGCGCGGTGTCCCTGCGGACGCCGGCGACCGCGCGCAGCAACGACTCCTGGGCCGCGGGCAGCGCGATGCCGGCGCGGTCCTCGGTCTCGCGGCCGTGGATCAGCGGCTGGTTGCCGAGGACGACCACGGCGACGTCGGCCGACAGCGCCGCGGCCAGTGCCTCCCCGGTGCCGTCGCTCAGCACCTCGCGTTCCCAGCGTTCGGCGGCCTCCGGTGCCTCGGCGGTGACGCTCACCCGGCCGTCGACGGGGTCGACGACGGCGTACCGGCCCGTGAGGACACTTTGGACCAGCACCGAGTCGTCGGCCGGCACCAGGCGGAACGTCTCGGCGACGTCCCAGCTCTTGACCTGGTCCTGGTCGGCGGCCAGCGACGCGTCGTCGCGCTTGAGGCTCAGATAGCGCCGGTTCTCGGCGGACCGCAGGGTCAGCACGCCGTCGCCCCAGTCGTGCACGTCGAACGGCGTCTTGCCGAGCAGCTCACCGCTGGTGCGCGAACGCAACGCCACGCGGTCGGCGCCGTCCGCCACGACCACCTCACCGCCGTGGACCCCCAGCACGGCCTTGAGCCCGTCGGCCACCGTCACCCGGTACGGCAACGTGCCGCTGTACCAGTCCTCGCACACCGTGTCGGCCAGCGGCCCGATGACGGCGACCCGCGGTGCGGTGGTCGCGTCGAGGGGGAGCAAACCCTTGTTGCGCAACAACACCACCGACTCGGTCGCGGACCGCAGCGCGAGCGCGCGGTGCTCGGCGCAGTCGATGACCTCGGGGCCGATGTCGGTGTACGGGTCGAGGTCCGGGTCGAACTCGCCCAGCCGGAAGCGCAGTGCCAGCTGCCGCCGCACCGCGCGGTCCACGTCGGCCTCGTCGATCAAGCCGCGCTCCAGTGCCGCGCGCAGCCTGCCGATCGGGACGTCGCTCTCCTCGCCGTGGTCGGTGAAGCTGTCGATGCCCGCCTTGAGCGCGGCACCGTGGGACTCGGCGTGGTCGTCGAAGTAGTGCTCGGGATCGACCAGGTTGGACGGTGCCTCGGCGTCGCTGACGACGAACAGCTCGTGCCCGGTCGGCTCTGCCCAGCGCCGCAGCTCGGTCTCGATCAACGGGGTGACGTGGCACGGGCGGCCGTTGACCAGGTTGTAGCCGGCCATCGCGCCGGTGGCGGCACCGGAGGCGACCACGGGCCGGAACGCCGCCAGGTCGTACTCCTGCAGCACGCGCGGGCGCAGGCCGGACGAGGTGGTGCAGCGGTCGTCCTCGTTGTTGTAGGCCAGGAAGTGCTTGAGCACGGGCGCCGCGCGCAGGAACCGCGGGTGCTCGCCCGCGAGACCGCGGCAGAACGCCGTCCCGAGCCGCGCGGTGTGCAGCGGGTCCTCGGAGTAGCCCTCCTCGTTGCGGCCCCAGCGCGGGTCGCGCAGCAGGTTCAGCACCGGTGCCCACGCCTGGAGGCTGTTCGTGCCGGTGCCGACGGCGGTCGGGCGGCGGTAGTGGAACGCGCGCAGCTCGACCGACGTGGCCTCGGCGACCCGGCGCACCAGCTCCTCGTCCCACGTCGCACCCAGCCCCACGGCCTGCGGGAACACGGTGGCCACACCGAGCCAGGCCACCCCGTGCAACGTCTCGGTGCCGGTGCGGAACGCGGCGACGCCCAGGCGCGGCACGGCCGGTGAGTACTGGTGCAGCATCGCGATCCGCTCGTCGAGCGTCAGCCGCCCGAGCAGGTCGTCGATGCGCTTGCGCGTCGGCAGCGCCGGGTCGCGGAAAGGCAGCCGGTCGACGGCGGGCACAGCCTCGGAAACCACGTGGTAACCCCTCAGGTAGGAGGTGGCAGTGAAGCGTTTCGACGGTGGCACGCTGGGGTTTCCGCTGTCAACGGTCTTGTTTCGTGCGACGTGCGTCACTACTGTGCCGGACATCCGTTTAAGCGCTTCGACACTTCGACGATGAAGGATCGGTTCCGCCATGGGCAACGAGTTGAACCGCAGAAGCTTCCTGGGCGCCGCTGTCTCGGCGGCCGGCCTCGTCGCGATGGGACCACTGCTGTCGGGCTGCGGGGGCAGCGCGGCACAGCGGGCCGGGGTGAACTCCGGAGCCGGCCTGCAGGCCGCGCTCCCGGCCCACGTGCCCAACACGGCCATCAAGCCGGACTTCCCCTCGGTGGCCGGCGGCCCCGACGTGCTGACGAAGCCCGGTTTCCTCGGCTACCCGGCCGACCGCGTCGCCACCGTCTCCGGCGTGCCCGGCAAGGGCGGCCGGTACTCGGCGGTCACCCCGCTGTGGGGCACCATCCCGCCCGCGGACAACGCGTTCTACCAGGCGATGAACTCCGCGCTCGGCGTCGAGCTGCAGATGAAGCCCGCCGACGGCAACACCTACAACACGATCGTCTCGACGATGACGGCCGCGAAGAAGCTCCCCGACTGGATCCAGCTGCCGGCCTGGTGGAACGCCAACTTCAACACCGGTGGCCTGGCCGGCAACCAGCTGGCGGACCTCACGCCGTTCCTGTCCGGCGACAACGTCAAGAAGTACCCCAACCTCGCGGCCATCCCGACCGCCGCCTGGCGGGCCGGTGCCTGGGGCGACAAGCTGTACGGGATCCCCTGCGTCTCCTCGGGTTTCGAGATCACGGGCACGGTCTTCTACCGCCGCGACGTCCTGGAGGCCAAGGGCATCACGGCCGACCAGGTCAAGTCCGCGGACGACCTGATGAACCTCGGCAAGGAGCTCACCGACGCGAAAGCGGGCGTGTGGGCGTTCGGCGACGTCTGGACCTACCTCTTCACCACCTTCGGAGCACCGCTGAAGTGGCGCGTGGACAACGGGAAGCTCGTCCACAGGTACGAGACCGAGGAGTTCCTCGCCGCCCTCGACTGGCACCACCGCCTCGCGACCGCCGGGTACGTCCACCCCGACGCGCTCGCCGGTGACTCCGCCGGCACCACCCGCTTCTACGCGGGCAAGGCCCTGATCACCGGCGACGGCATGGGCGCGTGGAACCTCGCCGACCACCAGGCCGGCCGGGCCGCGAACCCGAACTACCGCCGCGGCGCGTTCAACGTCATCGCCGCCGACGGCAAGAGCACGCCCCGCGTCGACATGGGCCCCTCCACCAGCATCATCAGCTACCTCAACGCCAACCTGAAGCGCGAGCAGATCGAAGAGCTGCTGTCGGTCGCGAACTACCTGGCCGCACCGTTCGGCTCCGCCGAGTACACGATGGTCAACTTCGGCGTCGAAGGCACCCACTTCACCATGGTCGACGGCGTGCCGACGCCCACCGAGGCGGGCAAGAAGGAGGTCCAGGCGCTGACCTACCCGTTCCTCGCCTCGCCGCCCGCCGTGATCAGCAACCCCACCGGCGACACCGTCACCAGGGACTACACCTCCTGGCAGAACGCCAACGTGAAAGCGCTTGCCAAGCCGGTCTTCTGGAGCATGAACGTCAGCATGCCGCAGGCGCAGGCCACCGCCGACGCCGCGCAGGCCGTCGAGGACACCATCAAGGACTGCTACCACGGCAAGAAGAAGGTGCAGGACGTCAAGGACGCCATCGCGACGTGGAAGTCCAGCGGCGGTGGTGACCGGCTGATCGCGTGGACGAACGACAACGTCCTGCAGAAGTACGGCACGGGGCAGTGACCACGCTCGGCTCACGCCGCACGGGACGACCGGCGCGGCCGAACTGGCGGGTCAGGCTGCTGCGCGACCGCTCGCTGGTCCTGATGACGCTGCCCGCCGTCCTGCTGCTGCTGGTGTTCAACTACGTGCCGCTGTTCGGGGTCGTCACCGCGTTCCAGGAGTACGACCCGCTGTCCGGTGTCTCCGGCAGCCCGTGGGTGGGCCTCTACCAGTTCCAACGGCTCTTCGACGACCCGTTGTTCTGGGGCGCGGTGCGCAACACCCTGTACCTCAGCTTCGTCCAGCTGATCCTGTTCTTCCCGATCCCCATCGCGCTGGCGCTGCTGCTGAACTCCGTGCTCAGCGAACGGATCCGCAACTTCATCCAGTCCGTCGTCTACCTGCCGCACTTCTTCTCGTGGGTGCTGGCCGTGACGATCTTCCAGCAGATGCTCGGCGGTGCGGGCGCGCTCAACCAGTTCCTGCGCAACAACGACCTCGGCACGTGGGACGTCATGACGAACCCGGACACCTTCGCGCTGCTGGTCAGCGCGCAGGTGATCTGGAAGGAGGCCGGCTGGGGGATCATCGTGTTCCTGGCCGCGCTCGCCGCCATCAACACCGACCTCTACGAGGCGGCTGCGGCGGACGGCGCGGGCCGGTGGCGCCGGCTGTGGCACATCACGCTGCCCGGCCTGCGCGGCGTGATCGTGCTGATGCTGGTGCTGCGCCTGGGCAACGCGCTGACCGTCGGCTTCGAGCAGTTCCTGATCCAGCGGTACGCGGTCGGCCACGACACGGCGGACGTGCTGGACACCTTCTCGTTCTACTTCGGCATCGCCACCAACGACTACAGCTACGGCGCGGCGGCGGGGCTGTTCAAGAGCGTGATCTCGCTGTTGCTCATCTGGGGAGCCAACAGGCTGGCGCACGCCTTCGGCGAAGACGGGTTGTACCGCAATTGACTTCCTCTTCCTCGTGCACGAGGAGACTCCCACGGCTCGCGCCGCGGGGTTTCTGCTTCGCCGCCGACCGCCCGCCCGGAGGGTTCCGTTGAGGTCCTACATCAGCTCCACAGACCGACACCGCCAGCCCGGCGGCCAGGATGTTGCGTGCCCCGTTCACATCTCGATCATGGGTCGCGCCACAGCCACAGGTCCACGTGCGCACGTGCAGTGGCATCCTCGCCACGAGCGCGCCGCAGACCGAGCACAGCTTGGACGACGGGAACCAGCGATCAACCACGATCACTTGCCGTCCGTACCACTTTGCCTTGTATCCCAGCTGTCGCCGGAACTGTCGCCAGCCCGCGTCAGTGATGGCGCGAGCCAGCTTTCGGTTGCTGACCATGTTGGACACGGCCAGGTCCTCGATCACGAGCGTTTGGTTCTCACGCACGAGCCGAGTGGTGATCTTGTGCAGGAAGTCGGACCGCCGATCGGCGATCCGGGCGTGCACTCGGGCAACCGCAACGCGGGCCCTGGCCCGGTTGCTGCTGCCCTTCTGCTTGCGACACAGCGCCCGCTGGACCTTGACCAGACGTTCCCGGTCGCGGCGCTCGTGCCGGGGATTGCCGATCTTCTCCCCGGTCGACAGCACCAGCAGGTGGTCGAGACCGACGTCGACGCCGACCACCGCATCGGTGGCGGGCAGCGGCCGCACGGCGGGGTCATCGCAGAGCAGGGAGACGAACCAGCGCCCGGCCGAGTCCCGGGACACGGTCACCGTCGAGGGGACCGCTCCTGCGGGCAGTGGCCGGGACCAGCGGATGTCCAGTGGCTCGGCCATCTTGGCCAGCGTCAGCGCGCCGTCGCGCCAGCGGAACGCCGAGCGGGTGTACTCGGCGCTGGCCCGCGACTTCTTGCGCGACTTGAACCGCGGAAACCGGGCACGCTTGGCGAAGAAGTTCGTGAACCCGGTTTGCAGGTGCCGCAGCGCCTGCTGCAACGGCACCGACGACACCTCGGCCAGGAACGCGAGCTCCTCGGTGCGCTTCCACGCGGTCAGCAACGCCGACGTGGCCCCGTAGCCGACCCGTTCGCCGCGCAGCGTCCACGCCTCCGCACGGGCCTGCAATGCCAGGTTGTAGACCTTGCGGACACACCCGAACGTGCGCGACAGCTCCGCCGCCTGCACCTCGCTCGGATAGAAGCGGTACCTGAACCCCCGCTTCACCTGACCATTCACCGTTCACAAACTATCAAGCCGTCGGATGTCCGCACCTCGCTGGGGTGTGGACGCTACGCCGTCCCGGCGACGAACCGGCCGTCCGTGTCCTGCTCGGCAGGGGCCAGGTTCCTCCCCGCCTTGAAGGCCGAGTTCTCCTGGGAGGACTTCGAATGACACTCGCGATCGACCGCACCGACGCGGACACCGCCGCGCACCCCGTTGCGCCGCAGCAGGTCCGCAAGAAGAGGAAGAACGAGCGCCCGGTCTGGGAGGAACCGCCGACCGTCGCGGGCGAGGCGGCCAAGGGCATCACCCTCGGCGGCGTGCTGCTCGTGATGCTGGTCCCGCTGTGGATCATCGTGATCACGAGCCTGTCCACCCAGGGCGCGGTCAACCGGGCCGGTGGCCTGGTGCTCTGGCCGGACGGCCTCACCCTGGAGACCTACCGGGTGATGCTCGCGGACTCGACGGTGCGCAACGCACTCGTGGTCAGCCTCGGCATCACGCTGGTCGGCACGGCGGTGTCGATGGTGGTGTCGGTGCTGTGCGCCTACGGCCTGTCCCGGTCGCGGTCGTTCGGGCACCGCTTCCTGCTGGCGCTGCTGATCGTCACGATGTTCGTCAACGGCGGCCTGATCCCGACGTTCCTCGTCGTGACCGGGCTCGGTGGCTACGGCCAGCTGTGGTCGCTGATCCTGCCGAGCGCGGTGTCGGTGTTCAACATCCTGATCCTGCGCGCCTTCTACTCCGGCACCTCCACCGACCTGATCGAGGCGGCCCGCATCGACGGTGCGGGGGAGTGGCGGATCCTGTGGTCCATCGTCCTGCCGACCTCGCGGGCGGTGACCGCGGTGATGGCGCTCTTCTACGGCGTCGGCTACTGGAACTCGTTCTTCAACGTCATGCTGTACATGCCGACGGACAGCGAGAAGTGGCCGTTGCAGTACGTCCTCTACACGTACGTCAGCCGCGGCAACGGGATGCCCGGCTCGGTCAACAGCGGCTTCGGTGACGCGCTGTCGCAGACCGCGCCGCTGTCGTTGCAGATGGCCGTGGTCGTGCTGACGCTCGTGCCGTTGCTCATCGTCTACCCGTTCGTGCAGAAGCACTTCCGCACGGGTGTCCTGACCGGCGCTATCAAGGGCTGAACATTCATGGTGACCATTGCCGACGTGGCCAGGCACGCGGGCGTGTCGTCCAGCACGGTGAGCTACGTGCTGAGCGGCAAGCGCGCGATCTCCGAGGAGACCCGCCTGCGGGTGCGGACCTCCGTGCGGGAGCTCGGCTACCACCCCCACGCCGGCGCGCGGGCGCTGGCAGCGCGGCGCTCGCACATCGTCGCGCTGATGGTGCCGCTGCGCACCGACGTCTACGTGCCGGTGATGATGGAGATCGCGATCGCGGTGACGATGGCGGCCCGGCAGCACGGGTACGACGTCCTGTTGATCACGAACGACGAGGGCCCGGACGGGGTCAAGCGGATCGCGGCCAGCGGGCTGGCCGACGGCGTGATCCTGATGGACGTCGAGCTGGACGACGAGCGCATCCCGGTGCTGCAGGCGCAGGGCACCCAGGCCGCGCTCATCGGCCTGCCGCAGGACCCCGCCGGACTGTCCTGTGTGGACCACGACTTCGCCGTCGCCGGTGCGCTGTGCGCCGACCACCTGGCCGATCTCGGTCACCGCGAGATCGCCTTCATCGGTTACGGTTCCGGTGTCTACCACCGGCACGCCGGGTACGCCGAGCGCACGCTGGCCGGGTTCCGCGAGCGGGCCGAGCAGCGCGGTCTGCGCTTCCTGCACCGCTCCTGCGAGGGCACCTACGAGAGCACGGCCGGTGCGCTCGCCCGCGTCCTCGCCGACCGGCCGGCGACCACCGGTTTCGTGGTGCAGAACGAGGGTGCGATCGGCCCGCTGCTCACGTTGCTGCGCACCAGCGGGCGGACCGTGCCCGAGGACGCCTCGGTGATCGCGCTGTGCCAGGACCAGCTCGCCGAGCAGTTCGCGCCCAGGCTCACCGCGGTCACCGGGTCCGCGCAGGACCTCGGCCGGGTGGCCGTCGAGCAGATCATGCGCAGGCTCACCGCGGTGCGTGACGGCGACCGGCCGGCCGACGACCAGGTCCTGCTCACGCCCGTGCTGACGATCCGCGACAGCACAGGACCCGCGCCCCGCCTGCCCTGACCCGCCCCGGCACCGACCTCTCCGCACCGCTCACCAACGCGAGGAGCTCCCGCATGCCCAAGTACCTCCGAGACCTCGGCACCGCCCTCGAGTGGCGGGCCAGGGGCGAGACCCTGCGCGTCGAGGCGTGGGGCCGTGACGCCGTGCGCGTCCGGGCCACCCCCGCGGGCCCGCTGGCCGAGGACCTCCCCGGCGCGCTGCTCGACACGCCACCGGACGGCGGTGAGGTGGAGATCAAGATCGCCGAGCACCACGCGACCCTCGTCAACGGCGCGCTCACCGTGCGGATCGACGCCGGCACCGAGGGCGCGCTGACGCCGGACCTGGCCGCGTCGGCCGGGCGGTTGACGTTCAGCCGGACCGAGGACGGCACCGAGCTGCTCGCCGAGGAGTCCGCGCACTTCTGGTGGCCCGGACCGCGACTCGCGACCGCGACCGGCAACGGCCACCACCGCCTCGAACAACGCTTCCGCGCCTATCCCGGGGAACGGCTCTACGGCCTCGGCCAGCACACGCACGGCCTGCTGGACCAGAAGGGCGCCGTCATCGACCTGGTGCAGCGCAACGCCGAGGTCACCATCCCGGTGCTGATCTCCGACCGCGGCTACGGCCTGCTGTGGAACTCGCCGGCCATCGGCCGGGTGGAGCTCGCGGAGACCGGTACCCGCTGGGTGTCCGACAGCGCGCGCCAGATCGACTACTGGATCGCCGCCGGCGAGCCCGCCGAGGTGCTGAGCCGCTACGCCGACGCGACCGGGCACTCGCCGGAGCTGCCGGAGTGGGCGGCCGGGTTCTGGCAGTGCAAGCTGCGCTACCGCAACCAGGACGAGCTGATGGCGGTGGCGCGCGAGTACAAGCGCCGCGGGCTGCCGCTGTCGGTGATCGTGTGCGACTTCTTCCACTGGACGCACCTAGGCGAGTGGCGCTTCGACCCGGCCGAGTGGCCCGATCCCGCGGCCATGGTCCGCGAGCTGGACGAGATGGGTGTCCAGCTGATGGTCTCGGTGTGGCCGTCGGTCAGCCCGGCCAGCGAGAACTACCACCCGATGCTCAACCAGGGGCTGTTCATCGGCACCGAGTTCGGCCCGATGGCGCACGCCGACTGGCCGGACAAGGGGCTCGGCGCGTACTCCGCGCAGGTCGCGTTCTACGACGCCACCAACCCGGAGGCCCGCGCGTACGTGTGGGACCGCATCCGGCAGGGTTACCACGACCTCGGCATCAAGGTGTTCTGGCTGGACGCGGGCGAACCCGAGCTCAAGCCCGGCCACCAGTACAACCTGCGCTACCACGCCGGTCCCGGCCTGGAGGTCGGCAACCTCTACCCCCGCGAGAACGCCCGCACCGTCCACGACGGACTCCGCGCGGCCGGGGAGACCGAGGTCATCTCGCTCAACCGGTCCTCCTGGGCGGGTGCGCAGCGTTACGGCGCCGCGCTGTGGTCGGGCGACATCGGCACGGACTTCGCCACGCTGCGCGCGCAGATCAAGGCGGGCCTGAACGTGATGCTGTCGGGCATCCCGTGGTGGACCACGGACATCGGCGGCTTCCACGGCGGCGACCCGGACGACCCCGCCTACCGCGAGGTGCTCGTGCGCTGGTTCCAGTACGGCACCTTCTGCCCGCTGTTCCGGCTGCACGGCTTCCGCGGCGACGAGCAGGTGCTGGAACCCGCGATGACCGGCCTGCCCAACGAGGTCTGGTCCTACGGCGAGGAGGCCTACGAGGTCTTGGCCGCGCACCTGCGGCTGCGGGAACGCCTGCGCCCCTATGTGATGGAGCAGATGCGCACGGCGTCGCGGACCGGTGTGCCGCCGATGCGGCCGGTGTTCCTGGAGTTCCCCGGCGACCCGGCGGCGTGGCGGGTCGAGGACGCGTTCCTGCTCGGCCCCGACCTGCTGGTCGCGCCGATCACCGAGGCGGGCGCGCGGGAACGCGAGGTCCACCTGCCCGCCGGGGCGCGGTGGACCGACGTGTGGACCGGCGAGGAGCACGAGGGCGGGCGGACGGTCGTCGCCGCGGCGCCGATCGAGCGCATCCCGCTGTTCCTGCGCGACGGCGCCAGCCTGCCCGTGCGCGAGGAGGGCGCGTGACGGCCCGGCGGCTGACCGACCGGCTGGGCGGGCTCGCGTTCGGCGGTGACCACAACCCCGAGCAGTGGGACGAGCAGGTGTGGGAGGAGGACGACGAGCTGATGCGCGTGGCCGGAGTCAACCTGGCCACGGTCGGCGTGTTCTCCTGGGCGCTGCTGGAGCCGGAGGAGGGCCGCTACGACTTCGGGTGGCTCGACGCGCACCTGGACCGGTTGCACGCCAACGGTGTCGCGGTCGACCTGGCCACGCCGACCGCCTCGCCGCCACCGTGGTTCACGCTGGCGCACCCGGACGCGCTGCCCGTCACCGCCGAGGGCGCCCGGCTGGTCCACGGCAGCCGCGACACCTACTGCCTCACCGCTCCCGCCTACCGCGCCGCCGCCCGGCGCATCGCCGCCGCGCTCGCGGAGCGCTACGGCGACCACCCGGCGCTGGCGTTGTGGCACGTGCACAACGAGTACGCGACGTTGTGCTATTGCGAGCACACCGCCGCCGCGTTCCGGATGTGGCTGCGCGACCGGTACGGCACGCTCGACGCGCTGAACGAGTCGTGGGGCACCGCGTTCTGGAGCCAGCGCTACGGCAGCTGGGAACAGGTGCTGCCACCGCGCGCCACCCAGTGGCACCGCAACCCCGGCCACACGCTGGACTTCAGCCGGTTCTTCTCCGACGAGGTGGTGGCCGCCTACCGCGAGCAGCGCGACGCGATCCGCGCGCACAGCGACCGGCCGGTGACGACCAACCTGATGATGCCCGGCTACCAGAACGTCGACCTGTGGAAGCTCGGCCGCGAGGTCGACGTCGTCGCGATCGACCACTACCCGGACCGGCCGGGACGCAGCGCCGCCGCCGACGCCGCGTTCGCCGCCGACCGGGCCCGCTCGTTCGCGGGCGGTCGGCCGTGGCTGCTGATGGAGCAGGGCACGAGCACGGTCTACGACCGAGGCCGGACGCTGGCCAAGGAACCCGGCGAGATCCTGCGGCACTCGCTCGCCCACATCGCCCGCGGCTCGGAGGGCGCGCTGTTCTTCCAGTGGCGCCAGTCGAAGGCGGGCGCCGAGCAGTGGCACTCGGCGATGGTCCCGCACGCCGGGCCGGACAGCCGCGTCTTCCGCGAGGTCGCGGCGACGGGAGCGGCGGTGGCCCGCCTCGCCGCGCTGGCGGGGTCGGTGGTCACGGCGGAGGTGGCCGTGCTGCACGACTCCGACGCGTGGTGGGGGCTCAGCTCGGACGGCCTGCCCTCGTCCGAGCTCGACTACCACTCGGCGCTGCGCAACGCCCACCGCGCGGTGTGGGACGCCGGCGTGGTCGCGGACTTCGCGCACCCCGAGGCGGACCTGGGCCGCTACCGGCTGGTGCTCGCACCCGCGCTGTACCTGCTCTCCGACGCGGGGGCGGAGAACCTGCGGCGCTACGTCGCGGACGGCGGCACCGTGCTCGTCCAGCACTTCAGCGGGGTCGTGGACGACCGTGCGCAGGCCCGGCTCGGCGGCTACCCGGCCGCACCGCTGCGGGAGGCGCTCGGCATCCGGGTCGAGGAGTACCGGCCGTTGCGGCACGGGGAGCGGATCACGCTCTCCGACGGCTCGCACGGCACGGTCTGGAGCGAGTCCGTGCGGCCACAGGGTGCCGAGACGGTCGCCGCCTACACCGATGGCATGCTCGCCGGTTCGCCCGCGATCACCCGTCACGACTTCGGCGCCGGCCACGGCTGGTACCTGTCCACCCGCCTCGACGACGCGGACTACACGGCGCTGGTCGCCCGGCTGCTCGACACGGTCGGCGTCGGCCCGGTGCTGCCCGGTCTCCCACCCGGCACCGAGGCCGTGACCCGCGTGGCGGCGGACGGCCGGCGCTGGCACTTCGTGCTCAACCACCGCACCGAACCCGTGCAACTGCCGACGCCGGCCCACGACCTGCTCACGGATGGACCGGTGGCGGGGCTGCCACCGGGCGGATGCGCGGTGCTGAACGGAGGAACGTCGCTGTGACCACGATCCGCTGGGGCCACGACGCACTGACGTGGGAGCTCCACGTCACCGAGGGCCGGGTGCACCACGCGGGCAGCTCGTTGCCGCTGGTGGAGGCCACGGCCGCGAACCACGGCCGCACCTGGTCGAGCAACCTGCTGGTCGACACCGCCATCGGCAGCCGGTTGCGGTACCGCGGCCACCGCACACTGTCCGAACAGGACTGGCACCTGCTCGTGGTCGAGCTGCACGACGAGCAGAGCGGGCTGGCCGCCGAGCTGACCTACCGTTCCCCGGACGGTGTTCCCGTTGTGCGCAGCGAGGTCCTCGTGCGCAACGAGGGCAGTGCGCCGCTGCGGCTGGAGTCGGTCACGTCCCTCGTCACGGGCGGGCTCGGCGACCCGACCACCTCCGACGTGCTGCGGGCCGAGAACGACTGGCTCGCGGAGTGCCGGTGGCGGCGGGAACCGCTGCGCGTGCGGGTACCCGACCGCAACGGACGGCACCCCGACTTCCGCCACAAGGGCGCACACATCGTTGCCGGACAGGGTGTCTGGTCCAGCTGCGGGCACCTGCCGATGGGCGGCCTCACGGACCACGCGACCGGCCGGGCGTGGGTGTGGCAGGTCGAGCACAACGGCGGCGGCTGGCGCTGGGAGTGCGGTGAGCAGGACGGCGCCGGGTACGTGGCGCTGTCCGGGCCGCAGGACCACGACCACGGCTGGCACCGCGTGCTGGTCCCCGGTGCCGAGTTCCGCACCGTGCCCGTCGCACTGGCCTGCGGCACGGACGGCCCGGACGACGCGTTCGCCGCGCTGACCCGCTACCGCCGCGCGAGCCGCAGGCCGCACCCCGACCACGAGCACCTGCCGGTCGTCTTCAACGACTACATGAACTGCCTGATGGGCGACCCGACCACGGCCAAGCTGCTGCCGCTGGTCGACGCCGCCGCCGAGGCGGGCGCCGAGTACTTCGTCATCGACGCGGGCTGGTACGCCGAGGAGGCCGAGAGCTGGTGGGACAGCGTCGGTGCGTGGGAGGCGTCCCGCACCCGCTTCCCCGGTGGCCTGCGGGAGGTGCTGGACCGCATCCGGGACCGCGGCATGGTCCCCGGCCTGTGGCTGGAGCCCGAGGTCATCGGCGTGCGCAGCCCGCTCGCGCGGACCCTGCCGGACGAGGCGTTCTTCCGCCGCGCCGGTGTGCGGGTCAGCGACAGCGGCCGCCACCACCTCGACCTGCGCCACCCGGCCGCACGCGCCCACCTGGACGCGGTGGTGGACCGGCTGGTGGGGCAGTGGGGTGTGGGCTACCTGAAGCTGGACCACAACATCAACCCCGGCTCCGGCACGAGCGCCGAGCCCGCGGAGAGCCCCGCCGACGGCCTGCTCGGCCACAACCGCGCCCACCTCGACTGGCTCGACGGCGTGCTGGACCGCCACCCGCACCTGGTGCTGGAGAACTGCGCGTCCGGTGGCATGCGGATGGACCACGCGCTGCTGTCCCGGACGCAGCTCCAGTCGACCAGCGACCAGCAGAACCTGGACCGCTACGCGCCCATCGCGGCCGCCGCACCCGCCGCCGTCACACCGGAGCAGGGCGCGGTCTGGGCCTACCCGCAGCCGGAGGACACGCTCGACGAGGTCGCGTTCACCATGGCGAGCGCGCTGCTCGGCCGGATCCACCTGTCCGGGAAGATCGCGGACCTGGCTCCGGACGCGCGGGCGCTCGTCCACGAGGCCTTGGCCGTGTACAGGGAGATCCGCGCCGACCTGCCGGTGGCGGTGCCCTCCTGGCCGCTCGGCCTGCCCGGCTGGGACGACCCGTGGCTGGCGCTCGCGCTCAGCACCCCGTCCACCACCTACCTGACCGTCTGGCGCCGGCCCGGTGGCCCGGACGCGGTGACGCTGCCGTTGCCACGACTGTCCGATGTGGACGTCGAACGGCTCTACCCGGCGGGCGGCGCGGTGGAGGCGCGGTGGGAGCCGGACACCGCGGAGCTCGTGGTGACGCTGCCGTCGGCGCCGTCCGCCGTGCTGTACCGCCTCTCGAACCGCGGGAGTGACGGGTGAGCGCCGCCGAGCCCGTGATCGCGGGCATGCACCCCGACCCGAGCGTGTGCCGGGTGGGGGAGGACTACTACCTGGTGTGCTCCAGTTTCGAGTACTTCCCCGGCATTCCGGTCTTCCACAGCCGCGACCTCGTGCACTGGACGCAGATCGGCAACGCGCTCGACCGCACGAGCCAGCTGCTGCTGACCCCGGAGACACCGTCCTCCGCCGGGATCTACGCACCGACGCTGCGCCACCACGACGGCCGGTTCTGGCTGATCGTCACCAGCGTCAGCCACGGCGGCGGCACCATGGTGTTCACCGCCACCGACCCGGCGGGCCCGTGGTCGGACCCGGTCCGGTTGCCAGGCGTCGGTGGCATCGACCCCGACCTGGCCTGGGACGACGACGGCACCTGCTGGTGCACGGTCGCCGGCGTCGGGCAGTACCGCGTCGACCCGAGCACCGGCGAGACGTTCGGCGAGGCGCGCGAGCTCTGGTCCGGCACACCGGGTGCCAAGGCCCCGGAGGCACCGCACCTCTACCGGATCGGCGACCACTGGTACCTGCTGATCGCCGAGGGCGGCACCGAACGCGGCCACGGCGTGTCGATCGCGCGCGGCCGGTCGCCGCAGGGCCCGTTCGAGCCGTGCCCGGCCAACCCCGTCCTGTCCCACCGCGGCACCGACGAGCCCGTCCAGAACACCGGCCACGCCGACCTGGTGCCGGGGCCGGACGGGTCGTGGTGGCTGGTGCTGCTCGGCGTGCGGCCCGGCGGCGGCACCCCCGGCTGGCACGTGCTGGGCCGTGAGACGTTCCTGGCGCCGGTCAGCTGGGTCGACGGCTGGCCGGTGGCCGGACCGGTGGGCGCGACGCCCCCGTGGCCCCTTCACCCCGGACCGGCCGAGCCGGGCAGGGACGACTTCGACGACGGCGTGCTGCGGCCGTGCTGGATCTCCGTGCGCGACCGCTCCGAGCAGCACTGCACCACGCGGGAACGCCCCGGCTGGCTGACGTTGCACGCGCGCGGGGCCGGTCTGGACGACCCCACCGTCGTGTTCGTCGGCCGGCGCCAGCAGCACCGGTCGTGCCGC
This sequence comes from Nocardia sp. NRRL S-836, assembly GCF_001279525.1. Classification (GTDB taxonomy): domain Bacteria; phylum Actinomycetota; class Actinomycetes; order Mycobacteriales; family Pseudonocardiaceae; genus Lentzea. Next base: position 44,762 of record NZ_LGDY01000103.1, on the reverse strand, counting down.
GTCCGCGCCCTGGTCGACGCCGCGGCCGGCAGCGGCGGGCTGGCCGTGCGGCTGGACGAGGAACACCACTACGAGATCGAGGCCGGCTCCGGCGAGGTGCGGGTGCTGGCCCGCATCGGTCCACTGCGGACGGTCGTGGCCGCCCGCGCGGTGCCCGCCGGGCCGCTGGTGCTGCACGTGCGGGTGGACCGGGCACGGGAGCTGCGCGACGCGCGGTCCGGCCCGGACACCGTCTCCTTCGGCGTCGAGGCGTCCGACGGCACGCTCACCGTGCTCGCCGCGCTCGACGGCCGGTACCTCTCCACCGAGGTGGCCGGTGGCTTCACCGGACGGGTCATCGGCGCGTACGCCGCCACCGGCACCGTCCACTTCGACTGGATCGACCACGAGCCGCTCGACTGATCAACGACGATTGCGGGGCGCTTCATGTTCACATCGACCGGTGGGAAACGTTCACTCCACCGCAGGATCGGCGCGTTCGTCGCCGCGGCCACGACACTCGCCGCGAGCTTCACCGCCGTGACGGCCGCCGACGCCGCGGAGACCGGGTGCCGCGTCGAGTACTCGGTCACGAGCCAGTGGGACGGCGGGTTCACCGCCGGCGTCGGCGTCACCAACCTCGGTGCCGCCGTCGACGGCTGGGAGCTGAGCTGGGAGTGGCCGTCCGGCCAGCAGACCGGCACCGCGTGGAACGCGCGGGTCACCGAGACCGACACCGCCGTCGTCGCCCAGGACGCCGGCTACAACGCCCGCATCGCGACCGGCGCGACTGTCACGTTCGGCTTCTCCGGCACCTGGGCCGACGCCAACACGGCGCCGCTGGCGTTCTCGCTCAACGGCGTCAGCTGCGTCCACGGCGCCTCGCTCAGCGCGATGGAGCACACCGCGGCGATGCAACCGGGGTGGAACCTCGGCAACACCCTCGACTCGACGGGCGCCGACGAGACGTCGTGGGGCAACCCGCGGGTCACCGGAGCGTTGCTGGACACCGTGAAGGCGCAGGGCTTCAAGAGCATCCGCATCCCCGTCACGTGGAGCGCCCACCTGGGCCCGGCACCGGACCACACGATCGAACCGGCCTACCTCGCCCGCGTGGAGGAGGTCGTGCGCTGGGCGCTGGCCCGCGACCTCTACGTGCTGGTCAACGTCCACCACGACTCGTGGCAGTGGATGTCGGCGATGCCGGCCGAACGCGACCAGGTGCTCACCCGGTTCAACCGGATCTGGACGCAGCTGGCGGGCGCCTTCGGCGAGTTCGGGCCGAAGCTCACGTTCGAGAGCTGGAACGAGCCCCAGTTCACCGGCAGCACCGGCAAGCCGCAGGAGATCGCGCTCAACGCCGAGCTCAACGCGTCGTTCCACGACATCGTGCGCCGGTCGGGCGGCAACAACGCCACCCGCCTGCTCGTCCTGCCGACCCTGCACACCTCGTCGGAGCAGCAGTACGTCGACCCGCTGGTGGAGCAGATCCGCGGGTTCGGCGACCCCAACCTGGCCGCGACCGTGCACTACTACGGCTACTGGCCGTTCAGCGTGAACGTCGCGGGTGGCACGCGCTACGACGCCACCGCCCAGAAGGACCTCGTCGACACGCTCGACCGGGTGCACACCAGCTTCGTCGCGCGCGGCATCCCGGTGGTCCTCGGCGAGTACGGCCTGCTCGGGTTCGACCGCCACACCGGCACCATCGAACAGGGCGAGAAGCTCAAGTTCTTCGAACACCTCGGCTACTACGCCAAGGCCAAGAAGATCACCACGATGCTCTGGGACAACGGCCAGCACCTGGGCCGCACGTCGTTCCAGTGGAGCGACCCCCAGCTGTACGCGCAGATCAGGTCGAGCTGGACGACCCGCTCCGGCACCGCGTACACCGACCAGGTGTTCCTCGCGAAGTCGAGCCCGATCACCGCCAGGACGATCGCGCTCAACCTCAACGGCACCTCGTTCACCGGCCTCTACCAGGGCAGCACCAAGCTGACCAACGGACGTGACTACACGATCTCCGGCGACCAGCTCACCCTGACCGCGTCGGCGCTGACCCGGCTGAGCGGGTCACGCGGCTACGGCACGAACGCGGTCCTGACGGTCCGCTTCTCGCACGGCGTGCCGTGGCGGCTCACCGTGATCACCTACGACACCCCGGTGCTGTCGGGCGCCACCGGCACGACGGCGGCGTTCGCGATCCCGACGGCGTTCCGCGGCGACCAGCTCGCCACGATGGAGGCGCGGTACGACGACGGCACCAACGCCGGTCCGCACGACTGGACGCCGTTCAAGGAGTACGACCGCGCGTTCGCGCCGGACCACACCGACGGCCGCACCACGCTGACCGCGGAGTTCTTCGCCGCCGTCCGCGACGGCGCACGGGTGACGCTCACGTTCCACTACTGGAGCGGCGCGAAGGTCACCTACCACGTGACCAGGACGGGCGACTCGGTCACCGGCACCCCCGCCTGACACCCACCGTCACCGCCGCCGTTGCTGTCGTAAGCGGGGCACGGGTGGGTGAACGGAGGTGGGGGAGACGGCCTGTTGTTCGGTCGGCGGCGGAATAGTGCGGGAGGGTGCCGGGTTGACGTGCATGTCCATCGATCTTGGAAGGGCCTGTCATGAAGATCGGCATCATCGGCGCCGGCAACATCGGCGGCAACCTCACCAGGCGGCTCACGGCCCTCGGCCACGACGTCTCGGTCGCGAACTCGCGTGGCCCGCAGACGCTCACCGAACTGGCCGAGGAGACCGGCGCCACGCCCGTCACCGTCGAGGAGGCGGCCCGCGGCGCGGAGGTCGTCATCGTCACGATCCCCCTCAAGGCGATCCCCGACCTGCCGTCCGGGCTGTTCGACCAGGCGGCGGAGGGTGTCGCGGTGATCGACACCGGCAACTACTACCCCCAGCAGCGCGACGGCCGGATCCCGGAGATCCTGGACGAGGGCGTGACCGAGAGCCGCTGGACCGAACGCCACCTCGGCCACCCGGTGATCAAGGCCTTCAACGGCACGTACGCCGCCGACATCCTGGACCGCGCCCGCCCGGCCGGTGCGCCGGACCGGCAGGCGCTCCCGGTGGCCGGCGACGACGAGCAGGCCAAGGCGAAGGTGCGGGCGCTGATCGACGAGCTCGGGTTCGACACGGTCGACGCCGGTGGTCTCGACGAGTCCTGGCGGCAGCAGCCGGGCACCCCCGTCTACGGTCTGCGCGAGGGCGTCGAAGGCGTGACCAGGGCGCTGGGCGAAGCGAGCCGCGACCGCTCGCCGGACTTCGTCCTGTAACCGTCCACATCGGACTGGGAGATCGTCGAACGCCGGTGCGGTGTTCGACGATTTCCCAGTGTTCGTTGCTTTGTGTACACGGTGTTGTCATGTCCACGGTATGTGAAGGTTCTTCGTGTTGTTTTAGCCTCGCGACGTCGTGCTCGAACGTGAGTCAGGAGTCGTGCGGTGCGTGTGGCCCGGTTGACCAAATCTGTTGCCGCAGTCGGATTAGTGGCCGCGAGCGTGCTCCCGGCCGCCGCTGTCCCCGCCGCGGCCGTGCCGCCGGCCGGTGGGACGTTCTCGGTGCTGAGCTACAACGTCGCCGGACTGCCGGAAGGGCTGTCCAGCGGCAACCCGCGGGTGAACACGCCGATCATCGGCCAGCGCATCCGGCCGTACGACGTCGTGCACGTGCAGGAGGACTTCAACTACCACGCGGCGCTCTACGCCAACGACACCCACCCGTTCCGCACGCCCACCAGCGGCGGTGTCCCGTTCGGCGACGGCCTCAACACGCTGGCCAACTCGCCGTACTCCGACCTCGTCCGTGACAAGTGGGACAGGTGCAACGGCACGGACTGCTTGACTCCCAAGGGCTTCACGTTCTCCCGCACCCGGCTGGCCGAGGGCGTCTTCGTCGACTTCTACAACGTGCACACGAACGCGGGCTCGACCGACGCCGACCTCGCCGCCCGGCGCGCCAACATCAGCGAGCTCTCGCGGTTCATCACCGCCAACTCGGCCGGCAACGCCGTCGTCGTCGCCGGTGACACCAACACCCGCTACACCCGCACCGGCGACAACATCCGCGAGCTGGTCGCCGCCAACGACCTCACCGACGCGTGGGTGCAGGAGGAACGCGGGGGCGTGCCGCCCGCGGCCGGCGATCCGGCGCTGGTCTGCGAGGACACCACCGTCAGCGACGCGTGCGAGGTCGTCGACAAGATCCTCTTCCGCGGCAACCGGTACATCAGCCTGAACCTCACCCGCTACGCCAACGAGAACGCGGCCTTCCGCACCGCCGACGACAAGATGCTGTCCGACCACTACCCGATCGCCGCGGACTTCCAGTGGACGCTGGAGCCCGCCCTGTCGCTCAGCGACGTGTGGGGCGGGCCGCACGGCACGCCGTTCACCAACGTGGCCGCGGTTCCGCTGGGACAGCGCGTCACCGGCGTCAGCCTCCGCGCGGGCACACGGGTCGACCAGGTCGGCATCGCGCTCATCGACGGCACCTCGTTCACCCACGGCGGCACCGGCGGAACGGCGCAGCAGCTGACGCTGGCACCGGGGGAGCACCTGACCTCGGTGACCCTCCACTCCGGACAGCGGGACGGGCGCACCAGGATCTTCTTCGCCCGCTTCACCACGAACACCGGCCGCACGCTCTCCGGTGGCACGCAGACACCCGATGCCGTCACCTACACCGCACCGGCGGGGTTCCAGATCGCGGGCTTCCACGGCCGGGCGGGCAGCGAGCTCGACGCGCTCGGCGTGATCTTCACGAGGACGCCGTGACGGCCGGGCACACGGGCCGCCGCGGTTTCCTGCTCGGCACCGGTCTCGTCGCCGGTGCCGCGCTGGGCGGTGCCCCGGCCAGGGCGGACGAGCAGCGGCGCGGCGGCTACCTGTGGCTCGCGGGCGACCACCACGTCCACAGCCAGTACAGCAACGACGCCATGTACCCGGTGGCCACGCAGGCGGAGCGGACCGCCCGGCACGGCCTGAGCTGGCTCACGATCACCGACCACGGCAACGTCCCGTTCGCCACCTACAGCATCGCGCCGCTCACCGCCGACATCGCCGCGGCACGCCGGAGCTCCGACGTGCTGGTGTACACCGGCCTGGAGTGGAACATCCCGGCGGGCGAGCACACCACGCTGATGCTCGCACCCGGCCGCAACGAGGCCAGCCTGCTGCAGGAGTTCGTCAGCCGGTTCGACGCGCGGGTGAACGGCACCCGCGACGGCACGCCCGCCAACGAGGCGATCGCGGTGCAGGCGTTGAGGTTCCTGAAGGACGCCGTGGCCTCCGGCCGCATCGACGACGCCCTGGTGCTGCCCAACCACCCGTCGCGGCTGGGCATCAACTCCCCGCAGGAGACCCGCGCCTGGCGTGACGCCGCGCCGGGTGTGGTGATCGGCATGGAGGGCGCGCCAGGACACCAGGCGGCCGGCCTGCCCGCACCGGGAATGGCGCGGGGCCGCGGGTTGTACGACTCGGCGCCGAGCAAGTTCTCCTTCCCCGGCTACCCGGCGGAGAGCTACCGCACCTGGGGCGGGTTCGACTGGACCACCGCCACGGTCGGCGGCTTCTGGGACAGCCTGCTCGCCGAAGGCAGGCCGTGGTGGATCACGACCACCTCCGACGGCCACCAGGGCTGCGGCGACTGGATGAAGAACCCCGTCGACCGGCTGGACCAGCAGGGCTACGACAACGTCCCGTACGACAGCGAGGGCCACACGTTCACCACCACGGGCCGCTTCCCCGACCCGGTGAACGCCGGCCGCCCGGTCACCGAGTACAGCTCGTTCCCGCCCGGCGCCTACAACAAGACCTGGGTCGGCGTCACCCACCGCGGGTACCGCGAGGTCATGCGGGCGATGCGCGCGGGCCGGATGTGGGTCTGCCTGGGCGACCTGGTGGCGGGCTTGGACGTGCGGGTGCGGCCGAAGGGTTCACACGGGGGCGGCGCGGCGATGGGCGGCACGCTGCGGGCGCGGCGCGGTGACGTCGTGGAGGTCGTGGTCAGGGTGGACTTGGCCGACCGCCCGAACTTCGCGGGGTTCGTGCCGCGGCTGGCGCGGGTCGACCTAATCGTTGGCGCGGTCACCGGCCCGGCCCCGGACCCGTCGGTGTTCCACGCGCCGCGGACGAAGGTCGTGCGGTCGTGGGACGTGCGGCAGCGCGGCGGCACCGTCGAACTGGTCCACCGGATGACGGTCGACGGCCCCTGTTACGTCCGGGTGCGCGGGACCGACGGCAAGCGCACCGCACCGGGGTTCCACGGCGCGGCGGTGGACCCGGCCGGCCCGGCGATCGACGTGCCCGGCGCGTCAGACCCGTGGGAAGACCTGTGGTGCTACTCGAACCCGGTGTTCGTGGCGGCACAACGCTGAACCGCTCGGGTACCGCGCCGTGGCGAACGGCGCGGTACCCGTCAGCGCGAACGGCCGTGGTGCCCGTCAGCGCGCGGCACCGGCGGTCGTGAGCGGCAGTCGCAGACACAGCCGGAAGCCGCCGTCGGCGGTGAGGCCGGTGTGGAGCTGCCCGTGCAGCAACGCGGCCCGCTCCCGCAGCCCGACGAGGCCGTGGCGGGCGCTGGGCAGGGCGAGGTGCGGCCGGGTGGGCGGGGTGTTGGTGACGGTGACGGTCAGGTCCGTGTCGTCGTGGCCGAACTCGATGGTGGCGCTCGCGCCGGGGGCGTGTTTGCGCACGTTGGTGAGCGCTTCCTGGATGGTGCGGTAGATGGCGCGCTGCACCGGCGGTTCGAGGCCGTCGGGTGCGGTGCCGACGAGGCGGGCGTCGATGGCGCTGTTGCCGATGAGGCGGTCGAGGTCGGTCAGGGTGGGTTGCGGGGTGAGCTCGGTGGCGGGGGTGCCGGACGCGCGCAGCAGGTTGACCATGTGCCGCAGCTCGTCGAGGGTGGTGACGGACAGCTGCCGCACGTTCTCGGCGGCCTGTCTGGCGCCGGGGTCGGTGGTGCTGACCTTGAGCGCGCCCGCCTGCACCGCGATCAGGCTCACCTGGTGGGAGACCACGTCGTGCATCTCGCGGGCGAGCTGGTTGCGTTCGGCGGCCAGGACCGCCTCGGCGTCGAGCCGCCGCTCGTGCTCGCGGGCCTGCTCGACCTCCTCCAGCCGCAGCGCCAGCTCGCGCTGGGCGTGCAGGAACCGGCCGAGCAGGATCGGTGCCAGCGCCGTCATCGTGAAGTAGATGACGCCGAGCAGCACGTAGGAGTCCCAGTCGGACGGGGCGAGGTCCGCGGTCGGGAACACGAAGCCGGCCGCGGCCAGCAGCCCGCACCCGGCGAGCAGCCAGCGGTCGCGGTAGCGGCTGGACACCGCGTACAGCGCGACGATCGCCGGAAGGATCGCCCCGGGGAACACGACGGCGGGCAGGGTCGCCAGGAACACCGGCACCGGCCAGCGGTCGCGCGCCACGAGCGCGAGCACGGCGACGACGACCGGGACGAAGGGGACGAAGGTGACCGGTGACTCGGTGGAGACGACCGTCAGCACCCCCTCGACCGCGGCGACCACCAGCACCAGCACGTCCACGAACCGGTTCGGCGTGAGCGGGTTCATGCCCGGTCCCCGTCCCCACCGAGCAGACCGGCGCGCTGGGCCACCAGTGCCGCCTGCACCCTGCTGCCGACGCGCAGCTTCGTGAGGATGGCGCTGACGTGGTCCTTCACCGTGCCGACGCTCACGTGGATCCGCGCGCCGATGTCGCCGTTGGACAGTCCCTCCGCGATCAGCACGAGCACCGCGCGTTCACGTTCGGTCAGCAGCCCGACCTGCTCGGAGGCCGCCGATCCCGCACCGGAACCCAGGTAGCCGTCGACGACCGTGCGCGTGACCTTGGGGGAGAGCACCACGCCGCCGCCGACGAGGGTGCGCACCATCTGGGCCAGCTGCTCGGGCCCGGTGTCCTTGAGGATGAACCCGGCCGCACCGGACCGCAGCGCCGTGGCGATGTACTCGTCGGAGTCGAACGTCGTCAGCATCGCGACGACCGGCGGGTGCGGCAGTCCCTGGAGCTGCCGCAGGACGGTGAGCCCGTCCACGTCCGGCATCCGGATGTCCAGCAGCACGACGTCGGGCTTGTGCAGGCCGACCTCGCGCACCGCCTGGGCGCCGGTCGCCGTCGCGACGACCTCGATGTCCCCGGCCGCCTGCAGGATCAGCCGGAACCCGGTCCGCACCAGCTCCTCGTCGTCCACGACGACCACCCGGATCATCCCACGCTCCCTTGTGGATACCGCACGTGCCCAGTCTCGCCGACCGCCGCACCGGCCGGCCATCCGGAACCCGGCGGCGCGCCTCCGCCGACCGGCAGGTTCCGTCCAGCCGATCGGCTGGACGGGCACCGACCGGCGGGGGACACGGTAGTCAAACCTTCAACCAACGTGCGAGTGGGCGTTGCCGCGCCAGCACGTGGCGCGCAGGCTCGGTGAGTGCGAACCGTTGCCACACCGACGGCTTCGACGGTGTTCGACGCGGTGCGGTCGAACACCGCCGGTCTCGTTTTCGACCTCGTTCGACGCTACGGTCACGCTGGGGAAACGGTCCCATCAATTGTCCACAACGGACAGACGGCCGACGGAGGAAACCCGAGTGCACCGGTTGAAGCCGACGGCAGCCGCCGTCCTCACCGCCGCGTTGACGGCGGCCGTCACGATCAGCGCCGGACCGCCGGCGCAGGCCGCCACCGGCTGCCGGGTCGCCTACCAGGTGACCAACGAGTGGCAGGGCGGGTTCATCGCCTCCGTGGACGTCACGAACCTCGGTGACGCGGTCGACGGCTGGCACCTGACGTGGTCGTTCGGCGCGGGCCAGTCGGTCACGCAGCTGTGGAACGGCACGGCGCGCCAGTCCGGCGCGCAGGTCACCGTCGACAACGTCGCCTACAACGCCAGGCTGGCCACCGGCGCGAGCGCGGGGGTCGGGTTCGTCGCCACGGGCGCGACCACCCCGGTGCCCTCCGACTTCGCGCTCAACGGCACGGCCTGCACGGGCTCCACGCCCGCACCGGACCCGCTGGCCCAGGTGCACACCGCGGGCCGCGTCACCGCCACCGGCCGCTACACCTGGCCGGGCGTCTACTTCGAGGGCCGGTTCCGCGGCACCGGTGTCGGCGTCGTGCTCAACGACGCCGTCAACGACTACGACGTGCAGGTCGACGGCACGACGGTCGCGACGCTGGTGACGCCCGGCAGGACCACCCACTGGGTGCGCAACCTCAGCAACGCCGAGCACCGCGTCCGGCTGGTCAAGCGGACCGAGAGCACCTACGCGGCGGGCGAGTTCGGCGGCTTCGTGGCCGCGGACGGCGGGGCGGTCCTCACGAAACCCGCGGCACGCTCCCGGCAGATCGAGTTCATCGGCGACTCGCTGACCGCGGGCTACGGCAACCTCTCCACCACCCGCGACTGCTCCGCGAACGGCGGGGTCACCCGCAACACCAACACCGACCTGAGCTTCGGCGCCCTCGCCGCCCGCGCGCTGAACGCCGACTACCAGGTCAACGCGTTCTCCGGGCTGGGCATGGTGCGCAACTACAACGGCCACTCCGCCGGCACCAGCTACCGCACCTACTACGACCGCGCGTTGCTGAACGTCGACGGCGACGTGTGGCAGAAGCCGGCGAGCTGGCAGCCGCGGGTCGTCGTCGTGGGCCTGGGCACCAACGACTTCTCCACCGCGCTCAACCCCGGCGAGCAGTGGCCGACGCAGGACAGCCTGGTCGCCGCGTACAAGACCGCCTACCAGGGGTTCCTCGACAAGCTGCGGACCCGGTACGGCGCGGGCACCACGATCGTCGCGAGCGTCCCGGAGGCCTCCGGCGCGTTCGCCGACGCCGTCCGCCAGGTCGTGCAGGACCGCACCGGCCAGGGCGACGCGCGGGTGCGCTACTGGAACTACGCCGACCCGGCGATCGACCGGCTCGGGTGCGACTGGCACTTCTCGGCCCGCGACCACCGGCTGATCGCCACCAAGCTCGGCGACTACCTGGCCGGACTGTCCCTCGGCTGGTGAGGGGTCCGGGTGGCGGTCCCGGCGTGCTTCCGGGACCGCCCGTCGGTCACCTGGGGTCGAGGACGAAGACCGGGATCTGCCGCTCGGTCTTCTCCTGGTACTCGGCGTACGGCGGGTAGGCCGCCACGGCCCGCTCCCACCACTGCGCCCGCTCGTCGCCGCTGACCTCGCGCGCGACGTACTCCTTCGTGGTGGCCCCGTCCTGCAGCTTGATCTCGGGGTGCGCCTTGATGTTGTGGTACCACGACGGGTGCTCGGGCGCGCCGCCCTTGGACGCCACCACCGCGTAGCTGCCGTCGTGCTCCACGCGCATGACGGGCGTGTAGCGCAGCTGGCCGGTCTTCGCACCGCGCACCGTCAGGAGCACGATCGGCCGGTCGGCGATCAGGATGCCCTCGGTGGTCCCGGTCTCCAGGATCTGCTTCGTCTGGTTCTGCACCCAGTCCTCTGGGCTGAGCGCAACGGTGTCGTCTGCCATGCAACGATCAACATCGCCGGTGCCGCGCGCATTCCCCGTGACAGGTCAGTGGGCGCTGAACTGCAGGTTTGTGCCCTGGACGACGCCCGCGCGCACCGGCAGCGCGGGTATGAGCAGCCGTTCGCCGTAGAGGTCGGTGACCGCGATCGCGCCGCCGCAGCCGGCACCGTCCTCGGCGAGGAAGTAGTTGTACTCGGCGCGCTTGAGCTGCCGCCACTGCCCACCGGCCTGCACCTCGAGCCGCGCGACGGGGTTGCGGTGGTCGATCACCTGGATGCCGCACCACCACTGGCTGGAGCCGGTCTTGTAGCGGATCGAGATGGTCTTCTGCAGCGGCGGGCTCACCAGCGACCACGTCACCGGCAGCTCACCCTGCACGGGTGGTGCCAGCCGCGCGAACGCCTCCGCGCTCAGATCCAGCTGCCCGACCCGGCACGGTGCCGGGCAGAGGTTGGTGACCCGGACCGTGACGCTCTTGCCGTTGGTGGCCTTGACCAGCACGTACGCGCCGCAGGCCGCGGAGTTCTCGTAGTCCGACCAGTTCATCGCCACGGTCAGCGGGTCGGGACCGGGGTCGTACGAGCAGGCACCGCCGCCGTCGGAGTCGTAGAACGTCACCACCCCGGTGCGCACCTCGCCGGGCTTGATCTTCCCGGCCAGCGGTGCTGCGGCCGCCGTCGACGCGACCGGCGGCGCCGTGGTGGTGGTCGGAACCGGGCTCGGTGACGACGAGGAGGAGGCGCTCACGGTGGTGCTCGCGGTGGTGCTCGCGGTGGCCGGGGCCGGTGCGAGCGCCGCGGCCGCGGGCGTGCCCGCGATGCCCGGCCGGTCGCGGAGCACGACCAGGCCGAGCACCGCGACCAGCAGGGTGACCACCGCGAACGCGTACGGGGCGGCTCGTCTCACCGCCGCACCATGGTCCGCTGCACCGCGATGAACACCAGCAGCAGCGCACCGATCACGATCTTCGTCCACCACGAGCTCAGCGTGCCCTGGAACGAGATCAGCGTCTGGATCGTGCCGAGCACCAGCACCCCGGCCAGCCCGCCCAGCACGTAACCGACGCCACCGGCGAGCAACGTCCCGCCGATCACCACGGCCGCGATCGCCTCCAGCTCCATGCCGACGGCGTGCAGGCCGTAGCCGGACAGCATGTACAGGCTGAACAGCAGACCGGCCAGCGCCGAGCAGAAGCCGCTGATCACGTAGACGCCGACCTTGACCCGCGCGGTCGGCAGGCCCATCAGCAGCGCGGACGACTCGTTGCCGCCCACCGCGTACACCGTGCGGCCGAACCGGGTGCGGTGCAGCACGTACATGGCGACGAGGACCACCAGCAACGCGATCACGACGTTGTAGGTGATGCTCACCCCGCCGGGCAGCGGGATGGCGGCGGTCGCGATGTCGCGCAGCGTGCGGTCCTTGATGGACACCGACTCGACGCTGATCAGGAAGCACAGCCCGCGGGCCAGGAACATGCCCGCCAGCGTGACGATGAACGGCTGGATGTCGAACTTGTGGATCACCAGCCCCATCAGCAGGCCCAGCGTCGACCCGATCACCAGCACCGCCACCACGACCAGCGGCAGCGGCCAGCCCGCGCGCAACCCGGCCGCGGTGACCATCGTGGACAGCGCGACCACCGACCCGACCGACAGGTCGATGCCACCGCTGAGGATCACGAACGTCATCCCCGCCGCGAGCACGATCAGGAACGCGTTGTCGATGAACAGGTTCGCGATCACCTGACCGGACGCGAAGCCGTCGTAGCGCACCGAGCCGACCCCGAAGGACAGGACGAACAGCACGACGGTCGCGAGAACGGGCAGGAACCGCGACGGCACCCCGCGCACCCCGCGCACGAGCGTGGTCATGAGACGGCCACCTTCCGGAAGCTGAGCGCCGCACGGGCCTTCGGGGCCTGCACCAGGCACACGGCGATGACGACGACCGCCTTGAAGAGCAGCGTGACCTCGGGGGCCACGCCGATCGTGTAGACGGTGGTGGTGAGGGTCTGGATGATCAGCGCGCCGAGCAGCGTGCCGGTGAGCGAGTACCGCCCGCCCGCGAGCGACGTGCCGCCGATGACGACCGCGAGGATCGCGTCCATCTCGATCCACAGACCGGCGTTGTTGGCGTCGGCCGCGCTCACGTTCGAGCTGATCATCAGGCCGGCGATGCCCGCGCACACGGCGGCGAACACGTAGACGGTCCAGATGATCGTGCGCGACCGCACCCCGGCCAGCCGCGAGGCCTCCGGGTTCACGCCGACCGCCTCGATCAGCATGCCCAGCGCGGTGCGGCGGGTCGCGAACGCCACCAGCCCCAGCACCAGCAGGCTGATCAGGATCGAGATCGGCAGCACCACGAACCCGGCACCGACCTGGCGGTAGGCGGTGTTGTTGACCGTGACGATCTGCCCCTCGGTGACGAGCATGGCGATACCGCGGCCCGCCGTCATCAGCACGAGCGTCGCGATGATCGGCTGGATGCCCAGCCCCGCCACGAGGAAACCGTTCCACAGGCCCAGCACCGCGCACAGCACCAGTGCCAGCGCCATGCCGGCGAACGCCGTGCCCGCGTCACCGGAAGCTCCGATGTGGACACACGTCACCGCGCCCGCGATCGCCGCCACCGCGCCGACCGAGAGGTCGATGCCGCGGGTGGCGATCACCAGCGTCATGCCGAGCGCGATCAGCAGGGTCGGCGCGCCGTTCTTGAGCACGTCGACCAGGCCGCCGTAGAGGTGGCCGTCCTGGATGCGCAACGAGAAGAACGACGGCGTGACGACGAGGTTGAGCACCAGCAGCGCACCGAGCGCCAGCAGCGGCCAGAGCAGTCGATTCTTCATGAGACCACCTTCTCGGGAGCGGCTCCGCCCGCGATGAGCTCGACCACCTCGTCCACGCCGGTCACGGACCCGTCCAGCTCGGCGATCTTGCGCCGGTCGCGCAGCACCACGATCCGGTCGGCGATGCGCACGACCTCCTCCAGCTCCGCGGAGATGAACAGCACCGCGGTGCCCTCGGCGGCCAGTGTCGTGACGAGCTGCTGGATCTGGGCCTTCGCGCCGACGTCGATACCCCTGGTCGGCTCGTCCAGGATCAGCAGCCGCGGCTCGGTGACGAGCCAGCGGGCGAGCAGGACCTTCTGCTGGTTGCCGCCGGACAGGGTGCGCACCAGCGCGTCCGGGTTGGCGGGGCGGATGTCCAGTGCCGCCAGGTACTTCTCGACGAGCTGGTCCTTCACGCGGCGCGAGAGCGGACGGCTCCAGCCACGCGCGGCCTGCATCGCCAGCACCAGGTTGTCCCTGATCGAGAGGTCCGCGACGAGACCCTCGCCCTTGCGGTCCTCCGAGCTGAACGCGATGCCCGCGGCGATCGCGGAACGCGGGCCGCGCAACCGCAGCGGCGCGCCGTCCACGAGCACCCGGCCGGAGTCGGCCCTGTCCGCACCGAAGAGCAGCCGCGCCAGCTCCGTGCGGCCGGAGCCGAGCAGACCGGCGAGGCCGACGACCTCACCGGCGCGGATCTCCAGGTCGAACGGCTCGATCGCGCCGCGGCGGCCGAGGCCTTCCGCGTGCACCAGCACGGGGCCGCGGGCCTGTCGTTGCTCGGCCGCGTCCTCGATCGCTTCGAGGGCACCGAGGTCGCGGCCGATCATCTGGGCGATGAGCGCCCTGCGGTCGACGTCCGCGGTGAGGTGCTCGCCGACGAGGGTTCCGTTGCGCAGCACGGTCATCCGGTCGGAGATCTCGTAGACCTGGTCGAGGAAGTGCGACACGAACAGGATCGCGACGCCCTCGTCGCGCAGCACCCGCATGATGCGGAACAGCTCCGCGACCTCACCGGCGTCCAAACTGGACGTCGGCTCGTCGAGCACGAGCACGCGGCAGTCGATCGCGATCGCGCGGGCGATCGCGACGAGCTGCTGCACGGCGATCGGGTGTTCGCCCAGGCTCGACGCCGGGTCGATGTGCACGCCGATGCGGGAGAGGACCTCGGCGGCGCGCTTGCGCATCGCACGGAAGTCGACACCACCGAGACGGCGGGGTTCACGGCCCAGCAGGATGTTCTCCGCCACCGTGAGGTTCGCGCAGAGGTTGACCTCCTGGTAGACCGTGCTGATGCCGGCGTGCTGCGCTTCACCGGGGGAGGAGAACGCCACCTCGGTGCCGTCCAGCACGACCCGGCCGCTGTCGGGGCGGTGCACGCCGGTCAGGGTCTTGATCAGAGTGGACTTCCCGGCGCCGTTCTCGCCCATGAGGGCGTGCACTTCGCCGGGGAACAACCGGAAGTCGACGTCCTGCAACGCCTTCACGCCGGGAAACGCGAGGCTGATCCCGCGCATCTCGACCACCGGCGGCGGTGACTCGGTCATGACTCAGGCCTTCGTCGCAGTGGGGTGCGGGACCCGTCGCCACTTGGGCGGAGCGACGGGTCCCGCGGTCTGGTGTGGTGGAGCTCAGTACTGGCGCTGCGGGAGCGCGGCCTTGGCCTGCTCCTGCGTGAACGTGCCCTCCTCGGTCACGACCCGCGCCGGCACCTCCTCGCCCTTGACGACCTTCTTGGCGAGGTCCATCAACTGCTTGCCCAGCAACGGGTTGCACTCGACGATGAAGTTGATCTCACCGTTGGAGAGCGCGGTCATGCCGTCCTTCACCGCGTCCACGGTGATGATCTTGATGTCCTTGCCGGGCACCTTGCCGGCGGCCTTGATCGCCTCGATCGCGCCCAGACCCATGTCGTCGTTGTGCGCGTAGACGACGTCGATCTTCGGCTGGGACTTGAGGAAGGCCTCCATGACCTGCTTGCCGCCCGAGCGGGTGAAGTCGCCGGTCTGCGAGGCGACCACCTTGATGTCGGACTTGCCCGCGATCTTCTCCTCGAAGCCCTTCTTGCGGTCGATCGCAGGGGCGGCACCGGTGGTGCCCTGCAGCTCGACCACGTTGGTGGGCCCGGAGACGTTGGCCACCAGCCAGTCGCCGGCCTTGCGGCCCTCCTCGACGAAGTCCGACCCGAGGAACGTCTTGTACAGCGACTTGTCGTCGGAGTCGATCGAACGGTCGGTGAGGATCACCGGGATGTTGGCGCGCTTGGCCTCCAGCAGCACGGTGTCCCAGCCGGTCTCGACGACCGGGCTGAACGCGATCACCGACACCTTCTGCTGGATGTAGGAGCGGATCGCCTTGATCTGGTTCTCCTGCTTCTGCTGCGCGTCGGAGAACTTCAGGTCGATCCCCGCGGCCTTGGCCTCGTCCTGGACCGACTTGGTGTTGGCGGTGCGCCAGCCGCTCTCGGCACCGACCTGGGCGAAGCCCATCGTGATGGTGTCGCCGGACTGGCCGGTGGTGGTGCTCCCACCGCCGCTCGAGCCGCCGCACGCTGTCAACGCGAACAGCGCGACCACGCTGGCGGCTGTCGTGATCTTCTTCAGCACTGGAATTCCTCCGGGGTGACGACGGTGTCGCGGAGCTCGACCGCGTGTCCGCGGTTGTCTGGTGGACAACAGTGAACGCTCACATTCACCGCGTCAAGTCCTTGCCTGTAACGAGTTCGCAGCCCTATGTTAACGCTCACTTCCGAGCTGGGGAGGCAAACCCGTGCCCCGTAAGCACGTGCTCCTGTGCGCCGCACTCGCGGCGGCTCTGCTGGTCGCCGTTCCCGGGTCGGGAACGGCCGCCGAGACCGACTACTCGCTCAAGGTCGACGCCTCGGGCAAGGGCCCGTCGATCGACGACACGATGTACGGCGTGTTCTTCGAGGACATCAACCGCGCCGCCGACGGTGGCCTGTACGCCGAGCTGGTGCAGAACCGCTCGTTCGAGTACGACCCGGCGGACAACGCGGCCTACACCGGACTGACCGCGTGGGCACCGCACAGCGGCACGCTCGACGTGGTGGACGACGACGGCCGGCTCAACGAGCGCAACCGCCGCTACCTGGAGCTCGGCCTGCCCGGCGGGATCATCAACTCCGGATACAACTCCGGCATCGCCGTGCGCGAGGGCCAGCGCTACGACTTCTCCGTCTGGGCCCGCGCCGACCGGCCGGGCACCGCGCTGACCGCCGTCGTGACCGATCCAGCCGGCACCCCGCTCGGCGACCCGGTGCGCGTCGAGGTCCGCGGCGACGGCTGGGCGAGGTACACCGGCACGATCCGTGCGCAGAAGTCGACCACGACCGGCCGGCTGCTGGTCACCGGCGCGGGCACGGGCACGCTGCGGCTCGACATGGTGTCGCTGATGCCGCGCGACACGTTCAAGGGGCACGGCCTGCGCCGCGACCTCGCCGAGAAGGTCGCGGCGCTGAAGCCCGGCTTCGTCCGGTTCCCGGGCGGTTGCCTGGTGAACACCGGCAGCCACCACGGCTACGACGCGCCGGACTTCGAACGCCGCCGTTCGTACCAGTGGAAGGACACCATCGGACCGGTCGAGCAGCGTGCCACGAACTGGAACTTCTGGGGTTACAACCAGTCCTACGGCCTGGGCTACTACGAGTACCTCCAGTTCGCCGAGGACATCGGCGCCATGCCGCTGCCGGTGGTGCC
The DNA here is from genome assembly GCF_001279525.1 of Nocardia sp. NRRL S-836. Lineage (GTDB taxonomy): Bacteria > Actinomycetota > Actinomycetes > Mycobacteriales > Pseudonocardiaceae > Lentzea. The sequence goes on along the minus strand of NZ_LGDY01000103.1, from coordinate 27,720 downwards.
CGCGCTGGTCACCGGCTGCGGCCAGAACCGCGCCACGGACGACCCCGCGCTGCTGCAGCGGCACGTCCAGGACACGCTCGACCTGATCGAGTTCGCCAACGGTCCCGCCGACTCCACCTGGGGCCGCAAGCGCGCCGAGATGGGCCACCCGGCACCGTTCGGGCTCACGCACCTCGAAGTCGGCAACGAGGAGAACCTCCCCGAGGAGTTCTTCGCCCGGTTCACCGAGTTCCGCAGGGCGATCAACGCGAGGTACCCCGGCATCACCGTGGTCAGCAACTCCGGCCCCGACGACACCGGCGGCACGTTCGACCGGCTCTGGCAGCTCAACCGGCAGGCCGGCGTGGGGATGGTCGACGAGCACTACTACAACAGCCCGAGCTGGTTCCTGGAGAACAACCACCGCTACGACTCCTACGACCGCAACGGCCCGAAGGTGTTCCTCGGCGAGTACGCCTCGCAGGACAACCGGTTCTTCAACGCGCTGAGCGAAGCCGCGTACATGACTGGGCTCGAACGCAACGCCGACGTCGTGAAGCTCGCCTCGTACGCGCCGTTGCTGGCCAACGAGGACTACGTGCAGTGGCGGCCGGACATGATCTGGTTCAACAACCACGCGTCGTGGGGCTCGGCGAGCTACGAGGTGCAGAAGCTCTTCATGACCAACGTGGGCGACCACGTCGTGCCGAGCACCGCGTCCGGCTCGCCCGCCGCGCAACGGCCCGTCACCGGGGCGATCGGTCTGTCCACCTGGGCCACGGCCGCGAGCTACGACGACGTGCGGGTCACCTCGGCGGCCGGCCAGACGTTGTTCACCGACGACTTCTCCGGCACCGACGCGCAGTGGACGAAGTCCGGCCGCGGCGCGTGGAGCGTCGTGAACGGCGCCTACGTCCAGTCCGACGCGGCCGCCGAGGACACGCTCGTCACCGCGGGCGACCGGTCGTGGCACGACTACACGCTGAACCTCAAGGCCACCAAGCAGTCCGGCCGCGAGGGCTTCCTGGTCGCGTTCGGCGTGCAGGACACCGGCAACCACTACTGGTGGAACCTCGGTGGCTGGAACAACACCCAGTCCGCGGTGGAGAAGGCCGTCGGCGGCGCCAAGAGCACCTTGCTCACCGACAGCACCCGCATCGACACCGGCCGCACGTACGACGTCCGCGTCGAGGTCAGGGGCCGGCACGTCGCGCTGTTCCTCGACGGGCGGAAGTGGGGCGAGTTCACCGACCAGGTCGCCGAACCGTTCCGGCAGGTCGTCACCCGCGACCGCGCCACCGGCGAGCTGATCGTCAAGGTCGTCAACGCCCAGGACAACGCCGCCCGCACCCGGATCGAGCTGGGCGTGCCGGTCGCGCCGCTCGCCCGCGCCACCGTGCTGCAGGGCCGCGCCGACGACGTCAACACCGAGTTCGCCCAGCCGATCAAGCCGCGTTCCGAGCAGGTGCGGGTCGCGAGCACCTTCACGCACACGTTCCCGCCCAACTCCGTCACGTTCCTCAGGATCAGGAGCCGCTCGTGATCGACCGCCGATCTCTGCTGCGCACCGGCGGCGTGCTCGCCGCGACCGGGGCACTCGCCTCCGCGGCACCCGGCGCCGCCGTGGCCGCGGCTCCGGAGGGCGACCTGCCCACCCGCAGCCCGCTCGTCGAGCAGCGCGCCGACCCGTTCGTCACGCCGCCCACGGACGGCATGTACTACCTGACCGGGTCCGTGCCGGAGTACGACCGGATCGTCGTGCGCGGTGCGTCCACCCTGGACGGCCTGGCCTCCGCCCGCGAACGCACCATCTGGCGCCGTCCCGCGTCGGGCCGGATGGGTGGCTACATCTGGGCGCCGGAGCTGCACCGCGTCGACGGGCGGTGGTACGTCTACTTCGCCGCCGGCGACAAGGACGAGCCGTTCCGCATCCGCACCTACGTGCTGGAGTCGCCGAACGCCGACCCGCGCGCGGACGGCTGGGTGCTGCGCGGGCAGATCACGACGCACCTGGACACGTTCACCCTCGACGCGACGACGTTCGCACATCGGGGCAAGCGCTACCTCCTGTGGGCGCAGAACGACCCGGCCGTCGGTTCCGGCACCAACCTCTACCTCGCCGAGATGGCCTCCCCGTTGGCGTTGAGGACCACGCCGGTGCGGATCGCGACCCCCACGCTGTCGTGGGAGGTGCAGGGCTTCCGGGTGAACGAGGGACCGGCGGTGCTGATCCGCAACGGCCGCGTGTTCGTCACGTTCTCCGCGAGCGCCACCGACGCCCGCTACTGCATGGGGCTGCTGACCGCCGACGAGAACGCCAACCTGCTCGACGCGCGGTCGTGGACGAAGTCGCCGAACCCGGTGTTCGCCACGCACGCGCCGACCTCGCAGTACGGGCCGGGGCACAACTCGTTCACCACCGTCGGCGACCAGGACGTGCTCGTCTACCACGCCCGCGACTACCGCGACATCAGCGGTGACCCGCTGTTCGACCCCAACCGGCACACCCGCGTGCAGCGCCTGCACTGGAACGCCGACGGCACGCCCTCGTTCGGCGTTCCGGTGGGGCGCGGCGGACCGATCGTGCGGTTGTCCCCGTTGGACGCCCCGGCGCTGTTCGTGCGGCACCACGAGTACCGGCTGCGGGTCGACGGCAACGTCCGCGAGCTCGCCGACACGCAGTTCCGGTTCGTGCCGGGCTTCCTCGGCACCGGCACGGTGGCGGTGCAGTCGGTGAACTTCCCCGACCGGTACGTGCGTGTGGACGGTGACGTGATCCGGGTCGATCCGTTCGAGGACACCGACGCTTACGGCCGGGCCGCGAGCTTCACCAGGGTGCCGGGACTCGCCGACAGCACGGCGGTGTCGCTGCGGGTTGGTACAGACAACTATCTTGCCCATGACACCGGGCGGTTCGTGGTTGCCAGGCCCGGTGCCGACCGGGAGGCGCGCAGACGGGCCACATTCCGGCTCGGATGAGTGGACAATGGGTGCGCTGCACCGAAACCGACGGGTGTTATCGCTAACATCGGCGGTGGAGATTGATGAGGGATCGGAGACCGTCCGTGGACCAGAAGATTTCGCGTGACCCCGCGATGACCGACGTCGCACGACTCGCTGGGGTGTCCCACCAGACGGTCTCGCGCGTCCTCAACAACCACCCGAACGTTCGCGAGCAGACCCGGCTGCGGGTCCAGGCCGCGATCAAGGAGCTCGACTACCGGCCCAACCGCGCGGCTCGCGCGCTGGTCACCGGCAAGACGCAGCTCATCGGCGTGGTCGCGCAGAACTCGACGCTGTACGGCCCCGCGTCGCTGCTGTCCGCCTTCGAGGAGGCGGCGGGCCAGGCCGGGTTCGCGGTGAGCGTGGGGCGGGTGAAGGTGCTCGACCGCGACTCCATCTCCGCGGCCGTCGAACGGCACCGCGACCAGCGCGTGGCCGGGATCGTGGTGATCGCGCCGAACTCCTCGGCCGCCGACGCGCTGGCCGACGTGCCCGCCGGTGTGCCGCTGGTGACGGTGGACGGTGACCCCGACCGGCCCACACCGCTGGTCACGGTCGACCAGGCGGCCGGCGCGTTCGAGGCCACCACCCACCTGCTGGAGGCCGGGCACCGCACGGTGTGGCACGTGTCCGGTCCCGCCGACTGGTTCGACGCGGCCGGCCGCGTCCAGGGCTGGCGGCGTGCGCTCGAAGCCGTGGGCGCCGAGGTGCCGCCCGTGGTGACGGCCGACTGGAGCGCGGCCTCCGGCTACCGGTCCGGGCAGATGCTGGCGCGGATGCCCGAGGTGACGGCGGTGTTCTGCTCCAACGACCACCTCGCGCTCGGCCTGCTGCGGGCGATGAGCGAGCGCGGCAGGCGGGTGCCGCACGACGTCAGCGTCGTCGGCTTCGACGACGTGCCGGAGGCGGCCTACTTCATCCCGCCGCTCACGACCGTGCGCCCGGACTTCGCCGCGGTGGCCCGCGAGACGCTCGGCCTGCTGCTCGAACAGGTCAGCGACGGCGAGACCGCCCGCCCGCGGCGCACCGTCGCCCCGTTGCTCGTCCTGCGCGACAGCGTGGCCCCACCCGCCTGACTGCCTGCCGGTCACCGCGCGCCGGGCGCTTGCGTGCGCTCGTGGTGCACGAAAGCTCCCCGCGTGCGGTTGAGCAGGCGATGTGAGGATGTGACAGCCGTCCGCCGGTGCTTCACGCCGGCGGGCGTTTTGTCGTGCGCTCACGGTGGTGCGGTTCCGCGTCCTTGCAGGGAAATCACGATGTGAGCGGCGCATCTTGACGTCGCGATTGTTAGCGATAACACTCAGGCCGTGACTGACATGACGATCGACCGCGACGCGTGCGTGGTGGGTGTCGACTTCGGCACGCTGTCCGGCCGCGCCGTGGTCGTGCGCGTCCATGACGGCGCCGAGCTCGGCACCGCCGTTCACGACTACCGCCACGCGGTCGTGGACCAGGTTCTGCCCGCGACCGGCCGTCCGCTGCCGCCGGAGTGGGCCCTGCAGGTCCCGGCCGACTACGTCGACGTCCTGCGCACCGCCGTCCCGCAGGCCGTCGAGGCGGCCGGGATCTCGCCGGAGCAGGTCGTCGGCATCGGAACCGACTTCACGGCCTGCACGATGGTGCCGGTGACCGCTGCCGGCACGCCGCTGTGCGAGCTGCCGGAGTTCGCCGAGAACCCGCACGCCTACGTGAAGCTCTGGCGCCACCACGCCGCGCAGGGACAGGCCGACCGGATCAACGAGCTGGCCCGCCGCCGCGGCGAGTCGTGGCTGCCGCGCTACGGCGGCCTGATCTCCTCGGAGTGGGAGTTCGCCAAGGGCCTGCAGGTGCTGGAAGAGGCACCGGAGGTCTACGCGGCGATGGAGCACTGGGTCGAGGCCGCCGACTGGATCATCTGGCAGCTCACCGGCACCTACACCCGCAACGCCTGCACCGCCGGCTACAAGGGCATCCTCCAGGACGGCGCCTACCCCGGCGAGGACTTCCTCGCCGAGCTCAACCCGGACTTCGCCGGCTTCGTCGCCGACAAGCTCGACCACCCGCTGTCCGCGCTCGGCGACCGGGCCGGCTCGCTCAGCGCCGAGGCCGCCGGGTGGACCGGGTTGCCGGAGGGCATCGCGGTCGCCGTCGGCAACGTCGACGCGCACGTCACCGCACCGGCCGCCCAAGCGGTCGAACCCGGCCAGATGGTCGCGATCATGGGCACCTCCACGTGCCACGTGATGAGCGGCGACGTGCTGCGCGACGTGCCCGGCATGTGCGGTGTGGTCGACGGCGGCATCATCCCGGGCCTGTGGGGCTACGAGGCCGGGCAGAGCGGTGTCGGCGACATCTTCGCGTGGTTCCTGCGCAACGGCGTTCCGCCGGTCTACCACGAGCAGGCGGCCGAGCGCGGCATCACCGTGCACGAGCTGCTCACCGAGCTCGCCGCCCAGCAGGAGGTCGGGGAGCACGGGCTCATCGCCCTCGACTGGCACAGCGGCAACCGGTCGGTGCTGGTCGACCACGAGCTGTCCGGTGTGATCGTCGGCCAGACCCTCGCCACGAAGGCGGAGGACGTCTACCGCGCGCTGCTGGAGGCGACCGCCTTCGGCACGCGGATGATCATCGACACCTTCACCGACTCCGGTGTGCCGGTGACCGAACTGGTGATCGCGGGCGGGCTGGTCAAGAACGAGCTGCTGATGCAGATCTACGCCGACGTCGTGAACCTGCCGCTGTCGGTGATCGGCTCGGCACAGGGCCCCGCACTCGGCTCCGCGATGCACGCCGCGGTCGCCGCCGGCGCGTACCCGGACATCCGCAAGGCGGCGGCGTCGATGGGATCGGTGCGCCGCAACGTGTTCACGCCCGTGCCGGAGAACGTCGAGGCCTACGAGCGGCTGTTCCTCGACTACCTGGAGCTGCACGACTACTTCGGCCGCGGTGCCAACGATGTCATGCACCGCCTGCGCCAGTACCGCCGCGACGCCCTGGAGAGGAAGAGCTGATGTCCGCCACGGCAGAGCTGCGGCGCACGGTCGCCGAGCTGCACCGCGAGCTGACCCGCTACGAACTGGTGACCTGGACGGCCGGCAACGTCTCCGCACGTGTGCCCGGCCAGGACCTGATGGTCATCAAGCCGTCCGGGGTGTCCTACGACGAGCTGGGCCCGCACGCGATGGTCGTCACCGACCTGCACGGCACGCTCGTCGAGGGCGAGCTGGCTCCTTCCTCCGACACGGCGGCGCATGCCTACGTGTACCGGCACATGCCGCACGTCGGCGGCGTCGTGCACACGCATTCCCCTTACGCCACAGCGTGGGCCGCACGGGGTGAGCCCATCCCGTGCGTGCTCACGATGATCGCCGACGAGTTCGGCGGGGAGATCCCCGTCGGCCCGTTCGCGTTGATCGGCGACGACTCGATCGGCAAGGGCATCGTGGAGACGTTGAGCAGCAGCAGGTCTCCGGCCGTGCTGATGCGCAACCACGGCCCGTTCACCGTCGGCGCCTCCGCACGTGCCGCGGTCAAGGCCGCGGTGCTGCTGGAGGACGTCGCCCGCACCGTCCACTTCGCACTCCAGCTCGGCAAGCCCGACGTGATCGACCAGCAGCACGTCGACCGGCTCTACGAGCGCTACCAGAACGTCTACGGCCAGTGAGCCCAGAAGGAGAGCACATGCCGGACAAGCCCCAGATCTGGTTCCTCACCGGCAGCCAGCACCTCTACGGGCCGGAGACGCTCGACCAGGTGGCCGCCCAGTCGCAGCAGATCCAGCGGATGCTGAGCGACACCGGCCGGATCAGCGCGGAGATCGTGTGGAAGCCGGTGCTCACCGACTCCGGCGCCATCCGCTCGGTCATGCAGGAGGCGAACAACGACCCGTCGTGCGTCGGTGTGATCGCGTGGATGCACACCTTCTCGCCGGCGAAGATGTGGATCACCGGGCTGGACCTGCTGCGCAAGCCGTTGCTGCACCTGCACACGCAGCTCAACGAGGCCTTGCCGTGGTCCACCATCGACATGGACTTCATGAACCTCAACCAGGCCGCGCACGGTGACCGCGAGTTCGCCTACGTGCAGACGCGCATCGGCGTGGCCCGCAAGACGGTGGCCGGCCACGCGAGCGATCCCGTGGTGGCGCAGCGGATCGACGGCTGGGCCCGTGCCGCCGCCGGTCGCGCGCACCTGAGCAACCTGCGCCTGGCCCGGTTCGGCGACAACATGCGCGACGTCGCGGTGACCGAGGGCGACAAGGTCGAGGCGGAGCTGCGGTTCGGCGTCTCGGTCAACACCTACGGCGTCAACGACCTCGTCGCGGTGGTCGACGCCGTGGCCGACGCGGACATCGACCTGCTGGTCACCGACTACGCCGAGGCCTACCGGCTGGCACCGGAGCTCGCGCGCGGGGGAGAGCGGCACGACTCGCTGCGCTACGCCGCCCGCATCGAGATCGGCCTGCGGTCCTTCCTCGACGACGGCGGGTTCGGCGCGTTCACCACGAACTTCCAGGACCTGGGCGGGCTTCGGCAGCTGCCGGGCCTGGCCGTGCAGCGGCTGATGGCCGACGGCTACGGCTTCGGCGGCGAGGGCGACTGGAAGACCTCCGCCCTGCTCGCCGCCGTGAAGGCGATGGGCGCGGGCACCGGGCGCGGCACGTCGTTCATGGAGGACTACACCTACCACTTCGGGCCGGGCGAGCCGAAGATCCTCGGCGCGCACATGCTGGAGGTCTGCCCGACGATCGCCACCGCGCAGCCGTCGTGCGAGATCCACCCGCTGGGCATCGGCGACCGGGAGGACCCGGTGCGGCTGGTGTTCGACGCGGCGACCGGTCCCGCCGTGGTGATCGGCCTGGCCGACCTCGGCGACCGGTTCCGGTTGGTGGCCAACGAGGTCACGGTGGTCGAGCCGGACGAGCCGCTGCCCAAGCTGCCCGTGGCTCGGGCCGTGTGGCAGCCGGCGCCGTCGCTGTCGACCTCGGCCGAGTGCTGGCTCACCGCGGGCGGCCCGCACCACACCGTGATGACCCAGGCGGTCGGAGCGGAGACGTTGCGGGACTTCGCCCAGATGGCGGCGACCGAGCTCGTGCTGATCGACGCCGACACGACGCCTGCGTCGTTCGGCGACCGGCTGCGCTGGAACCAGGCCTACCACCGCCTGGCCATGGGTATCAACTGACGCGCGAGGAAGTCGCCGAGCCGGCGCCACATCGCGACGGGGTTGGAGTACATCGGCAGATGCCCGCTGTGCGGGATCTCGGCGAGCTCCACCCCGTTCGCGTCCAGCGTCGGCAGGTACGACAGCGCGGCGCACTGCTCGCCGTAGAGGTACATCCGCGGGCAGGGCAGTGACAGGAACTTCGCGATCAGGTCGCCGTGGTCGGCGAGCTCGACCATCGAGCGGAACAGACCGGCCACGGCACCGCGCCTGATCTTGTGCGGGAGGCCCGCCGCGTACAGGCCGCTGCCGTGGTGGGCGGCGGCGCGGTTCCGCTCGGCCAGTCCGAAGAAGAACTCCGCGGGGTCCGGGTGGGCGAGCGCCTGCCTGCTGAGCACGCAGTCCTCCGGCGCGAGCACGCCCATGACGTTGACGAAGCTCAGCACCCGGCGGGGCGCCCGGTGCGCGAGCAGCAGCGCGGTGAGGCCGCCGGTCGAGTGCCCGACGAGGTGGAACCGGTCGATGCCCGCGCGGTCGAGCACCGCGAACGCGGCGTCCACCAGGAACGGGATGTCGACCGCGGCGAGGTCCGCGCAGTCGCTGGCACCGCTGCCCGGCGCGTCGTAGGCGAGGAACGCCCGCCCGGCGAACTCGTGCCGCTGCGTGACGTCGAGGTAGTCCTCCTTGCTCGTGCCGAACCCGTGCAGGAAGACGATCGGTGCGTCGGCGCCTTCCCGCCGCACGGCCGCGACCTCCACGTTCACCCCGCGCACGCGCAACGGGAGCAGTTCATGGCTGACGCCGGCTGCCGACGGCATGGCGGTCCCCGGTTCCTCGCAGGTGCGGGCTGCGGAATGACCAGTGAGCATGCCACCCGCCTGTGAACGCTCACAAGTAGTTGAACCCTTCACGATCCCGGTCCGTATCCAGCTGTGCCGGCACATCAGCAGTCCACCAAGTCGTGAGGGTTCGAATATGTCGAGAGCACATGCACGACCGGAGCGGGGCAAGCGCCGGCTGATCGCGGGAGTCGCGGTGGCGGGCACGCTGACCGCCGTGACCGCGGCCGTTGCCTTCGCCACCACCGGTTCGGACGGCGGCACCCGGTCGATCGCGTGTCCGCAGCCGGTCGTCCCGGCCGTTCCCGCCCAGGCGCAGGCGGAGGTTCAGCGCGAACTCGCCAACCTGGACAAGCAGATCGCCGAGGCCAACAACCGGCTGCGCACCTCGGCGGGGGAGGGCGGCCCGAACTTCGTGCAGAACGCCATCCTCGGTCCACTCGCGAGCAAGCGGGTGGCAGCGCTGAACCGCATCGAGACCGCCATCGGCCGCGTCGCCGACAAGCCGGAGGGCCTGGAGCGGTTCGCGACCTGCGGGCTCGGGAAGGCTCCGGCCGTGCCCGCGCCGCCGGCCACGTCGTCCACCTCGGGATCCGCGAAACCGGGCTCAGGCAACAACTCCGGCGCCGGAAACGGCGCGGCCGGGCGCACGATCGACTGCCCGTCGCCGGTGGTGCAGAACGTTCCCGCCGCCGCACGGGCCGAAGTGGACCGTGAGCTCGCGAACCTCGGCAAGCAGCAGGCGGAGGCCAACGAGCGGCTGCGCACGTCGGCCGGCCAGGGCGGGCCGAACTTCGTGCAGAACGCGATCCTCGGGCCGTTGAAGGACAAGCGGGTCGCGGCGCTGAACCGGATCGAGACGGCCATCGGCCGCGTCGCCGAGAAGCCGCAGGGCCTGGAGCGCTTCGCCACCTGCACGCTCAGGTGACACCCTCCTCGGGGTGGGCGTTTCCGGGGGTCCTGTCGAACGGGTGCGGCCCCGTTCGACAGGACCTTGACGACCCAGGTCGGTCTCGGTAGTTGTTAGCGTGAACATCGCGCGTTCAACGGAGAACCGATGACCAGACTGCTCGCCCTGCTGGCCGCCGCAGCGGTCACGCTGTCCACCGCGGTCCCGGCCGCCGCCGCCGTCGAGCAGGTGACTGTGCGGCCGGACCCGACCTACCAGCAGGAACCGTTCCAGGGCTGGGGAACGAGCCTGGTGTGGTTCGCGAACGCCACCGGCGGCTACCCGGACGAGATCCGCAACCAGCTGGCGGAGCTGCTGTTCGGACCGGACGGTCTCAACCTGAACATCGCCCGCTACAACATCGGCGGCGGCAACGCGCCGGACGTGCCGCAGTACCTGCGGGCCGGTGCCGCGGTCCCCGGCTGGTGGAAGGCCCCGGCCGGCACCACCCGCACCGACACCGACTGGTGGAAGCCGGGCGACCCGCGGTTCTTCGACGCGGCGGCGGATCCGCGCCAGCGGTGGTGGGTCGACCGGATCAAGTCCACTGTGGACCACTGGGAGGCGTTCAGCAACTCGCCGCCGTGGTTCCAGACGGTGAGCGGGTACGTCTCCGGTGGCTTCGACCCGAACGCCGACCAGCTGCGCGAGGACCGGATCGGCGACTTCACCGCCTACCTGGCGCAGGCGGCGGCCGAGCTGGAACGGGCGCACGGCATCAGGTTCGCCACGGTCGACCCGTTCAACGAGCCCAACACCTCCTACTGGCGCACGACGCTCGGGCCGGACGGCAACCCGACGGGCGGCCGGCAGGAGGGCGCGCACGTGGGGCCCGCGTTGCAGGCGAAGGTCGTGCCGGTGATGGCCGAAGCGTTGCGCGCCAAGCGGTTGACGGCGACCGTGTCCGCACCGGACGAGACAAACCCCGGCATCTTCGCGGAGAACTGGGCCGGCTACCCGGAACCGGTGCGCGCCCAGGTCGGCCAGCTCAACGTCCACACCTACGGCACCGCCCGCCGCACAACCGCCCGTGACATCGCCAAGGGCGGCAAGAAGCCGTTGTGGATGAGCGAGGTCGACGGCCACTGGGGCACCGGGCAGAGCTTCACGAGCATGGACCCCGGCCTCGGCATGGCGGAACGGGTGATCGACGACCTGCGCGAGCTGGAGCCGCGCGCCTGGCTGCTGTGGCAGGCGGTCGAGGACTACAACAACATGAAGCCCGGCGCCGAGTCCCCGGACGGCATGAACTGGGGCGTGGTGCAGATCCCGTTCGACTGCGGGCCGAAGGACACGCTCGCGACCTGCCCGGCGCGCGTCAACACGAAGTTCCACACGCTGCGCAACTTCACCCACTACGTCAAGCCGGGTGACCGCCTGGTGAAGGTGAACACCACCACGGACGTCGCGGCGGTGCGCAACACCGAGCTGAAGTCGTTGGTGCACCTCAACAAGTCCACCCAGGCGCAGTCCGTGACGCTCGACCTGTCCGCGTTCGGGTCGATCCGGCCGAACGCGACGGTGCGCCCGGTCGTGACCGACGAGCAGGGCGCACTGGTGAAGGGCGCGGCGGTGCGGGTGAAGGACCGCAGGGCGACGCTGTCGGTGCCGCCGCGGTCGGTCACCACGTTCGAGGTGACCGGTGTCAGCGGCGTGAACCGCGCGGCCGCGCTGGGCGGCGAGTACCGGCTCACCGGCGTGCAGAGCGGGAAGTCACTCGCACCCTCGGGCACCTCGCTCGTGCAGCGCACCACCGACCCGGCCGCGGCGGACCAGGTGTGGCGGGTGGAGCGGCGCACCGGCGGCTACGACCACCGCGCCGAGTTCTCCGTCGTGAACGCCGCGACGGGCCAGCGGATCGCCGCCGGCTCCGGCGACGCCGTGCTGGCCGCGTCGGACGGACCGGCCGCGCGGTGGATCCTCTCGTCCACGGGAGACGGCACCTGGACGTTCGTGAACGCGCAAACGGGTGCTTTGCTCGACGTCATCGGTGAATCCCGCGAGGACGGCGCGAGAATCGGTCTTTACCAGGCGACCTCCGGTGCCAACCAGCGTTGGACGGCCGCACCCGTTCCGCGCAGGTAGTCCACTCCGAACGGTCGATTGAGACGGCGCCGCCACCCCCTAATGTAGTTGATGATTTAACGACAATAGGGGTAGTGGTGGCGCGCAAGAACTTGCTCGTGATTTTGGTCCTGCTCACCGGAGCGTGCACGGCGGAACCGTCGACACCACCACCTCCAAGCCGCACGCCCTGGAAGCCGCCCTCGCTCGTGAACGAGCAAACGGCCTCCCAGGGCGTGCTGCACTTCGTGCGGGACGTGATCGACGCCAGGACGGTCGAGCTGGCCGACGGCACGACGGTGCGCGTGGCACGGCTGGCGGCACCGGCGGACTGCTGGGCGGAGGCCGCGGTCGCGTTCGCCCGCACGACGCTGCTGGCCACCGCCGTCCGGGTCGACTTCCTCGACGACGGCGTGAAACTCGTGCTGGAGGACGGCGCCGACTACGCACAGCTCGCCGTGCGGCAGGGAGTGCTGCGAGCCGAGGGCGTCGACGGCGGGCCGCTGGTGGCCGCCGAGTCGCAGGCCGCCGCCGCCGACCTCGGGTTGTGGGGCGCGCCCTGCAACGGCCTCGACCTCGTACCTTCGCCGCCAGCCCTTCCGGTGCCAGCCCCTCCGGTGCCGGTTGCCACGACGCCGACACCACCGGCTCCTCCCGTGGTGCCGCCGCCCCGCCCGGCGCCGCCCACGACGACGGTTCCCGCCCGTCCGCCCGCACCACCCGCCCGCGGTTGCGCCGTCGCGTACCGCATCACCGGCCAGTGGCCCGGCGGGTTCCAGGCGAACGTGACGGTCCGCAACACCGGTCCCCAGGCGGTCAACGGCTGGACCCTGCGGTGGACCTTCGCCAACGGCCAGACCGTCACCGGCATGTGGAACGCGACCCCGCGCCAGACCGGCGCCACCGTCAACGCCGCCAACGCGGCTTACAACGCGCAGCTCCCGGCCGGCGGCTCGGTGCTGGTCGGGTTCAACGGCTCCGTGCGCGCCGCCAACTCCGCACCCGGCGCGTTCATACTCAACGACGAAACCTGCATGGTGGAGTGACCGCTTCTACCGCACTCCCGACCACCGGCTAGATCACCCACCCGTGCCCCACCAGCCCCATTGCACCGCACGCGGGAGCTTTCGTACTACAGGAGCGTACGAAAGGCCCCCGCGTGAGACAGGGGGAGCGGCGGGTCAGGCGCTGTCGCGGACCACGAGGGTGGAGGGGTAGAAGGTCGTGGGCGCGGTGTCGTGGCGGTCGAGCACGGTTCGTGCGGCGGCCGCGGCGATCTGTTCCACCGGGTGGGTGGACGTGGTGAGCGCGGGCCGGCTGAGGCAGGCGAACGCGATGTCGTCGAACCCGGCGACCGCCACGTCCGAGGGCACACCGACGCCGAGGGCGTGCAGTCCGTCGAGGACACCGAGCGCGGTGAGGTCGCTGAGCGCGAAGACGGCGTCGGTGTCGGGCCAGCGCAGCATGATCTCGGCGGCGGCCTCGGCGCCGCGGGCGGCGGTGAAGTCGCCGGGTACCACCCTGGCCTCGCCGCCGGTGTCCTGCACCACCCGCCGGTAGGCGGCGACGGCCCGGTCGCCGCACGGCAGCCACGGCGGGCCGGTGACCATGGCGATGCGGCGCCGGCCGGTGTTCGCAAGGTGCCGCACCACGCCTTCGGTACCGGTGCCGTTGTCCACGTCGAACGACGGCACGTGGCTGGTGCCGACGCCGATCGCGGCGACCCGGCCGCGCAACGCGCGTGGCACCGTGTCGAGCGCCGGCTGCGTCGGGTTCACCACCAGCAGGCCGCCCAGGTTGCGGGTCACGGCGAGCCGGGCGAGCGAGTACGGGTCGTGCAGCGGTAGCCAGTGCAGGGAGACGCCGACCTCGCGTTCGGCGGCGGTGTGCGCGGCCGTGGTCAGCACCCGGCCGACGTAGGGGTCGTCGAGCACGGCGGCGGTGCGGCCGATCACGGCGACGGCGAGGCGCGTGCCGCTGCGGCTGGCCAGTGCGCGGGCAGCGGCGTCGGGCACGTAACCCAGCTGTGCCACGGCGGCGGCCACCCGGTCACGCGCGTCGCGTGAAGCCGCGCCCTGACCGGTGACCACACGTGAGGCGGTGGCCCGTGACACGCCGGCGGCGCGGGCCACGTCGTCCAGTGTCGGGGTGTGTTGTCCCGTCATTTCCCCAGTATTGCGGTGGAAGCGCTTCCACGTGTGGGGTGTGGGTTTGTGGATCGAGAAAGGGGAACCGGAATGACGGACACGTTGCCGCGCAGGCAGGTCCGAGCGGCCGCGGCGGGGGTCGCGGTCACGTTCGGGCTCAACGGTGTGGCCGTGGCGACCTGGTTCGCCCGCGTGCCGGTCGCCCGTGACGCGCTGGGCCTGACGGCGGGCGCGCTGGGGCTGCTGCTGTTGTCCATGTCCGCCGGTGCGTTCCTGGCGATGCTCACCGCGGGCGAGGTCACGCACCGGCTCGGACCGCGGCGCACCGTGTGCGTGTCGGCGGTCGTGGTCGCCACCGGCCTCGCGGTGGCGGGTACCGGGATCGGGGCCATTCCCTCGGTCGCGCTGACCGCCGCCGGGATCTTCGTGCTGGGCTACGGCTCCGGCCTGTGCGACGTCGCGATGAACGTCGAGGCCGCCGAGGTCGAACGCGCGCTCGGGCGGACCGTGATGCCGCGGTTCCACGCCATGTGGAGCCTGGGCACGGTGGCCGCGGCGGGCTTGGCGTCGCTGGTGGCGTGGCTGGTGCTCCCGGTGACGGCGCACCTCGTCGTGGTGGCGGCCGTGGTCGCGGGTGGCACGCTGCTGGCCGCGCGCACCTACAGCTTCGCCGGCGAACCGGAGCACGGCACCGGCAGCGGTGTCCTGGCCGCGTGGCGCGAGCCCCGCACGTTGCTGATCGGGGCGCTCGTGCTGGTGCTGGCGTTCACCGAGGGCACCGCGAACGACTGGGTGGCGGTGGCGTTCGTCGACGGCTACGAGTTCGACCCCGCGACCGGCGCGCTGGTGTTCGGCGTGTTCGTGACGACCATGACGTTCGGCCGGATCGTCGGCACGATCGCATTGGACCGGTGGGGCCGGGTGCCCGTGCTGGTCACCACGATGCTGCTGGCGGCGGCCGGCGTGACGCTGGCGGTGCTCGGCGGCTCGCCGGCCGTGGCGGTGGCCGGTGTCGCGCTGTGGGGACTCGGTACCGCGCTGGGGTTCCCGGTGGGGATGAGTGCTGCCGCCGACGACGCCGAGCAGGCGGCGGCACGGGTCAGCGTGGTCGCGGTGATCGGGTACACGGCGTTCCTGGCGGGACCGCCGCTCGTCGGCTTCCTCGGCGACCACGTCGGGGTGCTGCGCGGGTTGCTGGTCGTGCCGTTGTTGTTGCTGCCAGCGCTGGCGTTCGTGCCATCACTGCGGCAGCCCGCCGGTGCGGTGCGCGAGGACGTCACCCCCTAGCCGGACAGGAATTCATCGGTCTCTGATCGAAAAGATTTTCCGCATCGCCTGTAATTCGACGCCGTTCGACTCGAAGAATCATCGAACGGCGTGCCCGTTCGTCGAATGAATTCACTGCGTTGACGCGTGCCGGAAACGTTCGCAATACTCGTTTCACGATCGTGGACGTTGTTCAAGAATGTGAATTCATCGATCGAGAGGGTATTCCCCGATGCGGCTGATCGTTGGTGCGGTGGTTTTGGCGTGCGCGGGTGCGGCGGTGACGGGCGCGACCGCACACGCGGGCCACGACCCGGCCCGGCAGGTGCTGCCCGCCGGTGACGGGTGGGCGAGCAGTGGTCCAGGCACGACCGGTGGTGCGGCGGCGCCCGCCGGTCACGTGCACGAGGTGCGCACGCGGGCGGAGCTCGTCGCGGCGCTCGCCGCACCGGCGCCGCGGATCGTCAAGGTCAGGGGCGTGATCGACGCGAACACCGGCGCCGACGGGAAACCGTTGGGCTGCGCGGACTACGCGACCGACGGCTACACCGAGGCCGGGTACCTGGCCGCCTACGACCCGGCGGTGTGGGGGTGGGAACGCGAGCCGGAGGGGCCGCTGGAGAACGCGCGGGCCGCGTCGGCGAAGCGGCAGGAGGCCACCATCGCGCTGACCGTCGGGTCGGACACCACGATCATCGGGGTCGGCGCCGGTGCCGGGATCACCGGTGGCAGCCTGCGGATCCACGGCGTGCGCAACGTGATCGTGCGCAACCTGACCTTCCGCGACACCCGCGACTGCTTCCCGCAGTGGGACCCGACCGACAACAGCCCCGGCGCGTCGCCCGGCAACTGGAACTCGCTGTACGACTCGGTGTCGTTGCAGCGCTCCGAGCACGTGTGGGTGGACCACAACACGTTCACCGACGAGCCGAACCCCGACAGCACCCAGCCGCTCCACTTCGGACGGCCCTACCAGGTGCACGACGGCCAGCTCGACATCACGAACGCCTCGGACCTCGTCACGGTGTCCCGCAACGTGTTCGCCGACCACGGCAAGACCATGCTGATCGGCTCGTCCAACAGCTCCACCACCGACCCGGGCAAGCTGCGTGTCTCGGTGCACCACAACGTGTTCCGCAACGTGCAGGAGCGCGCGCCGCGCGTCCGGTTCGGACAGGTGCACGTCTACAACAACCTGTACGAGGGTTCGCAGGTCTACAGCTGGGGCGTCGGCGTCCGTTCGCAGATCTACGCCCAGAACAACTTCATCCGCGGCATCGCACCCGAGAAGGTCGTCTACAACTGGGGTGGCGCGGCGATCACCGACGTCGGCAACCTGGTCGACGGGCGGCCGGTCAGCCTGGTCGACGCCCACAACGCCGCGTTCCCGGACAAGCGCCTCGGCACGGACGCCGGCTGGACCCCGACGCTGACCAGGGGACTGGAACCCGCGCACCGGATCAGGCACCTCCAGGCCGGCGCGCGACCGGCAGGGCCGCACCTCGTGGTGGGCCAGGGTTTCGCGACCGTGCAGGCGGCGATCGACGCGGCACCGGCGGGCGGCGTGGTCACCCTGCCGAAGGGCGTCTACCGGGAGGTCGTCAAGGTCCCGGCGGGCAAGCAGGGCCTGACCCTGCGCGGCGCCACCGGCCGCGCCCAGGACGTGGTGATCGACTTCGACAACGCCAGCGGCACCAAGAAACCCGACGGCACCACCTACGGCACCTCCGGCAGCGCCACCGCGACCATCGCCGCGGACGGGTTCACCGCCCGCGACCTCACCTTCCGCAACTCCTTCGACCGCGCACGGCACCCGGAGATCACCGCGACGCAGGCCGTGGCGGTCAAGGCCACCGGCGACCGGATGCTGTTCGACCGCGTCAGCTTCGAAGGCCACCAGGACACGCTGTACGCGGACACCCCGGCCGTCGGCACGCGATCGCGGCAGTACTACCGGGACTGCGCCATCACCGGTGACGTCGACTTCCTCTTCGGCCGCGCCACCGCCGTCTTCGAACGGGCCACCATCACCGCGCTGAACCGCGGCGGCGACCCGAACGGCTACGTGACCGCCGCCAGCACCCGCCGCGACAACCCGTACGGCTTCCTCGTCGTCGACTCGAAGATCCGCAGCGACGCCCCGGCCGGCACCTACTACCTCGGCAGGCCGTGGCACCCCAGCGGCGACCCGGACGCGATCGCCCAGGTCGTCATCAGGAACACCGAGCTGCCCGCCGCGATCAAGCGCGCACCGTGGACCGACATGTCCGGCTTCCCGTGGCGTGGCGCGCGGTTCGCGGAGTACCGCAACACCGGGCCCGGCGCGGGCACCGGCGCAGACCGGCCGCAGCTGACCGACGACCAGGCGCGGCAGTACACGAAGGCGGCTTACCTGGGTGGGTGGAACCCCGCGTGAGGACCCGCACGTGGGCGCCGTACGCCCTGATCGCCCCGACGCTGGCGCTGATGCTCGTGTTCCTGGTCTACCCGATCGCCAGCGTCGGGTGGTTCAGCCTCCGCCAGCACACCGTCACGCAACCGTGGAAGAACGGCTTCATCGGCTTCGAGAACTTCCGCCGGATGCTGTTCGAGGACCAGCTGTTCTGGCAGAGCCTCGCGTTCAGCGCCAAGTGGGTGGTCGTCGAGGTCGGGTTGCAGCTCGTGCTGGGGCTGGTGCTCGCGCTGATCGTGAACGAGACGTTCGTCGGCCGCGCGGTGGCCCGGTCGCTGGTGTTCTCGCCGTGGGCGGTGTCCGGTGTGCTCACCACCGGCATCTGGATCCTGCTCTACAACCCGTCGACGGGCGTCTTCCAGCAGCTCGCGCAGTGGGGGATCGGCGATCCCGGCACGTCGGTGCTCGGCGACCCGGCGACGGTGTTCCCCGCGACCGTCGTCACCGAGCTGTGGCGCGGGGTGCCGTTCTTCGCGATCCTGCTGCTCGCCGACCTGCAGACCATCCCCAACGACCTGTACGAGGCCGCGTCGGTCGACGGCGCCGGTCGCTGGCGGCGGTTCGTCAGCGTCACGCTGCCGCACCTGCGCGACGCGATCGTGCTGTCGACGCTGCTGCGCGCGGTGTGGGAGTTCAACAACGTCGACCTGATCTACACGCTCACCGGCGGCGGCCCGGCGAACCAGACCACCACGCTGCCGCTCTACGTGGCGCGCAAAGCCGTCGACTCGCACGACTTCGGCTACGGCTCGGCGCTCACGATGGCCGGCTTCGCGGTCTTGCTGTTCTTCTCCATCCTCTACCTGAGGCTGTCCAAGTTCGGGAGCCGGGCATGACCCAGACCCTCGTCCGCCCGGAGGTGGCCCTCGGCCCGCCGCCACCGCCGCCGAAGCGCCGCAAGCCCCGCGACCCCGGCCGGTACCTCCGGCTGCACCTGCCGCTGGTGCTCTACCTGCTGTTCACGCTCATCCCGTTCTACTGGATGCTCGTCTTCGCGTTCCGGCCGGCGGGGGAGACCGCGCTGGTGCCGTGGCCGATCACGTTCGAGCACTTCGACACGGTGTGGAACGGCATCGGGTTCGGGCTCTTCTTCCAGAACAGCCTGATCATCGCGGTCGGCACGCTGGTCGTCGTCACCGTGTTCGCGCTCATGGGCGGCTACGCGCTGGCGCGCTTCCGGTTCCGCGGCCAGCGGGTGTTCCTGCTGGCGTTGCTGTGCACGCAGTTCATCCCCGGCGCGATGCTGCTGATCCCGTTGTTCGTGATCTTCAAGGGCGCCGGGCTGCTGAACAGCCTCACCGGTCTCGTCATCGCGGACACCGCGTTCCAGCTGCCGCTCGCGCTGATCCTGATGAGCGGGTTCGTGCGCAACGTGCCGGTCGAGCTCGAAGAGGCCGCGATGGTCGACGGCTGCACGCGACTGCGCGCGTTCTTCGCCGTCACGCTGCCGCAGCTGCGTCCGGCGCTGGTCGCCGTCGGGTCGTTCGCGTTCATCGGTGCCTGGAACAACTTCCTGTTCGCGCTGATGTTCGCGAGCAGGCAGGACAAGTTCACGCTGCCGGTCGGGCTGAGCTACGCGCTCGGCGAGTTCAACACCGACTTCGGGGCGCTCGCGGCCGGCGGAGTCGTCGCCGCAGTGCCGGTCGTGCTGGTCTTCGCCGTGGTGCAGCGGTTCCTGGTGCAGGGACTGAGCGCCGGCGCGGTCAAGGGTTGACCTCTCCCTGGGGAGGAGGGAGTTCCTGGTTCATCGCCGATTGCCCGCCCGGAGAGTTTCGTTGAGGTCCTACACAAGCTCCGCCGAGCGGCGATCGCTTCCGCGACTTGAAACGTGGGCAGTCCGCACGTCTCGCGCAGGAGTTCGCGAACGCGGTTTGCAGATGCCGCAACGTTTGTCGCAGCGGTACGGAAGACACTCGGTCAGGTCGCTGCCGACCGGAACATCCACAAAGGAGCCTCGATGAGAGCACTGCTGGTCGCGCTGGCGCTCCTGCTCAGCGCGTGTGCCGGAACCCAGGACGGCAAGACCACGATCACGTTCTGGGACAACAACGGTGGCCCCGGCCGGACGCCGATCTACGAGGAGCTGATCAAGCGGTTCGAGGCGGCGAACCCGGACGTGAAGGTCGAGTACGTCGGCATCCCGAGCTCGTCAGTGCAGCAGAAGTACGACACCGCCATCGCGGGCGGGTCGACACCGGACGTCGGTGGCGTCACGACCTCCTACCTGGCACACCTCGCGGGCCAGGACGCGCTGGAGCCGGTCGACGAACGGCTGGAGGGCAGCTCGCTCAAGGGCAAGCTCATCCCCGGCCTGCTGGAGACCGTGCGGCAGACCGCGTCCGACGGCAAGCTCTACGCCGTTCCGGCATCGGGCAACCTGGACGTGATCTGGTACCGGTCCGACCGGTTCGCCGAGAAGCACATCCAGGAGCCGGTCACGTGGGACGACCTGGTCAAGGCCGCCACCCAGCTGACCGACCCGGCCGCCAACCGGTACGGCTTCACCATCCGCGGCGGCGCGGGCTCGGTCTTCCAGCTGCTGTCGGAGGCCTACTCCTACTCCGGCGTCGAGAAGTTCTACGACGGCGGGAAGAGCACGGTCGCCGACCCGCGCAACACCGAGCTCGTGCGCAAGGTGGCCGAGCTGTACAAGAAGGCCACCCCGGAAGCGGACGTCAACAACAACTACACGCAGATGGTCGCGCAGTTCACCGGCGGCACGGTGGCGATGATGCACCACAACCTCGGCTCGACCGCGGACGTGATGAAGACCCTCGGGCCGGAACGGGTCAGCGCGATGCCGTTGCCGAAGGGACCGTCGGGCAAGCGGACCGTGCTGCCGAACCCGACCGACGGCTTCGCGGTGTTCAAGGGCGGCAAGAACACCGACGCCGCGTGGCGGTTCGTCGAGTTCCTGGTCTCCGCGGAGAGCAACGGCTACTGGAACGAGAAGGTCGGCCAGATCCCGGCGAACACCGACGTGCGCGGTGCGGCGTGGATCCAGCAGAACCCGGCCGTGAAGATGGCGCTGGGCGTGCTGGAGGACCCGGCGACCGTGCTCGTGCCCGCCCCGGTGCACCTGCCCGAGTACTCGTCGATCACCAAGACCGACACCGAGCCGCTGTACCAGAAGGTGCTGCTCGGCCAGCTGCCCGCGCAGGAGTTCCTCGACCAGCTCGCGGCCAAGCTCACCACCGCCCAGCAGGACTGGGAGAAGCGCAAATGATCGAACGGGTCGTGGTGCGCACGTTCACGACGACCGCGTGCACGTCCGTCGACGCCGAGGGGCACCGGCACCCCGCGCCCGAGCACGAGGTGACCGAGGCGCTGCTGGAGATCACCGACACCGACGGCGTGACCGGGTACTGCCAGGTGCAGCCGGACCAGCTGCGCCCGGCCGTGCTGGAACGGCACGTGCGGCCGGTGCTGCTCCGGCAGGACCCGTGGGACCGGGAACGGTTGTGGCGGCTGCTCGCCCGGCGGCAACGGGGTGCGCACGGCGGGTTCACCGACCGCGCGCTCGGGTTCGTCGACCAGGCGCTGTGGGACCTCGTCGCGCGCAAGGCCGGGCTGCCCGCGTGGAAGCTCGCCGGCGGTGCCCGTGACCGGATCCCCGCCTACGCCAGCACGATGTGCGGCGACACCGACGGTCTCGCGACGCCGGGCGACTACGCGGACTTCGCGAAGCAGCTCGTGGCCGCGGGGTACCGGGCGATCAAGCTGCACACGTGGATGCCGCCGGTGCCGGGAGCGCCGAGCGTCGCCCGTGACGTCGAGGCGTGCCGCGCGGTGCGGGAGGCGGTCGGGCCGGACGTCGCGCTGATGCTCGACGCGAGCCACTGGTACTCGCGCACCGAGGCGCTGCGGCTCGGGAAGGCACTGGAGGAGCTGGACTTCTACTGGTTCGAGGAACCGATGGAGGAGGCCTCGATCAGCTCCTACCGGTGGCTCGCCGAGCAGCTGGCGATCCCGGTGATCGGCCCGGAGGTGGCGTGGGGCAAGCACCTCACCCGCGCGGAGTGGATCAGCTCGGGCGCGTGCGACATCCTGCGCGCCGGTCCGGCCGGGTCCGGCGGCATCACGCCGGTGCTCAAGACCGTGCACCTCGCGGAGTCGTTCAACGTGGACTGCGAGGTCCACGGCAACGGCAGCGCCAGCCTCACCGTGCTCGGGGCGACCGACGCGGGCCGCTGGTACGAACGCGGCCTGTTGCACCCGCACGTCGACTTCGACCGGGTGCCACCGCACCGCAACTCGATCGCCGACCCGCTCGACGAGGACGGGACCGTCGTCCTGCCCCGGCTGCCGGGAACCGGCGACGACTGGAATGTCGAGCACATCGCGGCGCACACCCTCGAAGTGTGGTGAGAAAAGGGCCCCGGCAATTCGCCGGGGCCCTTTTCGCTAGCGGTAGGTGATGTCCGAGGACTGGTACAGGCAGTTCGTGCCGTCAGCGCCTGAACCGATTTTCTTCGGTTCGCCGCTCGTGACGCCCTGGTACTTGTCGCAGATCGAGATCTTCCTGCTGCTGTCCCCGACGACGGTGATCCGCGAGAAACGCGCGGTGTCACCGTAGTTGGTGTTGATCCCGACCAGCGCCTTGCCGGGGGAGAACGCGGTGATGTTCTCCAGCACGACGTGGCGCTTGTACTGCGTCTTGCAGTTGCCGCAGGACCGGTAGAGCTTGCCGAAGTCGTCCACCTGGAAGTTCCTGATGGTCATCGTGCCCGGCCCGTTGTGCTGGAACACCTTGTCCGACGCCTTGCGCGCGCCACCACCGTTGATGGTCATGGTCTGCGCCGACGACGTGCCCTTGAACGTGGCCGCGTCCTCGCCGACGTCCTCCCACCACACGTTGGTGAGCGTGCAGGTGCCCAGGCAGTGGACCCCGTCCGCGGCCGGCGCGCCGAGCACGACGTTCTTCAGCGTCGCGCCGTCGGCCAGCTGGAAGATCGGGCCCTGGTCCTCGCCCTGGCCACCGGTGCCGAGGCTGCCGGTGCCGTAGAACCGCTGCATGCCACCGTCGTAGGTGCCTGCGGACACCTTGATGGTCGCACCCACGGGCTTCTGGCCCGTCGGGCTGGGGAAGGTGCTTCCTGCTGCGTGTGCCTGTGGTGCGAGAAACGCGGTCAGTGCCGCGGCCACCACCATTGTCGCCAGTTTCTTCATGTGCGCTCCGCTTGCAGTGGATGCGCGGCGGTATTTCAATCCTAGGGCGGCGGTGTTTTCTGTCAACCGCATTCGAACGTTCGAATCGAATACCGTCGAACAGGTTGACCGGAGTGACGGCCGGGTGCTTCGGTCGGGTTACCGCCGCTCATCCATGGGAGCGTGGAATGATTCCGGAACGCGCGGCATTGATTTCGGCCACCGCACTGGTCGTCGGCGCGGTGGTCGTTCCTCGGACGAACGCGGCACCGTTCGGGCTCGCCGGCTGGCCCACCCAGGACGGCGGCGCGTGCGGTACTCCATCCGTGGTGGACGTCGACGACAACTGTTACGGCGGTGTGACCGACCATGGCACCGCGTCCGGCGGTGTGTCGGTCGCACGTGAGAACCACTTCGTCAAATCGGGCATGGGTGACCAACACGGCGCCCACCGCTGTGCGGGCGCCCGCGCTCCCTTCTGGGACCGCTCCCAGAATTCCACTCGAAGGGAGCAGTAAGAGGAACCGGCGGACCAACACGTGTTGTGGCACCTGGAGCAACGGGCCCGGCTTGAAGGGTCAACATCGGCTGCACCGGCGGCCAGTTGGTCGATGTGGCCCGCGTTACAGTGCCGTGAACTCTGGGAGCGCTCCCAGTTGTCGAGAGGGCGGCGGCATGACTCGGCGAACAACGGCGTTAACGATCGCGGCGGTGATGGCCATGGGCGGGGTACCCGCCGTGGCCGCACCGCTCGCGGTTGCCTGCACCGTGACGTATCAGGTGACAAACGAGTGGAGCAACGGATTCGGCGCAAGCGTGTCGATCCGCAACGACGGTGACGCGTTGAACGGCTGGAACCTGACCTGGACGTTCCCCGACGGGCAACGCGTCCAGCAGGGCTGGAACGGCAACTTCACGCAGAACGGCGCGGTCGTCACCGTGACCAACCCGGACTGGGCGCGTTCGCTGCCCTCCGGTGGCAGCACGCAGGTCGGCTTCAACGGCAGCAAGGGCTCGACGAACCGGCCACCGACGGACTTCGCGGTGAACGGCGTGTCCTGCACGGGCCCGAACCAGGCCCCGTCCGTGGCGCTGACCTCCCCCACGGCGGGCAGCACCTACACGGTGCCCGCGACGATCCCGTTGGCGGCGACCGCGCAGGACACCGACGGCACGGTGACCAAGGTCGACTTCTACGACGGTGACCAGCTCATCGCGACCGACACCAGCGCGCCGTTCACCGGCACCTGGACCTCGGCGCCGGCCGGTGACCACAGCATCGCCGCGCGTGCGACGGACAACCGTGGTGCGACCACGACGTCCACGCCGGTGGCGGTGAAGGTGCTGACCGGACCCGCGGTGGTGGCGTCCCCGAGCTCGGTCTCGGTCAAGCAGGGGCAGACGGCGACGTTCGACGTCTCGCTGGCCACGGCACCGAGCCAGCCGGTGACGGTGACGATCGCGGGCGGCAGCGCCGACCTGACGGCGTCGCCGACGACGCTCACGTTCTCCAGCACCGCGAAGCAGAAGGTGACGGTGACGTCGGCGAACAACGGCGGCGCCCTCGGGACCGCGACGTTCACCGCGTCGGCACCCGGTCACAGCACCGCGACGGTGACGGTCAAGGAGCTCGACCCGTCCACGTCGGACTTCAACAAGGCGTTCCTCGACCAGTACAACAAGATCAAGGACCCGTCGAGCGGCTACTTCCGCAAGTTCGGCGACCTGCTCGTGCCGTACCACTCGGTCGAGACGCTGATGGTCGAGGCACCGGACCACGGTCACCAGACCACGTCCGAGGCCTACAGCTACTACCTGTGGCTGGAGGCGAGCTACGGCCGGGTCACCGGTGACTGGGCGCCGTTCAAGTCCGCGTTCGCGTCGATGGAGAAGTACATCATCCCCGCGAAGGCCGACCAGCCGACCAACGACAAGTACGACCCGTCGAAGCCGGCGACCTACGCGCCCGAGCACCCGCGGATGGACCAGTACCCGTCGGTGCTCAGCAGCACCGCGCCGGTGGGCAGCGACCCGATCGCGAACGAGCTGAAGGCCGCGTACGGCAACTCGGACATCTACGGCATGCACTGGCTGATCGACGTCGACAACACCTACGGCTTCGGCCGCTGTGGTGACGGCACGACGGCACCCGCGTACATCAACACCTACCAGCGCGGCTCGTCGGAGTCGGTGTGGGAGACCATCCCGCAGCCCTCGTGCGACACGTTCAAGCACGGTGGCCCCAACGGGTTCCTCGACCTCTTCACCAAGGACAGCTCCTACGCCAAGCAGTGGAAGTACACCAACGCACCTGACGCGGACGCCCGCGTGGTGCAGGTGGCGCTGCTCGCCCAGCAGTGGGCCTCGGCGCAGGGCAAGGCGGGCGACATCGCCAGCGAGATCGGCAAGTCCGCGAAGATGGGCGACTACCTGCGGTACGCCATGTTCGACAAGTACTTCAAGCGCATCGGCAACTGCACCAGCCCGACGACGTGCCCCGGCGCGACCGGCAAGAACAGCGCGCACTACCTGATGTCCTGGTACTACGCGTGGGGTGGCGCGACCGACACGTCCGCCGGCTGGGCGTGGCGCATCGGTGACGGTGCCTCGCACCAGGGCTACCAGAACCCGCTGGCGGCGTACGCGCTGTCGAAGGTGCCCGCGCTCAAGCCGTTGTCCGCCACCGGACAGCAGGACTGGTCGACGAGCCTGGACCGGCAGCTCGAGATGCTGCAGTGGCTGCAGTCGGCCGACGGTGGTCTCGCCGGTGGTGTCACGAACAGCTGGGAGGGCCAGTACGCCTCGCCTCCCGCCGGCACGCCGACGTTCTACGGCATGTACTACGACGCCCACCCGGTGTGGCGCGACCCGCCGAGCAACCGGTGGTTCGGCTTCCAGGTGTGGGGGATCGAGCGCACGGCCGCGCTGTACCGGCTGACCGGTGACGAGCGGGCCAAGAAGCTCCTCGACAAGTGGGTGCCGTGGGCGATCGCGAACACGACCACGGGCACGAACTTCCAGATCCCCGCGGACCTGGAGTGGTCGGGCGCGCCGGACACGTGGAACGCCACCAACCCCGGCTCGAACGCGAGCCTGCGGGTGCGTGTGGTCAACCACAACCAGGACGTCGGTGTGGCCGCGTCGTACGCCAAGGTGCTGCTGAACTACGCGGCGAAGTCCGGCAACGCCCAGGCCAAGACCACGGGTGAGGCGCTGCTGACGTCGTTGCTGTCGCACCAGGACAGCCTGGGCATCGCGACGCCGGAGACGCGCACGGACTACAACCGGTTCGACGACGTCTACAACACCAGCACGCTCGAAGGCCCGTACGTGCCGCCGGGCTGGACCGGGAAGATGCCGAACGGCGACGAGATCAAGCAGGGTTCGTCGTTCCTGTCGATGCGGTCGATGTTCCGCAACGACCCGCAGTGGCCGAAGGTCCAGGCCTACCTGGACGGTGGGCCGGCTCCCACGTTCACCTACCACCGCTTCTGGGCGCAGACCGAGATCGCCACGGCGTTCTCCCTGCACGCAGAGCTCTACGGGTGAGGAGTAGCGACATGAGAAAACGACTGGCAGCGCTCTTGCTCGTAGCCGCGACGACCGGTGCGGTCCTCGTGCAGGGCGGGGGCACGGCGGTCGCGCACGGGTCGATGGTCTGGCCCGGCAGCCGCACGTACCTCTGCTACGAGGACGGCCGCGCCGGCAGCGGCGGCGGTGACCTGCAGCCGACCAACCCGGCGTGCGTCGCCGCGGTCGCCCAGGGCGGGAAGCAGCCGCTGTGGGACTGGTTCGGCAACCTCATCAGCAACGCCGCCGGCCGCCACCGGGAGATCGTGCCCGACGGCAGCCTGTGCGGTCCCACCACGAAGTTCGCCGCCTACAACCTCGCGCGTGCCGACTGGCCCGCGACGCAGGTGCAGGCGAACGCCACGGTGACGTTCCGCTACAACGCCTGGGCACCGCACCCCGGTACCTGGGAGCAGTACGTCACCAGGGACGGCTACGACCCGACGCAGCCGCTCAAGTGGTCGGACCTGGAGTCCGTGCCGTTCGACAAGGTGACGAACCCGCCGCTGGCGAACGGTGAGTACGCCTGGCAGG
Source organism: Nocardia sp. NRRL S-836 (assembly GCF_001279525.1). Classification (GTDB taxonomy): domain Bacteria; phylum Actinomycetota; class Actinomycetes; order Mycobacteriales; family Pseudonocardiaceae; genus Lentzea. The sequence goes on along the minus strand of NZ_LGDY01000103.1, from coordinate 627 downwards.
CCAAGCTGCCCAACAAGACCGGCCGGCACATCATCTACTCGCTGTGGCAGCGCTCGGACAGCCCCGAGGCGTTCTACAGCTGCTCGGACGTCGTGTTCGGCGGCGGGACCGGTACGCCGGACACCCGTCCGCCGTCGGCGCCCGGCACGCCGGTCGCGTCGGCCGTCACCGGCAGCTCGGTGCGGCTCGACTGGCCGGCCTCCACGGACGACCGGGGCGTGACCTCCTACCGCGTCTACCGCGGTGACCAGGTCGTCGCCACGTCGGCCACGAACTCGGTGACGGTGAGCGGGCTGAGCCCGAACACCGACTACTCCTTCACCGTGGTCGCGACGGATGCCGCGGGCAACGCTTCCACAGCGTCGCCGGGCGTCACGGTCAGGACCGCCGACGGCGGCGGTGTCGGCGGCACCTGCACCGTGACCTACGCGCGGCCGAGCACGTGGAACGGGGGCTTCACCGCGAACGTGACGGTGTCCAACAGCGGCACCGAAGCGGTTCGCGCGTGGCAGCTCGTGTGGGACTTCCCGGCAGGCCAGCAACTCCAGCAGGCCTGGTCGTCGACGATCACCGTCGCCGACGGGAAGGCCACCGCGAAGGGCGTGTCGTACAACGCGGACATCGCAC